>CAUPJZ010000022.1:0-100512 GCA_963511605.1 uncultured Duganella sp. | reverse complement strand
GCGCGCCGCACACAGGCTGTTTTTCACCATCGTTACACCATTGTTTTACATGAGGATTGCATGAGCATTTATCTGAGCGCGGGACCGCACACCTTGTCGTCGGGGGCGTTCCTGTGAGCGCGCCGGAACGGGCTTGCCGCGTCTGGTATAACAGCGCTTTCTCGTCGATCGCGAACGTGCTCACGCTCATCCGCGAGGCCGATCACGCCGGCCGTTTCCATACCATTTACACGCACCCGCACGCCCATACCCCGGCCGCCGGCGCCGCGCACGAGTTCCACCTCGAGCCCAAAGGCCTGACGGCGGCCGACTATGTCGACTGGTGCCTGGAATTTTGCCGCGAGCACAAGGTCGACGTGTTCGCGCCGGCCAAGCACGCGTCCGCGCTGAGCGCGGCGCGCGGGCGCTTCCTCGAGCATGGCATCCGCGTGCTGAGCGCCGCCGCCTCCGACAAGCTCGACATGATCGACGACAAGGCCGCCTTCTACGCCGGCGTGGACCTGCCGCTGGCGCCGCCGCCTGAATTCCGTGTGTTCAAGGACATCGCCCAGTTCGACGCCGCGCACGCCGAGTTGCGGCCGCTGCACAAGGAGCTGTGCGTCAAGCCGGCGCGTTCGGTCTACGGCCTCGGCTTCAGCGTGCTGGACGAGGAGCGCAGCAGCGCCGCGCTGCTGCTGGCCGGCTCCAGCTACCGCATCGGCCTGGGCGACCTGCGCCGTGGCCTGGCCGAGCTGGAAACCTTCCGCACCATGCTGCTGATGGAATATCTCGACGGCGACGAATACAGCGTCGATTGCGTCGGCGCCAACGGCCATCTGGTCAGCGCGGTGGCGCGCAAGAAGCTGCCGCAGCCCGGCCACGGCCAGGTGATCGAGGTGCGCGCCGACATCGTCGAATCGTGCGCCAAGCTGGCGGCCGACTTCGGCCTGAGCGGCATGTTCAACGTGCAGTTCCGCGAAGGCCAAGGCAGCCTGCGCCTGCTGGAGATCAACGCGCGCGCCTCCGGTGGCATCGGCATGGCTTGCCTGGCCGGGCCGAACCTGCCTTATTTGGCGCTGATCAGCTTTATCGACGGCCATGACGGATTCAAGCCGGAGCAACTGGCGGTGCGCGACGGCATGCGCGTGGGCGAGCTGGGCACGGCGGTGGAACTGCCATGAACGGGCCATCGCCGGTTTTCGCGTCCCTTCCCGCGTCCCTTCCCGCGCCCCTTCTCGGCAGTGTCGAGGTGGAACTGCCGACCGGGACGCTGGAATTGCGCGTCACCGGCAGCGAGTTTTCGCCCGACAGCCTGCTGGGCTTTGCCGCGCGCGACAACGCCAAACGCGGCTTTCTGTTCCTGAGCAAGGTGCTGGGCAAGCACTGGCCGGTGACGCCGCAGCGCATGGCCGAGATCCACGAGAGCCTGGCGGCCGGCGTGCCGGCGTTGCCGGGACCGGTGGTGTTCATCTCGATGGCCGAAACCGGCATCGGGCTGGGACAGGGCATGTTCGAGGCGTGGCAACGCGCGCATCCGGACCAGCCGGCGCTGTTCCTGCACACCACCCGCTACCGGGTCGGCAATGAAGCGCTGATCGAATTCGAGGAGGCGCACAGCCACGCGCCGCGCCAGTTCCTGCACTGGCCGGCCGATCCGGCGCAGCGCGAGTTGTTCGTCGGCATGCGCTCGCTGGTGCTGGTCGACGACGAGGCCAGCACCGGCAACACCTTCGTCAACCTGCTGAACGCTTGCCGTCAGGTGCAGCCAGGGGGGAAGCCGACCCTTGCTCATCTGCATTTGGCCGTGATCACCAACTTCATGGGCGAGCAGGGCGTCGCAGCGTTGGCGCAACGCTGCGCCTTGCCGATGACCTTGGGTGCTTGCCTGCACGGCAGCTACCGCTTCACGGCGGGTACGATGGTATCGGGCGCGGCGCCGGCGCAGCGTTTCGACGCCGACGCCGAGCGTGGCGCCAGCGACCAGTTCGGCCGTCGCGGCCGCACCACGCCGCTGCGCTTGCCGCCGGCGCTGGTGTCCGGTCTGGCCGCCGGCATCGGCGCAGGCCAGACAGTGCTGTTGCTGGGTACGGGCGAATTCATGCACGCCGCCTATGCGCTGGGCGCCGGCCTGGCGCGCGACGGCGTCGAAGTGCTGGTGCAGTCGACCACGCGCTCGCCGATCCGCCGCTGGGGCGCGGTGGCGCACACGCTGGCGTTCGCCGACAACTATGGCGAAGGCATTCCCAATTTTTTGTACAACGTCGCCCCCGGTCAGTACGACCATGTTTTCATTTGCCACGAGACGCCGCCCAACGCCGCGTTGTTCGAGCTGGCCGCGCTGCTCAAGGCGCGTCTGTTCCATTTTAAGAGTGAGGCCCTGATTGAAGAAATTCCTGTTTGCTGACCTGGACGACACACTGTTCCAATCCCTGGAAAAGTGTTCCGGGCGCGACGACCTCGAACCGGCGGCCGTGCTCAAGGACGGCGTCGCCTGTTCCTTCACCACCGCCGGCCAGCGCGCGATGTTCGAGTTCATGAATGACGGCATGACCATCATTCCTGCGACCGCGCGCAACCAGGACGCCTACAGCCGCGTCAAGATCGACTTCACCAGCTACGCCGTGATCAACTACGGCGGCGTGGTGCTGTTGCCCGACGGCAGCGCCGACCGTTCCTGGCTGGAACGCATGCGCCCGGCGATGCTGGCCGCGCAGGACGGCCTGGCCGAGCTGGGCCGCCTGATCGACGCCTACGTCGAGGCCGCGGGCCAGAGCAGCCGCTGCCGCATCGTCGAGGATTACTCGATTCCGTTCTATCTGCTGATCAAGGACGCCGACAAGATCGCCGCCCGGCTCGAGCCGATCGAGCGCGAGGTGGTGATCCCGTGGCTCGAGGCGCGCGGCCATGACTATTTCCTCCACCGCAACGCCAACAACCTGGCCATCCTGCCCAACGCGCTGAACAAGTCGCACGCGGTCGCCTACGTCACCGAGCTGCTGCGCGCCGAACATGGCACTATCCTGACCTTCGGCATCGGCGACAGCCGTTCGGACGCGCGCTTCATGGCCGCCTGCGACTACGCCATCGTGCCGCGCGGCACGCAACTGGCAGGGGTCGCCCTGGAGCCGCTATGAATTTCAGCGGCAGCTACCACGGCGACGACGTGCGCTTCCTGCTCAAGCCGCTGGCGCTGGCTTCGTTCGTCGACGTGCCCGACAAGGAACGCCTGATCCAGTCGGGACAGCGCCATTACAGCGAAATGCTGTCGCGCGAGTCGCTGCCGTCGCCGCGCTACCTGGACGTGTTCGGCCAGGCCTGCACGGCCAACCTGGAGCGCATGGCGCGCGACTGCGTGACCCTGGCCGGCCTGATCGCGCGCCGCCGCGCCGGACCGGTGACGCTGGTGTCGCTGGCGCGCGCCGGCACGCCGGTGGGCGTGGTGCTCAAGCGCCTGCTCGGCGGCGTGTTCGGCCGCGAGGTCGCGCATTATTCGCTGTCCATCATCCGCGACCGCGGCATCGACCAGGTCGCGCTGGAGTACATCCTGGCGCAGGGCCACGCGCCCGAATCGATCGTCTTCATCGACGGCTGGACCGGCAAGGGCGTCATCGCCGCCGAGCTGCACGCCAGCATGGCGGTGTTCAACGCGCGCCACCGCTGCGCCATCGACAGCGGCCTGTACGTGCTGTCGGACCTGGCCGGCGTGGCCGCCCGCGCCGCCGGCCATGACGACTACCTGATCCCGTCGAGCATCTTGAACGCCACCGTGTCCGGCCTGGTCAGCCGTTCGATCCTCAACGACGAGATCGGCCCGGACGATTTCCACGGTTGCGTGTACTACGCCGAGTTCGAGCCGCAGGACCAGTCGCGCGTCTTCGCCGACCGCCTGGTCGAACTGGCGCGACAGTGGGCCGAAGGGCCGGCCGCGATCGACGCCGTCATCGGCCCGGCGGGCGCGCCGGCCGGCGCCACCACCGCGCCGGATTCAGCCACCATCGAGGCCGCCACCGAGGCCGCGCGCGCGACGGCGGCGCAGGTGTCGCGCGACTACATGGAGACGGCCATGCGCGTGCACGCCATCGCCGACCGCAACTTGATCAAACCCGGTCTGGGCGAGGCGACGCGGGTGCTGCTGCGGCGCTCGCCGGACAGACTGATCGTGCGCGACGCGGCCAGCGCCGACGTCGCCCATTTGCTGGTGCTGGCGCGCGAAAAAGACGTGCCGGTGCAACTCGATCCGGAGCTGCCTTACCAGGCCGTTTCCATCATCAGGAGTATCGCCGATGGTTAAGACACTAGGGGCCTCGCTGTACGTGCCGGCGACCCACAAATATCTGATGGACGTCGCCAGCGGCACGCGCCTGGGCAATGTGCGCTCGCTGATCATGTGCACCGAGGACGCGGTCGCCGACCGCGAACTCAGCTATGCCTTGTTCAACCTGTCGCTGGTGCTGGCCAACATGCCGGTGGCGAGCCAGGCCGAGCGCTTCGTGCGCGTGCGCAACCTCGACGTGATGACGCGCGTGCTGGCCATGCCCGGCGCCGACAAGCTGACCGGCTTCGTCATCCCCAAGGCCACCCAGTACAACCTGCCGATGTACTTCAACCTGGTGCGCGACACGGCCCACATGCTGATGCCGACCCTGGAGACGGCCGAGGTGTTTTACGACGCCGAGATGCACGCGCTGCGCCATCTGATCAGCTCGCCCGGCATCCGCGAGCGGGTGGTGGCGCTGCGCATCGGCGGCAACGACCTGCTGGCGCTGCTGGGCTTGCGCCGGCCGCGCAACATGACGATCTACCGCACGCCGCTGGGGCCGGTGATCGGCCGCCTGGTGACGACCTTCCGGCCGCACGGCTTCGCGCTGACGGCGCCGGTGTTCGAACATCTGGACCTGCCGCGGCTGCTGGACGAGGAGGTCAACGAGGACCTGGCGCACGGCATGGTCGGCAAGACGGCGATCCATCCGAGCCAGATCGATCCGATCGAAAGCCACTACCGCGTTTCCGCCAGCGACCTGGAGGAGGCCTCGGCCATCCTGCGCCCGGACAGCCCGGCTGTGTTCGCGATGAACCAGTCGATGTGCGAGGTGGCGACACACCGCGCCTGGGCCGAGAGCACGCTTGAGCGCTCGCGCCTGTTCGGGTCCCATCCGGGGCAGGGGCAGGGGCAGGAGACGATGCAGTCCGCAACTTCGCCGGTGTTAACGAGTCAAACTATTTTGAGGTGATTGAAATGAAACAATTCTCGCGTGGACAAAAGAGCAAACTCGACGACCTGGGCTGCGGCCAGTCGTTCAACGTCGATGTCGAACTGAAGATAGGAGGCACCAGCGCCGACGTCTCGTGCTTCGGGCTCGACGCTTCGGAGCGGCTGTCGGACGACCGCTACATGGTGTTCTACAACCAGCTGGCCAGCCCGGGCGACGCCGTCAAGCTGACCATTTCGGGCGACCGTTCCAGCTTTGCCGTCAATCTGGCGGCGCTGCCGGAGTCGATCTCCAAGCTGGTGTTCACGGCCGCCATCGACAGCGGCGCCATGCGCTCGCTGAGCCAGGGCAGCGTGACGGTCGGCGCCGTGGCGCAGTTCCCGCTGGCCGGGGCCGACTTCCAGGACGAGAAGGCGGTGATACTGGCCGAGGTTTATCGCAAGGACGGGCTGTGGCGTTTCGGCGCCGTGGGGCAGGGCTTCAACGGCGGCTTGTCGGCGTTGCTGACGCACTTCGGCGGCAGCGAGAGCGCGTCGTCTTCCGCTCCGGCCGCGGCGCCTTCGGCCGCGCCGGCCCCGGCTCCCGCGCCTGCGCCGCAGGCCAAGGTGTCGCTGTCGAAGATCACGCTGGAGAAGCGTGGCGACAAGATCTCGCTGGAGAAATCGGCGTCGCGCGGTTTCGGCCGTATCCACGTCAATCTCAACTGGGCACGCTCGGGCGCCGTCGCGCCGGCGGAGAAGGGCGGTTTCCTGTCCAAGCTGACCGGCGGCATGCGCTCGTCCAAGGGGCTGGATCTGGATCTGGCCTGCATGTTCGAGCTGAACGACGGTTCCAAGGGCGTGGTGCAGGCGCTGGGCAACAGCTTCGGCAACTTCGAGGGCAAGCCGTACATCCAGCTGGCCGCAGACGACCGCACCGGCGCCAATGTCGATGGCGAGAATTTGACGATCAACGGCCAGCGTTTCGACGAGATCAAGCGGGCGCTGATTTTCGCGTTCATTTACGAGGGCGCGCCGAACTGGGCGGCGACCGACGGCGTGGTCACGATCAATGTGCCGGACCAGCCGCCGATCGAGGTGCGCCTGGACCAGGGCGCCAGCCAGCGCATGTGCGCGATCGCGATGATCGAGAACGCGGGCGGCAAGCTGCAGGTGACCAAGCTGGTCGATTACATCGTGCCGGAAGGCGGCAAGAGCATGCACGAGGTGATGGATCGCAAGTACAACTTCGGCATGAAGTGGGTGGCGGGCAGCAAGGGTTGATGGAGTGCGCGTCGTCTGACTGCGCGGTGCAAAACCGGGGGGCAATGAACGACGCGTCGTCTAAAGCACGTAGGGCGGATTAGCGAAGCGTAATCGGCCATGCATGCGCCGCCGATGACGCATGCCTGGCCGATCGCGGCGTTCCACCCTACGTGGTTTAGATTGTTTCGGGTTGTTCCGGGCATTTCGGGGTGTCCGGGTCATTTCGTGTTCGCCAGGTCGACCGTGCGATAGCTGACCCGCTCGCTACCCTCGCCAGTGGTGATGAATTCCACCGGTCCGGCGCCGGCCAGCGCCATCCGGTACAGCCATCCCGTATGCGGCGGAATCAGCAGCAGCACGTGCCGCACCACATACCCCGCATACCCGCCCGCCCCCTTCACCACGATGATACGCGCGCTGGGCTTGGCCGTCGACGGCTCCGGGCCGGTGCGCAGATCCACCAGCCGCACCGCCTGCCCGCGCCACTCGATATTGGCCGCCAACCTCTCCAACCCATCCATGTGCCCGGCCCGCAGCGGCAGGATCTCCTCCATCGCGTCGATCGGCGCCGCGAACGCCTGATCGGTCTGAAACACGATATAGGCGCTGGTGTTGGCGCGCTGCGCCTCCCGCTTGTCCTGGGCCGGCGCGGCGGTCTTGCTGATGCTGGCTTCCGGCGTCCTGGCGAACAGCAGCGCCGTGTCGATGACCCGGACCTCGCCGGTCCCCTCCTCGAAGATGGTGACGGCGATGCCGCCGTCCGACACGCCCGCGCCGGCGGTCGCCAACGGCCGCAGTTCGATCGCCTCGCGCACCAGCAAGCCGAGCGTCAACCCGTCGCGCCGCACGATGGCCAGCAGGCGGGCCGGTCCGTTGTCCGGCTGGCCGAGTAGGGCGCCGACGTTGACCACCGGGATGGTGCGGTCGCGCCATTTGCAGTAGCGGTTGCTGCCGGCCGTGCCGACGGCGAGCAGTTCGGGCAAGGGGATGACCTCGGCCAGCTCGGCCGCCGGCAACGCCACCCGCACGTCGCCCACCGCCAGCAATGCGCTCAAGACATTCTGGTCGTCGGGTCGCGCCTGATGGAGCGACGGCGCCGCTCCGGCGTGCCCGTCGCCGTCGGACTCGTGCCAGGCCGACGCCAGCGCAATCAGCCGGCCGACGTCGAGGATGCTGAGCACCAGTCCCAGGTCCGCCGACTTGACGACGGTATGGAACACTTCCTCGCTGTCGTCGTCGTGATGGAGCTGGGACAGGGCCTGCGGCGCGACGTCCGTCAGGCCGCGGATGCTGTCGACCTTGAGGCCGATGGTGCGCCGGCCGTCGCTGAGCATCATGACGCGCTCGGCGATCTCCACGTCCGCCTGCGGCGCGCCCAGTTCCACCCAGCGCGCCAGATCGACCACCGGCACCAGCCTCCCGCCGTGCTCGGCCACACCGCACAGCGCGCCCTGGCGGCGCGGCAGCGCGGTCAGCGCGCCCTTGGCGGGGATGGCCTGCAGCACCGCGTCGATGGCCACGCCGATGTTGACCGCGCCGACCGCCGCCACCGCCAGCCTGACCGCGCCGGCTGCCGGCGCCGATTCCATGGCCGCCATGCCTTAACGCTCCGTGGCCATGCTCTCCAGCTCCGTCAGCAGCGACGAGGCGTCCTGGGTCGCGGCCGCCTGCGCGGAGGTCGAGGCGTGGATCTGGTCGATCGACGCGCTGGTCTTGGCGACCGACTGGACGATGCGCTCGAACGCGGCCTCGACGTCGCCCGACAGCCGCGTGCCTTCACCGACCCGGTTGACGGTCTCGTTGATCAGCTTGGCGATCTCGCGGGTGGCCAGCGCCGACTTTTCGGCCAGCTTGCGCACCTCGTTGGCGACCACCGAGAAGCCGTAGCCATGCTCGCCGGCCCGCGCTGCCTCGATCGCGGCGTTGAACGCCAGCAGGTGGGTTTGGCCGGCGATGTCGCTGATGGTGTCGATGATTTCATGCACCGCGCCCGACGATTGCTGGATGGCGACGATGGCGTCCCGGGAGCGCGCCAGCAGCTTGCTGCCGTCGGCCGCCTCGGACTGCGTCTGGCCGGCCAGGCCGGCGCTGTGCTGCGAGCCCTGCGCGATGCCGGCGATCGACAAGGTCAGCTCGCCCAGCACGCCGGAGATGGCCTTGACCTTTTGCGTGACCATTTCCTCGCGGTTGACCTGCTCGGTCACGTCCATGGCGAACTTGACCACCTTGTAGGCCTTGCCGTTGATGTCGAGGATGGGGTTGTAGGTGGCGAGGATCCAGATCTCGGCGCCGTGCTTGCCGACCCGCTTGAAGCGGCCCGACTGGAACTCGCCCTGGCCGAGGTTGGCCCAGAAATTGCGGTATTCGGCGCTTTTGACCAGGTCGCCGTCGCAGAACATGCTGTGATGCTGGCCTATCACTTCCTCTTCCACATAGCCCATGGTGCGCAGGAAATTGTCGTTGACCGAGATGATGTTGCCGCGCATATCGAATTCGATGACGGCCTGCGAGCGGCCCAGCGCGTCGAGCTTGCCCTTGGTCTCGGCGCTGAGCATTTTTTGCTTGGTGATGTCGGTGGCGAACTTGACCACCTTGACGGGTTTGCCTTCGGCGTCGAAAATCGGGTTGTACGACGCCAGGATCCATACCTCCTTGCCCGACTTGGTGACGCGCCGGTACTCGCCGGCATTGAACTCGCCGCGTCGGAGGCGCTCCCAGAACGCCACATATTCGGGTGAGTGGATGAACGCCGGGTCGCAGAACATGCGGTGGTGCTGGCCCCGCACCTCGTCGAGCGTGTAGCCCATGACCGCCAGAAAGTTCTCGTTGGCCGACAACACCTTGCCGTGCAGGTCGAACTCGATGACGGCCTGGACCCGGTCGACCGCCTGGTTCCTGCCCTCGAAGTTGGCGTTGCGCATTTTCTCGGCCGTGATGTCGGTGGCGAACTTGACCACCTTGAACGGCTTGCCGTCGGCGCCGAAGATGGGGTTGTAGGTTGCCTGGATCCAGATGGCGTTGCCTTGCTTGCCGATGCGCTTGAATTCGCCGGCGTGGAACTCGCCCTGGGCCAGTTGGGCCCAGAAGGCGCGGTACTCGTGCGAGCGGCTGAACGCGCTGTCGCAGAAAATCGAATGGTGCTTGCCGACCACCTCGTCGCGCTCGTAACCCATGGTCTTGAGGAAGTTGTCGTTGGCGTGCAGGATGCGGCCGGTCAGGTCGAATTCGATCTCCGCCTGCGCGCGGTCGACCGCCATCATCTTGCCCTCGAAGTCGGCGTTGCGCAAGGTCTGCTCGGTAATGTCGGTGGCGAACTTGATCACCTTGAACGGCTCGCCGTCGGGACCGATGACGGGATTGTACGAGGCCTGCAGCCAGACCGGTTTGCCGCTTTTGTTCAGGCGCATGTACTCGCCGCTGCTGGGGTGCCCGGCCGCCAGCGCCAGCCACAGGTCGCGGTATTCGTCGGACGCGGCGAACTCCGGGGTGCAAAACATGCGATGGTGCTTGCCGACGATCTCGTCCAGGGTGTAACCCATGGCGTCGAGGAAGTTTTGGTTGGCGTGGGTGACGTTGCCCGACAGATCGAACTCGATCAGCGCCTGGCTGCGGTTGATGGCGTCGAGCACCGACATGGCGATGCTCAAACGTGAATCACAAGTGCCGATCTCTTCAATAGAACTGTGCATGATTGCCTGACCTGTGGAAACTGCGCTATGGATGGCTAAGTGTAGCCGCGAAGAAACCCCCAGGGCGAGCAAAAGCCGCCGGGGTTTTGCCGGCGGAGTCCGCTTGCGTTGCTATCGCGCGTCATTTTCTCCTCTGGAAAAACAATCGTTTTGCAAGTAATCGGGTCGGTGTCACCAGCCATGCAGACGGGGCCAGCTGGCGATGCCGCCGTCCCCGCCCAGGGCCTGGTATTCCGGATACTGCGCGCCGGTGGCGCAGGCATGGTTGGGCAGGATGCGCAGTTGGGTGCCGACCGGAAAGCGCGCGGCGATGTCGCCATCGACGCCTTGCCGCAGTGACAGGATGCCGTGCTCCTGGTTGGCGCCGGTGAGCACATAGCCGGCGATCGGCGCGCCATCGACGTCGCACACCTGGCCGTAGCCGAAGTCCTGTTTCTGCTTCTGCGTGCCACGGTCGCGGCTCATCGCCATCCAGCCGGCATCGACGATGGCCCAGCCCTTTTCCTCCTGGTGGCCGATCACCGTGGTCAGCACGCTCAGCGCGATCTCGTCCATCGCGCACACGCCGATGTTGTGCATCACCAGGTCGAAGAACACATACACGCCGGCGCGCACCTCGGTGACGCCGTCGAACGACTGCGCCGACAACGCGGTCGGCGTCGAACCGATGCTCACGGCCGCGCACGGCAGGCCGGCGGCGCGCAACCGTTCGGCCGCGTCGACGCAGGCCTTGCGCTCCTGCTCGGCCATGGCGACCAGCTTTACCGGATCGTCGAGCTCGTAGCTGGAACCGGCGTGTGTCATCACGCCGCCCAGCAGCATGCCGCCTTCGTGCAGATGGCGTCCGACTTCGATCAGGGTGTCGAGCCCGGGGCGGATGCCGGAACGGTGGCCGTCGCTGTCGATCTCGATCCAGACCTCGAATTGCATGCCGTGTTGCTTGCCGAAGTACACGATGGCCTGCGCCGAAGCGAGGCTGTCGGTGAGGATTTTCAGGTCGCAGCCGCGCCGGCGCAAGGCCATCGCCTGCGGCAGCTTGCTGCCCACCATGCCGACCGCGTACAGGATATCGGTGGCGCCGGCCTCGAAGAAACGCTCCGCCTCCAGCAAGGTGGAGACCGTGATGCCGCGCGCCCCGGCGGCCAGTTGCATGGCCGTCACCGGCCCGCTCTTGCTGGTTTTGATGTGGGGACGGAAGTCGACCCGCATCTGGTCCATCCTGGTTTGCATGCGCGCGATGTTGCGTTGCATGCGCGTGACATCGATGATGGCCGCAGGCGTGTTGAGATCGGTAAGTGCCGACATATTTTCTCCTTGATGAATGAGCCTATGGCGCTAATGTAAGTCTTATTCGTCAACCTATGTTTAAATACTGGACAATGAAAGCTTAAGAAAAATTGAATGATCAAGATAGAAGACCTGCGCTTGATGGCAACCCTGGCGCGCAGCGAGTCGCTGAGCGGGGCGGCGAGGGCGCTGAACGTCACGCCGTCGGCGCTGTCGATGCGCCTGCGCGGCCTGGAGCGGGAACTGGGCCTGTCGCTGGCCACCCGCACCGCGCGCATGCTGACCTTGAGCGCCGACGGCGAGCTGCTGGCGCAGGAGGCGGCCGCGCTGCTGGCGCGCCTGGAGCAATTGCCGGACCTGTTCGAGCGTGGCGCGCAGAGCGTGAAAGGCAAGCTGCGGGTGGCGGCGCCGTTCGGCTACGGACGCCAGCACATCGCGCCGCTGATCGCGCGGCTGGCCCGGCTGTATCCCGAGCTCAACGTTCAACTTGATTTGCGCGAGACGCCCTGGCCCGAGCGCGCCGAGGCCGATATCGTGTTCCACATCGGCGGCGTGCGCGATTCGTCCTGGGTGGCGCGCACCATCGCCGAGAACGAGCGCTGGGTGTGCGCCAGTCCGGCCTATCTCAGCAAACACGGCACGCCGCGCACGCCGCGCGAACTGCTGAATCATCCCTGCCTTTGCATCCGCGAGAATGACGAGGACGTCACGCTGTGGCATTTCAGGAAGGAGAAGGGCATGGCGGAGGGGCGCCTGGGCGCGCGCGAATCGGTGCGCATCCATCCGGCGATGGAAAGCAACGACGGCGGCACGGCGCGTTACTGGGCCGAGCAGGGACTGGGCCTGGTCTTGCGTTCGCAGTGGGATGTGGAGGAGGCCGTGCGCAAGGGCACGCTGGTGCGGGTGCTCGGGGAATGGCAATTCGATGCGGCGCCAATACTCATACTGGTACCGTCAAGCAAAAATCTACCGTCGCGAGTGCGAACGGCGTTCGACTTCTTCGTCGAAGCCCTGCGGCCCTAAGTTACCACGTATCCACGTAGGGCGGATTAGGCGGCACGCCGTAATCGGCCATGTATCCGCCCGTTGGCGGCTCATGCATTGGCCGATTACGCTGCGCTAATCCGCCCTACGTGTTTCCGAAGTTTATTTAATGCGGCAGGGATGGCATCGGCAACTCGATTTCTTCCTTGCGGGCGGCGATGGCCTCGCCCAGCGCGGCCAAATCCAGCTTGGCCTTGCGTGCCTTCGGGAACATTTCTTTCTCTTCTTCTTCGACGTGGTGCTCGATCTGCTCCGACAGCACTTTCACCTTGGCGTCATACAGATCGTCGCCCGGTTCCATCTCCAGGATCTGCGCGATCAAATCCTTGGCGGAAGCATGCTCAACAGTAGCTTCGTCGACCAGATCCTCGGTCTCGCCGCTGGCTTCGCGCACGGCCGGATAGAAGATTTCTTCCTCGGCGGTCGCATGCTTGGTCAGTTCCAGACAAATCTGCGTGGCCAGTTTTTTCTTGCTGGCGGTCGAGCGGTCGCTCAGGTTCTCGTATTTTTCAAAGAGTTCCTTGACCGTCTTGTGATCCTGCGTCAGCAGTTCGATGGCGTCGATGGCGCCGGTGTCCCGCGGCGCGCGCGGCGCCTTGCTCTTGGCGGTGGTGGTGGTGGTCATGTCGTTTGCCTCGTATCGGTAAGGGGTTGTATGGTTATTTCGATTTCGAGCCGGAGGAGGATTTGCCGGCGGTCGATTTTGCCGATGATTCGCTGGCCGATGCCTTGCCGCCGGATGTGGCGGATTGGCTGTTGCCCTTGCCGCCGCCGCTGTTGCCGGAGTTTTTGGCGGTGCCGGTCTCTTCCAGTTTGCTGTTGCCGCCGTTTTTGCCGCCTTGGGTTGGTTTGCTCATCATCGTCTCCTGGGGTCACTGGGTTTTACCGCTAAAGTTAGCAATGGAAAAGCTTTGCTATGGACTCATAGTAGACGCGCGCTCAGCCTTCCGGTGTAGGACCGCTCCCTGTGTCCGTGTAGGTTCTGTTGCCCAAAAGTTGCTCGGTCAAATGCTACAATTGGGAGCTTGCTTCAGTCCAACAATCGCGGCCGCCCAGATCCGCTTTCATTAAAGAAATTCGCATGACGTCCGAGACTTCCCTTATCGTGCAATCGTTGCCGTTTGCCATCCTTGTCCTCGACGCCACGCCGGATTTCGTCATCCGCCACGCCTCCAACGAATACCTGGCGGCGACCCTCACCAGCCGGGCCGATCTGATCGGCCGGCCCATGTTCGAAGCGTTCCCGGGGGAGACCGCCGAAACCGAGGGGCCGCTGCGGCTGCGCGCCTCGCTGGAATCGGTGGTGCGCACCGGACGGATGCACGCGATGGAGGTCCAGCGCTACGACGTGCCGGACCGCAATAGCGGCGGCTTTATCGTCAAGACCTGGTTGCCGACCAACATTCCGGTGCGTGGCGAGGACGGCCGCGTGCGCTTCATCCTGCACCGCGTCTATGACCTGACCGCCATCCTGGCCAGCGAGGACGGACAGGGCGTGGGCAGCCAGCCGGCCCACTTGACGCGCTCGCTGCAGGACTTGCGCCAGCTGGCCGAACTGATGCGCGAGGGCGAGGGCCGGCGCCGCAACGCCGAGGCGCGCGCGACCGAGGCGGGCGAACGCCTGGAGCTGGCCGTCGCCGCCGGCGAGCTGGGCACGTTCTACTGTCCCATGCCGTTGGGTAAGATTTTCTGGAACGACAAGTGCAAGGAGCATTTTTTCCTGCCCGAGGACGCCGAGGTCGACTTCGACATCTTCTACAGCCGCATCCATCCCGACGACCGCGAACGCACCCGCGCGGCGGTCGACGCCAGCGTGGCGGACAAGAAAGGGTACGACGTCGAATACCGCGTGCTGGCGCCGGACGGCCGCGAGCGCTGGCTGCGCGCCAAGGGCCGCACCTACTACGACCACGGCGGCGCGCCGACCCGCTTCGACGGCATCACCATCGACATCAGCGACACCAAGCGCATCCAGGCCGAGCTGGCGCGCAGCAACCAGCAAAAGGACGATTTCCTGGCGATGCTGGCGCACGAGCTGCGCAACCCGCTGGCGCCGATCACCGCCGCCGCCGACCTGCTGGCGATCGCGCCGCCGGAGCCGGCCCGCATCGCCCGCATGAGCGAGGTGCTGTCGCGCCAGGCGCGGCACATGTCCGCCATGCTGGACGACCTGCTCGACGTCTCGCGCGTGACGCGCGGCATGGTCGAGCTGAACAAGACCCTGATCGATTGCAAGCAGGTCGTCGCCGCCGCGCTGGAGCAGGTCAACCCGCTGATCGAAACGCGCGGCCATAAAGTCAGCACGCAGATCACCTACGAGCAGGCGCGGGTGGTCGGCGACGAGAAGCGGCTGGTGCAGGTGCTGGCCAATTTGCTCAACAACGCGGCCAAGTACACGCCCGCCCGGGGCGCGATCGAGCTGGCGCTGCGTGTCGATGGCGGCGAGGTGGTCGTGACCGTGGCCGACAACGGCGCCGGCATCGCCGCCGACTTGCTGCCGCATGTTTTCGAACTGTTCGTCCAGGGCGCGCGCACGCCGGACCGGGCGCAGGGCGGGCTGGGCCTGGGACTGCCGCTGGTCAAGAGTTTGGTCGAGCTGCACGGCGGCCGTGTCGCCGCCAGCAGCGGCGGGCCCGGCGCCGGCAGCGTGTTCGAGGTTCGGCTGCCCCGCCATCAGGTCGCCGATGCGGGCGACGGTGCCCAAGGCGGGATGGCGCCGCAGGCGGGGCAGGCGCTGCGCATCGTCGTGGTCGATGACAACGCCGACGCCGCGTGGACCCTGGCCACCTGCCTGCGGGCGGTCGGCCACAGCGTCGAGGAGATGACCAACCCGCGCGCGGCGCTGGCCATTCCGGCGGACCGGGTGCCCGACGTGTTCCTGCTCGATATCGGCATGCCCGACATCGACGGCCACGAACTGGCGCGCCGCCTGCGCGGCCAGCCGCACACGGCGGGCACGCGGCTGATCGCCGTGACCGGCTATGGCAACGTGGAGGAAAAGGCGGGCGGCAAGGGGCATTTCGACCGCTATCTGGTCAAACCGGTCAATTTCGGCAAGCTGATGCAGTTGCTCGAGGATGTAATGACCTGATAACGTGATGACCAGATAAATCACGTAGGGCGGATTAGCGCAGCGTAATCGGCCAATGCGTGCTCCGCCGGCGGCTCATGGATGGCCGATTACGGCGTTCCGCCTAATCCGCCCTACGTGTTTCTGTGGCTTTGCTCAGCTTGTTGATCAATGCGTCCGGAAGGCTTTTTCACGGCGACTAAAATGCTAATATTTCAGTGCGGGGCGGCTTGGGGCCGGCTCTACACACTGAAAGCGCATATGACACGTCGACGTTTCCCGGCCACGACCCTGCCGGCGTTCTTGATCACCTGCTGCATCGCGCTGCCGTTCCCGGCGCAGGCCGAGCGCCTGACCTACAATTTCAATCCCGACTGGCGCCTGGCCGTCGCCGATCCGGCCGACGCGGCGCTGGCGGGTTTCGACGACCGGGCCTGGAAGCGCGTGACCCTGCCGCGCGCCTGGAACGAGGACGACGCCTTCGGCAAGGACATCGTCGACCAGTCGACCGGCGTGGCCTGGTACCGCAAGCGCTTCACCCTGCCGGCGGCCGCGCGCGGACAGAAGGTATTCCTGGAGTTCGAAGGCGCGCGCCAGGCGGCCGAGGTGTACGTCAACGGCAAGCGCATGGGTTTGCACGAGAACGGCATCAACGCGTTCGGCTTCGACATCGGCGCCGCGCTGGTCGACGGCGAGAACACGGTCGCGGTGCGCACCGATAACAGCTGGGACTACCGCGAGAAGGCCACCGGCCAGCGCTACCAGTGGTCCGACAAGAACTTCAACGCCAACTACGGCGGCCTGTCGAAGAACGTGCGCCTGCATGTGACGGACAAGCTGTATCAGACCTTGCCGCTGTATTCGAGCCTGGGCACCACCGGCGTCTACGTGTACGCCAGCGACTTCGATATCCCCGGACGCCGGGCGACGGTGACCGCCGAATCGCAGGTGCGCAACGACCACGACCAGCCGCGCAGCTTCACCTACGAGGTGCGCATACGCGACCGCGAAGGCAGGCAGGTGGCCGCTTTCAGCTCGCCCGCCCAGACGCTCGCGCCGGGCGCGACGACGGTGGTCAAGGCCAGCGCCCCGGTCAAGGACCTGCACTTCTGGAGCTGGGGCTACGGCTACCTTTACGACGTGCGGACCGTCCTGAAAGTCGACGGCAAGCCGGTCGACGAGCTGGCGACGCGCACCGGTTTCCGCAAGACCGGCTTCGCCGACGGCATGGTCAAGCTGAACGACCGCGTGCTGCAGATGAAGGGCTACGCGCAGCGCACCTCCAACGAGTGGCCGGCGATCGGCATGTCGGTGCCGGCCTGGCTGAGCGACTACAGCAACGGCCTGGCGCTGGCCAGCAACGCCAACCTGATACGCTGGATGCATATCACGCCGTGGAAGCAGGATGTCGAATCGCTCGACCGCCTGGGGCTGATGCAGGCGATGCCGCCGGGCGACTCGGAGGCCGACGTCACCGGACGGCGCTGGGAGCAGCGCGTGGAGGTCATGCGCGACGCGATCATCTACAACCGCAACAGCCCCAGCATCATCTTCTATGAAAGCGGCAACCGTGGCGTGAGCGAGCCGCACATGCTGGAGATGAAGGCGCTGCGCGACCGGTTCGATCCGCACGGCGGGCGCGCCTCCGGCAGCCGCGAGATGCTCAGCGCGCGGCTGCAGCAGGTGGCCGAATACGGCGGCGAGATGCTGTACGTGAACAAGAGCGCGCGCATCCCGATGTGGGCGATGGAATATTCCCGCGACGAGGGCGCGCGCAAGTTCTGGGACGATCTGACGCCGCCGTTCCACAAGGATGGCGACGGCCCGCCGCACAAGGGGCAGGACGCCAGCGTCTACAACCGCAACCAGGACACGCATGCAATCGAGGACGTCAAGCGCTGGTACGACTATTGGCGCGAGCGGCCCGGCACCGGCACCCGCGTCTCGTCGGGCGGCGTCAATATCGTTTTCTCGGACAGTAACACCCACCATCGCGGCGCCGAGAACTACCGCCGCAGCGGCGAGGTCGATGCGATGCGCATACCGAAGGACGGCTTCTACGCGCATCAGGTCATGTGGGACGGCTGGGTCGATGTCGAGAAACCGCGCGCCCACATCGTCGGCCACTGGAACTACCAGCCCGGCACCACCAAGGCGGTGACGGTGATCTCCAGCGCCGACAAGGTGGAACTGCGTTTGAACGGCAAGCCGCTTGCGCAGGGCGAAGGCCGCCAAAGCGAACGCTTTTTGTTCACCTTCGACGACGTGGCGTGGCAGCCGGGCGAGCTGAAAGCGGTGGGCTTCGACGCCGCCGGCAAGCAGGTGTGCGAAGCCGTGCTGGCGACGGCCGGCGCTCCGGCCGCGCTCAAACTGACGTCGATCACGTCGCCGTCCGGCCTGCGGGCCGATGGTGCCGACCTGGCGCTGGTGCAGGTGGAGGTGGTCGATGCGCAGGGACGCCGCAATCCGGTCGCGCTGGACACGGTCAGCTTCGATCTGCAAGGGCCCGCCGAATGGCGCGGCGGTATCGCGCAGGGACCCAACAACCACGTGCTGGCCAAGACCTTGCCGGTCGAGGGGGGCGTGAACCGGGTGCTGATCCGCAGCGCCACGCAGGCCGGCAAGATCGTCGTGCGCGCCAGCGCCCCCGGCCTGGCGGGCGCGGAACTGGCGCTCGATGCGCTGCCGGCACCGTCGGCACACGGACTGTCGACGCGCTTGCCGGGCGCGGACCTGCCAGTGCATCTGGAGCGCGGGCCGACGCCGGCCACGCCGTCGTACAAGGTGACGCGGGTGGCGGTGCGACCGGCATCGGCCGAGGCGGCCAGCAACGCGGCCGATGTCGCCAACTCCTATGACGATGACGAAACCACCAAGTGGGTCAGCAAGCCGGGGGAGGGCACGCCGTCCATCACCTACCGGCTGGCGCAGGCGGCCACCTTGCACCAGATCGCGATGAAGCTGTCGGGCTGGCGCGAACGCAGCTACCCGCTCCGGATCTCGGTCGACGGCGAAGTGGTCTTCTCCGGCATGACGCCGAAAAGCCTGGGCTACGTGACCTTGCCGCTCAAGCCGCGCCGGGGCAGCCTGGTCAAGGTGGAGCTGAACGGCGTGGCCGAGGAGGGCAACACCGTCAAGATGACGGAGGTGGCGAACCAGGCGATCGTCGACACCGGCGCCAACACCACGCCGAAAGGGGTGTTGTCGATTGTCGAAATCGAGTTTTACCGCGCGCCGTAAGGCCGGCCACGGGGCCGGCGAGTGATGCTGATATGTTAATATATGAGCCCTAGTCACACGCCAGTCTCCCCTCTATGGCTTTGCAATCGCTGCCGGGCGCTTTTTCGTTGGATCGCACGCGTAACGCCACCGCGCAGGTGTTCGAACATTTGCGCGAAAAGATCGTCACCATTGTGCTGGAGCCGGGCACCGTGCTCGCGCGGCAGCAACTGGCCGATTACTTCAAGCTGTCCATCACGCCGATCCGCGACGCGCTGCTGCGCCTCGAGGAGGAACGCCTGGTGGATATCTATCCCCAGCACCTGACGCGCGTGAGCGCCATCGACCTGGCGTCCGCGCGCCAGGCGCACGTGCTGCGGCTGTCGGTGGAGCTGGAGACGGCGCACCAGTTGTGCGGACGCCGTCCGCCGGCCCTGGACGGCGAACTGGCCGACCTGCTGGCGCGCCAGCGCCTGGCCCTCGCGCGCGGCGATCTGGAAAGCTTCGCGCGCGCCGACCTGGCGTTCCACCAGACCTTGTACATGGCGGCCGATGTTGCCGATTTGTGGCACCTGGTGCGGCGGCTGAGCGGCAATCTGGATCGGCTGCGCCGCCTGCATCTTCCCCTCAACAGCAAGGCCCAGCGGATACTGGACGATCACGGCGAGATCGCCGACGCCATCGCCGCCGGTAATTCCGGGCAGGCGCGCGACGCGGTGCGCCGCCATCTGTCCGGCACGTTGTCGGAACTCGACGCGCTGCGCGAGAAATATCCCGACTTCGTCTTGCCGCCGGGTTGACGCGGCTTAATAGTCGCGGTCAGCTTGTTAAATGGAAGTGTCGGAAAAAACATACCATTTTAAATTCTCTCGCCAACACCGATCTGTGTGATCTAAAATATAATACATGGACGCCCCCTATATGTCGCGGTATTGCCGTCCAATCCGGAATTGATACCAATGCGATAGTTTCGGCTATTCCGGAAGTCGTCCGCAGGATACCGCATAAGATAATAGTATATTAATACACGGGTGCCCTATGCAGGCTGTGATCAATCCGACCCTGGAAATATCCGCCAAGGCCGCGAGTATTCTGATTGTCGAGGATGAAAGGGTGGTGGCGCTGGATCTTTCCTTGAGCCTGGAAAAGCTGGGATATTCCGTTATTGGAAACGTGATTTCAGCGCCGGAAGCGATCGAGTGTGCACGCGCTAAACAGCCGGATCTGATTTTAATGGACATCCGCTTGAATGGATCGAGCGACGGGGTCGATGCCGCAAGGGAAATCCAACGGTTCATGAATTGTCCAGTCATTTTTCTGACGGCATACTCCGACGAACAAACCCTGCAACGCGCCAAGCAGGCGACGCCGTTCGGATATCTGGTCAAGCCTTTTAAGATGCTGGAACTGCGCTGCACGATCGAGGTCGCCTTATATAAAAATATGGTCGAGGAACGTTTGCGCGAACAGGAGCGCTGGTTTTCAACGACGCTTCGATCGTTGAGCGACGCCGTGATCGCGACCGACCCGGCGGATAAAATCCGGTTCCTGAACCCTTCGGCTGAAGCGCTCACGGGTTGGCGGGAGACGGAGGCGCAAGGTCTCGAATTACAAGATGTTCTCGGGCTCGTTCGAGCCCAGGTGTCCGTGCCCGAAGTGACAAGACGCGATGGCGGCGGATTCAGGAGTTTGTCGCCTCCCGTGGAGTTGCAGACTTTTTTTATCAATAGACAAGGGGAAACCATAGAGATCGACGATGCGACCGCGCCTATCGTCGATGACAATGGAGCTTCCTTGGGCAAGGTGATGGTATTTCGTGATATCACGGAACTACGCCGCAGTCTGGAGCAGATCCGCCAGCTGACCGTCGAGCTGGAGTGGCGGGTGGGCGAGCGGACGGCGCAACTTCAAGCGGCCAATGGCCGACTTCAGGCGGCGACCAAGGAGAAAAGTGAATTCCTGATCAGAATGTCGCATGAATTGCGCACCCCATTGAATTCGATCATCGGATTCGCACGGCTATTCCAGATCGGTAAAATTGGCGAGCTGACGGAGAATCAACGCAGGTATATCTCGTTAATATGTGAAAGCGGCGATCGTCTGTTATCGCTGGTTAATGGCATTCTCGATTTATCCAAGATCGAGGCCGGGAAAATGACGTTGGAACTCGAACCCGTGGATGTGAGTGCCGAACTCACTTGCTGCCTTGCCGCGCTGGCCGAACCCGTTCAGCGGCGCGATATCGATGTTCGGGTCGTTCCGTTCCCGCCGACGCGGCCGCTGTGGGCGGACCGCTCCAAGGTCCGGCAAATCCTCTTTAATTTGCTCTCGAACGCCGTGAAATTCACGGACGACCGCGGAAAGGTGGTCGTCACCGTGCGCGAAGTGCCGCGCGCGGCGGTCTGCATAGACGTTCCGGTGGCCGGATCGGCCCGGTTGCTCCCGCTGCCCGACCATGAATTTGGCGAGTTCATCGAGATTGCGATCGCCGACAATGGGATAGGCATCGCCGATCTGGACGAGATGTTTCAAGCGTTCACACAAATCGATTCGTTGCTCGCGCGCGCGCGCGGCGGTCACGGACTGGGGCTGATCGTCGTCAAGGAGTTTGCCGAATTGCATGGCGGCACAGTCGCCGTCTCAACTATTGCGGGGCAAGGGTCCACCTTTGTGGTATGGCTGCCCTTGCGCGACATGGAACAGGCCGGCACCACTGCGCACGAGGCCGTCTCGTGAACGCGCCGGCGTCGCCGCGCGGCGCCGCGCCCGGACATGATTGCGCCGTCTTTATTGTCGATCTGGACGGCGAAATCGTGAGTTGGAATGCCGGGGCGTCGCGCTTCAATGGCATGCAGGCAAAAAACATACTGGGCCGTGTTTTCTCCAATGTCTTCGCGTCCGGCGATGGACTGGCGGCCGTGGCCGAGCGGGGCGGCTACACCGGCGACGGCTGGTGCCTCGGCGCCGATGGCGTCAAGTTTTGGGCCAGCATCGTGATCACCGCGATGAGCGATGCGGCCGGCACCGCGACCGGATTTTGCGTCGTCGTCCGGGACCTCGGGGACAATTCCCTGGGGGCGCAGCATTTCCGCCTGGCGATCGAGGCCGCGCCGACCGGCATGATCGTGACCGACGAGGCCGGACGGATCGTGCTCGTCAACGCCCATATAGAAAAGCTGTTCGGTTATGCGCGCGCCGAGTTGACGGGCCAGCCGGTCGAGCTGCTGGTGCCGCCGCGGTTTCGCGGCGGGCATCCGTCGGCCCGTTCGGCATTTTTTCGCGCGCCGCACGCCCGGATGATGGGGGCCGGGCGCGATCTCTATGGCCTGCGCAAGGATGGGCAGGAGGTGCCGATCGAGATCGGCCTCAATCCGCTCGAAACGCCGGAGGGCGTCTTCGTCCTCAGTTCGATCGTCGACATCACGGAGCGCAAACGCGCCAGCGAGCAGTTTCGCCTGGCCATCGAGGCCTCGCCGACGGGCATGATCATGGTCGACCGGGAGGGTTGCATCGTCCTGGTGAACGCCCACGTGGAAGCATTGTTCGGTTATGCGCGCGAGGACTTGATCGGGCGCGCGGTCGAGATGCTGGTGCCGCAGCGACTGCGCCAGCGCCATCCGGGATTCCGGCACGATTTTTCCAAGGCGCCGCACACCCGCCCGATGGGCGCGGGACGCGATTTGCGCGGGCTTCATAAAAGCGGGGCGGAAATACCGGTCGAGATCGCGCTGAACCCGATTGACACCTCGGACGGCGCCTTTGTCCTGTGTTCCGTGGTCAATATCACCGAGCGGATACGCGTGCAGCACGAGCGCGAGACCTTGTTGAAGGAAATCCACCATCGTATCAAGAACAATCTGCAGGTGGTGTCCAGCCTTATCAGCATTCAATTGAACCGCACCGACGACGCGGCGAGCCGGGACTCGCTGGGCGGCTGCGCCGCGCGGGTGCAGGCCATCGCGCTGATCCACGCGATGCTCTATCAAACCCGTGACTACCTGCATATTCCGTTTTCGGAATACGTCGACCGGCTGGCGGGGAACGTCTTCAGCGTGGCCGAGGGCGGCGCCGGCGCCGGCCGCGTTTCCCTCGAGCTGGCGGTGGAAAATGTCGAGCTGCATGTGGACAAGGCCGTCCCCTGCGGACTGATCCTGAACGAGTTGATCACCAACGCGCTCAAGCATGGATTTCCCGATGACCGCCACGGGATCGTGCGGGTCGAACTGCGCGCGGCCGGCGCCGACCGGTTGTGCCTGATCGTGCGCGACAACGGCGTCGGCGCGCCCTCCCACCTTGACCTCCTCGAGGTCAAGTCCATGGGCATGCAACTGGTGCGCGAACTGGCCATGCAACTGCGCTCGACGTTGGCGATCGAGCGCGACGACTGGACCTCGTTCAAGCTCGAATTTTCGCGCGAGGCGTGACGGGCGGCCCGATCAGGCGGTTGCGCGCTTTCAACACGACCACGCCGGGATGAAGATCGCCGGGCGGCCAGGCCGGAAATAGTATATGATGGTCGTCATGGGAAAAGATATCAAACCGAAAGCCAAGCCGCCGCAACTGCGCGCGACGCAGGCCCGCAAGGAAGTGACGCACGAGCGCATCGTGGAAGTGGCCTCGCGCGCGATACGCCGTAGCGGCTACGACGGCACCGGCGTGGCCGATATCATGAAGGAAGCCGGATTGACGCACGGCGGCTTTTACGCGCACTTCGCCTCGCGCGAGGCGCTGCTGGCCGAAGCGGCCGACCGCGCGCGCGCCGAGGCGCTGGGGTGGACGGCCCAGGTCTTCGAGGCCGCGCCCGAGGGGCGGGGGTTGCAGGCATTGATGCAGGCGTACCTGTCGGATGAACATTTGAACGGCGTCGAACGCGGTTGCGCGGTCTCCGCGCTGGGATCGGAGATGCACCGACAGGCGCCGGAAGTGCGGCACGTGGCCACGCGCCATATCCGGCAATTGATCGATATCGTGGCGGGCGAGATAGCCAAGGGAAGCGCGGAAGGCGGCGATCGGGGCGCGCACGACGAGGCGATGGTGAGGATCAGCGCGATGGTCGGCACGGTGGTGCTGGCGAGGGCGGTGGACGATCCGGCGCTGGCGAAGTCGCTGCGCGAAGCGGCGCTCAAGTATTTTTCACCGGTGGGCGAATAAAGCTTGTCCACCGGACGGCGGCCGTCACGGCCGTTTTTTTTAAACTACAATATGACGATCGTCATATTCCATTTTCGAACCAACTCCCGGTAACGGGATCACAATGAGGGCATCACCATGAACAATAAGATTGCAATCGTTACCGGCGCCTCGTCGGGAATCGGCGAGGCAACGGCCGGGTTGCTGGCCCAGGCCGGCTATAAAGTCTACGGCACCAGCCGCAAGGGGGCCTCGACTGCGCGGCGCGGTTTCGAGATGCTGGCGCTGGACGTCACCAGCGACGAATCGGTGGCGGCGCTGGTGGCCGAGGTGATGCGCCGGCACGGCCGCATCGACCTGCTGGTCAACAACGCCGGTTTCGGCGTGGCGCCGGCGGCGGCGCAGGAGAGCAGCATGGAGCAGGCGCAGGCGATCTTCGACACCAACTTCTTCGGCCTGGTGCGGATGACGCGCGCGGTGGTGCCGCACATGCGCCGGCAGCGCGAGGGGCGCATACTGAACATCAGCTCCGTGCTCGGTTTCGTCGCGTTGCCGTATGCGGCGCTGTACTGCGCCACCAAGCACGCGGTGGAGGGATATTCGGAGTCGCTGGACCAGGAGCTGCGCACCCAGGGCGTGCGGGTATCGCTGATCGAGCCGGCGTATGTGAAGACGCCGTTCGACGCCAACCAGTTGCAGGCCGACGCCCAACTGCCGGAGTACCGCGCGCTGCGCGCCGCGCTGGCGGATACGGTGAAGCAGGCGATGGAAAAGGCCGACGGCCCGGAAGTGGTGGCCGCCACCGTGCTGAAGGCGGCGCGCGACGCCCGTCCGAAGGTGCGCTACACGTCGGGCGTGATGGCCGGGCGCCTGCGGGCGTTGCGCCGGTTCGCGCCGGCCGCGCTGGTGGAGGCGGGCATCCGCAAGGACCTGAAGCTCGATTCGCAGCCGCCGGTCGGTCCTGTCGCCGCCGCGCTGGAACATTAACGCCCACCGGAGAGAGACATGAAGGCCTTTATCATCGACAAGTACGGCAAAGCCGATGTGGTGCGCGCCGGCGAGATGCCGGAGCCGGCGCTGCGCGCCGACGACGTGCTGGTGCGGATCCACGCCGCCAGCGTCAACCCGCTGGACCTGAAGATCCGCGACGGCGAATTCAAACTGCTGCTGCCGTATCGCCTGCCGCTCATCCTGGGCAATGACATGGCCGGGGTGGTGGTGCGGGTGGGGGCGGGCGTGCGCCGCTTCAATGTCGGCGACGAGGTGTATGCGCGGCCCGACGACGACCGTATCGGCACGTTCGCCGAATTCATCGCGATCAGCGAGGATACGCTGGCGCTCAAGCCGAAGACCTTGACGATGGAGCAGGCGGCGGCGATGCCGCTGGTGGCCCTGACGGCGTGGCAGGCGCTGGTCGAAAAAGGCGAGTTGAAGAAGGGCCAGAAGGTGCTGATACACGCCGGCACCGGCGGCGTGGGGACGGTCGCCATCCAGCTGGCCAAGCATCTGGGCGCCACCGTCGCCACGACCGCCAGCGCTGCCAACGCGCCCATGCTCAAGGAGCTGGGCGCCGACATCGTCATCGACTACAAGAAGGACGATTTCTCGCTGCGGCTGCGCGACTACGATCTGGTGCTCGATTCGCAGGGCGGCGTGACGCTGAAAAAATCGCTGAGCGTGCTCAAGCCGGGTGGAAAAGTCGTCGGCATCGCCGGGCCGCCGGACCCCGAGTTCGCCAAGGCGCGCGGCATGAACGCGCTGGTGGGCCTGGTCATGCGCGCGCTCAGTTACGGCATCCGCAGCAAGGCCAAGGCGGCGGGCGTCAGCTACTCTTTCCTGTTCATGCGCGCCAGCGGCGGGCAGCTGCGGCAGATCGCCGACCTGATCGACGCCGGCGCCATCCGGCCGGTGGTCGACCGCGTGTTCCCGTTCGAGCAGACCAGGGACGCGCTGGCCTACGTCGAAACCGGCAGGTCCAAGGGCAAGGTCGTCATCAAGGTGCGCTGAGCCGGGGTAGTTGACGCAACTTCAGCGGCTCCGAAATCGTTAGCACAACCAGGAAGGTGAGGCACGATATCGCGCCCATGAAGCCGAACACATAGTCCCAGCCCAAGCTATCGAGCAGCATGCCGACGATCCACGGCGTGGCCGCGCCGCCCAGTTGCCCGCCCATGTTCACCACCGCGTTCGCGGTGGGGAACTTCTCCTTCGAGACGAACGCCATCGGATACACCATGTACGCCGAGTAGCCGATGCTGAGCAGTATCCCGGTCAGTAACAGCAGGAGGCCATAGGCGACCGGCTCGGCCGGCGCGTTGATCAGCACATACATCATGACGGCGGTCGACAGCGCCGAAATCAGCATGCCCGGTTTGCGGCGCTTGTCGAGCACCCGGTCGGCGAACAGGTCGCCGAGGATGTTGCCAACCACCGCGCCTACCCACGGCGCCGCCGCCACAAAGCCCATGTTCATCACCGAAAAATTCTTCACCGTCAGCAGATACGTCGGTATCCATGCCAGCAGCACGCTGGAGATACCCAACTGGCAGCAATAGCCCAGCGCGCAGCCGATGATGTTCCAGGATTTGAGCACGCCGCCCGTGGTGTCCAACACCTTTTCATCGCGCACGCGTATCAGCTTGTCGAGCCACGGAATAGGCCTGGAAGCAGCGCCCTGGCTGCGGCTGTTGTTGCCGCCGCCATCCTCTGTGATGCGCGCCAGTTCCGCGCCGTTGACGAAACGGCTCTCCGACGGCTGGTTGGCAACGAGAAAATACCACAGCACGGACAGCAGGACGCCCGGAATGGCGAACAGGATGAACACTTCCTGCCACCCCCACGCGGCGATGATGGCGGCACCGAGGATCGGCGTGATCACCGGCCCGAATTTGACCGACGACAGGAAGATGCCGGTGGCCGTGCCTTTTTCACGCGCGGGGAACCAATTGTTGATGGTGGAGGTGACGCCGATCGGCAGCGGTCCTTCCGCTACGCCCAACGCCACGCGGCACACCTTCAACGCCAGCAGCGAGCCGACCATGCCGGTCAGGCCGGTGGCGATCGATGTCAGGATCATCGAGATCGTGAACACCTTGCGGATGCCGAATCTCGACAGCAGCCAGGCCGATGGCAACTGCGCCAATCCGTATGCGATCAGGAACAGGCTGACCAGACCGCCGGCCTCGGTATTGGTCATCGCGAACTCCTTGCGCAGGAACGGCAGCGCGACGCCAAGGTTGGCGCGGTCGGCGGCGGCGATGGTGTAGATGACGAAGAACAGGGCGGCGACGAACCAGCGGTATTTCGTTGGCCGAGCGG
Source organism: uncultured Duganella sp. (assembly GCA_963511605.1). GTDB lineage: Bacteria > Pseudomonadota > Gammaproteobacteria > Burkholderiales > Burkholderiaceae_D > Rugamonas. Next base: position 73,322 of record CAUPJZ010000022.1, on the reverse strand, counting down.
TGCCCTCCATCGTCATGGATTTGCTATGCATGATGTCTCCTGGTTTTTGTGTTTTGGGGATCGGCGCGGTGGGTTAGCGCAGATTCAGACGCTGCAGCGTCTCGGCCAGATCCAGCAGATCGACGGTCGTGGCGCCGTTTCTGATCCGCTCGCGGTAGGCCGCTTCTTTTTCTTCGCGGGCGCGGCCCGCCGCAAGCACCGTCTCGGCGGCGTCGCGCGCCACGACCACCAGGCCGTCCTGGTCGCCGATGACGATGTCGCCGGGCTCGATCCGCACGTCGCCGATGACGACCGGGACGTCGATGCGGCCCGGCTGGCGCTTGCCGGTGCCCTTGATCGACAGGCCGCGCGCGAAGACGGGGAAGCCGGCGGCGATGATGGCGGCGGCGTCGCGCACGGCGCCGTTGATGACCAGCCCCGCAAGGCCCATCTTCATGGCCTGCTCGGTGAGGACGTCGCCCCACACGCCGGCTTCCAGGAAGCCCTTGGCGTCGACCACCAGCACGTCGCCCCGACGGGCCTTGAGCATGGCGTAGTGCAGTACCAGGTTGTCGGCGGGGAGGGCGTCGACCGTGAAGGCCGGGCCGGCGACGCGCATGGCGGCATCGATGGGTTTCATGCCGCTGTCGAGCGCGCCTTTGCCGCCCTGGGCTTCGTGCACGGTGGCGGCGCCGAGCCCGCGCAAACCTCGCAGCGTGTCGTGACCGATCTGGTTCATGTTGGAGTCTCCGTGTGGTTGTCGTTGTGGTTATTTCTGGGGCTGGCGTTGCAGCGTGTGATAGCCGAAGCGGCGGCGCGCCTCGGACAGCGGCACGCCGTCCAGCGCGGCGGCGACGATGCGATGTTCGACCTGCCGCATCGATAGCGCGCGCTCGATCACCGCGCGCGCGCGGGCGGCGGGGATGACGACCACGCCGTCCTGGTCCGCCACCACCAGGTCGCCGGCGGCGACGCGAATGTCGCCCAGGGTGACGGCGCCGCCGACGGCGTCCACCTGCACGCGGTCTTTTCCGGTGCGCATAAAGCGTCCCGCCGCGTACAGCGGGTAGCCGGCGTCGTCGGCTTCGGCGGTGTCCCGGCAGACGCCATTGACAACGGTGCCGGCGATGCCGCGCCTGGCGGCGATCCGGCTCATGATGCCGCCCCAGACGGTGCAGTCGACGCGGCCGCCGTTATCGAGCACGGCGACCGCGCCTGCCGGCATGTCGTCGAGATAGTCGCCGACGGTGCCGGGGACGCTGGTGTCGACCGGCGCGAAGCGCACCGTGAAGGCGACGCCGACGATTTGCCTGGGGCCGGCGACGGCGCCGATGCCAAGCGCGCTGCCGGGCAGTTTGAGGAAGTCGAGCGCGTCGGATATTTCGGCGGTCGTCACGCCGCGCGCCTGCGCCAGCACTTCGGGGGGGATCGGGTGGCTCATTTTGTCTCCTTGTTGACCATGCAAGGAGTTTTATATAAAGTGATTTAGATATCAAACATCGATTATTGAGGCTTGGATCAATAAAAATGAACATGAGTCTGAAAACGATGCGGTACTTCTGCGAGGTGGTGGAGGCGGGCAGCGCGGCCAACGCGGCCGAGCGGCTGTTTGTCGCGCCGACCGCCATCAGCATGCAACTGGCGCAGTTGGAGTCGCAGCTGGGGGGGGAGTTGTTCGACCGCTCGCGGCGGCCGATGGCGCTGACCGACCTCGGGAAGTTTTTTTATCCGCGCGCGAAGGAGTTACTGCAGCAGATGTCGCGGCTCGATAGCGAGGCGCGCGGCATCGCCAACGGCAGCGGCGGCTGGCTGTCGATCGGCTTTACGCGCTCGGCGACGTTCTCGCTGCTGCCGCGCGTGATACGCCGGTTTCGCGCGGCGTATCCGGAGGTGCAGCTCGATCTGGTGGAGGCGCTGTCCGAATACCAGCCGGCGCAACTGCGGCAAAACCGCATCGATGTCGGATTGTCGCGGTTCATCGGCGCTTTCGAGGCGCCGGACGATCTGACGCACGCGGTCAAGCTGGACGATCCGCTGGTGGCGGCGCTGCCGATCCACCATCCGCTGGCGAGGCGCAAGTCGGTGACGGCGGCGGCGCTGGCGGAGGTGCCCTTCATTCTGTATCCGAAAGATCCGCTCAGCCCCTTCGGGCAGCAGATCGTGGCGATATTGAAGGCCGCCGGCGGCGCCGAGCCGTCGGTGGCGTATGGCGCGGTGGAGATCTACACGGCGCTGGCGCTGGTGAGCGCGGGGCTGGGCGCGACCTTGGTCGGGCGTTCGATTGCCGACAACAAGCGCAACGATGTCGCCTTCATTCCCGTGCGCGATATCCACGCCAGCACCACCGTGGTGGCGGTCACGCGCAACAACGAAAGCAGCAAGCTGGTGGCTGCCTTCCTTGACATCGTCCGCCGCAGCGAAACCCCGTAAGCGGCCCGGCTCAATGCGACATCAAGACCGGCAATGTCATCGACCGCAAAACCGTGCGCGTGACGCCGCCCATCAGCACCTCGCGCCAGCGCATGTGCCCATACGCCCCCATGACGAGCAGATCGGCGTTGATGTCGGCCGCCAGCGACAGCAAGGCATTGCCCACGTCCAGTCCCGGCGGCGTGTCCTGCCGCAGCACCTCGACCTTGACCCCATGCCGCGCCAGGAACAGCGCGATGTCGGCCCCCGGCTGCTCGCCGTGCACGCCATACTGCCGCCCCGGATTGAACAAGGCCAGCGTGACGCCGCCGCTGCGCCGCAGCAGCGGCAGCGCGTCGGTGACGGCGCGGATGGCGGAACGGCTGCCGTCCCACGCCACCAGCGCGTGACGGTCGATGCGGTCGAATTGGCCGGCATACGGCACCACCAGTACCGGCCGGCCACCCTGTAGCGCCGCGTATTCGGGCAGATCGCGGGCCGCGCCGGTTTGCCTGTCGTCCGGGTCGTGCTGGCCGACCACGACCAGATCGGCGTAGCGCGCCTGCAGCACGATGTCGTACTGCGCGGTGTCGTCGCTCAGGCGCCGTTCGATGGCCTCGATGCCGGCGCCGCGCGCCACCTTCTCGAAATTGTCCAGCGCCCGGTTGGCTTCGGCCCGGCAGGCTTCCACCTCGGCTTCGGGTATGGGGGCGGCCATCATCATCGGATAGGCGCCGTACAATTCCGGCACGAAGCCGCTGACGGCGGCGCCGACCAGGTAACCCTGTTCGTCGCCCGCGAGGCGGGCGGCCAGCGCGACACGGGCGTCCGTCCGGCTTGAGCGGTCCACGTGGACCAGGATGGTTTTATAAGACATGCTGCCTCCTATGAAGAAATGGCGATCGCCTGCAGGGCATCGGCGTCGAGTAACTCGATGCGGCGGTTCTGGACTTCCAGCAGGCCGGCCGCGCGGAACTGCGTCAGTTGACGGCTCACGCTTTCCAGCGCGAGACCCAGGTGGGATGCGATGTCGTCGCGCGACATGCGCAGTTCGAACGACGGCGCCGGCGGCGCCGGCGCGTGGTGGCTGGTCGCCAGATCCATCAGAAACGCGGCCAGCCGCTGCGGCGCCTTGGCGTTACCGAGCAATAGCATGTTGCGTTGCTGGCGCGCCAGTTCGATGCCGAACAGCGCGTGGAAACGCAGCAGCAAGGTGCTGCGCTGCTGTATCAGGCTGGTGAGCATCGCATACGAGATCGCGCATACGGTGCTGTCGCACAGCGCGACGGCGTCGCAGCAAAAGGTGTGCGACGACAGCGCGTCGAGGCCGAGCAATTGTCCCGGCAGGTAGAAGCCGAGCACCTGCGGGCGGCCGTCCGGCATCGGCCGTTCGGTTTTGATCTGTCCGCGCGCCACGATATACAGATGCTCGAGCGGCATGCCGGACCGGTAAAGTCGTTCGTGCCGATTGAGGTGCTGGCGGCGCGCGACCGTGTGTTCAAAGCTGTGCAGCGCCGCGGGATCGAGGCCGGCCGGCAGGCAATGCTCCCGGGTGGGACAGGCGTCACAGGTGGAGGGCAGGCCGGCGCTGGGCTGTTCGGAGCGGGGTACTGCTGATGTGGACGACAGCATATGTATGACCTGAGGCAAAGTATAGCTAGCCTAGCAAGTCTTAGATCAAAAAAAATTGATCTGCATCAAATTCCTTCCGCTTCGGCGGGCGGTCCGGGTAATGCTGTTGAACATGGTTGCCCTCATGTGGCGGTCGAAGAGGAGCGGCATGTGAAAGCTGCCGACCGCGATCCTCTTCGCGTTCCCTCCCACGTAGACGTCGCGCTGCGGGTGTTCGGCCGCGTGCAGGATGGCGCCGGCGATGGCTTCGGAGTTTTTTCAAAGGAACTTCCATGATCGCTCCGCACGTGAAATGTGACGAATATTTTGTCACCGGCGATGAGCTGCGGCGTAGGACTGGCGCTTGCAGCCCGGTAGGAGGCGAAATGACGGGCTATTCGGCTTTTTCCGAACGCTGTAGTCCCTTTGGAGGTTAAAGTTAATGACAAGCCAATATTTTTTTGTCAGAATTCAACTACTTAATTTAGTATCAACCAGCAACTTACCGCTTGTCACCGTTATTGGGAGTCAACGATGGAAATTCTGGCCGTACTGTCGCGCTCGGGCTGGGCGAAAAATTCCTTCATGTGCGGCCTCGTGCTGACCTTGGCGGCCTGCGGGAAGGGCGACGACGGCGGCCAGCATGCCGGCGGTCCGCCGCCGGTGTCGGTGGCGCCGGTGGTCCAGCGCGAGGTGCAGGAGTTCGACGAGTTCACGGCCAGGCTGGAAGCGCCGGACACGGTCGACATCCGCTCGCGCGTGGCCGGTATGCTGACCAAGGTGCATTTCCGCGAAGGGCAGGTGGTCAACAAGGGCGAGCGGCTGTTCACCATCGATCCGCGTCCGTTCGCCGCCGAGGCGGCGCGGCTGGAGGCGCAGCTGTTGGCGGCGAAAACCCAGGGTGAATTGAACAGGACCGAGCTGGCGCGCGCCGAGAAACTGGTGGCGGTGCGCGGCGTCAGCCAACAGGAAATCGATCAGCTGCGCGCCGCGCTGGCGAGCGCCCAAGCCAGCGTCAAGGCGGCCGAGGCGGCGCTGGTGCAGGCCAGGCTCAATCTGGAGTTCACCAACATCACGGCGCCGGTCACGGGCCGCACGTCGCGCGCCAACATCACCGAGGGTAACCTGGTCAGCGTCGGCGATCCGGTGCTGACGACGGTGGTGTCGAGCGACCGTGTCTACGCCTACTTCGACGCCAGCGAGGCGATCTACCTTAAATATATGCGCTCGGCCCGTGAAGGCTCGCGCGGCTCGTCGCGCGACACGCCCAACGAGGTGCGCCTCGGCCTGGCCAACGAGGAGGGCTTCCCGCACGCGGGCAAGATGGACTTCGTCGACAACCGCCTTAATCCGGCCACCGCCTCGATGCGCGGGCGCGCGGTGTTCGACAACAAGGACGGCTTGTACACGCCGGGTCTGTTCGCGCGCCTGCAACTGGTCGGCAGCGGCAAGTACACGGCGACCATGGTGCTGGACCGCGCCATCAGCACCGACCAGACGCGCAAGGTGGTGCTCATCGTCGGCAAGAACAACATCGTCGACCAGCGCGAGGTCAAGACCGGCGCGCTGATCGGCGGCATGCGCGCCGTCACCGGCGTCAAGGCCGGCGAACTGGTGATCGTCGACGGCCTGCTGCGCGCCATGCCCGGCGCGCCCGTCACGCCGCAGCAGCTCAAGGTCGATGACAAGGGTGTGCCGATTCCGGCGCCGCCGCCTGGCGCTCCGGCCGCGCCGGCCGCTCCCGCCACCGCCAAGAGCTGAGGGGCGCACGCATGGATATCTCACGGTTTTTCATTGATCGTCCGCGCTTCGCCACTGTCCTTTCGCTGTTCATTTTCCTGGTCGGCGTGCTGGCCATTTTCCAGCTGCCGATTTCGGAGTATCCGGAGGTGGCGCCGCCGCAGATCGTCGTGCGCGCCCAGTTCCCGGGAGCTAATCCGCGCGTGATTTCGGAAACCGTGGCCGCGCCGCTGGAGGAGCAGATCAACGGGCTGGAAAACATGCTGTATTTCGAGAGCCGCGCCACCGCCGACGGCAGCATGGCGCTGACGGTGACGTTCAAGATCGGCACGGTGCCGGAGCAGGCCGAGACGGCGGTGCAGAACCGCATCAACCGCGCCTTGCCACGGCTGCCGGAGATCGTCCGCACGATCGGCGTGACGACCGAGAAGCAGTCGCCCAATCTGACCATGGTGGTGCACATGGTGAGCCCCGACAACAGCCACGACGCGCTCTATCTGCGCAACTATGCCAACCTGAACGTGCGCGACGACCTGCTGCGCATACCGGGCATGGGATCGGTGCTGCAGTTCGGCGCGGGCGACTACGCGATGCGCGTGTGGCTCAATCCCCAGCAGCTGGCCGCGCGCGGCATGACCGCCGGCGACGTGGTCGCGGCGATCCGCGAGCAGAACGCGCAGGTGGCGGCCGGCGTGGTTGGCTCGCCGCCGGCGCCGGACGACACCGATTTCCAGTTGCAGGTCAATGCGCAGGGCCGCTTGATCACGGAAGAGGATTTTTCCAACATCATCGTGCGCAGCGATCCGGCCAGCGGCGCCGTTGTGCGCATCAAGGATGTCGGGCGGGTCGAGATGAGCGCCAGTACCTATTCGCTGCGTAGTCTGCTGAACAACAAGGAGGCGGCGGCCATCGCCATCTTCCAGGCGCCGGGATCGAACGCGCTGCAGCTGTCGGATGACGTGCGGGCGACGATGGCGCGGCTGAAGGCCAACTTCCCCAAGGGCGTCGACTACGACATCGTCTACGATCCGACGCGCTTCGTGCAGACGTCGATCGAAAAAGTGGTGCACACCTTGATCGAGGCGGTGCTGCTGGTGGTGCTGGTGGTGATCATCTTCCTGCAGACGTGGCGCGCGTCGGTGATTCCGCTGCTGGCGGTGCCGGTGTCCATCGTCGGCACCTTCGCGGTGTTGATGTTGCTGGGGTATTCGATCAACACCCTGACCTTGTTCGGACTGGTGCTGGCGATCGGTATCGTCGTCGACGACGCCATCGTGGTGGTGGAAAACGTCGAGCGCAACATCGCCGACGGCCTGACGCCGCACGACGCCACGGTGCGCGCGATGAACGAGGTCAGTGGGCCGATCATCGCCATCGCGCTGGTGCTGTGCGCGGTGTTCATTCCGCTGACCTTCGTGCCCGGCCTGTCCGGCCAGTTCTACAAGCAGTTCGCCGCCACCATCGCCATTTCGACGGTGATCTCGGCGTTCAATTCGCTGACGTTGTCGCCGGCGCTGGCGGCGATGCTGCTGCGGCCGCACGACGCGCCCAAGGACCGCCTCTCGCGCGGGATGGACAAGGTGTTCGGCCGCTTCTTCCACTGGTTTAACTGCATGTTCCAGCGCCGCAGCGCGGCCTACAGCCGTGGCGTGACCGGTCTGCTGGGGCGCAAGTCGCTGGCGCTGGTGGTGTATGGCGTGCTGCTGGTGTTGACTGGGCTGCTGTTCACTCGCATCCCGAGCGGCTTCGTGCCCGCGCCCGACAAGCAGTACCTGATCGGGGTGGCGCAGCTGCCGGCCGGCTCCTCGCTGGCGCGCACCGAGAAGGTGATCCGCGACATGAGCGACATCGCGCTCAAGGTGCCGGGCATCACCGATTCGATCGCCTTCCCGGGCTTGTCGATCGCCGGCTTCTCGGCCTCGCCGAACGAGGGCATCGTCTTCTTCGGCCTGGCGCCGTTCGAGAAGCGCACCTCGGGCGACCTGTCGAAGGATGCCATCCTCGGCAAGGTCAATGGCGCGATCCAGCAGATCCAGGGCGCGCGCATGTTCGTGGTGCCGCCGCCCGCCGTCGACGGCCTCGGTAACGCGGGCGGCTTCAAGGTGCAGGTGCAGGATCGCGGCAGCCAGGGGGAGCAGGCGCTGTATGGCGCCGTCTGGGGTGTGCTCGGTCAGATCTACGGCAATCAAAAGTCGAGCATCGGCACGCCGTATTCGACCTACGACATCAACGTGCCGCAGCTGTTCGCGGACGTCGACCGCACCAAGGCCAAGCAGATGGGCGTGCCGCTGCAGGATATCTACGACACCTTGCAGATCAATCTGGGCTCGCTGTACGTGAACGATTTCACCCGCTTCGGCAAGACCTACCAGGTGGTAGTGCAGGCCGACGCGCCGTTCCGCTCGCGCGCCGACAGTATCGCGCGGCTGGAGACGCGCAATTCGGCCGGACAGATGGTGCCGCTGGGTTCCGTCATGCAGGTCAATCCGACCTTCGGTCCGACCCGCGTGACGCGCTACAACGGCTTCCCTTCGGCGGACATCAACGGCGCCGCCAACCCTGGCTTCTCCAGCGGCCAGTCGGAGGCGGAGATCGAGCGCCTGGTCAAGACCCTGCCGCGCGGCATGTCGTACGAGTGGACCGACCTGGCCTACCAGGACCGGCTGACGCGTTCCGTGACCTTGCCTGGGCTGGACATTCAGATACCGACCCTGGGCGCGGTGCTGTTCCTGTCCGTGGTGCTGGTGGTGCTGGTGCTGACGGCGCAGTATGAGAGCTGGAGCCTGCCGCTGGCCATCATCATGATCGTGCCGATGTGTATTCTGTCGGCGCTGTTCGGCGTGTGGCTGTCGCACTTCCCGCCGTTCGGCCAGGCGGGGGATTTGAATCTGTTCACGCAGGTGGCGCTGGTGGTGCTGGTCGGCCTGGCGTGCAAGAACGCGATTCTGATCGTGGAATTCGCCAAGGAGCTGGAAGAGCAGGGCAAGCCGATGGTGGACGCCGTGATCGAGGCCTGCCATCTGCGTCTGCGGCCGATTTTGATGACGTCGATCGCCTTCTGCGCCGGCGTGATACCGCTGATCCTCGGCAGCGGCGCGGGCAGCGAGATGCGCCGCGCAATGGGGATCGCGGTGTTCTCCGGCATGGTCGGCGTGACCCTGTTCGGGATTTTCCTGACGCCGGTGTTCTACGCGCTGCTGCGCAAGGGCACCGAGAAACGGCGCGCCCACGCGGAAGAACTACGGCGCGAAATCGACGCCGCCGCGCATCCTTTCCACGCCGGTATCGATGATGCCGGTCCGGCGGGTGCTCCCGGCGCGCACAAGGCGCCATCCGCGCACGAACCACGCAAGGAGGACCTATGATCACGTCGCGCCGCATGGCGTCCTTGCGTCCGGCCGGCCTGGCCATCGCCGTTTCGCTGGCGCTGGCCGCCTGTTCGAGCGCGCCGCCCGCCAGGCATTTCGAACCGGTCTTGGGAGCTGGCTTCACCAACGCGCCGGCCGGCGCCAAGACCGAGGAGCCTGTCAGCCAGTTCTGGCGCGGCTTTAACGACCCATTGCTCGATAGCCTGGTGGAGCGCGCGCTGGCGGCCAACACCGATGTGCGTTCGGCCGCCGCCAGCCTGCGCGAGGCGCGCGCGCTGAACCGCTTCGCCGACGCCAATCTGCTGCCCAGCATCGGCGTGAACGCGGGCGCCGCGCGCATACGTGGACCGAACGACGCCGGCGTCGTCAGCACCAACAACAATTACTCGGCCGGGCTGGATGTCAGCTGGGAGGCCGACCTGTTCGGCCGCCTGGGCGACGCCCGGCGCGCGGCCGAGGCCAATGTGCTGGCCGGCGCGGCCGGCGTGCGGGCGGCGCAGGTGAGCGTGGCGGCCGAGGTGGCGCGCAACTACTTCGATCTGCGCGGCTTGCAGGAGCAGTTGCGGGTCGCCGTCTCCTCGCTGGAGACGCAGAACGAGGCGCTCAAGCTGGTCGATGCGCGGCTTGATGTTGGCCGTGGCACGGCGCTCGACAGCGAACGCGCGCGCGCGCTGGTCAAATCGACGGCGGCCAATATACCGGCGCTGGAATCGGCGCTGATACGCACCCGCTACCGCATCGCCGTGTTGTGTGGCCAGCAGCCGACGGCGCTCGACGCGGAGCTGGAGCCGGTCAAGCCTTTGCCGGGATTGCAGGCGGTCGAGTTGTCGGCGATCGGATCGCCGGCGGCGATGCTGCGGCGCCGTCCCGACATCCAGCTGGCCGAGGCGCAGGTCAGCGCGGCGGCGGCGCAAGTAGGCGTGGCGCGCAGCGCGTTGTTCCCGCAAATCGTGCTTGGGGGGACATTGGGGCAGAACGCCCAGCATTTGAGCGAACTGGCGAAGGGGCCCGCCTATGTCTACAACCTGGGTGCGCAGCTGACGTGGAATTTGCTCGACTTCAGGCGTATCCGCGCGCAGATCGCGGCCGCCGACGCGCGTAACGATGGGGCCATGATCGCCTATGAGCGCGCGGTGCTGACGGCGCTCGAGGAGACCGAGGGCGCGCTGGCGTCGTACACGCGCAGCCAGCGGCAGGCGGCGTTGCTGTACGAGGCGGCGCAGTCGTCGGAGCAGGCGGCGCTGATCGCGCGCGAGCGGTTCGCGGTCGGCTCCACCGATTTCCTGACGGTGCTCGACGCCGAGCGCGAACTGCTGACGGCGCGCGACCGGCTGGCGCAGTCGCAAGCGGGAGCCGCCACCACGCTGGTGGCCGTGTACAAGGCGCTGGCGGGTGGATGGGAAGTGCCTGGTCAATAGACAGGGGGCGAACATGACGAAATTTCTTATCTCCTTTCCAGCGAGTGCGATGGATGTTTCTGACGAGGACATGGCGGCTGTCTCCGAGGCGTCGCGTAAGGTGATCCGAGATGCCAAGGCCGCCGGGGTTTATGTTTTTGCCGGAGGGATCAATAGTGAAGTCGCTTCGCTGATGGTCGCAGCCGACGGGAATTGCGCCAACGAGACATATCGGGAAACCCGGGAGCTTGATGGCGGCTTTTGTGTACTTGAGCTGCCGTCGAGGGCGGTCGCTGTCGAGTGGGCTGCGAAGCTGGCTGCGGCCTGCCGTTGCGCACAAGAACTTCGCGAGTTTTACTATGACCGCGAGAGCTGATTTGACACACCCGATTGCTCATTTCATCAAGAAAATGTGTAGCGACAACTGGCCGGACCGGTCGTCGATCTGTCCTGCCCGAACCGCAGAGATTCGTAACGCAGTCTGGCCTGCCAAAGGCTAGCGAAGCGCCAATTCTGGAAATTCGCCAATCCGTCCCCATGTGATCAACATCCCTTGGTCACTCGGAACCGACATGCGAATATTCCTGCGCGCGCTCGTGATTGCCGTCGTCCTCATCCTTGGTCACGGTTTGCTGGAGCCGGCCATTAAACGGGCGCTTTATCCGATGCGCCTGGCGGCGATGCCCAAGCCCGGGCTGCTGGCGATGCCGGTCGACGGCGTGCGGGCGGCTGCGCTGCGCGACACCTGGGGTGGGGCGCGCGGCGCCGACCGCAAGCACGAAGGCATCGACATTTTCGCCGAGCGCGGCACCCGCGTGCTGTCTAGCACCGAAGGCATCATCCTAAAGGTCGGCACCAACAACCTTGGTGGACGGGTGGTGTGGGTGATGGGGCCGGGAGGCCAGCGGCATTACTACGCCCACCTCGATCGCTATGCGAATGTGGAGGCGGGCATGCACATCAAGGTCGGCCGGGTGCTGGGTTTCGTTGGCAGTACTGGCAATGCGAAAGGCACTCCGCCGCACCTGCACTATGGCGTCTACGATGTGGGCGGGGCGATCAATCCGCATCCCTTGCTGCGCGCCGAGCCTCTCACGGCTGGGATCGAGTCCGAATGAATGCCGGAATTATCCCCGCGAAGATTGTTTCTTGCTTTTGAATTTTTCCTGTGCGTTGCCGATCCACAGCAGAAAGACATAAAGCGACAAGAAGCCTGCGATATAAAGTGCGACGCTACTTTTGACTTCCCGTTCCGGCACGCTGACGGCTTCATTCCCCGGTATATAGGTGATAAAAACCTGATCGCCGAGCCTCATATCGGCACAGCTTCGATTTCCATTTCCAAGGCGGCCGGAGCCTGGGATTTCTGCTTTGTTCACTATGAAGCGATATTCGACATACGGATTGTTCTGGGTGTCGCAGTTCTTCTTCGTTAGGACGCCAACGTGCTGAACGCCACTCCTGGAGAGGAGGTGGTTCTGGCGTAGGGATGGCAGGAAAAGCGAGAAAACAAAGACGCTGATCAGAAATGCTAGAACGTAGCGATAACTTCTCTTTATTGGGATGAAGATATACAGAAGAAATGGAATGCTGAGGGCGAGTATTGGTAGCATCGGATTCTTTTCTGTGATTCGTTCAGACACTTATTCGGCCCTACGCGTCTCCGTGGGTTCGGCGCGTTCCAGGTTGGTTCTTACGCGTTGTAGTAAGGATAGTAGTTGCGCGCATTCTTCTTCACTCATGCCGCTGACGGCCAGGTTTGATACTTCCGAGCCTAGTGCCTGCAGGCCTTGGATGACCGTCAAACCTTCGTCGGTCAGACGCAGCCGCGCGCTGCGCCGGTCGCTTTCGTCGACCTGCGCGTCGAGCAGCTTCTTGTCGCGCAGCCCGCGTATCAGGCGCGCCAGCTGCGCCTTGTCGCGCCCGGAATGCGCCACCAGCTCGCTTTGGCTGGCGCCGGGATGCTTGGCGAAAAAGCCCAGCACCTTGTATTCCATGTGCGTGAGCTCGTGCCCGGTGTCGCGCAGGCTGCGCAGCTGCATCGACCGGTACATGTGCATGAGCGTATGGATCGAGTCGAAAACGGCCTCGGCCGGACTGCTGCCAAATTGGTTGACAACGTTAACTTGTTTCTGTAGATTTGAGGACATTGTCAACTAAAAGGTGATTTGCATGAATGATAAACGTATCCAGCGTGTTCGTCACGAACTCAAGCCGCGCGAAGTGACGGTCAGCGCCGTGAAGCAACTGGCGCCGAATTTCGTTAGCGTAACATTCAAAGGCGAGAGCCTGCACGATTTCGTCTCTTTGTCGTATGACGATCACGTCAAGTTCATCCTGCACGACGCCGCCGGCGAGCGCGTGATGCGCGACTATACGCCGCGCCGTTACGACCGCGACGCCCGCGAGCTGACCCTCGAATTCGCGCTGCACACCGAGGGCCATATGACCGATTGGGCGCGCCAGGCGCGGGTCGGCCAGCAGGCCGTCATCGGCGGTCCGAAGGGATCGATGATCATCCCGGCCGATTACACCTGGCAGATCCTGGCCGGCGACGCCACCGCCTTGCCGGCGATCCGCCGCCGCCTGGACGAGCTGCCGGCGTCCGCCGACGTGCTGGTGCTGGTGACCGGCGAGGAGGCCGCCGCGCTGGAGTTCACCAGCGCCGCGCGCCTGCGCGTGCAACTGGTGCCGGCGCCGGACGATATCGTCGAGGCCTTCCGCGCCATGCAACTGCCCGGGGGCGACGGCTTTATCTGGTGCGCGGGCGAGGCGCAGATGGCCAAACAGGTGCGCGATATCCTGTTTGTCGACAAGGGTTTTTCGCGCGAGGCGGCGCGGATTTCGGCGTACTGGAAGAAGGGCGCGTCCGCCCATCACGAGAACCTCGAATAACCGCCAGCCCCGTTACCGCAGCTGGGCGAGCAGGGCGTCGGCGCCGTTGCGCACTCCTGCCTTCGAAGCGTCCATCAGTCCCAGGCTGGCGCCCAGGTTGTACGGCCCCGGATACTGCTTGGTGACATAGGCGTTGACCAGCAGGTTGGTCGAGGCGTCGTACAGCTCCACCGCGTACATCACCGAACCGGTGAAGGCGCCTTCCTTGCCGCGCGCCGCCTGCACCAGGTTATACGGCCCGCCGGCCAAGTCGAAGCGCGACGCGGTGCTCAGAAAACGCGTGCTCGATTTTGCGCCCGTCAAGGTCAGCTTGAGGCGCAGCGTGTGCCGGCCGGGATCCTGCGCGAGGTCGAAGCGGCCGCGCAGCCTCGCTTCGAATTCGCTCTGCATATAGGCCGCCAGCTCGGCCTTGTCCTCCTCCGTCACCTCCTCGAACTGGCTGTCCTGGCCGCGATACACCACCACCGGATCGATGATGATGCTTTTGTAGTCGCGCAGGTTCACCTGCGTCGCGTAGTTGTAGGGTATCCGTCCCGACGGGTCGTTAAGGTTGGGCCGCAGCTGGCCGGATGACGCCAGGCCGCCGTACGGCACCGGCTGGGTGGTGGCGCAGCCGGCGAGCGCCAGGCAGGCTGCGATCAGCAGGGGAGCGGCGGATTTGAGCGATGTGGTCATGATGGTGCCTTTGCGAGGAGGGTTTACGTTTTAAAACTGAACCAACATGTACAGTATTGATGGCTGAACGGTCGGGTGTCAAGCTGAAAATACGCTGCCCAAGGGACTGTCGAGTCTGTTATTCACGCCAAACATGCAATAAAATGTACTTTCGGGTTTGGATATGGGGTCGGCATGAAAGTACGTACGGAGGCGCGCCGCCAGGCGATCATCGAGGCGGCGGCCGAGCTGTTCCAGGAGGCGGGCTATGAGGGCGCGTCGATGAACGAGCTGGCCAAGCGCCTGGGCGGTTCGAAGGCGACGCTATACGGCTACTTCCCGTCGAAGGAGGAGTTGTTCGGCGCGGTCGTCAGGACCGTCGCCACGGCGCAGCTGTTCGACGCCACGCGCGAGCTGGCGGCCAACGTCGTCGGCCGCACCGCGCTGGAGATGGCGCTGATCCACTTCGGCGAGCGCATGCTGCACGTGCTGACCAACGATAAAAAGGCGGTGGCCGTCTATCGCATGGTGGTGGCCGAGGCGGGACGCTCGGACGTGGGACAGCTGTTCTACGACGCCGGACCGAGCGAATCGATCACTGCACTGGCGCAGGTGCTGGAGGCGGCCATGGAGCGCGGCGAGATCCGGCGCGCAGACGCCCGCGTGGCGGCGCTGCAGTACACGGCGCTGGTGACGGCCGAGGTGACCGCCCGGATTTTCCAGCAAGCCCCGCCGCCGCTGGCGCTCAAGGAGATCCAGCAGATGGTGACGCGGGCGGCCGATTTGTTCTTCGCCGGTATGACGCCACGATGACCAACCCATAGTAAAAAATGATGTGGCAAAAATGCCCAAAGTGAGAGAACGCACGCACTGGACTGGTGCAACAAGCGCACAATACCTGTCTTGTTGAAGGAGATTGTCATGTCCAGTAGTCACACTTTTCGTCCCGATCTGGTGTCGTCGGAAATCGTCAAAACCGGCATCGAACTGGCGGATCGGGAAGGGCCGGACAGCGCCGCCGCTTACCTGAGCGAGCGCGGCGTGCTGGAGCCGGTGATCAACCGGGTCATCGCCGAGCCGGCGCATCGCCGCAACATGGGCCGGCTGCGCGGCAAGGATGAGAGCTTGCTGGCCGAAGAGGCCTCGCGGTACAAGTTCATCCGTTGAGCCGGCTGGCCGCACGGTCGAACCGGCTGTTGCGGGTCCACCACGCCCATGTTGCACTGCCGCGAGCCTGTTTGGCAGGCGTTGCCGTGCCTTTCGGTAGTCACTCGCGTGCTGCGATGCAATATTAATAATCCTTTACAAAATCCTCTGTTGCGCTAAAGTTCACCTGCCGATGATAACGCTAACTTGATGTTGGCCGACATCCACGGATAAATTCCCAATTCAGACAAGAGACCACGCCCCGATCTAGGCGCATAACTCAGAACTGAAATGATAGCGCTAACTTAAACTTGGAGAGATGGATGGAAAGTTCCCGCAGCCCGCAGGACAGCGCGATACGCTGGGTCGTCATGGGCGTGAGCGGCTGCGGCAAGAGCACGATCGGCCAGGCGCTGGCGGCGGCCCAAGGCGTTGAGTTCGTCGAGGGCGACCAATTCCATCCGGCGGCCAACGTCGCCAAGATGTCGGCCGGCCAGCCGCTGACCGACGACGACCGCGCCGATTGGCTGCTGGCGCTGCAGGCGAAGGTGGGCGAGGCGCGTCGGGCCGGGGTCGGCCTGGTGCTGTCCTGCTCGTCGCTGAAGCGCCGCTATCGCGACCTGCTGCGGGCGGCCGATCCGGCGCTGCGATTCGCCCATCTGAGCGGCGCGCGCGAACTGATCGCAGACCGCATGCAGGCGCGCGTCGGCCATTACATGCCGCCGTCGCTGCTGGACAGCCAATTCAAGGATTTGCAACCGCTACAGGCCGGCGAGGCCGGCATCACGCTGTCCATCACGGCGCCGCCGGCGCAACTGGTCGCGCGGATATTGGCCAGCGAGGGCGGGGCCGCGTCCAGGGCCGAGGGATTGGGGTGACACAAATACGGGGGAAGCAAAACGCAGCAAAAGGCAGCAAAACGCAGCGGACCGTCAGCAGTACCGCGCGCAAACAACTACAGACCAAAAAACGGAGACTAAAATGACTACACCTACACGTAACACCATCATGCGCCTGGCCGTCGCCAGCGCTTGCAGCTGGATCGCCCTGTCGGCCCAGGCCCAGGTTCAGGCGCAAGCCCAGGCCGGGGCGCAAGCTGAAGTCCAGGCTCAAACCCCGCCGGCTGGCGCCACCGCGCAGGACACCGCTCCGGCGGCGGCCCAGGCCCAGGCCCCGGCGCCGGCCGCGCCGGAAGCGGCGGCGCCGGTGGAGAACGTGGTCACCGTGTCCGGTTCGCGCATCGCCGCGCGCGGCTTCACGCAGCCGACGCCGACCACCACCTTGAGCGCCGACGACCTGGCCAAGGGCGCGCAGCCGAATATCTTCAACAGCATCGCCGAACTGCCGGCGCTGCAGGGCAGCACCGGCCGCACCACCAGCACCAACAGCACCAGTAGCGGTGTCCAGGGTCTGAGCTCGCTGAGTTTGCGCGGCCTGGGCGCGATCCGCACCCTGACCCTGCTGGACGGCCAGCGCGTGGTCGGCGCCAACGTCACCGGCGTGACGGACGTCAGCCAGTTCCCGCAGTTGCTGATCAAGCGCGTGGACGTGGTGACCGGCGGCGCCTCGGCGTCGTACGGCTCGGACGCCATCGGCGGCGTCGTCAACTTCATCACCGACAAGCGCTTCCAGGGTTTCAAGGCCAATGTGCAGGGCGGCATGACCACTTACCACGACGACAAGAACGGTACCTTGCAGGCCGCGTGGGGCAAGTCCTTCATGGACGACCGCCTGCACGTGCAGGTCAGCGGCGAGTACGGCCGCCAGAAGGGCATCGAGTCGCCGGGCTTCGGCGAGGTGGGTCCGAACGGCCGCACGTGGTATCAGAACCCGGCCTTCCAGGTCCGTCCGCTGTCGCAGACCAACGACGGCAAGCCGCAGTACTATTCGGTGCTGCACGCGCAGCAGTACCAGTACGCCAAGTATGGCCTGATCACCAACGGCCCGCTGCAGGGCACCGCCTTCGGCGCGAACGGCCAGCCTTACCAGTTCAACTACGGTTCCAACGGCGTGCCGACCGGCACCGGCGCGGTGACCGGCTGTATCAATCCGCTGTGCATTGGCGGTGACTTGAGCGGCAGCGTCGGCGCCGGCACCAATCTGGCGATGGACCTGACGCGCCAGGTGGCCTATACGCGCGTCGGCTTCGACATCAACCCCGATCATGAGATCTACATGACGGCCAATTTCGGCAAGGTGAAGTCGGCCTTCTCGCCGAATCCCGGCGCCGCCAAAAACGCCAACCTGACCATCCAGTGCAGCAATCCCTACCTGCCGGCGTCGATCGCCGCCGCGTGCGCGGCCAATAACATCACCAGCTTCCAGTACGGCACGGCCAACGCCATCTTCCCGGAAAATATCAACGTCCACCCGACGCGCCAGATGGAGCGCGTGGTGGTCGGCGGCACCGGCAAATTCCAGTTGATGGGCAAGGAATGGTCGTATGACGCCTACGCCGAACATGGCGCCAACAAGACCGACATCATCGTCAACGACATGACGCTGAACGCCCGCTACAACGCCGCCATCGACGCGGTGCGCGGACCTGACGGCACCATCGTCTGCCGCAATCCGGTCGCCGCCGCATCCGGCTGCAAACCGCTCAACATCATCGGCAACAACCCGGTCGACGCGGCCACCTGGTCCTACATCGCGCCGGAAAACGGTCCGCGCCAGCACACCCGCCAGACGCAGGATGTCGCCAGCGTCAACTTCAGCGGCGAGGCGTTCGAGTCGTGGGCAGGTCCGATCGCCGTGGCGACCGGCGCCGAATACCGCCGCGAACATTACAAGGTCACCGGCGACCCTTACGGCAACGGCATCTTCCCGGACAGCCAGAACACCGCCGAGTATCCGGCCGACCCGCTGTTGAACACCACTGTCGGCAACAACTGGTACGCAGGTAACTACCATAACGCCAAGGGCACCTACAACGTCAAGGAAGCGTATGTGGAGTTCAACGTGCCGGTGCTGAAGTCCGCAACCTGGGGTGAAGCCAACCTCAATCTGGCCGACCGCCACACCAAATACAGCACCTCCGGCCATGTGGAAAGCTGGAAGCTGGGCGCCAACTGGAAAACCGGCATCGACGGCCTGCGCCTGCGCGCGGTGACGTCCAAGGACGTGCGCGCACCCAATCTGAGCGAGCTGTATGCGGCGCAGGTCGTGGTCAACAACGTGGTCGCCTACCAGGGCAACACGATCGCGATCCAGCAGCGCACGGTGGGCAACACCAACCTGCGTCCGGAGATCGCCCGCAACAACACCGCAGGTATCGTGCTGACGCAGCCATCGTGGGCGCCGGGCTTCAGCGCCTCCATCGATTACTTCGACATCAAGGTCGAAGGCGTGATCTCGGCGCTGACCGCGCAGCAGGAGGTCGATCTGTGCGTGGCCGGCAACCAGGAAATCTGCGGCGCGATGGTGCTCAACAGCCCTGTGGCGACCAACAACTACGTGACGGTGCAGGCGTTCAACCTGGCGTCGCTGCGGGTGAAGGGCTACGACATGGAAGGCGCCTACCGCATGAATCTGAAGGGGCTGGGCATTCCGGGCCGCCTGACCTTGCGCGCGCTGGTCACCCGTAACATCAGCTTCCTGACCGATCCAGGCGTCGTCGGCACGATTCCTTCGGAAGGCGCGGGCGCCAACCTGGGCGCGACGCCGAAGTGGAAGGGCCTGGCCTCGCAGTCGTGGGACACCGACAAGTACAGCCTGACCCTGACCGAGCGCTGGATCAGCAAAGGCGTCTACAGCAACGAGTACATCGAGTGCCAGACCAATTGCCCCGTCTCGACGACGATCCACCCGACCATCTTCGACAACAAGATGAAGGGCGCGTTCTACGTCGATCTGGGTGGCACGTACAAGCTGGGTGACAAGACGACCGCCTACTTCAAGATCGACAATATCGGCAACGTCGATCCGGCGCCGGCTCCCCAGGCCAACCTTAGCTACGGTATCAACCCGCAGCTGTACGATGTGCTGGGCCGCGTCTACCGGGTCGGCGTCCGCTACAACTTCTAACCTCCCGAGGGCGCCGTCATGAACATTACCAGTCCGTTGGCGGCGCTGTTCGGCGTGACGCCAGCCGTCTGGGGCATGCTGGCCGTCGGCTTGTCCGTCGGCCTGCTGACCCTTTTGATCGCGTGGGGAAAAGTGCAGCCGCTGCTGGCGTTCGTGGTGGCCGCGCTGGCGGCGGCGCTGTTGCTCGGCATGCCGCTGGAGACCATCCCCAAATCGATCGACAAAGGCATCGGCGACCTGCTTGGATCGCTGATCGTCATCGTCTGCCTGGGCGCGGTGTTCGGTAAATTGATCGCCGACAGCGGCGCAGCGCAGCGTATCGCCAGTTACCTGATCGGCGTATTCGGTTCGGCGCGCATGCCGGTGGCGCTGACACTGACCGGCTTCGTGGCCGGCATTCCCCTTTATTACAACGTCGGTTTCGTGCTGCTGGTGCCGCTGGTGTTTTCTCTGGTGTATCAGAGCGGACGGCCGGCGGTGGCGCTGGCGATACCGCTGCTGGCCGGGTTGTCGATCGCGCACGGCTTCCTGCCGCCGCATCCGTCGCCGACCGCGCTGGTGGCGCAGTTCCACGCCGATATGGGCCGCACCCTTTTCTACGGGATGATCGTCGCCATACCGACCTTGATCATCGCCGGTCCGATATTTGCGATGACCTTGAAGCGCATCCACAGCGAGCCGGCGCCGATGTTCCGCGCCGGACTGCTGGAGGAGGCGCAACTGCCGGGTGTGTTCAACAGCTTCGCCACCGCGCTGCTGCCGGTATGGCTGCTGGCCGCCGCCACCGCGCTGACCATGGCGCCGACCGAGGACGCCGCGTTGAAGTCGGTCGTCAACTTCATGGCCAACCCGATGATCGTGATGTTGATCGCGCTGGCCGTGGCGCTTGTCACGCTTGGACTGGCGCGCGGCAAAAGCTTGCCGGCGCTGATGTCCGGCGCGCAGGACGCGTTGCGCGACATCGCGCCCATCCTGCTGGTGATCGCGGGGGCGGGCGCGCTGAAACAGGTGCTGGTCGATTCCGGCGTCAGCGGGGAGTTGGGCCGGCAGTTGGGCGGCCTGCCGGTGCCGCCGCTGGTATTGGGTTGGCTGGTGGCCACCCTGATACGCATCTGCCTTGGTTCGGCCACGGTGGCGGGACTGACGGCGGCCGGCATCGTCGCGCCGCTGGTGGAAAGCTCGGGCATCGACCCGAGCCTGATGGTGCTGGCGATCGGCGCCGGCAGTTTGATGTGCAGCCACGTGAACGATTCCGGGTTCTGGATGTTCAAGGAGTACTTCGGTCTGTCGCTGAAGGATACCTTCCGCTCGTGGACTTTGATGGAGACGCTGGTCGGCGTCTTCGGGCTGATTTTCGTGTTGCTCCTATCGATCTTTATCTAAGGACTAAGCAAATGAAATTATCTTTAACGCGGCTGCTGATGGCGGCCGTGGCGATGCTGGCCGTCCCGCTGGAAGGCGCCCAGGCCCAATCTGGAACCTTGGCCTCTGTTTCCGTCTACCAGACCATGCCGGACGATGCGCTGGCGGTCAAAGTCCAGGCCACCGGCGACGGCCGCACCGACGACACGGCGGCGATCCAGAAAGCCGTCGACAGCGCCGCCAACAAGGGCGAGGGCGGCGTGGTGTTCCTGCCGTCGGGCCGCTACCGCATCACGCGCACCATCCTGATCCCGCTGGCGGTGCGCCTGTACGGCGTCGGCGCTACCCGGCCGGTGCTGGTGTTGGGCGAGCGCACGCCCGGATTCCAGAAAGGCGTCGCCAACATGGTGGTGTTCACCGGCGGCGACCAATACACGGTCGGCAAGGTGCCGGTTCCCGTGGCGAGCGCGGTGCCGTTCAGCGAGAACGTGCGCGACGCGAATTCGTCGACCTTCTATTCGGCGATGAGCAATGTCGATTTTGAAATCGGCGACGGCAATCCGGCGGCGGCGGCGGTGCGCCTGCGCACCGCACAGCATTCGAACCTGAGCCACATCGACTTCCATATCGGCTCCGGGCTGGCCGGCATCTACCAGGTCGGCAACGAGGGCTTCAACCTGAAGTTCTACGGCGGACGCTACGGCATCCTGTCGGAGAAGACTTCGCCGGCCTGGCAGTTCACGCTGATGGATTCGACCTTCGAGGGCCAGCGCGACGCCGCCATCCGCGAACACGAAGCCGGCCTGACGATGATCAACGTTTCCATCCGCAATACCAAGGTGGGCATCGAGATCGATCGCGGCTACGGCGATTGGCTGTGGGGCAAGGATGTGCGCTTCGAGAACGTGTCGAAGGCCGCCATCATCATCTCGAACGAGGACAACGTCTACACCCAGGTCGGTTTCGACAACGCGGTCGCACGCAATACGCCGGTCTTCGCGCAGTTCCGCGACAGCGGCAAGAAGATCGCCGCGCCCGGGCCGATCTACCGCGTCGGTGAATTCAACTACGGCTTGATGCTGCCGGGCGTGGGAAGCACAGGCAAGTTCGGTACCAATTCCAAAATCACGCCGTTGAGCGCCATGCCGTCCGCGCCCAAGCGCGTGTTGCGCGCGCTGCCGCCGACCACGCAATGGGCCAATGCCCGCGCGCTCGGCGCCAAGGGCGACGGCCAGACCGACGACACGGCGGCGATCCAGAAGGCCATCGACAACAACCGCGTCGTGTATCTGCCGCTGGGCTTCTACATCGTCAACGATACGATCCGCATGAAGCCCGACACTGTGATCGTCGCGCTGCATCCGGGCCTGACGCAGCTGGTGCTGCCGAATGGCTCGCCGCTGTACGCGGGCGTGGACGGACCGAAGGCGCTGCTGGAAAGCGCCAAGGGCGGCGACGCCATCGTCTCCGGCTTCGGCCTGGCGACCGGCGAAGTCAATCCGCGCGCCGTCGGCCTGCTGTGGAAAGCCGGCGAGCAGTCGCTGGTCGACGATATCCGCATCCAGGGCGGCCACGGCACGCGCCTTTACGACGGCGTGCGCCGCGATCCGTATCCAAAACGCGCCGACTTCGATCCGACCGCGCACTGGGACCGCCAGTATCCGAGCATCTGGGTGACCGACGGCGGTGGCGGCACCTTCGTCGCGGTCTGGTCGCCGAGCACCTTCTCGCAGGCCGGCTTCTACGTCTCGGACACCAAGACGCCGGGCCGCGTCTACGAGCTCTCCGCCGAGCACCATGTGCGTGCCGAAATCGTGCTCGATAACGTGGAAAACTGGGAGTTCCTGGCGCCGCAAACGGAGCAGGAGGTACGCGACGGCATGGACGCGGTGTCGCTGGAGATCCGCAATTCGCGCAACATCCTGTTCGCGAATTATCACGCCTACCGCGTCACCCGCTCGATCAAGCCGGCGCCGGCCGCCGTGAAGATGACCAATTCGAGCGATATCCGCTTCCGCAATGTGCACGTCAACGGCGAGAGCGGCTACGCCACCTGCGACGCCAACGGTTGCGACACCTATCTGCGTGCCAGCAAATTCCCGTTCGAGAACACGCTGCTGGACGTTACGCACAAGCTGGAAGTGCGCGAGCGCGAGTTCGCGATGCTGGACATCGTCGCCAACCCGGTGGCGCCGCCGGCCAATCCGGTCAAGGTGGAGAAGCTGGAGGGGGGCTTCTATTCGATCGCCGGCGGCGTGGTCGACGCCAAGGGCAAGCTGTATTTCGTGGACCGCCGCTTCCAGCGCATCTACAGCTGGTCGAAGGACAAGGGGCTGGTGGTGGTGCGCGACGCTCCGCTCGATCCGGTTAATCTGGCCATCGACAACAGCGGGGCGTTGATGGTGCTGTCGTCGCACGGCTTCGAGGGCACGGTGTACTCCTTCCATCCGGACCGTCCGGCCGGCGAGATCACGGTGATCAAGCCGACGCCTGTGAAGGCACATGCCGGCGCCAAGACCGTGGTGCCGGTCAATTTCTGGCAGAACGGCGAATTCCGCGACCAGCTCAATCCCGAGACCTATGAGTTCACCACCTTGGCCGAGATGTTCGCGCGCGACGTCGCGCTGCCGAAAAAACGCGAGTATGTATCGCCGGACGGCACGCTGGTGCTGCCGGCCTACCGCATGTTCCAGCAGGGGCAGCCGAACCATCTGGGCTGGCGCTTCTCGGACTCCCTCGATACCCATGGCCTGGTGTCGGCAGGGCGCAATGGCCGCGTGGTGTTCACCAACGGCTCCGAGAACCGCACTTTCAGTGGTGTGATCGGCACCGGGGGCGGCATCACCGATCTTAAACTGGCGGCCAACCGCGGCGGCGAGGGCGCGGCCGTGGACGCGGCGGGCAATGTGTATGTGGCCAACGGCCAGATCTTCGTCTACGCGCCCGACGGCAAGGAGATTGGCCGCATCGACGTGCCGGAACGCCCGCTGCAGCTGATCTTCGGCGGCGAGGGCGGACGCACGCTGTTCATCCTGACCCACCGCGCGCTGTACGCGACCGGAGGTCTGAATGGCGCTTGAACGTGTAGGCCGTGCGGTTTTGGCGATGCTGTTGGCTGTCTGCGCGCAGGCCGGCGCGCAGCAAACCCATATGCTCTGGCCGGACGGCGCGCCGGGATCGGAAAAGCGCCACGGCGAGCCGGAGACGGTGCAGAACACCTACGTCAGCAACATCCACGATCCGTCGCTGACGGTGGTCAAGGCCGACGCGCGCCACGCCAACGGCGCGGCGGTCATCATCGCGCCGGGCGGCGGGCATCGCATGCTGGTGTGGATGAACGAGGGCATGGTGGCGGCCAAGTCGCTGAACCGCGTCGGCGTGACGGCCTTCGTGCTGAAGTACCGGCTGGCGCGCGACCCGGGTTCGACGTACGGCATCGAGAGCGACGCCGCCGCCGACCTGCGGCGCGCGGTGCGGTGGGTGAGGGCGCACGCGGCGGAATTTGGCGTCGATCCGAACCGGCTTGGCGTGATGGGATTCTCGGCCGGTGGAGAGCTGGTGTCGCTGGTGGCCGACAATCCGGTTCCGCCGGTTGCGGCTGGCGCGAAACTGGACGCGGTCGACAAGCAAAGCGGGCGGCCCGACTTCCAGGTGCTGGTGTATCCGGGGCCGCTGGGTGTGCCGGCGAAGGCTGTGCAAAACGCGCCTCCGGCCTTCATCGTCGCGGGATCGGCAGACAAGTGCTGCGGTCCGCCGGCGGTGGCGCTGTATCAGCAGTTGGTGGCGGCCGGCGTGTCGGCGGAACTGCACATGTATGCGGACACCGACCATGCGTTCAATATGGGGCAGCGTTCGGAGCGATTGTCCGACGTGCATTGGCCGGATCGGCTGGCCGATTGGCTGGCCGACAGCGGCTGGCTGGTTACGCACGGTGGCAAGGCGCCGCAAGGGGTGCCATCGCCGGCGCAGTAACTATTCAGTCGCGGTCAGGCGGAAAGCCGTCTGCGCACTTCGAGGACGTTGCGGCCCACTTCGCGCACCACTTCGAGCAGCTTGGCCGGCGGCACATCGAATTCGTCGGCCCAGTAGCGCACCGCCTGCGTGAGGTTGGGATTGATAGTGGTCTGGAAGCGGAAATCCGCCGGGCTGGACGTGGGCTGTGGCTGCATGATGTTAAATAGAAAGTAGCGGGTTTTACAATGGTGGCAGCGATTCGCTCCCTCTACAGTGCATTACCGCACTTATGGAGCCAAATCGGGCACTTGACCAAACAGAAAGATTTCCTGATAATGGTAATCATTCTTATTTGCAAGCCACGCGCGGTTCCCGGCGCCAGCCAGCACACCATCTGCCCACCGATCGCCGGCGATTTCCTCGGATTTCTTCATAGACATATTTTGGTCGGTACGGGTGGTTCCACGTACCGGAGAGCCAAGTCCTGTGAAAGTCCCGAATCCAATGTTGTACCCGCGCGCGCGCCTGCCTGGCGCCATCATCGCCGTTGTCGCGGCCCTGTCGGCGACGTCCCAAGTCGCGGCGCAGGCGGCCGACGATGCCGCCGTGCCGGCCGTGCTGGTGTCGGCCTCGCGCTCCAATATCGCCGCCAACCAGGCGCCGCAAACGGTGGTCATCATCAAGCAGGAGGAGATCGAGCGCCAGATGGCGATATCGGGTAATTCCTCCGATGTGTTGAGCAGCGTGCTGCCTTCCTACACGCCGAGTCGCGGAAAGATGAACGGCTCCGGCGAGACGCTGCGCGGCCGCACGCCGCTGTTGCTGGTCGACGGCGTGCCGCAATCGAACCCGATGCGCCCGACCGGTCGCGAGGCGCACACGATCGACTTTTCGATGGTGGAGCGGATCGAGGTGGTGCAGGGCGCGAACGCGATCAATGGCCTTGGCGCGACCGGCGGGACCATCAACATCATCACCAAGCGCCCGCAGAAGGGCGCGTTCAACCAGTCGATCGACGTGCAGACCACATTGCCGACCAGCGATGTGGGCTCGGAGACGGCCAGCTACAAGACCGCCTATCGCCTGGATGGCCGCAACGACAAGTTCGAATACCTGTTTGCCCTGTCGTACGAGGACCAGGGCCTGTACCTGGACGGCAAGGGCCGTTCGATCGGCACCGACAACACGCAGGGCGACTTGATGGACTCGCGCACCTACGATGTGCTGGCGAAGCTGGGCTACTGGATCGACGACGACCAGCGCCTGCAGGTTTCGGTCAACCGCTACAAAATCAAATCCAAGGCCGGCTACATGGCCGTCGCGGGCGATCGCGCGCGCGGCATTCCCACCACCTCGATCGAGGGCACGCCGCCCGGCACGGCGCCATGGAACGACGTGTGGACCTCGAGCCTGAGCTACCGCCACGCCAACCTGGCGGGCATGGAGCTGTCGGCGATGGTGTTCAACCAGGAGTTCGAGGGCTTGTTCGGCGCGGACATCTCGGCGACCTTCCAGGACCCGCTGATCGCGCCAACCGGCACGTTGTACGATCAATCGCGCTCGGTCGCCTCCAAGTACGGCAGCAAGGTCGGTCTGAGCCGCGACGATCTGCTCAATGGCCGGCTGAAGCTGACCGTCGGTTTCGACACGCTGTTCGACAAGGGCAAGCAGGACCTGTACCTGACCAGCCGCACCTACGTGCCGCAATCCGAGTACCGCAACCTGTCGCTGTTCCTGCAGGGGGAGTACAAGCTGCTCGATACGCTGACGATGCACGCCGGCGTGCGCAAGGAGAGGGCCGATCTGGAAATCGACACGTATCGCACGCTGGCGCAGTACCGGCGCGTGCTGGTCCAGGGCGGCACCATCGATTTCAACGAGACGCTGATGAACGCGGGTCTGGTGTGGAATCCGGTCAAGGACGTGTCGCTGTTCACCAGCTACTCCGAGGGCTTTGGCATGCCGGATATCGGCCGGGTGCTCCGATCGATAAACACGGTCGGCCAAAGCGTCGCGAACATGCGCGATCTGCAACCGATCCTGACCAAGAGTGTGGAAGTGGGCGGGCGCTATCACAGCGGCGCCTGGGATCTGGATGCAAGCCTGTTCCGCTCCGATTCGGATTTCGGCACGCGCGTGGTGCCGATCAACGGCGCCTTCATGATGGCGCGCGAGAAGACGCGCATCGAAGGCGTGGACCTGAGCCTGGGCCACCGTTTCACCAAGGCCCAACGCGCCAAGCTGTCCTACGCCTACACCAAGGGCCGTTACGACAGCGACGAAAACGGTACGCTCGACGCCAAACTGGATGGCCTGAACGTGGCGCCGAATCGCCTGATCGCCACCTGGAGCGCGGACTGGAACGGCAAGTTCTCGACCTTCGTGCAGGCGCAGCACGCGTTCAGCCAATCGTTCGACGATCCGGCCAAGGAGTTCGGCGGCTACACGCTGGTCGATGCGAGCGCCAACTACAAACTCGGAAAGAATGGCGAACTGCGCATGTCGATGGCCAACCTGTTCGACCGCAGTTACATCACGTACTATTCGCAAAGCGCGCTGGTGGAGCCGAGGCGCTACTTTGCGGGGCGCGGCCGCACTGTAAGCCTCGGCTACGCGCTGCGTTTCTGACATGTCCGGCCAACGTCCAGGCCTTATGCCGCGCGCCGCCTTCACAGCACTGCGTGTGCTGGGTGCGGTCGGCGGCGGCTATGCGCTGACGGCATTGACGGTGGCCGTCGGCGCGGTGGCGTTATCCCGCGCAGGCATGGTGCGCTCGGAGGCGGTGGCGCTGGCGGCGATGCTGGGTTTTGTGCTGTATCTGGCGTTGCTGCTGTGGGGCTTCAGCGTGCGTCATGTCGGCCGCATGTGGCTCGCCTTTGGCGCCGGCGCGGCCGTCATGTGGGCGCTATGGCGTTCGCTGGCCTGAGGGGCGGGGATGGGCGATACCTTCACCAAATCGATGGCGGCGCTGCACACGTGGGCAGGCGTGACGATCGGCGCGCTGTTGTTCGCCATCTTCTGGATGGGGACATTGAGCGTCTTCAGTAACGAGATCGATCGCTGGATGCTGCCCGATACGCGCCTCGCGGTCCGGGAGGCGGAACCGCCTTCGCTGGACCGCATGGCGCAGGCGGTGCTGCCCGGCTTGCCGGCCGGCGCGCGGCAGTGGCGCGTCGATCTGCCGACAGCGCGGACGCCGGTCATGGAGTTCTCGTATCGCGACGCCGACGGCGTGGAACATGGCCGTCTGCTCGACCCGTCCAGCTACGCCTTCCTGCCGCCGCAAGGCTCGGCCGGCGCGACCGGTTTCATTGTGCCGTTTCACTATCACCTGCATCTGAACTGGCTGGAGATCGGCAAGTGGCTGGTCGGCCTGGCGGCGATGACGATGCTGGTGATGCTGGTGTCCGGCGTAATCGTCCACAAGAAAATCATCGCCCAGTTTTTCACTTTCCGTCCGCGCAAGCGCTTGCAGCGCAGTGCCCTGGACCTGCACAATCTAACCGGCGTGCTGGTGTTGCCATTCCATTTCATGATCGCCTTGTCGGGTCTGATCATCTTCATGGCGATCTATTTTCCGCAATCGTATTACGGCGCCTACGGCAGCTCGGCGAAAGACAAGGCCGCGTTCACGGCCGAAGCCTACGGGCGATATACCCGCAAACCGGCCAAGGCGCCCGGCGCCCTGGCGTCGCTGGACGCGATGCGCGATCGCGCGGAGCGGGAGTGGCGGGGCGGCCAGCCATACTTTGTGCGGGTGTGGAATCCAGGTGACGCCAACAGCTACGTCGAATTGCGCCGCTCCTATGCCAACGACATGACGATGAACCTGGACCAGATCTATTTCGACGCCGCCACCGGCGAGGTGCTGGAGCGCTTCGAGGCCGGCCCTGTGATGACGGTGCAGCGTTTTTTCTCGGGCCTGCACTTCGTCCGCTTCGAGCGCTGGACATTGCGCTGGCTGTATCTTTTGGGCGGCATGTCCGGTTGTGTGATGATAGCGACCGGCTTTTTATTCTGGCTGGAGGGGCGCCGCGCGCGTCACGCGAAACACGGACTGGCCGGCGTGGCGATCGTGGAAGGCCTGACCATCGGCAGCGTGACCGGTATTTTGCTGGCGACATTGGCCTTTTTTGTCGCCAATCGCTTGCTGCCGGCGGACGCGGGCTACGCGGGTGTGGATCGCGCTGGGATGGAAATTCGCGTGTTCTATGTGGTGTGGGTACTGGCGTTTTGTCACGCCTGGTGGCGGCGGGCTTGCGCGTGGCGTGAGCAGTTGTGGGTCATCGCCGGGCTATCGGTGCTGGCGGTGGGCTCGAACTGGGCGACTACCGGCGAACATGTCCTCAAGGCCTTGTCGCAGGGTCAGTTCGCCGTCGCCGGCATGGATCTGGCGCTGTTGGCCACCGCTTTGCTGGCGCTGATGGCGGCCAGGAGGCTAAAGGCCGGGAGGATACAGGGTGCTTGAGTTGCTGACCATGCTGGGCGCGGCGGCGATGTCGTATGTGGCATTCGCCTGGTTGGCGCTGTCGCAGGAGGGGCACTGGCGCGCGCTGCCGGGCAACGTCGACCAAACCCCGCCGGCCGCGCATGTGCTGCGGCGCTGGCGCTGGTGGGCGGCGTGTGTGCTGGCCTGCGCGTACGCGCTGTGCCTGTGGGGCCACGGCCCGAGTTTCGGGACCGTGTTGTGGATGCTGCTGTCGGCGGCCGGCGCGATGGCGGTAGCCTTAACGCTGAGCTGGCGGGCACGTTGGCTGCGCGTGCTGGCTTTTCGGTGAATAGTCGCTGTCCGACTTAGGTCGACAGGCGTTTGCGCACCTCGAGCAGGTTGCGGCCAACCTCGCGGACCACTTCGAGCAGCTTCGATGGCGGCACGTCGAACTCACTCGCCCAATAGCGCACGGCCTGCGTCAGGTTGGGATTAATCGTATGCTGGCAGCGGAAATCCGCTTCGTTGGCGTTTTGATATGCTTGCATGATGTCTCATTTATTGATAGTGCGACGTTGATCAAATGGCACCGGTTGCGTTGTCCTGCACTGCTATAACGCATCGGCTGCCGGTTCGGATGACAAACGGCGCAAAAAATATTTGAGAGATCCGTGCTTGTTTTTCCGCCAAGGTTACGCCGTGGCTTGCGTGGCCGGCACCTGGGCCGGGGTGGCATAGCGCGCGATGCTGAACGGGGCGATAGGCGTGCCGGTGGCGCCGGTGGCGATCAATTCGGCCATCGTTTCGCCGACACCGGGTCCGATCTGGAACCCGGCGCCGCAAAAACCGAAGGCGTAGTGCAGCCCGGGCGTGGTCGCGCTGGGACCCATCACCGGCAGGTCGTCCGGCATATAGCCTTCCACGCCGCTCCATACGCGGATGATATTCAGTTTCGTCACCACCGGCGCCAGGCGCGCCATCTGCTTGAACTGCGTGAGCGTGTGTTCTGGCAGCACGGGCGCGGTGCGCGGTTCCGTGGTCGAATTGGAGCGCCCGCAGCCGCCCATGACGATGTTCCCGCGCTTGACCTGGCGGAAGTACAGCGTCTCCTCCAAGGTGGTGGCGGCGACGCCGATCGACGGTCCGACGATGTAGGGCATGGGTTCGGTCACCGCCATCTGCGGGCCGCGCACCACCAACGGTACGGGTTCGTTGAACCGGGCGGCCATTTTCGCGCCCCAGGCGCCGCTCGAGACCAGCATCACGGGCGCGGTGAACTCGCGGCCGTCGGCGCAGACGGCGCGAAAATCCACGCCGTCCTTCGACAGAGACTTGACCTCGGTATTCTCGTGGATGTGCGCCCCGGCCCGCGCCGCCGCCCGGCCGAAGGCCGGTGCCGCGAGGCGGGGATTGGCGTGGCCGTCCTCCGCCGACAGCGAGCCGGCGATCACCTCCGGCCCGAGGAAGGGGTAGCGGCTGCGCATCGCGGCGGTCGACAGCAGTTCCAGATTGAGGCCGTAGTCGCGCGCCTCGCGGGCGTAGACCTCCATCCGGTCCGCGCCTTCCTGGCCGTAGGCGCAGCGCAGGTGGCCGGCGCGCACCAGTTCCGCGTCCTCGCCCAGTAGTTCTGGAAGCCGCAGCCACACCTGGTGCGCGCGGTTTGCCAGCGGCAGCTGCGACAGGAAACGTCCCTGGCGGCGCACGTTGCCGAAATTGACGCCGCTGGCTTGCTGGCCGACCAGCCAGCGCTCCAGCAGGATGACGGAGACGCCGCGCTGGCGCAGGAAGAAGGCGGTGGAGGCGCCCATGATGCCGCCGCCGATGATCAGGACGTCGGCCTGTGTTGGATTGCTCATTTAAGTCTGCTCCTCGCGGGTCCGGAAGGATAATGGTTTGACGGGTGCCTGGCCGCGCAGCCGTCCGACCCGCTCCAGCGGCACGCCGGCGGCGTGCGCGATGATCTCGGCGCCGGCGTTGGCGCAGTAGCGTCCCTGGCAGCGGCCCATGCCGACACGGCTGAATGCTTTGGCCCGGTTGGCCTCCTGCGCGCCCATGTCGTTGACGACGCCCCGCAATTCACCGGCGGTGATGCATTCGCAGCGGCAGACGATGGTGTCGTCGGGGAGGGCGGCGGCTTGCGTGGCGGGCCACGGGAATGCCTGCACCAGGCCGCGCCGGAACGATTCCATCCTGGCTTGCTCGCGGCCCAGCGCGGCGACGCGGCCGGCGTCCGTGGCGTGGCCAAGATCGGCCAGCGCCGATAGCGCGGCCAGGCGGCCGGCGTTTTCCGCGCCCTCGGCGCCGAGGATGCGGGCGCCGTCGCCGGCCAGGTAGACGTTGGCCACGGAGCTGCGGCCTTCCATGCTGACCTGCGGGAACCACTGGCGCGTCTCGTCGTCGTAGCGGAAGGCGCAGCCGGCCAGGTCGGCCAACTGGGTTTCCGGACGCAGATGATAGCCCAGCGCGATGGCGTCGCACGCCAGCGTATGGGCCTTGCCGCCGGCGTCGCGGTAGGACATTTCGGTGACGCCTTCCTCGGCGCTGCCGCCGATGGCGACCGGGGTTATGCCCGACAGTACCGGTATGCCGGCCTTGCGCAAAGCGGCGATATAAGAAAGGCCTTGTCGCAGCAGTTTCGGACGCGCCAGCAGCTTGGGCAGCGCGGCGATCTGGTGGCGCAGGAGCGAGGTATCCAGCACGGCGGCGATGTTTGCGCCGGCCTTGAGGTACTGCATCGCCACCAGGTATAGCAGCGGGCCGCTGCCGAGGAACACCACGCGACTACCGATCGAACAGGCTTGCGACTTGAGGGCGATCTGCGACGCGCCGAGGCTGAACACGCCGGACAGCTCCCAGCCTGGCACCGGCATCAGGCGGTCGGTGGCGCCGGAGCAGATCACCAGCGCCGCATAGGGCAGCTTTTCTGTGCGGTGCCCGCTGACCACGTGCACGTGGCCTTCCGAGATATTCCACGCCAGCGTTTCGGGCCGGTAGTCGATTTTTCCGCGCAGGGCGTCGAAACCTTGGTGCACGGCTTGCGCGCGCGCGGCTTCGCTGCCGTACAGCGACTCGTAGCTGCGGGTGAAATGTTCCGGCTGGCGGCGATAAATTTGGCCGCCGTCGCGCCGTCCCTCGTCGATGACGATGGGACGCAGGCCGGCGTCCACCAGTTCCTCGGCCGCGCGTACGCCGGCCGGGCCGGCGCCGACGATGATTACGCCTGGTTCAGCCATGCCGCCTCCGTGTTCCGTGTGACGATGCGCAGGCCCTCGCGCACCTCGGTCGAGCAGGCCCGCAGACGGTCTCCCTGTTCGGTCCATACCCAGCAATCCTGGCAGGCGCCCATCAGGCAAAAGCCCGCGCGGCGCCCGTCGTCGAACTCTGAACTGCGCAAGGTGCGGGCGACGCTCATGATGGCGACCAGCAGCGTGTCGCCGCGCAGCGCCTGCGCGGGCTGGCCGTCGATGTAAAAGTGAACCGGCGCGCGGACGGTTTCCGCCAACCGGACAAAGCGTGGATTCATGCGACTTCCTCAAAACGTTGAAGGGGTGCTTGCAGCGGGATCAGCGCGGCGGGCGTGTGATGGCAGAGTATCTCGCCGCCATTGGGCAGCTGCTGGCGTGGCGGTGGCAGGCGGTTGCACAAACCATCGATCCGCACGCCGCAGCGCGGCAGGAAGCCGCATAAGGCGGCGTCGGGGACGGCCGGCAGCGGGGCCAGAGCAGGCAGATGGGCGGCGCCGCGCGCGCAGACGGTGTCGAGCCAGCCCATTTCCAGCTTCGGCACCGACGATACCAGCAGATGCGTATAGGGGTGGAAGGGCGCGTCGCCCAACGCCGCGCGCGGCCGCGATTCGACCTTCTGGCCGGCGTACAGCACCACGATCTCGTCGCAGATGGCGCGCACGGTGTTGATGTCGTGGCTGATGAACATGTAAGACACCTTCAATTCCCGCCGCAGTTCCGCCATCAGGTCAAGGATGGCGGCGGCGACCACGGTGTCGAGCGCGGACGTGATTTCGTCGCACAGGATCAAATCCGGCCCGGCCGCCAGCGCGCGCGCCAGGTTGATGCGCTGTTTCTGGCCGCCGGACAGCTCGCCCGGCAGGCGGTCCGCGATGGACGCCGGCAGCTTGACCAGGTCCAGCAGCTGCAGTACGCGCTTGCGGCGCGCGTCGCCGCGCAGGTGCAGGTAAAAGCTCAATGGACGCGCCAGGATGGCGCCGATGCTATGGGCCGGGTTGAGCGCCGTGTCGGCGTTCTGGAACACGAACTGCACCCGCTGGTGCTGTTCGCGTGTCCTGCCATGGCTGCCGTCGGGCAGCGGCGCGTTATCCAGCAGCACCTGTCCGCGCGCGCTGGGCACCATGCCGGCCACCACCCGCGCCAACGTGGTTTTGCCGGAGCCGGATTCGCCGATGACGCCGACCGTGGCGCCGCGTTCGATGGTCAGGTCGATGTCGGTCAGGATGCGCTTGGCGGGCAGGCCGTCGCGGCCGATCGGGCCGTAGCCGGCGCACAGGCCGCGAATTTGCAGCAGCGGCACCGGCATGCGCACCGGCTCCGACGCGATGACGCCGATATCGCGTTCCACCGGCTCTGCCGCCGCCAGCAGGCAGCGGGTGTAGTCGTGGGCCGGCGCCTCCAGCACTTGCGCCGTCTCGCCGTTCTCGCGGATCTCGCCGTCGCGCAGCACGACGATGCGGTCGGCCATCTGCGCCACCACCGCCAGGTCGTGCGACACATACACCGCCGTGGTGCCGAGCTGGCGCACCACGTTGCGGAAGGCGCGCAGCACTTCGATCTGCGTCGTCACGTCCAGCGCGGTGGTCGGCTCGTCGAGGATCACCAGCGCCGGGTCGGTGATGAAGGCCATCGCCGCCATCACCCGCTGCAGCTGGCCGCCCGACACCTGGTGCGGATAGCGCGCGCCGATATGTTCCGGGTCCGGCAGCGCCAGGGCGCGGAACAGTTCCACCGCCTTGGCTTCGGCCTTCGCGCGCGTCAGCGTGCGGTGGATGGCGGCACTTTCGACCACCTGGTCCATCAGGGTGCGCGATGGATTGAAGGACGATGCCGCGCTTTGCGCGATATAGGCGACCGTGCGCCCGCGCAGGCCGGACAGGCCGGCGTCGTCGAGTTCCAGCACTTGCTGGTCGCCGATCCGCACGCTGCCGCCGGCGATGCGGCAACCGTTGCGCGCATAGCCCATCAGCGATAGCGCGATGGTGGTCTTGCCGGAGCCGGATTCGCCGATCAGGGCCAGCACTTCGCCTTCATTGATGGCGAAATCGACGCCCTTGACGATGGGGAATTCGATGCCGGCGTCGTTGCGCGCCACCACCCGCAGGCCTTCCACTTGTACCAATGGTTTCATCGGGCGTCCTTCCGTTTGCCGCGCAGGTTATCGATCAGCAGGTTGACGCCGATGGTCAGGCTGGCGATGGCCAGCGCCGGCATCAGCACGGCCGGCGCGCCTTCACTGAGGCCGCCGATGTTCTCGCGTACCAGCGAGCCCCAGTCGGCGTCCGGCGGCTGCACGCCGAGGCTCAGGAACGAGAGGCCGGACAACAGCAGCACGGTGAACACGAAGCGCAGGCCGAAGTCGGCCAGCACCGGACGGATCATGTTCGGCAGGATTTCCACGCAGCCGATATAGGCCATGCCTTCGCCGCGCGCCTTGGCCGCCTGCACGAAGTCGAGCGCCTGCACATTGACGGCCAGCGCGCGGGCGATGCGGTAGGCGCCCGGCATGAAGCCCAGGGCGGCGGTGATGATCAGCAGCGGCACCGAGGAGCCGAACGACGCCACCATCATCAGCGCGAACATTTTGCTGGGTATGGAGATCAGCGCGTCCAGCGCGCGGCTCAGGGAGGCGTCGAACCAGCCGCCGGCGACCGCCGCGTAGAGGCCGAGCAGCGTGCCGGTGGCGCTGGCCAGCACGGTCGCCGCCAGCGCCAGCGCCACCGTGTAGCGGGCGCCGTACAGGATGCGGCTCAGCATGTCCCGGCCAAGGTAGTCGGTACCGAGCGGGAACTGCCAGCTGATGGAGCCGAAGACGTCCGGGTCCACGATGGCCGAAGCGTCGTGCGGCGACAACGACGGACCGGCCAGCGTGACGATCAGCCAGAAGACCACGATGGCCAGGCCGAGCAGGGCGGCGGGCGACATGGCCGACCAGGCGCCGGCGACCGCGCGCACAAAAGGGAAGGAGGCAAGGGTGGAGCTGCTCATAGATTGCGTAACCTCGGGTTGGACAGGATGGCGCAGATATCGGCCAGCATCACCAGCAGCAAATAGGCGCCGCAGAAGATCATCGCGCACGCCTGCACCAGCGGAATGTCGCGGGTGGTGACGGCGTCGATCATCAGGTTGGCGATGCCGGGGTAGTTGAAGATGCTTTCGACAATCAGCACGCCGCCAAGCAGGTACGACAGGCTCAGTGCCACGGCGTTGGCGATCGGGCCGATGGCGTTCGGCAGCGCGTGCATCAACACGATGCGCACGGGACGCGCGCCCTTGAGGCGCGCCATTTCGACGTAGGGCGAGCGTAGCTGGTCGATGACGGCGGCGCGCGTCATACGCGCCATCTGCGCGACGATCACGCAGCACAGCGTGAAGACCGGCATCGCATAGGCCCGCAGGAACTGGCCCAATGTCTCGATGTCCGCCGTGTGCGATAGCGCCGACAGCCAGCGCAGCTTCACCGCGAACAGCAGCACCGCCAAGGTGGCGATCAGGAACTCCGGTACCGACACCAGGGACACGGCCAGCATGTTCATGCCGCGGTCGAAGCGCGAGCCGCGAAACATCGCCGACAGTATGCCCAGCGACAGCGCCAGCGGCACCGAGACGACAGCCGTGGCGCCGGCCAGCACCAGGGAGCTTGGCAGGCGGTCGCCGATCAGCGTGGAAATGGCCTGGCCGTTGACCAGCGAGACGCCGGCGTCGCCCTTCAGCATCTGGATCAGCCAGTGCGCGTAGCGTTGCGGCGCCGGCTGGTCGAGGCCGAACTGCACGCGCAGCGCGGCCACCGCTTCCGGCGTCGCGGCCTGGCCCAGCGATTCCTGCGCGGCGTCGCCGGGCAGCAGGTTGGTGATGCCGAAGACGACGATCGAGACGATCAGCAAGGTGAGGGCGCCGATGCCGAGGCGGCTGAGGAGGAGTTTGACTATGGTGGTATTCATCGTCGCGCCTCAATGCAGGATGTCTTGCAGCTTATACCAGGCGCCGACCACCGGCAGGAACCACGGCTTGCCGGAGTAGCCTGGTATCGCCGGCCAGTCCAGATCGCGCCACGGATTGCTCTCTTTTTTTCCGGCCATGATGTCGGCCATCTGGCGGCCCATGTGCACCGACATCTGCACGCCATGGCCGCTGTAGCCCAGCGAGTAGAACATGCCTTCATGCTCGCCAGCGCGCGGCAGGCGGTCGGCTGTCATGTCCACCAGTCCTCCCCAGCAGTAGTCGATGCCGGCGTTGGCCAGTTGCGGGAACAGGCGCACCATGGTGTCGGCCAGTATGCGGCCGCTCTTGGTGTCCGATTTCGGGTTCGAGAGCGCGAAGCGCGCGCGCCCGCCGAACAGCAGGCGGTTGTCCGGCGTGAGGCGGAAGTAGTTGCCGATGTTTTTGGTGGTGACGTAGTTGCGGCGGGTCGGCGTGATCTCGTTGATCAGCTGTGGCGACAGCGGCGCGGTGGCGATGATGAAGCTGCCGACCGATACGAGGCGCCGGCGGAAGTAGCCAAAGGGCCCCAGGCTGGAATTGCCGGTGGCCAGAAACACCTGCGCGGCCTCGATGTCGCCGCGCGCGGACTTGAGCCGGAAGCCGCCGGTGGTGCGCTCGATGGCTTGCACCGCCGCCTTCTCGTAGACGCGGGCGCCGGCGCGCACCGCCGCCTGCCCCAGCCCGACGCCGAATTTACCCATGTGCATCTGCGCGCCCTGGCGCTGCAGCAGGCCGCCGTAAAAACCGCTGGAACCGATTTCGTCGCTCATGCGCTCCGGCGTCACCAGTTCGACGTTGGGGTCGACGCTGGCGCGCAGGCGCTCGTGAACTCGCACCAGCTTTTCGTAGTGTTCCGGCTTGGCCGCCAGTTTGAGTTTGCCGCAGCGCTGGAAGTCGCAGTCGATCGCTTCGGCCGCGATGATCTGTTCCACCGTGACGACGGCGGCATCGTAGGCTTCATAGTAGGCGCGGGCGCGCGCCTCGCCAAGGCGGGTCGACAGGTCGGCGTAGTCGTGCGCCAGGCCGGTGTTGCATTGGCCGCCGTTGCGCCCCGACGCCTCGCCGGCGATGCGGCCCGCTTCGAGCAGGATCACCGACGCGCCGCGCCTGGCCAGCTCCAGCGCCGCCGACAGCCCGGTAAAGCCGCCGCCGACGACGACAACGTCCGCCCGTGGAGGGACAGGTCCGTTGGCCGCGCCGAGAAACCGCGGCGCCGTGTCGAGCCAGTACGATTCAAGCTTCATGCATCTATCCTTGGTTGGACGTTTTGTTAAAACCATTACACCATAGCCGCGGCTGCGCAATATCCTGAATTTTCGCGCCGGGGAGACAGAATGCGCGGTTTTGCCCGCCGCCGGCAGCACAGATTGCTGCGCCTCCCACGCCCCTCGGCCGGCGGCCCCGCCCCTCGTCGCGCCCCGCAGCAGGAACGGCGGCTGCGCCGAAAACTACACAAGCTTGCACCATCCACGACCGGACCGGCGGCATTAAATGCTGCGCTCCCGCGCTTAGCATGGGGCTATGCAGTTTTTATTCCACTTATCAAAAGGATACGCGCTATGCACAGCTTCAATCCGGACCTGGTGAAGGTCTCCAGCTCTCATTTCATCGGCGGCGTCCACGTGGCGAGCCAGGGGGCGGCGCTCGACCTGGATGTGCGCCGGCCTTCCGACAACCATCTCTATGCCGGCCTGCCGGTGGCCGATGCCGATGTGGTGGACATGGCCGTGCAAAACGCATGGCAAGCTTTCAAAAAAAGTAACTGGGCGCGTCAGGCACCGCGCGAGCGCGCGCGCATCATGCGGCGCTGGGCCGATTTGATCGAGGCCGATGTGGCGCATTTGGCCGCGCTGGAGGCGGTGGGTTCTACCCGTCCGATCGCCAACGCAGTGGCCTGGGATATTCCGTTCACCGCCGAAGGTTTGCGCTTTTTCGCGGAGTTCGCCGACAAGGTGGGCGGCGACGTGGCGGCCACCCGCAGCGACGCGCTGGGCATGACCATCGCCGAACCGTATGGGGTGATCGGCGCCATCGCGCCGTGGAACTTCCCGCTGGTGATGGCCTCCTGGAAGATAGGGCCGGCGCTGGCCGCCGGCAACGCTGTGGTGCTCAAGCCGTCCGAGCTGACGCCGTTCTCGGCGATCCGCCTGGCGGAGCTGGCGATCGCCGCCGGCATGCCTCCCGGGATATTCAATGTGATCCAGGGCGACGGCCGCACCACAGGTGATGCGCTGGTGCGTCATCCGCGCATCTCCAAGGTGACTTTTACTGGTTCCACCCGTACCGGCTCGGCTATCATGGCTGCATGCGCGGAGAGCGGCACCAAGCCGGTGACGCTGGAGCTGGGCGGTAAGAGTCCGCAGCTGGTGTTCGCCGACGCGCCGGATCTGCACCGGGTGGCGAAGATGGTCGCCGGCGCCATCACCGGCAACGCCGGGCAGGTGTGCGTGGCCGGTTCGCGCCTGATCGTCCAGCGCGGCGTCGCCGATCAACTGGTGGAGGGCATCGCGGCGGCGTTCAAGGCGCTGCGGCCGGGCCACACGTGGAGCGGCGACACGACGCTGTCGCCTATTATCAGCCGCAAGGACGCGCTGCGCATCGATGGCGTGGTGCGGCGCGCGGTGGCGGCGGGCGCCAACATCGCCGCAGGTGGCGGGCTGGCGGCGGTCGAAGGCGAGGGTGGCTATTATCAGCCGACGATACTGACCGGCGTCGGATCGGACATGGAGGCGGTGCGCGACGAGATCTTCGGGCCGGTGATGACGGTGCAGGTGTTCGACGACGACGACGAGGCGCTGGCGCTGGGCGATCATCCGGCATACGGACTGGCGGCCGGCGTGCACACCGCCGATATCGGACGGGCGCTGCGCTGCGCGCGCGAGCTGGAGGCGGGCACCGTGTGGATCAACCGCTACGGTCGCAGCGACGATTACGTGCTGCCGACGGGAGGCTTCAAACGCTCCGGCATGGGCAAGGATCTGGGCCGGCAATCGTACGAGGCGAACCTGCGCTACAAGACGGTGCTGGTCGATTTTATGCGCCAATAACGGGCGCCGGGCCGCGCCGCTTTGGCGCATCGCGGCGCGCGCGGCACCGTGGCGGTGCGGGTGGCTTCAGGTCAGCAAGCTGTGCTGATTGCGGGCGGCAAAACAAATATTTCTGTTTTGTGACAAGGTCATTACAGGACAAACCGGTGGAGTGCGCATGTTGTAATCGAACTCAGTAGACGCATAAACAAGTACCTCCACACCTTACCAGGAGTTCGTCATGTATCCCACTCGTCACTGTACCTTGGCCCTGTTCCTGGCCGCGACTTATCCGCTGTCTTCCCTTGCGGCGGATGCCGATCCCACGGCCGCCGATGTGGGCGTCGCCGCGGTTGCCGACGCGGCGGCGGAGGGCGCGGCGCAGGCCGATTCGCCCGCCGGCCGGGAAGTAGTGGTGGTGAGCGGCTCGCGCCAGAACTACCGCGCGCTGTCGGCGACCGGCGCGACCAAGACCGACACGCTGCTCAAGGACCTGCCGCAAAGCGTGCGCGTACTGACGGCCGATCTGCTGCGCGATGTCGGCGTGACCAATCTGGCCAGCGCACTCGATCTGACCAGCGGCATCTCGCGCCAGAGCAACCTGGGCGGCCTGTGGGACAGCTACGCGATGCGCGGCTTCACCGGCGACCCCAATTTCGGTTCGGACTATCTGGTCAACGGTTTCAGCTCCAGCCGTGGCTACAACGGTCTGCGCGACTCGGCCGGCACCGCCAGTGTGGAGGTGCTTAAAGGCCCCGCGTCGGCGCTGTACGGACGTGGCGAACCAGGCGGCACCGTCAACATCACGACCAAGAAGCCACGCTTCGAACCATCGTATGAACTGGACGTTTCGATCGCAAGCCACCAGACCTACCGCACCGCGCTCGACCTGACAGGTCCGATCAGCGAGAACCTGGCCTATCGCTTGAATGGCGCCTACGAGAAGGGGGACAGCTTCCGCGATACCATCGAAACCGAACGCTCGTTCCTGTCGCCGTCATTCATCTGGCTGATCGGCGACCATACCCGCGTTTCCTATGAGGTCGAGGCCAGCGAGCAGCGCGTGCCGTTCGACCGGGGCGTGCTGGCAGTTGGCGGGGTACTGGGACTGATTCCGAATTCGCGCTTCCTGGGCGAGCCGGCGGACGGACCGACGGTCGTGAAATCGCTGGGCCACCAGGTCTTCGTCGAACATGAATTCAATGAGCGCTGGAAGCTGCAAACGGGCGTCTCGTACCGGGATAGCGAGTTGAAAGGCGTGTCGAGCGAAGCGAGCGCGCTGCAGGCGGACGGCCGCACGGTGCGCCGCCAGCACCGCAGCCGCGACTACACGGCCATCGATGCCTCCGGCCGTATCGAGGTTGTCGGCAAGTTCGACACCGGGCCTGTAACGAACAATGTGCTGGTGGGTGTCGATGCCTACAAATTCAACGACCGCCGCATTCAGTTGCGCCGCAATCCGAGCGCCGCTTTCCCCTATGCGATCGATATTTACAATCCCGTCTACGGCGGCGTCTCCGACGTGATGACGATGTCGATCAACACCAAGGAGGAGCAGCGCGCGCACGCCGTCTACGCGCAGGACCAGATCGACCTGACCGCCCAATGGAAGGCGTTGCTGGGCGTGCGCTGGGACAGCTACGACCAGACGGTGACGAACTTCCGCAACGGTTCTTCGAACAAGCAGTCGCTGAGCGCCACCAGTCCGCGCGCCGGCCTTGTGTATCAGCCGTTGCCGGTGCTGTCGTTGTACGCGACCGCCTCGAAGGGCTTCCGTCCCAACAGCGGCATCAGCATCGACAACCAGGCCTTCGCGCCGGAGGAGAGCAAATCCTACGAAGTAGGGTCGAAGCTGGAGTCGGCCGATGGCAAGTTGACCGGCACGCTGGCGGTCTACAAAATCACCAAAGAGAATGTGCTGACCACCAATCCGGCGAACACCGACTTTTCGATCTCCGCCGGCGAGGTGGGCAGCAAGGGCATCGAGCTCGATCTGTCGGGCGAGATCGCGCGCAACCTGCGACTGTCGGCGGCCTACGCGTACACCGACGCCACCGTGACCAAGGGCGATAACACGATCCGCAGCGGCAGCCGTTTCCCGAATGTGCCGAGGCAGAGCGCCACCATCGTGCTGACGCAGGCGTTCGACGTCGCCGGCGGCAAGGCGACCGTTGGTGGAGGACTCAATTACGTGGGCGAGCGCCTGGGCGACGTGGCTGTCTCCAGCAATTTCAAGCTGCCCGCTTACACCACGGCCAGGCTGATCTCGTCCTGGTCGCCGACCAAGAAGCTGCGCCTGTCGCTCAACATCGATAATCTGTTCGACAAGCAGTACTACGCCAGCTCCTACAGCCAGCTGTGGGTGTCCCCTGGAACCGACCGCACCGCGACCTTGAACCTGCACTACAAATTCTGAACAGGAGCGTCACCAGCATGATGACATTGAAAAAAATGGCCTGCGCGGCTAGTGCCATCGCCTTGCTCGCCGGCGGTATCGCCGTGGCGCCGGCCCAGGCGCACGGTATCTGGTTCGCGCAGCGTGCCACACAGCTGGCGTTCCTGTACGGAGTGGGCGCGGACGATCTGGATTCGCTCAAGCGGCTGCCGCAGGTGACCAGCGTGGGAGGATATGACGCCGACGGCAAGCCGGTCGAGACATCGCTGCAGCCCGATGGACGCCTGGTGCTGGTCAACCTGGACAACCAGCCGGCCGTGGTGACGGCGGTTCTGGATAACGGCACCTGGACCAAGACGCCGGACGGTGTTTTCCACAAAAAAGGGAAGGACGAGATCCCCAAGTACATCATCAGCGAGCATACGTACAAATACGCGGTGCACCTGCGCAAGCCATTAAGCAAACCGCTCGGGCCTTTGCCCAACCAGATTTTGCAGATCGTTCCGGTGGAGGCGGCGCTGCCGCCGATGCTGGGCGATCCGATCAAGCTGCGCGTGCTGTTCAAGGGGAAGCCGCTGGCCGGCGCGCAGGTGTTGCAGGACATGGTTAACGACCCCGATGCCGAGCCGGTGCTGTCGGGCGCCGACGGTACCTTGACCATCAAGGTGCGCAACCAGGGGCTCAATGTGATCGCGGCGATCTATCGGGGACCGTCCGAGCAGCCGGCGAAGTTTGACAGCAGCGAGTATCTGGCCACACTGTCGTTCGTGCTGGCGCATAAACCTGAATGACATGGAGGCAGCGATGATGAAGAGGATCTTGGGCGCGATGGTGCTTGCGTTGGCTACGGCCAGTGGCTACGCGGTGGCGCACGGCACGCCGGTGGCCCATCATGGAGGTATCGTGCAGGCGGTGGGGGAAACCTGGCTGGAGCTGGTGGTGAAGGGCGATCAGGTCGAACTGTATCTGCAGGATGATGGCGACGATATGCCGAGCGCCGAAGTGACCGGGAAGGTGACCTTGGTGACGGTCGCGGGCAAGCAGGAGTTCGCGCTCAAGCCGGCCGGCGGCAATAAGCTGGAGGCGAAGGCGCCAGGCGCCGCCAAAGCCGGCAAGGTGTCGGCATTGTTGACGATGGCGGACAAGAAGACGCGCGTCAGCACCACCTTCGACGTGAAATGACCCCGGTGACACGTAGGGCGGATTAGCGAAGCGTAATCGGCCATGCATGAGCTGCCGACGACGCATGTATGGCCGATTACGGCGTTCCGCCTAATCCGCCCTACGTGTTTTAGATGAAGTTTAGGTTGGTGGCACTAGTACCCGCGCTGGCGGTCGACGACGTCCTGCAGCGGCTCGCCGGCCATGTGCCGGCGCAGGTTCGCCAGCAGCACCGGGGCCGCCGTATCGGGCTGCGTCATGCTGGCGATGTGCGGCGTGACCAGTACACGCGGATGGCGCCACAGCGGATGATTTTCCGGCAGGGGCTCCGGATCTGTGACGTCGAGGATGGCGCGCGATAGATGGCCGGAATCCAGCGCCGACAGCAGCGCGTCCTGGTCCAGATGCGGACCGCGTGCGGTGTTGATCAGCGCCGCGCCGCGCGGCAGCCGGGACATCAACTGTGCGCCGAGGATGCCGCGCGTGGCGTCGGTCAGCGGCAGCAGGCAAATGAGCACGTCGCAACGGCTCAAAAATCCGGGCAAGCCGTCGTCGCCAGCGAAGCATTCCACACCGTCGAGGGTTTTCCGCGAGCGGCTCCATCCCAACCGGCGGAAGCCGAAAACGCCGAGCCGCTCCAGCACCGCCTGCCCCAGAACGCCCAGGCCCATCACGCCGACCGTGCGCGCCGACGCCGGCATCACCGGAACCGGCCGCCATTCGGCACGCGATTGCATGTCCGCGTAGTCGAGCAGATTGCGGTGCAAGGCCAGCACCGACATGGTCGTGTACTCGATCATGCCGTTGACGATGCCGGGTTCGACCATGCGCACCACCGTCACATGTTCCGGCACGGCGCTGAAATCTATATGATCGATGCCGGCGCCCGAGGCGAACAGCACTTTCAGGTTGGGCATCGACGCCAGGAATTCGGCGCCGGCCTGCCATGAGACCAGGTACTCGACGTTATTCAGATCGCCCGTATTGTCAGGCCAGGTGCGGAAATCGATGTCCGGCGCCTGGGTGGCGAAAAAGCGCGCCCAGACCTGCGTGCGGGCGGCGTCGGATCGGTACAATACACTCATGAATACATTCCCCGTGGTGCTCTATGGAGGTTACAGTATAAAGAGAGCCGGCGGTATTAGCTGCGGTTATCGCGGGCGCGACGCGGCAAATCGTGCTGATTCGGCCCGCATAAAAGCCGTTTTGCTGCGCGGGCGAGGGCATAGTCGGCACCTCTGGCGGCGCCAGGTTGGATATCATGGATATGTCGCGATATCAGACCATCATCAACGAAAGGGCAACCATGAGCATCACCTTCAGACCGAAATACATCAGCTTCGATTGCTACGGCACCTTGATCTACTTCCAGATGTCGCCGATGGCGCGCAAGTTGTTCGCCGACCGCATCAGCGCCGACGACATGGATCAGTTCTGCAGGGATTTTTCGGCCTTCCGCTACGATGAGGTGCTGGGTGACTGGAAGCCGTACTACGAGGTGGTTTATAACTCCGTGCTGCGCACCGCCAACCGCTGGAAGGTGCCTTTCCGCGAGTCCGACGTGGCCGAGATCTACGCCGCCGTCCCGACCTGGGGACCGCACCCGGACGTGACCGAAGGCCTGGCTAAGATCGCCGACAAAATCCCGCTGGTGATCCTGTCGAACGCGATGGACGCGCAGCTGGTGCACAACGTGAAGAACCTGGGCGTGCCGTTCCACCGCGTCTACAGCGCGCAGCAGGCCAAGGCCTACAAGCCGCGCCTGACGGCGTTCGAGTACATGATCGATCAACTGGATGCGAAGCCGGAAGACTTCCTGCACGTGTCGTCGTCGATGCGCTACGACCTGATGTCGGCCAACGACATCGGCATCAAGGACAAGGCCTTCGTCAATCGCGGCCACGAGCCCGGCACGCCGTTCTACAAATACCAGGAAATCAGCGACATCGGCGGCCTGGCGGGGCTGGTCGGCCTGTAACGGGCCGATTGCGGACTATCTTCAAGCGGCGCCTCGGGCGCCGCTTCTCTTTTAAGCCTCCAGCCAGACCTGCTCGGCGCAGGTATAGCCCATGAAGGATCCCAGGGGATGGGAGGAGGTGCCGCGCACCTTGCTGCTGAAGGCTTCCAGATTATTGATGAACAGCGGGATGCCTATGCCGCACTTCTGGTGCACGAGGACC
This sequence comes from uncultured Duganella sp., assembly GCA_963511605.1. Taxonomy (GTDB): domain Bacteria; phylum Pseudomonadota; class Gammaproteobacteria; order Burkholderiales; family Burkholderiaceae_D; genus Rugamonas. The sequence goes on along the minus strand of CAUPJZ010000022.1, from coordinate 28,364 downwards.
TGCATGTCGGCATAAAACTGCTTGCGTTTTGCCTCGTCGGTTTCGGCGCGCGCCAATAATAGCAGCTGGTCGAACTGCTCGTTTTGCCAGCCCGATTCGTTCCACGGCGCGTCCGACTTGAAGAACTGCGTGAACAGCATGTCCGCGCTGGGGCGCGGATTGATGTTGCCGAAGCCCATCGGGGATTTCATCCAGTGGTTCGACCAGTACCCGTCCGCCGAGATGCGCTTGACCGTCAGCTTCAGTCCCGCCTTCATGGCCGATTGCTGCATCAGCATCGCCATGTCGACGGAGCCCGCGGCGGCCACCGAGGCCACCAGCGGCAAGGTCTGGCCCAGCGCGCCGGCGCGCGTCAGGTGGTAGCGGGCGCGGTCCGGATCGTAGGGCCGCTGCGGCAGGCCGGCGAAGTAGAAGCGGTTGCTTGGCGCCAGCGGCTGGTCGTTGCCGATGACGGCATAGCCACGGAAGGCGGCGCGCTTCATCTGTTCGCGGTCGATCAGGTATTTCATGCCAAGCGTGAAATCGGGATGGCGGCCGAAGCCCAGGTTTTGGCGGATCACCAGGTCGGTGTAAAGGCCGGACTGGCTTTCCAGGACCGTGTAGCCAGGTTCGCCGTTGATCCGTTTGGTCGAACGAGGATTGACTTCGTTGACCCAATCGACATCGCCGGACAGCAGCGCGTTGATACGCGCCGATTCATCCGGTATGCCGAACAGCGCCACCTCGTCGAGGTAGGGCAGGCCCGGTCTCCAGTAGTTTTCATTGCGCACGCCGATGGTGCGGACGCCCGGCGTGAACTCCTTGCAGCGGAAGGCGCCGGTGCCGTTGGCGGTGGTGAAGCTGGTGGTACCGTCCTGGATGATGACAAAGTGCGATGTCGCCAGGATCACCGGCAGGTCGGCGTTGGCGCCGGTCAGCGTGATCTCCACCACCAGGGGATCGATGGCGCGCACCGACGCGAACTGCTGCGCCACGCCGCGCACCTTGGAGCCGATGGCCGTATCGCTATGGCGCTTGAGCGAATAGACCACGTCGGCGGAGGTCAGCGCTTTGCCATCGTGGAAGACGACGCCCTTGCGCAGGCGGACCGTCCACGTGATCGCGTCGTCGGTGGCCATTTCCTCGGCCAGCGCCATTTGCGGCACCAGATGCACGTCGAGCGTGGTCAGGCCGCTGAAGAACATGTGCGCGCGCAGATAGTCGGTCGATAGCGCGCCGCGCGCCGGATCGAGCGTGTCGGCCGTGGAGCTGGACTGGGTGGCGATGGTCAGCTGGCCGCCTTTGCGCGGCGCAGCCGACAGCAGGCCCGATGATGACAACATCACGCCACCGGCGGCGAGACGGCGCAGCATGTCGCGGCGGGACAGGGGGGCGGCGGGATTCTGGTGCGGGGAAAGCGTGGAATTCATCGATGCGCCTCTAGGCTTGGTCATGAATGTTATTACATCATATTTATGCTGCGGGATTGTCGCGTTTCGCGTGCCCGCGAGCGCACAAGCGGCGGTTTTCCATGGGCTGATCAGCATAGATTGCCGGCCGTAGAAAATGCCGTCGCGGTGCTTACATAGGCGCCGAAACGTCACCGGCGGCCGATAACAAAGCAGAAAAACCCGTACCCGCTCCGTACAATATTGACATGGTGGCAGAGCGATGGTGGCCGCCGGACTTCTTTTCAACCCAACAGAGAATCGACTATGGACCACACCAGCACTTTCAAACCGGACTACCCGGGCCGGGTCAAGCCGCCCCAGGCCGCAGTCCTGGACCCGGCGGCGCAACTGGTCAAGTCGCGCATCGCCGTCATCGACGTGCTGCGCGGCCTGGTGATGTTGATCATGCTGTTCGACCACGTGCGCGAGGCGATCTATCTGCACGTGCCGATCAGCGATCCGATGACCGTCGACAGCATGCCGCCAGACCTGTTTTTCACCCGCGCGGTGGCGCACTTCTGCGCGCCTATGTTTGTGTTCCTGACCGGCCTGTCGGCATGGCTGTACGCCCATCCGGCCGCCGGTCCGCGCGACGCCACAGGATTCCTGTTCAAGCGCGGGTTGCTGCTGGTGGTGCTGGAACTAGTGGTGGTCAATTTCGCCTGGGTCGGCACGTTCCCGCAGCCGGTGATGTATTTGCAGGTGATTTGGGTGATCGGCCTGGCCATGATGTTCCTGGCGCTGGTGCACAAGCTGCCGCTCAAGGTGCTGGGCGCGGTCGGCGCGCTGATTGTGGCCGGCCACAACGCGCTGACCTGGATCAGCTTTGAACCGGGCAGCATCGCCTACGACGCATGGACCTTGCTGCTGCATCGCGGCTTCCTGGTCGCCGACGGCGCGGTCAAGGTCAAGGTCACTTATCCGCTGCTGCCCTGGATAGGCGTGATCCTGCTGGGCTATGCGGCCGGTCCGCTGTATGCGCGTGCAATGGCGCCGGAGCGCCGCCGCCTGCTGCTGCGCCTGATCGGCGGCGGCGCCTTGCTTCTGTTGCTGGTGCTGCGCGGGTTTAATATCTACGGCGAGGAGCTGCCCTGGGTGCAGGGCGAGACGGCGGTCAAGACACTGATGTCCTTCCTGAACTTCACCAAGTATCCGCCGTCGCTGGACTTCGTGCTGATGACGATAGGGACCGGAATGCTGGTGCTGGCGTGGCTGGAACCGCACGATAATTGGTTGACCCGCGCTTTCGCGACCTTCGGCGGCGCGCCGATGTTCTATTACCTGTTCCATCTGCTGCTGTTGCTGTATATGCAGAAGGCGCTGGTCCTGATGTTCGGCGCCAACCATGGCACGCGCTTTGGGGTTGATTCCTTATGGCCGGTATGGGTGGTGGCGCTTGCGCTGATGCCGGTGCTGTATGTGCCTTGCAAGGCCTTCGCCAACTTCAAGCGCACCTCGAAACAGGCCTGGGTGCGCTACTTCTGATGCCAGACGGTCGCGGAGCCCTTTGGCTCCGTGACCGTCTTCGATTGAGTTAATCAAGTAGCTGGCCGAGGCGCACCACCGTGACACCGGCGCGCAACTGGCGCAGGGACGGCATGACCAGCACGCAGTTGGGATAGGGTGTACGCACCGGCTTGTCGCCGTCCCAGCCGATGATGGTGCCGGCGTCGGCGAAGGTTTCCAGGCCGGTGTATGCGCCGGCGAAGCGGAAATCGGTGCCGCTGGCGACCACCGGTTCGGTCACACGGATCACTTTTTGCGACGGCGGGTGCGGTTTGAGCCAGCCCGGCGGGATGTCGCCGGCGTCCAGGTTGCCGCACAAAAGCAGGAATCGCGCGCAGCAGTTTCGTGCCACGTCGACGCCGGCCGCCTCCCAATGCTGGCCGCTTTCCACCAGCAGCGCGGTGTGCGGCCTGGCGGGATCGCCGAACTGGCCATAGTCGCGCATGCGGCGGCCCTCGGGATGTCCTTCGTCGCTGATGATGTGCTCCGGCACCCCGAGCTTGAGGGCCATGTCTATGCCTTTTTGCAGCGGGCCGCTCACCGTCAGCGGCGCGCTACGCTCGTGCATCGAGTGCAGATCCAGCAGAAAATCGACCTGGTCGACCAGCGGGCGCAGGGCGCGGGCGCGGCGCAGCTCCGACGAATCCAGCGTCATGTCGTCGAGCGTGGACGGCATCCAGACCCGGTTCAGGTCCTGGTCGACGAAGCGCGAGGCGTCCGGCCGCTTCGGGTCGAAGCTCAGATAGGCGTCGATATTGGCGAACGATAGCGTCAGCCGGCCGCGCCGTGGACGCAGGCCGCTGTCGATCAGCGCCTTGACGGCGATCGCGCCGGACACCTCGTTGCCGTGGGTGAGGGCGTTGATCATCGTGTGCGGGCCAGGAGCGCCGCTGTCGTAGCTGTAGACATACGGGATGCCGGTATTGCCCTGCGCGTAAGGCGTGAGGTCGGGGAAGTCGATTTCGATCGGGTAGGTTTCCATGGTCATTGCTTTAGTCCTCCAAGACAGAGATATTTGGTGTGCATGTAGTCGTCGAGCCCATAGCGCGATCCCTCGCGGCCATAGCCGGATTCCTTGACGCCGCCGAACGGCGCCGATTCCGCCGCCAGCGCGCCTTCGTTGATGCCGACGATGCCCGTCTCCAGGCGGTCGGCCACGCGCCAGACGCGCGAGAGGTCGCGCGCGTAGAAATAGGCGGCCAGGCCGAACGGCGTGTCGTTGGCGGCGGCGACCACTTCGTCCTCGGTGGCGAAGCGGAACAGCGCCACCACCGGGCCGAAGGTCTCCTCGTGCGCCAGCAGCATGTCGTGGCTGGCGCCGGCCAGCACGGTGGGCGCGTAGTAGGTGGATGCCTGGCAGCCGACGCTAGCAGGCTGGCGGCCGCCGCATAGCACTTCGGCCCCGCGTGCCACGGCGTCGGCGACGTGGGCGGCGATCTTGTCGAGGGCGCGGCGGTTGATCATCGGCCCGATTTGCGAGGCCGGATCGGTCGCGGGGCCGACCACCAGCGCCGACACGCGCGCCGTCAGCAACTCGGCGAAGCGCGCGTAGACGCCATCCTGCACGTATACCCGGTTCGGGCTGACGCAGGTTTGGCCGCCGTTGCGGAATTTGGCCGCCATCAGCCCGTCGACGGCATCCTCGAGACTGGCGTCGTCGAAGACGATGAAAGGAGCGTTGCCGCCCAGTTCCAGCGAGAGTTTCTTGAGTGTGGCGGCCGAGTCCCGCGCCAGGCTTTTGCCGACGGCGGTGGAGCCGGTGAAGGTGATCTTGCGCACGCGCGCGTCCCGCAGCCAGGCGCCGACGACGGCGGGCGTGCGCTCGCGCGAGGACGTGACGATATTCAGCACGCCGGGCGGGATGCCCGCTTCGTGCGCCAATGCCACCAGCGCGAGGGCCGTCAACGGCGTGTCCTCGGCCGGCTTGGCGACCACAGTGCAGCCGGCGGCCAGCGCCGGGGCGATTTTGCGGGCGATCATCGCCAGCGGGAAGTTCCAGGGTGTGATGGCGGCGACCACGCCTGCCGGTTCCTTGACCACCATCAGTTTGCGGCCGCGCGCCGGCTCCGGGATGATGTCGCCGTATGCGCGAACGGCTTCCTCGGCGAACCATTCGACGTACGAGGCGCCGTAAAGCACCTCGCCGCGCGCCTCGGCCAGCGGCTTGCCCTGTTCGCGCGAGATCAGGCGCGCCAGGTCTTCCTTGTTGGCCAGGATCAGGGCGTGCCAGCGCTTGAGCAGCGCCGCGCGCTCGCGGGCGGTGCGCGCGCGCCAGCCTTCGAAGGCTAGCGCCGCGCTGTCGGCGGCGTCGCGCGCGTCGGCTTCATCGCTGTCGGGCACCTCGGCGAAGGCCAGGCCGTCCGCCGGATTGACGACCGCGTAACGCGAACCGGCGCGGCCGGGCCGCCAGGCGCCATCGACGTAATTACCCCCGCAAAGCAGGTCGCCACGTTCCAGCGTCAACGTTAAATTTGGATAGGTCATGGATATGCACTCGGTGTGGTGGACTGAGGACCATGGTAGCGGCGGAGCGCCGGAGGAGGGGGCCGTTGATGGCCGGGCGAAGCGGGGGAAATTGCGAATATCGCGCGGCGGCGGCAGAATATGCCGCGCCGCTTTCGGGCGGTCAGGAGTTCTGCGTGAACAGCTTATCGACTGGGTAGTAGCCTTTGGTGAACGGCGATTTGATGACGATGTAACTGAAGTACTTCTCGATGCCGATATGCTGGTCGAGCAATCCTTCGATGATGGTCTGGTAGTGCACAACGCCGGTGGTGACGAACTTGAGCAGGTAGTCGAAACCGCCGCTGACCAAGTGGCACTCGACCACTTCGTCGATCTTGCGCACGGCCGCCTCGAACTTGGTGAAGTCCTCGCGGCGGTGGTCCGACAGCGTGACCTGGGTGAACACCAGCTGCACGTTGCCGATCTTTTCCAGTTCGATGTGGGCGCCGTAGCCGGTGACATAGCCGGCCTTTTCCAGCCGCTTGACGCGGATCAGGCAAGGGCTGGGCGACAGGCCGACGGCATCGGCCAGATCAACGTTGGCAATCCGGCCACTCTGTTGCAGGTGGGACAGGATGCGGATGTCGATGCGATCCAGTTTAAACGCGCCTTCTAACATGATCTCCCTTGTTCGGCCGGCAGCCTTGGGGTGGCTTCCGGCTTGATTGTAGCATGATGGTTTTAGCGGGAACAGCGGGCGGCGTCAGGCCATCGCCCGGCGCACGTCCGGCTGTTCCAGCACCTGGTCCAGCGTCTTCTCGAGACGTTCGAACATGATCGCGAATTCGTCGGCGGTGTAGCACAGCGCCGGCGCGAAGCCGAGGATGTTGTCGCCGAAGGCGCGGAAGATCAACCGGTTTTCATAGGCCGCCGCCGTGATCCGCTCGTGCAGGCGCAGCGCCGGGTCGAACTGGCGTTTGCTGCCCTTGTCGGCCACCAGCTCCAGCGCGCCGAGCAACCCCCGGCTGCGGGCGTCGCCCACCAGCGGATGGTCGAGCAGCGCGCGCAGGCCGCCCTCGAAGCGCGGGGTTTGCGCGGCGCCGTTGGCCAGCAGGCCGCCCTCGTGGTACAGGCGCATCACCTCCAGCCCGATGGCCGCGCTCACCGGGTGGGCGGAGTAGGTCTGGCCGTGGCCGACCACGATGTCGGGACCGGCGCCGTCGGCGATGGACTGGTAGATCGCGTCCGACATCATCAGGGCGCCCATCGGCGCGTAGCCGGCGGTCAGGCCTTTGGCCAGCGTCATCATGTCCGGCTCGACGTCTTCCGCCGCGCAGGCGAACAGGGGGCCGGTGCGGCCAAAGCCGGTGATCACCTCGTCGACCACGAACAGGATGCCCAGTTCGCGGCAGGCGCCTGCCATCGCCTTGAGCCAGCCCTTGGGCGGCACCACCACTCCACCGGAGCCCTGTATCGGCTCGCAGAAGAAGGCGGCCACCCGGTCCGCGCCCAGTTCCGCGACCTTGGCGCGCAGGTCCGCGACCGAGGCCGCGATCAGCGCCTGCGGATCGTTTCCGACCGGGCTGCGATAGGCGTAAGGCGATGGCAGGTAGTGCTGGTTGGGTTGCGGCAGATTGAAGTGGCGGTGGAACACGGGCAGCGCGGTCAGGCCGGCGCCGATCGAGGACGAGCCGTGATAGCCGCGCTGCAGCGAGATGAATTGGTCGCGCTGCGGCTGCCCCCTGGAGTTGTTGTAGTAGCTGATGTAGCGCAGAGCGGCGTCGATCGCGTCCGATCCACCCATGGTGAAGTACACATGCCGCAGCGAGGCCGGGGCCAGTTCGACCAGCCGCGCAGCCAGTTCGATGGCCGGTTCGGACGAGAAGCTGAAGTAGCCGGTGGCGTAGGGCAAGCGACGCATCTGCTCCGTCGCCGCCGCGACGATGCTCTCCTGGCCGTAGCCGGTGTTGACGCACCACAGGCCGGAGAACGCGTCCAGCAGCTCGCGTCCCTGGTCGTCGCGCAGCCACGCGCCCCGGCCGGAGGCCAGGATGGTCGGGCCGCGTTTTTCATGCGTGCGGAAGTTCGAGACGGGGTGTATCAGGTGTTGGCGGTCCAGGTCGGCCAGGGAGGTGTCGGTCATGATGAAATCCATGTGGTGGTATGACTCCATGTTAGGACCGTTGTGTCAGCGGGTGCTTGCGGAACCGGCCCCGCCGGGCATGCGTTCGTTGCGTATTTTTGGACGGCGCAGCATTTTCTGCCGCGCCGTCGCCTGGCCGTCAGGCGAGCGCCTGGCTGATGACGGCGAATTGCCGCATGCCTGCGTCGGACAGCGGCGCCTCGCCGCGCACCATCGCCACCACGCTGTCGACCTGCACCAGACCGAGTTCGTTCAGCCAGGGACTCAGGCCGCTCCAGCCGGTGACGTCGATGCGCAGGAAGGCGCCGCCATAGGTGCCGGTCCAGTGGCTGATCAGGGCCTTGGCGCGGTCGATATCGGGGGCGATCACCGGACCGATGGCGTAACCGTGGCCGAAGCGGCGCAGCATCGCGCAGCCGATCACTTCGTCGTAGCGGTCGATGACGACGGTTTCGGCGACGTCCTGCATCGCCGCCAGCACGGTGTTGCGCGGCATGCCGGCGGCGCGCGCACCCAGCGCGGCCAGGCGGGAGCCGTCGCGCGAACCCAGGGGACGTATGCGTTCGCCCGGCTGCAACGGCATCAGCGGCGACTTGAACACCGTGCCCTGGTGCTGGTGAATTTCGCCGGTCTGCCTGAATCCCATTTTCTCGTACAAGGGCTTGCCCGCTTCGGTCGCGTGCAGCAGCACGTTGCGGTTGCCCAGTTCATTCATCACCATCGACATCAGCTTGCGGCCTATGCCCTGGCCCTGGCGCGCGGCGCCGACGATGACCATGCCGAGCGACGCGAATTCGGTGCCGTGGCTCCAGCACATGGCTGTGCCGACGATGCCGTCGCCGTCTTCGGCGACGAAACCGGCGCCAAGGCGCAGCATGAAGCGCCAGTCTTCCAGACGGTGCGGCCAGCGCACCGACAGCGACAGGCGGTGCGCCGCTTCGGCGTCTTTGTCGGTGATGCGGCGATAGCTGACCGCCGTCGCGGATAGTTGGTCTGTCACGGTAACTCCTTTTCACATGCCGCCGATTCGGGGCGGCGAGCAGCCATGCTAACCCAGGCCGCTCGGGCCGCGCCAGCGCCGCGAGAAGAACGCTAGGATGTCGCGGAGCGGGGCGGTGTTTCGGCACAAACTACCGAATGGGACGTCGTTTTTTTGCATTCCTGTCGAGTGTGATTTCGCGGCCAGAAAAGGCTTGACCTTCCTATGGGGGAAGCTTGTAAAGTGAACGTCATGTCTACCCATGTTCATTGAAAAGGAATCATCATGCACCGACTCCAATCCCTGGTTTTGAGCGTCGTCCTGGGCGCCTCGACGCTGGCAAGTCCGCTGGCCATGGCGCACGCCACCATCCAGCTGTCGGAGCCCGCCGCCAACGCGCAGCTGGACAAGTCGCCCGGCGCGATCACGCTGACCTTCAATGAAGACGTGGAGCCGGCGTTCAGCTCCATCATCTTGCAGTATTCGACCGGCAAGGCTGTTCCGGATATCGGCAAGGCGGCGGTCGACGCGACCAACAAGCGATTGTTGAAGCTCGATCTGCCCGCGCTTAAATCCGGCGGCTACATCGTGCGCTGGGTGGCGGTCGGACCGGATGGCCATCGCCGCAACGGCCAGTACAATTTTTCGGTGAAGTGAGTTGACCGCCGCAGCGACACTGCAGGCGGCCGGCGCGCTGCTGCTCAATCTCGCCCTGGCATGGATGCTGGCGGCGGTATTGGCGGGCCGCTGGCTGCGCGCTGGCGGCCAGGCGGACGAACAGGCATGGGCGCTGAAGGCGCGCGCGTCGCTGGATAAATCGATGCCCGTGGCGGCATTGGCTGGACTGCTGGCCAGTTGCGCCGCCTTGTGGGCCGCCGCCGCCGCGATGGCCGACGTGCCGCTGGGCGAGGCCGCAGATGCGTTCTCGATGCTGCTCTCGCGCAGCGCCTATGGCCGTATCGGCGCGGGGGGCGGTATCTGTCTGTTGCTGGTCATCGCGCTGTACTGGTTCGGCCGGCGGCTGGCGGGACGCGACTGGATCGCGCTGCTGCTGTTGGGCGGTTTCGCCTTCAGCCGTGCTGGCAACAGCCATGCGGCGGAACACGGCTTGTTCAGCGCCGGCGTGTTGGTCGAATGGTTGCATTTGCTGCTGATCTGCGTGTGGGTGGGGGCGGTGGCGGTGGCTGGCTGGCTGGTATTGCCGCTGGCCTCATCGAAATCGGGCGCACCGGCGCGCTATCTCGAACTATTGTCCGATGCGGCGACGTTCGCGCTGGCGGGCATCGCGGCCAGTGGCGTCTACAACGCTTGGCGGGTGTTCGGCACGTGGGCGCAGGTGGGAACTGGCGCTTACGAGACGACGCTGGCGGTCAAGCTGCTGCTGGTGGCGCTGGCCGTCGCGGTGGGTGGCTACAATAAATTCATCGGCTTCCCCGGTGCGGCAGTGGGCCGGACCGGCGCGATGACGCGTATTACAACGCTGTTGCAACTGGAGTCGGTGGCGCTGGCCGGCGCCATGCTGGCCGCCGTGGTGCTGGCGGCGATGCCGCCGCCGGCCAGCATGTGAAACGCCTTATTTACCCGGGTCCTTCTGGTTGGCGAACTGGTCGAACTCCACGTTGTAGACCTCATTGCCGATCTTCTCTACCTTGCGGACATAGACCGTTTGCACGATATCGCGGGTTTGCGGATCGATCGCGATCGGGCCGCGCGGGCTATTGAGCTTGATCGTCTTGAGGATCTCCATCGCCTTGTCGCCGTCGATTTTGCCATTCAGCTTGCGGGCCACTTCATAGATCGCGGCCATGCCGTCATACGCCGCCACGGCCATGAAGTTGGGACGGCCGCCACTCGGATTGGCCGCCGCAAAGCTTTTAAGGAACGCCGCGTTCTCCGGCGATTTGTGTGCGGCCGAATAGTGGAAGGTGGTGATCACGCCCAAGGTGGAGTCGCCCATCGCCGGCAGCACGTGGTCGTCGGTCAGATCGCCGGTGGCGATCACCTTGATGCCCGCTTCGGCCAGACCGCGCTCGCGATATCCTTTCATGAAGGCGATGCTTTGCTCGCCGGCCGGCACGAAGATGAACACCGCGTCCGGCTTGGCGTCCTTGATGCGCTGGATGTACGGCGCGAACTCAGGATTGCGCAGCGGGACGCGGATCGACTCGGTCACCGTGCCGCCACCCTTGACCAGTTCATTCTTGAACGCGGCCTCGGCATCGATGCCCGGGCCGTAGTCCGCCACCAGGGTGACGACCTTCCTGATATTGTTCTTCACCGCCCATGTCGCCATCGGCGCCGAAATCTGCGGCAGCGTCATGGAAAAGCGGGCGATGTAGTTGGACTTGGTGGTGATGATCGACGTGGCCGCGTTCATGATGATCATCGGCTTCTTGGCCTGTTCGGCGATCGGCGCAACCGCCAGTGCCTCCGGCGTCAGGCCGAAGCCGGCCAGGAAGTCGACCTTGTCGCGCACCACCAGCTCCTGCGCCAGGCGCTTGGCGATTTCCGGCGAAGGGCCGGTGGTGTCCTTGACGATGATCTCGATCTTCTTGCCTGCCACCGTCGCGCCGTTTTGCGCCATGTAGGCTTTGATACCGCCTTCCATCTGCTTGCCGTAGTCGGCGAAGGGGCCGGAAAACGCGGCGATCACGCCGACCTTGATGGTGTCCTGCGCGCGCGCCAGCGGCACGGCGGCCAGGGTGATGGCCGCAAGTGTCGCTAGTGTCGCAATATTTACAAATTTTTTCATCGTCATGCCGGTCTCCTGTCTGGTTCTGTTTTTGTCTATGTGGGGCGATGCGAAGCGCCGCGTCGCGACCATTCTAGTGTCGTTTTGTGGACTCATCGCCTCGGTTCTGTTTCTTGACAACGTCCCGCGACAATCATAGTATCCAATTTATGTGCGATTAACAACCTAATGTTCGATAATCGCACATCCAATAAAATAACAGGAGACAGTAATGAAAAACAGTATCCGTTGCGCCGTGGCGCTTCTGGCAGGCATGGGCGCATCCGCAGCGATGGCGCAATCCAATGTGACCGTGTACGGCCTGCTCGACACCGGCCTGGTTCACGTCACCAACGTCAATGCCGCCGGCGATTCCGTGACCAAGATGCCTTCGCTGACGGGTTCCTTTCCGTCGCGGATCGGCTTCCGCGGCGTCGAGGATCTGGGCGGCGGGCTGCAGGTGGTCTTCACGCTGGAGTCGGGTCTCGCGCTAGATACCGGCACCAGCCAGCAGGGCAACCGCCTGTTCGGCCGCCAGGCATCGGTGGGGTTGAAGGGCGCCTTCGGCACCGTGACTCTGGGACGCCAGATCAACATGACCTACATCGCCGGCCAGAAGGCCGACGTGATGGGACCGAACCTGTTCGCGATCGGCAGCATCGATCCGTATCTGCCGAACGCGCGCAGCGACAACGCCATTGGCTACCTGGGTAACTTCAATAACTTCGTGGTGGGCGCAACCTATAGCACCGGGCGCGATTCGTCGGCCGCCGGCGGTCCAGCGGCCACCGGCTGCGCCGGCGAGGTGCCGGGCAATTCGAAGGCTTGCCGCCAGGTCACCGCGTTGTTCGGCTACGAGATTCCGGCGTACGGCTTGAATGCGTCCTACGACATCCTGTACGGGAACACCGGCGCCGCCGCCGGCCTGACGAGCAGCGACAACAGTGACAAGCGCATTACCGTCAACGGTTACTTCAAGGTCGGCGAGGGCAAGATCGGCGCCGGCGTGGTCGACCGCACCACGCGCGCGGTGACGGGGCTGACGGAGTCGGATCTGTACTTCCTGGGGGTGAGCTATCCGGTCACGCCATTGACCACGCTCGATGCGCAGGTGGCCAAGCGTGATGTGAAGAACAGCAGCTCGGATGCGACGATGCTGACGGCGCGCTTGACCTACTACTTCTCGAAGCGGACCGCCGTCTATGGCGGCATCGGCCGCATGAAGAACAGCGGCTTGTCGGCGGTGGCGCTGGATGCCGGCGGTTCCGTTGGCGTGGGCAAGACGCAGAACGGTGTGATGGGCGGTCTGCGTCACAGCTTTTAAGGCGGTATTGGCGGCTCATGGCGGATTAGCGTAGCGTAATCCGCCATGCCGGCGTCACCACCGGCGCGTGACGAATTACGGCAGCAGAATCGCCAGTTCCTGCGCGCCGCGCAGCAGCACCGGCAGGAACTCCTTCTCCAGCTGCTTGACGCTGACCCGGGCCGCTTGCGCGCCCACGTTCAGCGCCGCCAGCACCTGGCCGGAGGCGCCGCGCACGGGCACCGCGATCGAACGCAAACCCAACTCCAGCTCCTCGTCGTTGATGGCATAGCCGTCACGGCGCACGTCGGCCAGGATTTCGCGCAGGCGCTTCTGGTTGACGACCGTGTTTTCGGTCATCGCACGCAGCTTGGTCTTGGCCAGGTACTGCTCCAGTTCAGCGGGCGGCAGATGCGCCAGCATCACGCGGCCAAGCGAAGTGCAATAGGCCGGCAAGCGGCTGCCCGTGTTGAGCGCCACCGACATCACGCGCGAGGTGGACGCGCGCGCCACGTACAGCACCTCGCCGTCCTCCAGCACCGCCATCGAACTCGATTCATTGAGCGTGCGGCTGATCTCGTTCAGGTAGGGCTGGGCCGACACCGTCAACGGCGTCGATGACAGGTAGGAGTAGCCAAGCGTGAGCACCTTGGGGCGCAGCGAAAAATTATTCAGCTCGGCGTCCACATAGCCCAGCTCACGCAGCGTGTGCAGGCAGCGGCGCACCGCCGCGCGCGGGATGCCGGTTTTCTGGCTGATGTTGGCGATGGTCTGCGGCTTGCGCGAATCGCTGAAGGCCTGCACCACGGCCAGGCCGCGGGCGAGGGACGTCATGAAACTGGGATCGGTCATCGCGTCGATCTGCTCGGCGATGGTCGGTTCGCGCTCATCATCGGCCTCGGCGGCGCGGGTTTCGGTGGTGGTGGCTTTTGACATGGCGTGATTTTAATGCAGACGGTGGATTTAATTGGCGTTTTTTCTTGACCACGGCATGCGCAAGTTCTACACTGGCTGTGCGGTAATCAATCATTAGTTCGATTATCGCACAAGACGAAAAATAAAACACATAAGTAAAACGACAAGCGGGCGACGAATCATCAAGGCAAAGATATGATCGATAAAACTTTTGAATCACTGGAGCGTGCGGTGGCCGACATTCACGACGGCGCGACCGTCATGATCGGCGGCTTCGGCAACGCCGGCATGCCGTCGGCGCTGATCGACGCGCTGATCGCGCAGGGCGCGCGCGAGCTCACCATCGTCAACAACAACGCCGGCAACGGCGAAACCGGACTGGCCGCGCTGCTCAAGGCCAAACGGGTACGCAAGATCATCTGCTCCTTCCCGCGCCAGGCGGACTCCCAGCACTTCGACGCGCTGTACCGTGCCGGCGAGATCGAGCTGGAATTGACGCCGCAGGGGAATCTGGCGGAGCGCATCCGCGCCGCCGGCGCCGGCATCGGCGGCTTCTTCACGCCGACCGGATACGGCACGCTGCTGGCCGAGGGCAAGGAGACGCGCCTGATCGACGGCCGCCACTACGTGCTGGAGTCGCCGATTCACGCCGACTTCGCGCTGATCAAGGCGCTGCAGGGCGACCGCTGGGGTAATCTGGTGTACCGCAAAACCGCGCGCAATTTCGGCCCGATCATGGCGATGGCGGCCAAGGTAGCGATCGCGCAAGTGCGCAAGGTGGTGCCGCTGGGCGAACTCGATCCGGAAGTGATCGTCACGCCGGGTATCTTCGTTCAACGCGTGGTGCAGGAGGCGTAATGACTAACCGATATAGCCGCGACCAGATCGCCGCCCGCGTGGCGCGAGACATTCCCGAGGGCGCCTACGTCAACCTGGGCATCGGTTTGCCGACCAAGGTCGCCAATTACCTGCCTGCCGAGCGCGAGGTGTTCCTGCATAGCGAGAACGGCCTGCTGGGCATGGGGCCCGCGCCCGCGCCGGGCGAAGAAGACGAAGATCTGATCAACGCCGGCAAGCAGCCGGTCACCTTGCTGACCGGGGGAGCCTACTTCCACCATGGCGATTCGTTCGCGATGATGCGCGGCGGCCATCTGGACGTCTGCGTGCTGGGCGCCTTCCAGGTGTCCGAGCACGGCGACCTGGCCAACTGGCATACCGGCGCGCCCGATGCGATACCGGCGGTCGGCGGCGCGATGGATCTGGCGATCGGCGCCAAGCAGGTGTTCGTGATGATGGACCACCTGACCAAAACCGGCGAGAGCAAAATCGTCGACAAGTGCACCTATCCGCTGACCGGCGTCGCTTGCGTCAACCGCATTTATACCGACATGGCCGTGCTGGATGTGACGCCGGATGGCCTGGCGGTGCGCGAGATGGCGCCCGGATTGACCTTTGAAGAGCTGCAGGCGGCCACCGGCACCAGGCTGCTGCCGCCGGCTACTGCCAACAACAGAATTTAATACGAGGATCGAAACATGAACGAAGCTTATATCTGCGACGCGATCCGCACCCCGATCGGCCGTTACGGCGGGGCGCTGAAGGACGTGCGTGCCGACGACCTGGGCGCGGTGCCGCTGCGCGAACTGATGAAGCGCAATCCCGGCGTGCAGTGGGACCAGGTGGACGATGTGATCTACGGCTGCGCCAACCAGGCGGGCGAGGATAACCGCAACGTCGCGCGCATGTCGGCGCTGCTGGCCGGGCTGCCGGAGCAGGTGCCCGGCACCACCTTGAACCGTCTTTGCGGCTCCGGCATGGATGCCGTGGGCACGGCGGCGCGCGCGATCCAGGCGGGCG
Source organism: uncultured Duganella sp. (assembly GCA_963511605.1). Lineage (GTDB taxonomy): Bacteria > Pseudomonadota > Gammaproteobacteria > Burkholderiales > Burkholderiaceae_D > Rugamonas. Next base: position 13,055 of record CAUPJZ010000022.1, on the reverse strand, counting down.
ACGCTTGCCTGATGATCGCCGGTGGCGTGGAATCGATGACCCGCGCGCCTTTCGTGATGGGCAAGGCCGATTCGGCGTTCTCGCGCAGCGCCTCGCTGCAGGATACGACGATGGGCTGGCGCTTCGTCAACAAGAAGATGAAGGAAGCCTACGGCACCGACACGATGCCGGAGACGGCTGAAAACGTCGCCCAGGACTTCAGCGTCAGCCGCGTGGACCAGGACGCGTTCGCGCTCGCGAGCCAGGAGCGGGCCGCGACCGCGATCGCCGCTGGCGTTTTCGAGCGCGAGATCGTGCCTGTGTCGATCCCGCAGAAAAAAGGAGATCCGGTCGTCTTCTCGCAGGACGAGCATCCGCGCGCGACCACGATGGAGGCGCTGGCCAAGCTCAAAGGCGTGGTGCGCCCGGATGGCAGCGTCACCGCAGGTAACGCCTCCGGCATCAACGATGGCGCCTGCGCGCTGTTGATCGCCAGCGGCGACGCCATGCAAAAGCACGGCCTGAAGCCTCTGGCGCGTATCGTCGGCATGGCTACCGCCGGCGTTGCGCCGCGCGTGATGGGCATCGGTCCGGTGCCTGCGGTGCAAAAGCTGCTTCGCCAGACCGGGCTGACGCTCGAGCAGATGGACCTGATCGAATTGAACGAGGCGTTTGCCGCGCAGGGTTTGGCGGTGCTGCGCGAACTCGGTCTGAGCGCCGACGATCCGCGCGTGAACCCCAACGGCGGCGCGATCGCGCTGGGGCATCCGCTGGGCATGAGCGGTGCACGCCTGGTCACCACCGCCACCTACCAGCTGCACCGCACCGGCGGCCGCTATGCGCTGTGCACCATGTGCATCGGCGTGGGGCAGGGCATCGCGATGATCATCGAGAGGGTGTAAAGCGGCTTTGAATCAATGTAGTTAAAAGTGCAGGAGACAAAATGAAAAAGCAAAAAAATGGCGCCAACGAGCCCCTTGCGTATCGACGGAGGCAGCCATGCTAGGAAATCTCGCCGGCGTGCTGTTTGACGGCATCGCCTATGGCAGCCTCCTTTTCCTCATCAGCGTCGGGCTGTCCGTCACGATGGGGATGATGAACTTTATTAACCTGGCCCACGGGGCGTTCGCGATGCTGGGCGGGTATGTCAGCGTGATGCTGCTGTCACGCCTTGGTGTGCCGTTCCTGGCGTCGCTGCCGCTGGCGTTCATCGCCTCCGCGCTGGTGGGGCTGGTGCTGGAGCGGACGCTGTATCGCCGCCTGTACAAGGCCAGCCACCTGGATCAGGTGCTGTTCTCCATCGGCCTGACCTTCATGTCCGTGGCCGCCGCCACCTTCTTCTTCGGACCGACGCAGCAGCCGGTCACCCTGCCGGCCTGGCTGCATGGACAGGTATCGCTGTTTGGCCTCGACGTCGGCGCCTACCGGCTGTTCCTGATCGGTATCGTGGTGCTGATCACCATCGCGCTTGGATTGCTGATCGAGCGTACCCGCTTCGGTGCGCAGATCCGCGCATCGGTCGACAACCAAACCGCGTCGGCGGGCCTCGGCATCAACGTCAGCCTGGTGTTCAGCCTGACCTTCGCGCTCGGTTCCGGCTTGGCCGGCCTTGGCGGCGGTCTTGGCATCGACGTGCTGGGCCTCGATCCGACCTTCCCGATCAAGTACATGGTCTACTTCCTGCTCGTTGTTGCGGTGGGTGGCGCCGGGACCATCAAGGGACCGCTGCTGGCAGCGCTGATACTGGGCGTGTTCGACGTGGCCGGAAAATACTACGTGCCTGAAATCGGCGCCTTCGTCATCTACGCGCTGATGGTGGTGCTGCTGATCGTCTTCCCGGCTGGCCTGGTGCGGAGGAAAGCATGAACGCCTTTACCGAAACCGCAGTTAAACCTGTTCCAGTCGCAAAGACCGTCATGACGCCACTACAGAAACGCCAACTGAACCTGCCGAACGACCGCTGGAAGCCGCTGGAAATTGTCTTCTGGCTGATGCCGGTCGCCGCGTACTTCTTCTTCCCCGGCTATCTGGTGCTGATTAGCCAGATCATGATCATCGGCCTGTTCGCGCTGTCGCTGGATCTGATTCTCGGCTATGCCGGCATCGTCTCGCTGGGACACGCCGCCTTCTTCGGCCTGGGTGCCTACACCGCCGGTTTGCTGGCGGTGCATGGCTGGGGCGAGCCGCTGAGCGGCCTGCTGGCCGGTGCGGTGGTGGCGGGCGTGTTCGGCTTCATCACATCGTTCCTGGTCGTGCGCGGCCAGGATTTGACGCGGCTGATGGTCACCATGGGCATCTGCCTGATGCTGCACGAAGCGGCCAACAAGGCATCCTTCATCACAGGCGGCGTCGATGGCTTGTCCGGCATGATGGTCGGTAAGCTGTTCGGCGTGTTCGAATTCGATTTGAACGGAACGGTGGCCTTCTGGTACAGCTTTGCCGTGCTGTTTATCCTGTTCGTCGTGCTGCGCCGCGTGGTCAAGTCGCCGTTCGGTCTGAGCCTGATCGGCATCCGCGAAGGCGTGCGCCGCATGCCTTCGCTGGGCGTCAACGTCAATCGCCGCCTGATCGCCATCTTCACGGCGGCCGCCGCCATCGCCGGCGTGGCCGGCGCGCTGCTGGCGCAGACGACGCAGTTCGTCGGACTCGATGCGCTGGGCTTCCCGCGCTCGGCCGAGCTGTTGATCATGCTGGTGCTGGGCGGAACAGGGCGCCTTTACGGTGCGCTGATCGGCGCCGCCGTGTTCATGGTGGCGCAAGACTATATCGCCGGCCTCAATCCGGCCTACTGGCAGTTTTATATCGGCCTGCTGCTGGTGCTCATCGTGCTGTTCGCGCGCGGCGGCATCCTGGGTGGCCTGGAGAAGATCGCCCAGCGTTTCAAACCATCCCGTAAGGAGCAGGCATGAGCCAGGACATCACACTGCGCACCGAAGGCCTGAGCAAGCGTTGGGGCGGATTCGTCGCCAACAGCGATGTGACGTTGACCTTCGAGCCGGGCGCGCGCCACGCGCTGATCGGCCCTAACGGCGCCGGCAAAACCACCTTCATCAACCTTCTGACCGGCGGCTTCATGCCCAGCAGCGGCAAGGTTTATCTCGGCGGCGAGGACATCACCAACCTGCCGCAGCACGAGCGGGTACATCGCGGCATGACGCGCACCTTCCAGCTCAACACCCTGTTCGCGGGTATGACTGTGCTGGAATCGGTGGCGCTGGCCATCAGCGAGCGTCGCGGCTTGCAGTCGGTCTGGTACAAGACGGTGGAAAACCATCCAGACGTCATCGACGAGGCGATGGAGCTGCTGGCCACCTTGAAGCTGACCGACCAGGCCAACAGCATCACCCGCAGCATGGCTTACGGTAAGCAGAGGCTGGTGGAGATAGCGCTTGCGCTGGCGACCAAGCCGCGCATCCTGCTGCTGGACGAGCCGGCGGCCGGAATCCCCTCGGCCGAGAGCAAGGAGCTGTTCGAAGTACTGACGCAACTGCCGCGCGATGTGACGGTGCTGTTCATCGAACACGATATGGGCCTGGTGTTCCGCTTCGCCGACCGCATCACCGTGATGGTGGGCGGGAAGGTGCTGACCGAGGGCACGCCGGAAGAAATCGCGGCGGACCCGCGAGTGAAGGAAGTGTATCTGGGGGAGGCCGAACATGCGTGAGTTACTGGCGCTCGATAACGTCACCGCCGGCTACGGCGAGTCTATCGTGCTGGAAGATGTATCGTTTACGATGAATGAAGGCGACAGCCTGGCGCTGTTGGGCCGCAATGGCGTCGGTAAAACCAGCCTGCTGGTGACGTTGATGGGATTGACTCGACTGCACGGCGGCGGCATACGCTGGGACGGCAACGACATCGCGCGCATGCCGACGCACAAGCGCTCGCGCTCTGGTCTTGGCTGGGTGCCGCAGGAACGCCATATGTTCCCGTCGCTGACGGTGGAGGAACACTTGACCGTGGTCGCGCGTCCCGGTCCTTGGAATCTGCAGAAGGTGTATCAGATCTTCCCGCGCCTGTTCGAGCGCCGCACCAACATGGGCAACCAGTTGTCAGGGGGCGAGCAGCAGATGGTGGCGATCGCGCGCGCGCTGATGACCAATCCGCGCATCCTGCTGCTCGACGAGCCGATGGAAGGCCTGGCGCCGATCATCGTGCAGGAACTGGTGCGGGTGATCCGCAAGCTGGTGGAGGAGGAGGGCATGTCGGTAATCGTGGTGGAGCAGCATGCGCGCCTGGCGCTGTCGCTGACCACGCGCGCGATCGTGCTCGATCGCGGCCGCATCGTGCACGACTCGGACAGCGCCAGCTTGCTGGCCGACGGCGACAAGCTCGATAAGCTGGTGTCGGTGGCCTAATTTTCGGCTTACAGACGAGATTTACAGGCGCGCCATCGCGGCGCGCCTTTTTTATTCTTTATTTTTTGTAGATGCCGACGCCGACGGTGTACTTTCCGGATGCCAGCCGGATGTAGGAGGTCTTCGGTTCCAGCGCCTTGGTCACCGGATTGACCCAGGTGTAATCGACCCAGCCTGGTTTGTTCGACATCGCGACGTCGAGCATATCCTTGGTGAAGCGTTTGCCGTTGGCGTCCTTCAGTTCAGACATGTCCTTGCCGTTCATTTTTGGATTGGCGGCGTGGCAGGTCATCTTCATTTTCTCGTCCTGGACGAAGACGTACAACTCGCCCTGGATGTAGCCGCCCTTGGGATCGGCGAAGTCCTTGCAGGCTTCTTCGGCGCCTTTTTTCTCGATGTTTGCGACGGCCTTGTCGACCAGCGCGATCACATCCGCCTTGGACGCGTTCTGCGCGAACGCCGGCAACGCGGCGGCCAGCATGATGGCCGCCAGCGAAGGGACGAGGGGTGATGATTTCATATTGTCTCCTGTATTTTTATGGGTTGTTTCCGGTGTTCCCGGTACAAACCATGTTAGCGCAACAGGTGTTTGCGTAACAGGAGGAAATGCGATTAGAGATCGAGATACAACACCGGCGTGCGTGATCTCGAAACGCACGGCATGAAGCAGGCATTGGCCTGCTTCTCCGCATCGCTCAAAACCGAGTCGAGATGTTCGGGCCGGCCGTCCAGTACAACGGTGCGACAGGTGCCGCATACGCCCACTTCGCACGAGCAGTCAATCGCGATGCCGGCTTGGTGCAGACAGGCGAGCGCGCTGCTGCCGGCGGGGACGTCGATGTCGCGTCCCGAGCGCACCAGTCGCATGGTGAATGGCGTCTCTCCACCTTCCGATGACGGCGCGCCAAATGATTCCTTGTGCACCGAGTTGGCGCCGAAGCGTGCCGCGCCCAGGGCGATGACGGCGTCCATGAACGGCGCCGGGCCGCAGGTGTAGACCGTGGTTTCCGTTGCGGGCGCGGTGTGCATCATGGCTTCGATCCGCGCGGCGTTGTCATGCGGCGTCAGGCCCGCGACCACGACGACGTGGCGGGCCAGTGGTCCGTTTTCCAATTCATCCATGAAGGCGTTGTCGCCTGGGCTGCGAACGAAGTACGCCAGCTGGAAAGGCTGGCCGGCGCGCTGCAAGGCGTAGGCCATCGACAGCAGCGGCGTGATGCCGATGCCGCCTGCGAAGAGCAGATGCATGCCTGTCGGCGGCCGCAGCGAGAAGGCGTTGCGCGGTTGGCCTATTGTCATGATGTGACCCTCGGCGGCTTCCTTGTGCAGCCACTCGGAGCCGCCGCGCGAGTTTGGATCGCGCTTGACTGCGATTCGGTAGCTTTCGCTTGAGGGCCGGCGGCAGCATAGCGAGTATTGCCGTGTCAGGCCATTGCCAAAGGTGACGTCGATATGTGCCCCAGCTTCGTACGGCGGAAGCATTGAGCCATCGGCGGCGCGCAGTTCGAAGATGCGCACGTCGCCGCATTCCCCGATCGAAGTGATGATCGCTTCCATCCCGGTCATGCCTGCTCGGCGATGTGCAGCGCGATAATGCGGCGGGCGCGATTGGCGCCGGCGTCGACATGGATGTCCACCATCGGCGCGTCGGAGAACTGCTGCATGTTGCGGTACTGCGCTTCGATGATGACGCGGTCCTCCTCGAAGGTTTGCTCGGTCTGGCGGTAGACCAGTTCCGCGTTGTCCGGCTGGTCCGGATGCGCAGAGCTGGCCATGGTCCAGAAGTAGTGCGAAGTGGTCTCTGTCTCCGGCGTGATGCCGTGGAATCCGCGCATATGAAAACCGCCGCGCAGTGGATCGTCGAGCGGCTCGGCACCGGCATCGACCGCGCCGGTAAAGATCTGCAAATGACTGCCTTTAAAGTCGATTTCCTGCCAGCGGTCGATCTCGCCCTTGAACGGCCAGGCGGCGGAGTAGGTGGCCGGAGGTTGCGAGGATTTCATCCATCGCACCACGCGTACATGGTCGCCCTCGGAAGTGACCGTGGTTGGCGCCTCCATGTGCGTACGGGCGTTGCCGCCGATGGTTTTGCCGTGCACGTAGCCGACGTGGCTGAGGTCCAGCAGATTATCGTGGATCAGCTGATACGGCGCGCGGTAGTGGAAGGCGCCACCCTTGTAGCGGTAGCGCGGATCGTCGTGGGCAGGAACCTCCGGTGGAGGACCGGATGGCTGGCTGTCCGCGTCGGCGCCGAACCATATCCAGATCACCTGGTTGCGTACCGCCGATGTGTAGGCTTTCACCTTGGCCTTGCCGGGGATTTTCAGCTGGCCTGGAATTTCGATGCATACGCCGCTCGGCGCATACAGCAGGCCATGATAGCCGCAGCGGATTCCGCCGCTATCGATGGAGCCGCAGGACAGTGGGACGCTGCGGTGGCAGCAACGGTCCTCCAGCGCGGCGATCTCGCCGGCGGCGGTGCGGAACAAGACGATGGGTTGATTGAGCAGAGTGCGCGCCAGCGGTTTGTCCTGCAACTCCCACGCGAAGCCCGCGACATACCATTGATTTAGAGGGAACATGACTTTACTCCTGTGGATTGATTTAGTTGGGTTTAGCGGGATCGCGCACGCCGTCGTAGCGGTCTATCTCGATGGCGCCGTAGCGGCCGTCGGCCAGCTTGTCGATGCGGCGGATGTAGATGGTCTGGACGATGTCGTTGGTCTTGTCGTCGATGCTGACCGTGCCGCGCGGGCTGGCGGCCTTGTAGCCTTTTAGCGCGGCCATGAAAGTGGGGCCGTCGGCGTTGCCTTTGGTGCGGGTGAGGGTGGCAGCGATTAAGGCCATGCCATCGTAGGCGGATGCGGCCTGGAAGTTGGGCTTGAACCGGCCATTGACGGTCTTGGCGAATGCTGCCGTGAAGGCGGCGTTGTCGGCGCCGGGACGGAACGACGAGTAGAAACCGGCGGTGTAGATGCCGTTCATCGCCTCGCCGGCGGCGTTCAATACATCTTCGTCGGCCCAGCCTTCGCCTCCAAGGAAGCGGATGCCGGCTTTATCCAGCCCTTTCTCCTTGTACGCCTTCATGAACGAGACCATGGGCTGGCCGTTGGGCAGGAAGACGTGGATGGCGTCCGGCTTTGCGTCCTTTATACGCTGCAGGTAGGCGCTGAAGTCGATGGTGGTCAGCGGCACTTTGACGCTGTCGACGACACTGCCGCCCAGCGCGGTGAAGCTGCTGGTGAACCAGGTGTGCGCGTCATGCCCCGGCGCGTAGTCGGCGACGATGGAGAACACACGGCGCGAGCCGGTTTTGTAGGCCCATTCGGCCAGCGGCTTGACCGACTGCGCGATGGTGTAGGAGGTGCGCGTGATGTACGGCGAGCGTGTGGTGATGGTCGACGCGGCGGCATTCATGACCACCATCGGTTTCTTTGCGCGGTCCGCCACGGCGGCAGCCGACATGGCATTAGGCGTGAAAACGAAACCTGCGAGGATGTCGACCTTGTCGCGGCTGATTAATTCGGTCGCCAGGCGCTTGGCGACATCGGCCTGGGCGCCCGTATCGTCCTTGTAGATGACTTCCAGCTTCCTGCCGGCGACGGCATCGCCGTTCATGCGCAGCCAGGTGTCGATACCCGCCTTCATTTGCTCGCCGCTGGGTGCGGCCACGCCGCTCAGCGAGGTGATGACGCCGATGCGCACCGGCGGCGTTTCCGCCGCATGACTGCGCAAAAAGATGGATAGCAGGGCGCCCGCCAGCGTAAGTGGAATGCGATACATGGTTGTCTCCGTTGTGGTTGTTTTACGGCTTTGTTGTGAGGCTATGATCACGCAAGTAGCCGTATTTGAAAATAGAATTTACGGCATAATGTTTATGCGATTTTCTAATTGAGATTGGAGACAAAAACATGACGACATTCGATCTGAACCTGTTGCCGGTGGCGCTGGCGATCCATGAGGAGCGTAGTGTCAGCGGGGCTGCGCGCAAGCTGGGTATGAGTCAGCCTGCCGTCAGCGTGGCTCTGAATAAATTGCGCAAGGCGCTGGGCGATCCGCTGTTCATCCGGACAGCGCACGGGATGGAGCCGACGCCGCGCGCGCTGGCTCTGGTCAGTCCCACCCGGGATATCTTGCAGCGGTTGGAGACCGGGGTGCTGGCCAGCGTGCAGTTCGATCCCGCCACCACCGAGCGTAAATTCACGGTGGCGCTGTCGGATATCGGCGAGATGACTTTTTTGCCAAGGCTGCTCGACCGCTTAAGGCGGGACGCGCCGGGCGCCAGCATCTGTTCCGTGACGATGCCGCCGCGCGAGCTGGCGCTGGCGCTGGAGCAGGGCGATGTCGATCTGGCGGTCGGCTATTTTCCGGATCTAAAGAACCGCAATTTTTTCCAACAGCGCTTGTTCTCGCACTCCTTCGTCTGTCTGCTCAGCGCAGTGCATCATCAGCGCCGCCGGACGCTGAGCATGAAGCAGTTCCTGGAGATGGGACACGCGGTGATACGCGCCGAAGGCCGCAGCCAGGAACTGTTCGAGCAGTTCCTGATACGCAGGCGGATACGCCGCCGCGTGGTGCTGGAGACGCCGCACTTCATGTCGATTCCGTTTTTGATCTCGGCCGGCGACCTGGTGGCGACCGTGCCGCGCGCGGTGGGAGAGAGTTTCGCGCAGTTCGCGGCGATCAAGTTGATGGAGCCGCCGATGGAAATACCGCGATTCGATCTGAAGCAGTATTGGCACCGCAAGTTCGCCAAGGACGGCGCCAACGCATGGCTGCGTTCACTGATCGTAGAGCTGTTCGCGGACTAACTGTGGCCGTTCACGTTCCGAATCAGGTTGGCGAGTTGGACCGATGGCGCCGTTGCATAAAGTTACGCATATTGAAAATGGTAGAAAATTGGTTCTCTTCCCGGAGAAAACACAGCGGAAGAGAAAGGCCGCCTTTCAATTCGCACTCAGGGTTTGTCATTCGTACCGGCGTTCGCCGCTACGCCACTTTCTGACTTGCTGCGTTTGTTCATATACATGTCGTCATCGGCCATGTTGAGAAAATCCTTTGCCGCTCCGGAATGTTCCGTGGCCATGGCGACGCCGATACTAACATCAACGGCCACCTCGACGTCGCCTATGTTGATGGGGCGCAGTATTTCCGCGCGCATTCGTTCGGCGATCAAGTGAGCTTCGCCCGCCTCTGCATCGGGCGCAAGCAACGCGAATTCATCGCCGCCCAAGCGACAGAGAATATCGGTTTCTCTTTTGACCGCGCTAAGACGGTCGCCGACCGTTCGCAACACGAGATCGCCAGCCTGGTGACCATGGATGTCATTGATGGGCTTGAACTTATCCAGATCCAGCACCAGCACCGCGAATGTTCTGCTCGCATCGCGCTTCAGCCTGGCGAAGCTCGCTTCCAGTTCTTCGTTAAAGCGCCAGCGATTGGCCAAGCCGGTCAGGTCATCGTGCGATGCTAAAAACAGCGTACGCTCATCGCGTTCACGCTGCACAGTGATATCCCGCGCCACGGCATAGAGGAAGTGAGATCCAGAGGCCGGCGCCGGTGTGGTCCAGTTTAACCAGCGATATTCGCCATTCTTGTGTCGGTAGCGATTGTCAAAGCTGATGGTGTCGATGCCCGTCCGCAGCTTTTGCACTTCTTGCTGGGTCTTTTCAACGTCGTCGGGATGCACCAATTCAAAGAAGCTTCGCGATAACAATTCACCTTGTGCATACCCGAGCGTGCGCTCGAATGCCCGATTGATTCGATGGAAATGTCCGCTGGTCGTGGCGATGCACAGCATGTCCAATGACAGGCTGAAGAAAGCTTCGCGCTCTTCTATAACTTGCTGAACCAATTGCAAATCATGCCTTAAAGAGTCCGCTAGATGGTGATGCTGTTCGACTTCCTGCTTGAGGGATGACACCAGCTTATCGAGCAACTCCAGGTTTTCGGCACGACAGCGTAGGTTCTCGACCAGTTCATGCAGCGAGGACTGGTCTACTGGATGATGGACAGCTTGTGTCATGGTCATGATCTCTCTGAAAAACTTGGCATTTATGGGATGTTTTTTTTGCCGCGCTGAAGCTTCTCAGACAAGCCTGCCGAAGTCTATTCACTTTTCCAACCTGGCATTCATGTAATCGCAGGATTGCCTAATCGCCACCACATATGACCTGATATTGACTTTCAATACGGTACCACGTCGCCTTCGTTCCATCAATTACTCTGGTGAAAACTGCCGGTCGCCGAGGTCTGCCGAATCCACTCTGTCGCATCCGACAATCGCTGTCCGTTAACATCGGAGTTCCGGCTGGCGACAAGGCGAACATGGAGTACATAAGTCCCAGACTCCTGAAGTGCCGGAAGGTATATCTTAGGGGTGAGAGCGAGTCAGTAGTGCGTGTTCTACTTGTCCAGCGTCTACTTGGGCCGCTCCCAGCCTGGCGTGGGAATTGGTGAGTTTTGCAGATGAGCAAGCTGGTATCCTGAATGCCGGCTGCCGCGTTCGCCAAAAGCGGACAGTTTGAAGTCCATCGTAAGGAACGGAAAATTCATGCCCAGCTTGCCCAAATTCATCTCGATAAATGTCGCTTTTATTTCAGCAATTACGCTGACATTGTTGTCGGTACATGTCGAGCGCATAGGTCCTGAACTGGCCGTGTACGGAAATCTGTGTGGTCCAAGCGGTTCCGATTTCTGCTATAAGCCTGTATTGAAGGGGGGGCTTCCCGCTCGCTTACTTATTCGACGCGCCAGGTGTTTCTAGAGAGCGAGTGCTTGCGTTCGGTGAAGACAAGCTGTCCGTAGGCGCTCTGGTTCTCGACATTGCCATCTATTTCGCGATTGTCGTGCTCGTCATGCTAGGTGTCTCGCACTTCTGGTCAGCTCGTGTGCAGGCTACAAGCCGCGCTAGAACGTAACGTAACCGGTCCGTTCCGGATATGTCCGCTTTGTGGAGGAATCGGCCAACGACCCTAACCGGGCAGAAGCAGACCTAGACGGACATGAAAAGTATTGACCTCTGCGGAGCAGAAATGCCTTCACCAAAAATCAATGAAAGCACACAGCGCGAATGGCGTGAACTCGGTTTCTTTTACGAACGAAACGATGAGGCTAAAGAATGGCGGCTCCAAGGTTCCAAGATAGGTCTTAGACGATTTTCTGCCGCCATGCGGGCGTATGCAGGAAAGCCTGAAAATGAATTAGTGTCGGAGCATGAACACTTCGGGCCGTACATGTATCTTGAACTTGGAACATGGCAGCATTCGGAAATCACCGCCCATTGGATTGCCGGACCATTGGAAGAGATAGCGGCGCTGGCTGATACTATGGACACTTGCCTAAGTTCCGCATCTGTTGGCGATTGCATTTTTCTTCGCGCCGCATTCGCACCAACAGCACCTTACGAGCTTGTGCTAGAAGTTCGTGATGATACATTCGACCCAGCAACGGCTGACACGGAGTGCTGGTAGCGGCCAGAAGCGGACATTTCTTCGTCATTGCAAGTCCAGTCAGAGTTGTTGCTTAGTTAGTAGGCGACATCTTCCAGCCGATAGCGGAATTGTCTGCGCTCCGGCAAATCCCAGCCGGGTTCCCGGTCGGTGTTGCGCGGTGGCGCGCCAGTCGGCGACGGAGCCTGCTGCGCGGGCAGGGTTGTCGTTAATGCGACCGACGCCGGGGCTGCGGTAGAGACAGGCGGGATCGTACCGGCTGGCGTTGCGCAGGCCGGCTTCGCCGCCGCGATCAGTTCATCGCGCAGTCGGCATGCTATTTTGAAGGTCTTGTCGCCGGGGCGGCGGATGAATAAATCCTGCCACGCATTGCGCGTCGAGCGCGCGAACGATTGCGCGAACTGGTTCGGCGACACCGCGCGGCCATTGTGGATGATCTGGTCGCCGACGACGCGCGCGTAGTTGTTTTCGCCGTAGCTCCAGGATTTCAACACGGTGCCTTCGGGAAGGAACAATGATTTCCATTGATAGCCGTGGATGTCCTCGGGGTCCGCGCCCGGCGCAAATCTGGCCGGGTCTTCCAGCCAGCATTCGACGGCCGTCGTGATGGCTTCCGAAATGTCTTGTGTGCCGCCACGGCGGCGCAGTTTTTCTATTAGTTGGAGCAGCGTGTCGGTGGGCACCTGCACGGTCAGTGTGGTATTCATGCGATTTCTTCCCCTATTTTGTTCTGCTTTCCCATATTTAGACCGAACGGCGCGGCGATAGTTCAATCCTTGGAAAAATAGGGGGAAACAGGGCGGGGAATCGGGCCTTTGCTACACGGAGCGGGACGGCCCATCCATATGCATCCCGCTAAGGAGGGCGATGGTATTTCCGTTCTTCGCGGAAGCAATGACGGTTGGCTTCACGCCCTGAGGTGCTCCGTCAAGCCGCAGGCGCAGGCGAATTGCCGAGAGCGGAGCCTTTCTGCCGCAGTTTTGCCATGTACCTTGCTTCATCGTAAGGCACGCGGCTCTGCCAGCAACGGAAAAGTATGCGTAACCATTTGAAGGCTAGAGCTCGTACAGCCGCTTGGTAGGGGGTGTACTGAATTCTGTGTAAACGGCTTTTCGTTTAAGCCTGTGGCACCCGGTCCTCAAACTGGATGGCGAAGCGGTTCAGCGCTGCTTTCCAGTCCCGTATTGGCATCGTCCACTTCTTGCTGATGTTGTTCAGCGCGAGGTAAAACAGTTTGCTGACGGCTTCGTCGGTCGGAAAGGAGCTG
>CAUPJZ010000021.1:0-108974 GCA_963511605.1 uncultured Duganella sp. | reverse complement strand
CTGCTGTCGTCAACGCGTCACCCAAAAGGCAAGAGTAAACGCGAAATCGCCACTGTTTACAAGTACCTGCGCAAGTATTTGAATGTAAACGACTTTTTGATGCCGGCAGCGATCAGGTTAGACTTGTGTATAAGGGCATGGGTTCAGGGCTGTATTAATGGCCTGTAAATCCTGGTCGCCGGATTGAATCGCCTGCGTATGCGCGTCCATAGAAATCCTATATCTTAGATAATCATAACTGGTAGATAATATTGCGCGCTGTTCGAATTGCGGCGCTGCGTTATATTATTTCCTTTATTCAAGTTAAAAGACAAGCCGGGGCGTTTAATTTGGTTTTGCCGTGTACCTTATTTTCCACTGGCGGCCATGCCTTCTCCGCCTTCAAAAGCGTTGCCGCCGCATTCAAAAGCGGCGCAGCAATGACGCGAATTTCCGGTACGATCGTTCTTTTTTACGGTATAGTAGGTTCGTTCCGTTTCACACAACAATAAGGAAGAGACATGACCGCTGAATATCAAGTCCACGGCGCCGTCGCCGTCGTCACCCTCAACAATCCGCCGGTTAACGGCCTGGGCCTGGCCACCCGCACCGCCGCCGTCAAGGGCATCCAGCAGGCGCTGGCGGACGACGCGGTCAAGGCGATCGTCATCACCGGCGCCGGCAAGGCGTTCTCGGGCGGCGCCGACATCAAGGAATTCAATTCGCCCAAGGCGCTCGCCGAACCGAGCCTGCATACCCTGATCGCCACGGCCGAAGGCTCGACCAAGCCGGTGGTGGCGGCCATCCACACGGTATGCATGGGCGGCGGCCTGGAGCTCTCGCTCGGCTGCCACTACCGGGTCGCCATGCCGGGCGCGCAGGTCGCGCTGCCGGAGGTCAAGCTGGGCTTGCTGCCGGGCGCCGGCGGCACGCAGCGCCTGCCGCGCGTGCTGGGCCTGGAGATGGCGCTCAACATGATCGTCTCCGGCACGCCGGTCGCGTCCGAGAAGCTGGCCGGCACCGCGCTGTTCGACGAGGTGTTCGCGGCCGACGCCGACCTGCTGGCGTCGGCCATCGCCTTCGCCGAGAAAATCGCCGATGCGCGTCCGCTGCCGAAGGTGCGCGAGCGCAAGGTCGACTACCCGAACCACGAAGCTTTCCTGCAATTCTCGCGCAACACCGTCAAGGCCATGGCCGGTCCGTTCCCCGCGCCGCTCGAGTGCGTGGAGACGGTGGCCGCCTCGGTGACGATGAAGTTCGACGACGGCATGAAGTTCGAGCGCGAGCGTTTCATGCATCTGATCCAGACCACCGAATCGAAGGCGCTGCGCCACGCCTTCTTCGCCGAGCGGGTCGCCAGCAAGGTGCCGGACGTGCCGGCCGACACCCCCACGCGCGCGATCAAGCAGGCGGCCGTGATCGGCGCCGGCATGATGGGCGGCGGCATCGCCATGAACTTCCTCAACGCCGGCATCCCCGTCAAGCTGCTCGAGACCAAACAGGAGGCGCTCGACAAGGGCCTGGCGACCATCCGCAAGAATTACGAAAGCACGATGAAGAAGGGCAAGCTGACGCAGGAGAAGTTCGACCAGCGCATGGCCCTGGTCAGCGGCACGCTGGCCTACGAGGACATCGCCGATGCCGACATCGTGGTCGAAGCCGTGTTCGAGGAGATGGGCGTCAAGGAGGCGGTGTTCCGCCGGCTCGACGAGGTGATGAAGCCGGGCGCGATCCTGGCCACCAATACCTCGACCCTGGATGTGGACCGGATCGCCGGCTTCACCAGGCGGCCGCAGGACGTCGTCGGCACCCACTTCTTCAGCCCGGCCAACGTGATGAAGCTGCTGGAAATCGTGCGTGGCGCGCGGACCGGCAAGGACGTGCTGGCGACGGCGTTGGCGCTGTCGAAAAAGCTGAAGAAAACCGGCGTCGTCTCGGGCGTCTGCGACGGCTTCATCGGCAACCGCATGATCGAGCAGTACAGCCGCCAGGCCGGCTTCCTGCTGGAGGAGGGCGCGTTGCCGGAGCAGGTCGACAAGGCCGCCGAGAAGTTCGGCTGGGCCATGGGGCCGTTCCGCATGGCCGACCTGGCCGGCAACGATATCGGCTGGGCGATCCGCAAGCGCCGCTATGTCGAGAAGCCGGAGATCAGCTATTCGAAGACGGCCGACCTGCTGTGCGAGATGGGCCGCTATGGCCAGAAAACCGGCGGCGGCTGGTACGACTACAAGCCGGGCGACCGCAAGGCCTATCCGAACGCCGACGTCGACGCGATGATCGTCGCCCATTCGGCCGAACTGGGCATCGCCCGGCGCAAGATCGGCGACCAGGAGATCGTCGAGCGGCTGGTGTACGCGCTGGTCAACGAGGCCGCCAACATCCTGGAGGAGGGCATCGCCCTGCGCGCGTCCGACATCGACATGGTGTACCTGACCGGCTACGGCTTCCCGCTGTTCCGTGGCGGACCGATGTTCTACGCCGATACCGTCGGCCTGCCGAATGTGCTGGCCGCCATTAACAAGTATGCGCAGGGCCACCACGGCGAGGCGTGGAAACCGGCGCCGCTGCTGGTGCGGCTGGCCGACGAGGGCAAGGGTTTCAACAGCTGACCCTTGTTGCCGGATGCTCACATGCCTTAAAGAAAATTTAATGGCCTGTGAGCATTTCTTTGAAAAGCCGGATATAATTCTCGAGAGCATAATTTCATCGAAACCCTAAAAAACGGTTCGAGTCGCAGCGTGAGCAAGCCGGCATCCCTATCGATGCCCACGTTACAACCCAAACCATCCATTTTTAGAGGCATACATGAAACGCATCGTCATCGCGGCGGCACTCGCCATCAGCGCACTCTCGACCGCCCAAGCGGCCAACATTAACGGGCTGGTTAACACCGGCGTCGGCGCCAGCGGCACGGCCGACACGCATTACACGCTCAGCTCGGCCAGCGTCTCCGGCACCGTTCCCGTCATCACTTACGACAACCAGTGGCCGATCAGTCCTTGGATCGGCAACGACGCCACCTCCAGGTGGATCACGCCGACCGCCAACCAGTCGCAAAGCTTCGACGCGTCGAGCTCGGGCACTTACACGTACTCGCTGTCGTTCGACCTGAGCGGCTTTAAGGCCGCTACCGCCAGCTTCAGCGGCCGCATGGCCGCCGACAACGCCGTGACGGTGCTGCTCAACAGCCACACGATTTCGAGCGCGTCCGGCTTCACCGGCTGGAGCGCCTTCGCGTCGAACGGCGGCTTCATCGACGGCGTCAACACGCTGGAGTTCGTGGTCACCAACTGGGCGCAAAATGGCGGCAACCCGACCGGCCTGCGCGTCGAATTCACCGATAGCACCGTCACGCCGGTGCCGGAGCCGGAAACCTACGCCATGCTGTTGGGCGGACTGGCACTGGTGGGCGCCATCGCGCGCCGCCGCAAGTCAAAATAATAACAAGTGGGTTCAGCCTTGGGGCCGCCAGCGATGGCGGCCCTTTTTTCGTCCGGCGCCAGTCTGTTGGGTCAAGGCGCGCCGCAGTTGCTGGCGGCGGCGCGTCCGCCGAAGCGCTCCTCGAACCAGGCCGGCAGCACCTTGGCCGCCTGCCCGACCACCGCCTCGTGGTCCAGTCCCGGGAACTCCTGGTAATCGACGGCCGATCCGGCGCTGCACAGGGCGGCGCGCTCGCGCTTGGTCAGCGGCACCGGGGTGGTGGTGTCGGCCGCGCCCTGGTAGATCTTGAACGGCATCGAGCCGCGCGGGGTGAAGTTGTCGACCGCCGCCATCGCCGTCCACCAGGCCGTGCCGGGGGACAGGGCGCCCGGCACGTAGGCGTCCTTGACGCCGGCGGCGGCGTTCCAGACGTCGAAACAGCCGCTGGCCAGCACCGGCAACTGCTCCATCGCCTCCGGCGTGAGGAAGTCGCGGTACTTCAGCGCCGGGAAGTAGGCCTGGATGCCGGGCAAGGTCGAGATCACGTAGCCGGCGTTTTCCGTGCTGGTCATCGAGTTCAGGGTCAGGTCCTTGATGCGCACGGCCGGCGCGATCAACGCCGCGCCCAGGCCGGTGAACTCCGGCGCGTAGCTGGCGGCGATATTTTCCGCCCACATCGTGGTCTGGCCGCCCTGCGACCAGCCGTACATGACGTAGCGGCGCGAGGCGTTGGCTTCGCTGAACTTCTGCGCCACGCGCAACATGTCGAGCGAGGCGCGCGCGTTCGGCTGGCCCGCCATGTAGAAGGCGGGGCCGGGCAGGCCGAGCCCCGGGTAATCGCTCATGACCACCACATGGCCCTTGGCCAGCAGCGCCTCCAGCGCGGGCACGCGCTCCCGGCCGGCTTCGACCCGGCTGCGGCGCGACGGCGCGCAGGCGTCCGCCAGGCCGGCCGTCTCGTGGTTCCACAGCACCACGTCGCGCTGGCCGCCTGCGGACCCGGCGGGGATGTAGATTTCCCCCGATACATAGGCCAGTTTGCCCGGCTGGATTTCCGAGACGTAGACCACGTCCCAGGCCTTGGCGCCGGCCGGGGCGTCGCTGCGCAACTGGGCCTGCAGGATGTCGCCCGCTGCGGCGCCGGCTGGCGGGACGGCCGCGATGTCCCAGAAGGAGGTGCCCAGCGACACCTCCTTGAAGCCCGCCACGTTGGCCGCGTGGGCGGTGTTGTCGCCGCAGCCGCCGAGCAAGGTGGTCGACAGCGCCGCGCCGCAGGCCAGTATCAGCGCGCCGGCCCGCGCCGCTTTGGTTTGAGTGATTGCCATGAAAAGTCTCCGATTATCGTTATGGGTGATATTTATCAGGTTGCCTGATACTATTCATACTACCGGCTGGCTTGCCGGCGCGGCCCTCCGCAAATGCGGGGGTAGCCGACTAATCGGAGGAGGGCGCGTGCCAGATCGATATCCATGGATCAAGACAGGCTGCGGGACGGCGGCCGCTGTGCCGCAATCGGTGTATCTGGCATTCAGCGGCGCGCTGCTGGCGTTGGGCGCACTCGCGCGGGAGGCCGGACCGGAGCAGTTCCTGCGCGAATCGTTGTTGATACTGCGGCGCTGCATCGGCTTCGACTCGGCCTGGTGGGGCGAGGTGAGTCCGGCCACGGCCCTGCGGGCGCCGCGCAACCTGATGCACGCAAGCATAGGCTTGAGCCCGGACTTCGCGCAGCAATGGAACCAGACGGTGGCCGCGTCCGACGGCTTCGCGCGCGCGTCCATGGACAGCCTGGGCGTGGTGGTGCGCGAAGGCGATGGCGAATGTCCGGACGATGCGGAGGAGATGGCCGCGTTCGTCGAGCGCCACGGTCTGCGCGCGACCATGGCGATCACCGATGAGTTGCCGGGCAGCGGCCTGCTGTTTTTCGTCTGCCTGTACCGGAACTGTGCGCGCTCGCCGTTCGCCGATCTGGAGAGCATGCTGTTCCACGCGTTCAGCCGCCATTTGTTGCAGCACTGGGCGCACCAACTGGCCGACATGCGGGCGTCGAGCAAGGCGACGTCGCTGGCGTCGCTGGCGATCGCGGACATGCAGGGGCGCTTGTCGTTTGTGGGCGGCGGCGTCGGCCGGCTGCTGGGGAGTGTTTGCGAGGGCTGGCAGGGCACGATCTTGCCGGCGCGGGTGGCGGACTGTTTGTCGCGGGCACCGTGCGGCATCGCGCTGGCGGGCAGACGGTTGTTGCTGGAGCGCAGCGGGCCGCTGGCGGTGCTGTCGCTGGTGGACGACATGACGCGCGCGTTGCGGGTCTCACCACGCGAACTCAGCGCCGCGATGTTGTACGCGCGCGGCCACTCGTACAAGGAAATCGCCCGGCTGATGGGTCTGACGCCGGCGACGGTGCGCAGCTATCTGAAGAATGCCTACGGCGGCCTGGGCGTCTCGAACAAAATAGAATTGTTAGCCGCGCTCAGCCGGTGATCCACGTAGGGCGGATTAGCGCAGCGTAATCGGCCATGCCGGCGTCGCGTTGACGCATGCATGGCCGATTACGGCGTTCCGCCTAATCCGCCCTACGTGGTTCAGATAAAAAAAAGCCGGGTCCGCTTAGCGGAACCCGGCCTCTTTGCGCTTTTAGCGCGCCAGCGTTAGTCGTTGGCGTAGATGTTGTTGTCCTTGGTTTCGCGGACGAACAGCCCGCCGATCACGGCGGTGATCAGGGCGATGACGATCGGATACCACAGGCCGTAGTAAATGTCGCCCTTGAATGCGACCAGCGCGAACGAGATCGTCGGCAGCAGGCCGCCGAACCAGCCGTTACCGATGTGGTAAGGCAGGGACATCGACGTGTAGCGGATGCGGGTCGGGAACATTTCAACCAGCATCGCGGCGATCGGACCGTACACCATCGTCACATACAGCACCAGGATGAACAGGATGCCGACGATCATCGGTTTGTTCATCTGCGTCTCGTCGGCCTTGGCCGGATAGCCAGCCACCTTGATCGCGGCCGCCACGTCTTTCTTCAGCGCGGCTTCGGCTTTCTTGCTGTCGGCGTCGAAGTTCAGGCCGTCAGGCGTCATGACGGCGTTGAACGCTGGCACTTCCTTGTCGCCGATCTTGATCTTGGCGACGCTGCCGGCCGGTGCCGCTTCCTTGGTGTAGGCGACCGACGCGTTCGACAGGATGCCGGTGGCGATGTCGCACGACGATGGGAACTTGCTGGTGCCGGTCGGGTTGAACTGGAAGTGGCACGATGCTGGATCGGCGACGACCACGACTGGCGAGTTCTTCAGTGCGGTTTCCAGCGCAGGGTTGCCGTAGTGGGTCAGCGCGCCGAACAGCGGGAAGTAGGTTGCCGCTGCGATCACGCAACCGCCCAGGATGATCCATTTACGACCGATCTTGTCCGACAGCATGCCGAAGAAGATGAAGAACGGCGTGGCCAGGGCCAGCGAGATCGCCGTCATGATGTTGGCGCTGGCGCCGTCGATCTTCAGGGTTTGCGTCATGAAGAACAGCGCGTAGAACTGGCCGGTGTACCACACCACCGCCTGGCCCATCGTCAGGCCGACCAGCGCCAGGATCACCACTTTCAGGTTTTTCCACTTGCCGAACGCTTCGCTCAGCGGTGCTTTCGAGGTCTTGCCCTCGGCTTTCATCTTGGCGAAGGCCGGCGATTCGTTCATCGACAGGCGAATCCAGACCGAAACGCCCAGCAGCAGGACCGACACCAGGAACGGCACGCGCCAGCCCCACGCGTTGAACGCTTCCTCGCCGATGGCGGTGCGGGTGCCCAGGATGACCATCAGCGACAGGAACAGGCCCAAGGTCGCGGTGGTTTGGATCCAGGCGGTGAACGAGCCGCGCTTGCCGTGCGGTGCGTGTTCGGCGACGTAGGTCGCCGCGCCGCCGTACTCGCCGCCCAGTGCCAGGCCCTGCAAAATACGCAGGATGACGAGGATGATCGGCGCGGCGATGCCGATGGCCGCGTAGCCTGGCAGCAGGCCGACGATGAAGGTGGACGCGCCCATGATCAGGATGGTGATCAGGAAGGTGTATTTACGGCCGATCATGTCGCCCAGGCGGCCGAACACCAGCGCGCCGAACGGACGCACGATGAAGCCGGCGGCAAAGGCCAGCAGAGCGAAAATGAAGGTGGTGGTGGGGTCGCCGATAAAGAACTGTTTGGCGATGATCGAAGCCAGCGCGCCGTACAAATAGAAATCGTACCATTCAAAAACGGTACCGAGCGACGAGGCGAAAATCACCTTGCGTTCTTCCGGAGTGATCCCTACTGCTTTGGGCGGGTTGCGCAGGTCTGTTGTGCCTGATGGGGTTGCCATATATGTCTCCTGTAATTATTTGAACTTCACTAGCCGCGATAGTTATTACTCCGTCAGCTTGAATGCAGTGTGGCCGCCGAACCTTACGTCATGCTTGCTTCAAACTTACGCGAAACTGACAAATTGAATTAAGAACGGTCGTACTAAATATGCTATTCTGGCCCGACTAAAATAATCCACAGGAGATATCCATGATAGATGCCGTCATCGTTTCGACCGCCCGCACCGGGCTCGCCAAATCCTGGAAGGGCGCGTTCAACATGACGCACGGCGCCACCCTGGGCGGCCACGTGCTGCGCGCGGCCATCGCCCGCGCCGGCATCGAGCCCGGCGAGGTCGAGGACGTGCTGGTCGGCTGCGCCAATCCGGAAGGCGCCACCGGCGGCAACATCGCGCGCCAGATCGCGCTGCGCGGCGGCTGCCCGGTGACCACCGCCGGCATGACCATCAACCGCTTCTGCTCGTCGGGCCTGCAAACCATCGCCACGGCCGCGCAGCGCATCATCGCCGGCGAGGGCGACATCTACGCCGCCGGCGGCGTCGAGTCGATCTCCTGCGTGCAGCAGGAAATGAACACCCATATGTACAAGGAAGTGTGGCTGTCCGAACACAAACCGGAACTGTATTGGCCGATGTTGCAGACGGCCGAGACGGTCGCCAAGCGCTACAACATCAGCCGCGAGCGCCAGGATCACTACGGCGTGCAAAGCCAGCAGCGCGCCGCCGCCGCCCAGGCCGCCGGTCTGTTCGACGCCGAGATCGTGCCGATGACCACGGTGATGGGCGTGGCCGACAAGGAATCGGGCATGTTGCTGAGCCGCGAAGTGACGATCTCGGCCGACGAAGGCATCCGCGCCGACACCACCTATGACGGCGTGGCCAAGATCCGCAGCGCCGTGCCGGGCGGCGTCATCAGCGCCGGCAACGCCAGCCAGTTCTCCGACGGCGGCTCGATGGCCATCGTCATGAGCGCGCAGACCGCCGCCGCCAAGGGGCTGGCGCCGCTGGGCATTTTCCGTGGCTTCGCCGTGGCCGGCTGCGAACCGGACGAGATGGGCATCGGCCCGGTGTTCGCGATCCCCAGGCTGCTCAAGAAGGCCGGCCTGAAGGTCGAGGACATCGGCCTGTGGGAGTTGAACGAGGCGTTTGCCGTGCAGGTGCTGTATTGCGCCGACAAGCTGGGCATTCCGATGGACCGGCTCAACGTCAACGGCGGCGCGATCGCCGTCGGCCATCCCTACGGCGTGTCGGGCGCGCGCCTGACCGGCCACGCGCTGCTGGAAGGCAAACGGCGCGGCGTCAAATACGTGGTGGTGACGATGTGCATCGGCGGCGGCCAGGGCGCGGCCGGCCTGTTCGAAGTGGTGTAAGCCCATGACATCGAAACTGCTGTCGCGCCGCGACATCGACTTCATGCTGTACGAATGGCTGGACGTGGAAGCGCTCACCCGGCGCGAGCGCTTCCAGGACCATAACCGCGAAACCTTCGACGCCGCGATCGACACGGCCGAGCAACTGGCGGCCGATCTGTTCGCGCCGCACAACAAGAAAAGCGACAGCCGTGAGCCGCACGCGGTTCCCGGCGAGCACTGCCTGAACGTCGAAATGATTCCCGACGTGAAGGTGGCGCTGGACGCCTACTCGGCGGCCGGCCTGATGGCGTCCGGACAGGACTACGAGCGCGGCGGCATGCAACTGCCGTGCGTGGTGGAAAAGACGCTGGCGTGTTACTTCACCGCCGCCAACGTCAGCACCACGGCCTACACCTTCCTGACCACCAGCAACGCCGGCACCTTGCTCAAGTGCGGCACGCCGGAGCAGGTGCGGCGCTTCGCCGACCCGATGTTCGCCGGCCGCTACTTCGGCACCATGTGCCTGTCCGAGCCGCAGGCCGGCTCCAGCCTGTCGGACATCACCACCCGCGCCGAGCCCGACCCGGTCGACGGCGTCGATGGCGAGCGCCAGTACCGCCTCACCGGCAACAAGATGTGGATCACGGCCGGCGAGCACGGGCTGTCGGACAACATCGTGCATCTTGTCTTGGCCAAGATACCCGGCCCCGACGGCAAGCTGATTCCCGGCGTCAAAGGCATCTCGCTGTTCATCGTGCCCAAGTTCCTGGTCAACGAGGACGGCAGCGCGGGCGAGCGCAACGACGTCGTGCTGGCCGGCTTGAACCACAAGATGGGCAATCGCGGCGCCACCAATTGCCTGCTTAACTTCGGCGAGGGCAAGTTCAAGCCGATGGGCAAGGGCGGGGCGGTCGGCTATCTGGTGGGCACCGCCCACCAGGGGCTGGCCAATATGTTCCACATGATGAACGACGCCCGCATCAGCGTCGGTCTCGGCGCGGCCGTGCTCGGTTACACCGGCTATCTGCACGCGCTGGACTATGCGCGCAACCGCCCGCAAGGCCGCCATCCGGCGCAGAAGGACCCGGCCCAGCCGCAGCTGACCATCATCGAACACACCGACGTGCGCCGCATGCTGCTGGCGCAGAAGGCGTATGTCGAAGGCGCGCTGGGACTGGTGTTGTATTGCTCGCGCCTGGTCGACGAACAGCGCACCGCCGAAACGCCGGAGGCGCGCGAGCATGCCGGACGCCTGCTCGATTTCCTCACGCCGGTGACCAAGTCGTGGCCGTCGCAGTGGTGCGTCGAGGCCAACAGCCTGGCGATACAGGTGCACGGCGGCTACGGCTACACGCGCGAGTACAACGTCGAACAGTTTTACCGCGACAACCGCCTCAACGCCATCCACGAAGGCACGCACGGCATCCATGGCCTGGATTTGCTCGGCCGAAAAGTCGCGACGCAGGACGGCGCGCTGTTCAAGGCCTTCGGCGCCGAGCTGCGGCGGACGGTGCGCAAGGTGCGCGGCGGCGTCGGCGCTCCGGGCGCGGTCAACGCCGCCAGCGCCCAGTTATCGGCCGAAGCGGCCAGCGACATCGCCGCCGAACTGCTGGCCCACGCCGACGCCCTCGACACCGCATGGCAGAGGGTGGAACAAGTCACGCAGAGCCTGTATGCTGTCGGCGACATGAACAAAACGCTGGCCAACGCCAGCCTGTATCTGGAGGCGGTCGGCCACGTGGTGCTGGCGTGGATCTGGCTCCAGCAGGCGTTGCTGGCGGCGCGCGCGCTCGCCGACGCCAACGCCGCGGATGCCGACCTGGATGTCAACTTTTACCGCGGCAAGCTGCAGGCTTGCCGCTTCTTCTACCGCTGGGAGCTGCCCAAGGTGGCGCAGCAGCTGGAGCTGCTGGCCAGCGTGGACACCACCACGCTCGATATGCAGGACGCGTGGTTTTAACAAGGAATAAAAATGCTGAAACACATCGTAATGTGGAAATTGAAAGAACACGCCGAGGGTGGCGACCGTGCCACCAATGCCGCGAAGATGAAGGCGATGCTCGACGGCTGCGCCGATCTGGTGCCGGGCATCCTGAAGTTCGAGGCGGCGCTGGCGCAGCCGGGCCTGGAGGCGACCTACGATGTGATTTTGTATTCCGAGTTTACCGACAAGGCCGCGCTGGACGCTTATCAGGAGCACCCCGACCACGTCGCCATCAAGCCGTTCTTCGGCGCCGTGCGCGATCAGCGCCAATGCATGGACTACGAGGTCTGAATGGATATCCCTTCGACTTACCAACGCATCGTCCTGGCTTCGCGTCCGCGCGGGCCGGTGCTGCCCGAGAACTTCCGTCTGGAGACCGTGCCGGTGCCGGAACTGGCCGACGGCCAGGTTTTGATACGCAATCACTATCTGTCGCTGGACCCGTACATGCGCGGGCGCATGAGCGCGTCCAAAAGCTACGCCGATTGCCAGGCGCTGGATGAAACCATGATCGGCGGCACCGTCGGCCAGGTGCTGGCGTCGCGCAACGAACGCTATCGTGCCGGCGACTTCGTCGGCGGCGTGCTCGGCTGGAGCGAGATGGGCGTCTCCGACGGCGCCATGCTGCGCAAGCTCGACACTTCCGGGATTCCGTTGTCGGCCTATCTTGGCGCGGTCGGCATGCCCGGCATGGCGGCGTGGTACGGCTTCAACCAGATCATGGCGTCCAAGCCGGGCGAGACGATCGTGGTCTCGGCCGCCAGCGGCGCGGTCGGCAGCGTCGTCGGCCAGTTGGCCAAGCTGCGCGGCTGCCGCGCGGTCGGGATTGCCGGCGGCGCGGACAAATGCGCCTATGTGGTCGATGAACTGGGCTTCGACGCCTGCGTCGACTACAAGGCGGGCAATCTGGAAAAGGACCTGGAGGCGGCCACGCCCGATGGCGTCGACGGCATTTTCGAGAACGTCGGCGGTGCCGTGCTGGACGCGTCGCTGGCGCGCACCAACGCCTTCGCGCGCATCGCGCTGTGCGGCATCATCGCCGGCTTCGCGGGCGCTGACCTGTCGATCAAGAATTCGCGGCTGTTGCTGATCAACCGTTTGACGCTGCGCGGCTTCATCATCACCGAGCACATGGACTTTTGGTCGCAGGGCTTGCAGGAACTGGGCGCGCTGGTCGCGGATGGCAAGCTCAAGTACCGTGAATCGGTGGCCAACGGTTTGGCGTCGGCGCCGGACGCGTTCATCGGCCTGTTGGAAGGGCGTAATTTCGGCAAGCAACTGGTCAAGCTGGTTTGATCGGTGAATTGTTTCACACACTCTACATTACGACTGTTGTCGAAGCGACCAATAAGCGGTAGCCTAGACCCTGACTGACGTATCCGAAATACACTCTTGAAAATAGGAAATATATGAAGAAGATCGCCGTAGTGAGCTGCATGATGAGTTTGTCCCTGATGGCGGCGTCGACCGCCTTCGCCGCGACCATCGGCGCCGAGGCGCCGTTGAAGGCCACCGCCGGCAACAAGGTCACCGGCGTGGTGAGTTTCGAACAAGGGAAGGACAGCTTGCGCGTCAAGGCGCGCGTCGAAGGACTGACGCCAGGCTTGCACGGTTTCCACATTCATGAGAAGGGTGATTGCTCGGCGCCGGACGGCACCAGCGCCGGCGGCCACTTCAACCCATCGACGACGACGCATGGCGATCCAGCCAAGCCGATGCACCACGGCGGCGACTTCGGCAACCTGAACGCCAACGACAAGGGCGTGGCCGAGCTGGATGTGTCGGTGCCGCTGACCCAGATCAACCTGACCGACGGCAACCCGGCCAACGCGGTCGGCCGCTCGGTGATCGTCCACGCCGCGCCGGACGACATGGTCACGCAGCCGACCGGCAATTCCGGCGCGCGTCTGGCGTGCGGCGTGATCGCGGCAAAATAGGGCGACTGGCACCTCAATCGGCCAAGACGCTGGCGTGCATGCATGGCGGATTAGCGAAGCGTAATCCGCCACGGCGCCGCCGGCGGCGCAACAATTACCCCAACGCCGCCGCGATCGCCTTGCCCGCCTCGGTCGTATTTGCCGTCCCGCCCAAATCCGGCGTCCGCGCGCCATCCTGAACGCACGCCTCGATGGCCGCCACGATCGCGTCATGCGCCGCCCGGTACTTGCCTTCTCCGCCACCCAAAAAGTCCAGCATCATCGCCCCCGACCAGATCATGGCCACCGGATTGGCGATATTCTTCCCATAAATATCCGGCGCCGATCCATGCACCGGCTCGAACAACGAGGGCCACGTGCGTTCTGGATTCAGGTTCGCCGACGGCGCGATGCCTATCGTACCCGTACAAGCCGGCCCCAGATCCGACAAGATATCCCCGAACAAATTGGACGCCACCACCACATCGAAGCGCTCCGGCGACAACACAAACCGCGCGCACAAAATATCGATATGGTACTGGTCGCGCCGGATCTCCGGATAAGCCTCGCCCATGACGGCAAAGCGCTCATCCCAGTAAGGCATGCTGATCGAAATGCCGTTCGACTTGGTCGCGGAGGTCAGATGCTTCTTCGGCCGGCTCTGCGCCAGCTCGAACGCGTACTTGAGCACGCGATCGACGCCGGTGCGGGTGAACACCGACTCCTGCAAGACGAATTCGCGCTCGGTCCCTTCAAACATCTTTCCGCCGACGGAGGAATACTCACCCTCGGTATTCTCGCGGACGATATAGAAATCGATATCGCCCGGCTTCTTGTTCGCCAATGGACAAGGCACGCCGGGCATCAAGCGCACCGGCCGCAGGTTCACATACTGATCGAACTGGCGGCGGAATTTCAGCAGCGAACCCCACAGCGAAATATGATCCGGCACCGTCTCCGGCCAGCCGACCGCGCCGAAAAAGATCGCGTCGAAACCCCTGAGCTGTTCGAACCAGTCGTCCGGCATCATCTTGCCGTGCAGCGCGTAGTAGTCGCAGCTGGCCCACTCGAAGGTGGTCCACTCGACGCCGATCTCAAAGCGCTTCGCCGCCGCCTCGACCACCCGTATGCCTTCTGGCATGACTTCCTTGCCGATGCCGTCGCCGGCGATGACTGCGATTCTGTGCGTTTTCATGGGGTTGCTCCTCTGTTAGCCGATGACTGCCAGCATAACGCGACCGGTCTCGTATAAAATGTGTCCAATTGTGATCTCATAAAACACGATTAGTGAATAATCTTCGTGAATAATCGCCTTGAATAAAAATATCGAAAACAACGACCTGCGCGTGTTCGCCACCGCCGTGCGCAAGGCCAGCTTTGTCGCCGCCGCCGAGGAGCTGGGCATGTCGCCGGCCTACGTCAGCAAGCGGATCGGCATGCTGGAGGAGGCGCTTGGCGTGCGCCTGTTCCACCGCACCACGCGGCGCGTGGTCGTCAGCGACGACGGCGAGCAGGTCTACGCGCGCGCGCTGACGATACTGGCGAGCCTGGACAGCCTGTTCGACGAGGTGGCCGAGCGGCAGGGCGTGCCGCGCGGGCAGCTGCGCGTCAGCAGCAGCTTCGGCTTCGGGCGCAACGTGGTGGCGCCGGCGATCGCCAGGCTGGCGGCCGACCATCCGGCGCTGCAGGTGCGGTTCGAGGTGTTCGACCGCCTGGTCGACATCGTCAGCGAGGGTTTCGACATCGACGTCCGCATCGGCGACGAGATCGCGCCGCAACTGATCGCGCGCCGGCTGATGACCAATTACCGCATCCTCTGCGCGTCGCCCGCCTATCTGGCGCGGCGCGGCGCGCCGGAAACCCTGCGCGAGCTCGAGGCCCATGATTGCCTGCCGATCAAGGAGCGCGACCTGCCGTTCGGCGTCTGGCGCCTGCGCAGCGCGGAGGAGGAGGGCGTGGTCAAGGTGAACGGCCCGCTGTCGACCAACCATGGCGAGATCGCATTGCAATGGGCGGTGGCGGGCGCCGGCATCGTGCTGCGCTCGCGTTGGGATGCGCAGGCGTATTTGGACCGTGGCCAGCTGGTGCAGGTCTTGCCGGCGTACACGCAGGAAGCCAATGTCTGGGCGGTCTACCCGCAACGGCTGGCGAGTTCCGCCAAGGTGCGCGTGTTCGTGGACTTTCTCGAACAGCATCTCGCGTGCGACAATCCAGGCTTATTCAACCAGATGCCACGCCAATGAGCAACCACGCACAATGCGATATCCGTTTCGGCGACTGGACCGTCCTCGCCACGGACGCCAAAACCATCCGTTTCGAAGTCTTTGTCGAGGAACAAAAGGTTCCTGCCGAGCTTGAGATGGACCACATGGACGCGGTCTGTCTGCACGCCGTCGCCTATGACGCGGCCGGCATTCCGGTTGGAACCGGCAGGTTGCTGCCGGACGGCCACATCGGCCGCATGGCTGTGCGCAAGCGCGGGCGCGGCACGGGTGTCGGCGGTGCCTTACTGCAAGGGTTGATGGCGCAAGCCAAGGCGCGCGGCGACCGGCAAGTGGTGCTCAGTTCGCAGTCGCACGCCGCACCTTTCTATCAACGCCACGGCTTCACGATCGAAGGCGACGAGTTCTTCGAAGCGGGCATCGCCCACATCAACATGCGGTACACCTTCGCCTAACCGGCCGCCCCAACGTGATGAACAATGGATACACGTAGGGCGGATTAGGCGGCACGCCGTAATCGGCCATGCATAAGCCGCCGGCAGCGCATGCATGGCCGATCACGCTGCGCTCTTAAGCCCTACCGGGGCATGAACTGCCCCCCAAAAGTTGGACACCAACTTTGGGGGTTTTCATGACGAAGTACGATGAGCAGTTTAGGCTTAAGGTTGTCGAACAATATCTACAAGGTAGTTCAGGCTTCAAAGCAGTTGGTAAGATGTTTGGCTTGAACTTCAAGTTGGTAAAGTGTTGGGTAGATCGCTATCAGCTGCATGGGCTGTCGGGGCTATCCAAGAAATTTAGTCACTACAGCGCCGAGTTCAAATTGTCTGTACTGCAGCACATGTGGGCCAATGAATTGTCGCGGGCCAAAGTATCGGCCCAATTCGATATTCGCGATCCTGCCGCAGTCGGCAAATGGGAGCGCTGTTATCATAGCGGCGGTCTAGATGCCTTATATCCACGCGTGCGTGGACTCCCTCAGAAGATGCCCGATACAGAGCCCCCAAAGCCGCAGGAGTCCCCTGCCGATGATCAACACCGTACTCGCGAGCAGTTGGTCGCAGAGGTGAATCAATTACGCATGGAGGTGGCTTACCTAAAAAAGTTGCGGGCCTTAGTTCAAGCGCAACAGCAGAGCCCGACGAGCGTGCGCAAAAAGCGCAAGTAGTCATTGAACTAAGGCAGCAACTTCCTTTGGCCGGGTTGCTCGCGCTGGCCGGTCTGGCGCGCAGCACTTTTTACTACCATTGCAAAGCGGGCCAGGCAGGCGATAAATATGAGGCGCTGAAGAGCCAGATCCGTGCCATCTTTGTCCGCCACAAGGGACGTTATGGCTATCGCCGCATTGCCTTGGAAGTGCGCCGATTGGGTCAGATCGTCAACCACAAGACGGTGCAAAAGCTGATGGGGAAGCTGGGTCTGAAGTCGCTGGTACGGCCGAAAAAGTATCGATCATACAGGGGCGAGGTGGGCAAAGCAGCGCCGAATATCCTGAACAGGCAGTTTCAGGCCAACAGCGCCAATCAGCAATGGGTCACCGACGTGACCGAGTTTAGCGTCGCTGGCGAAAAATTATACCTCTCGCCGGTCATGGATTTGTACAATGGAGAAATCGTCGCTTTTGAGACGGCTAAACGACCACTCTTTGAGCTGGTCGGTTCAATGCTTGGCAAAGCGCTGGCCAAGCTCAAATCGCACGAGAAACCCATATTGCATTCTGATCAGGGTTGGCAGTACCGCATGCCAGAGTATCAGCGCGCGCTAAGGCAAAAGCAGGTTGTTCAGAGCATGTCGCGCAAAGGAAATTGTCTCGATAACGCGGCGATGGAGAGCTTCTTTGCCGTGCTCAAATCAGAGTTCTTTTATCTGAACAAATTTGACAGCGTCGACGAGCTACAGAATGGGATCAAGAAGTACATCCACTATTACAATCATGACCGCATCAAAATGAAACTAAAAGGGCTGAGTCCTGTTCAATTCAGAACCCAGTCCTTGGCCACATAGCAAACTTAACCGTCCAACTTTACGGGGTCAGTTCAGGCAGGTAGGGCGTTCCTTCGATGGGCCCCGGGGCGGTTAGCTGGCCTCGCCCGCTAATCCGCCCTACGTGTCTCCGTGGCGATTCGCAATTCGTCGGCGCGGCCGCATCAGGCCCGCCGCCAGTAGCAACATGAATAGCAACTGCACTTTCGGCACATCGAACAGGCTGTCGAACGCGCCCACCAGCAAGGCACCGGCCAGCGCCGCCAGGAACACCGCCGCGTCCACCCGGCCATGCCAGGCACCGCCGGCCATGCGCCCGGCTGCGTACGCCAGCAGCAGCCCCATCGCCACCGCCCCCAGCCATCCCTGCTCGAAATAGGTGTGTATGTAAAAATTCTTGATATGCCACGGCAAGTGATCGCGGTCGCTGGTGAAGAACCACCCAGCCTGTCCAGCCGTAAAATCGCCATTGCGCAGCAGTTCCGGCCCGCCATCGCGCGCGCGCACGCTCACGTTGTCGATATCGACCACGCCGTCCTGGTCGCCGCTGGCCAGTTCCAGCTGCACCGGCGCCTGCGCGCCCGGCAACCGTCCCAACAAGCCCTGCCGCTGACCCATGCCCGCGCTGTAGAAGTCTACCTCGAAGTGTTGCCAGCGGTCGTCCGCCGCCGTTAGCTTTATTCCGGGCGACACGCACGTCTGCGGATAGAGCAGCCACCGCTCGCACACCGCCATCCAGACGACGGCCTTGGGATCGCTGCGTTTGACGTCCAGCGAAATCCGGTAGTTGGTGTTCGGCTCCAGGCGCAGGTGCTGTATGTGGCGCAGTACGTCGCTGTAGCCGCGCGGATGGACCGGCGCGGCCAGGCGCAGGTAGTTGTTGCCGACGAGATCGGTCTCGTAGCGGAAGCTGCCCGGACGGATGCCCAGCATGTTGCCCCAGTAATAGGTGCGCGGATAACTCCCGAGCCCGGCGCCGAGCAAGGTCGTCGGCAAGTCGTCCGGCATCATGTGCAGGGCCTCGTCCCAGTGGCGGGTGCGTAGCTCCCAATCCTGCGCTACCGTGCTCATGCGTTCACCCATGTAAGAGCTGCCCAGCACCGGGATCGCCATCGCCAGCAGCGCCGCCGCGCCCGCGCCGAAGGTCACACTGGCGCGGCCGATGTGCCACAGCGGTTGGTGAACCAACAGACTCATCACGCATATCACGCAGCTCAGCCCGACCACCCACGCCGCGTCCAGCGCGGCCGGCATGCCGCCCCAGTGGCGCGCCACCAGCAGGCAGGCGATCGCGAGCGCCGGGTACGTGCCCAGCGCCAGCGCCGCGGCCTGCTGGCGCCAGGCGCGCGGGCCGGCTAGCGCGGTCACACCCGCCAGTCCGATGGCGAAGGCGGCCGCCGCCAGCGACAGGTAGGGCGCCTTCGCCCAGCCCGGCATGGGGAGCTGGCGCAGCGCGACGAACAGGGCCAGGTCCAGCAACAGCAAGGCGGCGGTGGCCGCGCCGGCCCACAACAGGTAGCGCGGCTGCAGCACCCGGCCGGCCGCGCGCGGCAGCCCGCCCGTCATCAAGGTCGCACCCAGCAAGATGAGCAAGGCGCCGAGCGTGCGGTAGCCGCCGGTGGCGAACGATCGCATCAGCAACACGCTGAGCACGGCGAGCAGCACCGCCACCGCCGCCAGCACGCCCGCCCGCAGCTTGCCGGCGACCAGTTGCGGGCCGCATACCAGGAAGCCGATCACGACGCCCGAGCCGGCATAGGCCAGCCAGACGTCGCGCGAGAAGGTGGTGAAGCCGGTGAACAGGCCCATCAGCAGCAGCGCCAGCGCGGCGCCCAACTGCCAGCGCCGGGCCTTGCCCAGCAGCCAGCAGGCGACGAACGGGAAGCTCAGCGCCAAAAAGGCGTCGAGCGCGGCGCCGCCGGTGTGCATGGCCGAGAACGACGCCGTCGGCCGGTAGTCGGTGGAAAAATTGAGCAGGCCGGGAAACAGCCAGCGCTCCCAGCCCTGGATCAGGGCCGTGCAGAACAAGCCGAGCAGCATGCCCGGCACCAGCAAGGTGCGCAGCCGCGACAGTTCCGGACCCACGCTGCGGGTCAGCAGCGGCAACAGCACCAACGCCCACGCCAAGCCCTTGGCCACGCGCAGGCTGTTGTAAGGGCTGTTGTAATTGGCGAAGGCGTTCAGGTCCAGCGGCGGCAGCGGAAGCAGGCCGCGCACGGCGGCGATGGCGGTGGTGGCGGCCACGGCGGCCAGCAACAGCTTGGCGACGGTGGGAAGCTTGCCGGTGCGGTGACAGGGCGCCAGCCGCCAGTAGCCGACCGCCGCCGTGGCCAGCAGCATCATGTCGAACTCGTCGATGTAGAACCAGCCGGTCCAGGTGCCCAGGTCCAGCCATGGCAGCGCGGCCGGCACCAGCAGCAGCCACAGCGCCGGGCGCCACCAGAGCAGCGCCGCGTAGGCGGCGACCGCCAAGCTGGCCGCCAGCGGCCAGAACGGATAGTGCATCAGTAGCGCCACCAGCAGCGCCAGCGGGATCAGCGCCAGCAGCCGCCACAGCACGATCCTGGCGGCGCCGACCGATGGCTGGCGCGTCAAGCCGCCAGCCGTGTCGGCGGCCGTTCCGCCGACAACATGGCCGGCGGCGGGCTCGTTCATGGCGCCGGTTCCTGCCATTTTCCGGCCGTCACGAGTAGCTGCTTGAGGCCTGGCAGCGGGAAGCCGAGCGCATAGGCCTTGTGCGCGTATTCATTGGCTTCCTTGAATTGCTTGGTCTTGTAGTACACCAGGCCGAGGTTGTAGTTATAGGTCGGGTCTTCCGGCGCCAGCGCCACCGCCTCGCGCAACTGGTCGCGCGCCATCTCGAGCTTGCCCAATGCCATCAGGTAGGTGGCGTAGGTGGCGCGCACGGCGGGGTCGGCCGGCTGGAATTCCATCGCCCGCACGAAATAGCATTCGACCGGGAACTGGGCGCCGGGCAATTGCGTGACCTTGTCGCGCACGCCCACGCGCGCCATCGTCGCCAGCGCGCGCGGATGGTTGGGGATGGCGCGCAAGGTGTAATCGATGTCGCTGCCGAGCGGGCCGGTGGCGCCGCGTATGCCCAGTTCCACCTCTTCGGGGAAGTGGTGCGGCTCGACCATGGCGATATTCTGGACATTGCCCGGATCGTTGTAGTCGAACGGACCGAAGGAGTTGGCGATCTGCCCGCACAGTTTTTTCGGCGCGGCCAGGGATGGCGTCGCCATGCCGGCCAGCAGCAGCGCGCCGAGCAACGGCACCAGCAGCGGGCGCGGCAGGGATGGGGGCGCGCGTTTCATGCCGCCGCCGCGCCGGCCTTGAACGCCACCGGGGCGCCGGCCACATCGTCGAGCAACTGCGCCAGCACGGCGCTGCGCGCGTGGCGGGAATGGGCGGCGACCACGGCGGCCGGCGGCAACGGCGCCTTGCCTTCGCGCACCAGCGACAGGAAACGCGGCAGTGTTTGCATGATGTCCTCCTCGGAGTCGAGCGCGGCGATCGTGTCGATGCCGGACGCGCGCAGGGTGGCGGCGGTGTCGCCGCCGGCGTCGGTCAGCGCCAGGATCGGGCGGCTGGCGCGCAAGTATTCGTACAGTTTGGCGGGAATCTGGTGGTTGCAGTTCGACGCCTGCAGTATCAGCAGCGCGTCGACGGTGAGCATTTCCGTCAGCGCGGCGCGGTAGGGCTGGTGCGGGGCGATGGTCACCATGTCCTTCAGCCCGTAGGTCGCCAGCAATCCGGCCAGGAAGGCGTCGTGGCCGGTGGCGCGCAGCACCAGCTTCAAGGTGGCCGGGCCGATCAGGCCCTGGCGCCGCAGCGCGGCCATGGCGGCGAACAAGGGCGCCGGGTCGCGCTCGGACGGATAGATGACGCCGCTGTGCAGCAGCACCAGCGGACGGTCGGCGGACGGCGGCGCGCTTGCGGCGCCGATGGCGCCGTCGCGCTGGGCGTCGAGGAAGTTCTCCTCGTCGTAGCCGTTCTCCACCAGGCGGAAGCGTTCGGCGGGCAGGTGCGGGAAGCGTTGCCGGTAAGTCTGGATCGCGCCCGGCGTGGTGCACACGGCCACCGTGCAGCGCTCGACGGTGCGCCGCTCTATCCACAGGTAGACCTTGCGCGTGAGCGGATTTTCCGGATAACCGACATCGGTCATCGGGTCGCGCAGGTCGGCCACCCACGGCAGGCCGGACAAGCGCTGCAGCACGTAGGCGATCAGGTGCGCGGTGGCGATCGGATAGGTCGACCACAGCACCTGCGGACGATGTTGGCGGATCAGCCGCAGCCCGGCGGGCACCGCGCCCAGCAGCCAGGACACCCAGCGGTCGGGCAGCGCCATCAGGCTCGCGTAGCTGCCGCGCAGCGACAGGTGGCGCGCCGTGTCGAGCGCGAAGGCGCGGCACACCGGCACGTCGGCGGGGATCTCGCCCATCTGGTCGTCGCCGGGATTGCTGTAGGCGCGCGGATGCGCGGACAACAGCACCGGCTTCCAGCCCCATTCCGGCAGGTATTGCGAGAACTTCAAGGTGCGTTGGATACCGCTGCTGCCGCGCATCGGCGGGTAGTGGAAGGCGATCATCAGCACTTTTTTGGACGTTGCCGTCTCTACCATGTGTGCACCCAGTTTGCAGTCCAGTCGGCGACCTGGTCGCGCCACGCGCGACGGGAAAAAGTGTGGTCGGCTTCATCGAGTTCGTGTCGTGTGGTGCCCGCCCGCTTCAGCAGGTTTTGCCATGCGGGGGAGGCGCCGGCCAGGTCGGCGAATTCCCTGGCCGTCAGGTCGGCGCCGCTGAGGATCAGCAGCACCGGCCCCTTGAAGCGCGACCAGCTCGCCAGCATGCGCGAGGGCAGGTCCGCCGGTGGCGTGTCGGCCCCGGCGTGCTGCTGGCCGCCGGCGCCGCTGGCGGCCAGCAACTGGCGCAGTGAGCGCCAGGCGGCACCGGCGTCGAATTGCCCGCTGAACAGCTTGCGCCACAGTTCGCCCTGTAACAGGCGGCCACGGTAATAATGCTTGAGCGTGGCGCGCGCCGCGCCCGCTTCGGTGCGCACCCAGGGGTTGAGCAGCACCAGGCCGCGCACGCGGGCGTCCTGGCCGGCGTAAAACAGCGCCGCCGAGGCGCCGTCGCACAAGCCCCACAGCACCACCTCGCGCATGCCGGGCACGGCCCCCATGAAATGGTCGACCGCCGCGCGCACGTCGAGCTCGACGTCGCCGAAGTCGCGCTGGGTCCCTTCGCTGTCTCCCATGCCGCGATAGTCGAAGCGTTGCACAGGAATGCCGCGCGCCGCCAGCGTGCGCGCCAGCAAGGTGAACTGGCGGTGGCTGCCGACGCGGTATTGCGGCCCGCCGACGATGATCAGCACGCCGCGCGGCGACGGTTGCTCGGGCAGGCTGAGCACCCCGTAAAGTTGTTCGCCGGCGCAGCGGAAGGCCACGGCTTGTTCCTCATAGCGCATCGGCGCTCTCCATCGCGAACCACGGCGCCAGCGCGGCGGTCGCTTCCAGCAGCGGTTGGCAGGTAGCGATTTCCTGGCTGCCCCAGAAGGCCGGACCGTCGATCCTGGTCATGTCGACCTCGACGCCGCGCTCGCGCAGCGCCGCCAGCGCCTTGTCCGTCGCGGGCGACTGCGCGCGCGCCGGCTGGCCGACGTCGAACCAGTGCAGGGCGCAACCGGCGCGGCCGAGCGGCGACAGCTTCAGGCCGTCGATGGCCAGCGCCAGTTCCGGCGACAGTTCGTAGCCGGCCACTTCGAGCGACTGGCCGGCCGCCAGCATCGTGTGCAGGGCGGCGGTGGAATTGTCCGCCGCGCCCGTCGCGCTCATCATCGCGCCGGCCATGCGCAGGCGCAGGAACTGCGTCAGGAAGGTGGCGCCGTCCAGCACCGGTTGCCACAGGATCAGGTGACATGGCGCGTCGGCCTCCGGCGCGTTGGCCGCGTAGTCCATCGCCAGCAGCGCGCCCAGGCGCAGCCCCAGCAGTGCCGGACGGTGGCCGCTGCGCTGTGCCAGCCAGGCGCTGGCGAGGCCGATATCGCCGCGCCAGCTTTCCCAGCGGGCGTCGGCGAAATCGCCGCTGCTGTCGCCGCAGCCGTGCAGGTCGATGCGCAAGGTGGCGATGCCTTGCCGCGCCAGTTCCAGCGCCAGCAGGGCGGCCATGCGCCGCGACTTGTTCATTTCCTCGGCGAACGGGGGCACATACACCAGGGCGCCACGGCAGGCGCCGACCGCCGGCTGGTACAGGCAATAGCGTTGCCCGCCGGCCTGATGGTCCGCCGGCAGAAAGAACGCCTCGGCCGCCCCGTTGTTCATGCCGCCATCATCTTGTCGGCGACGAAGTCGGTCAGGCTGCCGACGGTGGCGAAGGTGTGGGCACTGATGTCGTCGTCCTCGATGGTGAAGCCGTAGTGCTCCTCCAGCGCGGCCAGCAGTTGCACCACCGCCATCGAGTCGAGCTCGGGTATGCTGCCCAGCAAGGCCGACTCGCGCGTGAGCGCCTGTGCGGACGGACCCAGGCTCAGCACGTCGCCGAGGATGGTTTTGACGGATTCCAGTTGCATGTGACGCTACTCCATTGATTGTTCGGTGGTTGCGGCTGTTGTCGCGGTCCCGGCCGGGGTGGCGGCCGCCAGGTTGCGGCTCTCGGCGCGCCGTTGCCACGCGTGGTGCAGGCGGCGCAGTCCGGACCAGCGGTAACTGTTGACGTGGTACAAGGTGCGCACTTCGTCGCTCCAGCGGCGGTGCCATTCCATCACCTTGCCATAGAACTCAAGCCCCTTGAAACGACGTAGCGCAAACAAATGCTGACAAAGTTCCTCCAGCAGCAGAAAAGCCGGGCTGTATTGGCTGCCCAGCGACTCGTCGTACGTCGTTTTGAGGATGATGACGCTGTCGCCGCCCTCAACGCACAGGTTCACCGCGACCAGGCGGTCGTCGAACCAGTAGCGGTAGACGGCGGCGTCGCCGCGCTTCGCCATGCCTTCGAGCATGGCGCGGTAGAAGCGTCCCTGGGCGTTGTCGAGGTGCACCGAGGTGCCTTCCCTGGATTTCCAGCCGGCGCTTTCCAGCCGGCCGAAGTCGGCCACGGCGGCGGCCATGCCTTCGGCGTCGCGCGTGACCTCCATGCGCGTGGCGATGCCTTCCTTGAGCAGTTTGGCGCGCTGCTTCTTCATGTTGGCGCGCAGGTTCTTGCCGCGCCCGTTCCAGTAATCGGCGAACTCGCCTTGCAGCGCCACTCGGGCGGTGTCCAGGTAGGGCAGCACGGTAATGCGGTCGCTATCCTGCGGTGGGCGGGTGACGGCCGGATCGCACTGTGTCATGCCCAGCAACAAGGCGCCGCCGGGCA
This sequence comes from uncultured Duganella sp., assembly GCA_963511605.1. GTDB lineage: Bacteria > Pseudomonadota > Gammaproteobacteria > Burkholderiales > Burkholderiaceae_D > Rugamonas. Next base: position 84,423 of record CAUPJZ010000021.1, on the reverse strand, counting down.
GGGTGCGGATCAGGGCGTCGAGCAGGCGCGGCAAATCCTCCGGCGCCAGCGCGCCCGGCCGCTCCAGCCACAAGGTGACCGGCGCCTGCGACGGTTGAAAGGTTTCCCAGACGCCAGCGCGGCGCGGGCAAACGATGGTCATGACGACCACTTCGCTGTCCTTTCGCCACATGGCCAACCATTCGTTGCCGTTGCCGAATTCCGTCAGCAGCGGTTGCACGAACTCGGGCGAGAGCAACGGCGCGGCCGGTCCGGCGATGTTCAGGCCTGCCCAGGTGGCGGCGTGGTCGGCGAAGCGGGCGGCCGGCACCAGCGACCAGCTCACGCTTGCGCTCCCGATGTCAACGCGGCGCGGATCTGGACGATCAGCCATTCCAGCTCGTCGTCGCGCAACTCCTGGTGACAGGGAAACTGCATCACGTGGCGCGACAGCTCGACGCTGGCGTCGCACACGGCGGCGCCGGCGTCCGGCCACAGGAATTCGCCGAAGCGCAACACCGGCACGGCGCCGCGCTTGAGCGCCGCGAACACTGGTCTCGGTTGCTCCACCCACAACGGAAACACCCACGGGTAGACATTGTCCGGCAGGGCCGGGAACAGCGGCCGGCAGCCGGGCAGGTCGGCCAGCGCCGCGTGCAGTCTTAGATAGTGGCGCCGGCGCAACGCGCCCATGCGGCGCCGCGACACCAGCCGCAGCATCAGCCGCGAATACACCGACGAGCGTTTGTCCAGCCAGGCCGGATCGAAGCTGAAGCCGCCTTCCGACGAGCCCGGCGACAGCGGCTGCGCGCGCGCCGGATTGCGCGCCTTCATGCGTTGCCACAGCGCGTTCTTGAGCGCCATCGGCAGCGCCAGCAGGTGGCGCAGCAGGCCCAGGCGGCGGTACTGGCAACCTTCCTCCAGCGCGTTGATGGCCACCTTGGCCTCGAATCCGGCGCCGGCCGAGCGCAGCCGCACGCCGTCCAGCGCGTGGCGCGCCGACACCAGGCAGCCGCCTTCATATATGGGGAGGAATTTCATGCTGCTGGCGATGGCGTAGTCGCCGAACGAGCCCAGCGGCTTGCCCTGGTATTCGCCCAGGAAGGAGTGCGCGCAGTCCTCCAGCAGTTTGATGCCGTGGCCGTCGCAAAAGGCCCGCAGCTTGTCCAGCGGTTGGGGAAAGCCGAAATAATTGGTTGCCATCAGCACCTTGGTGCGTGGCGTGACCCGGCGCGCCAGGTCCTCCAGGTCGATCTCGGTGTTGCGCAGGATGCGATAGAACACCGGCAGCGCGCCCGACCAGATCACCGGCTCGACCATCGACGCGCAATGGTAGGCCGGCACCAGCACCTCGTCGCCGGCGCCGACCGCCATCTCGCGCAGCGCCAGCGCGATGGCGACGCGGCCGCTGGTGACCAGGCGCGCCGGTCCGGCATCGACGATGGAGCGCACGGCGGGATGTCCCCGGTGCAGGAAGGAGGCGGCGGACAGCACGGGCGCGAGCGGAATCGGCGAGGCCGGCGTTGGTGGTGCGGACGCGGCTTGCGCGCCGCCAACGGCCGGCTGGAAACCGACATCCTGATTGACATTCAACATGCTCAACTACTCCCCGGCCGGTAAGATTGGAGGCGACTCTTCGTCCGCCTCTCCGTTACCATTTAGACATTTTTGGAGTATAGCGCTCCTGATTGGCCGATGCACTATTAATAACGAACGATGTCAAATTGTGTTGTTTTCGTTCTAATTGAATATTAAAATGCTAATCTGCGTGCCATTCTGATATCATCATTCGACCTGTGGGCCGAGGTCGGCCGATCAGCAAAAACCTCCAAAAACCTGCAAAAGAGGGTGACATGGGCTGTGCTACGAGCTATCTGGTGCACGATTTTATTTTCTCCTCGGCCGAGCGCGCACCCGCCGCCGAAGCGCTGGTCGATGGCGCCCGGCGCCTCACTTACGCGCAACTTGCCACCCTGACCAAGCGCACTTGCGCGGCGCTGCGGCTGCGCGGCGCGCGGCGCGGCGAACGGGTCGCCGTCTACATGGAAAAGAACATCGAGCATGTCGCGGCGCTGTTCGGCGCCGCCGCCGCCGGCATGGTGTTCGTGCCCGTCAATCCATTGTTAAAGCCCGAGCAGGTCGCCTACATCCTGCGCGACTGCGACGTGCGCGTGCTGGTCACCAGCGCCGACCGGCTGCGCCAGCTCGCGCCCAGCCTGGGCGGCTGCGACAGCCTGCACACGGTGCTGGCGCTCGGCGCGGCCCGCGCCGCCACGCCGGTCGCCGATATCGGCCAGATCAAGGTGCTGGACTGGGAGGCGGCGCTGGCCGGGGCCGACGCCGCCGAGGCCAACGCCGACACCGCCAAGTTGCCGGCCCGCCGCATCACCGATTCCGACGTCGCCGCCATCCTGTACACCTCCGGCAGCACCGGCCAGCCCAAGGGCGTGGTGCTGTCGCACCGCAACCTGGTGGCCGGCGCGGCCAGCGTCGCCAGCTACCTGGGCAACACGGCGGAGGACCGCATCCTCGCCGTGTTGCCGCTCAGCTTCGACTACGGCTTGAGCCAGCTGACCACCGCCTTCCTCAGCGGCGCCTGCGCGGTACTGATCAACCACTTGTTGCCGCGCGATGTGCTCACCGCCGTGGTCGCCGAACGCATCACCGGCCTGGCCGGCGTGCCGCCGCTGTGGATACAGCTGGCCGCGCTCGACTGGCCGACGGTGTGCACCTTGCGCTATCTCACCAATTCCGGCGGCGCCATGCCGCGCGCCACGCTCGACCAGTTGCGCGCCAGGCTACCGGCCGCCAAACCCTATCTGATGTACGGCCTGACCGAGGCGTTCCGCTCGACCTTCCTGCCGCCGGCCGAGCTGGACCGGCGTCCCGGCTCGATGGGCAAGGCCATCCCCAACGCCGAGGTGCTGGTGCTGCGCCCCGACGGCAGCGAATGCGCGCCCGGCGAGCCGGGCGAACTGGTGCACCGTGGACCGCTGGTCTCGCTCGGCTACTGGAACGACGCCGCGCGCACCGCCGAGCGCTTCAAACCCTACCGCTCGCCGCTGACGGGCCTGATGCTGCCGGAGATGGCGGTGTGGTCGGGCGACACCGTGCGCCGCGACGAGGACGGCTTCCTGTATTTCATCAGCCGCGCCGACGAGATGATCAAAACCTCCGGCTACCGGGTCAGCCCGGGCGAGGTGGAGGCGGTGCTGTACGCGCAGGGCGAGGTGGCCGAGGCCGCCGCGCTGGGCGTGCCGCATCCGGTGCTGGGCCAGGCGATCGTGGTGGTGGTGGCCGTGCGCGAGGGACGCATGCTCGACGAGGCCCGGCTGCTGGCCGCGCTCAAGCCGCACCTGCCCAACTACATGCTGCCGCATAAGATCATCCTGGCCGATGCCAGCCTGCCGCGCAACGCCAACGGCAAGATCGACCGCAAGCTGCTCAGCACGCAATATCTGTCCAGCTTCACGGCAGCGGCGGCATGAACGCAGGATTGAACCAGGCGCCGGTCCACGCTCCGCTGGAGCAATTTCCCGTGCGTGACGACTGCCTGCACGTGGGCGGCGTGCCGCTGACGCGCCTGGCCGCGCAGCTGGGCCAGACCCCGTTCTATGCCTACGACCGCCACGCCATCGCGCGCCGCGTGGCCGAGCTGCGCGCCGCGTTGCCGCCCGGCGTGCAGCTGCATTACGCGATGAAGGCCAATCCGATGCCGGCCGTGGTGCACCACCTGGCCGGCCTGGTCGACGGCATCGACGTCGCCTCCGGCAACGAGCTGCGCGTGGCGCTCGACACCGGCGTGGCGCCGGCCGACATTAGCTTCGCCGGCCCGGGCAAAGGCGACGGCGAACTGTCCTGCGCGGTGGCGGCCGGCGTGATCATCAACGTCGAGTCGGAAGCCGAGCTCGATCGCATCGCCGCGATCGGCCTGCGGCTCGATATCCGTCCCCAGGTGGCGCTGCGCGTCAATCCCGATTTCGAACTCAAGTCGTCCGGCATGCGCATGGGCGGCGGCGCTCGCCAGTTCGGCATCGACGCCGAGCTGGTGCCGGCTTTGCTTGAACGGCTGGCGGCGATGCCGGTCGACTGGTACGGCCTGCATATCTTCAGCGGTTCGCAGAACCTGAAGGCGGCGGCCTTGCAGGAAGCCCATCAGCAAACCCTGGCGCTGGCGATACGACTGGCCGAGTTCGCGCCCCGTCCGATGCGGCTGCTGAACATCGGCGGCGGCTTCGGCATTCCCTATTTCCCCGGCGAGCAGCGGCTCGACGTGGCGGCGGTCGGCGCCAACCTGGCACTGTTGCTGCCGGACGTGCGCCGCGCGTTGCCGGAAGCGCAGATCGTCATAGAGCTGGGCCGCTATCTGGTCGGCGAGGCGGGCGTCTACGTCAGCCGTGTGATCGAGCGCAAGGTCTCGCGCGGGCAAGTGTTCCTGGTCACCGACGGTGGTTTGCACCATCACCTGTCGGCCTCGGGCAACTTCGGCCAGGTGATCCGCAAGAATTATCCGGTGGTGATCGGCAACCGCGTCCATGGCGCGGCGCGCGAGACGGTGTCCGTGGTCGGGCCGCTGTGCACGCCGCTGGACCTGCTGGCCGACCGCATGGAATTGGCCGCCGCCGGTCCGGGCGACCTGGTGGCGGTGCTGCAATCGGGCGCCTATGGATTGAGCGCAAGTCCCGGCGGATTCCTCAGCCACCCGGCGGCGCTGGAGGTACTGGTGGGACAACAAGATCGCGATGGAGCGGGTTCATGAGTGGAATCTGTGGGTGGATAGGGCAGGGCCGCGACGCCGGCGCCAACCGTGAACTGGCCGAGGCGATGGCCGCGCCGCTGGTCGGCATCGACGGCCAGCCGCCGCACATCATGACTGGCGCGGCAAGCGCCATGGCCGGCGCCGGCGTGCAATGCTACGAGGCCGACGGCGTGCGCTTCATGCTGTGGGGCGAGGCCCGGCTGCGCGGCGGCGCCGATACCATCCCCGGCCCGGCCTGGACCGAACTGTGGCGAGGGCAGGGCGCGTTGGCGCTGTGCGCAGCGCTGACCGGCGCCTTCGCGCTGGCGGTCATCGACGAGCGCGCCGGCGAAGCCTTGCTGGCCACCGATCACATGGGCAGCTTCCCGCTGCTGTACCAGCAGCAGGGCGAGACCCTGGTGTTCGCCAGCTCGGCCCAGGCGTTGCGCCGCCACCCGCTGACACCGGCCGAGATCGATCCCCAGGGTTTGTACAATTACGTTTTCTTCCACATGATCCCGGCGCCGGGCGGCATCTACCGGCACCAGCAGCGCTTGCTGCCGGGCAGCTGCCTGCATTACCGCCAGGGACGGATCGAGCCGCACACCTACTGGCGCATGCGCTTCGACGAGCGGGTCGAATCGCCGTTCCCGCAACTGAAGGAGGAATTCCGCCAGGTGCTGCGCGACAGCGTGCGGGAGTCGACCGGCAACGGCAAGGTCGGCGCCTTCCTCAGCGGCGGCACCGACAGCTCCACCTTGGCCGGCATCCTGTGCGAGACCGGCGGCGCGCCGGCGCAAACCTATTCGATCGGCTTCTCGGCCGACGGCTACGACGAGATGTCCTACGCCCGCCTGGCCTCGCGCCATTTCGGCACCGACCACCACGAATACTATGTGACGGCCGACGACGTCGTCGACATCATTCCGCGCATGGCGAAGGCCTTCGACCAGCCGTTCGGCAACGCCTCGGCCGTGCCCGCGTATTACTGCGCGCGCATGGCGGCGGCCGACGGCGTCACGCGCATGATAGGCGGCGACGGCGGCGACGAGCTGTTCGGCGGCAACGAGCGCTACGCCCGCCAGCAAGTGTTCGCGCTGTACCAGAAGGTGCCGGCGCTGCTGCGCGAGGGCTTGCTCGAGCCCGCGCTCAACCATTTCCCCGGCGCCGACCGCGTGGCGCTGCTGCGCAAGGCGCGCAGCTACGTGGCGCAGGCGTCGGTGCCGATGCCGGCACGCCTGGAAACCTACAACCTGCTCAACCGCTATGGCGCGGCCGAGGTGTTCGAACCGGGCCTGCTGGCCGGCGCCAACACCGCGCGTCCGCTGGACGAACTGGCTGCGTCCTACGGCCAGAGCGACGCCGGCAGCCTGATCAACCGCATGCTGGCGCTGGACCTGAAAATCACCTTGGCCGACAACGACTTGCCCAAGGTGCGCGGCGCCTGCGCGCTGGCCGGCGTCGAGGCCGCGTTCCCGTTCCTGAGCGAGTCGATGGTGGCGTTCTCGTCCCGCCTGACGCCGCGCCAAAAGCTCAACGGCAGCCAGTTGCGCTACTTCTTCAAGCAGGCGCTCGGCGACTTCCTGCCGCGGGAAATCATCCACAAGGAAAAGCACGGCTTCGGCCTGCCGTTCGGCGTCTGGATGCAGCAGTATCCGCGACTCAGCGAGCTGGCCGGCGACAGCCTGCAATCGCTGCGCCGGCGCGGCGTCGTGCGCGGCGAGTTCATCGACAAGCTGCTCGGCCATCACGTGCGCGAGCACGCCGGCTACCACGGCACGATGGTGTGGGTGTTGCTGATGCTCGAACAGTGGTACCAGCAGCATCAAAGCCGGAACTGATGCCATGCGCGTCTGCCTGACCATCGATACCGAATTCAGCATCGCCGGCGCCTTCGCCGACCCGGCGCTGCGCCCGGTCGGCGCGCAGATGGTCCGCTGCGACGTCGACGGCCGTTCGCAGGGCCTCGACTTCATGCTCGACTGCTTCGCCCGCAACGACATCACCGCGACCTTTTTCATCGAGACCTTGCAACGCCACTACTTCCGCGACGACCCGATGCGGCCGCTGGCGCAGCGCGTCGCCGCCGCCGGCCACGAGCTGCAATTGCACGCCCATCCGTGCTGGGCGGTGTTCCAGCACGACGACTGGGCCGAACGGGTGCGGCGCGAGCCGCGCCAGGACGATTTCGCCGGCCGCGACGAGGCTTCGACCCTGGAGCTGCTGCGCCAGGGCCAGGAAACCTTCCGCGAATGGGGCCTGCCGCCGCCGCAAGTGTTCCGCAGCGCCAGCTTGCAGCACGACAGCGGCCTGTACAGCGCGATCGCCGCCGCCGGCATCCCCTACAGTTCCAACATCGGCCTGGCGATCTACGACAGCGGCGATCCGCGCTACCGCCTGTACGGCGGACGCCACCTGCGCCATGGCGTGCTGGAATGCCCGGTGCTGACCTTCAGCGACTGGCGCCTGCGCCGTCCGCACCTGAAGACGCTGTCGATCTCCGGCACCAGCTTCGCCGAAACGCGCACCCTGCTGGAACGGGCGCGCCGGGCCGGCATGGAGCTGGTGGTGATCCTGACCCATCCCTTCGAATACGTGCAAAGCCGGGGCGCCGATTACCGCACCTTGCGCCGACACGGCGTCAACCAGGAACGCCTCGCACGCCTGTGCGGCTATCTCGCGGCCAACGGCGACCTGTACCAGGCCAGCGGCCTGGCCGCCGCCGCCAGCCTGCCATTGGCGCCGCAACAAGCGGAAAACCCTTTGCTCAGCGGCGCGCCGTGGCAAAGCGTGTGCCGCATGGCGACCCAGGTGTTGTACGACCGCTACGGCCATTGGGCATTGGCGCGCCAGGGCGCGGGGGCGGCATGAACTGGCGCCGCCCATTCGCGCCGCTGGCCGAGGCCATCAGCCGCCGGCACGGCACCTGGCGCGGCCTGGTGCGCGCGTGGCTGGCCCGGATCGAGCTCGCCAGCGGGCGCCTGTCCGGCTTCCGCCTGCGCCACCCGCACAAGGTGCGCCGCGCCGTCTTCATCTGCCTCGGCAACATCTGCCGCAGCGCCTTCGCCGAACAGGTGGCGGCGCGGCTGGACATGACGGTGGCCTCGGCCGGCCTGTCGACCCACACCGGCTCGGCCTCGCCGGACAGCGCGCTGCGCGCCGCGCGCCGCCACGGCTACGACATGAGCGCCCACCGCGCCACCGACCTGACCGACTTCGACGTCCAGCCGGGCGACCTGTTCCTGGTCATGGAAGTGCGCCAGGCGCGCGAGCTGCGACGCCGGCTGGGACCGCGCACGGACGTCGAGGTGGTGCTGCTGGGCCTGTGGTGCACGCGACCGATGCCGCACCTGCACGATCCCTTTACATTGAGCGACGCCTACTTCGACCAATGCTTCGCAAGGGTGCGTCAAGCGGTGCGCGGCCTTCAGCGCGCAGTGCCGCAGTTGACACGGCGCGCGCCCGTCGACGTGGCTGCCGGCGCCAACGAACTGGCGGCGATCCGGCGCGCCGCCGGCGCGGCTGACCGCAGCGGGAGCGTCGCATGAACCGCGGCTTTTCCATTTACCTCGATCTGGTGCGCGTCCTCGCCGCACTGGCGGTGATCGTCTACCACTCCAATTTCCGCTTGCTGACCACCGACAAACTGCCTTTCAGCAACCACGGCCACGCGGCGGTGATCGTCTTCTTCGTGCTGTCGGGCTATGTGATCGCCTACATCACCTCCGAGCGCGAGAACACGCCGTTGTCCTACTGGTCCAGCCGGCTGTCGCGCTTTTACTCGCTGGCGCTGCCGGTGGTGCTGCTGACCCCGCTGCTGGACATGGCCGGCGAGGCCATGACGCCGCAGTTCTACACCGGCGGCACCACCACCTACGGCCTGGCCTGGCTGCGCATCCTGACCAGCCTGGCCTTCCTCAACGAGGTGTGGCTGGTATCGATCATGTCGTTCTCCAACGTGCCGTACTGGTCGCTGTGCTACGAGTTCTGGTATTACGTGCTGTTCGCCATCGTCACCTTCACGGCCGGCCGCACCCGCGTGCTGCTGGCCGGCGCCGTGATGCTGATGCTCGGCCCCAAGATCTTGCTGCTGGCGCCGGTGTGGGCGGCCGGCGTGGTACTGTTCCGCTGGCAATGGTTGCGCACGCTCAAGCCGCTGCCGGGCGCGCTGCTGTTCGGCGCCTCGTGGCCGGCCTACTGGCTGTTCCATCATTACGGCATGACCGAAGCGGGCTCGAACCTGCTGCTGCGGCTCGTCGGCGCCGACTTGCACCAGCAGATGGCGTTCTCCAAGTTCTTCCTCACCGACTACCTGCTGGCGGTCATCGTGCTGGCCAACTTCGCCGGCATGCGGGCGCTGGCGGACATCGCCGCGCGGCCGCTGGGCGTGATCGAACCGGTGATCCGTCCGCTGGCCGCCTACACCTTCAGCGCCTATATTTTGCACCAGCCGCTGATGCAGTTCTACGCCGCGCTGATCGACGGCGATCCGGGCCGGCCCTGGTTTTACGCCGCCACGATGCTGGCCACCTTCGCCACCATCGGCGTGCTGGGCAGCCTGACCGAACAGCAGCGCCACCACTGGCGGCACGCGATCCGCAAGCTGCTGGCGCGCATCTTCGACCGGGCGGGCCGGCATGTGCCGGAGGCGCCGGCGGCGGGAGTTCCCCATGGCTGAGACCCTGATACCGGCTGTGGTGCTGGGCATCGACACCCCGATCGGGCTGGCCATCATCCGCGACCTGGGCCGGCGCGGCGTGCCGGTGATCGGCATCGCGCACAGCGCGTCCGGGCTCGGCCTGCGCTCGCGCTATCTCACCCGGGGCCTGATACGTCCCGGCGGCGGCACCGCCGGCCTTCTGCAGCAATTGCGCCAGCTGTCCTCGGAGATCGGCCCGGCCTGCCTGTTCGCGATCTCCGAAACCGACATCGCCGCGCTCAACCTGGAGCGCGGGCAGCTGGACGGCTACCGCCTGATGTTCGCCGACACCGCGCGCATGGAGCGGGTGCTGCACAAGGACCAGACCTATGCGGCCGCCGCCTCGGTGGGCATCCACGTGCCGCGCACCTTGCATCCGGCGTCGATGGAGGAAGCCGCCGCCGCCGCGCCGGGGCTGCGCTATCCGGTCATCCTCAAGTGGGCCGATCCGAACGGCGCCATGCAGCCGCTGCGCCGGGCCGGCCTGTCGCTCGACAAGCTGCGCTACTGCGCCGGCGCCGACGAGCTGATGGCCGGCCTGCGCCGCTACGAGGCGGTCGGCATCTATCCGATGGTGCAGGAATTCTGCGCCGGTTACGGCCTTGGCCAGTTCGTGCTGATGCGCGACGGCCAGCCGCACTGCCTGTTCCAGCACCGCCGCGTCCACGAATGGCCGCCGGAGGGTGGCATTTCCACATTGTGCGAGTCGCTGCCGCCGGACCGGCACGCCGCGCTGATGGCGCAATCGGTCGCGCTGTTGCGCGCGTTGGACTGGGAGGGCGTGGCGATGGTCGAATACCGCTACGATCCGGCGACCGGGCGGGCCGCGCTGATGGAGATCAACGGCCGCTTCTGGGGCAGCCTGCCGCTGGCCTGCCAGGCCGGCGCGGCGTTTCCGTGGTACGCCTACCAGCTGCTGGGCCTGGACCGGCCGGTGGCGCAGGCGCCGTACGTGGCGGGCCTGCGCGCCCGCTTCATGGCGCCGGAGACCAAGCGCCTGTGGCGCGTACTGACCCGCAAGCCCGGCGACGGTTACGTGCCGCCGGCCGGCCGGCTGGCCGAGGTGGCGGGCTACCTGCTCGACTTCGTCCGGCCGGGCACCCGCTATTTCGTCCACAGCTGGCGCGATCCGATGCCCCTGGTCAGCGACCTGTGGTTGACGGCGCGGCGCTTCCTGCCCGCGCCGCGCATCCCGCAACGGAGAAAAACATGAACCTCGCAGCCGACGGCAACGCGGGCGCCTTGCCCACGGTGGCCGTGATCATTCCGTACTACCAGCGGCAAGAGGGCATCCTGCGCAAGGCGGTGACGTCGGCGCTGGCCCAGCGCGGCGAACACCGGCTCACCATCATCATCGTCGACGACGCCTCGCCGGTGCCGGCGCGCGGCGAGCTGGCCGGCTTGCTGGCGGACGAGCCGGAGCGCATCGTCATCATCGAACGGCCCAACGCCGGTCCCGCCGCCGCCCGCAACACCGGGCTGCGCGCGCTGCCGGCAGGCACCGACTTCGTCGCCTTCCTCGATTCCGACGACGAATGGATACCCGAGCACCTGGAGCGCGCGCTGACGGCGCTGGGGCAGGGCAACGATTTCTACTTTTCCGACCACTACCAGTTGAACCAGACGGTCAGCGCGTTCCGCCGCGCCGGCCGCATCGATCCGGCGCAGCACCCGGCGCTGGCCGGGGCCGACGGGCTGCACGCCTACCGGGGCGACATGTTCGACCAGATCCTGAGCGGCAACATCATCGGCACCTCGACCGTGGTGTACCGCCACGCGCCGCTGTCGACCTTGCGCTTCCGCGAGGAGTTCGTCTACGCCGGCGAAGACTATCTGTTCTGGCTCGAGCTGAGCCAGCGCACCGGCCGCATCGCGTTTTCGGCGCGCTGCGAGTGCGTCTACGGCGCCGGCGTGAACATCTTTTCCGGTTCCGGCTGGGGCAGCAAGACATCGCTGTTGCGCCTGCACCACGAAATGAAATTCCAGCGCGCGCTGTCGCGGTTGTTCAGCCTGTCGGCGCCGCAGCGCCGGGCCAACCTCGCCAGCGTGCGCCGCCTGCGCCGCAGCTTCGTCGCCGACCTGCTGCACCGCGTGCTGCACCGGCAGGAAGTCTCGCCGTCGCTGCTGGGGCGGCATTGCAAGGTCGATCCGCAGACCTTCATTTACGCCTTGCCGCTGGCGGTCGGCATCGCGCTGCGGCGCGAGCGGGGCAAGTAGCACCGGTTTGTAGCACCTCGTTGTTAAGACTCACCGAATATCCCGGGATGGAACGTTGGCGCTGGGGACGGCCACGATTCCGCGTATCCGGGATCACTTGAAAGGTAGCTGTCATGGATCAGGCATTCATTTACGAGAAGGCGTTCTCGCGCAACATCGGCTGGGTCACCGAGGCCGAGCAGGCTTTACTGCGGGGCAAGCGGGTGGCCATCGGCGGCGCCGGCGCGGTCGGCTCGTTCTACGCCAACACCTTCGCCCGGCTCGGCTTCGGCAAGTTCGTCATCGCCGATTTCGATACCTACGACATCGTCAACTTCAACCGCCAGCTGGGCGCGACCATGAGCACGCTCGGCCAGCCGAAGTCCGAGGTGATACGGCGCATGATCCTCGACATCAACCCCGAGGCCGACGTGCGCGTCTTCCCCGAAGGGGTGACCGGCGCCAACCTGCCCGATTTTCTGCGCGATGTGGATTTTTATGTCGACGGCCTCGACTTCTTCGCCTTCGACGCGCGCCAGCAAACCTTCGCCAAATGTGCCGAGCTGGGCATTCCATCGACCACCTGCGCGCCGCTGGGCATGGGCGCGGCCAGCCTGACTTTCCTGCCAGGCAAAACCACGTTCGAGGAATTCTTCCAGTGGGGCGATCTGCCCGAGCTCGACAAGGCGATCCGCTTCATCGTCGGGCTGGCGCCGGCCGGGCTGCACCGCCCGTATCTGGTGGTGCCCTCGGCCATGAACCTCAAGGAGCGGCGCGGACCGTCGACCATCATGGCGTGCAATCTGTGCGCGGGGATCTCGGCCACGGTGGCGCTGAAGGTGATGCTGGGACGGGGCGAGGTGCTGGCCGCCCCGCACGGCATGCAGTTCGACGCCTTCCGCAACAAGATGGTCCACACCTACCGGCCCGGCGGCAGCAGCCATCCGTTGCAGCGGCTGGCGATCGCCCTCGGCACGCGGTATTACCGCAAGGCGCTGGCGGCGGCCGAAGCAGGCTGATAGGGCAACCGGCGGCGCGCCGGCGCTCACACGTCGCGCGTGCGCGCCGCCTGAAGCGGCGTCAGCAGCGCCTTGTGGAGCAGGTGGCGCGCCAGCAGCCAGGGCGGCATGCGCAGCCAGTTGCCGCGCAGGTACAGCATCTGGCGCGCCAGCTTGCTCAGCGGGCCGTCGCAGCTGGCGTGCCGCGGCAGCAGCGCCCGGTCCAGCAGCGCGTCCATCAGCGCCAGCACCACCGGCCCCGGCCGCGCCACCCCGTTTCCGTCCAGTAGCGCCGCCGGCACCGGCGTGTGCAACAGGCGCGCGGCGTGGCGCAGCGCGTAAAACAGTGGCCGTTGCAGTTGCAGCATCGCGGCCCGGTCCGTCAGCCGCACCCAGAATCCGGGCAGCGACGAAAATTCGTGCAGCAAGCGGTCGATGTCGACCAGGTTGCGCAAGCCGTGGTCGAACTCGCTCTCGTAGAGCAGGTGGGTGGCGCTGTGCAGTATCATGTCCACCGGGCCGAGCGTGTACAGCGGCGGCAGGCTGCCGCTGGCGGGATGGCCGGGCAGCGGCTCGGCCGCCGCGCGCAGCAGCATGGCGTCGGGATGCGCGGCGGCCGTGCTCGGCAGTATGGCGTGGTGGACGTCGATCACCGTCTCGCGCCAGACGTGGCGCATCGGCGGCAGTTCGTGCATCCAGCGCCGGTAGTAATGCTGGTCGTAGTCGTCGTGGCCGACGCCGGCCCAGCCGTGCAACATCAGCGCCGATTCGACGTCGGCCAGCGCCGCGCGCGGCACCAGGATGTCGATGTCGGAAAAGATCCTGCCCTCGGCGGCGGCCAGCCCGGCCATCGCGTAGGCGCCACCCTTGAGCAGGATCAGCGGCACGCCCAGTCCCGCCATCGCCCGGCGGATCTGCCGCACCTCCCAGCGCACCGCCTGCAAGTGGCGCTCGCCCTGCTGGCGGGCCCACTCGAGTTGTTGCCGCGCCGGCGCCGGCAAGCGCTCCAGCACGCCGGCGTCGCGCGCCCGCGCGTGCAGGCTGGCCAGCAGTTGCGCGCGGTCGGCCTGGCGCAGCACCAGGTCGCATTGGGCGGGGGTGAACGCGGCCAGCGCCGCCGGCGTGCGCAGCACCTCGATCAGCAGCGGCGTCATGCCGCCGCCGCCAGGCGCTCGAAGGTGGCGATGCCGTCGGCCAGGCCGCTGTAGCAAAAGTCGTAGCAGTCCGATTGTTCGATGAGGTCGGCCATGGCGTCGAACCCGCGCGCGCCCAGCACGCTGTAATTGAAGGCGTTCTCGGCGGCGCGCAAATGGGCGCGCCCCTTGGCGACGCGCAGCAGCTCGGCCGCCGCGCGCGCTTCGTAGCGGGGGAAGACGATCCAGGCCGGCCGCGCCGGCTCGGCCAGTCGGCCGACGCTGTCGGCCGGCGCCCGCAGGTGGGCCACCGTGCCCTTGCTGGTGTCGTGCACGGGCGGCGAGAACAGGGCGGCCGGCAGCGCCGCGCGCATCAGGTCGATCGAGCCGTTCTTCAGGCTGATCGGACGCGGCATCGGCACGATCAGGCCGTCCTCCAGCCGGACCATGGTCAGTTCGTCGGACAGCAGGCGCCAGCCGTGGTGGACCAGGGCCGCGCACAAGGTGCTTTTTCCGGAGCCTGGCGGCGCCGGCAGGATGGCCGCGCGGCCGTTCTTTTCCACCACCGCCGCGTGCAGCATCAGGTAGCTGTGGGCGCGGCTGGAGATGCACCAGTTCAGCCCCCATTCGAACATCGGATAGGCCTGCGCCAGCGGCAGCGGCTTGAACGGGGCCAGCCCGTCGGCGAGCAACTGCACCTGCGGGCGCAACCAGCGCCGCCAGTTGAGCGGACGTACCATGCGCAGGTGGAAATCGGCATAGCCGTCGTCGGGGCCGAGCGGATAGTCGGCATACATCAGCCCCACGCCGCGCACCACGCCCGGTATCGTGCTTTGCACGCGGGTGACGAAGGCGCCGGTCTGCAGGTACAGGCCGGCGCCGGCCAGGCGCGCGGCCAGTTGGCCGGCCGGCAGCTGCGCCACGGTCAGCATACCGCCTCGACCAGGGCCAGGCCTTCCAGGTCCGCCAGCAGGGCGTCCACCTCAGCCGGCTCGTCCGCGTCCAGTCCGGCCGCCAGCAGCCTGCGCGCCAGGGCGTCGGCGTCGGCCGGTCCGGCCAGCAGCGCGAGCAGCAGCTCCAGCGCGTCGGCGCCGAGCAGGTGGGTGTCGCCCGAGAGGTCGTTGTACAGCACGCATTCCCCGTCCCACTGCCGCCGCCGCAGTTGCTGGCCCGGCGTCAGGCGCCAGGAAATGGCCGTGCTCATGTCATGGTGCTGGCGAGGTAGGCGACGATTTCGCGCGAGCCCCATTTGCGGCCCCCCGCGATCGGCGTGTACGTGCCGCCGAGGTTGGCGCCGGAGCTCTGCCACTCGTTCCAGATGGCGATCACCGCCGGCACCTTCAGGAACGAGGTCTTGCCCGTGTAGGCGTTGAAGTAGGCCGCCATCAGGTACATGCCGACCCGGTCGCGGTCGTAGGTCTGGGCCTTCAGGATCTTGAGGATCGGCACGCTGGCGTAGGCCGAGGTGCGCGAGCCGCAGGTGAACACGTGGCCGAAGGCGGCGCAGGTCGGCGGCAGCGGACAGGCCTGCATGGCCCACCACGACGGCAGGCGGCCCTTGCACACCAGCGTCGTCGTCGGCTTCTGGCTGCTCAATCCCCCCGACATCGCGCCCGACGGCGCCTTGCACATCGTCGTGCCCATGGCCGACGGACTTTTCAGTGTCAGGATGACGCCGCTGGCGATGCCGGCTCCGGCCAGGCGCCGGCGCGACGGCCGCGACGGGGCGCCGGCGTCCGCCACCACCTGCACCGGCACCGGCGCATCGCCTGGATTATCTTGATGCGTTTGCTTAGCCACGTCTGCCATCCCCTGTGTTTTACTTGTCTGTACGATCTAATGCAAGTTTCATTCCCGACACTGCATCCTGACCGGGCTTCAATTAAAATCAAGGACTTATGATCGGTTTTATGCTATCGCCGCAGGCGCGGCCCGCGCGGGGCCGGCGACTGTAAAGAATCTCGACACTATCTTAAAAGAAACTCTCGGGGATGATCAGGATGTCGCCCGGCCACATGCGCACATTGGCCGAGATGTCGCCGTCCTTGATCAAGTCGCTCAGGCGCACCGGCAGCTTCTCCTGTTTGCCGTCGATCTTGCGCACGATGCTGGCGCGGTTGCCCGCCGCGAACTCGGTGACGCCGCCGACGGCGATCAGCACGTCCATCAGCGACATGTCGCGCCGGTACGGCAGCGACTGCGGCTTGGCGGCCTGGCCGATCACGCGGATCTGCTGGTCGTACGTGCCGACGAAGCCGTTGACGACGACGCTCACGGCCGGTTGCTGGATGTAGCGCGCCAGCGCTTTTTCGATGTCGCGCGCGAGCTGGCTCGGGGTCTTGCCGCTGGCCGGCAAGTCCTCCACCAGCGGCGCCGTGATCTTGCCGTCGGGGCGCACCGGCACCGTTTGCGACACCTCCGGATTGCGCCAGACGTTGATGCTGATGCTGTCGCCCGGACCGATCAGGTAATCGATCTCCGGCGAAGACTCGACGGGCGCGGCCAGCGGCCGCTGCGCCGCGCAGCCGGACAACGCCGCGATGGCCAGGCCGCAGGTCAACGCCAGGACGCGGCGCAGCGCGCGCCGGTAAGGATTGGGGGAAGAGTGCGCGTTCACGGTCGTCCTTTAAGGGAGTGCGATGGAGAAAACTGGCACGGCGCAAGCGACGCCGATATTTTCATTTTGACATGCCTTTTTGATCATGGCAAGAAAGTTATTGTGGCGTCGTTGTGGCTTTATTGTGACGGTGCGCGCAGCAATTCGCGCACGTAGTTCGACGGCACGGCGTAGCCGATGCCGCTCGGCGTGCTGATCGCGTTCTCCTTGCTGCCCTTGACGTACACCATGTTCAGCACCCCGTAAACGGCCCCGGTGGCCGGGTCGTACAGCGGGCTGCCGCTGTTGCCGGGATAGGCGATGGCGTCGAGCTGGAACACCGTCACCGGTGGCCGGCCGAGCTGCTTGACGGCGCGCGCGTCGAGCTGGCGCGAGGTCGCCGCCGGCCGCGTCATCGGCGTGATCGCCGCCAGCACCGCGCGGTGCGTGGCCGGATGCAAACCGAGCACCATGCCCAGCGGGAAGCCGGTGAAGGCCAGGTCCTGGCCCTCGCCGGCGGTGTCCGAATCGGCCAGCTTGAGCGCGGGCAGCGGCGTGCCCGCCAGGCGCAGGTGCAATAAATCGTGTTCGGTGTCGCGTCCGGCCAACGTTGCCGGGCGGAAGCGCACATTTTGGCCGTCGGCCACCACCACGCCCCAGCTTTCCTGGCGCGCCAGGTCGGGCGCCTCCGGCACCACGTGGGCGTTGGTGATCACGCTCAGGCCGTCGCCGGTGACCCAGCCGGTGCCGCTGTAGACGATGGGCGGCGAGCGCGTCGGCTGGTAGCTGCCGATCGCCACCACCGAGCGCTTGACGGCGGCCACGGTGTCCCTCAGCTCGGCCGCCCGCGCGCCCGGGCAGGCGGCCAGCGCCGCGCCTCCGAGCCACGCCGACAGGAGCGCCGTCCGGCGCGCGGTGCTTAAAAATGTGGCGATTATGATCATGCCCGCAATCTACACCATCTGATGATTTTTTCAATAAATCTTTGCCGCCGGGCCGCCTGTCGACTTCTTGCAACGTTGTGGCGGAGTGTGTAAAAAATAATAACAACGAAGCCATCCGTTGTACTATGATTCATAGAAATGTTGTTTTGATAATCGACGCGCCGGCCTTCCAGACAGGACTTGGCGCGCACTTGGCGAGGCAAGAGATGGCGGAATTGAGTGCACTGCTGCTGACGTTTCTGAAAGCGCTCGGCAAGTATCGCTGGTATGCCGTGGCGGTCGCGTGGTTGGTCGGCCTGATCGGCTGGGCGGTCGTGTACCGCATGCCGGACGAGTACCAATCGACGGCGCGCGTCTATGTCGACACCCAAAGCATCCTCAAGCCCCTGATGGCCGGCATGACCACCATGCCCAACATCGAGGAGCAGGTGATGTTCATGCGCCGCACGCTGATCAGCCGGCCGAACGTCGAGCGCGTCATCCGCATGGTCGATCTGGACATCAAGACGCGCAGCGTCAACGACAAGGAGCGCCTGATCGACCAGCTGACCTCGCAGATCAGCATCAGCGGCACCGGCAACGACGACATCTACACCATCGCCTACACCAATCCCGATCCCAAGCTGGGCAAGGACGTGGTGCAATCGCTGCTGACGATCTTCGTCGAGGGCAGCGTCGGCGGCAAGAAACAGGATTCCGACAAGGCCATTTCCTTCATCGCCGAGCAGATCAAGAGCTACGAGGAAAAACTGGCCGCCGGCGAGAACGCGCTCAAGGATTTCAAGATCCGCCACATGGGGCTGATGTCGCGCCAGGGCGGCGACTACGCCAGCAAGCTGGCCGAGACCACCGAACTGCTCAACCAGGCGCGCCTGGAGGCGGCCGAGGTCGAGCAGTCGCGCAACGCCATCAAACGCCAGATCGTCGGCGAGGAACCGGCGCCGGTGCTGGGCGCGACGCCGAGCGAGGACGCCAATCCGGAGCTCGACGGCCGCATCCAGGCGCTCGAGAAAAACCTCGACCAGCTGCGCATGCAATACACCGACGAGCATCCCGACATCGCCGCCACCAAGCGCCTGATCGACCAGTTGAAGGCCCGCAAGCGCGAGGAGGCCTCGAAGAAGGTGCGCACCAGCGGCGCCAATTTCAGCCCGATGCTGCAGCAGATGAACGTCGCGCTGTCGGTCGAGGAGGCGCGCCTGGCCGCGCTGCAGACCCGCGTGCGCGAATACAGCAGCCGGGTGGCGGCGCTGCGCGCCATGAGCACGGCCGCGCCCGAGGTCGAGGCCGAGCTGTCGCAGCTGAACCGCGACTACGCCATCAACAAGGAAAACTACGCCAAGCTGGTCGAGCGGCGCGAGTCGGCCCGGCTGTCGGGCGACCTGAGCTCGGCGTCGGACATGATGACCATCCGCGTCATCGATCCGCCGAGCGCGCCGGTGATGCCGGTCGGCCCCAACCGCGCGCGGCTGTGCTCGATCGTGTTCGCCGGCGCGCTGCTGGCCGGCCTGGGCTCGGCGCTGTTGCTGAGCCAGATCCGGCCCACCTTCATCAGCCAGCGCTCGCTGCGCGAGGCCACCGGCATTCCCATCCTTGGAAGCATTTCGATGAACTGGACCGACACCCAGCGCCTCAAGCGGCGACGCCGCCTGTACGCGTTCGGACTGGCGGTGTCGCTGTTCTTCGGCGGCTATGGCGGCGTCATGGCGTCGGTGTTGTGGATGCAACGCTAGTCGGACTTAAATCCCTCGGCCTGACGGGCGCCCGGCGGCTTCGCCCCGCCCAGTCAGCCAGCTTCATCAGCGAAACCAGGAGTTCTCCGTGAGCATAATCGAACGAGCCACCAGCCGCATGCACCAGGACGCGGCCTCGCGGCAGGGGCCGGCACAGGGTCAGGCGCAGGGCCTGGCCCAAACCCGCGCCGACGAAGCCGTCGCCGCGTCGCTGGCGGCCAACGCCGGGACGCCGTCGCCATCGGACTCGCCGACCCGCGGCCTGCCGCCGTCGGCGTCGCCGGCGGCCGTGCTGCGCCACCGCGGCAACGGCAAGAACATCGAACTGGACGCGGCGCGCATGCAGGCCATGGGCTTCATCACCGCCGGCACCCGCACGCCGCTGATGGAGGAGGTCAGGGTCATCAAGCGCCCGCTGATCACGCGCGCCTTCTCGCCCAAGCACCGCAGCGACAAGCCGGCCAACCTGATCATGATCACCAGCTCGCTGCCGGGCGAGGGCAAGACCTTCTGCGCCATCAACCTGGCCATGAGCATCGCCATGGAACTGGACCACACCGTGCTGCTGGTCGACGCCGACGTCGCCCGGCCGTCGGTGCTGCGCACGCTGGGCCTGCCAGGCCAGCGCGGCCTGATGGAGCTGCTGCTCGACGAGAACGCCGACATGTCCGAGCTGCTGCTGCACACCAATATCGACGGCCTGACGCTGCTGCCGGCCGGCGGCGCCAACGCCCGCGCCACCGAGTTGCTGGCCAGCCAGGCCATGGCCAACCTGTTGAAGGAGATGGCCGGGCGCTATCCCGACCGCATCATCATCTTCGATTCGCCGCCGCTGCTGCTCACCACCGAGGCGCACGTGCTGGCCGCGCACATGGGCCAGATCGTGGTGGTGGTCGAGGCCGAGAAGACCAGCCAGCACGCGGTGCAGGAATCGCTGCGCCAGCTCGAGGGCCTGAGCAACGTCAACCTGGTGTACAACAAGACCCGCGAGTTCCCCGGGACGGCGGCGTATGACTACCAATATAACTATACTTATCATAATGGCCAGTCCTGAGCGCCGCCACGGGCGGGCCGCGGGGCTGGCCATGAGGCTGCCGGTGCCGACCGTGACGGCGGCGGCGGTGGCGTTGCTGTTTTCGCCCGCGTGCCGGGCGGAGCTGAAGGTCGAGCCGTCGGCGCAATTCCAGCAAACCTACACCGACAACGTCAGCCTGGCGCCGCCGGACCAGGCCCGCAGCCTGTGGATCAGCGAACTGACGCCGGGCATCACCGTACGCGACGACAGCCCGCGCCTGCAATTGCTGGCCGCCTACGAGGCGCGCCTGTACGCCTATTCGCGCGACGACCCGGCGGCCAACCAGAGCCTGTCGCACAACTTCAACGGCAAGATGCACGCCGAGGCGGTCAGCGGCCTGTTGTTCCTGGACGCCGCCGGCGCCTACCGCCAGCAGGCCATCTCGGCGTTCGGCCCGCCGGTCGCGCAAAACGGCGCGGACGGCTACCTGACCGACAACCGCGCCAACGTCAAAAGCTACAGCGTGAGCCCGTACCTGACGCACGGCTTCGGCCGCCTGATGACGGGCGAGCTGCGCTACACGCACGACGTGGTCAGCGCCGACAGCGCCGGCTTCAGCCACAGCAACGCCGACAGCGTGCAAGCCTCGCTCGGTGGCGGCATCGGCGCGCGCATCGGCTGGGGCGCGAACTACTACCGCCAGCGCCTGGAGGACGGCACCCGCCCGACCACCATCAGCGGCAACACCGGGGTGAACGCCTCCTACCTGGTCGCCGCGCCGCTGCGCCTGACGGCCAGCATCGGCCGCGACCAGTATAAATATGAATCGCAGGTGGGCGACACGCCGACCGGCAAGTCGTGGTCGGTCGGCTTCGGCTGGACGCCGTCGAGCCGCACCAGCGTCAGCGCCAGCTTCGGCAAGCGCTTCTTCGGCGACAGCTACCACCTCGACGCCGTGCACCGCACCCGCGCCACCGCCTGGAGCGTGCGCTATTCGACCGACGTCACCACGTCGCGCGACCAGTTCCTGCTGCCGGCGTCGGTCTCGACCTTTGAACTGCTCGACCGCATGTACGCCGGGGCCATCGCCGATCCGGCGCGGCGGCGCCAGGCGGTCGACGCCTTCATCCGCGCCAACGGCCTGCCGCTGGCGCTGACCGACAGCGTCAACTATCTGAGCAACCGCTACATCCTGCAAAAGCAGTTCAATCTGTCGATGGCCTGGACCCTGGCGCACAGCGTGCTGGTGTTGAGCCTGACGGACGAGCGGCGCAACGCGCTGTCGTCGGTGCAGTCCGACAGCGCCTTGCTGGGCAGCCGCTTTGGCAGCCTCAACGACAACAGCCACCAGCGGGGCGGCGGCGCCACCTTCAACTACCGGCTCTCGCCGCGCAGCTCGGTCAACCTGTCGGCCAGCTTCAACAAGGCCGACTCGCTGGTCCAGCGGGCCAGCAGCATCAACCGCGCCTTCCGTGTGGCGCTGACGCGCCAGCTCGGCCGGCAACTGACCGGCGACCTCGAACTGCGCCGCCAAACCGGCAGCGTGGCCGGCGCCGGCGGCGGCTACCGCGAGAACGCCATCGTGTTTCATCTCAACCAACGCTTCTGAGGAGCCAGGCCCGCGATGTATGAGAACTATTATGGGCTCAGCGCCAAGCCGTTCCAGCTGCGCCCCGACCCCCACTTCTTTTTCGGCAGCCAGGGCCACAAGCGCGCCATGGCCTATCTCGAATACGGCCTGTCGCAGCGCGAGGGCTTCATCGTCATCACGGGCGAGGTCGGCGCCGGCAAGACCACCCTGATGCGCAATATGTTCAACGGCCTGCCGGCCAGCGAGATCGTCGCCGCGCAGATCACCAACACCTACCTGAACACCGAGGACACGCTGCGCATGGTGCTGGCCGCGTTCGGCGTGCCGGCCGAGGAGGGCAGCAAGAGCATGCTGCTGGTGCGGCTGGAACAGTTCCTGCGCAACTGCGACAAGCAGGGCAAGCGCGCGCTGCTGGTCGTCGACGAGGCGCAAAACCTCACCGCCCGCACCGTCGAGGAGTTGCGCATGCTGTCGAACTTCCAGTCCGACGAGCGTTCGCTGCTGCAAACCTTCCTGCTGGGCCAGCCCGAATTCCGCACCACGCTCAACAGCCCGGAATTGCGCCAGCTGCGCCAGCGCGTCATCGCCACCTACCACCTGGGGCCGATGAACAGCGACGAGACGCGCGCCTACATCGTGCACCGGCTGCAAACGGTCGGCTGGCGCGGCAATCCGTGCTTCACCGACGGCGCCCACGCGGCCATCCACGCCTACGCCGGCGGCATCCCCCGCACCACCAACCACGTCTGCGACCGCCTGCTGCTGATGGGTTTCCTCGAGGAGCTCGACACCTTCACCGAGGCCGAGGTGGCCACGGTGCTGCGCGACATCCGCGACGAGACGGCCGCGCCGGACGGGCCGGATTCGGCGCCGGCCATGGAGCCCGCCGGCGGCGCCTCCGACGCCTGGCCGCCCAGCGGCGGCATGGTGTCCCAGGGGACGATCGACGAACGCCTGGTGCGCGTCGAACGCTCGATGGTGTCGCTGCTGCATGTATTGAGAAAACTGGTCGCCACTCCCGCCAACCTGCCACAGATGGACAACATCGAATGAGCCTGATCGACCCAGAAACGCCCGCGCGCAGATTCCGCATCCTTTGCGTGGTCGGCGCCCGCCCCAACTTCATGAAGATGGCGCCCATCATGTCAGCGCTGGCCGAGCCGGCGGCCGGATTCGAGGCGCGCCTGCTGCACACCGGCCAGCACTACGACGTCGCCATGAACCACCAGATCTTCTCGGCGCTGGGCATCCGCGACCCGGACATCAACCTGGAGGTCGGCTCCGGCAGCCACGCGCTGCAGACCGCCGAGGTGATGCGCAAGTTCGAGCCGGCCATGGACGAGGTGGCCCCCGACGGCGTGCTGGTGGTGGGCGACGTCAATTCGACCCTGGCCTGCGCGCTGGTGGCCAACAAGCGCGGCATTCCGGTGTTCCATGTGGAGGCGGGCCTGCGCAGCGGCGACCGCGCCATGCCGGAGGAGATCAACCGCATCCTCACCGACCAGCTGTCCGACCTGCTGTTCACCACCGAATCGAGCGGGCGCGACAACCTGCTGCGCGAGGGCATCGAGGAACAGCGCATCCATTTCACCGGCAACGTCATGATCGACACGCTGGTGGCCAACCTGCCGCGCGCGTTGCCTGCCGCCAGCATCGCCGCGATGGCCGGGCGGCCCGGCTTCGCCGACGGCGAGGACGGCTACGCGGTGCTGACCTTGCACCGGCCATCGAACGTCGACCGGCCGGAAGTGCTGCGCAGCCTGCTCGAGACGGCGCTGATCGTCTCGCGCCGCACGCCGGTGATGTTCCCGCTGCACCCGCGCACGCGCGCCATGATCGAGCGCGCCGGCCTCGGCGACCTGCTCGACCAGCCGGGCATGCTGGCGTTGCCGCCGATGGGCTACCTCGAAATGCTGGGCTTGATGCGCGGCGCCCGCGTGGTGCTGACCGATTCCGGCGGCATGCAGGAGGAAACCACCGCGCTGGGCGTGCCGTGCCTGACCCTGCGCAACAACACCGAGCGGCCGATCACGGTCGAGCAGGGCACCAACACCATCGTCGGCCAGGACGCCGGCCGCATCCTGGCCGAGTACAACAAGGTGCTCAGCGGCGGCGGCAAGACCGGCCGCGTGCCGCGCTACTGGGACGGCCAGGCGGCGCGCCGCATCGTCCAGATCATGCAGCGCTGGCTCACCGAGCGCGAAGGGACGACGCAATGACAACCGTCCAGCCGGTGCGCAACGCCATGACGATCGACGTCGAGGATTACTTCCAGGTGTCGGCGTTCGCGCCGCACATCGCCCGCGACAGCTGGGCCGACCGCGAATGCCGGGTCGAGGCCAATGTCGACCGCATCCTGGGCATCCTGGACGACGGCGCCGTCGTCGCCACCTTCTTCACCCTGGGCTGGATCGCCGAGCGCTACCCAAAGCTGGTGCGGCGCATCGTCGACGGCGGCCACGAGCTGGCCAGCCACGGCTACGGCCACCTGCGGGCGTCGGACCAGAGCCACACGGCTTTCTCGGAAGACATCACCTCCAGCAAAGCGATACTGGAAGACATCGGCGGCCAGGCCGTGCGCGGCTACCGCGCGCCCAGCTTCTCGATCGGCCCGGCCAATCTGTGGGCGCTGGACGCGCTGCAGCAGGCCGGCTACCGCTACAGCTCCAGCATCTATCCGATCGTCCACGACCACTACGGCATGCCGGACGCGCCGCGCTTCGCCTTCTATCCGAACGGCGAGCAGGGGCTGCTGGAAGTACCGATCACCACCGTGCGCCTGATGAAGCGCAACCTGCCGGCCGGCGGCGGCGGCTATTTCCGCCTGATGCCGTACGCGATGTCGCGCTGGATGATGCGCCAGGTGAACCAGCAGGACCGCCAACCGGCCATCTTCTATTTCCATCCGTGGGAGCTCGACCCCGGCCAGCCGCGCCAACAGGGTCTGGAATGGAAGACGCGCTTCCGCCACTACGTCAACCTCGACCGCATGGACGGCCGCATCCGCGCCTTGACGCGTGACTTCGCCTGGGACCGCATGGACCGGCTGTTCCTGGGGGCCGCATGAGCGCGCTGGCCGAACACGCGCACCTGGCCGTAGCGCAAGCACCGGCGGCCGGCCGGTTGCGCCTGCGCCGGATGGAGGAACAGGACAGCCAGCGCTGGGACGCCTACGTCGACCAGTGCCCGCAGGCGACGTTCTTCCACCGCGCCGGATGGCAGCGCGTGCTGCGCCAGGCGTTCGGCCACCGCACCTGGTTTTATTATGTCGAGCGTGCCGGCGTCATCGAAGGCATCTTGCCGCTGGGCGAGGTGCGCAGCCGGATGTTCGGCCACTGGCTGGGCGCGTTGCCGTTCTGCGTCTACGGCGGCATCGCCGCCAGTTCCGACGAGGCGCGCGCCATGCTCGACCAGGCCGCGCAGGCGCTGGCGCGCGAGCTGGGCGTCGGCCACCTCGAGTACCGCAACATCGCGCGCAGCCATCCCGGCGATCCCGGCTGGATCGCCAAGCCGCTGTATGTGACGTTCCGCAAAGCCATCGTCGCCGACGACGAGCACAA
Organism: uncultured Duganella sp.; assembly: GCA_963511605.1. Taxonomy (GTDB): domain Bacteria; phylum Pseudomonadota; class Gammaproteobacteria; order Burkholderiales; family Burkholderiaceae_D; genus Rugamonas. Next base: position 59,241 of record CAUPJZ010000021.1, on the reverse strand, counting down.
TATGAACGCCATTCCGCGCAAACAGCGCGCCATGGTCAGGAAGGGCATCAAATTCGGCCTGCAAGGCGAGGTCGACCAGGACGTCGGACGCTTTTACGCCGCCTACGCGCGCAGCGTGCACCGCCTGGGCACGCCGGTGTTTTCGCGCCGCTACTTCGCGCTGCTCAAGGAAACCTTCGGCGACGATTGCGAGGTGCGGGTCGTCACTCATGAGGGCGAACTGGTGGCCGGCGTGCTCAGTTTCTTCTTCCGCGACCAGGTGCTGCCGTACTACGGAGGCGGACTGGACAACGCCCGCGCGCTGGCCGGCAACGACTTCATGTACTGGAATTTGATGCAGGCGTCGGCCGCGCGCGGCATGCGGCTGTTCGATTTCGGCCGTAGCAAGCTGGGCACGGGCGCCTTCGATTTCAAGAAGAACTGGGGCTTCGAGCCGGAACCGCTGGACTACGAGGTCAAGCTGATCAAGGCGACGGCGGTGCCTGAAAACAACCCGCTCAATCCCAAGTACCGGCTGTTCATCCAGATGTGGCAACGCCTGCCGTTGCCGGTGGCGAACATGCTTGGGCCGCACATCGTCAAGAAGCTGGGCTGACACGTGGAAAAACTGCTGCTCCTGGTGCACCGCATTCCGTATCCGCCCAACAAGGGCGACAAGATACGGTCGTACCATTTGCTGCGGCACCTGCGCGCCCGCTACCAGGTCTATCTGGGCACGTTTGTCGACGACCCCGACGACTGGAAACATGTCCCGCAGCTGCAAGCGATGTGCGCCGGCAGCCATTTCGCCGCGCTGCACCCGCTGCGGGCACGCGTGCGCAGCCTGGCGGCGCTGGCGCGCGGGCGGGCGCTGTCGTGCGACTATTACCGCGACGCCGGCATGCGGCGCTGGGTCGACGAGACCGTGGAGCGGGAAGGCATCAGCCGCATCGTTTGTTATTCGTCGCCGATGGCGCAGTACGCCGACGCCCATCCGTCGGCCCGGCGGGTGATGGATTTCGTCGATGTCGATTCCGACAAGTGGCGCCAGTACGCCGACGGCAAGCGCTGGCCGATGCGCCAGGTCTACCGGCGCGAGGCGCGCCTGCTGCTGGCCTACGAACGGGCGGTGGCGCGCGCCAGCGACGCGGCCTTGTTCGTGTCCGCGCCCGAGGCGGCCTTGTTCCGCACGCTGGCGCCGGAGAGCGCGGCCCGCATCGGCCATTACAGCAACGGCGTCGATACCGGCTTCTTCTCGCCGGCGAACGGCGGCGCCTCGCCGTATCCGGCGGGCGCGCTCGTGCTCGCCTTCACCGGCGCCATGGATTACTGGCCCAACATCGACGCCGTCAGCTGGTTCGCGCGCGAGGTGTTGCCCGTCATCCGCGCCGCCGCGCCGGACGTGCTGTTTTGCATCGTCGGCTCGCGGCCGGCGCCGGCCGTGCTGCGCCTGGCCGAGCTGCCCGGCGTGCTGGTCACCGGCACCGTGCCCGACGTGCGCGCCTACGTGGCGCACGCGGCGCTGTGCGTGGCGCCGATGCGCATCGCGCGCGGCATCCAGAACAAGGTGCTGGAGGCGATGGCGATGGCGCGGCCGGTGCTGGTCTCGCCGCAGGCGCTCGAAGGCATCGACGCCGTGCCCGGCCGCGAGCTGCTGCTGGCCGACGACGCCGGCGGCCATGCCCGCGCGGCGCTCGGCTACCTGAACGCGCCCGATCCGGCCATCGGCGCGGCCGCGCGCGCCAAGGTCGAACAGTTGTACGGCTGGGATAGCAATCTGGCGCCCGTGTCCGCGTTGCTGGAACAGTGTCCGGCCCAACCCTGGCCACGGAGCGCGTGACATGAGCGCGATGGACACCACGGCCGCGCCCGCGGCCGCCGCCACCGCCAGCGACGCCGGGCCAGGCATCGGCCGCGCCGCGCGCGGAACAGGCGCGGACGGCACCACGGCCGGCGCCCGCGCCTTGCCGCTGGCCTTGCTGCTGACATTGCTGCCGCTGGCCGCCTACTGGAGCACGGCCGTCTCCATCGTCGAGATCTGGGCGCGCTCGGAAACCTTCGCCCATGGCTACCTGATCGTGCCGATCAGCCTGTGGCTGGCCTGGCAGCGCCGCGAGCGGCTGCGGGCGATGGCGCCGGCGCCGTTCTGGCCGGCGCTGTTGCCGCTGGCCGGCTGCGGCATGCTCTGGCTGCTGGCCGACCTGGGCGAGGTGCAGGTGATACGCCAGTACGCCTTCGTCGCGATGTTCCCGCTGACGGCCTTGGCGGTGCTGGGACCGCGCATGGCGCGGGTGATCGCGTTCCCGTTGCTGTTCCTGTTCCTGGCCGTGCCGGTCGGCGACAGCCTGATCGAACCCCTGATGACCGTCACCGCCAATTTCACGGTGGCTGCGCTGCGCCTGAGCGGCATACCGGTCCTGCATGAAGGCAATAACTTCATCCTGCCGTCGGGCGGGTGGTCGGTGGTGGAGGCGTGCAGCGGCCTGCGTTATCTGATCGCCTCGGTGACGGCCGGCGTGTTGTACGCCTACACGACCTATACCCGCTGGTGGAAGCGCGCGCTGTTCGTCATGGTCGCCGCCTCGCTGCCGATCCTGGCGAACGGCCTGCGCGCCTACATGATCGTCATGCTCGGCCACCTGAGCGACATGACCGTCGCGGTCGGCGTCGATCACCTGCTGTATGGCTGGCTGTTCTTCGGCATCGTCATCTTCGCGCTGTTCCTGGTCGGCGCGCGCTGGCGCGACCGCCCGCCGCCGGCCCCGACCCCGGCGCCCAAGCCCACGCCGCAGCGGCCGCCAACCACGCGAATCGCCGCGATGGCGCTCGGCGTCGTGGTGTCCCTGGGCGTCTGGCCCGCCTACGCCGGCTACCTGCAAAGCGCCGGCGGCACGGCGCCGCCGGTCGGACTCGACAGTTTTCCGGCCAAGGGGCCGTCCACGACCGCCTTCACCGATTGGCGGCCCGCCTTCACGCCGCCGGCCGCGTCGCTGCGCCGCTATTACGCGCAGAACACCGACCAGGTGGGCCTGTCGCTCTTGTACTACCGCCATCAAACCGGAGGCAGCAAAATGATCACGTCGACCAACCGGCTGACGTCGATGGTGAATTCGCCATGGAACCTGACGGGGGGCGCGGTGCGCAACGAGACGGTTGCCGGCCGTACCCTGGCCGTGCGCGAGTCGATGTTGCACAGTAAAGAGGGCGCGCTGCTGGTCTGGCACTGGTACTGGATCGACGGCCGCGCCACCACCAGCGATACGATGGGCAAGCTGCTGCAGATCAAGCAGCGCGTACTCGCCGGCAGCGACGATGGCGCCGCCGTCATGCTGTTCGCGCCGCTTGGCGACCAGCCCGACGGCGCCCGCGCCGCCGTGCGCGCCTTCCTCGCCGACAATCTCGGCGCCATGGACGCAACGTTGGCGCGCGTGCGCGCGCAACAGGGACCGAAGCGATGAAGCCGCCACTGGTCGTGCACCTGATTTACCGCCTCGATTTCGGCGGCATGGAAAACCTGATGGTCGAGCGCATCAACCGCATGCCGGCCGGCCACTACCGTCACGCGGTCATCGCGCTGACCGGCTACACCGCGTTCGCCGAGCGCATCACCCGCGGCGACGTCGCGCTGTACGCGCTCGACAAGCAGCCCGGACTGGCGTTTGGCACCCACGCGGCGCTGTGGCGCCTGTTGCGCCAACTGCGCCCCGACATCCTGCACACGTACAACCTGTCGGCCATCGAATACGCGCCGGCCGCGCTGCTGGCCGGCGTGCCGGTGCGCATCAACGGCGCCCACGGCCGCGACGCCGCCGATCCCAAGGGCCTGAACCGCAAACACCGGCTGCTGCGCCGCCTGATGATACCGTTCTACGACCACTGCTACGCCAATTCGGCCGAAATGCTGGCCTGGAACCGCGAGGTCATCGGCGTGCCGGCCCGCAAGAGCCGCCTGCTGCCGAACGGCATCGACATCGACCGCTACCGGCCGCCCACACCCGCCGAGACCAATGGCCCGCTGGACCGTCATTTCGGCCCCGGTTGCCTGGTGATCGGCAGCGTCGGCCGCATCGAACCGGTGAAGAACCACGCGCTGCTGCTGACCGCGTTCGCCGCCTTGCGCGCGCGCCGTCCCGATCTGGCGCACCGGCTGCGCCTGGCGATCATCGGCGACGGCCCGCTGTTGCCGGCGCTGCGCGCGCAGGTCGACGCCGCCGGCCTGAACGACGCCGTCTGGCTGCCGGGCAAGCGCGACGACGTCGCCGCGATCCTGCGCGGACTGACCGTGTTCGCGCTGCCGTCGATCGCCGAGGGCACGCCCGGCGCCGCGCTCGAGGCCATGGCCAGCGGCGTGCCGGTGATCGGCAGCGACTTCGGCGGCGTGCCGGAGGTGGTGGCCGACGGCGCCACCGGCGCGCTGGTGCCGCCGGGCGACAGCGAAGCGCTGTGCGCGGCGCTGGAACGCTACGCCACCCGTCCCGCGCTGGTGCACGAACACGGGCTGGCCGCGCGCCTGCGGGTGACCCAGCACTACGGCATGCAGGCGATGGTGGCGGCCTATCAGGCGCTGTACGACGAATTGTGCGAACGAAAACTTAAACTGAGAAGGCGGGTGGCATCATGTGCGGAATAGTTGGCATCATGGACATAGGCGGCAAGCGCGACATCGATCGCGCCGTGCTGCAGCGCATGAACGAGACCCAGCATCATCGCGGCCCGGACGAGGCCGACCTGTACCTGGAACCCGGCATCGGCTTCGGCCACCGGCGCCTGTCGGTGATCGACATCGCCGCCGGCCTGCAACCGCTGGGCAACGAGGACGGCTCGGTGATGGTGTGTTTCAACGGCGAGATCTATAACTTCCGCGAACTGACGGTGGAACTGAAGGCGCTCGGCCACGTGTTCCGCACCCGCTGCGACACCGAGGTCATCGTCCACGCCTGGGAGGAGTGGGGCGAGGCCTGCGTGCACCGCTTCCGCGGCATGTTCGCCTTCGGCCTGTGGGACCGCAACCAGCAGACCATGTTCATCGGGCGCGACCGGCTCGGCGTCAAGCCGCTGTATTACTGCCTGACGGCCGACGGCTTCCTCGCGTTCAGCTCGGAACTGAAGGCGCTGGCGTCGCTGCCGGACCTGGAGCGACGCATCGATCCGCGCGCGGTCGAGGACTATTTCGCCTACGGCTACATCCCCGAGCCGCGCACCATCTACGAAGGCGCGCTCAAGCTCGCGCCCGGCCACACCCTGACGCAAAAGGTCGGCGCGCCGCTGGCCGCCCCGGTCAAGTTCTGGGACGTGCCGTTCGCGCCGCACGCGCCGATGGCCGGCGCCGACGTCGAGCATGAATTGATCGAACGGCTGCGCGAGGCCGTGCGGATACGCCTGGTGGCCGACGTGCCGCTGGGCGCCTTCCTGTCCGGCGGCGTCGATTCCAGCGCCGTGGTGGCGATGATGGCCGGCATGAGCGACAAGCCGGTCAACACCTGCACCATCGGCTTCCAGGACAAGGCCTTCGACGAATCCGACTACGCGGCCCAGGTGGCCGCGCAGCACGGCACCGACCACTACACCGGCAACGTCGGCACCGACGACTACGCGCTGCTCGACACCCTGGCCGGCCTGTACGACGAACCGTTCGCCGACAGCTCGGCGATTCCGACCTACCGCGTGTGCCAGCTGGCGCGCCAGCGGGTGACGGTGGCGCTGTCGGGCGACGGCGGCGACGAAAATTTGGCCGGCTACCGCCGCTACCGCTACGCGATGAACGAGCACCGGGTGCGCGGCCGCATTCCGGCCGGCCTGCGCAAGCCGGTGTTCGGCTTGCTGGGCCGCTGGTATCCGAAGGCCGACTGGGCGCCGCGCGTGTTCCGCGCCAAGACCACCTTCGAGGCGCTGTCGCGCGACCTGGTCGAGGGCTACTTCCACGGCGTGACCCTGATGAGCGACGCCATGCGCGCGCAGCTGTTCTCGGACCGCTTCAAGACCGGTTTGCAAGGTTACCGCGCCATCGAGGTCATGCGCGGCCACGCCGACGCCGCGCCGACCGACGATCCGCTGTCGCTGTTGCAGTACCTGGATTTGAAGACCTATCTGCCCGGCGACATCTTGACCAAGGTCGACCGCGCCAGCATGGCGCACGCGCTGGAGGTGCGGGTGCCGCTGCTGGACCATCAACTGGTCGAATGGATCTCCGGCCTGCCGCCGTCGCTCAAGCTGCAAGGCGGGGAGGGCAAGTACATCTTCAAGAAAAGCCTGGAATCCCACCTGCCGCACGACATCCTGTACCGCAAGAAAATGGGCTTTTCGGTGCCGCTGGCCACCTGGTTCCGTGGACCGCTCAAGCAGCGCGTGCACGACGCGCTGCTCGGGCCGCTGCTGGGCGACAGCGGCATGTTCAACCCCGATTATCTGCGCCACCTGCACGAGCAGCACCAGGCCGGGCTGCGCGACTACAGCGCGCCGATCTGGTCGCTGCTGATGTTCGAGGCGTTCCTGCGCAAGGAGCTGCGCGCATGAGCGCCGCGACCTTGCATGCCGGCGCCGGTGTGGGCGCCGAAGCCGCGACGGCCCCGCTGCGCATCCTGCACGTGCTCGATCATTCGATCCCGCTGCACAGCGGCTACACGTTCCGCACGCGCGCCATCCTGCGCCAGCAGCGGGTGCTGGGCTGGCAAACCTTCCAGCTCACCGGACCAAAGCAGGGTGCGAGCGACGCCGCCAAGGAGCGGATCGACGGCCTGGACTTCTACCGCACGCCGCCGGCCAGCGGCTTCAAGGCCAACTTGCCGGCGCTGCGCCAGCTGGCGGTGATCGACGCCATCGAGGCGCGCCTGCTGGAGGTGGCGCGCGAGGTGCGGCCGGACATCCTGCACGCGCATTCGCCGGCGTTGAACGCCATCGCCGCGCTGCGGGTCGGGCGCCGCCTCGGCATTCCGGTGGTGTACGAGATCCGCGCCTTTTGGGAGGACGCGGCCGTCGACCACGGTTCCAGCAGCGAAGGCGGCCTGCGCTACCGCGCCACGCGGGCGATGGAAACCTATGCGCTGCGCCGGGTCGACGCCGCCACCACCATCTGCGAAGGACTGCGGGCCGACATCGCCGCGCGCGGCATCGCGCCGGGCAAGGTGACCGTGATACCGAACGCCGTCAACATCGCCGACTTCAGCGTCGGCGGCGTCCGCGACGAGGCGCTGGCGGCGCAACTGGGCCTGGACGGCAAGGTGGTGCTGGGCTTCATCGGCTCCTTCTACGCCTATGAAGGCTTGCACATCCTGCTGGACGCGCTGCCCGGCATCATCGCCAGGCGGCCCGATATCCGCCTGCTGCTGGTCGGCGGCGGCGCCCAGGAGGGCGCGCTGCGCAGCCAGGCCGAGGCGCTGGGCGTGGCCGCGCACGTGGTCTTCACCGGCCGCGTGCCGCATGAACAAGTGCAGCGCTACTACGACCTGACCGACGTGCTGGTCTACCCGCGCGTGAAGATGCGCCTGACCGACCTGGTCACGCCGCTCAAGCCGCTGGAGGCGATGGCGCAGGGCCGCCTGCTGGTGGCCTCCGATGTCGGCGGCCACCGCGAACTGATCGCGGACGGCGAGACCGGCGTGCTGTTCGCCGCCGGCGACCCCCAGGCGCTGGCCGGGCAGGTGCTGGCGCTGCTGGCGGCGCCGCAGCGCTGGGAAGCGCTGCGCGCCGGCGGCCGCCGCTTTGTCGAGCACGAACGCAACTGGGCCGCCAGCGTGGCGCGCTACCGGGCGGTGTACAACAGCGTCAATGCGGAGCGGGCGGCATGATGGAGGCGCCGGTGCACATCGGCCTGGTCGGCCCGTTGCCGCCGCCGCCCGGCGGCATGGCGAACCAGACTTTGCAGCTGAACGAACTGCTGCTGCGCGACGGCCACCGTGTCGAGCTGGTGCGGATGAACCCGCCATACAGTCCGGCCTGGGCCGGCCGCATTCCGGTGCTGCGCGCCGGCGTGCGGCTGCCGCCCTATCTGTGGCGGCTGTGGCGGGTGGCCGGCGAGGTCCAGCTGCTGCACGTGATGGCCAATTCCGGCTGGTCGTGGCATCTGTTCGCGGCGCCGGCGATCTGGATCGCGCGCCTGCGCGGCTGTCCGGTCGTGGTCAATTACCGCGGCGGGGAGGCCGACGCCTTCCTGCAGCGGGCCGCCGACTGGGTCGGTCCCAGCCTGCGCCGCAGCGCGGCCTTGCTGGTGCCTTCCGGGTTCCTGGAGGCGGTGTTCCGGCGCCACGGCTTCGGCAGCACGGTGGTGCCCAATGTGATCAACCTGGAACGCTTCGGCCACGCCGAGGGCCGTGCCGCGCGGCCCGGTTGCAGGGCGCCGTCGGTGCTAGTGGCGCGCCACCTTGAGCCCATCTACGACAACCAGACGGCGCTGCGGGCGTTCGCGCTGCTGGCAGCCCGTTATCCGGCGGCGCAGCTGGTGATCGCCGGCAGCGGACCGGAGGCCGGGATGCTGGCCGCGCTGGCGGACCATCTCGGTATTTCGCAAGCGGTGCGGTTCACCGGCCGCATCGACAACTCGGCGATGGCGGCCTTGTACCGCGAGGCCGACATCATGCTCAACCCCAGCCTGGTCGACAACATGCCCAACTCGGTGCTGGAAGCGCTGGCCGGCGGGGTGGCGGTGGTCAGCACCGACGTCGGCGGCGTGCCTTATCTGGTCGAGCACCGCCGCAGCGCCTTGCTGGTGCCCCCGCAAAACCCGCAGGCGATGGCGGACGCCATGTTTCTGCTGCTGGGGGAGCCGGACCTGAAGGAGCGCCTGCGCCAGGCCGGCCTGCAGCTGGCCGACCAGTACACCTGGGCACAGGTGCGTCCGCGTCTGTTGCAGGTGTATCGTTCGGTGATCGAGAAAGCCAACAAGGCCGGCGGCCCATCCGCCACCGGCGGGAGCAAAGCATGAACCCTGTCTTGAATACCGGCGCGCCGCCATCGGCGCGGGCCCCGCTGGCGCCCCGCAGTTTGTACACGGCGGTGGTGGCCGGCCTGCTGTTTCCGCTGCAGGAGCAATTCAAGCGCCACACCACGGTGAGCGTGCGCCGCCGCATGGACGACACCGAATACTGGGCGCCGGAACGGCTGGAGAAGCTGCGCCTGGAACGCCTGCGCCGCCTGCTGTTGCGGGCGCAGACGCAGGTGCCTTATTACCGCGCGTTGTTCGCCGAAACAGGTTTCGACGCCCGCCGCGACGTCGGATCGCTGGACGCGCTGGCGCGGCTGCCGATGCTGGACAAGGCGCTGATACGGCGCCACAGCGCCGACCTGCGCGCCGGCGACGCGCGCGAACTGGCGCGCTTCAACACCGGCGGCTCCAGCGGCGAGCCGCTGATCTTCTACATCGGCAAGGAGCGGGTCAGCCACGATGTGGCCGCCAAATGGCGCGCCACGCGCTGGTGGGACGTCGACATCGGCGACCCGGAGATCGTGGTGTGGGGCTCGCCGATCGAGCTGGGCGCGCAAGACCGCGCCCGCGCCGTGCGCGACCGCGTGATGCGCACCATGCTGCTGCCGGCGTTCGAGATGTCGGAGGCGAACCTGGACGCCTTCGTCGCCCGCATCCGGGCGCGGCGTCCGCGCATGCTGTTCGGCTATCCGTCGGCGCTGTCGCACATCGCCCGCCACGCCGAGCTGCGCGGCCAGCGCATGGACGACCTGGGCATCCGCGTCGCCTTCGTCACCTCCGAGCGGCTCTACGACGAGCAGCGCGAGCAGATAGCCCGCACCTTCGGCTGCGCGGTGGCCAACGGCTACGGCGGCCGCGACGCCGGCTTCATCGCCCACCAGTGCCCGCACGGCGGCATGCACATCACCGCCGAGGACATCATCGTCGAAATCGTCGACGCCGGGGGCAGGCCGCTGCCGGCCGGCGCCACCGGCGAGATCGTCGTCACCCACCTGGCCAGCGGCGACTTCCCGTTCATCCGCTACCGCACCGGCGACGTCGGCGCGCTGTCGACCCGCCGCTGCGGCTGCGGGCGCAGCCTGCCGATGCTCGAGGAGATACAGGGGCGCAGCACCGATTTCCTGGTGGCGGCCGACGGCACCGTCATGCACGGCCTGGCGCTGGTGTACATCCTGCGCGATATCGAGGGCATGAAGGCGTTCAAAATCATCCAGGAATCGCTGCATTCGACGCGCGTGCAGGTGGCGCTCGATACACCGCTGGAGGACGCGTTACGCAGCCACATCACGCGCGGCGTGCGGGCGCGGCTCGGCGCGCAGGTCGAGGTGACGGTCGAGCGGGTGGAGGCGATCGCCCCCGAAGCTTCCGGCAAATTCCGCTACGTTGTGAGCAAGGTCGACGCGGCGCGCAATTACGGAGCCAACAACGGAGCCGGCACGCCATGAGGGATTTGCTGGTCACGTTGCTGGTGTTCGGATCGCTGCCGTTTATCTTCAAGCGGCCGCCGTTCGGCGTCGTCATGTGGATCTGGATCAGTGTCATGAATCCGCACTCGCAGGGCTGGGGCTTCGCCCGCACCTTCCCGTTCGCGGCGGTGATCGCCGGCGCCATCGTCGCCGCCATGTTTCTGCACAAGGACAAGTACCGCTTGCCGGCGCATCCGGTCACCTGGGTGTTCCTGGCGTTCATGGGCTGGATGAGCGTGACGTCGCTGTTCTCGATCCACGGCGTCGAGGTGGTCACCCAGCAATGGATCAAGGTGTACAAGATCTTCGGCATGACGGCGGTGGTGATGATGCTGGTGCGCACCCGCCAGGAGATCGAATGGCTGGTGTGGACGGTGGTCGTGTCGTTGGGCTTCTACGGCGTCAAGGGCGGCATCTTCACCTTGCGCAGCGGCGGCAACTTCCGCGTCTGGGGGCCGGAGGGCACCTTCATCGACGGCAACAACGAGGTGGCGCTGGCCCTGGTGATCGTCATCCCGCTGATGTACTACCTGATCGGCAACGTGCGCCCGCGCTGGGCCAAGGGGGCGTTGGTCGCCTCCATGCTGCTGTGCGCGCTGGCCTCGCTGGGCTCGTATTCGCGCGGCGCCGCGCTGGCGATCGCGGCGATGACCACGGTGTTGTGGCTCAAGAGCCGCAACAAGCTGCCGCTGGGCGTGCTGCTGGCGATGGCCGTGCCGTTGATGGTGCTGCTGATGCCGTCGCAATGGCACGAGCGCATCGACACCATCAACACCTACCAGGAGGACACGTCGGCCATGGGCCGCATCAACGCCTGGCGCATGGCGTTCAACCTGGCCAACGACCGTCTGCTGGGCGGCGGCTTCGAGATCTACGACGGCCAGGTGTTCGCCCGCTACGCGCCGATTCCGGCCGACGTGCACGCGGCGCACAGCATCTATTTCCAGGTGCTGGGCGAGCATGGCTGGATGGGCCTGGCCCTGTACCTCGCGCTGGGGGTCATGATCTGGCGTACCGGCAGCGCCATCGTGCGCCTGGCCAAGGGCGTGCCGGAGCTCGATTGGGCGCTGCGCCTGGCCACCATGCTGCAGGTGAGCCTGGTGGGCTTCGCTGTCGGCGGCGCGTTCCTCAGCCTGGCGTATTTCGACGTGCCGTACATGATCATGGCCGCGATGGTGGCGACCCGCATCCTGGTGGCGCGGCAGGCGGGTCCGCAGCGCCGGCCGGCCGCGCGGCCGGTCGATCGGCCCACGGAAGCCGGCGCCGACGCCGGCGTGGCGCAGACATGAGCGCCGGGGCGGGCGTCAGCGCGTCGGTGCCGGTGCGCGGCGGCTGGCCGACGCGGCCGCTGTTGCGGCTGCTGTCGCCCGGCGGCCGCCGCGGGCTGAGCATCATGATCTATCACAGGGTGCTGGCCGCGCCCGATCCGTTGTTCCCGGGCGAGATAGACCGGGAATCCTTCGCGATTCAGCTCGGCTTGCTGAAGTCCTCGTTCAACGTGCTTGCGCTCGACGAGGCGGTGCGCCTGATGCGCGCCGGACAATTGCCGCCGCGCGCCGCCTGCGTCACCTTCGACGACGGCTACGCCGACAACGCGGTCGAGGCGCTGCCCATCCTGCAGCGCTTCGGCCTGACGGCCACGTTCTTCATCGCCACCGGCTTCCTCGACGGCGGCCGCATGTGGAACGATACAGTGATCGAGCTGGTGCGCAAGGCACCCGCGGCACCGGGCGCGCTGTTCGACGCCCGCACGGCGGGCCTCGGCCTGCTGCCGCTGGACGGGCCGGGCGCGCGGCGGGCCGCCATCGGCACCCTGATCGGCCACCTCAAATACCTGCCGATGGAGGCGCGGCTGGCCATGGTCGAACGCCTGGCCGGGGAGGCGGACTACGCGCTGGCGCAGGACCTGATGATGAGCAGCGCCCAGGTGCGCCAGCTGCATGCGGCCGGCATGGGCATCGGCGCCCACACAGTCAACCATCCTATCCTGGCCGCGATACCGGCGTGGCAGGCGGGCGACGAGATCGCGGCCGGCAAGCGGCAACTGGAAACCTTGACCGGCGCGCCGGTGCCGCTGTTCGCCTATCCGAACGGTAAGCCAAATGACGATTACCGCGCCGAACATGTCGGCATCGTGCGCGAACTGGGTTTCGAGGGGGCGGTGTCGACCGCTTGGGGCGGACGCCGCCGCGACCTGTATCAGCTGCCGCGCTTCACGCCCTGGGACCTGGGCGCGCCGCGCTTCCAGCTGCGGCTGGCGATGAACCTGGCGCGGCGCGCCGACACCGCCGATCCCGCTGCCGTTCCGTCGACGGCATAAGGGGACATAAGGGGACATAAGGAGACATAAGCGGGCCAACGTACAGAGAAAATCCACCTTTTCCTGCCATACTGGCGACTTAAGCCATTTATAAGACTTTTTGGTATAATTTCATTGAGTTATGGCAATTTCCTTTGTTGCCGTCAACCGACTGGCCAAGGAGGATGATGATGGAACGGGTAGTGGTGGTCGGCGCTTCCGCAGGGGGCATTCCCGCGCTGGAGGCGATATGCGCGGAGCTGCCTTCGGATTTCGCCGCACCCATACTGATCGTCATGCACGTCGCCCCGCAGGGTAACGAGTTGGTCGAAGTGCTGGCCAAACGTTGCCGTCTGCCGGCATCGCACGCCATCGACGGCCAATACGCCGAAGCCGGCACCATCGTCGTGGCCGCCCCCGGCCGCAATCTCACCATCGTCAACGACCACGGCAGGGTGCGCGTCAGGCTCACCGACGGCGGCAATCCCAATCTCATGGCGCCCGCCATCAATCCCTTGTTCGCCTCGGCCGCCGCCGAGTTCGGCGAACGTGCCGTGGGCGTGGTCTTGTCCGGTTTCCTCGACGACGGCACCGAAGGCTTGCGCGCCATCAAGGCCGCCAGCGGCAACGCCATCGCCCAGGATCCGGCCGACGCGCTGTGCGGCGACATGCCGGCCAACGCGATCCGCCAGGTGGCGGTCGACTCCATCCTGCGCGCCGACGCCATCGGCCCGGTGCTGACGGCGCTGGCCGCCACGCCGGCCGTCGCGCCAGCGCCGTCGACCACCGGCGCCGCCGCGCCCGGCCGGGTGCCGGTCCGCCACGGACACGGCATCGAAGTCGGCAACGCGGGACTGCTGGTGTCCTCGGCGCTACCGAAACCGCAGGGATAGGGCAGGGACACGGTTGGGCGGACGGCCGCCGTGGCGGTCGCCGCTACGCGCCGACGGCCGACACCTCGGCCAGCGACAGGCGGCGCGAGCGCACCGCCGTTTTCTTCGGATAACCGACCCGCAGCACCATGTACAGCGTCGCGCCGGGCGGCAGCGCGGCCTGGCTGGCGCGTTCCAGCGCCAGCGCCTCGGCCCGCGCTTCCTCGGGGACGGTGCCGTCCTTGAGCCGGAAGATCTGGTCCGGCACCACATAATACGGTTGCACCGCCAGGCCGGCCTGGTTGAGGCGGGTCCAGGCGCGCGTCAGCAGCTGACCGGCGTCGAGCACGCCCTGGCGGCCGGCCGCGCCGGTAATCAGCACCAGCCCCGGACCCTTGCGCACCAGATCGGCCTCGATGGAGGCGAACAGCTTGTAGATGCCGACCTTGTTGAGCATGGCCATGCGAGGCCAGCTGCGGGTGTACGACAGCATGGATTTGGCGCCCGGCGGCAGGAAGAAGGTGGCCACGTCCAGGCCGTCGCCGCGCGCCGCCTCCGCCTCGGTCATCCTCAGGCTGGCGTCGAGCGCGATGTGGGCCAGCCGGTTACGAAAGCGCAACGACGAGCCCTCGCGCACCAGACCGGCCCAGCGCTGGATCGACGGCGTGTCCACCAGCAGGCGGCAGCGGGCCTCGCCCTGCGCCAGCGTCGCCATGTCGGCCACCAGCTCGTCGGGCAGGGCGCGGTCGGCGTACGGCAGGCGGTTGGTGTGGCGTTGGAACAGGGGATGGGAGCACCAGTCGGCGCGCGGCGCACCCGGCGCGGCGGCGTCGACACGGCAGCGGAACACGCAATTTTTGTCGTCGCCGGGGGGGAAGGTGGCGGCGTCGTACAGCTGGCAGCCGGTGGCTTCGGCCATACGCGTCACGTTCTCAATGACGCCGCCGAAGGCGAGCAGGGTGGCCGGACTGTCGACGCCGAACGCGCCCTCGCTGTCGTCGTCAATGAACAGCAGGCGCAAGGTCGCGCCGTCCCAGCGAAAGCGCCACGGCTGCATATTGTCGGCCGATGCGGCCCAGCGGGCCGCCTCGAACAGGCATTCAATCACTTGGTTGTTGACGCTCATCTGAGGGGCGGGGCTCCAAGGCTTGCGGCGGCCGGGCCGCCTGGTTATACGGCGGCGCGCCAGGCGCGCCGCCGGGAACATCACGCCTGCTGACGACGGCGGTTGACCACGTGCACGCCGAGCAGGGCCAGGCCGAGCAGCGCCAGCGAGCCCGGTTCGGGAACCCGGTTGAAGTCGCTGATACCGTTCGAGTTGATGGCGACCAGACCGTTCGGCCCGAAGACCGGGGCCTGGGTGGTGTTGTTGAAGGCGTTGAACATCAGGTCATAGAACGGCATCGGATCGACGAAGAACAGGGCACCCTGTGGCGTGAGGTTGAAGGTGGTGTTGCCGTTCAGCGCGGCGCCGAGCAGGGAGTTGAACGACGAGATGCCGGTCACCAGCGAGCCCGAAGCCAGCGGGATGTCGCCGGCGGTGCCATCGATCGAGTATTCGCTGGCGAGCGTGGCCTGATGGAAGACGTTGGTGTTGCCCGGATCGGCGTACATCGTGAAGGTCAGTTCGGTCAGCTGGTTGATGCTGTTGGCCTCGTTGATGTTGCCGCTGATGAGGACGTCCTTCAGCGAGAACTCCAGATAGATGCCGTAGTTGAAGTTCAGCCCGGTCAAGTTCGCGCCCAGATTGGCGCCGTTGTGGCCGAAGCCGCTGTAGCTGATGTAGCCGACCGCCTCGTGGGTGTTGCCGACCGTATGCAGCAGCTGCGACGACACGCCGTTCAAGGAATCGGCTTTGACCGGGCCGACCGGGCCGCCCAGCCCCAGTGCCGATGGATCGATACTGAATTCCGGCGCCGCCTGGGCCGACGCCATGCCCAGCGCCAGCGCGATACCCGAAGCGAACAGCGACAGGCGTTTGCTAAAGTTTAAGTTTTTCATTGATGCTCCCCTGATTGAATTGCCTCGTTGTTGCACATAACCGTGAGATACGGTCTAGTGTCATATAAGCATGATTCGGGCCAGCATTTAATTTCACAAATACTATGTTTAAAATCAACAAGTTACTGGTGCGGGGCGTTTGACGCGGATCAAGACTGTAAAGAAAATCGACACTTTTCTCGGCCTTAATTGATGTCGCGCAGACGGTTGATGATACCGATCTCCTCGCGCCGCGAGAAAAACAGCGGATACAGCGAACGCTCGCCCGGCGTCGCCTCCTTGCCCTTGCCACCCCACAGCGCGGTCTGTTCGCTCATGTAGGCGAAGCTGACCCACAGCAGGCAGGCCGGCGCGTCCACGCGGGGATTGCTTTTCGGTTCGCCCAGTTGCTTAAAACCGAGCATCTGTTGATAGAAGCGGCGGTGGCGCGGGTTCACTTCGATGAACAGGTCGGAGCAACCGTGGATGTCGCGGCCGTACATGATGCCCAGGTTGAACAGCGACGCCATCAGCGCCTGCGACTGCACGGTCGGATCGAAGGCCAGCTTGGTCAGTTCGCACACCTTGCAGCCGCGCGCCCGGAAGGCGTCGATCTCGTCCTTGAAGATCTGGTCGGCCAGGATGCCCATCGGCGAATCGAGTCCCAGGGTCAGCGTGCCGACCACCTCGCCCTTGTGGGTGGAGGTCAGGGTCACACGGTTGGGATCGTCCGACAGCGTATGGGTGCCGTAACCGCGCCACGAGTACATCTTGTTGATCAGGACGCTGGCCTTGTTGCGGCCTTCGGGGGTGTCGACCATGCGCAGGCCGAACACTTTTTCGTCGATCAACAGCTCCACCGCGTTGCTGGGCACCTCGTCCGAAATGTCGGCCATGCCCTGGGACAGCACGGCGGCGCCGCCGTCGTTGTGAGACGATGTCATCTGCTCCTCCTGTAGTGGACCGCCCGCCAATTTGGCGGCACAGGCCGCTCTCCGGGGGCATTCGTTATAATATTGATCATCATAGGCCAATCTTCCGGACTGGACAATAAGCCTCGCGACAAACCGGTCCACGCAGGCTTGGGCACGGCCAGACTGTGACCATTTCCACCACGGTCGATGCGTTTATTTTAACTTTCCGAGCGCGTTCGGCGGTATAGTTTCGATGCTGTCTTTTTTGCATCGAAATCGCGAGGGATGTACGTATGTCTATCTTGGCCCGGAAAAACCGTCGAACCGGCGCAGTCGCCGGCGCCTGCGTGCTGCTTGCCGCGTTTGCCGGTTGCGCCCGGCAACCCAGCGCCGAGGAGCTGATCGCCGAGGCGCGCCAGATGCAGCAAAAGCGCGACCACAACGGCGCCATCATCCAGCTGAAAAACGCGCTGCAGCTCAACGCCGGCAACGCCGAGGCGCGCCTGCTGCTGGCCGGCGCGTACAACGACGCGGGCGATCCGCTGTCGGCGGAAAAAGAGGCGCGCAAGGCGGTCAGCCTGGGGCTGCCGGCGCAGAAGGCGCTGCCGGTGCTGGCCGGGGCGCTGCTGCGGCAGGGGAAATATGCCGACGTGCTCAAGGAAACGGCCGTGGCCGGCGACGCGCCCGGCCCCGACCTGCTGATCCAGCAGGGCCAGGCCCATTTGGGGCTGGGCGAGCTGCCGGCGGCGCGCCAGCGCTTCGACGCCGCGTTGCGGGCGCGGCCCAAGGACGCCGGCGCCACCACCGGCCTGGCCCAGGCGGCCGCGCTCGAGCGCGACATGGAGCAGGCGGACCGCTACGCGGCGCAGGCTGTGGCCGACAACCCGCGCGATCTCGACGCCTGGAAGGTAAAGGGCAGCCTGGAACGTGTCCAGGGGAGGATCGAAGATGCCGAACGGTCGTACGGCAGCGCCCAGCGGATCGATCCGGCCGACGCCGACGTTCTGCTGCAAAAGACCTACCTGTACATCGACGCGAACAAGTTCGATGACGCCGCGCGCGAGCTCGACCTGTACAAGAAGGTGGCCAAAGGCAGCCTGCTGGTGCCCTACACGCAGGCGCTGCTGGCCTACAAGCGGGGCGATACGGCTGCCGCGCTAGAGCCGCTGCAGCAAGTGTTGAAGGTGGCGCCGGACCACATGCCGGCGCTGCTGCTGGCGGGCGCGGTGCAGTTCAAACTGGGGGCGATCGCCCAGGCGGAACTGCATCTGGCCAAATACCTCGAGCGCGACCCGGACAATCTGGGCGCGCGCAAGCTGCTGGTGTCGACCTTGCTGCAGGCCAAGCGCCCGCAAGACGCGGCGGCGGCGCTGGCGCCGACGTTGAAGGATCCGGCGCCGGACGCCTACGTGCTGGCGCTGGCGGCGGAAGCGGCCATGCAGAGCGGCGACTTCGCCAAAGCCGGCAGCTATTACGAGCGCGCCAGCGCGCTGGCGCCGGACAAGGTGGAATTGCGCACCTCGCTCGGCCTGAGCTTGCTGGGCGCCGGGGACCAGAAACGCGCCATGGCCGAGCTCGAGCGCGCCACCGCGCTCGATGCCGCCTACCTGCCCGCCGGCCTGGCGCTGGTGCGCACCGCGCTCGGCCTGAAACAGTACGATCTGGCGCTGGCCGCCGCCGCCAAACTGGCGGCGGCCCATCCCGACGACGCCGACGTCACCTTCCTGATCGGCTCGGCCCAGATGGGCAAGCGCGACCCGGTCGCGGCGCGCGCCAGCTATGAGCGCTCGCAGCGCCAGCGGCCGGGCTACTATGTGCCCGTGGCCGCCCTGGCCGTGCTGGACGCCGAGGAAGGCAAGCCGGACGCGGCCAAGGCGCGCCTGATTGCCTTCCTGGAGCAGGATAAAAAGAACATGGACGCGATGACCGCGCTGTCGGCCCTGGCGACCAAGCGCGGCGATGCGGCCGAGGCCACGTCCTGGCTGGAAAAATCGCTGGCCGCCAATCCGGACGCGGTCTATCCGGCCTTGCGCCTGGCGGCCGACCACCTGAACCGCGGCCAGTACGAGCGCGGCCTGACCCTGGCGCGCAAGACCAGCGCCGCCAACCCGGGCAACATCGACGCGCTGGATATCCTTGGCCAGGCGCAGCTGGTCTCCGGTAAGCCGGTCGACGCGGTCGAGACCTACAGCCAGAGCATCAAGCTGGCGCCGGCCTCGGCGCGGGCGCGCTACCAGTTGGCCGGTGCGCAGGCGCAGGCCGACAAGGGCGCCGACGCCATCGCGTCACTGAAGAAAGCGCTGCAGATCGAGCCCGACTACGTGGAGGCGAAGCTGGCGCTGGCCGGCCTGGCGCAGCGCGCCGACGACATGGCATTGGCGCTCACCCTGGCGCGCGACATCCAGCGCCTGCGGCCCAAGTCGCCGGCCGGCCTGCTGCTCGAGGCCGACCTGCTGGTCAAGCAGAAGAAGCTGGCGCCGGCCATCGCCGTCTTCGAGCGGGCGCTGGCGCTGGCGCCGGACGCGGCGATCAAGATCAAGCTGGCCTACACGCTGTCGCTGGCGGGCAAGGGCGGCGAGGCGGAGCAGCGCCTGGCGCGCTGGATCAAGGAGGCGCCGGCGGCGTCCGGAACGGTGCCGCTGCGCATGTATCTGGCGCAGTTGGCCATTGCCGGCGGACGCTATGCGCAGGCGGGCGCGCAATTGGAGGCCGTGCTGGCCGCGCGCGGCCAGCCGAACGCGCCGGGCGCCGCCGTGCTGGCGGAAGCGTCGAACAACCTGGCGTACGTCTACCAGCAGCTCAAGGACCCGCGCGCCCTGAGCACCGCCGAGCAGGCGCTGGCGCTGGCGCCGGAGAACCCGGCCGTGCTCGACACCGCCGGCTGGCTGCTGGTCGAGCGCGGCGACACCGTGCGCGGCCTGCCCCTGTTGCGCAAGGCGGCCACCTTGGCGCCGTCGAGCGTGGTCCACTACCACCTGGCGCACGGTCTGTCGCGCGCCGGCGACAAGCCGGGGGCCAAAAAAATGCTGGAGGAACTGCTGGCGCGCGACCCGCGCTTCCCCGAGGTCGACGGCGCGCGCGCGCTGCTCAAGCAGCTGTAAGCGGCTGCAAGAGGCTGCAAGAGGCGCGGCGGCGCGCCTCACGCCGCCCAGCGCAGCCCGTACGCGCCGCTCGCCGGCGGCTCCGACAGCGAGTTCACCAGCGACAGAATGCCGGCCTCGGCGTTGCGGCAGAAAAAGTACGGGTACAGCGAGCGCCGCGTGTCGCTGCCGGCCGCCGCGCCGGTGCCGCCCATCCTGGCGATCTGCGCGCCCATGAAATCTAGGCTGATGCGCAACAGGTGCGCGGGCGCGTTGACGCGCGCGTTGTTCCTGACGTCGGCCGCCGGCTCGAAGCCCAGCATTTCCTCGTAGAAGCGCTTGTGGCGCGGGTTGACCTCGATAAACATGTCGGTGCACGCGTAGATCTTGCACGCATACAGGTAGATGATGTGCACCAAGGTGGCCAGCGCCAGCTTGGGGTGGGCCAGCGGATCGATGGCCAGTTTGGTCACCTCGCAGACCTTGGCGCCGGCGCGCCGGTAGGCGTCGATCTCTTCCTTGAAGGTGGCGTCGGCCAGCATGCCGTTGGCCGAGTCGGTGCGCAATGTCACCGTGCCCAGCAGCTGCGCCGGTTCGGCGGCCGCCAGCGTCACGTGGTGCGGGTGCGCCTCCAGCGTATGCTGGTCGCCATAGCCGCGCCAGCGGTACATCTTGTTGACCAGCATGGCGGCGGACTGGCGTCCGGCTTCGGTGTTGGCCAAGTGGATGCCGAACGAGCTCAGCGGTCCAGAGGTCTTGCAGTCGGGGGGCAGTTTGGCCAACACGTCGGGCACGATGGCGGGGCCATAGTATTCCGGGCTGGCGCAAGGTGGTCGGGACGATCCCGTGGTCTTGTTCATCGATACTTCCCATATTCCGCGCCGAACGTGAAATCGATGTCCGGCTGATTTAACATATTGCAACGCGCGACATGATAGCCGTGTTCGGCTTTATCAGCTTTCAAGCTGATAGCTATCGTGCGTGCAATTTCCATTGGGAATTTTTAACGCATCGCCCGCAAACAACGGCGGACGACGTGCCTGAGATTGATGCCGTACAGCAAACAGGCTACTGTACGGTGCGCTGACCAGGCGCCAACCTGTGGCGTAGACGGGGAACCCGTCCAGCACGCAGGTATGTAGATATTGACGAACCGCTTCTGCGGTTTCGGTTTGCAAAAATTTGTTGCTGCCTTACCAGCGCCGAACTTCGTTACCGCTCATGCTGCAGCGCGGCGAAGATTCCATGTCGCGCGCGCCGTGACCGTGCATAAAGCGTTGTCCGAATTCCAGCGGTATTGCGTAATTGCATGTGAAGTATATCCGAAATCGCTTTCAGGCAACAAGCGGAGGAGAATTTTTGCGGGTCAGGCAACGCGCCACAGGCAGCGCGCCAGGTGCTTCGGGTTGAACCCGGAGAGCATGCCCGGCGCGCCGTACAGCGCGCCGACCAGCCGCAGGCCGTCGGCGTAGGGACGCCAGCCGTCGCGCGCGCAGGTGTACAGGTAGTCGCGGATGGCGATCCGGGTTTCGTGGCGGAACGCGCTGCGCTGCGGCGGATCGAAGGCCCCGCTGTGGTCGCCGATGCGGTGCAGCGCGCGCAGCGCGTATTCCATGTTGCGGCGGCTGTTCTTGTGGCTGGAGGCGTTGTCGTCGTGCCAGCGGTAGCGCGTGATCGGCGCGGGCGTGTAGACGAAGTCGCCACTGAGCAGCAACCGTATCAGGAATTCCCGGTCTTCGCTGACCCGCAATCCTTCGTCGAACAGGCCCACGGCCAGCGCCGCCGCGCGCGAGAAGCACAGGCTCGATGGCTTGATGAAGTTGCCGTGGATCAGGCGCGACAGCGCGGCGCCGTCGAGCCGCAGGCAGTCAGTGCCGTCGATCGCCCGGCCGTGGCGGCGCGAGGGGTTGTCCCAGAAATCATCGTACAGGCGCGGCTGGACTTGGCCGTCGACCAATAGCCGGCCGGCGCCGTAGGCGGCCACCGCGTCCGGCGCCGCCGCCAACGCCGCCCGCAACGCCGCCAGGTGGCCGGGCTCCCAGACATCGTCGGCGTCGAGCAGCGCGACCCAGTCGCCGCCGCCGGCGCGGATGCCAACGTTGCGCGCCACCGGAATGCCGCCGTTGGCCTGCTCGACCAGCCGCGTGTCGCAGGCGGGGTGGGCGGCGATCCAGTCGCGCACCACGCGCGCGGTGTCGTCGCGCGAGCCGTCGTCGACCACCACCACCTGGTCCGGCGGGACGCTCTGGCCGGCCACGCTGTCGAGCGCCTCGACGATATAGCCGGCGGCGTTGTACGCGGGGATGACCACGCACATTTTCATGTCGGCCTCAGGCGGCGGGCTTGCGCAGCAGCGCGACGTAGATCTGGTTGCGCAGCGGCGCCGGCCGGCGCATCAGCAGGGCGATCGCCTTCGACAGGTACAGCAGGCGCGGCGAACCGCGCACGCGGCCCCACGGATCGCCGACCGAGCCTTCCCAGGCCGTCGTGAAGCCGGCCTCGGCGAAGCACTTGTGCAACTGCCACTGGCTCAGCGGCGTGATGTGGCCGTCGCGCGCGTAGTCGTCCTCGGCGAACCACTGGAACGACAGGTCGCGCATGAACATGGCGATCGAGGCGGCGGTGTCGAGGTTGGGCGTGGACAGCAGCAGCGTGCCGCCCGGCTTGAGCACCTGGAAGCACTGGCGCGCGAAGTGGCGCGGGTTCTCCAGGTGCTCGATGATCTCCAGCGCGCAGATGTGGTCCTCGCTGGCGGCGCGGCCGTCCGAGAAATTCTGGTTCAGGTCGCACGTGAAGAAGGGGATCGCGCCGTGCAGGCGGAAGTTCTCGCGCACGTAGTCGGTGGCGGTGACCCTGTAGCCGGCGTCGGCCAGGCGCCGGCTCATGGCGCCGCTGCCGGCGGCCAGCTCCAGCACGCTGGCGCCGGGCCGATTGTGGCGGCTGAACTGTTCGAACGCGTATTCATGCAGGCCGGGCAGCGCGTGGATCGGCAAGCCCTGGTAGGCCACGTGGCTCTTCTCGCTGGCGGCGGTGGCGCGGTAGTGGTCGACCAGCACGGTCGCCTTCAGTTCCTTATCGGCGTTCATGGCGTTCATGGCGTCCCTGGTGTGCGCGGCAGGCGCAGGAAGTGAAGCAGAAAATGGCGGGTGTAGCTCAGGTATTGCAGGCCGCCGGGCTGGCGCAGGCTGCGCCAGTGCCAGTCCAGCGCCTCGCGCCAGCGCCCGCGTCCGAGCGCGCGCACCGAATGGTCGTGCTGGGCGCCCGACAGGTGGCGCCGGATGCGCCGCGCGATCGCCGGCGGTGGCCCGGCCGCCAGCATCTGCTGGTACAGCGACAGGTAGAACTCGAAATAGGCGTCCGATTGCGACAGCGAGCCGCCGGTCACGTGGACGCGGAAGGTCGGTTGCTCGATGGTGGCGACCTGCTTGCCATCCAGGCTGAGCTTGAAGGCCAGCCAGGTCCACTCGGCGTACGGCTGGTAGTCGGCGAAGTAGGCTGGGCCGACGCTGTCGGTGCGGTACAGGGCGTTGCCGTTGGTGAGCCAGTTGGCCTCGAACAGCATGGCCAGCGGTTCGTGCCGCACCTGCGCCAGGTGGTTGTACAGCAGCGCGTCGACGCCCTCGAAGCGGCGGTAGGCGTTGGTGACGACCAGGTCGGCCCGCGGTTGCGCGCGCAGCGCGGCGAGCTTCAGGTCGGTGGCGCCGGGCAGGTATTCGTCGTCGTCGTCGACCATGGAGAAGTAGGGCGTGTCGACCATGCGCCGGCCTTCCCAGACGGCGTTGGGCGCCGACGGCAATTCGGCGTAGGCGTAGCGCACGTCGGCCTGCGCGCGCAGCCAGTCGCACACCCCCTCGTCATAACGCCGGCCGTTGACCACGACGATGATTTGCACCGGTTGCGCCGACGAGGCGCGGATCGAAGCGAGGCAGCGTTCGATTTCCATGCGGCGCGACAGCTGGGCCGTGGTCGGCACAATCACGGTCACCTGCGGCGCCGTCCACGTCATTGCCGGCGGAGGCATCGCTTCGAGGAGGGCGTCGCTCTTCATGCCGGCAGCACTTTCAGGCGGCGCAGGCAGAAGCGCTCGGCCCCTTGCGGGCGGGCGCTGACGAACCACAGCGCGAACACGGTGGACACATACACCAGCGCGCCGGCGCCGGAATCGGCCAGCAAGCGCAGCCATGGATTGAGGCCGGCCAGCCGGGCGTCGAGTTGCGCCACCGCCATCGCCATGACGGTCACGCCGGCCACCGGACGCCAGACGGTGCGCAGCACCTCGCCCCAGCCGAACTGGAGCAGCCGTTTGGTGGCGCTCATCTCCAGCACCACGTCCACCAGCTGCGCGGTCAGGTAGGCGTAGCCGGCGCCGACGATGCCGTAGCGCCGCATGAAGAAGAACAGCGCCGGGAACAGGATCAGCAGGTAGCAGGTCTGCACGATGGCGACCTCGTGCGGCCGACCCAGCGCCAGCCACACCGAGGCGTTGTTGGTCTGGGTGGCGGTGATGGCGCCGCTGACGGCGAGGATGGCGATCAGCGGCACGGCCTGGTGCCACTTGTCGCCGAGCATGGCTTGCACCAGCGGCTCGGCCACGCAGGCGATGCCGATGCCGACCGGCAGGATCAGCAAGGTGATCATGCCCAGCAGGCGGAAATACGAGGCCGAAATCTGCGCCGTGTCGGCCATCTTGGAAAAACCGGGAAAGGTGACGCGGTTGATCGGCGCCACCAGCTCGGTCGAGGGCAGGTTGGAGATCTCGTACGACACCGTGTACACGCCCAGCCCGGCGGCGCCGAAATAGCGGCCGATGACGAAGGTGCAGCCGTCGTGGCGCAGGAAGCCGAGCGCGTTGTTGAGCAGCATCCATTTGGAGAAGTGGAACAGCTCGCGCATGGCGCCCAGGCCGAAGCGGGGGCGGTAGTCGTTCATCGCGTAGCTCATCGCCACCGTGATGGCGCGCCCCAGGCACATGCCCAGCAGCAGCGCCCAGTACGAGTGCAGGATCAGCGCGGCGCCGATGGTGACGACGAAGGTGCCGAGCCGGCGCACCATGATGAAGTTGAACTCCTGGCGGAAATCGAGCTCCTTGCGGAAGTTGACCACGCCGACGTTGCCGAAGGCGTTGACCAGGTACATCAGCGACAGCACCCACATCACGCCGACCAGGCGCGGCTCGTCGTAGAACAGGGCCGCCGGGTGCGCCAGCGCCGCCAGCGCGGCGGCACAGAACAGGCCGAAGATGACGTTCAGGGTCCAGACCGTGTCGTAGTGGCGCCGCTCGGCGTTCTTTTTCTGGATCAGCGCCAGGTCGAAGCTGAAGGCGCCAAGCACGTCGAGCAGGCCGCCGATGGCGGTGGCCATCGCCACCAGGCCGAAGTCGTCCGGCGCCAGCAGGCGCGCCAGCAACAGCGTGCTGACCATGCCGATGCCGCGGTCGACCAGGCGTGCGGTGATCATCCAGACGATGCCGGTGGCCATGCGTTCGTTAATGTGCGTCATGCGGCGCGGAACCCCGGTTGGAAAAGGCTGCGGCAACGTGCTTGTCTTTACAAACCGTTGTCATTTTTGCTTATTAATAAGCTATTATCGTGATTCTCTCGTAAGCATTTGAGGGAGTCAAGCTTGATGTTGATTTGATTACATTCATCGATCACCCAGGAGCAGCGATGTCGCAACCCGCCGTATCGGTCGTCATCCCGGTGTTTAACGCCGGCGTCTTTTTGCGCGAAGCGGTGCTGTCCGTAATGGGGCAGCAGGCCCTGGACGGGCAGTCGCTGCCGGTGTTCGAAGTGGTGGTGGTGGACGACCGCAGCACCGATGCGGCGACGCGCGAAGTGCTCGCCGAGGTCGGCGCCTGGCCCATGGTTTCCGTGTTGCGTAATCACCACTCGAAGGGCGCGGCCGGCGCCCGCAACACCGGCATCGAGGCCGCGCGCGGCGAATGGATCGCCTTCCTCGACGCCGACGACATCTGGTTTCCCCATTCGCTGGCGCAGCGCTGGCAGGTGCAGCGCCAGCATCCGGAGGCGCACTGGATCGCCGGCAAGATCAGCCTGCTGCGCCCGGGCGCCGGGGGCTTCGCGCCGCTGGCCGACCTGACCGCCGCCTGCCCGGCGTCGCCGCCGCCCGCGGCCGTGCAAAGGTTGCGGCGCCCCGTCGCCGAGCTGGCGCGCGACTGCATCGTCATTCCGACCACCACGCTGATCCGCCAGCGCCTGCTGGTGGCCAAGGGTTTGTTCGACGAGCGCCTGCGCCGCGCCGAGGATTACCACCTGTGGTTCCGCTGCGCGCTCGACAACGACCTGTGGATGGTGACCGAGGAGGTGGCCTACTACCGCATCCATCCGGCCAGCCTGACGCACGGCGACGCGCCGCGTTTCCTGCTGGAGGACAACATGCTGCTGATGCTGATGAACATGCCGGCCTGGCGTTCCTACCGCGCGCTGCTGGTCGGCCGCCTCGACATGGTGATGCAGGACCATTGCTACTTCTATCGCGGCCGCCGGCGCTACGCCGCCGCGTTGCGCTGCGCGGCGCGCTGGATACGGCTGCGGCCGTTCCATGCGGCCGCGTGGAAGGAGCTGCTGGCGAGCGGCTTGCGCGCCGGTTGACGACAAAATCGTCTAACGCGATCCTTACACCCGTGTAAGACCATTCCTACATGCAATCTTTGCTGCGAAGTGTGTCGCAATCGGGCCACGCCGCCGTTGTATTCGCGCCATGTCGCCGAAATGGTACGGGCGAGTCCGCCATAGTAAGCGGACTCATGTAACCGAAAATATTTGTGAAAAAGCTTTTTTTATCGCTTGCATTTTTTTGTCGGTTCGATAACTATTGGCCCTAGCAAGCTTAGTGTAAAAAATATATCTTTCCTGACGATTTAATAATCATTTGTCAAAGCTGCAGGAAAGTAAAACAGGTAGCGCGTCACTTCTGGGGTTCTGCGATGGAAAACACGAACGTGGTAGCCGTGATCGGCCTGGGCTATGTCGGCCTGCCGTTGGCGGTGGAATTTGGCAAGCGTCGCAACACGGTCGGTTTCGACCTGTCGGCGAAGAAGATCCAGCATTACCGTGACGGCGTCGACCCGACCGGCGAAGTGAGCGAGGCGCAATTGCGCGCGGCCGAGGGCCTGCGCTTCACCGACGATCCGGCCCAGCTGGCCGACGCCGATTACTTCGTGGTGGCGGTGCCCACCCCGGTCGACAACGCCCACAATCCCGACTTCACGGCGCTGGCCGGCGCCAGCGAAACGGTGGGCCGCCACATGAAAAAGGGCGCCATCGTGGTGTTCGAATCGACGGTGTATCCGGGCGCCACCGAGGAGGTCTGCATCCCGCTGCTGGAGAAGCACTCGGGCCTGAAATGGCGCGAGGATTTCCACGTCGGCTTCTCGCCCGAGCGCATCAACCCGGGCGACAAGGAACACACGCTGACCACCATCCTCAAGGTCGTCTCCGGCGACGACGCCGAGACCCTGGAGAAGGTCGCGGCGTTGTATGAATCGATCGTCACCGCCGGCGTCTACCGCGCCTCCAGCATCAAGGTGGCCGAAGCGGCCAAGGTCATCGAAAACACCCAGCGCGACCTCAACATCGCGCTGATGAACGAACTGGCCATCCTGTTCGACCGCATCGGCATCGACACGCTCGAAGTGCTGCAGGCGGCCGGCACCAAATGGAACTTCCTGCCGTTCCGTCCGGGCCTGGTCGGCGGCCACTGCATCGGCGTCGACCCCTACTACCTGACCCACAAGGCGGCGACCCTGGGCTACCATCCGGAAGTGATCCTGGCCGGGCGCCGCATCAACGACGGCATGGCCAAGTTCGTGGCCGAGAAAACCGTCAAGAGCATGATCGCGGCCGGCTGCTACGTCAAAGGCGCGCGCGTCAACGTGCTGGGCCTGACGTTCAAGGAAAACTGTCCCGACCTGCGCAACTCCAAGGTGGCCGACATCGTCGCCGAGCTCAAATCCTACGGCGTCGAGGTGCACGTGCACGATCCGGTGGCCGCCAGCGCCGAGGCCTACCATGAATACGGCATCGAGCTCGAAGGCTGGGACTACCTGCCGCGCGCCGACGCCATCGTCGCCGCCGTGCCGCACCGCGAACTGCTGGCCATGCCGATCGGCGAATTGCAGGCGAAATTGACGCCGCGCGGCTGCTTCATCGACATCAAATCGGCGTTCGACACCGCCAAACTCGCCCAAGCGGGACACTGCGTCTGGCGGCTCTGATCATGGACGACCACAACCGAGGCGCGACGGCATACGCCGCGCTGCTGCATGAACTGCGCGCCCGCCCGAAGCGCTGGCTGGTGACCGGCGCTGCCGGCTTCATCGGCTCGAACCTGGTCGAGGCGCTGCTGCGGCTGGGCCAGCGCGTCACCGGCATGGACAACTTCGCCACCGGCCATCAGCACAACCTCGACCAGGTGCGCGCGCTGGTCGGCGAGTCGGCCTGGGCCAACTTCGACTTCGTCAACGGCGACATCCGCGTGCCGGCCGATTGCGCCCGCGCCTGCGAGGGCGCCGCGGGGGGGCTCGCGGGGCAGCTCGATTACGTGTTGCACCAGGCGGCGCTCGGTTCGGTGGCCCGTTCCATCGAGGATCCGGCGGCCACCAACGCCACCAACGTCGGCGGTTTCCTGAACATGCTCACGGCGGCGCGCGACGCCAAGGTTAAACGTTTTGTCTACGCCGCCTCCAGCTCCACCTACGGCGACCATCCGGCCCTGCCCAAGATCGAGGAGCAGATCGGCCGGCCGCTGTCGCCGTACGCGGTCACCAAGTATGTCAACGAGTTGTACGCCGAGGTGTTCGCGCGCTGCTACGGCATGGACTCGATCGGCCTGCGCTACTTCAACGTGTTCGGCCCGCGCCAGGACCCGAACGGCGCCTACGCCGCCGTGATCCCGCAGTGGGTGGCGGCGCTGATCGCCGACGCCCCGGTGCGCATCAACGGCGACGGCGAGACCAGCCGCGACTTCTGCTACATCGACAACGTGGTCCAGGCCAACCTGCTGGCCGCGTGCAGCACCGATCCGCAGGCGGCCAACCAGGTCTACAACGTCGCGCTCAACGAACGCACCTCGCTCAAGCAGCTGCACGCGATGATGTGCGCGTTGCTGGAGCCGCGCTTTCCACGGCTCGGCGCGCACACGCCGCAGTACACCGATTTCCGGCCCGGCGATGTGCGGCACTCGCAGGCCGACATAGACAAGGCCCGTAAGCGACTTGGCTACGAGCCCACCCACCGCATCCAGGAAGGCCTGGCGGTGGCGATGGACTGGTATGTCGACAGTCTAAGTACCCGGTAGGGGAGACCAGAAGGGCCGCGGCGCCGGCGGTAACGGCGCTGATAGCCCTCATCGTTGCAGTCCATGTTGGTGGGGATACGGTATGCTGAAAATTTCAAATCACTACGTGTCGAAGGTGGCGGCCAGTCTGCTGTTGATCGAGATAATGATGTTAATAGCGGCCTTCCACGCGGGCGCCGCCATCCTGCTGCTGCCGGCGGGCACCGGCGCGCCGCCGTTGCACAACTTGATGGCCTCGGCGCTGACGTTCGCGCTGGCGATCGTGTTCAGCATGAGCACCTTCGGCATGTACCACCAGGACCTGGCGCAGGGCTTCCGCCCGCGCCTGTTCCTGCAGTTGCTGCCGGCGTTCGCGATGGCCGTCGGCATCCTGGCGGTGGTGTTCTACGTTGCGCCTAGCCTCTACGTCGGGCGCGGGGTACTGTTGCTGGTGCTGGCCATCGCGCTGGCCGGCGTGGTGCTGGTGCGGGCCATGTTCGTCAGCGGTTCGCAATCCAAGATGCTGACGTCGCGGCTGATCTTCCTGGGCCACGGCGCCGTCGCCAAGGAGTGCGGCGAGCTGGCCGCCAACAACGGCAGCTACCAGAAATACCAGATCGCCGGCTACGTCGCCACGCCGAACGAGGCTTGCTGCGTCAACACCGGCGCCTTGCTCGACATGGACCTGGGCGACTCGCTGGTCGAGCTGGCGCGGCGCTACAAGGCGCGCGAGATCGTCGTCACCGTGCAGGAGCGGCGCGGCGGCGCCTTGCCGATCAAGGACCTGCTCGAGTGCAAGCTGCATGGCATCAAGGTGATCGACGCCACCACCTTCTTCGAGCGCGAGAGCGGCCAGATCCGGGTCGACTCGCTGCAACCGAGCTGGCTGGTGTTCGGCGGCGGCTTCGACCAGAGCCCCGTGCGCATCGTCATGAAGCGGGTGTTCGACCTGGTCGTCAGCGCCGTGATCCTGGCGCTGGCGCTGCCGGTGATGCTGCTGACGGCGGCCGCCATCCGCTTCGAGGACGGCGGCCCGGTGTTCTACCAGCAGGAGCGGGTGGGCAAGGACGGCCGCCGCTTCTTCATCCTCAAGTTCCGCAGCATGGGCATCGACGCCGAGCAGGCCGGCGCGCCGCAGTGGGCGATGGTGCGCGATCCGCGCGTGACCCGCATCGGCAACATCATCCGCAAGTGCCGCATCGACGAGCTGCCGCAGCTGCTCAACGTGTTCAAGGGCGAGATGAGCTTTGTCGGTCCGCGCCCGGAGCGGCCGTACTTCGTCGACCAGCTCAACGCGCAACTGCGCTTCTACCAGCTGCGCCACAGCATCAAGCCCGGCATCACCGGCTGGGCGCAGGTGCGCTACGGCTACGGCGCCTCGGTGTCGGACGCCATCCAGAAGCTGCAGTACGATTTGTACTATGTGAAGAACAACAGCCTGTTCCTGGACGTGCTGGTGCTGATCGACACCCTCAAAGTGGTGCTGTTCGGCGGCGGCCGCTAGGTGCCTGGTGGGGGCGTGATGCACGGCCGCATAGACAGCCTCAGTTACGGGCTGGCCGCGCTCGCGTTCCTGGCGCTCGCCGCGTTGCTGCTCGGCGGCTGGAGCCGGCGCCGCCACGCGGGCGCGCTGCTGCTGGCCTGCCTGTGCTGCGCCGCCTGGGCCGCGCTGATCGCCGCCGACGCCGCCGGCCTGGCTGGCGCCGGGCGCTGGGTCGACGTCATGGAAGTGGCCCGCAACGCCGCTTGCAGCTTCTTCATTTTGCGCCTGCTCGGCTATCCGCGCGCGGACGCGCGCTGGCGCTGGGTCGGCTATTGCGCCGGCTATGGCATCGCGATCCTGCTGGCGCTGCTGCCGGGCTGGCGGCTGGCCGAGGCCGAAAAGCTGGCCGAGGTGGAGGGACTGGCGCTGGCGGTTCTGCTGGCCATGCGCACCGTCATGGCGGTGGCCGGCATGGTGCTGGTCGAGCAGTTGTACCGCCAGAAGGATGCGCAAAGCCAGTGGGCCGTCAAGTACGCCTGCCTGGGCATCGGCGGCATTTTCGCCTATGATTTCTACCTGTACTGCGACGCCATGCTGGTGCGCCGCGTCAGCGCCGACATCTGGGCCGCGCGCGGCGTGGTCAACGCGCTGACGGTGCCGCTGATCGCCGTCGCGGTGGCCCGCAGCGCATCCTGGCCCAGCGGCATGCTGCTGTCGCGCCAGGCCATGTTCCATTCCGCCGCGCTGCTGGGATCCGCCGCCTATCTGATGACGATGGGCGCCGTCGGTTACTACTTGCGCTATGTCGGCGGCAACTGGGGCGGCCTGATACAGGTCGGCTTCCTGTTCGGCGCCATGCTGCTGCTGGCCGGCGTGCTGTTCTCCGGCACCTTCCGCTCGCGCCTCAAGGTGTTCATCAGCAAGCACTTCTACCGCTACGACTACGACTACCGCGAGGAATGGCTGGGCTTCACGCGCAAGCTGTCGCAGCAGACCCCCGGACCGGCCGAGCGCGCCATCGAGGCGGTCGCGCAACTGGTGGAAAGTCCCGGCGGCGCGCTGTGGATCTGGCGCGACGGCGAGCGTTTCACGCTGGCCGCGCAATGCCAGATGACGGTGCCGCCGGCGGCCGCCAGCGGCGGGGCGCAGAAGGGGGAGCAGGACGGGGACGCCGCCTTTTGCCAGTCGATCGAGCGCAACCAGTGGGTGATCGACCTCCGCGAGCCGTTGCAGCGGGCGCCGGTGCCGGCCTGGCTGGCGCGGTTGCCGCGCGCGCGGCTGGTGGTGCCGTTGATGTTGCAGGACCGTCTGTTCGGCGTGTTGCTGCTGCAGGAGCCGCGCAGCGCGCTGCGACTGAACTGGGAGGTGATCGACCTGCTGAAGGTGGCCGCCAGCCAGGTGGCGGGTTATCTGGCGCTGCAGGAAACCACGACCGCCCTGATGACCGCGCGCCAGTTCGAATCGTTCCACCGCATGTCGACCTTCATCGTCCACGACCTGAAGAACCTGGTGGCGCAGCTGTCGCTGATGATACCGAACGCCAAACTGCACCTGGATAACCCCGAATTCCAGCAGGACATGCTCGACACCGTCGAGCACGGCGTACAGAAAATGAAGCTGATGCTGCAAAAGCTGCAACGCAGCGACGCGCCGGAAGCGGCCGGCCCGATCCGGCTGGCGGCCATGCTGGGGCAGATGGTGGCACAGATGGTGGTCCTGCGGGGCAGCGCCACGCCCAAGCTGGTGCTGCGCTGCGACGAACCCGACTTGTGCGTGATGGCCGCGCACGGCCGCCTGGAGCGGGTGCTGGGCCACCTGCTGCAAAACGCCATCGAGGCCACGCCGCACGACGGCGAGGTGGCGCTGCGGCTGCGCCGCGACGGCGAGGAGGTGCTGGTCGAGATCAGCGACACCGGGCAGGGCATGACGCCGGAGTTCATCCGCGAGCGCCTGTTCAAGCCGTTCGAATCGACCAAGGCGGCCGGCATGGGCATCGGCGCCTTCGAGAGCCGCGAATATGTCACCGAGCTGGGCGGACGGCTGGAAGTGCACAGCGTTCCCCAACGCGGCACCACCTTCCGCGTGGTGTTGCCCGGCTGGCGCGCGGCCGACATAGCTGTGGTGCAAGCAGCGTGAATACAAGCAGTCCGGCCTGAAAGCCAGAAAGGTAGTATATGGCGAACAAAGCCAAGTTATTGATCATCGAGGACGACGTGGGGCTGCAAAAGCAGTTGCGCTGGAGCCTGGACCACTACGACATCGCGCTGGCGGACAACCGCTCCAGCGCGCTGGCGCAACTGCGCCGGCACGAGCCGGCCGTGGTGACGATGGACCTGGGCCTGCCGCCGGACCCGGACGGCGCCACCGAGGGGCTGGCCACGTTGCGCGAGATCCTGGCGCTGGCGCCGGACACCAAGGTCATCGTCCTGACCGGCAACCAGGACCACGCGCACGCGCTGGCCGCGATCGCCGCCGGCGCCTACGATTTCCACCAGAAGCCGGTCGATCCCGGCGTGCTGGGCCTGGTGCTGCAGCGCGCCTTCTATCTGCACGGCCTGCAGCAGGAAAACGTGCGCATGCGCGAGGTGCAGACCAGCTCCGCGCTGAGCACCGTCATCAGCCGCGCGCCGGCGATGCATAAGGTTTGCCGCAACATCGAGAAGGTGGCGCCGACCTCGGCCACCGTGATGCTGCTGGGCGAGAGCGGCACCGGCAAGGAGGTGCTGGCGCGCGGCCTGCATCAACTCAGTCCGCGCGCCAGCCAGCGCTTCATGGCCATCAACTGCGCGGCGATACCGGAACATCTGCTCGAGAGCGAGTTGTTCGGTTACGAAAAGGGCGCCTTCACCGGCGCCGCCAAGCAGACCAAGGGCAAGGTGGAGATGGCGCAGGGCGGCACCTTCTTCCTCGACGAGATCGGCGACTTGCCGATGGCCTTGCAGGCCAAGTTGCTGCGCTTCCTGCAGCAGCGCGTCATCGAGCGGGTCGGCGGGCACGAGGAGATCGCGGTCGACGTGCGCGTGGTGTGCGCGACGCACCAGGACCTGAAGCAGCTGATCGCGCAGGGGCGCTTCCGCGAGGATTTGTATTACCGCCTGTCCGAGATCGTCGTTCCGATCCCGCCGCTGCGCGAGCGCAGCGGCGACGCCACCCTGCTGGCCTACCATTTCCGCAATCTGTTCTGCGCGCAGGAAGGGCGCAGCCGCATCGAGTTCAGCCAGCAGGCGCTGGCGGCGGTCGAAGCCTGGCAATGGCCGGGCAACGTGCGCGAGATGGAGAACTGCATCAAGCGCGCCATCATCATGGCCGACGGGCCGCAGATCGTCGCCGAGGACCTGGGCCTGGACGCGCCCGAACAGGCGGCGGACGACTTCAACCTGCGGCAGGTGCGCGACCGGGCCGAGCGCGAAGCCATCGTGCGCGCCCTGGTGCGCTGCGAGAACAACATCCTGCGCGCCGCCGAACTGCTGGGGGTGAGCAGGCCCACACTGTACGACCTGATGCACAGGCACGCGATTGATGCCTGATCCGACAATGTTGTACAGTACGCCTAATCTTTAACACTTTAAGACAGGGCGAATATGGCGAGCAAATCGAAGGCCGCGGTCGGCGGCAAAAACAAGATGTCGGCCAGCCTGGCCGTTTTGTTGGCATCCAGCGAGGCCGAACAGGTGAGCGGCGCGCCGAACTTGCTGTCGGTCAGAAAACGCGTGCCGAATCTGGCGCCGAGTTACCACGTCCTGGTCCGTTGCAGCGATCCGCAAACCAAGTCGATCGCCGGTATCAAACTCGCCAAGGGTACCGGCGAGGTGATGACGGCGCTGGTGCCGGCGTCCAAGCTGATGGAGTTCGCGCTGGATGAGAAGGTGGAGCGGGTGTCGGCGCCAAGGCGTCTGCGCCCGCTGATGGATATCGCCGGGCCGCTGGTCGGCGCACCCGAATATATCGCGCGGAACGATGTCTCCGGCCAGGGCGTGATCGTTGGCGTCGTCGATACCGGTATCGATGTCAACCATCCCGCCTTTGCCGGCCGCGTGCTGAAAATATGGGACCAGGAGATCGCGGGGGACGGCCCCGGGGCCGGCTATAGCAAGCTCGGCCGCGTGCTGGCCGGCGCCGCGATGGACGCCAGTTCGGATATGCACGGCCACGGCACCCACGTGGCGGGCATCGCCAGCGGCGCGGTGGCGCCGTTCAGCGGCATCGCCGGCGGCGCCGAGCTGCTCATCGTGAAGACCAATTTCCAGAACAGCGCGATCGTCGAAGGCGTGCGCTGGATCTTCGACGAGGCGAAAAAGCTGGGACGCCCGTGCGTCGTCAATCTCAGTCTGGGCGGCCACTTCGACGGCCACGACGGCGAGGACGACACCAGCGTCGCGATCAGCGATGAATGCGGCCCAGGCCGGCTGGTGGTGGCGGCGGCCGGCAACGAGGGCGGCGACCCGATCCACGCGCGGCAGAGGGTCGATTCCGCCAAGGCCGTGCGCTTCGAGATCAAGGTGCAGCCCAAGCGGTCCGACCTTTCCGCGCCGTGGTTCCTGGTCAACGGCTGGTACTCGGGCAAGACCAAATGCGAGGTGCGGGTCATCAGCTCGACCGGCGCGGCGACGCCGTGGCAGGGCTTGCTCGGCACCGATCCGGCCGCGCAGACGACCATGTTGGGCAACGACCAGGTGGTCGTCTCGACGCCCGAATCGCTGGCGCCGGGCGGCGACCGGCAATTCCTGGTGGAGGTGTCCGGCCAGGGCGCGGTGCAGGGCGGCCTGTGGAAAGTGGAGGTGCGGCGCAAGTCGGGCGCGGCGTCCGACGTCGATGTCTGGTTGTTGAGCGACCAGGAGCGTTATGGCTCGGCCGAGATGGTGTCGCCGCTGTTCGACACCTTGGTCGGCTCGCCGGGTTCCGGCAAGGATGTCGTCACTGTCGCCTCCTATACGTCGCGCAACCAGTGGATCGATATTTCGGGCGCGCCGCAATCGGTGGGCCTGGCGCCGGATACGATCTCCGAATTCAGCAGCCCCGGACCGCTGCGCGGCGGCGCCTTGAAGCCGGACGTGGCCGCGCCCGGGGCGATGATCGCCTCCGCGCTGTCGTCGGCCTCCAGCGTCGATAAAAGCGATGTGATCGCCCAGGGCTATCGGGTCATGGGCGGGACCAGCATGGCATCGCCCGTCGTCGCCGGCTTGCTGGCGTTGTTCCTGGAATCGAATCCGAAGGCGACTCCGGCGCAAGCCAAGGCGTGGCTGAAAAAGAATTCGGCCGTGCCCGATTCGCCCGCCGGCGCGCATGATATAAAGTGGGGATATGGCCTGATCAAGGTATAGATCATGAGTGGTGCAAAGTTTGACGCCGCCCTCAGCCTGGCGCTGGTCCGGCCGCACGAGGGCAATGTCGATGTCTCGGTGCGGCTGCGGTCGCAGCTGACGCCGGACGAGGTGGGCGAGTTCCGGCGCCTGGGATTCGCCGGCGCCGATACCCGGCGCCGGGTGCTGTTCGCCTGCCTGCCACCCGACGCGTTAAACAAGGTCGCACAGCATGACAAGGTTGCCCGGCTGTCTTTGGCGCGGAAGATGGCGCCCAATGTGAAGTGAGCGGGCTATTGTCCGGCCGGAGGCTGCCAGAGCTCGACCTTGTTTCCCTCGGGATCGACGACCCAGCCGAACTTGCCGTATTCCGAGTCGTCGGTGTTCTCCAGCACGTGGCAGCCCTCGTCGCGTAAAAGCTGGAGTAACGCGGTCAGATCTTCGACCCTGTAGTTCACCATGAACGATGAAGCGCTGGGAGCGAAATGGTTGCTGTCGGCCGCGCCGATGGACCAGATGGTCGTGCCCTTGGCCGGATTGCCGGCCTGGTCGGCCCAAGCGAACGCCGCGCCGCCCCAATCCTGCACCTCGATGCCCAGATGCCGCTTGTACCAGTCGCGCAGCGCGACGGGGTCCTTCGCGTGGAAGAATATGCCGCCTATGCCGGTCACACGTTTCATAGATCCCCCCAATCTTCGGTATGTCCCGCTCAACTCTAGCATATTGAGACCGCGATCCGATTATTACGCGATTCTTTGATCTAGATCACTATCGCTGCGATGTTTCATCGCTGTACTATTGATTTGTTGCAATGCAGCGTAAGGCTGCGGAGCGGCGATCGATGGAGGCATGATGCAGGTAATTTTGAGGGGGCTGACCGAGGACGCGTGCGAGGCGACCCTTGCCGACTGGCTATCCCCGTTTTTGAATGTACAGCGGATCAAGATGATACGGGATGGTGAGCGCGACAGCCCGTGGGCGTTGATCGAGGTGGCCGATACGCACGAGCGCGTGTGGAGCGCCTGCCAGCGACTGCGCGGCGTGTTCCGCCAGGGGAAGCTGCTGCATTTTTACATTCCCGTGCACCAGGCCGCCCGCCATTTCTTTTTACCTTGAGACTAAATATGTATTCCAGAATCACGGCCATGTTGCGCTACTTTAACGGCGCGGTGCCATTCCAGGTGGTGCCAGCGGCCATAGCCAGCGCCGTCCTGCTACTGTTGTTGTGGTGGCCCTGTCCGCCGGGGCTCGACCCGAACGCGTGGACGCTGGTGGCGATTTTCCTCACGACCATTGTCGCCATCATCCTCAAAGTGATGCCGATCGGCGTGATGGCGCTGATGGCGATCGTTATCGTCGCGCTGGCGCAGGTGACGTCGCACACGTCCAAAGGGGCGATGGCGGACGCGCTCAGCAGTTTTTCCAGCCCGCTGATCTGGCTGATCGTGGTGGCCATCCTGATTTCACGCGGGTTGAAAAAGACCGGCCTGGGCAGCCGTATCGGCCTGGTGTTCATCGCCATGCTGGGCAAGCGGACCATCGGCATCGGCTATGGCCTGGCGGTGTGCGAGCTGGTGCTCGCGCCGTTCACGCCAAGTAACACTGCGCGCGGCGGCGGCATCGTCCACCCGATCATGAAATCGATCGCCAATTCCTTCGATTCGGACCCGGCGCACGGCACCGAAGCGAAGGTCGGGACGTATCTGGCGCTGGTCAACTACCACGCCAACCCGATCACCTCGGCCATGTTCCTGACGGCGACCGCGCCCAACCCGCTGGTGGTGGACTTCGTCGCCAAGGCCAGCAACCAGAGCTTTCACCTGAGCTGGACCACGTGGGCGCTGTGCATGCTGCTGCCGGGCCTGGTGTGCCTGCTGGCGATGCCGCTGGTGATCTACCTGTTGTCGCCGCCGCAATTGAAGGCGACGCCGGACGCGGTCCACTACGCGCGCGGGGAGCTCGAACGGATGGGGCCGCTTTCGCCGAAGGAAAAGGTGATGCTGGGCACTTTCGGCCTGCTGCTGGTGCTGTGGGCCAATGTGCCGGCCATGCTGTTCGGCGCGGCCTGGACGCTCGACCCCACCGTGGTGGCCTTCCTCGGGCTGTTCGTGCTGATTATCACCGGCACGCTGGATTGGGACGACGTGTTGTCGGAAAAAAGCGCATGGGACACGCTGATCTGGTTCGGCGCGCTCGTCATGCTGGCCGAGCAATTGAACAAGCTCGGTGTGATCGGCTGGGCCGCCTTGTCGATGAAGGATGCGATCGTCGCCAGCGGCATGGGCTGGTTGCCCATCGCCGCCGTGCTGCTGCTGGCGTTCGTGTTTTCGCACTACCTGTTCGCCAGCACCACGGCGCACATCAGCGCCATGCTGTTCGCGTTCATGGCCGTCGGCGCGCAGTTGCTGCCGGCCGGCTACCTGGTGCCGTTCCTGCTGATGATGACCGCGGGATCGTCCATCATGATGACCCTGACCCATTACGCCACGGGGACCTCGCCGATCATCTTCGGCAGCGGCTATGTCACGATGGGCAATTGGTGGCGGGTCGGCTTCGTCATGTGCGTGCTCGAGCTGGCCATCTTCGCGCTGATCGGCGGCGCATGGTGGAAATTGCTGGGTTTCTGGTGACGGTTATTGAATCAGCATCTCATGCAACGTGGCGTGCGCGTCGGCATAGATCTTAACGACGGTGGAGGTGCGCGTGCCGTAGCTCGGACTTTCGATGCGCACCGCCGACAGCATCCGCTCCAGGTCCAGCGGCACGCCCGTCTCCGGCAAACGCTGGTCAGGGGCCGGCGCCGTGTCGGCCAGCATCTCGAAGAACGCTTCGTCCGGCGCCCCCAAACACAGCAAACTGGCGAACTGCGCCTTGGTCTTGACCACCTTCGGCCACGGCGCGTCGAGCAGCGCGTTCGATAGCCCGTAGACACCCGGTTCGAGCGGCTTGCCGTTGCGCGGGTCGTCGTCGCCCCGGTTGGAGAACCAGATCAGGGTGTCGCGGTCGCCCAGCACGAGGTTGAAGCCGTTGTAGGCGCCGGCGCCGGCGCGGATCGCGTCGACATATTCCTGCGGCGTCATGCAGCCGGCCAGGAAATCGGCCACCAGCCGCCCGCGCGAGGGGGCGTCGTCGCGGTGCTCGGACGGCGCGCGGATATTGGTGATCGCCGCGAAGCGCGCCGCGCCGCCGCATTCGGACGGTTGCGTGATGCCCATCCAGCTGCCGCCGGCCTGCAGGTCGCGGCCGGCGAAAATTTGCGGATGTTCCGGCCACGGCGCCGCCGGCGCGGTGGCGCGCTGATAAAACTCGTCGCGGTTGGCGGCCGCCACCAGCGGCACCGCCGGAATGACCCGCCAGGCAAAAACAATCAGACACATGGCACTAAATCCGTAAAAACTTCGGTGTGGCGCGCGCCGCTGGTCCATGCCGACAGGCCGGCCCGTTCGACCGCGCCGCTCAAGGTCGCGGCGAAACCGGCGGGCGTGGCGGTATAGACTTCCATCCACGTTTGCAAGCCGTCGCTGGCTTCGGGACGGCGCTTGAGCTGGCAGGCGACGCCGTGCAAGCGCGACAGTTCGGCCTGCATCGAGACGACCGCAGCCTGCAAGGAAGCCGTGTCGGCTTCCTTGACCTGGTAATAAATATAGAGGTCCATGCTAGAGGTCGAGCGGGTCCAGCACGTACGGCATGTCGAGGAAGGCCAGGGCGGGACCCTGCGCCGAGCCAAGGCGGACCGAGGCCGCTTCGATCGCGGCCAGCTTCATTTCGACCAGCGCGTCGACGCCGCCGCTGCCGTTGGGCGCGGCGTTGACGATCATGCCGCACGGCTGCTCGGGGTCGGCCGTGGCGAACACTTCGGCGCCGGCGGCGGCCGTCGGGTCGGGGATGCTGACCAGGGTGGTGCGGCGCTTGAGCTTGCCGAGGTACTGGCTGCGGGCGACGATTTCCTGGCCCGGGTAGCAGCCCTTTTTAAAGTTCACGCCGCCGAGCAGCTCCAGATTGACCATCTGCGGGACGAACTGCTCCTGCGTGGCTTTGGCGATCTGCGGGATGCCGGCGTGGATTTCGGACAGGTGCCAGGCCTGGTTGCCGCCGACGGTCAGGCGATCGGCCAGTTCGGCCGCGACCGTTTGCGCGACCTCGGCCGACAGCAGCCATTGGTAGCGGGCGGCGCCGAAGGCGTCGGCGACGCGGATCAGGGTGCCCAGCGGATGGTCGATTTTGGCGAACGGTTTGGCTGGCAGGGTGTCGAACCAGGTTTGCAGCACGGCTTCGGCCAGGCCGCCGCCCAGGCCGAGGACGACCTGGGCGGCGGTCGCCCCGGTGGCGTCGCTGAGCTTGGCTTTGGCGCGCAAGACGAACATCGACAGGCGTTTTTGCACGGGGACCTGGATGTCGCGCGCCAATTGCAGGAAGATAGTCGTCTCGTTGCGCCACATCAGGAACGAGGCCAGCAGACGGCCCTTCGGCGAGCAGTAGCCGGCCAGCCGGGCTTCGCCCGGGCCGAGGTGCTCGACGTCGTTGGTCAGTTGGTTGTGCAGGAAACCGGCCGCTTCCTCGCCGTCCAGCGCGATCAAGCCCTGGTCGGTAATGGGCGCGACAAACCCCACCGCCAGCGCGGTGGGCGTCAGCGGGGCGGACGGCTGTGCTAAAAGTTCATTCCAAGAAGACATAATTTCCAATAGTTTGACGATTAAAGCATTATCATTACGGGCTCATTATAGTGATGTCCCGAAGATCGCGTCGGATGCCGTGCAAAACGCGGTGCTGGCGGTCTGGTCCGAGAAGTGGCAAGCTGTACCCGATTTCAGTTGATCCTACAATCCGGCTCGAACAATGGCATTTATCAAAAAAATAATTACACTCTGCGTTCTCCTGGCAATCGCCGGCGGCGGTTACTTCATGTACTGGTCGCAGGCCCCGATTATCGTCGGCGACGTCGAACCGATACCGTTCACCATCCTTCCTGGCAGCGGCGCCCACGCGGCCGGCGAGCAAATCTCCGACGCCGGCATCCCGATGGGGCCCTTGCTGTTCAACCTGCTGGCCCGCGTGACCAATAAAAGCGGCCGGCTGAAGGCCGGTTCCTACGAGCTCAAGCCCGGTACCACGCCGCTCAAGCTGATCGACCAGCTGGTGCGCGGCGAATTCGCGCAGGAGCAGCTGACCATCATCGAAGGCTGGACCTTCCGCCAGATGCGCGCGGCCATCGCCGCCCATCGCGGCCTCAAGCACGACACCACCTCCCTGAGCGACCAGGAGGTGATGAACGCCATCGCCTCCGAATACAAGCAGCCCGAGGGCCTGTTCTTCCCGGACACCTATCTGTTCGCCAAGGGCGCCAGCGATTTGCAAATTTATCGCCAGGCCCACACGATGATGCTCAACCGCCTGGCCTCGGCCTGGGAAAAGCGCGATCCGGCGCTGCCGTACAAGAACCCGTACGAGGCGCTGACGATGGCGTCCATCGTCGAGAAGGAAACCGGACAAAAATCCGAGCGCAACATGATTGCCGCCGTGTTCGTCAACCGGCTGCGCATCGGCATGATGCTGCAGACCGATCCGACCGTGATCTACGGCATGGGCACCAAGTTCGAGGGCAATATCCGTAAAAAGGACCTGGAGACGGACACCCCGTACAATACCTATACGCGCAGCGGCCTGCCGCCGACGCCGATCGCCTTGCCGGGCGTGCAGTCGCTGGCCGCCGCGCTGGCGCCCGCCAAGACGCAAGCCCTGTATTTCGTTGCCCGTGGCAACGGCACCAGCAAATTTTCCGATAACCTGACCGACCACAACCGGGCAGTGAATCAGTACCAACGATAAGAACTACATGACTCAACAAAGCGCCACGCAACACAGCGGCAAATTCATCACCTTCGAGGGCATAGACGGGGCCGGCAAGTCGACCCATATCGCGTTCGTCAGCGACTACATCAAGTCGCGCGGCATCGCGCTGGTCAGCTCGCGCGAGCCCGGCGGCACGCCGCTGGGCGAGAAGCTGCGCGAACTGGTGCTGCATGAAAAGATGCACCTGGAAACCGAGGCGCTGCTGATGTTCGCCAGCCGCCGCGAGCATATCGCGCAGGTGATCGCGCCGGCGCTGGCCGACGGCGCCTGGGTCATCTCCGACCGCTTCACCGACGCCAGCTTCGCCTACCAGGGCGGCGGGCGCGGCATGGACCTGGCCAAGCTGGAGGCGCTCGAGCAGTGGGTGCATCCGCATCTGCAGCCGGACCTGACCTTGCTGTTCGACGTGCCGCTGGAAGTGGCGCGCGCCCGGCTCGACGCCACCCGTTCGCTCGACAAGTTCGAGCAGGAGAAGGCCGATTTCTTCGCCGCCACCCGCAACGAGTATCTGCGCCGCGCGACCCAGTTCCCCGAGCGCTTCCGCGTGATCGACTCGACGCAGTCGATCGCGGAGATCCAGTTGCAGATCGGCGCAATTCTTGACGATCTACTTTAAATGCATCAGCTAAGTGCCTGAATAATAATGAGTAATACCATCTATCCGTGGCAAGAATCGTCGTGGGCGCAGCTGCAGCAGCTGCGCCAGCGCATGCCGCACGCCATCCTGTTCCACGGCGCCGCCGGCATCGGCAAGTCCGACTTTATCGAAAGTTTCGCCCAGGGCTTGCTGTGCGAGGCGGTGCTGCCCGACGGCCACGCGTGCGGCCAGTGCGCGTCGTGCGGCTGGTTCGCGCAGCAAAACCATCCGGATTACCGCCGCGTGCGGCCGGAAGCGTTGGAAGACGAGCCGGCCGCCGAAGGTGGCGACGAGGGCGAGGCCGAGAGCAGGAAGTCGGCCAAGTCGACCAAGGCGCCGTCCAAGGAAATCAAGATCGAGCAGATCCGCAACCTGGCCGATTTCATGAACATCTCGACCCACCGCCAGGGCTTGCGGGTGGTGGTGCTGTATCCGGCCGAGGCGCTCAACATGCCGGCCTCGAACGCCTTGCTGAAAACGCTGGAGGAGCCGCCTCCGGGCACGGTGTTCCTGCTGGCGTCCAACAGCCTCGACCGCCTGTTGCCGACGATCCTGTCGCGCTGCCGCAAATTCGCGCTGCCGATGCCGAGCCACGCCGAGGCGCTGGCCTGGCTCAAGGCGCAGGGCGTGGCCGATGCGGACAGCTGGCTGCGCGAGCAGGGCGGCGCGCCGCTGGCGGCGATGGCGCAGGCCGAGACGGGCAACCGCGACGATCTGGAAGTGCTGCTGCAACTGCTGGCGCGCCCAAGCGTCGTGGGCGCGTTGAAAGTTGCTGATAAACTTCAAAAAGTGCCGCTAAGCGCGCAGGTATCTTGGTTGCAACGCTGGCTTTATGATCTGTTTTCCTACAAACTGGCAGGTAACATCCGTTACTATCCCCGCTACCAGAAAGAGCTGGCCGGGCTGGCGGACAAGATCCACGTCAGCAAGCTGTTGGCGGCGATCAAGGGAGCCAACGAGCGCCGCGCGACCTCCGACCATCCGTTGTCGCCGAAGCTGTTTTTGGAGGATATGTTGCTTGACTATACCGCTTGCTGTGCCTGAAAGGTAATCAATGTCCGCTGCCAGTCCCGCCGATCCGAACACCGTGCCCATCGCCCGGCCGACGGTGTTGTCGCTGGCAATCAAGGAAAAGGCGGCGCTGTATGCCGCCTACATGCCTTTCCTCAAGAACGGCGGCATGTTCGTGCCGACGCAAAAGCCGTACAAGCTGGGCGACGAGATCTACCTGATCCTGGCGTTGATGGACGACCCCAACAAGTATCCGATCGCCGGCAAGGTCGCCTGGATCACGCCCCCCGGCGCGCACAACAACAAGGCGCAGGGCATCGGCGTGCATTTTCCCGACGACGAGAGCGGCCAGCGCGCGCGCCTGCGGATCGAGGAAATCCTCGGCGCCGCGCTGCGCTCGTCGCGGGCCACGCACACTTTGTAGGCGTTGTCGCGAACGGCCGCGCCGGTGGGCCGGCCTCGTCCGGGGTACAATACCGGTATGTTTATCGACTCCCATTGCCATATTAATTTCCCCGAGCTGGCTGCTCGCATGCCCGAAATCCTGGCCAAGATGGCCGACAACAAGGTGACCCACGCGCTGTGCGTGTCGGTCGACTTGCCGGATTTCCCCCAGGTGCTGGCGCTGGCCAAGGAATACCCGCACATCTACGCCTCCTGCGGCGTGCACCCGGACTACGAGGACACGCCCGAGCCCAGCGTCGAACAGCTGGTCGAACTGTCGAACCATCCGAAAATCATCGCCATCGGCGAGACCGGCCTGGATTATTTCCGCCTTCAGGGCGATCTGGAATGGCAGCGCGAGCGTTTTCGCACCCACATCAAAGCTTCAAGAATCACGCGCAAGCCCTTGATTATTCATACGCGAGCGGCCAGCGAGGACACCATCCGCATCATGCGCGAAGAGGGCGCCGGCACCGAGGCCGGCGGCGTCGCCGGCGTCATGCACTGCTTTACGGAATCGCTGGAAGTGGCGCGCGCCGCCATCGACATGGGCTTTTACATCTCGTTCTCCGGCATCGTGACTTTCAAGAGCGCCAAGGACTTGCAGGCGGTGGCGTTGGAAGTGCCGCTGGAGCGCATCCTGATCGAGACCGATTCGCCGTATCTGGCGCCAATGCCCCATCGGGGCAAGATGAACGAGCCGGGCTTCGTCGCCCACGTCGGTGAATATATCGCCAAGCTCAAAGGCATCCCGGTGGAGCAGGTGGCGGAGCAGACCTCGGCCAACTTCTTCAAATTATTCAACGTTGTGGCGTGAGAAGCTCATGTTGATTCTACAGACAGTTCGCCGCCGCTTCCTGCTGGCCGTGGCCGCCTTGGCCGTGACCCTGCCGGCCATCGCCGCGGACCAGACCGACGATGAGGTAGACTTTTTCCGCGCCGTGCAGGTGGACTACGTCGCCGGCGTCAAGAAAGTGCTGGCACGCGGCCTCAATCCGAATGTGCGTGATCCCAGCGGCGAGACGGGTTTGATCCTGGCGATGCGCCACGAAGCGGTCAATGTCGCCACCTTGTTGATGGATCAACCCGGCATCGACCTGGAAGCCAAAGCACCCAACGGCAACACCGCGTTGATGATGGCGGCGTTCCGCCAGAACAAGCCGGTGGTGCTGGACATGATCAAGCGCGGCGCGCACGTCAACCAAAAGGGCTGGACGGCCTTGCACTACGCGGCAGCGGCCGGCAGCGTGGAGATCACCAACATCCTGCTTGAACAGCATGC
Organism: uncultured Duganella sp.; assembly: GCA_963511605.1. Classification (GTDB taxonomy): domain Bacteria; phylum Pseudomonadota; class Gammaproteobacteria; order Burkholderiales; family Burkholderiaceae_D; genus Rugamonas. Next base: position 14,430 of record CAUPJZ010000021.1, on the reverse strand, counting down.
CTACATCGACGCCGAATCGCCGTCCGGGATGACGCCGCTGATGATGGCGGCGCGCGAAGGCCAGGAGCAGGTGGTGGAAGTGTTGTTGCAGCACGGCGCCGATGCCACCTTGAAGGATGGCGGGTTCAAGCTTACTGCGGCAGAGTTCGCTCTGAAGGCGGACAAGCCCTGGATTGCCAAGAAGATCGACGCGTTCCTGGCCACTAAGGGGAAGTGATCGTCAGCAGACGGTCGAGATAGCGCGTGATGACCTCGGAGCTGGCCGATGGTGCGCTCATATGCGGGCAGTGGCCGACATTGGTGATCACCTTGAGCGTGCTGTTGGCCAGATGCTTGTGCAGATATTCCCCCACCTCGCGCGGCGCGATCAGGTCGTCGCTGCATTGCAGGATCAGGGCCGTCACGGTCGACTTCTCCACGTCCGCGCGGTGGTCGGCGGTGAACGTCACCCGGGCGAAATGCCTGGCGATCTCGCGGTCGTTGGCTTGGAAGCGGACCAGTAATTCCTTCGCCAGCGCGGGTTGCGCGGGCGCGCCCATGATGGTGGGCGCCATCGCCTTGGTCCACTTGAGGTAATTGTCGTCCATCATTTGCAGCAAGCCGTCGATATCCTCCGGATTGTAGCCGCCGACATAGTCGCCATCGTTGATGAAGCTGGGCGACGGCCCGACCATGACCTGGGCGGCAAACTTGTCCGGCGCCTTGATCGTCGCCAGCATGCCGATCATCGCGCTGACCGAGTGGCCGACAAAGATCACCTGCCCGGTGGCGAATTCATCGACTATTTCCAGCATGTCGGCCGCGTAGCCATGCAGGCTGCCATACTTGTCGCGGTCGTAGGCGGACAGGTCGGAACCTCCGCTGCCGACCAGGTCCAGCAGGATCACCTGATAGCGCTCGGCAAAGGATGGGTACAAAAAGCGCCACATGGTCTGGTCACAGCCGTAGCCGTGCACCAGCATCATCGTGTAACGACCTTCACCGTAGCAGTGGATGTTGTTGCGTTCCTTTAGCGACATGGCCAACTTTCGTCCATCGGATCGCTATAATACAATTGAATAGGGTTTCTGATAACTTTGTTGTGTATCAGCGGAACTGGCGGGGGTTTCCCGCCTAGCTCGCGCCTTTATAGGTGGACAATCTTAACGATAATAGGTTCACCGTATTGCATCCAAGCACAATGCGCCACAACCAAGGGAAACCATGCTGAACGAACGCGAAATCGAAAGCTGCTATCTGGGGCAATTCATTCCAGTCCACTACCATCACAATATGCTGATGGACCAGAACCGTATGCATGGTTTCAAGTCGGCCATCGATTACGCGGTCAAGCCCGGCGCCAAGGTGCTCGAGCTGGGTGGCGGCACCGGCGTGCTGTCCTGGTTCGCGGCGGCCAAGGCGGAGAAGGTCTATTGCGTCGAGTTCAATCCGGACATGGTCAAGGAGGCGCGCAAGATGCTCGCGCTTAATCCCAACGGCGAGAAGGTCGAGGTCGTGCACGCGGACGCCTTCGAGTATTTGCCGCCGGAGCCGGTCGACGTCGTCATCTGCGAGATGATCCACGTGGCCATGTTGCGCGAAAAGCAGGTCGAGGTGATCGAGTCGTTCAAGCGCCGTTATCTGGAGCGTTTCGGCGGGCCGCTGCCGGTGTTCCTGCCCGAGGCGGTGATCATGGCCGTGCAGCCGGTGCAGCAGGAGTATGACTTCGAAGGCTTTTACGCGCCCATCGTCCAGTTCCAGGAGACCAATGTCGTCTATCCCGGAACGGTGGAGGCGGCGCAGCCGGCCGTCTACAGCATCATCGATTTCAACCAGCCCAACGAGCTGGCCTATGCGTGGCAGGGCAAGTTCGTCATCGAAAAGGCCGGCGAGATCAGCGCCATGCGCTTCGTGACCAAGAACGTGCTGGCCGTCGTCGCCGAGCGCTCGACCACCATCGATTGGCTGAACCACTACATGACCTTGCCGCTGGCGACGCCGGTCAAGGCCAAGCAGGGCGACGTGCTGCAGGTTAGCTTCCAGTACCGCGCGGGCGGTTCGATCCCTTCGCTGCAGGCCGCGCTGCGCGCCGAAATCCTGCACGATACCGTGATGCAGCCGGCCACGTTCATCGCGGCCTACGCTTAAAAAGTCCCCACGAAGGTCGTTCTGAAGCGTATATTTCGTCTTTTACAGAAAGAGATATATGGAACAGAACGACCAGCGCTACCTCATCCAGCAAAACAAGATCGCCGACGGCGAGACCAAACCGCCCGTGTTCGCCAAAGTCATGCGCAGCAAAGAGGGCGCCTTCGAGGGCGTGTCCTTCATCAAGTCCAAGGAAAAGGCGTCGATCCTGACCATCGAGCAGGCCAACGAGGCGATCGCCTGGGCGGGCAAGAAGAAGCCGAACGCCCACGAGTACGTGACCAAGATTATCTGCCTGGGCCAGTAGGTCGCCGTCATCCCCTCCGTTTATCCCCGAATTCCTGCGATTGATCGCGTTTATACGCCGTTGGTCGCACGGCAATTGCCCGTCCCGCCTCATCGTTCTACAGTGACAGCATTGACAATCGCATCACTGGATCGGGGGGCGTCTCATGCTGAGTTTTGTGCTGTGGCTGGTTCTGCTGTTTCTCTGCTGGCCGCTGGCCTTGCTGGCGCTGCTGCTGTATCCGGTGTTCTGGCTGCTGACGTTGCCTTTCCGCTTGATAGGGATCGGCGTGGAGGGCGTGTTCGAGTTGTTGCGGGCGGTGGTGTTGCTGCCGGCGCGCATCCTGCGTGGTTCGCCGGGGCGCTGAGGTGGTGGCGGCGGTTTCCGGTGGGGCAGCTGGCGGCGCATGGCCGATTACGCTACGCTAATCCGCCCTACGTGTCTCCGTAGTACTCGATCAACGAGGCCGCCGCGAACGTGCGTATCCATTGCCACCCGACCTCCGATTCACTACGGGGATACGTAGGGCGGATTAGGCGGAACGCCGTAATCGGCCATCCCTGCGCCGCCGACCACGCATCCCGACTCCGCTTACATCAAAAATCGACCTTGAACCCGCCGCCGATGGACTTCTGCGCGTAGTTATAATCGATCAAACTCTGGCCATAACCGCTGAAGACCTGCACATATCCCTTCAGGTTGGCCGACACCGGGAACGCCCAACCGACCTGCAGGCCGCCGTGGTTGGTGTGGAAATTGCGCCGCGCCGTCACCGACAATTCGTGCCCGTCGAAACGATAGCTGGCGTTCAAGTCGCCATGTCCGAGGTAATCGGTGATGTCGATGTTGTCGTTGTCCGAACGCGCATTGTCCAAACGCCGCCACAGACGGAAATTGACCGCGAAGTTGCCCTTCTCGGCGCCCACCTGCGCGTAAACCCGGTTCCAGCTGCGCGACAAGGTCGATGTCTGGCCGTTCGACTGGTGCACCAGGCCCAAGGTCAGGAAGCGCACGTCGACGCCGCCCAGGTTCAGCGCCAGCGGCGTGGTCAGCATCAGTTCCGGCTGGTAGTTGGTCTCGCGGAACGGGCTCGATTCGGAGCGGTTGTAAGCCTGCCAGAAACTCTCCTGCGTATAGCCGAACCACAGGTCGACCGGCCAGCCGAAGGCCTGCTCGATCATCTTCATCTTGAAACTCAGCTGGTACATCAACTCGACGTGCTTGGATTTCAGCCCGTCCGGCGAGAATTCCTGGAACGGCGTATCGTTGTTGCTGCTGCTGTAATTCGCCAATAACAGGTAGTTGTCGCGGTGCGGGCGGAAGTTGAACACGCCGCGCTTGGCCGAGCGATCCAGCTCCCACCATTGCACCATGCGCGAGACCTTGTCCTGCGGCGGAATGGTGGTCAGCTCGGCGACTTTGGCGGGTATCGCCGCGTCGGCCGGCGCCGGCGGCGGTTCGGCCGGCTGGGTGCTCGCCGGCGCGGCCACGCCGTTAACGAGCTTGCTGTCGTTGCCCGGATCGGGCACGCCGACGGCCGCGCCGCCCGCCGCCTGCTTGGTCGGCGTAGTGCGCGCCAAGCCGTCGTAGCAGGCGAGACGGGCGCTGGCATCGCCCAGTACAGAGCAACGTTCGATGCGCAATTCGAGATCGGCGGCCTGCGGCGGCGCGGACTGTGCCAAAGCCAGAGCCGGTCCCATGCCTAAGGAGAGGAGGAGGGCGGTTTTACGTCGGAGGACCATGCATTTTTTCCAGGTGAGATGTAAGCTTGCAGTTTATTACACAGACTACATTACTTGCCGTTAGGTATGTCGCACATTAGGAAAGTATTTCAGGGCTTGATTTCGGCAACTATCGCCGCACTTGAGACTACCAAGGCTTAAAGACACTTCGTATTCAAGGAGATTTGTGATGACCCGCAAGACCCCCATCGAGCGTTACCGCAACATTGGCATCAGCGCGCACATCGACGCTGGCAAGACCACGACGACGGAGCGCATCCTGTTTTATACCGGCGTCAACCACAAGATCGGCGAGGTGCACAACGGCGCCGCGACGATGGACTGGATGGAGCAGGAGCAGGAACGCGGGATCACCATCACCTCGGCCGCCACCACCGCCTTCTGGAAAGGCATGGCCGGCAATTTCGCCGAGCACCGCATCAACATCATCGACACGCCGGGCCACGTCGACTTCACGATCGAAGTCGAACGCTCGATGCGCGTGCTCGACGGCGCCGTCATGGTCTATGACGCGGTCGGCGGCGTGCAGCCGCAATCGGAAACCGTCTGGCGCCAGGCCAACAAGTACAAAGTGCCGCGCATCGCCTTCGTCAACAAGATGGACCGCGTCGGCGCCGACTTTTTCCGCGTGCGCGAACAGGTGGCCAACCGCCTGAAGGGCGTGGCCGTGCCGATCCAGATTCCGCTGGGCGCCGAGGACAACTTCCACGGCGTCGTCGACCTGGTGAAGATGCGCGCAATTAACTGGGACGACGAGAGCCTGGGCGTCAAGTTCACCTACGAGGACATCCCCGAGAATCTGCAGGCGCTGGCGCAGGAATGGCACGACAAGATGGTCGAGGCCGCCGCCGAAGGCACGCCCGAGCTGCTGGAGAAATACCTGGACGGCGGCGTGCTGACCGAGGAAGAGATCAAGACCGGGCTGCGGCTGCGCACCATCCGCAACGAGATCGTGCCGATGCTGGCCGGCAGCGCGTTCAAGAATCGCGGCGTGCAGGCGATGCTGGACGCGGTCGTCGAATACCTGCCGTCGCCGCTGGACGTGCCGGCGATCGCCGGCACCGACGAGGACGACAATCCGATCGAGCGGCATCCGAGCGACGCCGACCCGTTCTCGGCGCTCGCCTTCAAGATCATGACCGATCCGTTCGTCGGCCAGCTGACGTTCTTCCGCGTGTATTCGGGCGTGGTCAATTCCGGCGACACGGTCTACAACCCGACCAAGAGCCAGAAGGAGCGCCTGGGCCGCATCCTGCAGATGCACGCCAACGAGCGCAAGGAGATCAAGGAGGTGTACGCGGGCGACATCGCCGCCGCCGTCGGCCTGAAAGGCGTGACCACCGGCGACACGTTGAGCTCGCCGGAGCACGTGATCGTGCTGGAAAAAATGATCTTCCCGGAACCGGTGATCTCGCAGGCGGTCGAACCGAAGACCAAGGCCGACCAGGAAAAGATGGGCATCGCGCTCAATCGCCTGGCGCAGGAGGACCCGTCCTTCCGCGTGCACACGGACGAGGAATCGGGCCAGACCATCATGTCCGGCATGGGCGAGCTGCATCTGGAAATCCTGGTGGACCGCATGCGGCGCGAGTTCAGCGTCGAGGCGACGGTGGGCAAGCCGCAGGTGGCCTACCGCGAGACCATCCAGAAGGCCGCGAGCGATGTCGAAGGCAAGTTCGTCAAGCAGTCGGGCGGGCGCGGGCAGTACGGCCACGTGGTGCTGACCCTGGAGCCGATGGAGCCGGGCAAGGGCTATCAGTTCGTCGACGCCATCAAGGGCGGCGTGGTGCCGCGCGAGTACATTCCCGCCGTCGACAAGGGCGTGCAGGAGACTTTGCGCAGCGGCGTGCTGGCCGGCTATCCGGTGGTGGACGTCAAGGTGACGTTGACCTTCGGTTCGTACCATGATGTCGACTCGAACGAAAACGCCTTCCGCATGGCGGGTTCGATGGCGTTCAAGGACGGCATGAAGCGGGCCGACCCGGTGCTGCTGGAACCGATGATGCAGGTCGAGGTGGAAACGCCGGAAGAGTTCATGGGCAACGCCATGGGCGACCTGACGGCGCGGCGCGGCATGGTGCAGGGGATGGACGAGATTCCCGGCGGCGGTGGCAAGATCATCCGCGCGCTGGTGCCGCTGGCGGAAATGTTCGGCTACTCGACGACGCTGCGTTCGCTCACACAAGGGCGCGCCACGTACACGATGGAGTTCAAGCACTACGCGGCGGTGCCCAAGCACATCCTCGACCAGATCGCGGTGTCGTCCAAGTCGCGGCATTGACGGGGGAATATTCAAGCCCGGGCAGATGGCTTGAATAACAACGGAAACACGTAGGGCGGATTAGCGCAGCGTAATCCGCCATGCGTGGGTCCCGTTGACCCATGCATCAACCGATGGCCTAGGCTAATCAAACACCTTCAGCTTAAGCTGGATCGACAACGCCCCATACAACCGGTCCTTATACTTCGGCACGAAGGCGACATTCACCCCCACGCTCTTATACTCAAAGCTCGCCGTCGGTATCAGCGCCGGGAACCATCCTCCATCGCGCATCTTCGGATAGCCGTTAAACCCGCCCACCACCGCGCCCAGCCGCACCGGCCCGACCCTGAACGGCTGGTAGTACACGCCGATATAGTTCGAATACGCGCGGTCGCTGTTATAAAAGCGCCCGGCGGTCGCCGACGCCACCGTCGAAAACCGATACTCCCCGCCCAGGCCCGGATTGCTGTCGTTCAAATCCTTATCTCGGTCGAAGTGATACGAGTAAAACCCGCCGTTGAGCCAAACCTCCTTCAGCGGCGCCGATTCGATGGTCTCGAAGGTATCGGCCACGGCCGCTCCGGACAGGCAAGCCAACAACGGCAGCAGCGCGCCGGCCGCGATGGAACTACGCAAACGCTTGATCATCCGAAGCTTTCTTCAGTGTTGTTGAGGACGTTGGATTATAGCGAATGATTGCTTTCCCCTTGATCTGGATTAGAAGCTAAATATTCCACCAGAGCAAAATGATTGTTCCAAACTTAACAAGGGGAGCCACCATGAACCGTTTCAACCTGCTGACCTACACCGCCGCTCTGGCAGTGGCGCTGGGCGCCTGCGTGTCGACCACCAAGCCGGGCGTGGCCGGCGCGCAGCGCCAGCAGATGTCGGTGACCTCGGCGGACGCTGTCGTAAAGATGGTCAAATCGTGATGCGCCAGCCGCGCTTTTCCGCGTACACCGTCGCCAGCCAGAAGACGGCGGTGAAGCAGGCCGCGAAGGCCAGCGACGCCGCCGCCGGCCCGAACAACGGCGTGATCGGCGCGGCAAAGACCTGCCGGTATAGCGGCGTCAGCACCCCCGTATAAGCCAGCAGGCAGGTGGCGATCCACGATCCGGCGTAGGCGGCGATGGCGTTGATGCCCATCGCGCGGCCCAGCGGCGGCCAGCCGCGCACGTCGATCAACCGGTAGGCGACGGCGATGGCCAGCATGCCGAAACCGCCCGTCCACAGGACGAACGACGACGTCCACAGTTGTTTGTTCAACGGCAGCAGCAGCGACCACACGCCGCCGGCGGCCAACGCCACCACGCCGCCGATGGCGAGCTGGCGAATCCTGCCGTCGCGCAGCCAGGCGCCCGCGCGCAAGCCGAGGATGACTGTCGCCAGCGACGGCAGCGTGCTCAAGATGCCTTCGGGTTCGTGCGCCAGTCCCGTCGCCGCATCGTATTGATAGGACAGTGGCCCGAGCAGCGCGCTGTCGATGCGGTCGGCCAGATTCAGGTTCGGCTCCAGCGAACCGCCGGCGATCAGCATTCCCCAATACCCGAGCAGTATCGCGACCAGGATCGCCCACTGCGCCCGCGCGCCGCGCACGTAAATGGCCAGCAGGCCCGCCGCCGCGAAGCAGATGCCGATCCGCTGCAGCACGCCGAGCAGGCGGAATGGACGTCCATCCATCAGCAGCGTGGAGATGGCGTTGAGGGCGAGACCGAGCAGGAAGATGCGCGCTCCGCGCAGCAGCACCGTGCGGGTCAGCGCCTTGCGCGCGAGCGGACCGGCGTCGGTGTCCAGTTGCCGGCCCAGCGCCAGGTGGAGCGATACGCCGACGATCAGCAGAAAGGTGGGGAAGATGAAGTCCGCCGGCGTGCAGCCGTGCCAGTGCGCGTGCTCGAACCAGGGATAGATGTTTGACCAGTCGCCCGCGTTGTTCACCAGGAGCATGGCGGCCACGGTCAGGCCTCGTACGGCGTCGATAGAGTTAATGCGCATAGTTCTTTTATTAGAGTTGCAGTTTGATGTGCAGGCGGTTGAGGCCAGCGACCAGCGCCATGACGATCAGGGCGTAGACCACCGCCCAGATCAGGCCCGGGATGCCGGCGCCCAGCGCGGAGGGAAAGGCCAGGTTCAGCGTCTCCATCAACGCGTAGATGATGAAGGGCAGGATATAGGTGAGCAGGGGATTGGCGGCGGCCGGCCGGAAGAATGCCACCCAGCCGCGCCGCTGTTTCAAGTCCACCAGCCAGTACATCGCCGCGAACAGCAGCACGCAGATCGCGGCGCTGTACAGCGCCCAACTCGGCGTCGCGCCGATCTTCGATATCGTGAACCACGGACGCAGCGCGAACGCCAGCGCCGCCAGCACCGCCGCGAAGATCAGCGCCTTGGCGAAGGGTTGCGCGCGCGGGCGGCCATCGATGAAGAAGATCATCGTCGTGAGCACGCCGCACAGGGCGATGGCGGTATGAATCGCGTTGCCGGATTGGGCGGCCAACAGCTTCCACAACGCGGACGGTTGCGCAGCACCCGCGTTGAACACGCAGTACCAGGCCACGCAGGCGAGCACCGTCAGCGCAATCGACAGCGGACGCGCGCGGGTCAGGCGCCAGGCGATGGTCGCATACAGGTACGCCCAGCCGATCAGCCCAAGTATGCCCCACCATTGCGGCGCCAACCTCTCATTGCCATCCGGTCCGCCGCGAAAAACCAGCGCCAGCGCGACCAGTCCGGCCACGCCGGCCAGCCGTAGCGCGAGGGCCACCCGCTTGTTCTCGAAGCGGTACACCGCCCACACCAGTATCGCGCAAAGATAGAACAGCAGCGACCAGACGTGGATCGTCATGCCCATCGCCGCCTCGTTGTAGCCCGCTTCCGCGTTGACCATGAAGACGCCGAACACCAGCATGCCGGCGGCGCGTGCCAGCACGTGGCGCCACAACTTCCAGCCGGTGTCGCCAGCCGCCCGGCGCTGCGCCGTCGCGAACGGTATCGACATGCCGACGATGAAAAGGAAGGCGGGGAAGACGACATCGGGAAAGGTCATGCCGTCGACGCCGGCGGCCACGTGCCCCATCCAGGGCGGCATGCCGCTCACGCCCGCCAGCGTGTTTACAAAGATCATGACCAGGATGGTGATGCCACGGAAGGCATCGATAGCAAGTACGCGCAAGATTTAATCTTTCTATTTGGATACTCCAAGATTATCATCTATTTAATCTTTAGATCTATAATCTCGCGGCTAAAAACTCTTTCGTGGACCTCATGATCTCTATCTCCCGCCTGCTGCCGCTGATGCTTGTTTTGCCCCTGGTGCTGGGAGGCTGCGGCGCATCGATGAAACAGCGCATAGAAGCTTGCAAGACGGGAGACTGGAACCAGATCGGCAGGACGGACGGCCTTGACGGCGCGCCGCCCGCTTTCGCCGACCGCAAGGACTTCTGCGACGATCACGGCGACGACAAAAAGCCCGCCGGCGCCGATGCCGGCGCGCGCTACACGGCCGGCTGGGAGCAGGGCAACCGGGAGATGTGGTCGGCCGTCGGCGCCATCGATGGCGCGAAGGGTTTGCAGCAATCGCAGTACGCGGTACGCGCGGCCGGCGACGAGGTCCGCAAGCGCAAGACGCCGTTGAACCAGGCGGGCTACGACGAGGGCTGGTTGAAGGGGAACTCGCAGTATTGGGAAGGCATCGGCAAGCGCGAAGGCACCGACGGCCTGCCGTTGACGAAGAAGGAGGACAGCCGCGCGCGGGCCGCGGCCGCGCAACTGCGCTTCGACGAAGCGGCATACACCAACGGCTGGCACGCCGGCAACCGCACGTTCTGGCAGGACGCCGGGTTCACCGACGCGCGCAACGGCACGCCGGACAGCCGGTTCCGGGACCGCGCGGCGGCCGCGCGCGACGCCGGGGTGCAGGTGCAGGAGGAAGTGTACCGAACGGCCTGGAACGCGGAGATCGTCAACTACTGGCGCAACCTCGGCGCGCAGGACGCCGTCAGCGGCAAGGAGTTCGGCACGCGCGGCAAGGAGGCGCGTCAAAAGGGCTTGAAGGTGTTCGAGTCCGAGTACCGCAAGGCCTGGGAAAAACGCCTGGACGAGCACTGGCGCCAGGCGGGCCTGGACGATGGTTACGGAAAACCGTTCATGCTGGAGGAGCGCAAGGCCAGCGCCGCGCGCGACGGCGTGTTTGTCATTCCATCGACCCGCGACGTCTACACCAAGGCGTGGGAAGAGCAGAATGCCAAATACTGCGTGCCGGAGAACGCCTTCGAACGCGGCCGGGCCAACACCGGCATGGCGGTGGAGGTATGCCGTGGCGAGTTGCGTAACCAGCTAAAGCGAGCCTACGTCAGCGGGCAGGATTTCGAGGTGGCGGCGATGAAACGCGCGCAGGCGCTCAACGACGTCAACGATCTGGAAAGTCGCCTGTACGACGCCAACCGGCGCCTGGGCCGCCTGGAGCGTGAAACACGCGGCGCGCAGGAGTCCAAGGACCGCCAGGTCAACGAGGAGTCCAAGAAGCAGGACCGCCGCCGCGAACAGGAAAGGCGCGAGCTGATCGACTACATCCGCCGCCTGGAATGGCAGCTGGACGAAGCGCGCCGCTGGGTCGAGCGCCACGACATGCAAATGCAGCGCCTGCGCCGCGAAATCTACTAAATCGCCGAAATGGCGCCGCGCGCGGGCCGCGCCATCAGTACGCCTTTTAACCTGACCTTACAGCATGTGTTCAATGAGCAGGTGCTCAAGGGCCTCGACCGATCCCCCGCGACGGCGGCCCGTCGAGAAACTACCCCTTTCATTTCGGCAACATGGTAATCTTGGCTCCAAGTGCTGAATGCGACAGAGAGGCGACGTTTGTTCCCTGGCCGCGCTCCCGACCGCCTCTCGTTTACAGATATAAGACGACATGTCTATCGAAGCGGTCAGCTGTCAACTGAGGAATCCAGGATGAAACTCAACCCTGCGGAGCTGCGCGATGCCGGGCTCCTGCTGCAGCGCCAAACCGGACGCACGTTTTGGCACGTGATGTCGATCGGTTGCCAGACGGCGTTCGTAGCGCACTTGCTTTTCGCGCTGCTCTTCTATGCGATCGACGTCCCGCTGATGGTCTGGGTTAACGGCGCCAGCATGCTGATCTATGTCGCCGCCCGGCTGGCGCTGAAGCACCGTCGCAACAGCGTGGCAATGGGGCTGATCTGGATCGAAATCATCCTGCACGCCGCGTTGGCCGTGACACTGATCGGTTGGGATAGCGGCTTCCACTATTACCTGATGGTGATGCTGCCGATGATCTTTGTCAGCCCCGGTGCACATTTGCGACGCAAACTGCTGCATGGCGTTGTGCTGCTCGCCATCTACCTGGCGCTCGACGCCTACGCACACGCAAACGCGCCCCCGGTGACAGTGTCGCATGATGTGCTGACGCTGTTGCGCTGGTTTAACGTCAGCGCAGGCTTCTTGATGCTGGGCTTGCTCGCGAACGTTTATTACAAGGCGGTACTCGCATCGGAACACCGATTGCGCGCCATCGCCTCGACCGACCCGCTGACCGGCGCGTTGAACCGCCGGGCAATGGTTGATGCGGTGGATACCGCCCTGGTCGCCGGCGGGGTGTCAACGCTGTTGCTGGCCGACATAGACCTCTTCAAGCGCATCAACGACGCCTTCGGCCACGAGGCCGGCGACGGCGTACTGGTGCAGGTGGTGCAGGCGATCGAGGCCAGTGTGCGACCGGACGAACGGGTGGCGCGCTGGGGCGGCGAGGAGTTTCTAATCTGCGTGGCCGGGGGCGTCGAACAGGGCGCTAACATCGCCGAACGCATCCGCGCCTCGGTCGAGGCGTTGCGGATCGCCGATAACGACCGGCCGCTCTCGGTGAGCGTGACGATCGGCTGCGCTACCCGCCTACCTGGCGAAACGTTCGAGCACTGCGTGGCGCGTGCCGACGCCGCGCTCTACCGAGGCAAGCAGGACGGCCGCAACCGCGTGGTGATTGCCGACCCTTCTCAACCGTTAGCGAAGAGCTGAAATCGTTTAAAGTATACGCGTCTGAAGAGTAACGAACAGGTCGGGTTGGTGGAGCATTTTGAACTGGACCGCGCTCTTACTTAGTGACATGCGGAATGTGAGGGGACTTGTCGCGCGGCTATCTCTGCCCGGCGACATGCATATTGGATCAGTTCCTGTTTTTATAGGTGATGCGACCGCTCAGTTTGATCGTGCCTTGGCCCGTGCTGATGTCTTCAGTGCCGGTCATGTTGCCGCCGCCGCTGGCCTTGTTGAATTTCCCCGTGCCGCCTGTCACTTGGAACGTGGCGCCAGTGAACACGAAATTCGACCCTACGCCCGTAGGAACAAACTGACCGCTATAGTTGGCGAAGATCTGGTCGCCGGCTACAGTGAGGACAATCAACTTGCCGGCGCTGAACGTAAACAACGTGCCGTTTTGGGTGATGCAATCATTGGCGATGAATGCCACCGGGCCGGTAAGGGCGCCTTCGCCACGCCCGATGATCACGCCGCCGAACTTGGACGGACAGCGCAGCGACGGGCCAGGAATTTCCGTCAGCGTGCCGTTGATTTCAATTGGCATCATAACGGAAGAATCAGCCATCGACGCGCTGGAAACAGCGAGCCAAAGGGCGCCGGCAGCGACGCGCAGGGGCAATTTATTCATGGAGCATCTTTCGGGGGAGGGGGGAATTTCCGATCATAGAACTTAATTGTGAAAATGACAATCAGACATTGTCTTTTTGTTGTTATTCCGCTCATCTGACCGTTATAGTAACGGCAGCGTCGGGAGACTTTTGCCCGTCAGTGACAAAGCGTGAACCTTTTGCATTAGCAAGTTGCTATCCTGATAGTTACCGGCTGGGTCCGGCCAAAAGCTGTCGGTCACATCTTTAAATAACGAACTATTTGATGAAAAAATTTCTTTTAGCTCTTCTCCTCCTCAGTGTGACCGGTTTCGTTTGGAGTGCTGAGAAGACGCTCTGTGAGGCTGAGGAGAAGCTAGTATGGTCATGTCATGCAAGTAAGAAAACCTATTCGGTATGTGCTGCGCCCAATCTCTCCCGAGATGTCGGTTATATGCAATATCGAGTCGGAAGCGTGGGCAAACTGGAGTTCATATTTCCTGTAACCCGAGTGCATCCTTTGACGCGTTTCAAGTTTGACATGGGGCCTCACGGCGGTAGCTTGAATTTCAAAAATGCAGGTTTCGATTACTCGATTGCGCAAGATGCGCGAGGATTGCCCTTAATTTTTGTCGACAAGGATGGCAAACAAATGGCGTATCTAAAATGCAAAGATTCAACCGGAGATTTATTGGAAAATTCGACGCTTGAGCTTTTCAAGGAAGTTGGCATCTTCGAGTAGGCACTGACATGCCGTGCGAAGAAGGCAGCAGTCGGCCACAAGCGGTCAGTCAATACCGAATACGATATGAGTCAATGTTTTGCCGCGCGGTTAGAGGCAACCGTAAGCGACTTATTGCTCTACATGCCGTAGTTAACTTCGTTAGTAAAAGAATGGTGAGAGAGTTTAAATGTTGCGAAATACAACAAGTAAAATTGTTCCTGATTTTCTTTCGAAATGGCTCTTTGTTATAAAATTTAGCGTCGCTGCGATTTTAGTATTCATAGTGGTCTTGTACTTGACTTCCGCAATTATTGTCCCAGGGCTTGAAGCAGTAGTATTTACCGGAAAGTTCATCGCACTACCGCTAACGCTCGCCGTCTTGTGCTGGGAATGTCGTCAATGGTTTCGTGGCTCTCGACTGCCATCTGCCGCAAATATCTTGGGAGGGGGTACTCTTCTATTCTTTGTGAGTCTGACCGCAGTGGAATGGTTAAATGCAGCATTCGTCACCTGCGGTGGTCAAGTAAATTCGGACACAACAATAGGTTCGCTTACTGCCATTTCCCGTTCATAGACGGCGGGCGGCAGATTGCCCAGTGCTGAATTGATGCGCGTGCAGTTGTAGAAGCCCACGATGTAGTCGGTGATGT
>CAUPJZ010000020.1:0-115504 GCA_963511605.1 uncultured Duganella sp. | reverse complement strand
TCAACCCATGCTTGCTCAATAACTGAATTTCCACGTACACCTCGTTGGGTTTCAAGGCTGCTCCGCAAAGCAGCCATCATCTCAAAACGGTGTATCAGTTTTCAATCGCTGCGTGTATCAGTTTACAACCGCTGCTGACACGTGTCGCCGTCCGCCGGCTGGGCGTCGCGCCACAGGCACAGGCGCACCACGCTCCATGTCACCGGTTCGAAGCCGGTCACCGCCGCCAGCGCGCCGCGCTCCAACGCCCGGCGCGCGTATTCCTGCTCGTTGACGCGCAACGCCGCCAGGTCGCTGTGCGGCGCGATGGACGCCGTGGCGCCGGTGGCATGGCGCGCCGCGCGCACCTCGGCGCCCACATCGGCGTGCCAGGGCGTCCAGGTTCGCACCGACGGCCACCCGAAGGCCCGGGCCACGCCGGCAAATCCCGGCCCGTTGAGAAACCCATGCATCGACTCTTCATCGCGCCACAGGTAGAACGGCGCGTACAGGTTCTCGGCCGACTCGCCGTGCACCGCGTACAGGTAGGCCTTGAACGCCAGTCCCGGCAAGTCATCCAGCAGCGGCCCCTTGTTGGCGATCCGCTCGCGCACGATGGCCATGTCGTAGTCGGCCGGCAGCACAAAGCTGTACTGCATCGCGATCATGATGCAACTCCCCGCAGCAGCGGCGCCGCCGGCGCGCCGCCACTGAACGACCACTCGTCGCCGAGCGTGGTGGTGATGACCACCATCACGTCCCTCGGGTCGATCCCCGGGGCCTCGGCCAGGCGCCCCACCAGCCGGCGGTAGAACGCCTGCTTGAGCTCCGTGCTGCGTGGCTTGCCGGCCGTGATCGCGATCAGCACGAAGTCGTCCGAGCGCGGACCGCCCTCGCTTTCATAGTCGCGGTCGAAAATCAGTTCGTTCGGCTCGTGCTGGTGGATGACCTGGAAGCGGTCCGTCGGCGGCACGTTGAATGCCTCCACCATGGCGGCGTGCAGGCTGTCGCTCAACGCGCGCAAATAGTCGGGCGATTTTCCTTTTAGCAGGGAGATGCGGCTCATGGGCATGATGTCCTCCGTTTGTTTGATTGACAGCCCCACGATACAGGACTAAATTAATACTGAAAATCAGGAATATTTTAACTAATTGTTCTATAAATCGGGATGGTTTATGCGGAAGATCACCTTCGACCTCGATGTGCTGCGCACTTTCGTCACCGGCGTGGAGCTGGGCAGCTTCGCCAAGGCGGCCGACCGTTTGGGCCGCTCCACCTCCGCCGTCAGCGCCCAGTTGAAAAAACTGGAGGAACAGCTGGATGCGCCGGTGCTGCGCAAGGCCGGGCGCGGCATGGAGCCCACACCGGCGGGCGAGACCTTGCTGGCTTACGCGCGGCGCCTGCTGGAATTGAACGACGAGGCGGTGACGGCGTTGCGCGGCGCCGATCTGGCGGGCATCGTTCGCCTCGGCATGCAGCAGGATTTCGGCGAGCATCTGCTGACCGAGGTGCTGGGCCGTTTCGCCCGCGCGCACGCGCAGGTCAGCATCGAGGCGCGGGTGGGGCGCAACGCGCAATTGATCGAACAGGTGGCGGCGGGGCAGCTCGATCTGGCGCTGGCGTGGGACAGGACCGGCGATTGGCCGTACGCGCATCGCCTGGGCCAGCTGCCGATGCGCTGGCTGGCGGGCGCACACGTCGAGCTGCCGGCGCACGACCACAGCACGCCGCTGCCGCTCGTGATGCTCGACGCGCCTTGTCTGATGCGGTCGGCGGCGATCGACGCGCTGGACCGGGCGGGCATCGCCTGGCGCATCGTCTTCACGAGCACCAGCCTGTCGGGTGTGTGGGCGGCCGTCGCGGCCGGCTTGGGCGTGACGGTCAGGACGTCGGTCGGCATGCCGGCCGGCTTGCGCCTGCTCGATCCGGCTATGCTGCCGCCCTTGCCGCACATCGGCTTGAGCCTGCTGCAATCGGAAGCGCAGCTCAAGCCGGTGGCGCAAAGGCTGCGCGAAATCGTGCTGGAGGCGGTGGCCCCGGCGCTGAGCTGAGAATCCGGCACGGGGCGGATGATAAGCACTAGAAACACGTAGGGCGGATTAGCGCAGCGTAATCCGCCAAGCTCCGTCGGCGGCTCCTGTCGGATTACGCCGTGCCGGCTAATCCGACCTACGTGTCTCCGTAGCGGATATGACATCGCGCATATTCCGCAGCGTGACTATTGGAGAGATTTCCCGCGCTACAAACGCCTATAATTGCCACAAAGAAATTTACTTGCAAAATATCAATTTGCAGATGATTTTGGTCCATCCACCACTTAGGGGCAACATGAACATTCTCAATTCCGGCAAATTGCTGGCCGCCGCGCTGATCGTCTCGGCCTTGGCCGGCTGCGCCACCGAATCGTCGCGCGCCATCGCCGTGCCAGCCGCCGCCAGCGCCGCGCGTCCGTATGCCGGCCCGCGCACCCTGGTCGCCGTCGGCAAATTCGACAACCGCTCCAGCTTCATGCGCGGCATCTTCTCCGACGGCGTCGACCGCCTGGGCAGCCAGTCGAAAACCATCCTGATCGCGCAACTGCAGCAGACCAACCGCTTCAACGTGCTCGACCGCGACAATATGTCCGAGCTCAAGCAGGAATCCGAGTACAAAAAGCAGGGCCAGAACATCAAGGGCGCCGATTTCATTATCACCGGCGACGTGACCGAGTTCGGCCGCAAGGAAGTGGGCGACCATCAACTGTTCGGTATCGCCGGCCGTGGCAAGACCCAGGTCGCCTATGCCAAGGTTACGCTCAACGTGGTCAATATCGCGACGTCGGAAGTGGTGTACTCGACCCAGGGCGCCGGCGAATTCAGCCTGTCGAACCGCGAAGTGCTCGGCTTCGGCGGCACCGCCAGCTATGACGCCACGCTCAACGGCAAGGTGCTGGACCTGGCCATGCGCGAGGCGGTCGACCGCTTGGTCTCCGGCGTCGAAGCCGGCGCCCTGACGCTGCCGAAACAATAAGGACCGCCATGAAACCGACCAAGAATCTCAAGCGCGCGGCGATGCTTGCGCTGGCCGCCGCCGTGCTCACCGGCTGCGCCACGCCGCCCAAGACGATGTACCAGTGGGAAGGCTACCAGCCGCAGGTGTACCAATACCTCAAGGGCGAGAGCCCGGAGCAGCAAATCGCGGCGATGGAAAAGGACCTGCAGACCATCAGCGCCAAGGGCAACAACGTGCCGCCGGGCTTCCACGCCCATCTGGGCATGCTGTACTCGGTGGCCGGCAAGCCGGACCAGGTGGTGACGCAATTCGAGGATGAGAAAAAACTGTTCCCGGAATCGGCCGCGTATATGGACTTCCTGCTGGGTAAAATGAAAAAGGGTGAGAAATTATGATGTCGCGTTTCCTGAAACTGGCCGCCTGCCTGGCGCCGGCGGTGTTCCTGTTCGGCTGCGCGACCAAGGCGCCGTCGTATGACTACACCGCGTTCAAGGCGGCCAAGCCGCGCTCGATCGTGGTGCTGCCGCCGTTGAACAATTCGCCGGAGGTCAACGCCGGCAACAGCGTGTACGCGCAGGTGACTTATCCGCTGGCCGAGGCCGGCTATTACGTGCTGCCGGTGGCGGTCGTGGCCGAGACCTTCAAGCAGAACGGTTTGACCGGCGCCGCCGACATCCAGGGCGTCGATCCGAAGAAGTTGCAGGAGATTTTCGGCGCCGATGCCGGGCTGTACATGACCATTTCCAAGTACGGCTCCACCTACAACGTCATCAACAGCGTGGCGGTGGTGGCGGTTGACGCCAAGCTGGTCGACCTGAAGACCGGCACGGTGTTGTGGACCGGCTCGGCCAGTGCCTCGGACAACGAGGGCGGCAACAACAGCGGCGGCGGCCTGATCGGCGCGCTGATCACGGCGGCCGTCAAGCAAATCATCAACACCACCACCGACGCGTCCCACCCGGTGGCGGGCGTGGCCAACGCCCGCCTGCTGAGCGCCGGCTACAGCAACGGTCTGCTGTACGGACCGCGCTCGAAGAACTACGCGGCGCAGTAACTCCGTCGCGCAGTAAGTACTTGGGTCGTTACTTTTTGATCCGCACCCCTGCCAACTGGCCCACGCCGGCCAGGGTGGTCTGCGCGGCGTTCAGGCCCAGCAGAAAGTCCTTGTCCGAGAAGTTGGCGTACAGGTCGGTCGGCTGGTGCCAGTGCGGGTCCCAGCCGGCCCCTATCTGCTGGCCGCGCTCGTTCTCGCGCAGCGAAATCGACGGCACCAGATCCATGAACGGGGTCGAATCCGTGTTGGTCATGTGGAAGCCGACCGCGGCCGGGTAGTTGGTCGCGTACTTGTCGTTGGCGGCGCGGAAGGCCCAGGCCAGCTTGGCCGAGGCGTCGGCCTGCTTGGACACCGACTGGTATTCGATATTGACGTCGGCCTCCAGGCGCTGCTCGGGTGGCGCCACGAACACCGGCTTGCCATGCTCGTCGACCACCGGCTTGCCGTAGCCGTCGATCCGTTGGAACGGCATGCCGTGATCGAACAGCATCATGTCGTGCTGGATCATGCCCAGCCATTTGGGCTCCGGGTATTTACCCGATCCCTTGGGCGATTCGATCCCCTGCAAATCCTTGCGCTGGTTGACGTAGGCGGTCGCGCCGTTCAAGCCGCTTTCCTCGTTGTTGAACAGGATGAAGCGGATCGAGCGGTCGGTCTCGACACCGGGCGCGCTGAAGATGCGCGCCAGCTCCATCACCAGCGCGGTGCCGGAGCCGTCGTCGTTGGCCGCCTCGCCGAAGCCGATGCCGTCCATGTGCGCGCTGACGATGTACATCTCCTCCGGGTGCTTGCTGCCGACCTTGGTGCAGTAGACGTTCTCGCGCTGCGAGGTGCCGACCGGCGTCAGCTCGGCGTTCAGCGCGCGCAGTTTCTCGTCGGGCTGGGCCATCGGATCGTTGTTGACGCCGGTGGCGATGCGGTTGCCGAACAAGGTGCTGCCGCCTTGTCCCGGCGGGCCGCCGGCGCCGCCGCTCGGAATGCCGGGCGCGCGCTTGGGCACGGGATCGCCGGGCGCCGCTTGCGTGTACTGGTATTGCAGGCGTTCGGTGTTGGCGCAGCCGTAGGACTTCAGCTGCGCCTCGATCCAGTCGAGCGCCTGGCGGTTGCGTTCCGTTCCCTGGCGACGGTCGCCGAAGCGGGTCAGGCTCTTGATGGTGGCCTTGTACTTTTCCAGATCAAGCCGGCCCACCAGCGAGGAGATCGGGTCGGCGGTGGACGCCGTTGGGGCCGGAGCCTGGGCTTGGGCGGCGCACCCGGCGCAGGCCAGCGCCATGCTCAACGCTATAACTGGTTTCATGGATTTCCTCTCGGCAGGGTAATAAGCTCTGCCATTCTGCATCACACCGCAGGATTTGAGAAGTTATCTCTCTTGGAACCGTGGCAGCTTGTCCAGGGTGATCACGTCCGGGTGGTTGTACACCTTGCGCTTGTGGGCGTTGGTGTTGAAGTGCTCGCCGGTCCAGAAATTGTTGGGCGAGCTCACCCCGGCGGGGCCGTCGCCGTCGTTCCAGGTCATGAACCAAAGCCACCACGCGCCGTCCGCCCGCATCTTCTCCGGGTCCGGGATGTAGCTGTTCTCGGTCAGCGCGATGGGTTTTTTCTCGGTCGAGGCTTGCGCGGTTTGCCGGTACTTCGTGATCTGCGAGCCGTAGGTCTTGTTGTCGGTATCGTCGTAGATATCGTAGCTGGCGATGTCGACCACGTCGTCGCCGGGATACCAGGCCGGGTCCTGGCCGTTCCATACCCAGATCAGATTGTGGATGCCGTGCACCTTGACCAGGCGCTCGTACATGTGCCGCCACAGCAGGATGTTGGCGTAGGCCTGCGGCACGCCGTCGGCGCGCGCGCGTCCCCACCAGAACCAGCCGTCGCCGTTGTTGCCCGAGGCTTCGTGCAGCGGCCGCCACAGCACCGTCACGTTGGCGTCGGACAGGCGCTTGAGCTGCACCGCCACCAGGTCGATGCCGTCGTTGATCTGCCGGTAGGCCGGGCTGGCGGTGTCGAGCGCGCCGTTGGCGACGGGGATGGTGAATGTGGTGTTCTTGCCGGCGTCCGGCTCGCGCACGTAGAAACGCGCCTTGTCGACCTGCGCGGTCTTCAACAGCGATGGATCGCGCCAGTGCCAGTGAAAGGTGACCAGGCCGCCCTTGTTGGCGAAGGCGATCGCCTCCTCGGTCTGGCGCTGGCCCGCATGCGGGGCGGTCATGCCGTAGTCCATGAAGTCAAAGCCCATCAGCGCCGGGTATTTGCCGGTGTCGGCGTGGACGCGTTCGGCCATGTCGATGGAATCGTTCCAGGACAGGTCGGTCTGGCCGGCGATCATCTTTTTGCCCCAGATGCCGCGCAGCCAGTTGAAGGTCGCGCGGGTTTTGGCGTTGGCGTCCGCATCGACGGGAGACTCCCGGGTGGCGATGGTCGGCGCGCTGGTGCGGTTGTCCGGACAGAAATTGCGCGCCACGCAGTATCGACCGTTCTCGAACGACCAGCGGCCGTTGTCGTTGCCGCACAGGGGCCAGGATTTGCCGTTGACCGTGCAGCTTTCCGCTGCCGCTGTTGCTGCCGCTGCGCCCGACAACGTCAGCATCGCCGACAGGGCGAGCAATTTGATGGCCGCTAGGGCGAAAGGTGGCATTGGAATTCCTGTTGGTTGAGCGGTCAGCCCACAATGTAGCCGGGCCACGGGAGCATTTCAACCAGGACAGGTTTTTCGGCGATTGTTTAGCCGGGATAACGCGCATGTTTAACGCGGTGCGCCTTGCTGTGCCCCTTGGGGCGTCACGCGATACTTTCGTTGCCGTGCCTTGGCGGCGCACCGCAGGCCGCACGCGATATATATAATCGACAACAATTTCCCCACATCAGGATAGTCATGAACAGCCCTTCGTTCCGGTTCACCTTAGGCCGTAGTCTGGTCGTGTTGTCGCTGTGTGCGCTGAGCGCGGCGCCGGTCTGGTCGCAGACCGAGTCCCCGCCACCGCCGGCCGAGCAGGCCGAGGCTGTGGCGGCGGGGGAAGACGTCATTGCGGAAACCATCCTGGTGGCGGGGCAGCGTCCCGGTCCGGGCTTGTGGAAGGTGTCGAAGGGCGACCACGTGCTGTGGGTGTTCGGCACCTACTCGCCGCTGCCGAAAAAAATGGAATGGCGCTCCAAGGAAGTGGAAGCCATCCTGGCGCAGTCGCAGGAATATCTGCGGCCGCCGGGCGCGACGACCGACGTGGGATTTTTGCGCCAGATGACGCTCCTGCCGTTCGCGATCGGCTTCAAGAAG
This sequence comes from uncultured Duganella sp., assembly GCA_963511605.1. Taxonomy (GTDB): domain Bacteria; phylum Pseudomonadota; class Gammaproteobacteria; order Burkholderiales; family Burkholderiaceae_D; genus Rugamonas. The sequence continues at coordinate 108,212 of CAUPJZ010000020.1, read as the reverse complement.
AACCCCGATGGCGCCGAGCTCAAGGATTTGCTGCCGGAGCCGGTTTACGCGCGCTGGCTGGTGCTGAAGAAAAAGTACATCGGCGACGACGACGGCATCGAGCGCGAACGGCCGATCTTCGCCGCCGAGACCTTGTTCCGCAAGGGGCTCGAGCAGGCCGGTCTGGGGTCGGGCGGACGCGAGGTGCGCGAGACGATCGAAAAGCTGGTCAAGAAAAGCAAGATCAAGATGACGTCGACCGAGGCCGTGCTGGAGATCGACGATCCGCTCAAGATGCTCAGGGAGTTCAAGAAGTCGCCGCTTAACGACGTCGCCTGTTTTTCCAACACGATGGCGCGGCTGGAGGACGACATCGACGCCATGCGCGTGCGCGCCAACGCCTGGGCCAAGGGTGATCTGGAGACGATCCAGAAGATCAGCTACGCCGACCGCGACGGCGCCTGCAATTCGGCGGTGCTCAACATGGCGTTGATCCAGAGCCGGCCGGGGTTGAAGTCGGTGCAGCAGAGGATACAGGATAGCTGGGTGGCGGCCGCCGAGAAATCGCTGGCGGCCAATGCCTCCACTTTCGCGACGTTGCCGGTGAAGGATTTGCTGGACCCGAAGGGGTTTGTCGCGGCGCTGGAGGCGAAGGGGTATGTGGTGCAAAAGCCGGAGTAGTGATGAAGTTGGCCTCGCCGTTTGCTTGATTGTATCCAGCCGGCGCTCACTGCACAATGAGGGGCAGGCGATCGATATGTCGATTTCATGGACCGGTACTGTCAGCGTCAAGGATGGTAACGGCAAGCTCATCGAGATGAAAAGCCTTCGGCGCTCAGGCATGAATAGTCAGCTAAAAGCGATTGGTGCGAGCTACGGCGTAAAGAAATTTGTTGGTGGGGCAAAAGACAAGCCTCACTGGTCGATCAACGGGCGTTAGACGAGGAGCGGCGCATGATCAAGCAGGCTATTTTTCTCCTTTTGTTAGTCACCATGCCGAGTATTTCTATGGCCGGTCCGTTACCTAAGGATGTGCGGATCTTCGTTGAAAACGCAGAGACTTGCGAGCACATGGCAGGCGAGTGGGATGGAGAGCTGCCCAAAAGTCGGCAAAGGGAGATAACGCGAGCAATAGACAAATACTGTGCGTCGGCCAAGCGGCAGCTGCCTCTTCTGACAAAGAAATATAGGGGAAATCCACAAATTCTCAGGGTAATTTCCGAGCATGCTAACGACTCGGTCAAGAGCTACACCAAGGTTGATGGTGGCTGATGGTTGAAAGATCGCATTGATCGTCTACGTTGATAATCGATCAACCGCGCCCTGGCGGTGCTGGCGAGCTCTTTATTGATCGCAACGGCATGCCGCAATGTTGTCAATTTTGCGCAAAGCCGCGTAGAATACCGCCAATGCGGGTGTAGCTCAATGGTAGAGCAGAAGCTTCCCAAGCTTACGACGAGGGTTCGATTCCCTTCACCCGCTCCAGCAATCGCGTGCCCCAGCGGCTTTCTACTTTACGACGAATCGCAATCCTCGTTCAAACTGATCGACGAATCCTGCAGGAACGCTCGAATCAATATTGAACGCTCTGCCCATGTGGGCCACCAGGCGATCTCGTTTGACTGCGGACTCGAGCACCGCCAAGACAGCCTGCGATGCATCTTGCTCCAGAATTAACCCTGTGTCGTAGCCGAGCAATACCGCGCCCGCCAGCTCTATCTGGTAGCCGCAGCTTTCCATCACTGACAACGCATCATCGTAGACACGATCAATGTTCCCGGCCTCATGGTAGTGTCTGAGCAGGAAGAGGAAGTCCTGCGCATCCTTGTTGTCTTCCAAGCCTCTGTCATTCCGCGCCAGGATTTCTGCCCAAGGTGGGAATTTGCCACAGTGTTCATAATTTTCGTCTTTTCACGAGACGTGAATAGGCGTAAATAATGAACGCTAACGCCGCCTGATGCGACGGAATTAAAGAAAGCCTTAACTGCGTTTGGGAGGCCTGTAGAAAGCCTCCCAAACGAAACAAGGCCGGCCACACATGGGCCGGCCTTGCCGTCAAATCACCCCAACGCTGATTACGTCAGGATCGCGATCAGGATGATGATGGGCAGTGGGATGCCGAGCAGCAGTAACAGTATCGAGCGCATAGTATTCTCCTTGAATTAGATGACGGTGCGCGTGACGACACGCGCGTGATCGCGGTTGCGGCCGCCAATGGTGGCGCACAGGCTGGCGACGAAAGCACCGAGCAGCAGCGCGAAAGTCATCCACAGTGCCGAACGGGCAGCTGCTTTGCGTGCTGCTTCAGCCGCTGCCATGGCCTTGGCTTTGACTTCCGCCGCAGCCTGCTTGGCTTGTGCGTAAATTGCGTCGACACGCTGTTCCGCCTCCGGTTGCGACAGGCCGCTGCGCTTGGCCACCAGCTGCGCCATGTAGTTGCGGTCGTCGGCGCTGATTTTGCCGGCCGCCAGATCGGCGACCAGGATGCGGGTGATTTCCTCACGCTCGGATGCCGTGGCGCCCTGGCCGTTCGGCGAACGCAGCAGCATGTCGGCGAAGTAGTCGTTCGAGCGCGGGTTGTCGGCCACCGCCGATGCGCCGCTCGCCAGTGCCGGAGCGGCGGCCGCGCCGGCGTCGATGGTGCCGCTCAGGACCGCGCGCGCGCCGCCGGCCAGCACCGCCACCGTGATCAAGGTCGCCACCGCCCATGCCAGCAGGCCGTGCGCGGTGTCGCGGAAGTGGACTTCGTCGCCGTGGATGCTGGCCCATTTGACGCGCAGCCGGCCGGCCACGTAGCCGCCGATGCCCGACGCCGCCAATTGCGTGAAGGCGATCCAGACGATCGCGGCCACGCCCAGCGGCATGGCGTTGTATTCGTACGGCGAGACCGACGATAGGCCGAGGCCCATGCCGAGCATCAGCAGCAGGAAGGAGAGCGCGGCGGCGGCGGCGGCGCCGGCGAAGATGGCGCCCCAGGAGACGCCGGAGGCGTAGCCGTCGTCGCCGTCGCGGCTGACCACCGCGCCCGGAGTGAATGGTTGAGTCTGCATGATTTTTCCTTATGATTGTTGAACAACACGGAACGATCATGCGCCATCGGGCTCGGGAGCAATGTGAGCGCTCGCACTGATGCACTGTTTTCGTGCGGATTTTGTGGCCGCCTTGTTCCTCGCCTTGTGACTTGCCGTATACTAAAGGTTGAGATCGTCTTACACCATTCCGGAAAATCCCCCATGAATTCAGTCGGCCCGAAACAGCGCCTGTCCACTCGTCTTGCCTTTCTTGCCGCCGGCCTGGCCATGTCGGCCTGGGCGCCGTTGGTGCCGTTCGCCAAGGAGCGCCTGGCGCTGGGCGAGGCGGACCTGGGTCTGTTGCTGTTGTGCCTTGGCGCCGGCTCGCTGATGGCGATGCCCGTCACCGGCTTGCTGGCGTCACGCTTCGGCTGCCGGGTCGTGGTGCTGGTGTCGGGCGCCTTTGTGTGCCTGGTGCTGCCAGGATTGGCGATGGCTCCCACGCCGATGCTGCTGGGGGCCACGCTGTTCGCGTTCGGCGCGGCGCTCGGCACGCTCGATGTGGCGATGAATGTGCAGGCGGTGATCGTCGAACGCGAAAGCGGCGGCGCGCTGATGTCCGGCTTCCATGGGCTGTTCAGTGTCGGCGGCTTTATCGGCGCCGGCTTGATGGCGCTGATGCTGTGGCTGGGCATGACGCCGGTCGGCGCCAGCGTGGCGGTGTCGTTACTGGTGGCGCTGTCGCTGCTGGCCGGCGCGCCGCATCTGCTGCGCGAGCCGGATGCGGGGGAGGGGCACGGGTCGATGTTCGTCGTGCCGCACGGCGCGGTGATCTTCATCGGCGTGTTGTGCTTCCTGTGCTTCCTGGCCGAGGGGGCGATCCTCGACTGGAGCGCCTTGTTGCTGACATCGGAGCAGGGCATGGACGCCACCCGCGCGGGCCTGGGCTATGCCGCGTTCGCGGCGGCGATGACGGTGGGGCGCCTGACCGGCGACCGCGTGGTGAGCCGGCTCGGTGGAAAACGCGTGCTGCTGCTGGGCGGCTTGTGCAGCGCGGCGGGCTTCTTCGTCGCCGTGCTGGCGCCGTCCGCGCCGCTGGCGCTGGTGGGCTTTTTGCTGGTGGGGCTGGGCGCGTCGAACGTGGTGCCTATCCTGTTCACCGCCGCCGGCAACCAGAGCGCGATGCCGGCCGGGCTGGCGATCGGCGCCATCACCACCCTCGGGTATGCGGGGATTCTGGCCGGACCGGCGGTGATCGGCTTTGTCGCGCACGCGGTCAGTCTGAACCTGGCTTTCGCCGGCTTGGGCGGCGCGATGCTGGTGATCGCGGCCAGCGCCAGGCTGGGCGCCGCGCGCGCCTGACGCCCGAGCTTGGCGAGCAATCAAGAAAAACAACGATAACGTGATTTTTAGTTTGACATGCCGATTGATAACTCGGTATTATGAAATCGATTTCAAGATTAAGGAAAACGATTTCATCTAATTTGAAATCGTTTTCAAATCATCTTTTAGCAGCATGCAAAAGTTTCATGTAGTCCAGTGTTGTCTGTGGTCTTATGGCTCCTCGTCCTTCAAGTCGAGGGGCTTTTTTTTAGGTTCTTCACGGATTAGCGGGAAGCAACTTCAGAAATAAGAAAGCGGTGAAGAAAGGATAGACTTGTTGTGCGACCAACATCTCTAACCTAACCCACCGCTTCCATGTCAGATAATAATCTCGAGCTCCCGTTCTGGGAAGGCTTTCGTGTGTGGAATTTCGACCGCCGCGCCGACGGCGTGTGGATCAGTTTGATTCCTGACCCGGCGGTATGCGCAACCTGTTCGGGCTGCGGAGGGCGTTGTTCGCATGTTCATGAAACGTATTGGCGCACGCTCCGGGATATGCCGATGCTGGGTGAACCGGTTTGGCTTCAGGTGCAGTTTCGACGGCTTCGCTGTGGCGCCTGTGGAACGCGCACGGAGCGCGTTGGGTGGGCCGATCGACATGCCCGCATCACGCTGCGGCTCGCACGATTTGTGGGTGTATGGTGCGAGAAATTGCCCGCCGCCCATGTTTGCAAACTCTCCGGCCTGCATTGGGAAACGGTGCGCAAGATCGACCGGCAGCGATTGGAAGGGAAGTTAGCGGCATTGCCGGAAGCGCAGCCACGCAGACTTGTGATGGACGAATTTGCCCTGTTCAAAGGACACCGCTACGCCACGGTTGTATTCGATGCCGATTCACGCCAAGTGCTGTGGGTCGGTGAAGGACGAAGTCGCGAGGCGCTTCGTATTTTCTTCGAATGGCTTGGCCCGGCGAGATGCGCCGACATTGTAGCCGTGGCGATGGACATGAATACCGCATTCGACTTGGAAGTTCGGCAGCATTGTCCAAATGCGCGCGTGGTCTACGATCTGTTTCATGTGGTGGCCAAGTACGGCCGGGAAGTGATCGATCGGGTGCGCGTCGATGAAGCTAATCGACTCAAAGGCGACCTACCTCAGCGCAAGGTGGTCAAACGCGCTCGTTGGCTACTGCTACGCAACAGCGATAATATTCCGGCAGATCAGCAACCAAGACTGGACGAGCTGCTGGCAGCAAACGAAGCGTTGATGACGGTGTACGTGATGAAGGCCAGCCTCAAGGAATTGTGGTTTGCCGGCAGTGCCTGGCGTTGGCGTGCCGCTTGGCGAACATGGATGCAGATGGCTGGCGACAGTGGCATCGAGCCATTGATGAAGTTCGCAAAAAAGCTCAAAACGTACTGGCGCGGAATCGTGGCCCGCGTCCACTGGCCGATGCATACCGGCCAGCTTGAAGGCATCAACAATCGAATCAAGGTGATGAAGCGCATGGCCTACGGCTACCGCGACAGCGCCTTCTTCTTCCTCAAGATAAAAGCGGCATATCCCGGTAATCCGTGAAGAACCTTTTTTTATCCGGGGTCAGGTCCACCATTTCTACACGAACTGGTCTGTGGGATTGATGCAGGCGGCAGTAGGGCTGAGCCCGTGTAGAAATGGTGGACCTGACCCCGGAGTTGCGGCTTGTTCCGGCTGGTACCTTAGCGCAGCTTGATGGTGACGGCCATCGTCTCGTCGCGCACGTCGATGGCGGCGTCGCTGAAATCCGGTGGCCCGAACTTGCCGCGCGCGTCGCGGCTGAAGCCGTAGTTTTCGCTGGGGATGCCGATCAGGTTGCGGTCCAGCTTGTCGTTCTGGTTCTCGTCCTGATAGGCCAGCACCGCCCAGGTGCCCTTCGGAACGTTCTGTATGGTGACGACGGTGTCGTTGGCCTGCGCGGGCGCCGAGCCGCTGTAGAGGCAGTCCTTCAGAAAGCGCTCCTTGTCGCACACGGCGACATTCACTTTGCCTCTGCCGCCGACGACCGACGATACCTTCACCTCGATCGTGGCGGCCGATGCCGTGGCGGCCAGCAGCACGGTGGAGATGAGCAACGATGGCTTGATCAGTGTTTGCATGGGTTTCCTTTTCTTGGCTACGTTGAATGGCAAAGGTGAGTTGCTGGCGCTGCGGAAAGAGCGGCTATGGTAGGCTGTATTCATCGCCGCTTTCATCGGCGCCGCCTACACCTGACGGATCGCTACGACCCATGATATTGAACACGCTCACCGTCCTGATCACCATTGTGTTGATGGAATTATTTTCTATTGTCGCGCACAAATATGTGATGCACGGTTTCGGTTGGGGATGGCACCGATCGCACCACGAGCCGCGCACAGGATGGTTCGAAAAGAACGATCTGTACGCCGTCGTTTTCGCCGGATTGGCGATCGCGCTGATTTACTTCGGTACCGAAGGCTACCATCCCCTCGAATGGATAGGCGCCGGCATGACCGCCTACGGCTTCCTGTACTTCGTCGCGCACGACGGCCTGGTTCACCGCCGCTGGCCGTTTCAATACACGCCCCGCAGCGGCTATCTGAAGCGGCTCTACCAGGCGCACCGCATGCACCACGCCGTCGAAGGCAAAGAGGGCGCGGTCTCTTTCGGATTCCTGTACGCGCCGCCGGTCGATGAACTCAAGCGTCAACTGCGCGTGCTGCACGATGGCCCTCTGCGCCAACGTGGTCGGGACGCTGCCACAAACCCTGCGGACGCGGCGACATCCGCCGAAGACGCGAAGTAAGCGCGCTGGCGCCGCCCTTCGCCAGCAGCCACAGTTTGGTCGCGCGCGACGTGCCGACCCGTTCATCCCAGGCGTGCGCGCCACGCGCTTTGACGTTGATGCCGATCTGCCGGTAGACATTGCGCGCCGTGGCGATGGCCCATGCGCAGCGCAGCGGCAGGGCGATGATGCCTTGGTTGGCGGAGGCGTAATACGGCTCGGCGTAATCGACCAGCCGCGCCGCCACACGGGCCAGGGCCGCGCGGTGCTTGGGCAGCGACACTTCGTCCACCGGAATGCCCGCCTCGCGCAGCCACGCGGCGGGTACGTAGCAGCGCCCCATGCGCGCATCCTCGACGATGTCGCGCGCGATATTGGTCAGCTGAAAAGCCAGGCCAAGGTCGCAGGCGCGGTCCAGCACCGTCGCCTTGCTGGCGCCCATGATCGAGGCCATCATCAGGCCGACCACGCCGGCCACGTGATAGCAGTAGCGCAGCGTGTCGTCGATGGTCTCGTAGCGCGCCTGTTCGACATCCATCGCGAAACCGGCCAGGTGGTCGTAGGCGAAATGCGGTTCGATCTTGTGGCGCAGCGCCACCTCCTGGAACGCGGCGAAGGCGGGATCGGACATCTTTTCGCCGGCGTAGGCGCGCCGGGTCTGGTCTTCGAGTTCCGTCAGCTTTTCGGCGGCGTCGTCCTGCGCCAGTTCCACCGCGCCGAAGCCCAGCTCCTGGCCATCGACCACGTCGTCGCAGTGGCGGCACCACGCGTACAGCATCAACACACTGCGCCTGACGTCGGCCGGAAACAGCTTTGCCGCCGCCGCGAAGCTTTTCGATCCGACCTTGATGGTCTGGGTCGCGTGGTCCAGCAAGGACTCGCTCATCGCCCGAACTCCTCGATCATCAAACCGGCAGTCGCCTTGGCGGAGCCGATCACGCCCGGCACACCGGCGCCGGGATGGGTGCCGGCGCCGACCAGGTACAGATTCGCCAGTTCGCTGTCGCGGTTGTGGGGTCGGAACCAGGCGCTCTGCGTCAGGATGGGCTCCAGCGAAAACGCCGAGCCGACGTGCGCATTGAGCTGGTCGCGGAAATCGAGCGGCGTGAAGATGCGGCTGGTGACAAGCTGGTCGCGCAGGCCGGGCATATAGCGGCGCTCCAGGTATTCGAAGATGCGGTCGCGGTAGCGCGGGCCTTCGACTGTCCAGTCGATATCCGCGTTGCCGAGGTGCGGCACCGGCGCCAGCACATAGTGGCTGCCGCAGCCCGGCGGCGCCAGCGACGGGTCGGTGATGCAGGGCGCATGCAGGTAAAGCGAGAAATCCTCGGCCAGCGTCTTGCCGCCGAAGATTTCCGTGATCAGTTCTTTGTAGCGCGGTCCGAAGCAGACGGTGTGGTGCTGCAGCTGGCTGTGATGGTGATCGAGCCCGAAGTACAACACGAACAGCGAGTTGCTGAAGCGTTTTTTGCGCAGCGAGCCGGCCTCCGAAGGTCCGCGCGGATGCTGCGACAGCAAATCCGCGTAGGTGTGGACGACGTCGGCGTTGGATGCCACCGCCTGCGCGGGGAAGTGGCGTCCATCGGCCAGCCGCACGCCGTTGACGCGCGCGCCGCTCGCCTCGATCGCCGCCACGTCGGCGTTCAATTCGATGCGCCCGCCGATGTCCTGGAACAGGCGCACCATGCCGTTCACCAGCGCGCCGGTGCCGCCGCGCGGGAACCAGACGCCCCAGCGCCGTTCCAGCGCGTGGATCAAGGTATAGATCGACGAGGTGGCGAACGGGTTGCCGCCGACCAGCAGCGAGTGGAAGGAAAACGCCTGCCGCAGGTGATCGTTTTCGATGAACTTCGAGACGATGCTGTAGACGCTGCGCCATGCCTGCAGCTTTGCCAGTTGCGGGCCGGCCGCGATCATGTCGCGGAACGACAGGAACGGCACCGCGCCGAGCTTCAGATAACCTTCGTCGAACACCGCCTTGGAGTATGCCAGGAAGCGCTGGTAGCCCTGCACGTCGGCCGGATTGAGCGCGTGGATCTGCCGGTCCAGCGATTCCTGGTCGTTGGCGTAGTCGAAATGGCTGCCGTCCTCCCAGCACAGGCGGTAGAACGGCGCCACCGGCAGCATTTCGACGTAGTCCGACAAACGCTTGCCGGCGACGGTGAACAGCTCCTCGATCGCCGACGGATCGGTGATGACAGTGGGGCCGGCGTCGAAGGTGAAGCCCTGGTCCTGATAGACGTAGGCGCGGCCGCCCGGCTTGTCGCGCTTTTCGAGCAAGGTGGTCTGAATCCCGCTCGCTTGCAGACGGATGGCCAGCGCCAGGCCGCCAAAGCCGGCGCCGACAACCACTGCCTGTTTTGTTTCGTTCATTCGGGTTTCCTGATTTGGTGGGGATGGATTTTGCGTGCGGCCGATAGGGCCTGGCCGACCGGCACCGGCGGCTTTCCCGACAGCAGGCGGGCCTTGTCGCCGAGGGTGGGACGGCCGGCGTAGAAGCGCGCGATCAGCGGCGCCGGCAGATGATAAAAACGCTGCATCACGCGCCAGCGGTTGTCGGCGTCGCCGGCCAGGAACAGCATGCGATTGAGCAGCCGGAAAAAGCGCTGTCCGCGCCATTCGTGTAGCGCGGTCTCGCGTATGGCGTCGAACAAAGCCGGCGCGCTCAAGTCGTCCAGCGCCGCGATCCGCTGGGCCAGCCGCACGGCATGCGGCAGCGAATAGCCGGTCGTCGGGTGGAACAGGCCCGCCCGCAGGCCGGAAGTCGGTTGTCCGTTCAGATCCGACCAGAATTGATCGATGTCTCCGGCCAGTACGATCGGCAGCGAGCCGTGTTCCTCGCGGATGACTTCTTCGATGTGCCAGTTGCGCGAGGCTGCGTAGGCAGCGATGTTGGCGCGCAGCCGTGCCGGCTCCCACACGCCGGTGTCGACGTAGTGCGTGTCTTCGATCAGCAGACGGTCGGGCGCGAAAGGCAGCACGTAGACGAAACGGTAGCCTCCTTGCTGCGCGACGCTGGCGTCCATGATGATGGGCGAGGTCAGTCCGTGCGGCGCGGCGAGGCGTACTTCCTGTCCGAGGAAGGTTTGGTAGCCCAATGCCAGCCGCTCGGATGGGCGCGGACCCCGGCCGTCGATGACGGCGCCCGCATGCAGCATCCCACCGCCCGACAGCCGCACCGTGGTCGGCGTCAGCTCCTCTATCCGGGCGTCGAGCCGCAGCGCGTCGCCCAGCGAGGCTTCGATGACGCGGGCGAAATCGTCGGAGGCGATGCTGGCATAGCCACCATCGAGCGTTCTGGCGTGTTCGGGGAAGATGACGTCGTAGTCCGGCCAGCGTGCCGAGATCAGCGGCGCGAGCCACTGCCGCTGCGACGCATCGAGGTCGCTGTCATGAAACGACCAGGTATGGTTGCCGCCTATCCGGGCATCCTGCTCGAGCAGCAGGATGCGCAGCGACGGGCGCGTGGTCCGCAGCCGCCAGGCGATCAGCGCGTTGGCCAGGCCGCCGCCGGCCAGGATCACGTCGTACCGGGCGGCGCTCATGCGAGGCCGCCCGCTGCCCGGCGGGCGTCGCTGTCGTCGTGCCGGTTCAGGTTCAGCGCCGTTTCGACGATGTCGGCGGCGCGCGGCGTGCCGCCGGCTTGCGCCAGTTGGTCCGACAGCGCGGCAAGCCGCCGCCCGTATTCGGGTTCATCGAGCAGCCGACGCAAGTGCTTGCCCAGTTGGGCCGCGCCGGCGAAGCGCGCCGACGCGCGCAGGCCGATGCCGGCGTGGCAGATCCGCGACGCCACGCCCGGCTGGTCGAAGGCGATCGGCAGCGCCAGTATCGGCGTGCGCGCGGCGATCGCGTCCATCGCCGTGTTCAGCCCCGCGTGGGAGACCACCGCGTCCGCGCGCGCCAGCACCGCTTGCTGGGGGGCGAATGCGCACACCGTCGTCATCGCCCTGGGGCCGGCCCGCTCGACGACCTGCGCCTGTTGCGGGTTCAGCCCTCCGCAATGGGCGACCAGCAGTTGGACATCCAGGTCCCGGCAGGCTTGCGCGATGCGTTTGAACAGCGCGAAGCGCTGGCCTTGCAGGGTTCCCAGCGAAGCGAAAATGAAAGGCCGGTCATCGGCGATGGCCGGCATGGAATCGATGCGCGGGCCTGACGGCGATGGAATACGGGGAGCGACGTGCCGCAACGGGCCGACATGGTGGAAATTAGCCGGCAACTGAAGGCGCGGAAAATCGAAGGCCGCCACGGTCTGGCTGATCTGCGCCAGCGGCGACAGACACTCGTGCAGCATGCCGCGCGCCGGAATGCCCAGCGCGCGCGCCTGCCGCTCGATCACCTTGCGGTGCGGCGCCATGAGCCAGTCATAGACGCGGGTGCTGCCGTCATACATCTTCAACGAACGCTCGTCGGTGCCGAATGCGAACGGCATCACCGGCAGCGGTATGCCAGCTTCGCGGTTGACCGGCAGCGCGCAAGCCACCGATACGAACGGCAGCTCCAGCGCCTCGGCCACCAGTCCGGCCGCCGCCTCCATCTGGTCGCCAAGCAGGGCGTCGATGCGCAGCGCTTCGATCGCGGCGGGCAGTTCGCGGCACAGCATGTCGGTGGTGTCGGCCATGTCGACGATGACCTTGCGCAGTCCCAGCGGGCTGCCCGGATTGGCCGCGAGCCGCAGCGAGGCGGCCAGCGATCCTGGCGGATAGCGCCCGGCGCCGAGCGCGTGGAAGCCGATGCGGACGTCCGGTATCCAGCCGGCGGCGTCCGCCCGGTGCAGGAAGGTGACCTGGTGTCCGCGCTCGATCAACGCCAGCGCCAGCGCCGCCAGGGCGTTGAAATGGCTGTAGAAGGCCGGGGCGACCACGCCGAAATGGGCCATGCGATGTCCTCCCGGCGCGCTATGGCGCGTGCAGATCGACGGCCGGGCCGGCCTTGCGGAACAGGTTCCCGACCAGAAGGCGCGTGCGTTGCTTGCTACCGATGGCGTCTGTCAGGTAGCTTTCGGCGTCGCGCAGATGCGCGGCCAGGCGGCGCTGGGTCTTTTCCATGCCGAGGGCAGCGGTGATGGTCGCCTTGCCGGCGTCCTTGCCGACATCCTTGCCGGTCAGCGCGCAGTCGTTGCCGGGGACGTCCAGCAGGTCGTCCTTGATCTGGAACGCGTGGCCGGCGGCCATGGCGAAGGAACGCAGCGATTGCAGCACCCGCTCGTCGGCCTGGGCGATGATGCCCGCCATCTCCACCGAGAGGCCGAGCAGCACGCCGGTCTTGAGTTCGTTGGTGGTGGCGATGTCGTCGACCGAACGTTTATGGCCGCCGTGCAAGTCTTCGAACTGTCCCCGCACCAGCCCCTGGGCGCCGACCGTCTCGGCCAGCGCGCTGACCAGCCGCGTGCGTATCAGCGGCGAAATTTCCTGCGTCTGGGAAAGAATGTGGAAGGCGCGGCTGAGCAGGGCGACCGACGCCAGTATGGCGACGTTTTCGCCGAACTGGATATGCACGGTGGGCTTGCCGCGCCGCAGCTTGGCGTCGTCCATGCAAGGCATGTCGTCGAGTATCAGGGAAGCGGCATGAACCAGTTCGACCGCGCAGGCGGCGTCGAGCAGTGCGGGGGAGGAGCAGCCGAGGTCGCGCGCGACCAGCATCAACAACAAAGGGCGCATGCGTTTGCCGGTGCCGAGCGCCGCCGCGCGCATGGCCTCTGTCAGCGGGTCCTGCGGGACGCCGCCGTCGGGCAGAAAGTAACGGATACGCTCCTCGAGCTCGCGGCGGAGGTCATCGATCTCCGTTTCCGGTGGATCGCCGAGGAGTTCCCTCTGGATGCCGTTGAACCGCAGTGTTTCCGTAACCATGCGCAAGTCCTTGTGCCAATTGACTAATGAATTCCCTTGCGGGCCATCATACCGACGCAAACTTGAACGAGCAGGACTTCAGTCAATCGTGCGCGTGCCAACGCACGCACAAAAGCGGTTCATTTTTCGGACACCCTACTCCTTGTTATGGAAGGGCGCGAACCACGTGACCAGGAAAGATGGAATCGTTGCCGCCATCACCAGCCAGAAGTAGTGTACATAGCCGAGCGCCTGCTGCAGGTGGCCGCTGACGACGCCGGTGACCAGCATGCACAGGCCCATCAGGCCGGTGCCGAAGGCGTAGTGCGTGGTCGTGTACTTGCCCGGCGCGAGTTGCTGCATCAGGTAGATCATGAAGCCGACCGAGCCGAAGCCGAAGAAGAACTTCTCGATCGCCACGCCGGCGCTGATCAGCCACAGGTTTTCCGGCTGGTAAATGCCCATCAGCAAGAACGTGACGTTGGGGATGTTGACCGCGCAGCACAGCACGAACAAGGTGGAAGGCAGGCCGCGGCGCGCGACATAAATGCCACCCAGCAAGGAGCCCAGCAGCACGGCGATCAGGCCGTAGGTGCCATAGATCAGGCCCAGCATCTCGTTCGACAGGCCCAGGCCGCCCTTGGCCACCGGATCGACCATGAAGAACGGGCCGATTTTCTCCAGCAGGCCGATACTGAGGCGGAACACGAACGCGAAGCCGACCATCAGCCAGACGTCGCGCTTCTGGAAGAAGGTGACGAAGGAGTCGCGCAGGATGAAGGCCGCATCGGCCACCGACTTGGGCGCGTTTTCGGCCTTTGCGCCGTCCGGCATCACGCGCAGGTGCCACAGCGCGGTGACCACGGTGATGGCGGCGGCGATGAAGAAGATGATGCGCCACGAGTCGATCCACGCCGGGCCGAACACGCCGGCTTCGTGGTGGAAGTAATTGGTGTGCAGCCAGCCGCTCAGGTACACCATGCCGCCGGAGGCGACGATGGGACCCACGTTCCAGCTCAGGCTCTGGATGCCGCAGAACAGCGACTGCGTCTTCGAGTCGAGCGAGGTGACATACACGCCGTCGGATGCGATGTCCTGGGTGGCGCCGACCAGCGACAGTATCCCGAACAGTAACACCATGATGTGCAGGTAGTTCGGTAGCGACATCGACAGCGCGACGGCGCCGAAACCGATGCCGACGATCAGCTGCGCGCACAGCACGAAGAACTTCTTGGTGCGGTACATTTCAACGAAGGGGGCGAACAGCGGTTTGATGGTGTAGGCCAGGATCAGATAGCTGGCGTATTGCGCCGCCTCGCCGTTGCTCATGCCGAGGTTCTTGAACATGATGGACGTGACGCTGGTGAGCATCATGTACGTCAGCGCCATCGAGAAGTAGCCGGTCGGTACCCACAGCATCGGCGTGCCGCGCGCGAACATGGCGCTCAGTAGCGATTTCTGCTCGCCGTTGTCGGGTGGCGCCGGCGTCTCTTGCGGCGTGGCGGAAGGTGCGGTCTGCATGGTGTCGTCCTCGTTGTTCTCTGTGGAGTGTAGCACTTGGCTCTGCGGCCAATGGGTACTGCCAGTATTAGGGCTGCCTTGGTCACGTAGGGCGGATTAGCGAAGCGTAATCGGCCATGTACGAGCCGCCGACGGCGCATGCATGGCCGATTACGGCGTTCCGCCTAATCCGCCCTACGTAGTCAAATTAGCCTTTGGTTTAAGCCGCGTGCGCTGCCTGCGGTGCGCGCTGGCGCACCAGGTAATCGCGGTACCACAAGGCGCTGTGCTTCAGGGTGCGCTTCTGCGTCGCGTAGTCGACATGGACGATGCCGAAACGCTTGGCGTAGCCCGAGTTCCATTCGAAGTTATCCAGCAAACTCCAAAGGAAGTAGCCTTGCACGTTCACGCCTTGCAGGCGGGCGTCGTTGAGCGCCTTCAGGTGGCGCTGCACGAAGTCGATGCGCGCCTCGTCCGGCACTTCGCCGTTGACGACGGTGTCCGGATTGGCCATGCCGTTCTCGGTGATGTAGATCGGCGGCAGTTCGTATTCGTCGTGGAGCTTGAGCAGCAGTTCGGTCAGGCCGTCCGGGTAGATTTCCCAGCCCATGTCGGTCTTGCCCAGTTTCGCTTCCGGCTGGCGCGGCGGCACTTCGGCGCTGCAGTAGGAGCGGAAGTAGTAGTTCACGCCCAGGAAATCGATGCGGTGCTGGATGTCCTTGAAGTCGTTCTCGTGGATGTCCGGGCCGTTGTCGCCGTAGGTGTCGAGCGCCAGCTGCGGGTATTTTCCCTTGAAGATGGGGTCCATGAACCACTGCACCGAGCGGGCGTATTCGAATTCCGCCATCGCGATGTCGGCCGCGCTGTCGGTGGCCGGATCGGCGGTCCACTGGTTGAGCACGATACCCAGCTTGGCCGAGCTGCCGACCGCGCGCATCGCCTGCATCGCCAGTCCGTGCGACAGCAGCAGGTGGTGCGAGACCTGCACCGATTTTTTCAGATCGGTCACGCCGGGCGCGAACTGCGAATTACCGTAGCCCAGATTGGCCGTGCACCATGGCTCGTTGTGCGTCGCAATCGTTTTCAGGCGATTGCCGAAACGGCGCGCCACTTCGGCCGCGTAGTCGGCGAAGCGGTAGGCGGTGTCGCGATTGAGCCAGCCGCCTTCGTCTTCCAGGCCTTGCGGCAGGTCCCAGTGGTACAAGGTCACGTGGGCGGCGATGCCCTTGCTTTCCAGTTCGGTCAGCAGGCGGTCGTAGAAGGCGAAGCCGGCCTCGTTCCACGCGCCCTTGCCGGTCGGCTGCACGCGCGACCAGGCCATCGAGAAGCGGTAGGCGTCCACGCCCAGGCTGGCCATGATGGCCACGTCTTCCGGGTAGCGGTTGTAGTGGTCGCAGGCGACGTCGCCGTTGGTGCCGTCGATGATCTTGCCGGGCGTGTGACTGAAAGTATCCCAGATCGACGGGCCTTTGCCGTCGGCGGTCGCGCCGCCTTCAATCTGGAATGCGCTGGTGGCGATGCCCCAGGTAAACGAGGGTGGGAATTGCGTGAAATCGGTCATTTTTGTCGTTCTAGCAGGTTGAATATGGGGCGGGGAGGGCATTTTGACGTTTGAAAACGATTTCACGCCTCTTTTCACGATTAGACCCCAAGTCACTGCGAGTGTCAATCATTTGCTGATGGCGGCCCGGGGGGGCGTTCGCAGCGCACTGATATAATGTCGCCTCGTTATTTATCAGCTTATCCACCAGCTTCCATCATGTCTTCCGAAACCCCCAAAGACGGCCCGGCGCGGCCGATGCTCTACGACCCCACCGAACACCGCATCCGCAGTTTCGTCACCCGCGCCGGCCGCTTGTCGACCGCGCAGGCGCGCGCGCTGGAGGAGCAGGGGCCGAAGTTCATGATCGGCTACACCAAGGCGCCGCTCGACTACGAGCAGGCGTTCGGCCGCAAGGCGCCGGTGGTGCTGGAAATCGGCTTCGGCATGGGCGGCACGACCGCGCACATCGCCGCCGCGATGCCGGAGAAGGACTTCATCGGCGTCGAAGTGCACACGCCCGGCGTGGGCAGCCTGCTCAAGCTGATCGACGAGCAGGGCCTGACCAATCTGAAGGCCATCCAGCACGACGCGGTCGAGGTGCTGAACCAGATGATCCCGGACGGCTCGCTGCACGGCGTGCATATCTTCTTCCCGGACCCGTGGCACAAGGCGCGCCACAACAAGCGCCGCCTGATCCAGGCGCCGTTCGTCAAGCTGCTGGTGCAAAAGCTGGCCGTGGGCGGCTACCTGCACTGCGCGACCGACTGGGAAGACTACGCGGTGCAGATGCTGGAAGTGCTGGGCGCCGAAGAGGGCCTGCAAAACACCGCCGAGGGCTACGCGCCGCAGCCGGCCTACCGTCCGCTGACCAAGTTCGAAAACCGCGGCCTGAAACTGGGCCACGGTGTGTGGGATCTGGTCTTCACCAGGAAGTAGTTATTCGGACTATTTGGGTTGCCGGGCCAGCGCCGCGTTGAAGCGCTCGATCACATCGTCCGGCACCATCTTGCTGCACCAGAGGCGGCGTTCGTACTCGCCTTTGTAGATCACCTCCGACATTTTGCCCTTGCCGCCGCGCCCCGGCATATCGACCCAGCTCATCATGCAGGCCGGCTCGCGGTTCTCCTTGAGCAGCACGAGCTGGCGCTTGGCGGGCGTGCGGCGGATTTCATAGGCGATGCCGGCGGCCGCCAGGGCCTCTGTCACCGGCTTGGCCGCGTCGCCTGCCAACCGGCCTTGCTGGTTGGTGTAGTGGATACCCGCGCGTTCGCTGTAGTGCACGATCAAGGTCTGGCCGGCGGCCGCGCCGCCCGCCATCGCCAATACCAGTGCGGCCAGTGCCTTCATCACGCCTCCAGCGTCTCCATATCCAGCACCACGACATACGACAGGCGGCCGTTCTTCCACACACCGCCGCCGCGCACCTGCGCGTCGCACGTGGTGATCCGGTCGGCGACTTCTTCGCGCTTCAGGTTGGCGCGGAACGCCAGCGAGGCTTTCTGCGACAGATAGCCGGCCATGCGGCCATTGAGGAAGACGGCGACGGCTGCGCTTTCATAAGGATTGGCGTCGTCGGGCACCAGCGTGGCCAGGTACGGCACCTTGGCCGGCTGGTCGCCATGGTCGCCGGCCAGCTCTTTAAGTGTTGGCTGGTAGCGCGACTCGTTGACCACTTCGACCAGGAAGCGGCCATCGTCGGACCAGTGCAGCGCCGCCGGCGTGTCCGGCAGTTTCGGCTCGTACGGCGTGGCCGGCCGCGGTGGCAGCACCATCGGCTTGGCAGGATTGGTCTTGATGATCGCGTAGACCACCAGTGCCGTGGCGACGATGATCAACAGGGAGATGGCGAGTTGCATGGCTGGTCTATCTAAGGGCTGGCGTGTGAGGCCGACATCTTAACGCATGCCCTTGGCCTGATACACAATTTTGCCGCCCACGACGGTCTGCAGCACCTTGATGTTGGCGATGTCCTGCGCGGGTATCGTGAAGAAATTCCGGTCCAGGACGATCAGGTCGGCCAGCTTGCCCACTTCCAGGGAACCGGTCAGCGCCTCCTGGCGCAGCGTGTACGCGGCATTCATGGTGATGGCGCGCAGCGCGGCGTCGCGCGGCAGGCCGGGTTGCCTGCCTAGCCGGCCGGCGTATTCCTTGCCGGCGTCCGGGGCGGCGGTGCGGGTCACGCCCACCTTGAGCGCGAACCATTCGTCCAGCGGATCGACCGGCCAGTCGCTGCCATAGGCGATGCGGGCGCCGGCGTCGAGCAGCAGCGCCTGCGGCTGGACGGTGGCGTAGCGCGCCGGCCCCATATAGTCCTTCAGCGCGCCGACGGTGTCCGGCGCCGGCTTGGCCCACTGGAACGACAGCACCGGCGTCACATCGAGTTTGGCGAAGCGCGGATAGTCGGCCGGGTCGACGATTTCGTCGTGCGCCAGCGCTGGACGCACGTCCTTGCCGGCCGGCGTGGCGCGCAGGTATTCGATCGCGTCCAGCGTTTCGCGCACGGCGCGGTCGCCGTCGACGTGGATGTGCGGATCGATGCGGGCGTTGGCCAGTTCCGTCAGCGTGGTCCTCAGCGCTTCCTGCGTGAAGTAGCTGGCCGGCCCGTTGCTGGCGCCGGGCTGCCAGTCCGGCTTGTCGGCCGTGCCTTTGTTGACCAGATACGGCTCCAGCATGGCGCCGGTGAAGGCGGGCGCCGAGATCACGCCGTCCATGAACAGTTTGGCGTGGCGCACCTGCATCGACGGCGCCACCGTGGTCGGACCCTGGTCGAACTGCTTCTGCTGCTTGAGCAGGTCCGCGACGGCGCTTTGCGGCGTCGCGCCCTTGTCCAGATCGACCAGCACCGCGAAGTGGGCGCGCGCGGTCAGCTTGCCCTGCTTGTGCAGGTCGGTGAAGGCGGTCATCGTCTCCGGATCGGTGTAGGCGTCGAGGAAGGAGGTGATGCCTTGCTTGCGCATCGCCGCCAGCGCGGCGCTGGACGCGGCCAGGTTCTCTGCCACGGTCAGCGGCGGCAGAAGGTTCATCGCCATGTCCTGGGCGGCGTCCTCCAGCAGGCCGGTGGCGTTGCCGCCGGCGTCGCGGGTGATTTTTCCGCCGGCGGGGTCTTTGGTGTCGCGCGTGATGCCGGCCAGTTTGATCGCCCTGGAGTTCAGTTGCACCGAGTGGCCGAAAGAGGAGCGGACGAGGACGGGACGGTCGGTTTTCAACGCGTCCAGGGTGGCGGCGGTGGTTTCCACGCCTTCCGGCAGCATCCCTTGCTGGAACCAGTTGACCACCACCAGCCAGCGGTCAGGCCCGGCGGGCTTTCCACTGCGCTTGTCCTGGTCGATGCAGGCCTGGATGCGCGACTGGAACTGGGCGACGGTCAGCGCCTGGTAATCGAGGCTGCAATTGAGCAGCCGGCTCCCGCCCGATTGCGGATGCATATGGCCGTCGATCAGGCCTGGCATCAGCATGCGGCCTTTCAGGTCGACGACCTTGGTGGCTTTGCCGGTCAGCGGCTGGACGCCGGCGTTGCCGCCGACGTAGACGATGCGGCCGGCGCGCACGGCCAGCGCTTCTTGCACGCTGTCCTTGGCGTCGACGGTGTAAACGTAGCCGTTGCGGTAGACGGTATCGGCGGGCGGTTCGGCGGCGTACGCCGAGTTTTGCGCGGAAACCGCCGTCAATAGTGCCAGTCCTGCGAAATAAGCCCTGCTGGTCATGCATCCCCCGGGTTATGCGGCCTCCATCAGTTTGGTGCGCGGCGCCAGCGGCAGAAACGCCAGCAGGTTCCCCGCCAACACCAGCGCCAGC
Organism: uncultured Duganella sp.; assembly: GCA_963511605.1. Taxonomy (GTDB): domain Bacteria; phylum Pseudomonadota; class Gammaproteobacteria; order Burkholderiales; family Burkholderiaceae_D; genus Rugamonas. The sequence continues at coordinate 88,454 of CAUPJZ010000020.1, read as the reverse complement.
CCGCTCAAGGCCAGCGGCGTCCAGTGGTAGCCCTCGTAAATGGTCGAAATGGTCAATGCCACGATGGGGAATAATACCGTGGAATAGGCCGCGCGGTCCGGTCCTATGCGGCCGACCAGCAGCAAATAGGCGGTGAAGCCGATCACCGAGCCGGGAATGGCGAGATACAGCAACGCGCCCAGATAGCGCGGCGACGGATCGAGCGCGAACGGCATGCCCATCGCCAGCGCCGCCACGCCCAGCGTGGTCGATCCGATCAGCATGGCCCAGGTGTTGGTCAGCGCCGGCGTCAGGCCCAGCGACTGCATGCGGCTAGACAGCAGGTTCCCGCACGAGAAGCACAAGGTGCCGGCCAGCGTCAGCGCGAGGCCGAACAGCACCTTGCTGTCGTTCCAGTGGCCGGCCATCTGCGGCGCGAACAGCAGCACGATGCCGCAGAGGCCGAGCAGAGCGCCCATCATCACCTGGCGGCGGATCGGCCGGCCGAGGAAGATGCGGCCGTTGATGGCGTTCCACAGCGGCGCGGTGGAGAACACCACCGCTTCCAGTCCGCTGGTGACCCATTGGCTGGCGTAGTAGAAGCACAGGAAGTTCAGGCAAAACAGTGCGATCCCCTGGGCGAACAGGTAGGGCCAGGCCTGGCGCGGCGGCCACCAGGGCTTGCGGGTGATCAGCAGGAAGGCCATCAGCACGGCCGCCGCCAGCCAGAAACGGTAGGCGATCGATACCGGCGCCGGCACCACGCCCAGTTGGAAGGTGATGGCGATCCAGGTGGTGCCCCAGATCAGGACAGTCAGAAGGTAGAGGAATATGTTCATGTCGTCAGCATGCCGGAGCGGCGCTGCCGGCGGCTTGTCTGAAATTGCGCATTTCGCGGCGGCGGTGCGGCGGCTGCACCTGCCCGTGCTAGACTTTACGCATCATGCCGGCACGTTCCCCTCCCAATCCGCAATCGCCCCCGCCCGACGGGTTGATTTCGCACGCCGTGTTCCGGACGATGTCGGAGACGGACGCGCAGCTGGAGCGGTTCGCCTGGCTGGGGGATGATCTGGCGGTCGCCATCTGGCGGCGCGACACCGAGATCGCCGAGACCAGCTACAACAAGCCGGGACACCACACGCTGTCGTACTACATGGGTGGCGGTTATCGCACCGAGCGCGGGGAGTTGCCGGGACTTTACGGCGCGCCGGAGCGGCTTTGCACGCTGCCGGACTGGCACGAGTCGAGCTGGATGGTGCGCGGGCCGCTGCGGTTCTTGCACCTCTATTTTTTGCCCGGGCATTTCACGCGGCGCGCGGTGGTGGAGCTGGACCGCGAGCCGCGCGAGCTGACCCTGGCCGACCGCACCTATTTCGAGCATGAGCGCATCGGCGCCCTGTGCGCGGGGCTGGCGGAGATGTCTTGGGAGGGGCCGGACGCGCAGCTGCGCGCCAACGAGGTGACGCACGAGACCTTGAGTCCTTTGCTGCTGTCGCAGTCGATGCAGGCGCCCGCGCAGCGGGTGCGTGGCGGGCTGGCGCCGGCGGTGCGGCGCCGTTTGGCCGACTACATCGAGGCGAATCTGGCGCGGCAAATCTCGCTGGGGACGTTGGCGCGGCTGGCGTGCATGTCGGAGTATCACCTGGCGCGCATGTTCAGGATTTCGTTCGGCATGCCGCCGTCGGCGTGGGTGGCGGAGCGGCGCATCGAACACGCGCGGCGGTTGTTGAAGACCACCAGCCAGCCATTGCAGCAGATCGCCGACGCCTGCGGGTATGCGGATTTAAGCCATTTCAGTCACCGCTTCCGCGACAGCGTCGGCGCGCCGCCGAGCCGGTATCGAAGCGTGGTGGCGGGGAGCGTTAGGACGGGGGAGATGTGATTGCCACGGTACGTGGTATCACGACAATGCCGGTTTTTCCCACGAAAACCCGGGCGCGTAGACGTGATACCCGTCGAAATCGCCCTTGCCGATCGCCACCCCACGGCTGCGCGCGATCGCGTACACCATGCTCAGGTGGAAATAGAAATTCGGCAGGATATATAAGTTCAGATACTCGTCCGCCGGCAGCGCCAGGTCGGCGAAGCCCGCGCGGTCGCGGCAGATCCGGTCGGCCGGTCCGTTGAATTGCGACGGCGGGATGTCGGCGATGAAGCGCATCGTCTCGACCACCTGCCACTGCAAGCCCGCGAACGAGACCTCGTCGCCATCGAAACTGACCACCGGCACACCGGCCAGCGGGCAGCAGCCGCGCAGCGCGAAGTTGGCGGTGGCCCTCACATGCTGCGCGAACGGCAGCATGTCCTCGTGCAGCCGCGCCGCCAGTAGATCGCCGCCGGCTTCGCCTTCGGCCGCCTCGATCTTGCCCAACATCCCGCACAGCTGCGCGAGCGAACGATGAAAAACCGCCGACGGATGCATGCCTACTCCATTTCGCTGATCATGGCGACGATCTCGTCGCCGTAGGACGCCAGTTTTTTCTCGCCGACGCCGGAGATGCCGCGCAGGTCCGACAGGGTGGTGGGGCGCGCCTTGGCGATCTCGCGCAACGTCGCGTCGTTGAAGATGATGTACGCCGCCACGTCGTGCGCGCGCGCCGTCTCCACCCGCCACCAGCGCAGCTTGTCGAAGATGGCCTGCTCGCCGGTGGACAAATCGCTCTCCACATACCCCTTGGAGGCGCGGCTGGCGCTTTTCTGCTTGACCGGTTTCTGGTACTGCCGCAGCTGCACCTTCTGCCCGCCCTTGAGCACCGGACGCGCGGCGTCGGTCAGCTTGAGCGAGCTGTATGACTCGTGGTCGACCGTCACCAGTCCCAGCGCGATGGCCTGGCGCAGGATCGCGCGCCATTCCTGCTCGCTGCGGTCGGCGCCGATGCCGAACACCGACAGCGTATCGTGGTGCCAGGTCTTGATGCGCTCCGTCTCGACCCCGCGCAGCACTTCGATCACGTGGCCGGCGGCGAAGCGCTGGTCGACGCGGTATACCGCCGACAGCAGTTTTTGCACCGGCACCGTGCCGTCGAAGGACACCGGCGGAATCAAACAGGTGTCGCAGTTGCCGCACGGGCCGGAGCGCTCGCCGAAGTAGTCGAGCAGGCGCACGCGCCGGCAACTGAGCGTTTCGCACAGCCCGAGCATCGCGTCGAGTTTGTTGCCCAGCACGCGCTTGAAGGTTTCGTCGGCTTCCGATTCGTCGATCATGCGCCGCTGCAGCACCACGTCCTGCAAGCCGTAGGCCATCCAGGCGTTGGCGGGGGCGCCGTCGCGGCCGGCGCGGCCGGTCTCCTGGTAGTAGCCTTCGATGCTTTTCGGCAGATCGAGGTGGCAGACGAAACGCACGTCCGGCTTGTCGATGCCCATGCCGAAGGCGATCGTCGCGCACATGACGATGTTTTCCTCGCGCAGGAACTTGGCCTGGTTGGCGGCGCGCTTGGCGTGGTCCATGCCGGCGTGGTAGGCCATCGCGCGCACGCCGTTTTCGTTGAGGAATTCCGCGGTTTCCTCGACCTTCTTGCGCGACAGGCAATAGACGATGCCGCAATCGCCGCCGTGCTCGGTGGTGATGAAGTCGAGCAACTGCTTGCGGCCGTTGGCCTTCTCGACGATCTGGTAGCGGATGTTGGGGCGGTCGAACGACGAGACGAACTGCATCGCGTCGCCCAGTTGCAGGCGGTGGACGATCTCGGCGCGCGTCTGCGGGTCGGCGGTGGCGGTCAGCGCGATGCGCGGCACGTTGGGGAATTGCTCGTGCAGCACCGACAGCTTGATGTACTCGGGCCGGAAATCGTGGCCCCATTGCGAGACGCAGTGCGCCTCGTCGATGGCGAACAGCGCGATCTTGGAGGCCTGGAACAGGTTGAGGCAGCGGTCCGTCATCAGCCGCTCGGGGGCGACGTAGACCAGGTCGATCTCGCCGGTGCGCACCAGGCGCTCGATGCGCTGGGCTTCCTCGTAGGTCTGGGTGGAGTTCAGGAAGGCGGCGCGCACGCCGACCTCGGCCAGCGCGTCGACCTGGTCCTGCATCAGCGCGATCAGCGGCGAGATGACCACGCCGACGCCGTCGCGCACCAGCGCCGGAATTTGATAGCACAGCGACTTGCCGCCGCCGGTGGGCATCAGCACCAGCGCGTCGCCGCCGCCGCTGACGTGGCCGACGATCTCGGCCTGCTGGCCGCGGAACGCCGGATAGCCGAACACGGTTTGCAGCAGGTCGAGGGCGCGTTCGTTATTTTCCTGGTGATTCATGATGCCACTGCAACTACTCAAAAAGTTAGTCCTTCCAGACGATCACGCCAGTGTAACCTGTGATGAGCACCAGCAGGCCAAAAGCGATGCGATACCACGCAAATATCGTGAAAGTATGGGTGGCGATATAGCGCAGCAGCCAGCGCACGCAGAAGAAAGCGGAAATAAAGGCCGCCACGGTGCCGAGGGTAAACATCGGCAGGTCCGACACCGACAGCAGCGCGCGCGCCTTGTACAGCGAATAGGCGGAGGCGATCAGCAAGGTCGGAATGCCGAGCAGGAAGGAAAACTCGGTGGCCACCTGGCGCGACAGGCCGAACATCATGCCGCCGATGATGGTGGCGCCGGAGCGGCTGGTGCCCGGTATCAGCGCGAACGCCTGGGCGATGCCCATTTTTAAGGCATCGAGCGGCGTCATGTCCTCGACCGAGTGCACGCGCACGCTGACCGGGTTGGCGGCCGCGTGGCGCTCGACGAACAGGATGATGATGCCGCCGACGATCAGCGCGATGGCCACCGGCACCGGGCTGAACAGGTAGGTCTTGAGCAGGTTGCCGAAGATCAGGCCCAGCACGGCCAGCGGCAGGAAGGCGATGCCGATGTTGACGACGAAGCGTTGCTGGGCGCGGTCGGAGGTCACGCCGGCGAAGGCCTTGGCGATGCGGGCGCGGTATTCCCAGCAGACGGCGAAGATGGCGCCGGCCTGGATCACGATTTCAAAAACATTCATCTGTTCTTCCATGCCCTGAAAGCCCAGCAGGTGCTCGGTGAGGATCAGGTGGCCGGTGGAGGAGATCGGCAGGAATTCCGTGAAACCTTCGACCAGGCCCATGACGATGGCTTTTAGTGCGAGAACAATATCCATGTAATTAAGTAGTTACGCGAGGGAGTTTGAGGGAAAGACGCGCTGTTTGTGCCGCCGGGGTCGAAGCTTACCATGTTCGGCGTTGTCTTTTCGTAATCTAACTCAACCGTAATACGGAATTGTGCGGTGCGCAATAAAAAAGCCGGCCGGGCGCATGGCGGTCGCGCTCCCGTTCTGTATTCGGCCGTTCCGCAGGGTTGTAAGGCGTGTTGCGGCGCATCGCGAAGATGCTCGCGGGATAACATTCGGGGTCAGCGCAGCCGCAGCAGCCGCGTCATTTCGCCGTTTTTCTCCAGCGCGTCGAGGGCGGCGCTGACCTGTTCCACGGTGACGTGGCCCTTGCGCGAGACGGCGCAACCGCTCTTGACCTCGCTCACGACCAGCAGGTTGTAGCCGGCCGCCAGCTCGCCATGGGGGAATTGCTTGTCGATCGACTGGCCCGTGGTCAGGAAATAGTCGAAGCGACCGGCCTGCCACTTGCGCACCGTCAGGTTGAGCGACGGCGCGTCGTCGCGCACGAAGCCGGCGCCCAGCTTTTGTTCGATGTCGGGATAGTGGAAGCCGAGCACGGTGCCGACGGTCTTGCCGCGCACGGCCTCGATCGACGCCGGCGCCGGCACCCGTTTCGAGGCGATCAGCACTTCGGAAGTGGGGATGAAGGTGCGGCTCCAGTTGAAGTCGCCCTTAAACCAGGCGGGCAGATAGCCGCAGACGATGTCGCCGTCGCCCGATTCGAGGGCGCTCGTCATGCGTTTGCGCGGCAGGCCCAGGAACTGCACCTTCATGCCCAGCTGCTTGCCCAGCGCGTTGCCCAAGGCCTCCTGGAAGCCGCCCTTGCGCGGTCCCGACTGGGCGGGCGCGTCCTCGATCTTTTGCACGAAGCGCAGCGTGCCGTTGGCCGGCTCCGCCGCCGTCGCCGCCGTGGTCATGCATGGGTGCGCCGCCAGCAGCGCGGTGGCGATGAGTGGGAATAGTGCACGGAGTGATGCGGTCATGCGGCGCCCGGGGATATTGACTTGGCAAAAGGTAGCCCATTCCCCGCGCGGCGTCAATCGAATGACCGCTCGACCTCGGCGATCTCGGCGCGCAGCCAGGCGGTGAAACGGTGGATCTTGCCCAGCCCCCGCTTGCCCGGATTGACCAGCAAGCGATAGCCGCGTCCGTAGGTGGCGGTGAAGCCGGGGATCATCTTCAGCGCGCCGCTGCGGATATCCTCGTAGGCGATGGTGTAGTGGGTCAGGCCGACGCCGTGGCCGGCCAGCGCCGCCTGCACCAGCACCGCCGCGTTGGTGTAGGAGCGCGAAAAGTCGTGCTTTCCCTTGAGCGGGCCGTGATCGCGCAGCAGCCGGATCCAATTTTCGGTGGAATCCTCGTACAGCAGCGGAAAGCGCCGCAGGTCGGCCGGCGTCAGCGCCGTCTGGCCTTGTGCCAGCAAGGACGGGCTGTAGACCGCGACCAGGCGCACGTGGAACAGGAAGTCGGGATCGTCTTTATCGACCGTCGTGATGCGCAGCGCGACGTCGGTATTGTCGTCGTTGATGTCGACCAGCCGGTCGGTCGAATCGATGCGGATATCGAGCTCCGGATACAGCTTGGTGAAGCGGTCGATGCGCTGCACCAGCCATTTGATCGCCAGCGAGTGGGTGGTCGAGATGCGCAGGATTTTTTCCTCGTCGCCGCCGCGCAGCGCCTCGACCTTGGCGCGCAGCTCGCCCAGCACGCGGCGCACCGTCACCGCCAGCTCCTGCCCCTTTTCCGTCAGCGTGATGTGGCGCGGGTGGCGGATGAACAGCTCGAAGCCGAGCGCGGCCTCGAGCTGCTTGACCTGCAGGCTGATCGCCGCCGGCGTCTTGTGCAGCTCCTGGGCGGCCAGCTTGAAGCTGCCCCAGCGGGCCGCGCAATCGAAGTCGACCAGGCCGGACAGGGAGCGCAACGGTTTGTTCATGACATCCTGAGGCTAAGTTTTTCTTATGCATCAATCGAAAATAACTCGTTTGATCGCACCGGCGTAAGGGATGAAAATATACCCCATACGCCGAGACAGTGCCATGAGTAAGATTTTATCGATGGAAAGGCGTTCACCACCAATCAGGGAGACAGCCATGTCCACGTCCACGATATCCGAACATCAAGCCGTCGATCAGGCGTCGTTGGAAGTATTCACGCCAGAATTCCGCGCGAGTTTTTTTGCGCAGTGGATGCGCATCCTGGCGCAGATGGCGGCGCGTTGAGCGACGCGGGCGACAGGCGCCTAGGCCGGCGCGGTGGCCCGCTCCAGTTCGTCCAGCCACAGCATCGCTTGCTCGCGGCTGGCGCCGCACATTTCCACCGACGGCTGCAAGCCGCCGCAGCAGGCCGGGCGCTCCGGCCTGCCGAAGATGCCGCAGCGGTTGTCGTCCTGGAGCTGGATGCAGCGCACGCCTGCCGGCTTGCCGTGGGGCATGCCGGGGATGGCGCTGGAGATGGAGGGGGCGGTACAGCAGGCGCCACAGTTCGGGCGGCATGCCATCGCCGGTGTGGTCGAGGTCATAGGGCCGGTATTTTACCCGGCTTTGCCGGCGGCCAGCCATTTCCCGACCTGGCCGGCGACCCAGGCGCCATCGTCCAGGGGCAGGTCGTGGCCGGCGTCGGGATGCTCGCGGTGCTCGGCCTGCCAGGCCTCGGCCAGCCGGCGCGAGCAGCGCGGATCGACCAGCTGGTCGCCGGCGCTGCTCAACACCAGCAGCGGCACGGCGGGCCGCGCGGCCGGGGCGCGGAAGCGCGCTGCCGCCCACAACTGGCGCAGCGCGTTGGCGCGCGTGACGGGAAACTCGCGCTGGTAGCCCAGCCAGCGGTTTAGCAGGCCGGCCCGTTCGGCGGCGTCGCCGTGGCGGCTGGTGAGCCGCAGGATCAGCCGTTCCTGCTGGTCGACGCCGCCACCGAGCAACTGCCTGGCGATGGCGCCATAGTTTTGCCAGCGCAGCCGCTCGTGGAAGCGGCTGTGGGGGCGCATGCTGGTGTTGATCAGCACACAGCGGGTCAGTTCGCCCGGATGGCGGCTGGCCCATTCCACCGCCACCATGCCGCCCAGCGACAGCGCCAGCAGCGAATAGGGGGGACGCACACCGCGCGCCAGCAGATCCCGGCGGCAGAACGCCACCATGTCGGCCACCGTCGTCGGGCTGCGCAGCGCGTGCCGCGTGCCGTTGCCGGGCAGGTCGGGGGTGACGACCTCCGCCCCCACCACCGTCTCGGCCAACTGGTTGGGAAAGCGCCCCCAGTGGCGCTGCTCGCGCATCAGGCCGCGCAACAGCACCCAGGTGCCCGCGTCCTCGGTCGCGATGCTCATGTGTGATACCACTGCGACAGCGCGCGCCGGTGCTGCACTTTGCGCGCCAGGCCTTCCGGCATCCAGCGTCCATGGCTGTTGGCGGCCCGCATCAGGAAGTCGAACCAGATCAGGTGGCGCCGCAGCACCCGCTGCAAGCGGTGCGCCGCCGTCGGATTGAAGAAGGCGACGCGGTCGAAGATCTGGCGCGGATTTTTCTTCACCCATAGCCACGAACCCATCTCCAGCGTCAGCGGCAGGAACGCGCGGTCGCTGCCGGCGGTGCCGTTCAGGTACAAGTAGTCCCACAGGTCGCCATGGGTGCGGTACTGGCGGCTTTGCGGCTCGAACACGTAGTTATGATTGGGATAGCTCTGGGTGAACAGCTGCTCGAGCGCGCCGATGTCGGCCAGGTGCGGAATCGGCGTGGCCGTGTGGGCGTGCGGAAACCAGATGCGGTCGCGCAGGCCGAAGCCCGAGTGGCAGTCGAGCGCCATGCTGAACTGGCGCGTCAGCAGCTCGCGCGCGACCAGGTCGCAGACGGCCTGGCTTTCCGGCTCCATCGGCGCGCCGGCCACGCCGCGATACCACGGCAGGCGGTGGCTGTAGCGCTGGCCGCCCAGCATGAACGGGACTTTTTCCACCGCGCTCAGCGGCGCGTTGCGCATCAGGTCGACGCCCTGCGGATTGCAGCGCGTGGCCTGCCACATGCCGCCGGGATTGACCAAGGGCATGAACACCAGCCGCATCGATTCAAGCTGCTGGTGCAGGGTGCTGTCCCAGCGCAGCCGCGCCAGCAGGCTCTCCAGGAAGGACAGGATGACTTGCGTGCCGATGCGCTCCAGGCCGTGGATGCCGCCGAAGAAGCCCAGCGCCGGCACGTCCGGGCTCGGATTGCCCAGCGCGATCGTGTAGACGGGGAACTGGCGGCCGTCCATGGCCACCGTGCAAGGGGTGCTCACTTCCAGATGGCGTCCACCTTCGTCGATCAGACGTTTCAGGGTGATCAGTTCGGGCAGGTTCTTCTCGGGCATGGGCGGACGCAGCAGGGAATATGCCAGCTAGTGTAGCCGAAGTGTCCAGCTTCGCCGTGCCCGCACGGAACGATATTTTCAGTTGCGTAATGGCTCGCACACCAGCGCGATCCGCTCGCGCAGCCAGCGCTGTGCCGGGTGGGCGTCGTTGCGGCGGTGCCAGTGCAGCACGAACGGCACCGCCGCGCAGGCCGCTGGCCCGCACCACGTCCTCCATCATCGTGGCCAGCACGTCGCTGGCGGCGACGATCGCCGGCGCCGCACGCATTTGCGGCAGGGCGATCGCCATCGCCATCCACGAGTTCCACCAGTTCTCGGCCGACCGCATCGTCCGCACCTGGCACCTGGAAGACTGGTTCGGCATGCTCAACCAGGTGGGTGCGTGGCCGCCCAAGGCGGTCTGACCACTTGAAATTGTGGTCTGATAGGTAAACGTTTAATTAGTGCTTGACGTAATGGTCGACCTTGCCTAGCCTTCGTATCGGAGATTAAATTACCGCTATAAATAGAAAGGTTGATAATGAAGCAATTTCCTCGCCGTTTGACCCTGCTGGCGGCCGCCGTCCTGGCCGCCGGCGCCGTTTACGCCGACGGCCCGTTCCGCAATCCCGACAACAAAAGCGCCAACGACGCCGGCGAGGGCACCTATCCGGTCCCCTACAAAAAGCCGACCGAGGCCGAGATCGTCGGCGCGCTCGACCGCGTGCGCGGCTACATCGACAGCATCACGCCGACCCGCATCGTCGACAAGGCGACCGGCAAGCCCATCACCGACCTCAAAAAGCCGGTTGCCGGCGCCGTGTTCGAGAAGTCGCCCGGCGACTTCGGGCTGATGGTGTACGAGATGGGCGTGATCCATTCCGGGCTGCTGAAGGCGGCCGAGGTCACCGGCGACAAGCGCTACAGCGACGTCACCCGCCGCCACCTGCAATTCTTCAAGGACACGCAGCCGTACTTCCAGGCGCAGGAAACCCAGTTCAAGCTGGGCCGCGCCAACAGCTTCACCCGCTTCCTGGAGCCGCGCTCGCTCGACGACAGCGGCTCGATGTGCGCCGCGCTGGTGCGCGCCCGCTTCGCCAAGGTCGGCCCGGATTTGAAGGGGATGATCGACACCTGCAGCGGTTATGTGCAGAAGAAGCAGTACCGCCTCGACGACGGCACCTTCGCGCGCCAGCGTCCGCAGGCCTCGTCGCTGTGGGCCGACGACATGTACATGGGCATTCCGGCGCTGGCCGAGATGGGCCACCTGACCGGCGACAAGGCCTGGTTCGACGACGCCGCCTCCAACGTGCTGACGATGGCCAAGCACCTGTTCAACGAGCGCAAGGGCTTGTTCACGCACGGCTGGAACGCCAACAATCCGGACGCGCCGCACTTCTACTGGGCGCGCGCCAACGGCTGGGCGGTGTTGTCGATGAGCGACCTGCTCGACGTGCTGCCGAAGGACCACCCGGCCTATCCGAAGGTGCTGGCCCAGCTGCGCGCCAGCCTGCGCGGCATCGCCGAGCTGCAGTCGGGCACCGGCCTGTGGCACCAGATGCTCGACCGTAACGATTCGTACCTGGAAACGTCGGCCACCGCGATCTTCGTCTACGTGTACGCGCACGCGATCAACGAGGGCTGGATCAGCCCGACCACCTACGGCTCGATCGCCCAGGCCGGATGGATCGGCCTGAGCACGCGCATCAACGCCAAGGGACAAGTTGAAGGCACCTGCGTCGGCACCACCTTCGCCAGCGACCAGGTGTACTACTACAACCGTCCGGTCAGCGTCGACGCGATGCACGGCTACGGTCCGGTGCTGCTGGCCGGCGCCGAGATGGTCAAGCTGTTGAAAAATCCCGCGATCGACATCCAGCACAAGCTGCGCACCTACCACTACATGCCGCGCGAGAGCGGCGCCAAGATCAGCGAGCACTGACCGCTGCGGCTTCCGGTGAAATGCGGACCCGGCCGCCTGGCCGGGTCCGCGCCACCGCTTAGCTGCGGTACAGCGGGTTGGAGGCGACGTAGACCGTGACCTTTTTCGTGAACGTGCCGGCCGGCGCGATCTTGGCCAGGTCGAACGACGTTTCGTGATGCAAGGTCTGGAAGTGCCAGGTGAAGCTGGTGCCGTTGACCTTGAATTCCACGGTCTCGCCGTTTTCCACGCGGACGTGCTTGGTTTTTTCCGTGATCACGATCTGGCGGTGGGCGCCGGCCGCCGGCGCGGTGGAGCCGTACTTGGCCGTGTCGGCGGCGGCCGCGAAAGCGGTGGCGGTCGTAGCGAACAGGGCGGTGACCAGGGCTGCGGTGCGGATCGATTTAAACATGGTGGTAGTTCCTTCAAATTGTGCGACGGTTGAGTCCATGCATGCGGACAGGTTTGCCGGCAGCATTCGATTTGCTGCCGATGAACACAGTATGGGGATCTTGTCGACCCCCAAAATCTGCCGACCGGGGGGGAGGGCATATGCCGGGCGGCATATGAAGGCCAGGATATATTTCCAGAAATGTTGTTAAAAACAGCTAGCCCGTCGTTTCGATCTTATAATTGCCTCCCTTGTCTTCGATGGCGCCCGTTCGCCCCGCCCACCGTCCCTATGTTCTTTACCTCCCCGACCGGCGCCTCCGCTGGGCGTGATCACCGCCCAGCCGTGGCTGGCGGTCGGCGCCGCGTTGGCCGCGACCGCCATCCGCGAGGAAAACATCCTGCTGCTGGTTTGGCTGCTGGTGTTTCGACGCGTCGGCATCGCCGCCGGCATCGCGGCGTTGGCCGTCGCGGCCGGCTGGCTGCTGTTGGTCCGGTGGTGGGCGCCGTCGCTGACGCCGTTGAAAACCATGCTGTTGCCGCCGGCGTACGCGGCCTTGTCGGTGCGGGTGGACGGCCGCGCGATCTGTAGCCTGTATCCGTTCCCGATCCCGCTGGCGGTGTACGCCAGGTGGCCGCGCGCCGCTAACACAGGGATGCGACATTAAAGCGGGCCAATGAACACATGGGACGGGCCCAACGCTGGCAAAAAATGTAATCGAACATCGCGATTTTCGCTATTGGAAAAGCTGGTCCTGGGTTGGAAATACAGCCACACTGCCTGCTGCGAAAACTTTTGCCCATTTCCGACACCCACATGAAAAATCCGCCCCGCGGCCGCGTCGCCGGCCTGTTGCTTGTGTTTGCCTCGTCGGTCACCGTCCCGGCGCTGGCGCAGACCACGCCCCCCGCGTTCGCGGCCATTTTCGGCGACCATGCCGTGTTGCAGCGCGGCGAACCGTTGACCGTGTGGGGCACGGCCAGCCCCGGCCAGCGCGTGGCGGTGGGCCTGGGCGGCCAAACCGCCGAGGCGATCGCGGCGGCGGACGGAAAATGGCGCTTGAGCCTGCCGGCGATGACGGCCGGCGGGCCGCACACCCTGTCCGTCAGCGGCGGGGGCGGCGCCACCACGCTCAAGGACATCATGATCGGCGACGTCTACCTGTGCGGCGGCCAGTCCAACATGGCGTTTCCGGCGCGGCTGTCGACCGGCGCGTGGCCCGACTTTCCCGACAATCAGGACCTGCGCTTCGTCAACGTTCAACTCGTCAGCGAAGCCGCCGTCCAGGGCGATCTGAAGCGGCCGCTGGCATGGCAGGCGGTGTCGTCCAAGACAGCCGGCGAGGCCTCGGCGGTGTGCTACTACATGGCGCGCTCGCTGCAACAGCGCCAGAAGGTGCCGGTCGGCTTCATCAATTCGAGCTGGGGCGGCACCACGATACAGGGCTGGATCGGCGCGGCGTCGCTGAAGACCTTGCCGGCCTACGCCAAGCGGCTCGAGGCGCTGGCCGACATGGCATCGAACCCGGCCAAGGCGATGGCCGACGAGGCGCGCCGGCACCAGCAATGGTGGGAGGACCACGACCCGCAGGCCAGGGCGCAGCGCAAGTGGAGCGCGCCCGACTTCGACGATTCCGCGTGGTCCAGCCTGACGCCGAAGGGCTCGTGGAAGGAAGCCGGCATTCCGGCGCTGGCGGACTTCGACGGCGCCGCCTGGTTCCGCACCACGGTGACCCTGGACGAGGAGCAGGCGCGGGCGGCGAACAAGCTCCAGCTCGGCCCCATCGACACCTACAACAGCACCTGGGTCAACGGCGTGTTCGTCGGAGGCGGCAGTACTGCGTGGGTGTGGCGCGACTATTCCGTGCCGGTCGGCGTGTTCAAGCCTGGCCGCAACGTGATTGCCGTGCGCGTGCTCGGCGGCGGCGGGCTGACCGGGCAGCCGGAACATCGCGGCGTCAAGATGGACGACGGCCGGTTCATCGCCCTGCCGGCGCCGTGGAAATACCAGGCGGGCTCGCGCTTGAAAGGGCTGTCGATACCGCCGGCGCCATGGGATGTGCCGACCAGCCTGTCGACCTTGCACAACGCCATGATCGCGCCGCTGGCCGGCTACAAGTTCAAGCTAGCGGCTTTTTACCAGGGCGAGTCCAACGCCGGCGAACCCAAGGAATACGAGACCCTGCTGCCGCTGATGATCGCCGATTGGCGCAAGACCTTCGGCCAGCCGCGCTTGCCCTTCCTGGTGGTCCAGCTGTCGTCGTTCGGTCCGGTGCCGATCGAACCGGCGGACTCGGGCTGGGCGCGCTTGCGCGACGCCCAGGCCAAAACCGTTCGCGACGACCCGCTGGCCGGCCTGGCCGTGACCATCGACGTCGGCGACCGCACCGACATCCATCCTCCGCAGAAGGCGGTAATCGGCGAGCGGCTGGCGCTGGCGGCGCGCGCGCTGGCCTACGGCGAGGCGATAGCGCCCGGCGGACCGGAGGCGGCCGGGGTGACCCGCTCGGGTGAGGATTTGCTGGTCAAGTTCAAGAACGCCGGCGGCGGCTTGCGCACCTACAGCGCCGGCCACGCGATCGGCTTCGAGGCGTGCGCCGGCGCCGCGTGCCGCTATGTGCTGGCGGTGGCGCAAGGCGACACGGTGACCTTGAAAGGGGCGAACGTCCCGGGCACGACGCGTATCCGCTATGCCTGGGCCGACGCGCCCTACGTGAATCTTTACAGCGCCGAGGACTTGCCGGCGGCGCCGTTCGAGATGGAAGTGAAGTAAGCGCCCACCGGCCACTTGGGAATCAGATCAATCTGGAGGATGACTTGAACAAGAAGAAGACAAACGGTGCGGCCAGGGGAATTTCGGAAGGCCGGCGGCAGTTGCTGGTGTCGGCCGGGTTGGCGATGGCGTTTCCCGGACTGGCCGGCGCCACGGTGGTGGCCACAACGGCGGGTGGCGGACGCGAAAATCTCGAGCTGTGGTATCGGCGTCCGGCCGGCGCCTGGGTCGAAGCGCTACCGGTCGGCAATGGCCGCCTCGGGGCGATGTGCTTCGGACGGGTCGCCCAGGAGCGTATCCAGCTGAACGAGGACACGCTGTTCGCGGGCGGGCCGTATGACGCGAACAATCCGCGTTCGCTGGAGGCGCTGCCGGCGGTCCGGAAGCTGATCGACGAAGGCAAGTTCGCCGAGGCGGCGGATTTGATCTCCTCGTCGATGATGGCCACGCCGATGAAACAGATGCCTTACGGGGCGGCCGGCGACCTGCTGCTCGACTTCGCGGGCATCGGGGGCGCCGGCGGCTATCGGCGCTCGCTCGAACTGGATAGCGCCATCGCCACCACCCGTTTCACGGACGGCAAGGCACGGCATCAGCGCGAAGTATTCGCCAGCGCGCCCGACCAGGTGCTGGTGATTCGCCTGACCGCACAGGGCGGCACGCTCGATTTCGACCTCGGTTACCGTCATCCTGGCGATGCCAAATACGGCGTGACCGACTACGAAGGCCAGCGGAAAGAGGCGGCGGCGCCGATCGGCGCGCCGTGGGACTATCGCGAACTGCCGCGCGCCGGCCAGCCGCCGTCCACCTTGTCCGTGCGTGCCGACGGTGGCGACGCGTTGCTGGTCGAAGGGCGTAATATCGAATCGTCCGGCATTGCGGCGGCGCTGCGCTACGCGGTGCGCGTGAAGGCCGTCGGCGATGGCACGATCACCGCGCGCGGCGACCGCATCGAGGTGCGCGGCGCGCGCACTGTGACGCTGCTGGTGGCGTTGGCGACCAGCTACATCAACTACGCCGACGTCGGCGGCGATCCGCTCAAGACCGTGCGCGCGCAGACCGAGGCCGCCGCCAGCAAACCGTACGCGCGCTTGCGCGCCGCGCACCTGGACGCGCACCGCAAGCTGTTCCGCCGGCTGTCGCTGCGGATCGGTTCCGGCGCCGGATCCGATGCCGCCGCCGCCACGCCGACCAACGAACGCATCGCCGCGGTCGAGGCGCGTCCGGACGCCGCGCTGGCGGCGCTGTATGTGCAGTACGGCCGCTATCTGCTGATGTCGTCGTCGCGCCCCGGCAGCCAGCCGGCCAACCTGCAAGGCCTGTGGAACGAGGGGACCAACCCGCCGTGGGGTTCCAAGTACACCATCAACATCAACACCCAGATGAATTACTGGCCGGCCGAATCGGCCAACCTGGGCGAGTGCGTCGAGCCGCTGGTGCGCATGGTGGAGGATTTGTCGGTCACCGGCGCAGTCACCGCGCGCAAGGGCTACGGCGCGCGCGGCTGGATGGCGCACCACAACACCGATCTGTGGCGCGCCGCCGCGCCCATCGACGGCCCGAAGTGGGGCATGTGGCCGTGCGGCGGCGCCTGGCTGTGCCAGGCGTTGTGGGAGCACTACGAATACAATCCTGACCATGACTACCTGCGCCGCATCTATCCGCTGCTGAAAGGGGCGGCGTTGTTCTTCGTCGATACGCTGGTCGAAGATCCGCAGGGCAGGGGGCTGGTCACGTCGCCGTCGATCTCGCCCGAGAACGAGCATCACAAAGGCGTGGCCACCTGCGCCGGCCCGGCCATGGACCGCCAGATCGTGCGCGACCTGTTCGGCTGGACGCTCAAGGCCCATGCGCTGCTCAAGGACGGCGACGGCGCCTTCGCCACCACCCTGGAGGCCATGCGCGCCCGCTTGCCGGCCGACCGCGTCGGCGCGCAGGGACAGTTGCAGGAATGGCTGGAGGATTGGGATGCCGGCGCGCCGGAGCAGCAGCACCGCCATGTCTCGCACTTGTACGCGGTGTATCCGAGCGAGCAAATCAACGTGCGCGACACGCCGGAGCTGATCGCGGCGGCGAAAGTCACCCTCGACACGCGCGGCGACAGATCGACCGGCTGGGCGACGGCGTGGCGGCTGGCGCTGTGGACGCGCATGGGCGAGGGCGAGCGCGCCTACTCAATCCTGCAAGGGCTGCTGGGGCCGGAACGCACCTATCCGAACATGTTCGATTCCCATCCGCCGTTCCAGATCGACGGCAACTTCGGCGGCGCGGCGGCGATCCTGGACATGCTGGTGCAGTCCTGGGGCGGCGAGATCCACATCCTCGCGGCCCTGCCCAAGGCGTGGCCGGAAGGCTCGCTGCGCGGCGTGCGCGCCAAGGGCGGCGTCGAGCTCGATCTGGACTGGGCCGACGGGCGCATGCGGCGCCTGCGCCTGCGCGGCAAACCGCACGACAAGGTACGGGTGCGCTACCGCGGCCGCTTGATCCAGGTTGTGCTGGATAATAAAGGGGCCGGGGCGGTGATGTAGCGGCCGATCAGGCGAGCACCCAGATTTTGCGGATGGTTTCGAGTGTGCGCCAGGTCCCGGTGTAGCCGGGCTTCATGATGAAATGGTCGCCCGCCTTGACGATGATGGGCGCGTGGCCGTCTTCGGTGATTTCCGCCACGCCCGCCAGGATGCAGCAATACTCCCAGGTTTCGCCCTTGATCGAGCGGTTGGTGCCGGGGGAGGACTCCCATACGCCGGCGCGCACCAGTCCGTCCTTGGCGCTGTCGATATCCCAGTTTTTGCAGCGGATGTCGCCCTCGATGACGCGCTCGGCCGGCGGCTGGTATTCGCGCGCTTCGCCGAGTTGGTCCAGTTCGAATTTCACTAACAGTCGCGTCATGCCGCCTCTCCCTTGAATGAATGTCCACAAAGTATAGGTGTGCGCGATCGGCGCGCGCTGCCGTATATGCATCGGCAGCGGCACAATCGGTTTAACGCGGGGCGCTCCATGCCAGAATATGCGGCGGGCGCGACGAGCGGCACGTCCAGTCGTTTTGCCCGGTCTCGATCACGCTCGGCGGGACCTTGCGCGCCTCGAAAACAAGGCTCCGCTTGACGCTGCGCACCCTTGCGCTTATATTAATGACTTATAAGTAAGTTAAATGAAAAGCACCCATGCAAGCCCCTCAAGACACCAAGCCACGCTGGGAGCGGCGCAAGGACGCGCGGCCGCAGGAGTTATTGGCCGCCGCGCTGGAGCAGTTCGTCGAACGTGGCTACGCCGCCACCCGTCTTGAAGACGTCGCCAAGCGCGCCGGTGTGTCCAAGGGCACGCTGTACCTGTATTTCACCAACAAGGAAGAGCTGTTCAAGGCCGTCGTGCGCGAGAACATCGTGCAAGCCATCGGCGAGGCCGAGCAGGACGCGGCCGTGTTCGAAGGCCACAGCGGCGAGCTGCTGCGCACGATCCTGATGGCCTGGTGGGACGAGATCTGCACCACCCACCTGGCCGGCATTACGAAGCTGATGCTCTCCGAAGGCCAGAATTTCCCCGAACTTGCCAAGTTTTACAATGAAGAAGTGGTCAAGCGCGGCAGCGACCTGATCACCAGCGTGCTGGTGCGCGGCATCGGCCGGGGCGAGTTCCGGCCGGTCGACCCCGCCGTCATGACGCCGGTGCTGATCGCGCCGGTGATGATGCTGATGATGTGGACCAACTCCTTCATGCCGGCCTGCGAGATGCCGGCGATCGATCCGCGCGCCTTCATGGACACCTTCATCGGCACCACCCTGGGCGGGCTGGAAGCGGCCGCGCCGTGAGCGGCCCCGTGGCGTTTTCCGTCCAAGTTGCCAATTTGGTAGGTTCATCCCCCTTAAACTGCAGACTGTCGCAATTTTCCGCGATATGGCCGTCAACTCGTTAATATGTGCCTCCATGCCAGTTCAACGATAAAATGACGGATTATTTAATCCCGACCGAGTCATAAGATGAATATCGAACAAGCCCGTTTCAACATGATCGAACAGCAAATCCGTCCTTGGGACGTACTCGACCCGGACGTTCTGGAGCTGTTGCACGTGGTTAAACGTGAGAATTTCGTCCCCGCCGCGCACAAGGCGCTGGCCTTCGTCGACGCCGAGATCCCGCTGCCGGGCGGCGAATCGATGCTGATGCCTAAGATCGAGGCGCGCCTGCTGCAGGACGTGAACCTGAAAAAGCACGAGAACGTGCTCGAGATCGGCACCGGCTCCGGCTACATGGCCGCGCTGCTGGCGTACAAGGGCCGCCACGTGACGACGGTGGAAATCTCGCCGGAACTGAAGGCGCTGGCGGAAAAGAATTTGGCCGACAACGGCGTGACCAATGTGAAGGTCGAGCTGGGCAACGGCGCGCAGGGCTGGCCGAACGGCGCGCCCTACGACGTGATCGTCGTGTCGGGCTCGCTGCCGGTGCTGCCGGAGTCGTTGTTGCAGCAGCTGAAGGTGGGCGGACGCCTGGCCGTCATCATCGGCCAGGCGCCGGCGATGAAGGCGCAATTGATTACCCGTACCGGCGAAGCAGGCTACGACACGCGCACCTTGTTCGAGACCAGCGTCAAGCCGCTGGCCTCGGCGACGACGCCGTCGGCGTTCCAGTTTTAAGCGACGGGCGGCGTATGCAGCATATTACCGCTCCGGAACTGGCCGCGTGGCTGGCCGACGAGGCGCGTCCCAAGCCGGTGTTGCTGGACGTGCGCGAGAATTGGGAATTCGAGACCTGCCGCATCGACGGCGCGGTGCAGATCCCGATGAACACGATACCGGCGCGCATCGACGACCTCGATGAGGACGCCGAGATCGTCTGCATCTGCCACCACGGCGCGCGCAGCCTGCAGGTGGCCGCCTTCCTGGAGCGTAACGGCTTCGGCAAGACGGTCAACCTGACCGGCGGCATCCACGCCTGGGCCTTGCAGGTGGACCCGGCGATGCCGAAGTACTAGGGCCGCGCTCGACGCGGCCGGCGCGGCGCCAGGGCGGCAGTGTTTTTGATTTGATCAACTTTTTTGACGACTCCAACGGAGAATGCAATGCAGAGACCCCTTATCGCCGTGCTGATCACCAGCGCCTTTTTGACGCTCAACGCACAGGCGGCCGATCTTCTTCAAGTCTATCAGCAAGCGCTCGCGAACGACGCCACGTACGCCAGCGCCCGCTCTTCGGTTGAAGCTGGTCGCGAGCGGATCACGCAAGGGCGCTCCGGCCTGCTGCCGACCATCAGCGCCAATGGTTCGAACACCCGCAACACGGGCGACTTCACGCCGTTCAATGTCGGCCAGGTGGACGTCATCGGCGGCGTGCCGGTCGTCGCCAACAAGCGCAACACCGATTCCCACATCAATACCTACACCGTGGCGCTGTCGCAGCCGCTGTTCAACTGGGGCCTGTGGCAGTCCTACGAGCAGAGCAAGTTGTCGCAGGCGCAGGCCGAGGCCACCTTCGCCCAGGCGCGCCTGGATTTGATCACCCGCGTGGCGCAAGCCTACTTCGACGTGCTGACGGCGCAGGACAACCTGACCTCGACCCAGGCGCAGAAGGTGGCGACCACCGAGCAGCTGGCCTCGGCTAAGCGCAACTTCGAGGTCGGCACCCAGACCATCACCGACACCCACGAGGCGCAGGCGGCCTACGATCTGGTGGTGGCGCAGGAGTTCGCCGCGATCAACGATCTGGACAACAAGCGCACCGCGCTGCAGGTCATCATCGGCCAGGCGCCGGGCGAACTGGCACCGCTGCGCGTCGGCGTGACCATCGCCGCGCCGGAGCCGGCCGCCGTCGATCCGTGGATCAGCTCGGCCGAAGGCCAGAACTTCGCCGTCATCTCGGCCCAGCTGTCGCTGGAAATCGCCAAGCGCGAAATCTCGCGCAACCGCGCCAACCACATGCCGACGGCGAACCTGATCGCCCAGACCCAGCACACCAGCCAGACCGCGTCCGGCACGCAGAAGACCAACGCCATCGGCGTGGCGTGGAACATTCCGATCTTTAACGGCTTCGCCATCACCAGCAAGGTGCGCGAAACCATCGCGTTGGAAGATAAAGCACGCAACGATCTGGAGGCGACCAAGCGGCTGGCGTCGCAAAACGCCCGCCAGGCCTTCCTCGGCATGAACAGCGGCCTGGCCCAGGTCAAGGCGCTGGAGGCGGCGGAATTGTCGAGCAAATCGTCGCTCGACTCGAACAAGCTGGGCTACCAGGTCGGCGTGCGGATCAACATCGACGTGCTGAACGCGCAGCGCCAGCTGTACGCGACCCAGCGCGACCTGTCGCGGGCGCGCTACGACACCATCATGAACGGCCTGCGCCTGAAGTCGGCCGCAGGCACGTTGAAGGAAGAGGATCTGGCGCCGGTCAACGCGCTGTTGGCGCGCTAATCCGGACCCGAGATTACGTAGGGCGGATTAGCGCAGCGTAATCGGCCATGCATGAGCCGCCGACGGCGCACGCATGGCCGATTACGGCGTGCCGCCTAATCCGCCCTACGTGGAACAACTGTACCTTTAAAGACCTGCGCCCTGGCCGTCGAAACTGCGTTCGATCAATTCGATCTTGTAGCCGTCCGGGTCGGTGACGAAGGCGATCACCGTCGAGCCGCCCTTGACCGGGCCGGGCTCGCGGGTGACGGTGCCGCCGTTGGCGCGCACCGCCGCCGCCGCCGCGTAGATGTCGTCGGCGGAGATGGCGATGTGGCCGTAGGCGTTGCCCATGTCGTAGCTGGTGGTGCCGTAGTTGTACGTCAGCTCCAGCTCGGCATGGTCGGGATTGGAACCGTAGCCCAGGAACGCCAGCGTGTACTGGTACTCCGGGTTATCGCTGGTGCGCAGCAGTTTCATGCCCAGCACTTTGGTGTAAAAATCGATCGAGCGCTGAAGGTCGCCGACCCGCAGCATGGTGTGCAAAATACGCATCTTGGTCTTCCGTTGATGAAGTGAGAAACCGGGATTCTATGCGTTTTGCCGCATCCCTGCTTGTCCCGGCATCAGCCCTGCAACTGGGCGTCGAGCGTGATCTCGGCGTTGAGCAACTTCGACACCGGGCAATTGAGCTTGGCTTTCAACGCCGCCTCGTCGAATTTCTTCTGGTCGGCGCCGGGGATCGTGGCCACCAGGTTCAGGTGCACCTTGGTGATGGCGAAGCCGCCGTCGACCTTGTCCAGGGTGACCGTCGCCGTGGTCGACAGATGCTTGGCCGTCATGCCGGCGTCGGCCAGGATGCCCGACAGCGCCATCGTGAAGCAGCCGGCGTGGGCCGCGCCGATCAACTCTTCCGGATTGGTGCCGGGGCCGTCCTCGAAGCGGGTGTGGAAGCCGTATTGCACGCCATCCATGGCGCCGCTCTCGGTGGAGATCTTGCCGGCGCCGTCCTTCAGGGTGCCGCTCCAGACTGCTGATCCTGCGCGTTCGTTGCTCATGGTGATCTCCGTTTAGTGGGTCTGTACATAGGAGTCTCATGATGGCGGCAGCGTGCGGCCCGGTCCGTTCGCTGCCGCACACTGCGCCGTGCCGTCAGCGCGCGGCCGTCCTGGCGGCCGGCGCCACGCGCCAGATGATGTTGCCCACGTCGTCGGCCACCAGCAGCGCGCCGGCCTTGTCGACCGCCACGCCCACCGGCCGGCCCTGCGCCTTGCCGTCCTTGTCGAGGAAGCCGGACAGGAAGTCCTGCGGCGGGCCCGACGGCTTGCCGCCGCTGAACGGCACGAACACCACCTTGTAGCCGCTGTGCGGTTTGCGGTTCCACGAGCCGTGCTGGCCGATGAAGACGCCGCCCTGGTAGCTCTGCGGGAACAGCTTGGCCTCGTAGAACGCCATGCCCAGCGAGGCCGTGTGGCCGCCCAGCGCGTAGTCGGGCGCGATGGCCTTGGCCACCAGCTCCGGCTTGGGCGGCTTGACGCGGGCGTCGACCTTCTGGCCGAAGTAGCTGTACGGCCAGCCGTAGAAGCCGCCGTCCTTGACCGACGTCATGTAGTCGGGCACCAGGTCGTTGCCCAGTTCGTCGCGTTCGTTGACGGCGGTCCACAGGGCTTTGGTTTGCGGCTCCCAGCCCATGCCGTTGGGGTTGCGCAGGCCGGTGGCGAACAGGCGCGACTTGTTGGTGGCCAGGTCGAGCTCCCAGATCGCGGCGCGGCCTTCCTCGGCCTCCATGCCGTTTTCGGCGACGTTGCTGTTCGAGCCGACCGTCGCGTAGAGGAACTTGCCGTCCGGGCTGGCGATGATGTTCTTGGTCCAGTGGTGGTTCAAGGTGCCGGCCGGCAGGTCCATGACCTTGACGCCGGGCGCGGTGATGCTGGTCTCGCCTTCCTTGTACGGGAAGCGCACGATGGCGTCGCTGTTGGCCACGTACAGGTTGTTGCCGACCAGCGCCATGCCGAACGGCGAATTCAAGCCCTTGAGGAAGATGGTGCGGGTCTGCGCCACGCCCTTGGCGTCGAGCCCGCGCAGCAGGGTGATGCGGTTGGCCGACTCGGTGACGGCGCCGGCCTTTTTCATCTGGTGCTTCATGACGGCGCCCTTGATGCCCTTGCTGTCGTCCGGCTTGGGCGGGGCGTTGGTTTCGGCCACCAGCACGTCGCCGTTGGGCAGGGTGTAGACCCAGCGCGGATGGTCGAGCCCGCGCGCGTAGGCGGTGACGGCGAAGCCGGCGGCCGGCTGCGGGGTTTCCTGCGCGGTCCAGCGGTCCACCGGCGCGACGTTGACGGTGGGGATCAGCGATTTGTTCGGCTCCGGCAGTGCCGGATTGGGGCCGTAGCCGACCGGATAGGCGCCCGGCGCCCCTTGCGCCAGCGCCGCGTGTGGCGCCAGCACGGCGCCGAGGATGATAAGGGCTGCGCTTGCGGTGGTGTTTTTCATGATGATGTTTGTTACCCCGGTAATTTTTAACTGTGGTTGGCGGATGCGCCGATGGCTCAATCGCGCTTGGTGTTCGGTTGCGGCCGCGCCGTGGCCTCGCGCGGCACCGGCGTTTTGATATGCTCGACGCCGGGTTTGTTGCGCGCGTCGGTGTCGACCATGCCGCTGTCGACGTCGGCGGCGGCCTGTTTGCCCACGCTGCGCGGCTCGATGTCCTGGCTGTCGGGCGACTCGTCGCGCTCGTGCGGCATGCGCTTCACGCCGTCGTTTTTTACCTTGGCGTCGGTATTGACTTGTTGGTCCTTCATGATGGTTCTCCCTCGAATCGTTGTTTTAACGATAGTAACGAGTTGGTTTTGCATCGGTCGCTAGATTGAATATCGACAACATTCGCCTGAACTCGTTTATCATTTAGTCTACTTTTCCATCAGGGTTGAACGCATGAGCACTGCCGCACATTCCGTCCCGGACAGCCACGCGCCGGCCGGCCGTTGTCCCAACTGCGAGGCGGTGCTCACCGGCGCGTTTTGCGCCAATTGCGGCCAGGAGGCCCACCTGCACCACGCCAGCACGCGCGAGTTCCTGCACGAGTTCATCGGCCATTACGTGGCGCTCGAGGGCAAGCTGTGGGGCACGATGTCGCGCCTGCTGTTCCGCCCGGGCGCGCTGACCAACGAATACATCCGTGGGCGCCGCGTGCGCTTCGTGCAGCCGCTGCGCATCTACCTCACCCTGAGCGTGCTGTTTTTCGCGGCGCTCAAGTTCACCGGCGGTTTCGAGCCGGTGATCGACGCCAAGGGCGGTCCGCGCGCCGAGGCGGCGGCCGTCGAGCGCGGCGCGGCCGACGCGCAAGGGAGCAAGGCGGCGGAAGCGGCGATCGCCGCCATGGAAAAAGACCTCAAAGCCGGCGCGCCCGACGCCACGGAGCCGAAGGCCGTCAAATGGGAGGAGGGCGACGAGTTCGGCCCGAAGCAGTTCGACGACATGCTCAGCGGCTGGCCGCGCCTGCGCCAACAATGGCATCGGTTCGACGCGCTGCCGCAGGAGCAGCAGAAAAAAGTGTTCGTCGACTCCTTCTACCGTTACGCGCCGTACGCGATCTTCTGCCTGATGCCGGTGTTCGCGCTGTTCCTCAAGGTCCTGTACCTGGGCTCGGGGCGGCGCTTCGGCGAGCACGTGCTGTTCGCGCTGCACACCAACGCCTTCGCCTATTTCGTCTTCTGCGTCATGCTGCTGGTGAACGTCGGCATCATCCAGTTCCTGCTGTGGTGCTGGCTGCTGCTCTATCTGCCGTGGGCGATGCGGCGCGTCTACCACCGCGGCCGCTTCGGCACCTTCTGGCGCTGGGCGGTGCTGATGGCGTCCTTCATGATCTGCATCTTCGTGGCGAGCGCCCTGAGCGCGGCCAGCGGCATCATGACTTTGCATTGAGACGTCTGCGGTTCAAATGCGGGCCGGTGCTTGCAGTCTGGCGGCCCGCGCACTATACTGCGGAAAATACTGTTTAAACGTACAGTAACGGGTGGGCCGACGGGTGATGGCAGAAGCCGGCGTTATGGGTTACCCTGCTGCGTGTCGTCGATCCCACCTTTTTGCCGAGACCTTTATGACCGCCACGCACGCCAATTTTCAAACCATAGCACTGGCCGTGCGCCCCAACACCGACGGCATCGCCGATTCGGTGGGCAGCGTGGTCGACTTCCTGCGCCGGGGCGGACGCACGGTGGTGTTCGAGGAGCAGACCGCCGAGCACCTGGCGGGTGGCTTCGAAGGCGTGCGCGTGATGAGCGCCAGCGAGATCGGCGCCGAATGCGACGCCGCCATCGTCATGGGCGGCGACGGCACCATGCTCGGCATCGCGCGCCAGCTGGCCCCCTTCGACGTGCCGCTGATCGGCATCAACCAGGGACGCCTCGGCTTCATGACCGACATCCCGCTCGAGGGCATGCTCGACGTGCTGGCCAAGATCCTCGGCGGCAGCTACAAGGCCGAACGCCGCACCCTGCTCGAGGGGCGGGTGCGCCGCGACGGCAAGGACATCCATTTCGGCCTGGCCGTCAACGACGTCGTCGTCGCGCGCGGCGCCGGCGCCGGCATGGCCGAACTGCGGGTCGACGTCGACGGCCACTTCATGTACAACCAGCGCTCCGACGGCCTGATCATCTCCACTCCCACCGGCTCGACCGCGTACGCGCTGTCGGCCGGCGGCCCGCTGCTGCATCCGAGCCTGGGTGGCGTGGTGCTGGTGCCGATCGCGCCGCACGCGCTGTCGAACCGTCCCATCGTGCTGCCCGAGTCGAGCCAGATCGTCATCGAGATCGTGCGCGGTCGCGATTGCAGCGTCAACTTCGACATGCAAACCTTCGCCAGCCTGCAAACGCAGGACCAGATCGTGATCCAGCGCTCGCCGCACGCGATCACCTTCCTGCATCCGGAGGGCTGGAACTACTTCAACACGCTGCGCGACAAGCTCCACTGGAACGAGTATCCGTCGGGCGAAGGCAAACTCAATTAACCACCCACCAGGCATCCATGCTCCGTACCCTGTCCATCCGTGATTTCGTCATCGTCGACTCGATAGAACTGGAATTTTCCGCCGGCTTCACCGTCTTCACCGGCGAGACCGGCGCCGGCAAATCGATCCTGATCGACGCGCTGACCCTGGCGCTGGGCGGGCGCGGCGACGCCAGCGTGGTGCGCGAGGGCGCGGCCAAGGCCGACATCACGGCCGATTTCGCCGTCGGCGAGCAGGCGCGCGACTGGCTCGCCGCCAACGAGTTCTCGGTGGAGGAGGGCGGCGCGCTGCTGCGCCGCGTGATCGACAACGCCGGCCGCAGCAAGGCCTACATCAACGGCATCGCCGCCACCGCCTCGCAGCTGCGCGAGCTGGGCGACATGCTGGTCGACATCCACGGCCAGCACGCGCACCAGTCGCTGATGAAAACCGAGGCGCAGCGCGCGCTGCTCGACGGCCAGGCCGGCGCCGGCGCCGACGTCAAGGCGGTGGCGGCCAGCCACAAGGCGTGGCGCGCGCTGGCCAAACAACTGCAGGAATTCGAAACCAACGCCGCCAACGTGCTGTATGAGCGCGAACGGCTCGAGTGGCAGTTCAACGAGCTGGAAAAGCTGGCCGTCAAGCCGGGCGAATGGGCCGAGGTGACCAATGAGCAGAGCCGCCTGTCGCACGCGGCCAGCCTGCTCGAAGGCGCGCAGGAGGCGCTGGCGGCGCTGTCGGAATCGGAGGACCATCCCATCCTGTCGCAGCTGTCGTCGCTCAACCAGAAACTCGGCAAGCTGGCCAACATCGACACCGGCCTGCAGGCCATCGTCGACCTGATCGAACCGGCGCGCATCCAGCTGCAGGAGGCGGTGTACGCGATCAACGATTACCTCGACCGCGTCGACCTGGACCCGGAGCGGCTGCGCCAGGTGGAATCGCGGATGGAGGCGATCCATTCGGCCGCGCGCAAGTTCCGCGTCACCGAGGAGGATCTGCCGGCGGAGCACGCGAAGCTGGCCGAGCGCCTGGCGCAAATCGCCGACGCCAGCGACATCGAGGGCCTGCGCAAGCAGGAGGAAAAACTCAAGGCGGCCTACATGGACGTGGCCGGGCGCCTGAGCGCCACGCGCGCGCAGGCCGCGCGCCAGCTGGGCGAGGCGGTCACCAAGGCGATGCAGGAACTGAACATGACGGGCGGGCGTTTCGAGGTCGCGCTCAACGCCGGCGAGCCGAGCGCGCACGGCCTGGAGCAGGTCGAGTTCCTGGTGGCCGGCCACGCCGGCGTGGCCGCGCGGCCGCTGGCCAAGGTGGCGTCGGGGGGCGAGCTGGCGCGCATCTCGCTGGCCATTTCCGTCATCACCTCCAACGCCACCACCACGCCTACCCTGATCTTCGACGAGGTCGACAGCGGCATCGGCGGCGGCGTGGCCGAAGTGGTCGGCCGCCTGCTGCGCCGCCTGGGGCAAGAGCGGCAAGTGCTGTGCGTGACGCACCTGCCGCAGGTCGCCAGCCAGGCCGGCCAGCACTTCCAGGTCGCCAAAGGAACTTTGGACAATGGCAAGACCGCCTCGCGCATCGACGTGCTCGACGCCAAGGCGCGCGTGGAGGAAGTGGCGCGCATGCTGGGCGGGCTGGAGATCACCGCCACCACGCGCAAGCACGCCCGCGAGCTGCTCGCCTCCTGATTCCGGTAACTTCCGCCTACTTCTAAATCACGTAGGGCGGATTAGCGAAGCGTAATCGGCCATCTCCGAGCCGTCGGCGGCGCATAGATGGCCGATTACGGCGTTCCGCCTAATCCGCCCTACGAGATTCTTCTTCCCAACCTTGCCCTAAAGACCGGCGCCACTGTCGCCGGTACGTTTGCGCCTCGTCAGCGCCGCCCCGCCGCGTGCGCCTAGAGTTGAAGGCAGCACCGGAGACGCGTTCCCGACGCGATCCGTGTGGCCGCAGTGCAAGCGCCTGCTTGCGCGCATCTTCTTGCAAGGAGAAGCCATCATGCAACGTCAATCCATCCGCAACACCGGTGCGCGCCGCCGCCTCATCGCCGCCGCCGTCGCCGCCTTGTTCACGTCGCTGCCGTCGTGGGCGGCCGAGCCGCAAGCCAAGTCCATCGACCAGCAGCGCGCCAGCCTCTACACGGTGATCAACCTGGGGCCGGAGCTTGCCAACGCCGTGCTCAACGAGCGCGGCCAGGTGGCGTTCACCGGCTTCAACGCTCCCGACACCGTCAGCCGCTTCTTCGACGGCGAGCGCATCTGGCCGATCGGCCCGACGGCGGGCGGTTTTACGCTTGTGTCCGGATTGAACGACCGTGGCGTGGTGGTGGGCTCCACGAGGAGC
This sequence comes from uncultured Duganella sp., assembly GCA_963511605.1. Lineage (GTDB taxonomy): Bacteria > Pseudomonadota > Gammaproteobacteria > Burkholderiales > Burkholderiaceae_D > Rugamonas. Next base: position 60,243 of record CAUPJZ010000020.1, on the reverse strand, counting down.
GAGACCGAGACCGACGCGCGAGCGTTCTCCTGGACGCTGGCCGGCGGCATCCGCGTGCTGCCCGGCGCCGCGCCGTCGGCCGCGCTCGACATCAACGAGCGCAACGAGATCGTCGGCTGGGTGCCGGCGTCCGGCGTGGCCGCGCGCGCCATCCGCTGGAACCCGGACGGCGGCACGACATTGTTGGGGCCGCTCCCCGCCTCGGTATCGGAAGGAACCGCCATCAACAACCGTGGCGCCTCGACCGGCTACACGACGGTGGCCAACGGCGACGTCCACGCCCACGCTACGTTCTGGGACCGGAGCGGCGCCCAGACCGACCTGGGCCCGTTCGACGGCGGGGACGGATTCGGCTTGCGCATCAACGAACGCAACGAAGTGGCCGGGGTGTTCAACTACGCCACCGGCCGCACCGAGGGTTTTTTCTGGAACCGTGAGACCGGGACCGTGCGCATCGACGCCGGCCCCGGATTCGGACTGGGCGACATCAACAACCGGGGCGAGATCGTTGCCAGCGCCGAGATCGCCGGCCGGCCCCGCGGCTTCTATTGGACCTTGCGGCGCGGCATAGTACCGTTGCCGCCCGGCTCGGCCACCATCAGCCAGGCGTACGACATCAACGACCGCGGCGAGATCGTCGGCGCGATCGCGGCGGCCGAGGGCGCCCCCTGGCGCGCGGCGCTGTGGCCGTCGTACACCGCCGTGCCGGTCGACCTGAACACCCAGCTGTACCGGGCGCCGGCGGGCCTGGAACTGCGGGCGGCCTGGCGCATCAACGAACACGGCGACATCCTGGCGGACTCGAACGCCGGCCTGGTCTTGCTGCGCCCCGGCCGGCGCGGCACCGACGCGCCCGTGCTCGGCCCCATCATCGGCCTGCCGGCGGTGGTGGATCTCGGCCAGGATCTGACGATGACGCTCAATTTCTTAGACAGCAACACCGCGCAAACCCACACGGCCAGCGCGGTCTGGACGGACGGCTGCCCGTCGTCGTCGGCCACGGTCGGCTCGGGCGGCGGCACCGGCCAGCTACGGCTGCATCATAATTTCTGCGCGGGGGGCTATCACACCGTCAAGGTGCTGGTCACCGATTCGGGCGGGCGCTCCACCGAAACCTGGCGCAACTTCCTGGTCGTGCCGTTCGCCGCGCCCGCGCTCACCGGCCAAGGCACGCTGGGCGGCGCGGCAGAGGCCTGGCCCGGGGGGCGGAGCACCGCGCTTCGCTTTGCGCTGTGGGCGCCGCTGGGCGAGGCGGCGGCCGCCGCCGGCAAGCCGGTGGCCCGCTTCTCCGGTCCGTTCCAGTTCCAGGGCGAGACGGTAACGCTGGCGACATCGACCGGCGCCCGGGCGCGGGTGGAGGGCACGGGCCGGCTCAACGGCCGCGACGGCTACCGCTTCGTCCTGGAGGCAGTCGATGGCGGTGCGGAGAACGCCGCCGCCGACCGCCTGCGGCTGCGCGTGACGCACGCCGACACCGCCACCGGCGCCGAAGTGGTCGATTACGACAACGAGCCGGCGCGGCCACTGGCCGGCGCCGATCGCACCGTCGTGGTGGAGGGCGGGCTCACGCTGCGGCGATAAAACTCCGGGGTCAGGTCCACCATTTCTACACGAACTGAACCAATGGGCGCGCCTACCGACCAGCTTGTGTAGAATTGGTGGACCTGACCCCGGAGTGATTGCGGTTTCTTATCTATAATGGCGACCTGTCCTATTCAAACCGCCATTGGCCCCCATGACCTTTTCCAAAGAACCTCCCTACAAGCACGGCGCCGTCGGCCGGAGCGCCATCGTGCTGGTCAACCTGGGCACGCCCGATGCCCCGACCCGCTCGGCGGTGCGCCGCTACCTGAAGGAGTTTCTGTCCGATCGGCGCGTGGTGGAAATCCCGCGCGCGGTCTGGTGGTTCATCCTGAACCTGATCATCCTGCCGTTCCGCTCCGGCCAGTCGGCCAAGAAGTACGCCACCATCTGGACCCGCGAGGGCTCGCCGCTGAAAACCCACACCGCCGCCCAGGCGATGTACCTGCTGGGGGCGCTCGGCGAGCGCGGCCACGAGAACCTGACCGTGGCCATGGCCATGCGCTACGGCTCGCCGTCGATTCCCGAGGTGCTGGCCAAGCTCAAGGCCGACGGCTGCGAGCGCGTCCTGGTGCTGCCGGCCTATCCGCAGTACTCCGGCACCACCACCGGCTCGATCTATGACGCCGTGTTCCAGCACTACGGCTCGGTGCGCAACATCCCCGAGCTGCGTTTCGTGCGCAACTATCACGACCACGACGCCTACATCCGCGCCCTGCAGAACTCCGTGCTGGCCCACTGGGAAGCCAATGGCCGCCCCGACAAGCTGGTGCTGAGCTTCCACGGCGTGCCCAAACGCACCCTGATGCTGGGCGACCCCTACCACTGCGAGTGCCTCAAGACGGCGCGCCTGCTGGCCACCGCGTTGAAGTTGAAGCCGGAGCAGTACATGGTCACCTTCCAGTCGCGCTTCGGCAAGGCCGAGTGGCTGCAGCCGTACACCGCGCCGACCGTCGCCCAGCTGGCGCGCGACGGCGTCAAGCGCATCGACATCATGTGTCCAGGCTTCATCAGCGATTGCCTGGAGACGCTGGAAGAGATCTCGATGGAGGTGCGGCACGACTTCGAGCAGGCCGGCGGCAGGGAATTCCATTACATCCCCTGCCTGAACGAATCGCCCGACTGGATCGCCGCGCTGGGCGAGATCGCCGAGCAGCACATGATCGGCTGGCCGACCCAGATGTCGCCCGCCCAGCACGAGGAGCGCCGCAAGGACGCCGAGACCGGCCGCGCCGCGGCGCTGCAACTGGGTGCCGCCGACTAGGGCCGCGCCGGGGCGGAGCCGCCCAAACTGCTGAAAAAGTGACAACTACACCACACCCGCCCCGTTCCGCGATAATCAGCACTTGCGGTCGGTGAGTGCCAGCCTGTTAAAATAGCCAGCTGTTGGATCAGCCCGATGTCGCCCATGCGCGGCGCGGGCCCGCGCCGGAGCTGATTAAACCGTGGGCAGAATAACCCTTGAAAACATAGGATATCGCCCCACTTGCAGCCAGTGCAGTAAGAAAAGTAATGTCAAACAAATACGATAGTAGGAGTCTTTAGATGCAAGATCAGGAAAACCAAGCAGTACCTAATCCGGAAGCGGCCGCCGAGCCGGCCGCGCCATCGACTCCTGACCAGCAGCCTTCCCTGGAAGAACAGCTGGCCAGCACCGAAGCGCGTCTTGCGGAAATGCACGATGCCTTCATGCGCGCCAAGGCCGACGGCGAGAACATCCGCCGCCGCGCCCAGGAAGATGTGGCCAAGGCCCATAAGTTCGCCGTTGAAAGCTTCGCCGAAGCCATGGTCCCGGTCAAAGACAGCCTGGAAATGGCCTTGAAGGTCGAAACGCCATCGATCGAGTCGCTGAAGGAAGGCGTGGAAATGACGCTCAAGCAGCTGACCGCGGCGTTCGAGAAAAACCGTCTGATGGAAATTCAGCCGGCGCAGGGCGAGAAGCTCGATCCGAACAAGCACCAGGCCGTTGCCGTGGTGCCGGCGGACCAGGAAGCCAACACCGTAGTTTCCGTGCTGCAAAAAGGTTATATGATCGCGGACCGCCTGCTGCGTCCCGCCATCGTGACCGCCGCGCAAGCGAAGTAATGTCCGGGGCGAAAAATATTTTCGCCGTCAGCCGAACTTAAGCACTTGAAAACATACAGCTTTTCCACATATTAGTACCATCTGAACTTAGCAAAGAGGAAGAAAAATCATGGGTAGAATTATCGGTATCGATCTGGGAACCACAAATTCCTGCGTTTCCATCATGGAAAATGGTCAGCCAAAGGTAATCGAAAACGCCGAAGGCGCGCGTACGACGCCATCGATCATTGCTTACCAAGAAGATGGTGAAATTCTCGTCGGCTCGCCGGCCAAGCGTCAGGCAGTGACCAATCCGAAGAACACCCTGTTCGCGGTGAAGCGTCTGATCGGCCGTAAGTTCGACGAAAAAGAAGTGCAGAAGGACATCGGCCTGATGCCTTACTCGATCATGAAAGCCGACAACGGCGACGCATGGATCGGCGTGCGCGACAAGAAACTGGCGCCGCCGCAAATCTCGGCCGAAGTGCTGCGCAAGATGAAGAAAACCGCCGAAGACTACCTCGGCGAAGAAGTCACCGAGGCGGTTATCACCGTGCCGGCGTACTTCAACGACTCGCAGCGTCAAGCCACCAAGGACGCCGGCCGTATCGCCGGCCTGGACGTCAAGCGCATCATCAACGAGCCGACCGCCGCCGCGCTGGCTTTCGGCCTGGACAAGACCGACAAGGGCGACCGCAAGATCGCCGTGTATGACCTGGGTGGCGGTACGTTCGACGTGTCGATCATCGAGATCGCCGACGTGGACGGCGAGAAGCAGTTCGAAGTGCTGTCGACCAACGGCGACACCTTCCTGGGCGGCGAAGACTTCGACCAGCGCATCATCGACTACATCATCGACGAATTCAAGAAGATCAACGGCCTGGATCTGAAAAAAGATCCGATCGCCCTGCAGCGTATCAAGGCCTCGGCCGAGCGCGCGAAGATCGAACTGTCGTCGTCGCAGCAGACCGAGATCAACGAGCCGTACATCGCCATGGCGAACGGCGCGCCGGTCCACCTGACCCTGAAGATGACCCGCGCCAAGCTCGAATCGCTGGTCGAGGAACTGATCAACGCGACCATGGAGCCATGCCGCACCGCGATCAAGGACGCCGGCGTCAAGGTTTCGGACATCGACGACATCATCCTGGTCGGCGGTATGACCCGTATGCCTAAGGTGCAGGAAAAGGTCAAAGAGTTCTTCGGCAAGGATCCGCGCAAGGACGTGAATCCGGACGAAGCGGTCGCCGTCGGCGCAGCCATTCAAGGCTCGGTGCTGTCGGGCGAGCGCAAGGACTTGCTGCTGCTGGACGTGACGCCTCTGTCGCTGGGTATCGAAACCCTGGGCGGCGTGATGACCAAGATGATCCACAAGAACACGACGATTCCGACCAAGTTCTCGCAAGTGTTCTCGACGGCCGACGACAACCAGCCCGCCGTGACCATCAAGGTCTATCAGGGCGAGCGCGAAATCGCCGCCGGTAACAAGGGCCTGGGCGAATTCAATCTGGAAGGCATCCCGCCGGCATCGCGCGGCACGCCACAGATCGAAGTGACCTTCGACATCGACGCCAACGGCATTCTGCACGTCGGCGCGAAAGACAAGGCCACCGGCAAAGAGAACAAGATCACGATCAAGGCCAACTCCGGCCTGACCGAAGCGGAAATCCAGAAGATGGTGAAGGACGCCGAAGTCAACGCCGAGGAAGACAAGAAAGTGAAAGAGCTGGCCGAATCGCGCAACCAGGCCGACGCGCTGGTGCACTCGACCCGCAAGTCGCTGACCGAATACGGCGACAAGCTGGAAGCGGGCGAGAAAGAGAAGATCGAAGCGGCGATCACCGAACTGGAAGCATCGATCAAGTCGGGCGACAAGGCCGACATCGACGCCAAGGTCGCTTCGCTGTCGACCGCTTCGCAGAAGCTGGGCGAGAAGATGTACGCCGACATGCAGGCGCAGCAGGCTGCGGCCGGCGGTGGCGAAGGCGGCCAGGGTGGCCCGGGCGCTGGTGCCGGTGCCGAACAGGCCAAGCCACAGGACGACGTGGTCGACGCCGACTTCAAGGAAGTCAAAGACAGCAAGTAATCGTCTGCAAGAGCGCCGCTTCCCCTACGAAGCGGCGAGCGCCGAGCCGTGCGGCCGTGTAAGCGGTGCCGGCTCGGCTTTTTAGCGTAATCAGCACACAGTATAAATACAGCAAGGTCCCGACAAAATGGCAAAGCGTGATTTCTACGAGACACTTGGTGTCGCAAAAAACGCGTCGGAAGACGAGATCAAGAAGTCCTATCGCAAACTGGCGATGAAATACCATCCGGACCGCAATCCGGATAGCAAAGAGTCGGAAGAAAAATTCAAGGAAGTCAAAGAAGCCTACGAGATGCTGACCAATCCGGAGAAGCGCGAGGCGTATGACCGTTACGGTCACGCTGGCGTCGATCCGAACATGGGCGGCGGTGGCGGCTTTGGCGGCGGCGCCGGCGGTTTCGGCGACGCCTTCGGCGACATCTTCGGCGATATTTTCGGTGGTGGCGGCCGTGGCCGCAGCGCCGGCCCGCAGGTCTATCGCGGCGCCGATCTGCGCTATAACCTGGAGATCACGCTGGAGCAGGCGGCGCACGGCTTCGACACGACGATCCGCGTGCCGTCGTGGGACAAGTGCGACACCTGCCACGGTTCCGGCGCCAAGCCTGGCACCTCGCCGGTCACCTGCACCACGTGCGCGGGCCACGGCCAGGTGCGCATGCAGCAGGGCTTCTTCAGCATCCAGCAGACCTGCCCGAAATGCCACGGCACCGGCAAGATCATCCCCGAGCCATGCGCCGCGTGCGCGGGCCAGGGCCGCATCAAGCGTAACAAGACGCTGGAAGTGAAGATCCCGGTCGGCATCGACAACGGCATGCGCATCCGCTCGTCCGGCAACGGCGAACCGGGGACCAACGGCGGACCGTCGGGCGATCTGTATGTGGAGATCCACATCAAGCCGCACACGGTGTTCCAGCGCGAGGGCGACGACCTGCATTGCGAGATGCCGATCTCCTTCGCCAAGGCGGCGCTGGGCGGCGAGATCGAAGTGCCGACGCTCTCTGGTAAAGTATCGTTCACCATCCCCGAGGGCACCCAGTCGGGCAAGACCTTCCGCCTCAAGGGCAAGGGCATCAAGGGCGTGCGCTCCGGCTTCGCGGGCGACTTGTTCTGCCACGTGGCGGTCGAGACCCCGGTCAAGCTGACCGAGAAGCAGAAGGACATGCTGCGCGATTTCGAGAAGCTGACCACCGAGGGCGGCGCCAAGCACAGCCCGCAAAGCAAAACCTGGCGCGACAAGGTGAAGGACTTTTTTGAATAACCGTTTTGTGTAACCCCGTCGTCACACAGGACGCGTAATATCGGACCGCCGTGCAGCCCATTTCTTGGGCGGCTCGGCGGTCTTCTTATGTACAAGAGGAGCATTCATGAGCGATCAAGACATCAGCAATTCCCCGTTGCGCGGCCTGTTGGAAAACAACCGAAAATGGGCCGAATCGGAAGTGGAACGCGATCCGGATTTCTTCAACCGGCTCGCCACGCAAGCGGCGCCGGAATATCTGTGGATCGGTTGTTCGGACAGCCGCGTGCCGGCGAACGAGCTGCTGGGCCTTGCGCCGGGCGACGTTTTCGTCCACCGCAATATCGCCAACGTGGTGGTGCATTCGGATTTGAACGCGCTGTCGGTGCTGCAGTTCGCGATCGATGTGCTGAAGGTGAAGCATGTGATCATCGTCGGCCACTACGGCTGCAAGGGCGTGCACGCGGCGATGACGGGCCAGCGTTTCGGCCTGGTCGACAACTGGCTGCGCCACGTACAGGACGTCAACCAGAAGCACGAGCGCTATATGGGTGATGTGATGCCGAGCCAGGAGCGGTCGAAACGGCTGGTGGAGCTCAATGTGGTGGAGCAGGTGTCGAACGTCTGCCAGACCACCATTCTGCAGGATGCGTGGGACCGGGGCCAGGAAGTGACCGTGCATGGCTGGGTCTACGGTATCGAGGACGGCAAGCTGCATGACCTGGGCATGACCGTTACCGCCGCGCACGAGCTGGCGCCGCGTTCGGCCGTCAGGCTGGGCAAGTACGAGGATCAGCTGGGCTGACTCTGACAGTTTCGCTGTGCAGGTTCCGGTAAATACTTAAGTATTTTTTTCCGACGGACTCCTTGTCTATCCCGTGGTAGAGAAGGAGCGCGTTCACAGCATGAATGCGCGCAAGTTTGTCCGTCTCTGTCCTGATCATGGATTCAAGGGCGAGCCTGAGATCCTCGGAGAAAATCGATACTGGTACGCATCTCGCTGCGGTGCCCCGAAGACGTTCGTCCGGGTTTGACATGAAGCGCATGAAAACTGGTAAAAGTTTTTTGTCTCCTGTGATCTGAAATATATTCGAAGCTGCCGCGAGATGCGCTTCTTCACTCAATACGCCATTTTCCATTAGATGAACAGCGGGTGCCAAGGCTAGTTCAAAATCTGCCGTAAAAATACCATTCACCGTCTCCGCAGAACCACCTTCTTTGACACGCCTCAACAGGTAATCAAACGCCATCTTCCTTTCCTGCGGCGTCATTCCACTGAAATGCATTTCATTGAGGCCGTCCAGACGCTCTTTATTGAACATCGAAAAACGGTCGAGGAAATCCTTATAGGCATTCATTTCATATAATGGTTTATGAAAAAACTGTAGAAGACCTAACCGTAACTTGCTGTGGCTAGGCTTGAGATGAGAGCACAACCACACGCACATTTATGCCCTTGCAAAGCGACCATGCGTCCGGCAATTAAGTAAGTCGTTGCTCCCTCGAGAATGATATTCACACCGTGCCCAGGTATGGGGCAGCTAACTTGATCGCCCATCCGGGCGATGCCTAAGCCTCCGATTCTGTGGGTGGGAGATGCCGAAACCACCGAACCGCCATGGGAAGTGACGTCTCCTAATCGAACAATTGGTATGGACATATCGATTCCTTTTTTGAGGTTCTTTGACTGCGTTGCCGTCCGTGGTTAATATGAAATCAAGGCGGATGCTGTCTAGTCCTACTGTATTGAATTTTTAATGTCAGCGAGCAGCGAAAAAGGAGATCTCTTGTTTCCTAATTTCGGCGAGGGCTCTTTTTTTGGCTTCGTTATTATCGCTGCGCAATTCTGAGAATAAACGATCATATTTTTGTTTTTCTTCCACAGTGGAGCGAGGAAATTTAAGCAGGTACAGTAAATTGTCGGCGGCGCTGGCAACGGAGTCAGCGTCGGCCTCCACCAAAACGATTTGCTTAAAGAAACTTATTACCGTTTCGTTGGTCGGTGTTCTGCTAATTGATTCTATGACAAGAGGTTTTAACCTATTGGCGTAATTGGCGTAGTCCTCAATCATGTGTTCCTGATAAACTAGTTCGCCCGAGTATCGCACCAAATTTTCCTGTAGCATATACACATGCTTATAAGGGCTACCACGCAATTCCTTCTCTTTTTTCTTCGCGTAGGAAATTGCTTTTTCGGCATCAATAAAGAAGAGCCAATCTGCAGAAAATGGTAGCTCAGTCGCCAACAAATCAAACACGACTTCCTTTTCATCTGCGTCCAATCCTATAAAGGCGTCTCGGCTGTAACCATCAGCTTTTTCGCTGCCGGTCATTTCGTATTGTTTTTTAAATAATTCGAATGCTGAAGTCATTTTTTCGTCCTAAATAATTCGTTGGCGATTTCCCCGTTGGGCTCCATCTGCATCCTGTTTAATACTTGACCACCCTCGTCGATTAAGAATATATTCATCAAACTAACCTTTCGCTCTCTTTTTATAGTTGTCCATTCGTTAGTTCTCCAAGTGTCCCCTCCATTTGGAAATTTTTTGATGGTCTGAATAACATCAATTTCCCCGGCTGCATCCTTCGAGTAGTTTGCGGAGATATCTCCCCATAAATCCCAGCCGTGCGGTTCCATATCTTTTGGATCCCATGTAAATGCATCGTTCAAGTCTTTCCAATCATCGATGACGCGTCCGCCAGCCGTCTGCTCTAGGATCGTTTTTCCTTTCGCGGTCGCAATTTTCCCCGCTAACGTCTTATCACCAGACCAGAACATTTTTTCCTTATCTGAAGTTACGTCTAGCCTTCGAACAATAGAGTCTAGAGCTGCTTGTTTTTCGGCGATCGTCGTCGCTGCTTTTGCAGTATCAACGAAGGGTTGCAAAATGGCTTGTGCTTCACCAATTTTGCCTTCCTTGGACAGTTGCGTGATCCGTTCGCGATCTGCTGTCGCAGCTGCGTCAGCTACTGCTTGCTTCTTCGTATTGGCCCCATCATCAGGCGGCTTGACGGGATCAGGATTATCTTTGAGCGGCGGATCGGGAACCGGTTCGGCAGCTTTTGGCTTGGGTTTTGCGGCTGGCTTCGGCTTGGCATCAGTCGCCGGAGCCGCGTCCTTCACCTTCGCCAGTACCTTGCCCGGTGCATCCCTGACCCGCTGCTTTGCCGGGACCGCTGTCGCCGTTTTGTTGGCCTGGACGCCAGCGGAAACCGTGTGTGCTTCCTTAGGCGCGGTCTGCGCCAACACCTTCCCTAGCCTGGCATCGAGTTCGACCAGCGCCTTCGGGATTTGCTTCAGCGCATCCTGCTGGACCGCGTAAAACTTCTTCTCCCACTCGACAAGTTTGGCAATGGCGGTCTTGACGCTATCGAAGTACCGCAGACTTTCCAGGTGAACACGCAGCGACTTGACGATTTCCAAGAGCTTACCGCTGATCTTGCTTAGAGCGTGAAGCAGGGCCCTTTCGTACTGCGCGAATTTAACCGCCCGTAAAAATTTTAAGATGTCACCCTTGATGAACTTTTGCAGGAAGCGCACTAGTTCCACCAGCTTGGACGCCTCCTTGATCAACAGCAGCATGACCGCACGCAGCGCCGCGCCCAACTCCGAGCCGGCGATGCCGCCGACAATGGCGCCAACGCCGGCCGCCGCGACACCGCCCGCAGCCATCGCCAGCGGCAGCGCGATGACGATCAGGCAGGCACACAGCAACACCCACTCCATCAAGTCTTCACGCTTCTCCGGATGCTTGGCCAGCCGCAGAACAACCGCGACCGCGTCGCGGGCGCTGGTGACGATAACCACGCCCGGGAGAAAGCTCACCAACATATCGGCGATGACGGCCGACAGCGGACGATTGTCGGCAAACTCGCCAAAGAACACGGACTTGAGCCAGTCCATGCCGCCGACGACCTGCTCCCACGCGTCGTCCAGAATACCCTTTTCGTCGGGTTGCCGGGTCATGCTTGCCCCTCTTTTTTCGTGCCGCGCGGTGTCCAATTCAGTAGCTCGTGTATGTCGTCGTCCAGTTCGGTACTGACAGTGGAACTCGCCTGCAATGGCTTGTAGTCATATTCAATCTTTACGCCAACGCCCGGTGGCACGTCGCTGATGCGGGCGACGCCCAGCGCGTCGAGCACGCCCTTGCGCACGCTGCCGTCGCTTAGTGTGGCTTTGTATGCGGCGCCCGCCAACGGTGCGCCCCAATCGGTCAGATGACGGAACTCGACATCGCTCTTCTGTAGCTCCGGTTTGGCCACATGCGGCATCACGTAGGACTTGTTCGCCGGTCCCGGCATGGTGTGCATCGACGCCTGCGCGGACCAGGTGCCGGGCGTGCCGTTGCTTATGCCGGAGCCGTTGATCTTGATGAATGAGCCGCCGGCGGAGATCATTACTTCCTCTTTGGCATGGATTTCGATCCGCGACGTCGTCGACAACAGGCGCACCACCTTTTCGGCGATCAGATCGAGATCGTCGCTTTGCGCCTGGACTTCGACTTTGCCCTTGGCGGCAAAGAGTTTGATGCCGGCATTGAAGGCGAACAGGCTGATTTTCTCGGCGATGCTGGCGAGGAGACTCTTGCCCGTCGCGACATTGATATCCGTGCCCGACGACAGCGTCACTTCGGCGCCAGCGTGCACATGCGTGCCCTTGGCGCTGGCCAGGCCGATACCTGCGGGCGACGCTGCCAGCAATATCGGCTCTTTGAACCGGTTGGCTCCGCCTTGGCCGTCGCCTTCGTACCGGTCCTGCGTCGCATCGATGAATCGATTGAGCGCGTCTTGGCCGGCCAGCGCTTCCGCGCCCGCTTTCGAGGCTGTATCGGACAGGCTTTTGGTGAGTGAAGCGCCCGCCTTAAGTTGCGTCGTGGCTTCCGTCGCATCGAGCTGCGTACCCTGCGGTCCCGGGCGGCCGAACGTGCTCAGGTACAGGCCCTTGTGCGTGACGACCGCGCCGAAGTCATCGGTGCTCAGCGCAAACCCCGAGCCATAGAAGCCACCGCGTTCATTGCCCTGATGGCTTACCAGATAGCCGAGGTTTAGCTGCGCATGGGCGTTGGTGCTATAAAGCTGCGTCCTGTTTTGCGAGGTCGTGTCGTCGAGTACCAGCTGATTGAAACCGCCGCCTTTGTATTCCTTGGACTTGTAGCCCGACACCCTGCCGTCCGTGTGCCAGTGGGGCGCCTGCTCTTCGTTATACAGGCGCCCGGTGATGACCGGCCGGTCCGCGTCGCCATCGAGAAAAGTGACGATGACCTCCTGCCGGATGCGCGGCACGTTGATGCCGCCCCAGCCTTGACCGGCGTTGGGATAGCTGACACGCACCCAGCACGAGGCGCGCTCGTCGCCGGGATTTTGCCGGTCCCAGCGAAACTGGACTTTGACGCGGTTGAGGTGGTCGGTATGGATCTCTTCATCCGGCGGGCCGACGACCACGGCGGTCTGCGGATGCAAAGTGGGCTTGGTGTGCTCGAACGGGCTACGGAACGGTACTTTACGGCGCTGGACTTCCATGCGGTTGTAACAGTTGCCGGTATGCCCGTTTCCGAGTCCCATGGAGGCTTTCGACGCATTCAACCGTGCCAGGAGGCTGCCGGGGAAGTCTTTCAGCGTATTCGACAGCGGCAAATTATTTTCAATGCACCATTCCACCGCGATGACCAGGAACTGGCGGTCCTCGGGAGCGTCAGGCTCATGCACCCGATGGTCTTCGAAGGTGAACCAGCCACCCACTGGCAGAGAACGCACACCGGAAACGGCGGAGAAGCGCTTCATGCCCGACTCCCATTGCTCCACCTTTAAACGCGCCAGTTTGTCGCCGTGCTCCTGTTTTGAGTAGGTATAGGCGCCGGTGTATTCATAGACTTCCAGCTGGACAGGCAGATCGCCATGTTCCGCACGAACGATGGTATTGCTCTGCTTGGAAACGTATGGCGCTTTGTAATCGTCGGTCCTGATGGTGAGTTGGCTGGGCGCCAGGCTGCGGTCCGCGCTCCAATGGGTGATCTTGTCCACTTCGTCTTCGGTGCCGCCTGCGTGGAAGTGAACTCGTTCCTGGGCGATAGGCTGGAGCTCGAACGCGGTATCGGTAATCACCAGCACATGTCCGGAACCGTCGGGCTGTTGCTCGTGATAGCTATACCAGCCTTCTTCCTCCATTAACCGTTGCACGAAATGCCAGTCAGTTTCGTATTGCGTGCAATACGAACGCCGGAGCGCAGGCTCCCTCACATCGAAACGGAAATTCCCCTGCGCCTGGGGATGGACGTTAAAGACGTCGCGGAGGATGTCGTCGGCGGTTTTGTCTTGCCAGATGCGGGCATCTTTACGAAATTTCAGGAAGTGCAGCCACGGCGCAAATGACATCTGATAGAACGTGAGCCCGCCGTCGCTGCCCAAGCGTTTCATCGTGTGCACATACCCGTGAACGGGAAGGTAACGCAGGTCCGTCTGTCGCACCCACAATGTGACAGGCTGCGCAAGGAGCTCTTTTAGTGCGATGTCGTGGCGTGTTGAGAAACAATCGACCGCGTATTCGTAGCCTCGGCCAAGGCGATCATGCGCGAGCACGCGTTGCGGCAGCAGGACCTCGTCGCCGAGCGGGGTGCTTAATTTGACGAGGCGATTGTGCTGTTCAAAAAGTACGGGCTGCGGCGACAGGAGGGCATTGAGATCGGCCATGATGAACGGCTACCTTAGATGGGCAAAGCACGGGCTGAGCATCGATTCTGCCCAGTACGCCAAGGCGTTGTCCATCGCTGTGTCCATCTTGCTTGCGGCCAGTCAAACGCTGTAGTCCGGCATCCACATGGAAGTCCGAACATCGATATCAGGTAAGCCAGGATTTCCCGGAAAGGCATCCGGGCGGTGGGATGACCTGGACGCGTTGCCAAGCCGCAGGCTTAGGCGCCCGCTATGCGTCGCGAAGCGCCCGCGCGGCGTTCACCAGGTCTTTGGAGGGCGGCAGGCCGAACAGGCGGGCATATTCCCTGCTGAACTGGTTCGGGCTTTCGTAGCCGACGCTGAACGCGATCGACGTCGCGCTGCCTTGGCCGGCGATCAGTTGCGACCGCGCGTGCAGCAAACGGATGCGCTTCTGGTACTGCAACGGGCTCAACGCCGTCACCGCCTTGAAATGGCGATGGAATGCCGACACGCTCAACGCCGCCATGTCAGCCAGCGCCTCGACCCTGATCTGTTCGGTAAAGTTGCGGCGTATCCAGTCGATGGCGACACCGATCCGCGAAAGCGCCGTGTCCGGCGACGCGACGTCGCGCAGCATCCAGCCGAGCGGCCCCTGCAGCACGCGGAACAAGATCTCGCGCTCGTAGGCGGGGGCGAGCACCGCGATCTCGTCCGGCCGATCGATCAGCCGCAGCATACGAACCCAGGCGTCGAGCAGCTCGCCGTTGACCGGCGCGACCGAGAATCCCGAACCGGATAGCGTGCGGCAGACGTCCACCGGCAAGTCGCGGATCAGCGCCGCGACGATAGCGGGATCGAGCGTCAGGCTAACCGCCAGATACGGTTCGCCCGTCGCCGCCGGATGGACGGCCCCGACGGCCGGGAGTCCCACGGACATGACGAAATAGGTCGCCGGGTCGTAGTGGAAGGTCCGCTCGCCGACCGTCATCGTCTTGGACCCCGTCAGGATCAGGTTGATCATCGGGTCGTAGACGGCGGCTAGCAGGTGCTCGGGGATTTCACCCTGCACCATGGCGACACGCGGAATGCCGGTTTCAGTGCGGCGGTTCTCGGCCCGGGAGGCCAGTCGCCTCAATTCTTGCATTTGCTGTTCCATGGTCAAACACTAACAGAGGCCCCCGGGGCATGCAACGCGAAAGCAGAAATAGGCAAGCTTCGAGGAGGATCGGGTGGGCGCGCCGTGGTTGGCGGTCGTACCATCACTCTTTCATTGGACAAACAGGCGGGAACACCATGCTCGACCACATCTTCATCTCCGTCGGCGATATCGATCGCTCGGTCGCCTTCTATGAGCAGGCGCTCGCGCCGCTCGGCATCAGCCATGCGCTGGACTACGACGGCCGGCAGGACCCCGCCGGCCACCCCGATCTGAAAGGGTTCGGCGCGAACGGCCGCGTGTTCTTCTGGCTGCGCGAAGGTACGGTGGAAGGCCGCGCCGCGCACGTGGGCTTCGTCGCGAATGACAAGCGCGCTGTCGACGCGGCCTTCGCGGCGGCGATGGCCGCGGGCGCCACCGAAATTCATCCACCGGGAGCGCAGCTTCACTATGACCCGCGCTATTACGCGGCGCAGGTGCGCGAGCCTGAAGGCTACAGCCTGGAATTCGTTCACAAAGAATGGCAGCACGTTGCCGACGCCTGAGGATCACCCATGAAAAAGCTCGTCGACACATTCATCCGGACCGCCAACGCCTTCGACGTCGACGGCGCGCTGGCCCTCTTCGCGTCCTATGCGGTCATCGAAGACGTTTCGGTTGGCGAGGCCTTTGTCGGCGCAGATGGAATTCGCCTTTACCTCGAGCGCTTCTTCGTTGGCTATAACACCTCCAGCCAGCTTCTGTCGCTGGAGCGACTGGATGATTTCGCGGCCATCGCGCGCGTCGATTTCACCGGCGACTTCGGCCATGAGATCGGGTCCCTCAAGATCCAGGCCGACGCCGACGGTCTGATCGCACGCATCGACGCGGATCTCGAATAGCGCGGTGGTGCCGATAAAATCTGGCGCGCCGGCGATCCCGCTGCTCTTTCTGTCATCCAGCGTTAACCGAATATGGATATCGGATAAGCTTCGTTTTGTTTATATGGAGGACGGCATAGACTGGGTGACTACTCATTCAATGGGCGTGTGCCATGTCTGCCGTTCTCCAATCCGCTTTTGACATCGAATTGTTCGATGCGCCACTCGGCGCCGAGATCCTCGGCCTGGACCTGAGCCGGCCGCTGTCTCCGCGCCAGTTCCAGCGCATCCACAAAGCCCATCTCGACCACCACCTGCTGGTGTTCCGCGACCAGCGCATCACGCCGCAGCAGCAGGTCGATTTCAGCCGCCGTTTCGGGCCGTTGCAAATCCACGTGCTGCGCAACTTCCAGCTGCCGTCGCACCCGGAGGTGCTGATCATCTCCAACATCATCGAGGACGGCCAGCCGATCGGCCTGGGCGACGCCGGCCACTTCTGGCACTCCGACCTGTCGTACAAGGAGAAGCCCAGCCTAGGCTCCCTGCTGCACGCGCGGGAGCTGCCGTCGGAGGGCGGCGATACGCTGTTCGCCAATATGCATCTGGCGTGGGACACCCTGCCCGCCGCGCTGCGCCACGCGTTGCAGGACGCGCGCGCCGAACATAGCTACCTGACCCAGTACGATGAACTGCGCCGCCGCAGTCCCTTCCGCCCGGCGCTGACGCGGGCGCAGATCGACGAGGTCAAACCGGTGACGCATCCGGTGGTGCGCACCCATCCCGAAACCGGCCGCAAGGCGTTGTTCGTCAGCGAGCATTTCACCACGCGCATCGTCGGCGTTCCGGAGGACGAAAGCCGCGCGCTGCTGGCCGAATTGTTCGCCCACAGCGTGCTGCCGGCGCATATCCATCGTCACCGGTGGGCGCCGCATGATCTGGTATTCTGGGACAACCGCTCGCTGATGCACCTGGCTGGCGGTACGCCGGACCATCTGCGCCGCAAGCTCTATCGCACCACCATAGAGGGCGACGCGCCTTTCTGATATCTCAACATATATTAAGGAATCCGATGTCCAGACCTACTCCCCGCTCCCTTGCAGTCGCAATCGCATCCACCCTTTTCCTTAGCCTTGCCGCCACCTCCAGCGCGCGGGCCGAGGGCCGTATCCGCATCGCCCAACAGTTCGGCGTGGTTTACCTGCTGCTCAACGTCGCGCAGGACCAGCAGTTGATCGAGAAGGAAGGTAAAAAACACGGCGTCGACGTCAAGGTCGAGTGGAAGCAGTTGTCGGGCGGCGCCGCCGTCAATGACGCGCTGCTGTCCGGCGCGGTCGATATCGCCGGCGCCGGCGTCGGTCCGCTGCTGACGATCTGGGACCGCACGTCCGGCCGGCAGAATGTCAAGGGCGTGGCCTCGCTGGGCAGCTTCCCTTACTACCTGGTCAGCACCAATCCCAAGGTGAAGACCATCGCCGACCTGACAGAGAAGGACCGCATCGGCCTGCCGGCGGTGACGGTCTCGGTGCAGTCGCGGATCTTGCAGTACGCGGCGGCCAAGCAGTGGGGCGACAAGGAGTTCGCGCGGCTCGATAAATTCACACAGACCTTGCCGCACCCGGATGCGGCGGCAGCCGTCATCGCCGGTGGCACGGAGATCAACGGCCATTTCGGCAGCCCGCCTTACCAGGACCAGGAACTGGCCGGCAATCCGAACGCGCACATCATCCTCAACTCCTATGATGTTTTGGGCGGCCCGAGTTCGGCCACCGTGCTGTACGCGACCGAGAAATTCCGCACCGGGAATCCGAAGACCTACCGCGCCTTCACCGGCGCGCTGGCCGAGGCGGCGAGGTACGCGAGCGCCAATCCGGAGGGCGCGGCCGATGCCTACATCCGCGTCTCCAAGAGCAAGGTCGATCGCGATCTGCTGCTGAAGATATTCAAGAATCCCGAGGTGCGCTTCAGCGTCGAGCCGCAAAATACGCTCGGCCTGGCGCAATTCCTGCACCGGGTGGGCGCCATTAAGAAAAAGCCGGCCAGCTGGCGCGATTACTTCTTCGACGATCCGGTCATCACGAAAGGCGGGTGACATCATGGCCTTCCAAGTGGTTCGTCCCAACACCGGTATCGCGCCGCTGCTGATCGCCGATGGCGTGAGCCTGGAGTACGGCGCCACGCGCGCCACGCACGACGTCAGCTTCAACGTCTACCGCGGCGACAGGTTCGTGCTGCTGGGGCCTTCGGGCTGCGGCAAGTCCTCTCTGTTGAAGGCGGCGGCGGGCTTCATCAAGCCCGCCGCCGGCAGCATCAGCATCGACGGCAGGGCGATCGACGGGCCGGGGCCGGACCGCATCGTCGTGTTCCAGGAGTTCGACCAACTGCCGCCGTGGAAGACGGTCAAGGAGAACGTCATGTTCCCGCTGCTGATGACCAAGCGCCTGAACCGCCACCACGCCGAGGAGCGTGCGAGGCACTGGATCGCCAAGGTGGGACTGGGCGGCTTCGAAGACGCGCATCCGCACACGCTGTCCGGCGGCATGAAGCAGCGCGTGGCGATCGCGCGCGCGCTGGCGATGCAGCCGCAGATCCTGCTGATGGACGAACCCTTCGCCGCGCTGGACGCGCTCACGCGCCGCAATATGCAGGAGGAGCTGGGGCGGTTGTGGGAGGAGCTGCGTTTCACGCTGCTGTTCGTCACCCATTCGATCGAAGAGGCGCTGGTGGTGGGTAACCGAATACTGTTGCTGTCGCCGCATCCGGGGCAGGTGAGGGCGGAATTGAACAGCCACCAGTTTGGCCTGGACAGCGCCGGCGGCGCCGACTTCCAGGCGGCTTCGCAGCGCATCCACGGGCTGCTGTTCGGCGCTCCCGCGCAGGGACAGCCGGCCGCCGTGCCGGCGAGCGCGCCCGCCGCCACCGGCGCGCCGCATGAGCGGAGCCACGTGTCATGAGCCTCGTCCTCGATCCGCCGGTGCGCCAGGAGTACGTCTACGCCCCCAGCACGGTCGCCCCGCGCGCGGTCGACATCCCGCTGCCGCTGGCCCGGCGCGTGTGGGAGCTTGCATGGCTGCGCAAGAGCCTCATTCTGATTTTGCTGGCGGTGCTGTGGGAAGGCGTCGCCCGCTGGCAGGACAACGACCTGCTGCTGCCGGGCTTCGTGCAGACGGCGCACGCCTTCGTCAGCGGCGTCGCCAGCGGCGAGCTGCTCGACCGCGTGCGCATCTCGCTGGCCGTTCTGCTGCAAGGTTATGCGGCCGGCATCGCCGCCGCCTTCGTGCTGACGGCGCTGGCCGCGTCCACCCGCGTCGGCCGCGACCTGCTGGAGACCCTGACGTCGATGTTCAACCCGCTGCCGGCGATCGCGCTGCTGCCGTTGGCGCTGCTGTGGTTCGGCCTGGGCAAGGGCAGCCTGATCTTCGTCATCGTCCATGCGGTCCTGTGGCCGCTGGCGCTGGGCACCTATGCCGGATTCCAGAGCGTGCCGGAGACGCTGCGCATGGCCGGTCGCAACTACGGCTTGAGCGGCCTGCGGCTGGTGATGCACATCCTGGTGCCGGCCGCGCTGCCGTCCATCCTGTCGGGACTCAAGGTCGGCTGGGCGTTCGCCTGGCGCACCCTGATCGCCGCCGAGCTGGTATTCGGCACCACCGGCGGCCAGGGCGGGCTTGGATGGTACATTTTCCAGAACCGCAATGAGCTCTACACCGACAAGGTGTTCGCCGGGCTGGCCGCCGTGATCCTCATCGGACTGCTGGTGGAAAACGTGGTATTCCGACCACTCGAAAGCGTCACCGTCAATCGCTGGGGCATGCAACGATAATTTGAGGGCTGGCAGGATTCGGCCTTTGTGCCTTAGAATCTGCCCATGCACATCAAAATTATCGGTTTGGTATGACCATGCGTAATTTACGTATCGTGGTTGTCAACGCCATCATCCACGCCGGTGACGAGGATGACGAGTCGTTGCGCGCCCAGGTCGAACGGGCCAGGGTGCTGCGTATCGGCCTGCTGGAAGCGGGCTACGACATCGTCGCCTCGCTGCCGCCGGACATGTACCTGCCCGAGCGGATCGCCCAGCTGCAGCCCGATATGATCATCGTCGACGCCGAGTCGGATGCGCGCGACGTCCTCGAACACATCGTCATCGCCACCCGGGACGAACGCCGCCCCATCGTCATGTTCACCGAGAGCGAGGACACCGAGAGCATGGAGGCGGCGATGGCGGCCGGCGTGTCGGCCTATATCGTGGCCGGCCTGCAGGGCGAGCGCATCAAACCGGTGCTGCAGGTGGCGCTGGCGCGCTTTAAACGCGAGCAGAAGCTGCTCGACGAGCTGTCCGACACCAAGAGCAAGCTGGCCGAGCGCAAGGTCATCGAACGCGCCAAGGGCCTGCTGATGGAGCGCCAGCGCTTCACCGAGGAGCAGGCCTACCAAAAGCTGCGCGGTATGGCGATGAGCAAGAACCTCAAGCTCTCCGAGGTCGCCCAGCGCATCCTCGACGTCGAGGATTTGCTCGGCTGATCGTTCCACGTTAATACTTTATTTTACTCCCCGTCCAAAATGATGCGGGGCGCACCGCCGGTGCGCTTTTTTCGCCGCAATCCAGCTATTTAGCGGTGCGCCGGCCGATCGCGCTTTCTTTTCCTCCCTCTGTAAACACTGCTGGCACGGACATTGCATAGTCTGTAGGCAAGCGCAATGATGCGCCGATGAGCCCTGCCAACGGCGGTGGGGCACACCAGACAACGACGTCTACCGAACATGAATGCGTTCATGCGGGGTAGGCGTTTTTTTTGTCCGAACGGTTTTACTGTCTACAGAGGGATAGTCATGAACGATAAGAAGCTACCAGCAGATTCCGCCTTGCCACCGGCCGCCAGCGACGTTAATGTTTCGCGCAGAGCGGCAATTCAAAAAGTGATTCATGGTGCGGGTTTAGTAGCGGGAGGAAGTATGTTGGGTTTATCGACGGGTGGCGTGTGGGCGGCGGGTTCGGACAAACCGGAAAAGGAAGAAATCAAGATCGGCTTCATTCCACTGACCGATTGCGCGTCGGTGGTGATGGCGTCGGTGCTGGGCTTCGACAAGAAGTACGGCGTCAAATTCGTGCTCAGTAAAGAGGCCTCGTGGGCCGGCGTGCGCGACAAGCTGGCCAACGGCGACCTCGATGCGGCCCATGTGCTGTATGGCCTGTTGTACGGCGTCCAGATGGGCATCGGCGGCCAGAAGAAGGACATGGCGGTGCTCATGGGCCTCAATAACAACGGTCAGGCGATCACGCTGTCGAAGAAGCTGGCCGACAAGGGCGCCGTCGATGGCGCCTCGCTGGCGAAGTTGATGAACTCCGAAAAGCGCGAGTACACCTTCGCCCAGACCTTCCCGACCGGTACCCACGCCATGTGGTTGTACTACTGGCTGGCCGCCAACGGCATCAACCCGATGAAGGACGCCAAGGTCATCACCGTGCCGCCGCCGCAGATGGTGGCCAATATGCGGGTCGGTAACATGGACGGCTTCTGCGTGGGCGAGCCATGGGGCCACCGCGCCATCATGGACGGCATCGGCATCACCGCCACCACCACCCAGGACATCTGGAAGGACCACCCGGAGAAAGTGCTCGGCTCGACCTTGGAATTCGCCAGGAAGAATCCGAACACCTGCCGCGCCATGATGGCCGCCATTCTGGAGGCGAGCAAATGGATCGACGCCTCGCTGGCCAACAAGAACAAGATGGCCGAGGTCATCGCCGACAAATCCTACGTCAATACCAGCAAGGACGCGATCGACCAGCGCATCCTGGGCCGCTACCAGAATGGCCTGGGCAAGACCTGGGACGACCAGAATCACATGAAGTTCTACAACGACGGCCTGGTGAACTACCCGTTCCTGTCGGACGGCATGTGGTTCATGACGCAGCACCGCCGCTGGGGCCTGCTGAAGGAAGATCCTAACTACCTGGCCGTGGCCACCTCGGTCAACCAGATCGATTTGTACAAGGACGCGGCGACGATGACCAAGACGCCGATTCCAAAAAGCCCGCTGCGTACATCGAAGCTGATGGACGGTTCGGTGTGGGACGGCAAAGACCCGAAAGCCTTCGCCGCCTCGTTCAAGATCAAAGCCTGATTCTTCCCTAGCCAGATAGAGGAACGCCATGAACGCCATGCTCAAACCCGATAGCGCCGCCCCCGTAACGGCGTCACTCGACGCCAAACCGGCCCGCCGTCCGCGCCGCCCGCTCGCCGCCAATTCGACGGCGCGGGCGCGCAAGCAGGTCTCCGCCACCGCCCTGAAGATCGTCGCCCCGTTGCTGGGCGCCGCGCTGCTGGTGCTGGTGTGGCAGATCATCACCGTTAAGAACACCTCCTTCCCGACACCTTTGGTGACCTTGCAGGAGGCGATCAAGCTGTTCTCCGATCCGTTCTACCGCAACAGCATGAACGACCAGGGCATCGGCTGGAACCTGCTGGCGTCCCTGCAGCGGGTGGCGATCGGCTTCGGCCTGGCCGCCATGGTCGGCATCCCGCTGGGATTCCTGATCGGCCGCGTGCAGTTCATCGGCAATATGTTCAGCCCCATTATCAGTTTGCTCAAGCCGGTGTCGCCGCTGGCCTGGCTGCCTATCGGCCTGCTGGTGTTCCAGTCGGCCAATCCGGCCGCGATCTGGTCGATCTTCATCTGCTCTATCTGGCCGATGATCATCAACACAGCCGTCGGCGTGCAGCGCGTACCGCAGGATTACATGAACGTGGCGCGCGTGCTCAATCTGTCGGAATGGAAGGTGCTGACCAAGATCCTGCTGCCGTCGGCGCTGCCTTACATCCTGACCGGCGTGCGCCTGTCGATCGGCACCGCGTGGCTGGTCATCGTCGCGGCCGAGATGCTGACCGGCGGCGTGGGCATCGGCTTCTGGGTCTGGGATGAATGGAACAACCTGAACGTCCCGCACATCATCATCGCGATTGTGGCGATCGGTTTTGTCGGTCTGCTGCTGGAGCAGGCGCTCATGGCCCTGGCCCGCGCCTTCACCTACGAACAAGTATCCAACTAAGGAGCACTGTCATGGACGATCCGAAATTCATCGATGTCGAAGGCGTGGAGATGGTCTTCCACACTAAAAAAGGTGTATTCCACGCGCTGCGCGAAATCGATCTGACGGTGCGCAAGGGCGAATTCATCACCCTGATCGGGCACTCGGGTTGCGGAAAATCGACCCTGCTCAACCTGATCGCCGGGCTGCTCAAGCCAACCGACGGGGTTCTGCTGTGCGCCAACCGCGAGATCGCCGGACCGTCGCCGGAGCGCTCGGTGGTGTTCCAGAACCACTCGCTGCTGCCATGGCTGACCTGTTATGAAAACATCCACCTTGGTGTCGAACGGGTCTTCGGCAAGACCGAATCGAAGGCGCAACTGCGCGAGCGCACCATGCAGGCGCTGGCGCTGGTGGGCCTGACGGCCGCGGAAACCAAGCGTCCGCACGAGATTTCGGGCGGCATGAAGCAGCGCGTCGGCATCGCCCGGGCGCTGGCGATGGAGCCCAAAGTATTGCTGATGGACGAACCGTTCGGCGCCCTCGACGCGCTGACCCGCGCCCACCTGCAGGACGAGCTGCTCAAGATCGTCGCCGCCACCAAGTCCACCGTGGTGATGGTCACGCACGATGTCGACGAGGCGGTGCTGCTGTCGGACCGGATTGTCATGATGACCAACGGCCCGGCCGCCACCATCGGCGAGATCGTCGACGTCCAGCTGGAGCGTCCGCGCGACCGCGTGGCGCTGGCGCAGGACGCGCGCTACACCGAGTACCGCACGGCCGTGTTGGAGTTCCTGTACCGGAAACAGGCGCATCCCGCGAAGGAAGCCGCGTAATGGACATGTCCACGCCAGCCCTGGCGCCGCCCGCTGTCGCCGGCAAGGCGCTGAGCGGCGAGGTATTCAGCGCCTTGATCAACCTGTCGGGACGGCGCCGTTTCACGTCGCAGCGCATCGTGCTGTACGCGCTGCTGGCGTCGCAGGGGCACGAAGAGGGCGCGGCGACGGCGCAGGAGGCGTTGGCGCTGTTCCGGGGCGCCCACAAGTCGCTCTTGAGCGAGGCGGACGGCCTGCCGGGCGTGTTCTGCCCGGAGCTGCACGAAGCCTACTACGGCAAGATGGACGGCGACCGCCGGATCGTCGCCTTCGCCGACCTGGGCGAGCGCACGCTGAACGCGATCGCGCGCGGTTCGGGGCAGGCGGCCGAACTGCTGGCGGAGCTGGTGGATATCACAACGCCAACGCTGGGAATACTGAACCAGATCACCGGCATCTACGAAGAGCAGGCCAAGCGGAACGCGCGCCTGGTGCGCAAGCAGCTGCGCGGCGTGATCACCGATATAGAGACGATCAACCGCCAGGCGCGGATGGTGGCCTTCAACGCCCGCATCGTCGCCGCGCGCGCCGGGGCGGCCGGCAAGGAGTTCTCGGTGGTGGCGGGCGTCCTGTCGAGCATCAGCGGCGAAATCGACGAAATGGTCGCCGCCGCGCTGGCCGCCGCCGCCTAAAAACCCCCGGGGTCAGGTCCGACATTCGGACACGGGCTGGACTTTACTACCGCCTGTGTGGATGTGTTCGTGTCTGAATGTCGGCCCGCACCCCGCTGGTGGGTGTGAATTAGGCAACGCACCGCCATCGCGCACCGTGAGCGTGCATCATGCACCGCAACATCGCACCACGGTAAGCTTGTAATTTCTTTACTGAAACCTCAAAACCGCATTCTCCCTCTGTAGCAACCCTTTACCGACCATTGGCACGCCTCTTGCATTAGAAGGAGCAGGGGATCAACGGCGATCCCCCCCAAATACATACCGCTGGTCCAAAGAAGGACCGGCAGGACAACGGCGTCCGCCCGACCTGGTTTCTATCACCTTGGTTGCGCGGACGCCTTTTTGTTTTCTGAACGGGATAAAAAAATGGCCAGCAAAGCTACCAGCATCAAGCTCTTCTCGATCTCAACGCCGCAAATGCGGGCGTTCCACCTGACCTGGATGGCGTTCTTCGTCTGCTTCTTCGCGTGGTTCGCCTGCGCGCCGCTGATGCCGGTCATTAAAGGCGAATTCGGTCTGAGCGTCGCGCAGATCGCCAACATCAACATCGCCGCCGTCGCCATCACGATCCTGGTGCGCCTGATCGTCGGCCCGCTGTGCGACCATTTCGGCCCGCGCAAAGCCTACACCGGCCTGCTGCTGCTCGGCTCCATCCCGGTGATTGGCGTGGCCTTCGCACAGAGCTACGAGAGCTTCCTGTTCTTCCGCCTCGGGATCGGCGCGGCCGGCGCCAGTTTCGTCATCACCCAGTACCACACGTCGGTGATGTTCGGCCCTAAAGTAGTCGGCACCGCCAACGCGGCCGCCGCAGGCTGGGGCAACGCCGGCGGCGGTGTCGCGCAGGCCGTCATGCCGCTGCTGATGACGGCGATGGTCATGCTGGGCGTGTCCGAAACCTTCGGCTGGCGCGCGGCGCTGATCGTGCCGGGCATCCTGATGATCATCATGGCTGGCGTCTATTACCGCTACACCCAGGACTGCCCGCAAGGTAACTACAGCGACCTGCGCGCCGCCGGCATTCCGATCGAGGGCGGCAAGAAGGGGGGCTGGGAGAGCTTCAAGCTGGCCGCCGCCAACTACCGCGTATGGCTGCTGTTCATCACCTACGGCGCCTGCTTCGGTATCGAGATCTTCATCCACAACATCGCCGCGATCTACTACGTCGACCACTTCAAACTGACCCTGGGCCAAGCCGGCATGGCCGCCGGCAGCTTTGGTTTGCTGGCGCTGTTCGCCCGCGCACTGGGTGGCTGGGCCTCCGACAAATTCGCCGCCCGGGGCAACCTGAATAACCGCGTCACCCTGCTGTTCGTGCTGATGTTGGGCGAAGGCGCCGGCCTGCTGATGTTCGCCCACGCCGGCACCGCCGCCCTGGCGATCGGCGCGATGCTGATCTTCGGCCTGTTCACCCACATGGCTTGCGGTGCGACCTACGCCGTGGTGCCGTTCGTCGACAAGCGCGCCCTGGGCGGCGTGGCCGGCATCATCGGCGCGGGCGGCAACGTCGGCGCGGTGGCCGCGGGCTTCCTGATGAAGGGCCTGGGCGACACGCAGCAGACGCTGAGCATCCTGGGCATCGTCGTCGCCGCGACCGCGCTGTGCGCACTGGCCGCCCGCTTCAGCACCAGCGCCATCGAAGAATCCGTATCCGCTACCAAACTGGCAGCTTAAGCTTAAAGGAACCTACTATGAAAATCATCGTTATCGGCCACGGCATGGTCGGCCACAAATTCCTGGAAAGCCTGGCCGCCAGCGGCAAGACCAACCTGCAGGTGACGGTGCTGTGCGAGGAAGTGCGTCCCGCCTACGACCGCGTGCACCTGTCGGAGTTCTTCTCCGGTAAAACGGCGGAAGACCTGTCGCTGGTGAAGCCAGGCTTCTTCGAACGCGACGACATGGTGCTGCGCCTGAACACCCGCGCCACCGCCATCGACACCGCCGCCAAGACCGTCACCATCGGCGACGGCGATGTGCTCCCCTACGATAAGCTGGTGATGGCCACCGGTTCCTATCCGTTCGTACCTCCGCTGCCGGGCAAGGAGCGCAAGGATTGCTTCGTCTACCGCACCATCGAGGACCTGGAAGCGATGATGGAGTGCGGCCAGCGCTCCAAGACCGGCGTCGTCATCGGCGGCGGCCTGCTGGGCCTCGAATGCGCCAAGGCGCTGCGCGACCTGAAACTGGAAACCCACGTCGTCGAATTCTCGCCGCGCCTGATGGCGGTGCAGGTCGACGATGGCGGCGCGCGCGTTCTGCGCCGTAAAATCGAAGACCTGGGCGTGACCGTCCACACGGGCAAAAACACCACCGCCATCGTCGACGGCGTCGATGGCACGCACCGCATGGAGTTCGCCGACGGCGGCCACCTGGACGCCGACATGATCGTTTTCTCGGCCGGTATCCGTCCGCGCGACATGCTGGCGCGCGAATGCGGCCTGACCATCGGCCCGCGCGGCGGCATCGAAATCAACAACAACTGCGTCACCTCCGACCCGGACGTCTACGCCATCGGCGAATGCGCGCTGTGGGGCGGCTTGATCTTCGGCCTGGTGGCGCCGGGTTATGAAATGGCGCGCGTCGCGGCCAAGCACATGCTGGGCGAAGCGGGCGAATTCGCCGGCGCCGATATGAGCACCAAGCTGAAATTGATGGGCGTGGATGTGGCCAGTATCGGCGACCCGCACGGCAGCGTGGCCGGCAGCCGCTCGTACCAGTTCACCGACGAGCGCAAACAGATCTACAAGAAGATCGTCGTCTCCGACTGCGGCAAATACCTGCAAGGCGCCGTGATGGTCGGCGACGCCGCCGAATACGGCACGCTGCTACAGATGATGCTGAACAAAATCGAGCTGCCGGAATCGCCGGAGTTCCTGATCCTGCCGCAGTCGGACGGCGCCGCCAAGCCCGGCTTGGGCGTGGACGCGCTGCCCGAGGGCGCGCAAATCTGCTCGTGCAACGACGTCTCCAAGGGCGCGCTGTGCGCGGCCGTTGCCGCCGGCGCCTGCACCATCGGCGACCTGAAAAGCTGCACCAACGCCGGCACCTCGTGCGGCGGCTGCGTGCCGCTGGTGACGCAGGTGATGAAGGCCGAAATGAAAAAGCTCGGCATGGCCGTCAACAACCACGTGTGCGAACACTTCGCCTACTCGCGCCAGGAGATGTTCCACCTGATCAAAGTCGGCCAGATCAAGTCCT
The DNA here is from genome assembly GCA_963511605.1 of uncultured Duganella sp. Taxonomy (GTDB): domain Bacteria; phylum Pseudomonadota; class Gammaproteobacteria; order Burkholderiales; family Burkholderiaceae_D; genus Rugamonas. The sequence goes on along the minus strand of CAUPJZ010000020.1, from coordinate 32,831 downwards.
TCGACGATCTGCTGGCGAAGCACGGTAAGGGCCTTGGTTGCGACGTGTGCAAACCGCTCGCCGCCAGCATCCTGGCGTCGGTGTGGAACGACTTCGTGCTGAAGAAGGAACACGCCAGTCTGCAGGACACCAACGACTACTTCCTCGGTAACATCCAGAAGGACGGCACCTACTCGGTGGTGCCACGCATGCCGGGCGGCGAGGTGACGGCCGATGGCCTGATCGCGGTCGGCATGGTCGCCAAGAAGTACAAGCTGTACACCAAGATCACCGGCGGCGCGCGCGTCGACCTGTTCGGCGCCCGCGTCGAGCAGCTGCCGCTGATCTGGGAAGAACTGATCGCCGCCGGCTTCGAATCCGGCCACGCCTACGGCAAGTCGCTGCGCACGGTCAAATCCTGCGTCGGTTCGACCTGGTGCCGTTATGGCGTCGACGATTCGATCGGCCTCGCCATCGAGCTGGAGAACCGCTACAAGGGCCTGCGCACGCCGCACAAGATCAAGTTCGGCGTATCCGGCTGCACCCGCGAGTGCGCCGAGGCGCAGGGCAAGGACGTCGGCATCATCGCCACCGAGAAGGGCTGGAACCTCTACGTTTGCGGCAACGGCGGCATGAAGCCGCGCCACGCCGAGCTGCTGGCGACGGACCTGGACAAGGCCACGCTGGTCCAGTACATCGACCGCTTCCTGATGTTCTACACCCGCACCGGCGATCGCCTGCAGCGCACCAGCACCTGGCGCGAGAACCTGGAAGGCGGCCTCGATTACCTGAAGCAGGTCGTCGTCAACGACAAGCTGGGTATCGCCGCCGATCTGGAAGCGGACATGCAGCACGTCGTCAACACCTACGCTTGCGAGTGGAAAGAGGCCGTCGAGAATCCGGAAACCCGCAAACGCTTCCGCACCTTCGTCAACAGCGAGAAGGGCGACGACAACGTCGTCTTCATGGAAGAACGCGGACAGATTCGTCCAGCCACCGTGGAAGAACGCAAACGCGTGATTCCGATCGCCGTCAGCGCAGCTTGAGGAGAATACAAATGCATCGCGATATTCAAACTGATAACTGGATCGCCGTCTGCAACCTGGATGACATCGTGCCCAACACCGGCGTGTGCGCACTGTTGAACAACGCGCAGATCGCGGTCTTCCACGTCAACGACGGCGGCCCGCGCGTGTTCGCCATCGATAACTACGATCCGAACTCGGAGGCTGCGGTTCTCTCGCGCGGCCTGGTGGGCAGCCTGGGCGAGCGCATCGTGGTCGCCTCGCCGATCTACAAACAGCACTTCGACCTTCAAACCGGCGAATGCCTGGAAGCGCCGGCCAATTCGGTCGGCACCTATCCCGCCCGCGTGGCCGACGGCAAAGTCTGGGTAGGCCTATGAAACCCCCGGAGCGCGTGGAATCGAAGCCTGCGCTGGTCGTCATCGGCAACGGCATGGCCGGCATGCGTACGGTCGAGGAGCTGCACAAGCTCGATCCGGACATGTACGACATTACCGTGTTCGGCGCCGAGCCGCACGGTAACTACAACCGCATCCTGCTGTCGCCGGTGCTGGCCGGTGAAAAGACGATGGACGACATCATGCTCAACACGCGTGAATGGTACGTCCAGCATGGCATCACGCTGCACGCTGGCGATCCGGTCGAGCATATCGACCGCCGCAAGCGCGTCGTGCGCGCCCGCTCCGGCCTGGAAGTACGCTACGACCGCTTGCTGATCGCCACCGGCTCCAAGCCGTTCATCATCCCGGTGCCGGGCCACCAGTTGCCGGGCGTGCTGGCCTTCCGCGATATCCAGGATGTGGAATCGATGCTGGAGGCGGCGCGCAACCACAAGCACGCGGTGGTCATCGGCGGCGGCCTGCTGGGCCTCGAAGCGGCCAACGGCCTGCAGCGCCAGGGCATGTCCGTCACCGTGGTCCACGTGACCGACGCGCTGATGAACCAGCAGCTCGACAAACCCGCCGCCCAGCTGCTGCAAAAGGCGCTGGAAGACAAGGGCCTGACGTTCATGCTGAACGCGCAGACCGCCGAAATCGTCGGCACCGACCGCGCCACGGCGGTGCGTTTCAAGGATGGAACCGAGATCCCGGCCGACCTGGTGGTGATGACCGCCGGCGTGCGTCCGAACATCGAGCTGGCCAAGGCGGCCGGCTTGCATTGTGATCGCGCCATCATCGTCGACGATACCTTGCAAACCTACGATCCACGCATTTACGCCGTGGGCGAGTGCGTGCAGCACCGCCGCGCCACCTTCGGCCTCGTCGCGCCGATATGGGACCAGGCCCGCGTTTGCGGCGCCCACCTGGCCGGCGCCGGCGTGCGCCGCTACGTGCAGCAAACTTCTCCCACACGGCTGAAGGTCACCGGTGTAGACTTGTACTCGGTCGGTGATTTTATCGGCGGCGAGGGGACCGAGGACCTGGTGCTGCGCGACGCCCGGCGCGGCGTTTACAAGCGGCTGGTATTGAAGAATAACCGCGTCACCGGCGCCGTGCTGTATGGCGACGTCAAGGACGGCCCCTGGTATTTCGGCCTTATCCAGAACAACACCGACATCGCCTCGATCCGGCAAACCCTGTTATTCGGCGAGGCGCTCAGCGCCAGAGCCGCGTGATTTAAGTCCATAGTCTAAGCGAGCGAATTTTGAACCTGTCCCAAGACCATCTGTCAGTCCGCACCACCTGCGCATATTGCGGCGTCGGTTGCGGTGTGAGCGCCACCCCCAAGGGCGACGGCACGGTCTCCATCGCCGGCGACAAGCTGCACCCGGCGAACAAGGGGCGGCTGTGCGTCAAGGGTTCCGCGTTGGGCGAGACCGTGAGCCTGGACGGCCGCCTGTTGTACCCGCAGGTGCGCGGCGATGAAGGCCTGCGCCGCGTCTCGTGGGACGAGGCGCTCGACAAGGTCGCCGGCACATGGCGCGCCATCATCGACGAACATGGCCCGGACGCCGTGGCCTTGTACGTGTCGGGCCAGTTGCTGACCGAGGACTACTACGTCGCCAACAAGCTGATGAAGGGTTACATCGGCAGCGCCAATATCGATACCAACTCGCGCCTGTGCATGTCGTCGGCGGTGGCCGGCTACAAGCGCGCCTTCGGCGAAGACCTGGTGCCGCTGTGCTACGACGACCTGGAACTGGCCGACATGGTGGTGCTGGTCGGCTCCAACACCGCGTGGTGCCATCCGATCCTGTTCCAGCGTATCCTGAAGGCCAAGGAACGCCGGCCGGAGATGAAGATCGTCGTCATCGATCCGCGCCGCACCGCGACCTGCGAGCTGGCAGACCTGCACTTGCCGGTGAAGGCGGGCACCGACGTCTGGCTGTTCAACGGTTTGCTCAGCTATCTGAACCGCATCGGCGCGGTCGATCCGGCCTTCGTGGCCGACCACACCAACGGCTTCGACGCAGCGCTCGCCACGGCCAATGCCGATTGCAGCGATCCGGCCGTCGTGGCGAAGATCTGCCGCATCGAGCTGCCGGTGCTGATGGAGTTCTACGAACTGTTCGCGGCCACGCACAAGACCATCACCGCCTATTCGATGGGCGTGAACCAGTCGTCGTCCGGCACCGATAAGGTCAACAGCATCATCAACTGCCACCTGATAGGCGGCCGCATCGGCCAGCCGGGCATGGGACCGTTCTCGATCACCGGCCAGCCGAACGCCATGGGCGGACGCGAAGTGGGCGGCCTGGCCAACATGCTGGCCGCGCACATGGACCTGGACCGCGCCGACCACCGCGAAGTCGTGCAGACCTTCTGGGAGTCGCCGGCGATGGCCGACAAGCCTGGCCTGAAGGCGGTCGACCTGTTCAAGGCGATCGAGGACGGCAAGGTCAAGGCAGTGTGGGTGATCTCCACCAATCCCGTGGTCAGCATGCCGGACGCCGACCAGGTGCGGCGCGCGCTGGAAAAGTGCGAGCTGGTGGTCGCCACCGACATCATGCAGAACACCGACACCAACGCCTACGCCGATGTGCTGCTGCCGGCGCTGGGCTGGGGCGAGAAGGAAGGCACGGTCACCAATTCCGAGCGCCGCATCTCGCGCCAGCGTGCCTTCCTGCCTGCCCCTGGTGAAGCGATGGCGGACTGGAAGATCCTGGCGCTGTTCGCGCAGCGCATGGGCTTCAGCGGTTTCGATTTCGCCGGCGCCAACAGCGTGTTCGATGAACACGCGCGCCTGAGCGGCTTCCGCAACAGCGCCGCCGACGTGCCGCGCGCCTTCGACATGTCCGGCCTGGCGCGGTTGAACAAAAACGAGTACGACGGTCTGGAACCCGTCCAGTGGCCGGTGCGCCGTGGCGCCGCCGGCGGCATCGAGGTGGAAGAGCGCCTGTTCGCCGACAAGCGCTTCGCACATGCCGACGGCAAGGCGCGCTTCATCGTCACCGTCCCGCGCGCGCCGGCCAACGCCATCAGCGAGGACTTTCCGCTGGCGCTCAACACCGGCCGCGTGCGCGACCAGTGGCATACGATGACGCGCACCGGTAAATCCTTCACACTGGCCGATCACATCTCCGAATCGTTCGTCGACATCCACCCGCAGGACGCGCTGCTGCACGGCGTGCGCGAGGGCGATCTGGCGCGCGTCAGCTCCGAATGGGGGGCGATGGTGGCGCGCGTGCAGCACGGCGGCGGCATCCCGCGCGGCTCGGTGTTCATTCCGATCCACTGGTCGGGCCAGACGTCGTCCGACGCCCGCGTCGGCGCGCTGGTCAATCCCGTGGTCGATCCCGTCTCCGGCGAGCCGGAATTCAAGCACACGCCGGTACGCATCGAGCAGTTCCGCGTCAACTGGCACAGTTTCATCCTGAGCCGCACGGAAGTGGACCTGGACAGCGTGGCCCATTGGACCCGCATCCAGGGCCGCGAATTCGCCCGCTACGAACTGGCCGGCCGCAACACCATCTCCGATTTCGGCCAGTGGGCGCGCGGCGTGCTGGGCGTGCAGGATCTGGACGCCGACTGGCTCGAATACGAAGACCGCACCGCCGGCGTGTACCGCGCCGTGCACGTGGTGAACGACCGCATCGAACAGTGCATCTTCCTGTCCCCGCGCCAGGACATGCCGTCGCGGGCCTGGCTCGCCAGCCTGTTCGTCAAGGAGCAGTTGAGCGAAATCGACCGCGTCGGCCTGCTGGTCGGCATGCCGGTCGAGAAGGGCGCCGACACCGGTCCGACCGTGTGCTCGTGCTTCGGCGTGGGCCGCAACACGATCTGCAACGCGATCGTCGAGAAGGACTTGCAAACGGTCGCGCAGGTGACGTCCTGCCTCAAGGCGGGCGGCAATTGCGGCTCCTGCGTCCCCGAAATCAAGAAGATTCTTGTGCAAACGCGCGTGGAGGCGGCGGAGGCAAGGTTGTAAATATGGTAAATTAGACTATCGATCGCTTGATCATCACTACAGAGAGCGAACATGTCTATCCGTGAAAACTTCTCCGACGCCGATATGGACCAGTGGCTCAACGAGAACCGAGTCACTGAAATTGAATGCCTGGTGCCCGATCTGACGGGCGTCGCGCGCGGGAAAATCCTGCCGCGCGCGAAATTCACCCAGGAGCGCGGCATGCGTATCCCGGAGGCGGTGCTGGGCATGACCGTCACCGGCAACTACCCCGTCGACAACGCGGCCTACGACCGCGCCATCTCCTCCACCGACCGCGACATGATCCTGCGCGCGGACCCAGGCAGCATCACCACCGTGCCGTGGGCGGTCGATCCGACCGCGCAGGTGATCCACGACTGCTACTTCGCCGACGGCACCCTGGTCGACTTCGCGCCGCGCTCCGTGCTGCGCCGCGTGTTGAAGCTGTACGCGGAGCGGGGCTGGAAGCCTGTGGTGGGGCCGGAGCTGGAGTTCTACCTGACCGAAAAGAACATCGACCCCGATCTGCCGTTGCGGGCGCCCGTGGGCCGCAGCGGCCGCGCCGAGACCAGCCGCCAGGTCTACAGCATCGACGCCGTCAACGAGTTCGATCCGCTGTTCGAGGATATCTACGACTACTGCGCGTTGATGAACCTCGACGTCGACACCCTGATCCACGAGACGGGCGCCGGCCAGATGGGCATCAATTTCCAGCACGGCGATCCGCTAGCGCTGGCCGATAACGTCTTCTACTTTAAGCGCACCTTGCGCGAGGCGGCGCTCAAGCACGACATGTACGCCACCTTCATGGCCAAGCCGATGGCCGGCGAACCCGGGTCGGCGATGCATGTGCACCAGAGCGTGAGCGATGCCGCCACCGGCCGTAATATCTTCAGCGCGCCGGACGGCTCGCCGTCGGCGGACTTCCGCCACTACATCGGCGGCCTGCAACGCTACACGCCGGCCGTGATGGCGATCATGGCGCCGTACGTCAACTCGTACCGCCGCATCGTGCGCCACACGGCCGCGCCGATCAACGTTCAGTGGGGTAACGACAACCGCACCGTCGGATTCCGCATTCCGATCTCCGGCGTCGAGCAGCGCCGCGTGGAAAACCGCATCATCGGCGCCGACGCCAATCCCTATCTGGCGATGGCCGTGACCCTGGCCTGCGGCTACCTCGGCATGGTCGACAAGCTGGAGCCGACGCCTATGATCTCCGGCAGCGCCTATGACCACGCCTCCGAGCTGCCGCAGGGATTGCCCCAGGCGCTGGAGTGGCTGCGCCGCGAGGACCGCATCCGCGAGGTGCTGGGCGAGCGTTTCATCGACGTCTACACGGCGATCAAGGAAGTCGAACATCAGGAGTTCATGACCGTCATCAGCCCATGGGAGCGGGAACACTTATTGCTGCATGTATAGGCGACTATAAGTGGCAGCATTTATAATCACGTGTCCCAAAATCGGGCGACCGGCGGCGATGTCCCGACCCGCGTTCCAGATATACTATTAATATCATTTATATTTTTATAACATGACCATAGAGCGAGCTGCTGAACCCTTCCTCCTGATCCGCAATCTGGTTAAGGAATTCGACGGTGTCCGCGCTGTCAACGACGTCTCGGTAGCCATCGACAAGGGCGAGATTTTCGCATTGCTGGGCAGCTCGGGCTGCGGTAAATCGACCCTGCTGCGGATGCTGGCCGGGTTCGAGACGCCGACCCAGGGGCAGATCACGCTCGCCGGCCAGGACATCGTCAGCGTGCCGCCGTATCAGCGCCCGATCAACATGATGTTCCAGTCGTACGCGCTGTTCCCGCACCTGTCGGTGTGGGACAACATCGCCTTCGGCCTGCGCCGCGACGGCCTGCCGAAGGACGAAATCGCCGCGCGCGTGGAGCAGATGCTCAATCTGGTGCAGCTGGGCGCCTACGGCAAGCGCAAGCCGCACCAGCTGTCGGGCGGCCAGCAGCAGCGCGTGGCGCTGGCGCGCAGCCTGGCCAAGCGGCCGCAATTGCTGCTGCTCGACGAGCCGCTCGGCGCCCTGGACAAGAAGCTGCGCGAGCGCACCCAGATGGAACTGGTCGGCATCATCGAGGAAGTCGGCGTGACCTGCGTGATGGTCACGCATGACCAGGACGAGGCGATGAGCATGGCGACCCGCATCGCCGTCATGAGCGAAGGCCGCATCCTGCAGGTCGGCCCGCCGGGCGAGATCTACGAAACGCCGAACTGCCGCTTCGTGGCGGACTTCATCGGCAGCGTCAACCTGTTCAACGGCAGCGTGGCGGTCGATGAACCGGACCACGTGATCATCGACACGCCCGAGGGCCGCCACTACGTCACCCACGGCATCACCGGCACCATGGGCATGCCGGTGGCGGTGGCCGTGCGGCCCGAGAAGATCGCCCTGCAAACGGAGGCGCCGTCGCTGGAGCAGCGCGCCAACGCCAGCGAGCATGGATACAACTGCGTGCAGGGCGCGATCACGGCGATGGCCTACTTCGGCAACGAGACCTTGTACCACGTCCGCCTGGACAGTGGCATGGAGATCAAGGTCTCGCGCACCAACGCCGCCCGTCACGACGACGCCGCGCTCAAGCGCGACCAGCGCGTCTGCGCCTGGTGGGACGGCGCGGACGTCGTCGTGCTGACCAGCTAAGGTGGAGCGCGAATGAACTTCCTGAAGAACCTACTAACCCTGCGATGGCTGACAGGCCGCCGCGTCGTCATCGCCGTGCCCTTCCTGTGGCTGGCGTTCGCCTTCCTGGTGCCGTTCCTGATCGTCCTGCGCATCAGCTTCACCGAGTCGGACATGGGCAATCCGTTCGGCACCCTGATGACATTGGCCGACGGCGTCATCACGCTCAAGGTCAAGATCTCGAACTACCTGTTCATCGCGGAGGACGAGCTGTATGTGCTGACGTATCTCAGCTCCCTCAAATTCGCCGCCATCACCACCGCGCTATGCCTGATCATCGGCTACCCGTTCGCCTACTTCATGGCGCGCGCCAAGCCGACCGTCCGTCCGGTGCTCCTGATGCTGGTGATGCTGCCGTTCTGGACCTCCTTCCTGCTGCGGATCTACGCCTGGAAGGGCATCCTGGCCACCAACGGCATCGTCAACAACTTCCTGATCGGGATCGGCGCAATCGGTGAGCCGATGCACCTGATGAACACCCAGTTCTCGCTGATCATCGGCATGGTCTACGCCTATCTGCCTTTCATGATACTGCCGCTGTACGCCAACCTGGTGAAGATGGATACACGCTTCCTGGAGGCGGCCGCCGATCTGGGCGCGACGCCGCTGCAAGCGTTCTGGCGCATCACCGTGCCGTTGTCGAAGTCCGGCATCATCGCCGGTTCGATGCTGGTGTTCATTCCGGCCATCGGCGAATACGTGATCCCGGAACTGCTGGGCGGTCCGGAGACACTGATGATCGGCCGCCAGCTGTGGGACGAATTCTTCACCAATAACGACTGGCCGCTGGCGTCGTCGGTGACGGTCGTGGTGATCCTGCTGATCCTGGTGCCGATGGCGATCTTCAATAAATACAAGGCAGAGCAGGAGGCCCGCTCATGAAAGGCAATACCACTTTTATGCAGCGCTGGTTCGGGCGCGGCTGGCTGTCGATGGGCTATCTGTTCCTGTACCTGCCGATCGTCGTGCTTGTGGTCTTCTCGTTCAACAGTTCGCGCCAGGACATGGTGTGGACCGGCTTCTCGCTGCAATGGTACGCGGCGCTGATGAACGACACGGAGATCATCAGCGGCCTGGGACTGTCGCTGCGCATCGCGCTGATGACGGCTTGCGCCTCGGTGGTGCTGGGCACCTTCGCCGCCTTCGTGCTCGATCGCTATCACCGCTTCACCGGCCGCACGCTGTTCGCCGGCATGGTCAGCGCGCCGCTGGTGATGCCGGAGGTGATCATCGGCCTGTCGCTGCTGCTGATGCTGGTGTCGGTGCAGAAGGTGTTCGGCTTCCCCGAGCGCGGCCTGATGACGATATGGATCGGCCATACCTTGCTGGGCATGGCCTATGCGGCGGTGGTGGTGCAATCGCGTCTGCAGGAGATGAACAAGTCGCTGGAAGAGGCGGCGATGGACCTCGGCTGCAAGCCTTATCAGGTGTTCTTCCTGGTGACGCTGCCGAACATCAAGCAGGCGCTGGGCTCCGCGTGGCTGTTGACGTTCACCTTGTCGCTCGACGATGTGGTGTTGTCGGCCTTCCTGTCCGGCCCCGGTTCGTCGACGATGCCGATCGTGATCTTCTCGCGCGCCCGCCTGGGCCTGGACCCGCGCGTGAACGCGGTCGCCGCGCTGACCATCCTGGTCGTCACCATCGGCGTGATCGCGTCGAGCCTCTACATCGCCCGCAACGAGCGGCTGCGCCAAAAGCAGATTTCGTCGGCGGCGAAAGGCTGATGCGGATACTGTAACGGATACCACGTAGGGCGGATTAGCGCAGCGTAATCTGCCATGCATGAGCCGCCGGCGGCTCATGCATGGCCGATTACGGCGTTCCGCCTAATCCGCCCTACGTGATTGCGTGCTTACGCATCTATGATGATCCTCGCCAGCAGCCTGCCGTAGTGTGTGATCTGCTCCGGCGTGCAGTAGGCATAGCCGACCAGCAGGCCGCGCCGCACCGGCTGCGACAGATAATAGGTCGACAGCGCCTTGACCTGGATTCCCTTTTTCGCCGCCTTGCGCTCCAGCGCCACGTCGTCGACGTTGTCCGGCAGCTGGACAACGAGATGCAGTCCAGATTCCTCGCGGGAGATGGTGACGCTGCCGCCCAGCCGGGGGCCGAACTGGTTCACCAGCGTGCGCCGCAGCAGTTCCCGTCGCGCTCCATAGGTCTGGCGTATCTTGCGCAGGTGCGTGGTGAAGTGGCCGAGCGAGATGAAGTCGGCCAGCGCCGCCTGCACCATCAGTTGGCCGGGCCGCTGCAGGTCGTACAGCGCCGACTTGAAACCGTCGATCAGCGCCGGCGGCACCACCAGGTAGCCGATCTTGATGCCGGGGTAGAGCGCCTTGGAGAAGGTGCCCATGTAGAGCACCCGGTCGTCGTTGTCCAGTCCTTGCAGCGCCGCCAGCGGCCGGCCGGTGTAGCGGAATTCGCTGTCGTAGTCGTCCTCCAGTATCCAGGCGTCCTTGCGCACGGCGACATCGAGCAGCTCGCGCCGGCGCGCCAGGCTCATGACAGCGCCGGTCGGATACTGGTGCGATGGCGTCACGTAGATCAGGCGTGGTTTCGTCGCCAGGTCCGCCGTTTTGATCGCCATGCCTTCGCCGTCCACCGCCACCGGATGCAATTTGAGCTCGCGCGCCTGGAATACGCGCCGCGCGCCCCAGTAGCCGGGATCCTCGATCCAGGCGGTATCGCCGGCATCGGCCAGCAGCTGTGCGCACAGGTCGAGCGATTGCTGGGTGCCGCCGGTGATCAGCACCTGTTCCACCGATACCTTGACCGAGCGAGATAAGCGCAGATACTCCGTGATGGCCTGGCGCAGGGGCGCAAGGCCGCCGGCCTGTCCGTAATCCAGCAGGTCGGAACGCAGGTCGCTACCCACCTCGCGCCACACGCGGTTTTGCAGCCGATGCCACAGCTTGAGCGGAAACGAGGAGAAGTCCGGATCGCCCGGCGCGAACGGTTGTATCTCGAATTTGGGGCCGGCCGCGATGCGAGTGACTTCCTGGCCGCGCTTAGACAGCCTGGCGGCGCGCTGCATCCTCTGCGCCCCCCGTGCACCATGCGGGACAGGCGACTGGCCGCCCCGCATGCTGGCGCTGTGCGCTTGCAGATCTGCGACATAGGTGCCGCTTCCGAGCCGGCTGGTGACGTAGCCCTCCGCCGCCAGCTGCTCGAAAGCGGCGATGACGGTGTTGCGGGCGATGCGCAGGTCGGCCGCCAGGTCGCGGCTGGACGGCAGCTTGCTGCCGGCGCCCAGGTGCTGCTGATGGATCGCGGCCTTGGCCGCCTCGTACAGGCGGCGCTGCTGGGGCAAGCGTGGATGGAAGCCGGTTTGCGCCAGCGTCTGGGCCAGCAGGTCGGAGGTGGGGGACATGGAACGCAAAGTGGTTCTAATAAATATCAACAAGTGGTGCTCACCATGATACCAAAATAGGACTATGATCAAATGTAATTCATGTTAAATCGATAAATATGCGCAGTCCTGTCGTTTTGGTCCCCGCTTGCGTCAATCTGGTTGGCGTCCACGCCAGCCACACGGCGCATCTCAAGTACGTCGCCGCCGTGGCCGACGGGGCCCGCTGCGCGCCGCTGATCGTGCCGGCGCTGGGCGCGGCCACCGATTTCGACGCGCTGCTGGAGCTGGCCGATGGCATCATGCTGACCGGCTCCCCATCGAACGTGGACGCCGCCCTGTACGGACAGGCGGTGCTCGATCCCCTGCTGCCGCGCGACCCCGCGCGCGACGCCACCACGCTGCCGCTGATACGCGCCGCGATCGAGCGTGCCATACCGCTGCTGGCGATCTGCCGTGGCTTCCAGGAGATGAATGTGGCGCTGGGCGGCACGCTGCACCAGGCGGTGCACGACGTGCCGGGCATGTCCGACCATCGCGAGCAAAAAACGCTAACGCTGGAGCAGCAGTACGCCGCGTCGCATCGCGTGACGCTGGAAGCAGGCGGCCGTTTGGCGCAAATACTGGATGGCGCATCGACGATCATGGTCAATTCGCTGCACGGGCAGGGCATCGCCAAACTGGCGCCGTCCCTTGTGGTTGAAGCCCGCGCCGACGATGGCCTGGTCGAGGCCTACAGCCTGGCGGGCGACACGGGATTCACGCTCGCGGTACAGTGGCACCCCGAGTGGCGGTTATCCGAGAACCCCGACTCGATCAAGTTGTTCCAGGCCTTCGGCGAGGCCTGCCGCATCTACAAGCAAGGGAGAGACGCATGAAGACCTACGAACAGTGGGCGCGGCGGGTCCCTTAGTGCCCCTTTTCGCGTCATCCCACAGCAGGCGCGCCCGCAGCGGCCCCGCGCACGATCAAAACAACAATGAGAGAATTACATGGCAATCCGCGAGAACTTTACGTACACAGACATGGATCTGTGGCTGAACGAAAAACACGTCACCGAAATTGAATGCCTGGTGCCCGATCTGACGGGCGTGGCGCGCGGGAAGATTCTCCCGCGCGGTAAATTCACCCAGGAGCGCGGCATGCGCATTCCCGAGGCGGTGCTGGGCATGACCGTGACCGGCAATTACCCCACCGAGGACGCGGGCTACGACCGCGCCATCTCCAGCACCGACCGCGACATGATCCTGAAGGCCGATCCCACCACCATCACCATGGTGCCGTGGGCCAGCGATCCGACCGCGCAAGTGATCCACGACTGCTATTTTTCGGACGGCCGCCTGGTCGACTTCGCGCCCCGCTCCGTGCTGCGCCGGGTGCTCAAGCTGTATGAGGACAAAGGATGGAAGCCGGTCGTCGCGCCTGAGCTGGAGTTCTACCTGACCGCCAAGAACACCGATCCGGACCTGCCTTTGCGCCCGCCGATCGGGCGCAGCGGACGCGCGGAGACCAGCCGCCAGGTCTACAGCATCGACGCCGTCAACGAGTTCGATCCGCTGTTCGAGGACATCTACGACTACTGCGAATTGATGAACCTCGATGTCGACACCTTGATTCACGAAATCGGCGCCGGCCAGATGGAGATTAACTTTTTGCACGGCGATCCACTCGGCCTGGCCGACAAGGTGTTCTTCTTCAAGCGCACCCTGCGCGAGGCGGCACTCAAGCATGACATGTACGCGACCTTCATGGCCAAGCCGATGGCGGGCGAACCGGGTTCCGCGATGCACGTGCACCAGAGCGTGGTCGATGTCAAAACGGGCATGAACATTTTCAGCGCGGAGGATGGATCGGCCGCGCCGATTTTCAAGCAGTACATCGCCGGCCTTCAGCGTTATATGCCATCGGCGATGGCGATCGTCGCGCCTTATGTGAATTCGTACCGCCGCCTGGTGCGCCACACGGCGGCGCCGATCAATATCCAGTGGGGCATGGACAACCGCACCGTCGGTTTCCGCGTGCCGGAATCGGGCGTACAGGATCGCCGCGTCGAAAACCGTATCATCGGTGCGGACGCCAACCCCTACCTGGCGCTGGCGGTGACGCTGGCCTGCGGCTATCTGGGCATGACCGAGCAGCTGGAACCGACGCCGATGACGGTGGGCAGCGCCTACGACCTGAAGGTCGAACTGCCGCAAGGCCTGCCGGAGGCGCTGCAGCATCTGCGTGCCGAGGACAAACTGCGCAGCGTATTGGGCGGCCGCTTCATCGACGTCTACGCCGCCATCAAGGACCTGGAGCATCAGGAATTCATGACCGTCATCAGCCCGTGGGAACGTGAACACCTGCTGCTGCACGTCTGATCATCCACCTCTCCAACAAGGAACCACTATGGCTAACAACTCATTGGCACCAAGCGCCGCGCTGGTCGCGTCGGTAAAAAATCGCGCCGCGCCGCAGGTGTACGACACCGCCGCCATCCAGAAGCTGGACACGGCCCACTACATGCACCCGTTCACCGATCACAAGGCGCTCGGCGAAAAAGGCGCGCGCGTGATGGTGCGCGGCGAGGGCATCTACCTGTGGGATTCCCAGGGCAAGAAGATTCTCGACGGGATGTCCGGCCTGTGGTGCGTCAACGTCGGCTACGGCCGCACCAGCATTTCGGAAGCGGTGTACAGGCAGATGGAGACGCTGCCGTTCTATAACAGCTTCTTCAACACCACCAACGTCCCTGCCGTGCAGCTGGCGGCCAAGCTGGCGAAGATATCGCCGCCGCAGTTCAACCACGTCTACTTCACCGGCTCCGGCTCGGAAGGCAACGACACCAATCTGCGCATGGTGCGCCGCTATTGGGACGTATTGGGATACAAGGAACGCCACACCATCATCAGTCGCCACAACGCCTATCACGGCAGCACGGTGGCCGGCGCCTCGCTGGGCGGAATGGACGGCATGCACGCGCAGGGCGGCTTGCCGATACCCGGCATTGTGCATATCGGCCAGCCCAACTACCTGGAGTCGGGGCGCGGCATGACCGAGGACGAATTCGGCATCGAGGCCGCGTCCTGGCTGGAGAAGAAGATTCTGGAGGTCGGCGCCGACAAGGTCGCGGCCTTCATCGGCGAGCCGGTGCAGGGCGCCGGCGGCGTGATCATCCCGCCCGCGACCTACTGGCCGGAAATCCAGCGCATCTGCGACAAATACGGCATCCTGTTGATCGCCGATGAGGTGATCTGCGGCTTCGGGCGGCTCGGCAAGTGGTTCGCGTCGGAGCTGTTCGGTATCAAGCCCGATCTGATCACCTTCGCCAAGGGCGTCACTTCCGGCTATGTGCCACTGGGCGGTGTGCTGGTGGGCGACCGCGTGGCCGATGTGCTCATCGGGCAGGGCGGCGAGTTCAATCACGGTTTCACCTATTCCGGCCATCCGGTCGCCTGCGCGGCGGCGCTGGAGAATATCCGCATCATCGAAGACGAGAAGCTGGTCGAGCGCGTCGCCGGCGAAACCGGGCCTTACCTGAAGAAGCGCTTCGCGGAACTGTCCGACCATCCGCTGGTCGGATACGCTGACAGCTGCGGCTTTGTCGCGGGCCTCAACCTGGTGCGTACCAAGGGCGCCATTCCGCACGATAACGTGTCGTTCGACGAGGCGCTGGGCGTGGGCATGGTCTGCCGTGGATACATGTTCGACAACGGCATGATCATGCGCGCCGTCGGCGACCGCATGATCATCGCGCCGCCGCTGGTCATGACCGTGGCCCAGATCGACGAGATGGTGGCGCTGATCCGAAAGTGTCTGGATCTGACCTACGCCGACATCAAGGAACGCGGCTGGGTCTAACCTGAATTGGACTGGAGCGAAAAATGACGACAAAGATGGTGGCAACATCATGGCACGAGCGGGCGGCCAGCCTGCAAATGGACGGCCGCGCCTTCATCGGCGGCCAGCGCGTGTGGGCGAAGAACCAGCAGCAATTCGAGAACCTGTCGCCGATCGACGGCCGCAAGCTGGGCATGGTGGCGCGCTGCGACGGCGCCGATGTCGACGCGGCCGTGGCCAGCGCCCGCGAGGCTTTCGAAGCGCGCAGTTGGGCGGGCAAGTCGCCGGCGCAACGCAAGCGCATCATGATCAAGTTCGCCGATCTGGTGCAAAAGCATGGCCCGGAGCTGGCCCTGCTCGAAACGCTGGACATGGGCAAGCCGATCAAATTCAGCCAGAGCGTGGACGTGGGCGCGACCGCGAACTGCCTGCGCTGGTACGGCGAGGCGATCGACAAGATCTACGACGAGATCGCGCCGACCGCCGAGAACAGCCTGGCGCTGATCACGCGCGAGCCGGTGGGCGTGGTCGCCGCCATCGTGCCGTGGAACTACCCGATGATCATGGCGGCGTGGAAGATCGCGCCGGCGCTGGCCGCCGGTAACAGCGTGGTGCTCAAGCCTTCGGAAAAGTCGCCGTTGACGGCGCTGCGGCTGGCCGACATCGCGCTGGAGGCGGGCATTCCGGCCGGCGTGTTCAATGTGCTGCCGGGGTATGGCCACGAGGCCGGCGCCGCGCTGGCGCTGCACATGGATGTCGACTGCATCGGCTTCACCGGCTCCACGCGCGTGGGCAAGCAGATCTTGCAGATGGCCGGCCAGTCGAACCTCAAGCGCGCGTGGACTGAGTTGGGCGGCAAGTCGGCCAACATCGTCTGCGCCGATTGTCCGGACCTCGATGCGGAGGTGGCCTCGGCCATCGGCTCGATCTACTTCAACCAGGGCGAGAGCTGCAACGCGCCTTCGCGCCTGTTCGTCGAAGCGACGATCAAGGACCAATTCATCGAGAAGGCGCTGGCAATGATGCCGGACTTCCAGCCCGGCGATCCGCTCGACGAGAACACGGTGATGGGCGCCATCGTCGATGCGACGCAACTGAAAACGGTGCTGGGCTACATCGAGGCCGGCAAGGCTGGCGGCGCCAAGCTGCTGTCGGGTGGACGCCAGGCGCGCACCGAGACCGGCGGCTTCTTCGTCGAGCCGACGCTGTTCGACCAGGTCGACAGCGGCATGACCATCGCGCGCGAGGAGATCTTCGGGCCGGTGCTGTCCGTGCTGGCCTTTACCGACTTGAAGGAAGCCATCAAGCAGGCCAACTCCACGCCTTACGGTTTGCAGGCGGCGGTGTGGACATCCGACATGACCAAGGCGATACAGACGGCGCGCGCGCTGCGGGCCGGCACGGTGCACGTGAACCAGTACGACGGCGACGATATCACCGTGCCGTTCGGCGGCTACAAGCAGTCCGGCAATGGCCGCGACAAGTCGCTGCACGCCTTCGATAAATACACCGAACTGAAAACCACCTGGATTCAGATCGGCTAATCAAGAGAGAGTTGGATGAGCAACGTGGAACGACAGGAGGAGATGGCTGCACAGGGCGTGAAATACATATTCGCCCAGTTCACCGACATCCATGGCGCGGCAAAAGGCAAGCTGATACCGCTGGCCCACCTGGACGACATCATCTATCCGGGAGCGGGTTTTTCCGGGCCGTCGATCTGGGGCACGGGCCTGCCGCGCAACGGCCCGCGCTCGGAATACTACGGCCGCGCCGATCTCTCGACCTTGCAGGCCATGCCCTGGCTGCCCGGTTACGCGCGTGTGGTCCTCGACGGCCATGTCGACGGCCGGCCGTTCGATGTCTGTCCGCGCCAGATCCTGCGCAAGCAGGTGGAGCGGTTGGCGAAACATGGCTGGACGCTTAACGCGGGCTTGGAGCCGGAATTCTTCCTGCTGCAAAAAGGGCAGGACGGCTACGACGCCGAATCGGCCGACACGCTGGAAAAGCCTTCCTACGACGCCAAAAGCCTGCTGCGCCGCCGTTCCTTTCTGGAGAAGCTGACCGCATCGCTGGATCAGTGCGGCCTGGGCGTGTTCCAGATCGATCACGAGGACGCGACCGGCCAGTTCGAAGTCAATTACAAATACGCCGACGCGCTGAAGGCCGCCGACAACTTCATGCTGTTCAAGATGGCGGCGCATCACATCGCCGAGGAGGAGGGCATGCTGTTTTCGATGATGCCCAAGCCGTTTGCCGACCGCCCGGGCAGCGGCCTGCATTTCCATCTGTCGCTGGCGGATGAAAACGGCACGCCGGTGTTCGCCGCCGACCGGGACGAGCGTGCACTGGGTCTGTCGCCGCTGGCCTATCAGTTCATGGCCGGCCTGCTGCGCCACGCGCCGGCGCTGACCGCGCTGTGCGCGCCCACCGTCAATTCCTACAAGCGGCTGATGTGCGGCCAGTCCTTGTCCGGCACCAGCTGGGCGCCGGCGTTTATCGGCTACGGCAACAACAACCGTACCACCGTCGCGCGCGTGGTCTACCAGCGGATCGAATGGCGGCTGCCGGACAGCTCGGCCAATCCGTATCTGGCGCTGGCGGGGGTGATCGCCGCCGGCCTGGATGGCATCGAAAACTCCCTGGAGGCTGGAGAGCCGGTGAACCAGGATGTCTACGAGATGTCCGAGGCCCGGCGCGCCGAACTGGGGCTGCGGATACTGCCGCAAAACCTGGGCGAGGCCGCCGCCGCGCTGCGAGCCGATACCGCAATGGCCACGGCCCTGGGTGAAGACTTCGTCAAGGAATTCGTCGCGTTGAAGCGCGCCGAATGGAACGAATATAGTCAACATGTGAGCGCGTGGGAGACCGCGCGATATATAGACCGGTTCTAACAGGAGAGAGGCATGAGCCAGGCAATGAAGGATTTTCTACGAGAGCGCAATATCCACGAGGTGGAATGCGTAATCGCCGACATGACCGGCATCGCGCGCGGCAAAATCCTGCCCAAGGACCTGTTCCTCAGCGAAGGCGAGATGCGCCTGCCCAAGAGCGTCCTGCTCAACACCGTCAACGGCGAGCAGCCGAACAACCTGCCCTACACCGGCGCCACCGATCCGGACATGATCTGCGTGCCGGATCTGGCGACGCTGCGGCAGGTGCCGTGGGCGGCGGAAAACGTCGCGCTGGTAATTCACGATTGCCAGAATTTCGACGGCACGCCTGTGGGGCTGTCGCCGCGCGCGGTGCTGCGCAAGGTCCTCAAGCTGTACGCCGATCGCGGATGGCAGCCGGTGGTGGCGCCGGAGATGGAGTTCTATCTGGTCGCCCGCAGCAGCAATCCGCACGAGCCGCTGACGCCACCGCTGGGCCGCAGCGGCAAGACCGAATCGGGCCGGCAGTCGTACTCGATCGACGCGGTCAACGACTTCGATCCCTTCTTCCTGGAGCTGTCGGCCTTCTGCAAGCAGCACCAGTTGGGCGTGGAGACACTGATCCACGAAGCCGGCGCGGGCCAGATGGAGATCAACTTCACCCACGGCGACGCGCTGGAACTGGCCGACCGCGTGTTCCTGTTCAAGCGCGCGGTGCGCGAGACGGCGCTGCGGCACGGGATCTTCGGCACCTTCATGGCCAAGCCGATGGAGACGGAGCCGGGCAGCGCGATGCATATCCACCAGAGCATCCTCGATGCGGCGACCGGCAACAACATCTTCAGCGACAAAAAAGGTGAGCCCAGCCCCTTGTTCTTCAACTATATCGCGGGCCTGGAGCGGTACACGGCGGCGGCCACGCTGCTGTTCGCGCCGCACGTCAATTCCTACCGGCGGTTGTCGCGCTTCATGTCGGCGCCGACCAATGTGCATTGGGGCTACGACAACCGCACCTGCGGCTTCCGCATTCCCAATTCCACGCCGACCAATCGCCGCGTGGAGAACCGGGTGCCCGGTGTCGACGTCAATCCCTACCTGGCGATGGCGGCAACGCTGGCTTGCGGCTACCTTGGGATGGTCGACGGCCTGACGCCTTCCGAGCCGACCGATGGCAGTGCGGAGCATGTGCACGACCAGCTGCCGCGCAATCTTGAAGATGCGATTCTGCGGCTACGTGAGTGCAAACCATTGAGTGGGATACTGGGCGAGTTGTTCGTGCAGGCGTTCTGTGAAGTCAAGGAGCTGGAATTCGCCACCTACAGCCGCGTGATCAGTTCCTGGGAGCGCGAGCATCTGATGCTGTTGGTGTGAGGAGGGCGCCATGCACAACACACGCGATGGATTGAATTGGCCGCGCGCGCAGGCGCTGGCGGTACGGGAGCGCGCCAGCTACGCTTCGCGCAATCCCGAATCGGCCAGGCTGGCGGGGGAGTCCGCGCGGCACCTGCTTTTCGGCGTGCCGATGCACTGGATGAACGATTGGTCGACACCTTTCGCGCTGACGGTGGACGAGGCCTCCGGCGCGCGGTTCCGCGATGTCGACGGCCATGAGTACGTGGATTTCTGCTTGGGCGACACCGGGGCGATGTTCGGTCACGCGCCGCCCGCCGTGGCGCAGGCGGTGGCGCGCCAGGCCACGCGTGGTTACACGGCCATGCTGCCGTCGGAGGACGCGGCGCCGGTGGCGGCCGAACTGGCGCGGCGTTTCGGTTTGCCGTACTGGCAGTTCGCGCTGTCTGCTTCGGACGCCAACCGATTCGTGCTGCGCTGGCTGCGCGCGGCGACGGGGCGCGACAAGGTGTTGGTCTTCAACGGCTGCTATCACGGCACGGTGGACGACGTGTTCGTCGATCTGGTCGGCGGCGTGCCGACGCAGCGCGACAGCCTTCTGGGACAGGTTCACAGGCTGACGGATCACACCGTGGTCGTCGAATTCAACGATCTGCCGGCGCTGGAGGCGGCGTTGGCGCGCGGCGATGTCGCCTGTGTGCTGGCCGAACCGGTGATGACCAATATCGGCATGGTGCTGCCGGAACCCGGATATTGGGAAGCGGCGCAGCGGATCATCCAGCGCCATGGCGCGTTGCTGGTGATCGACGAGACGCACACCATCAGCAGCGGCCCGGGAGGCTACGCGCATGCGCACGACATGCGGCCGGACGCACTGGTGATCGGAAAACCCGTCGGCGGCGGAATACCCTGTGCGGCGTATGGTTTTACCGAAGCGCTGGCGCGCCGGGTCGAGCGGGCGAAACGCGGCGCGCCGCCGGGGCACTCCGGAGTCGGCACCACCTTGAGCGCAAACATGTTCGCGATGGCCGCGATGCGCGCCAATCTCGAACAGGTGATGACCGACGCGGCGTACCAGCACATGTTCGCGCTCGCGGCGATGCTGGAGCATGGGCTGCGCGACGTCATCGCCCGTCACCGGCTGCCATGGTGCGTGACGCGGGTCGGCGCCCGCACGGAGTTCCAGTTCGCGCCCACCGCGCCGCGCAGCGGGGGCGAGGCGCAGAAGATCCTCGACGGCGAGCTGGAACAGATCATCCATCTGTACCTGCTCAATCGCGGCCTGTTGATCACGCCCTTCCACAACATGCTGCTGGTCTGTCCCAACACCACCGAGACCGATGTCGCCCGCTTGCTGACCGTCTTCGACGACTGCCTGCGAGAGTTGGTTTAACCAACCCACCGCTGAAACAATCGCGATACAAATCGGCCCCAAAACTGGCAAAGTGATGAGCCCGCTATGTGCTCCACCGAACCGATGCGACGCTCTGGCAGGTCTACCCTCGGCAGAGCGCGGGGCCTGCATTCGACATGCCCGCGCACTTTGACAGTGCGAGGATATGATATGAAAATCGGCATGGTAGGTCTGGGGCGCATGGGCGCCAACATGGTCTGGCGGCTCGCCAGGGACGGTCACCAGTGCGTCGCCTATGCGCGGCACGCGGAGACGGTGAAGTCGGTACTGCGCGAGGGCGTCGCGGGCGCCTCTTCGCTGGAGGATCTGGTGTCGCAGCTGGAGGCGCCGCGCGTGCTCTGGCTGATGGTGCCTGCGGCATCGGTCGATGCCACGCTCGACACGCTCAAACCAATGCTGGAGGCGGGCGACATCGTCATCGATGGCGGCAACTCGCACTACCACGACGACATCCGGCGCGGCGCGCAGCTCAAGGAGCTCGGGCTGCACTACGTCGATGTCGGCACCAGCGGCGGCACGCATGGCCTGGAGCGCGGCTACTGCCTGATGATCGGCGGCGAGAAGGAGATCGTCGGCCATCTCAAGCCGCTGTTCGTGTCGCTGTCGCCGGGTCATGCGGCCGCCGCGCCGACACCGGGCCGCGACAAGCCCAATAGCAGCGCCGAACAGGGCTACCTGCATTGCGGACCGAATGGCGCCGGCCACTTCGTCAAGATGGTCCACAACGGCATCGAGTACGGCATCATGGGCGCCTATGCGGAAGGACTGAACATCCTGCGCAACGCCAATATCGGCAAGCTCGAACACGAGGTCGACGCCGAGACCGCGCCGCTGCGCAATCCCGAGCATTACCAGTACGACCTCGATCTGGGCGAGATTACGGAGGTATGGCGTCGCGGCAGCGTGATCAGCTCATGGCTGCTCGACCTGACCGCCGACGCGCTGCTCAAGGACCCGCATCTGGACCAATTCGCCGGCCGCGTCTCCGATTCCGGCGAGGGCCGCTGGACCATCAACGCCGCCATCGACGAGGGTGTGCCGGTGCCGATCCTGAGTTCCGCGCTGTTCGAGCGATTCAGCTCGCGCGGCAACGCGGAGTTCTCCGGCAAGGTGCTGTCGGCGATGCGCGCCGGCTTCGGCGGCCACGCCGAGAAAGCGGTCAAGCCATGATGGACGATATCGTATTTCTGGTCGACTGCGACAACACGCTGATGGACAACGACGCCGTCCAGCGTGACCTGCGCGACCATCTGGAGCGCGAGTTCGGCGTCGAGGCGCGCGACCGCTATTGGGAGATCTTCGAGGAGTTGCGCTCGGAGCTGGGCTACGCCGACTATCTGGGCGCGCTGCAGCGCTACCGCGTCGATGCGCTCAACGAACCTCGCCTGCTGCTGATGGCGGGCTGGCTGATGAACTACCGCTTCGCCGACCGCCTGTATCCGCAGGCGCTGGAGGTCATCAAGCACCTGGGCCGGTGGGGCAAGGTGGTGATCCTGTCCGACGGCGACGTGGTCTTCCAGCCGCGCAAAGTGGAGCATTCCGGGCTGTGGGACGCCGTCGACGGCCGGGTGCTGATCTACATCCACAAGGAGGCGATGCTGCGCGAGGTCGAGAAGGCCTACCCGGCGCGCCACTATGTGATGGTCGATGATAAGGTGAGGATACTGGCGGCGATGAAGGCCGGCTGGGGCGATCGCCTGACCACCGTGTTTCCGCGCCAGGGACACTACGCCACCGCGCCGGACGTCGCCAGCTTCACCACCCCTGACCTGAGCGTCGAACGTATCGGCGAACTATTGCAGCACCAGTTGCCGGCGTTCGCCGGCCGTGAAAAGGAGAGCACACCATGAACCCTGCATTGCGTCTGTATGAGCTCGGGCAAAGCCTGTGGCTGGACAATATCACGCGCGGATTGCTCACCAGCGGCACGCTGGAGAAGTATATCCACGAGTATGACCTGAAAGGATTGACGTCGAATCCGAGTATCTTCGAGGCGGCCATACACGGCGCCGATTTTTACGACAAGGAGATCGCCGAGCGCGGCGCCGCCGGCGAGTCGGGCGAGGCGCTGTTCCTGGAGCTGGCGCTGGAAGACCTGCGCGCCGCCGCCGATCTTTTCCTGCCGATGTACAAGGCGTCGCAGGGATATGATGGCTGGGTGTCGATGGAGGTTTCGCCATTGCTGGTGCATGACGCCGAGGGCACGCTGCGCGAGGCCGGGACGCTGCACAAGCGCTTGGACCGCCCCAACGCGTTCATCAAGATCCCCGGCACGCCGGAGGGTGTGAAGGCGATCGAGGAGGCGATCTTCGCCGGCATTCCGGTCAATGTGACGTTGCTGTTCTCGCGGGAGCAGTATCTGGCGGCGGCGGAGGCGTATATTCGCGGCGTCGAGCGGCGGCTCGAGAAGGGGCTCGATCCGAAGGTGGCGTCGGTGGCGTCGGTGTTTGTCAGCCGCTGGGATACGGCGGTCAAGGACAAGGGGCCGGAGGGCATGAACAACACGCTGGGGATCGCGATGGCGCGACGCACGTATGTGGCGTATCGGGAGCTGCTGGCGTCGCAGCGCTGGAAGCTGTTGGCGGAGCGGGGCGCGTTGGCGCAGCGGCTGCTGTGGGCCAGCACCGGGACCAAGGACCCGGAGGCGTCGGACGTGCTGTATGTGACGTCGCTGACGGCGCCCAATACGATCAACACGGTGCCGGAGAAGACCTTGCTGGCGTTTGCCGATCACGGCATCGTCAATGGCAGCATGCCGCCCGAGGGTGGCGATGCGGAGAAGGTGATCGCGAAGTTCGCCGATGCGGGCGTTGACGGTGACGAGTTGGCGGAGCGTTTGCAGCGCGAGGGAGCGGAGGCGTTCAGCAAATCGTGGGCGAAGCTGCTCGAGGTGATCGCGGAGAAGAGCGGGCGGTGAGTTGATTTACGTAGGGCGGATTAGCGAAGCGTAATCGGCCATCGTCGAGCCACTGGCGGCTCATCGATGGCCGATTACGGCGTTCCGCCTAATCCGCCCTACGTGGATTACGTGTCGAGCGGGTTCAACGTACAGATTCGTTATCCCAGAACCTGCCGCGCCAACAGCAGCACATTCTCCACCGCGAAACCATACTCGCGCAGCAGCCGGTCACCCGGCGCCGAGGCGCCATAGCCTTCGACCGACAGCACCTTGCCGCGCTGCCCCACATACCGATGCCACCCCTGCGCCACGCCGGCCTCGATCGCCAGCCTTGCCTCAAGCTCCGGCGGCAGCACCTCGTCGCGATACGCCTGCGGCTGATCCTCGAACAACTCCCAGCTCGGCATCGACACCACGCGCGCGCGCACGCCGTCCTCCAGCAACCGTGCTTGCGCCCGCAACGCCAGATCCACCTCGGATCCTGTCGCGATCAAGACCAGTTGCGGCTTGCCGCCGGCCGCCTCGCTGACCACATACGCGCCGCGCCGCAAGCCTTCTGCCGCCGCATAGCGCTGGCGGTCCAAGGTCGGCACGTGCTGGCGCGTGAGCACCAGCGCCACCGGCTGCCCCGCCGATTCCACCGCCACCTTCCACGCCACCGCCGTTTCGTTGGCGTCGGCCGGCCGTATCACCACCAGCCCCGGTATCGCCCGCAGGCCGGCCAGATGTTCGACCGGCTGGTGCGTGGCGCCATCCTCGCCCAGGGCGATGCTGTCGTGCGTGAACACGTACACCACCTGCAATCCCATCATCGCCGAGAGCCGTATCGCCGGCCGCATGTAGTCCGAGAACACGAAGAAAGTGGCGTTGAACGGCAGCGTGCCGCCATGCGCGGCGATGCCGTTGCTGACGGCCGCCATCGCATGTTCGCGTACGCCGAAGTGCAGGTTGCGTCCACGCCGGCTCCAGCCGCCGCCGTTCGATCCCTGGCGGTCGCCGGTGCTCTCGTCCATGCCGTCGGGCTGGAAGTCGCCGAAGCCCGTCAGCGCGGTGAAGGTCGACGGATCGAGATCGGCCGAGCCGCCGATCAGCGCCGGCAGCCTGGCGGCGATGGCGTTGGCCACCTTGCCGGCGGCGGTGCGCGTGGCCACGCCCTTGGCGTCCGCCGGGAACACCGGGATGTCCGCGTCCCAGCCGGCCGGCAGCTCGCCGGCGCCGTCGCGCATCAGCTGTTTTAGCTCGCGGGCCTCGTCGGGAAAGGCTAGTTCGTAGGAGGCCAGCCGGTCCATCCACTCGGCCTGGTGGCGCGCGCCATGCGCGCCGCCGTTGGTGAAGGGACTGGCCGCGCCGTCGGGAATCAGGAACGCCGGCTGCTCCGGCCAGCCCAGCGCGCGTTTGGTCAGCGCCACCTCGTCGGCGCCCAGCGGCGAGCCGTGGGCATCGATCTTGTCCTGCTTGTTGGGCGAGCCGAAGCCCAGATGGCTGCGCACCAAAATCAGCGACGGCTTGTGCACCTCGGCGCGCGCGGTGGCCAGCGCCTGCTCGATCGCCTCGATGTTGTTGGCGTCTTCCACCGTCTGGATATGCCACCCGTAGGCGGCGAAGCGCGCGGCGCGGTCTTCGCTGAAGGTCATGTCGCTGCCGGCCGACAGCGTGACCTGGTTGTCGTCGTACAGGTAGATCAACTTGCCCAGCTTGAGGTGGCCGGCCAGCGAGGCCGCCTCCGAGGCCACGCCCTCCATCAAATCGCCGTCGCTGACGATGCCGTAGGTGTGGTGGTCTATGACGTTGTGGCCTTCGCGGTTGTAGCGCGCGGCCAGGCTGGCCTCCGCGATGGCCATGCCGACGCCGTTGGCGAAGCCCTGGCCCAGCGGGCCGGTGGTGATTTCCACGCCGGGCGTGTGGCCGCGCTCCGGATGCCCGGGCGTGCGGCTGTCCCACTGGCGGAACCGGCGCAAGTCTTCCAGCGACAGGTCGTAGCCGCTCAGGTGCAGCAGGCCGTAGAGCAGGGCCGAGCCGTGGCCGGCCGACAGCACGAAGCGGTCGCGGTCGAACCAGTGCGGATCGGCGGGGTGGTGTTTCAGGAAGCGCGTCCACAGCACGTAGGCCATGGGGGCTGCGCCGAGCGGCAGGCCGGGGTGGCCGCTATTGGCTTGCTGGACCATGTCGACGGCCAGGAAGCGCAGCGTGTTGACGCTGAGCTGGTCGGTGGTGTTCATGCGTGACTCCTCGTGGTGCATAGCAATGCGAAGGAGGCCGACGCCGGGATGGGGCGGCCGCCTCCGTCAGGCTAGCCCAGCCATGCTATCGACTCTGTGCGGCATGCCACCTTGCCGCGCGCTGAGGGCGGCTACACGTAAGAAGGAAAAGCGATTATCAAAAACGAATATAATATTTGCAATATTCAAATGACAAGCTTATAGTCGATATGTCGCACTGCAAAAAAACCAGTTGAAATCTTCGCAAATTAACTTTTGATCAGGAGTGCTATCTTGGGTAAATTGTTTTCCGCCAAATCCGTCCTCGCTTCCGCCGTCCTTCTGCTTGCCGCCGCCGCCGCCCATGCCGACATCACCACCTACACCAGCCAGTCGTCGTACCTGGGGGCCGTCGGCACGACCGGCGTCGATTCCTTCGACGACCTGGAAATCGATGAATATCTGGGGCCACTGACGCGCACCGCCGGCAGCTATGAATATACGGTCAGCGCCGCGCCGAATTCGCCGGCGCTTTGGGGCGCCTCCGACGACGACGCGGACATCTGGCTCACCGGCGGCAACCGCCTCGATCTGGTCACGTTCGCCCCGAGCACGCCGGTGGCAGGTGTCGGCGGCTTCTTCTTCGGCTCGGACCTGTTCGGGTTTTCCACGCCGGCCGCCTACCTGACGCTGTCGGCCACCGACAGCACCGGTGCGACGGTCACCTATACGCTCGACGCGCCGGAGTTGAACTCGTTCGTCGGTTTCGTCTCGACGGGCAGCCTGGTGTCGTTCAGCGTCACGGCGGGCAACCAGCCGGGCGTGTGGGCGACGGTGAACGATCTGCACCTGTCGGGTGCGGCGGCGGTGACGCCGGTGCCGGAGCCGGAAACCTACGGCATGATGCTGGCCGGTCTGGGCCTGCTCGGCTTTGTCGCCCGCCGCAAGCGCAAGCAGGCGTAACCGGCAAAAACCATCGGCGGCCCGTGCGGGCCGCCGTGGCGTTTTAGAAGCAGTGCTCCAGCGCCGGGAAGCTGCCGTCCTTGACCGCCGCGACATACGCGCCGATGGCGGCATCGATGCTGCTCTGGCCTTCCATGAAGTTCTTCACGAAGCGCGCTTTGCGGCCCGGGAAGACGCCCAGCAAATCATGCATCACCAGCACCTGCCCGGAGCAATCCGGCCCCGCGCCGATGCCGATCGTCGGTATCGCCAGCAGGCCGGTGACCTCCTTGCCCAGCGACGACGGTATCGCCTCGAGCACCAGCACCGAGGCGCCGGCCGCTTGCAGCTTCAACGCGTCGGTCTTGAGCAGGTCGGCGCTGTCGGTGGTCTTGCCCTGCACCTTGTAGCCGCCCAGTTGATGCACCGATTGCGGCGTCAGGCCGAGGTGCGCGCAGACCGGAATCCCGCGCTCGGTCAGGAAGCGTACCGTGTCGGCCAGCCATGCGCCGCCCTCCAGCTTGACCATGTGCGCGCCGGCCTGCATCAGCTGCACGGAGTTGGCGTACGCCGTCTCCGGCGTGCCGTAGGCGCCGAACGGCAGGTCGGCGACGATCAGCGCCGACTTGCTGCCGCGCGCGACGGCTGCCGTGTGGTACGCCACCTCGGCGACGGTGACCGGCAACGTCGACTGGTGGCCGTTGCAGACCATGCCGAGCGAGTCGCCGAACAGCAGCATCTCGACGCCGCAGCGGTCCATCAGCGAGGCGAAGCTGGCGTCGTAACACGTCAGCATGGAGATTTTTTCACCGGCCGAACGCAGGTTGGCCAGCGTGTGGACGGTGACAGCCTTGGTGGCGGCCGCTTTGGCCGGTGCAGGTGAGGTGGTGGCGGCGGGCTTTTGGCTCGCGGCCAGTTCGTTTCCTTGCAAATAACCAGACATGGTGGTTCCTTTAGAGATGAAGTCGGACCGCGATAGTGTAGTCCTGAATGCTATCGCGTGCAGAAGGTCAGGTGGCCGGGGCGATGCCCTGGCCGGCGACGCCGGCCGCGTAGTCGCGCGCCGGGCCGCGTCCCGGAATATGGATCGCCGGCGCCAGTTCCAGCAGCGGCACCAGCACGAAGGCGCGTTCGGTCATGCGCGGGTGCGGCACCGTCAGGGCGGGGCTGGCGATGATGGCGTCGCCGTACAGCAGCAGGTCGAGGTCCAGGGTGCGCGGGGCGTTGCGGTAGGGCCGTTCGCGCCCGTGCGCCTGTTCGATGTCGTGCAGCGCCCGCAGCAGCGCCTCGGCGTCCAGGGTGGTGGCGACGCGGGCGACGGCGTTGATGTAGTCGTCGCCGCCGGAGTCGATCGGCGCGGTGCGGTACAGGCTTGACGCGGCCATCAGGGTGCAGCCGGGCAGCCGTTGCAGGCGTTCGAGGGCGTCGGCGACGTTGGCGCGCGCGTCGCCAAGGTTGGCGCCGATGCCGATGTAGGCGATGGTGAAGGCGAAGCCGCCTTCATCCTGTTTGCCGATGATGCCCATGGACGAGTGGGCGGTTTACTCGCCGCTGCCGCCGGCGCCGCCGGCGCCTGGCGCGCCGCCTTCGGCCGCCGGGCCTTTGCTACGGCCGCCGCGACGCGGTGCGCGTTTGCGCTTGCTCGCCGCGCCGCCGGGGCCCGGCGACGACGACTGGCCGGCCGTCGCGATCAAGTCCTCGCGGGTGGCCTCGTCGCCCTCGTAGAAGGCGGTCCACCATTCGCCCAGCTCCGCGTCGATCTCGCCGGAGGCGCAGCGCAGCAGCAGGAAGTCGTAGCCGGCGCGGAAGCGCAGGTGTTCCAGCAGCTTGTACGGGGACTTGCCGGTGCGGCGCTCGAAGCGCGGCTGCATCGACCAGATGTCGCGCATGTCGGTGCCGATCTTGCGCTGCAAGGCCAGCTTCTCGGTCTGCGAGTCGAGCACGTCGTCGGCCGCCAGGTGCAGCGCAGGAATGGTCTGCTCGCCGGCCGCGCGGTAGGCGGTCCATTTCTCCAGCACCTGGTGCCACAGCAGCGAGGCGAACAGGAAGCCCGGGGACACCGTCTTGCCGGCGGCGATGCGGGAGTCGGTCGAGTCGAGCGCCAACGTGACGAACTTGAAGCCCAGCGGCTGCTCCAGCACCACGTCGAGCAGCGGCAGCAGGCCGTGGTGCAGGCCTTCCTTGCGCAGCTGCTGCAGGCAGGCCAGCGCGTGGCCGCTCATGAGGAGCTTGAGCATCTCGTCGAACACGCGCGCCGGCGGCACGTTGTCGATCAGCGACGCCATCACGGGAATCGGCGCGGCGGTGACCGGCTCGATGGTGAATTTGAGCTTGGCGGCGAAGCGCACCACGCGCAGCATGCGCACCGGGTCTTCGCGGTAGCGCGCCTCCGGCTGGCCGATGATGCGCAAGGTCTTGGCGCGGATGTCCTCGATGCCGCCATGGTAGTCCAGCACCTGCTGGTTGGCCGGGTTGTAGTACATCGCGTTGATGGTGAAGTCGCGCCGCACCGCGTCCTCCGCCTGCGAGCCGAAGGTGTTGTCGCGCAGGACGCGGCCATGGTCGTCCTTGGGCGCGTTGTCCAGCGTGGTGCCGCGGAAGGTGGTCACCTCCAGCAGGTCCTGGCCGAACATCACGTGCACGATCTGGAAGCGTTTGCCGATGATGAAGGCGCGGCGGAACAGCTTGCGCACCTGTTCCGGCGTGGCGTTGGTGGCGATGTCGAAGTCTTTCGGCTTCACGCCCAGCAGCAGGTCGCGCACCGCGCCGCCGACGACGAAGGCTTCGAAGCCGGCTTCCTGCAAGGTGCTGGTGACGCGCACCGCGTTCGACGACAGCAGCTTCGGATCGATGCCGTGGGCGTCCGGGCCGAGTATCACCGGCGTGTTGGTGTCGCGGGCCTTGGCGGTTTTGTCTTTGGTGCCGAGGATTTTTCGGATCAGTTTCTTAATCATTGAATAGTTCAATTAAAGCCCAGCCTTGAGCGGTGGCGTGCGTTTTCAGGGTGGCGTTCGGGTTGGTCGCGATCGGGTGCGAGACGATCGACATCAGCGGCAGGTCGTTGTGCGAGTCGCTGTAGAAGTAGACGGTGTCGAAGTCCTCCAGCGTCTTGCCCATCTTTTCCAGCCAGGCCTTGGTGTGGACTATCTTGCCGGGGCCCTGGGTCGGCGTGCCAAGCAGGCGGCCGGTCATGACGCCCTCGGCGTCGAGTTCCGGCATGGCCGCGATCAGGTGCTCCACGCCCAGCGCCCTGGCGATCGGCGCGGTGACGAAGTGGTTGGTGGCCGTGACGATGGCCACCAGGTCGCCGGCGTCCTGGTGTTTTTTCAGCAGCGCCAGCGCGGCCGGGCGGATCGCCGGCACGATCACCTCGTTCATGAACTGCGCCTGCATCTCCGCCAGCCGCACCGGCGAAAAGCCCGCCAGGGTGCCGAGCGCGAACTCCAGGTATTCGACCGGGTCGATCGTGCCGGCCTGGTACTGCGCGTAGAAATCGTCGTTGCGGCGCTTGAAGGTGGCCGCGTCCACGGCGCCGATGCGCACTAAAAACTCGCCCCACTCGTGGTCGGAGTCGATCGGCAGCAGCGTGTGGTCAAGGTCAAAGAGGGCAAGCTTCATGCGGGATTCGTCATTCTTTCGCTTCCGCCTGCAACCACTCGCGCAACAGCGGCAGGGTGATCGGGCGTTGGGTTTCAAGGGAATACTGGTCCAGCGAGTCGAGCATCGTCGATAACGATCGCATGTCGCGCTGAAAATGGGACAGCAGGTAGGGTATCACGCCGGGCGACAGCGTCAAGCCGCGGGCGGTGGCGGCGGCCGACAGCGCGGCCACCTTTTCGTCGTCGGTCAGGCCGTGGATCTGGTAGATCAGGCCCCAGCCCATGCGCGTGCGCAGGTCCTCGCGCACCGGCAGCACGGCCGGGGCGACGGCGCCGCTGCACACCATGAAGGCGTTGTTGGCGCGGATTTCGTTAAATAGCGCGAAGGCGTCGATCTGCGCCACCGGCGACAGCTTTTCGCAGTCGTCGAGCAGGTACAGGTCCACCTCGGGCGAATACTGGAACTCGGACTCGATCGAGAATGGCGAGATGTAGCGCGCGCGCCGCTGTTCGTCCTCGCCGCCGGCGCTGGCCAGGGCCTTGAGCAGGTGGGTCTTGCCCACGCCGCCCAGGCCCCACAGGTAGGCGAAGTGCTCGCGCGAGCTGCGATCGGCGAATTGCGCCATCAGCGCCGCCGCCTCGGCGTTCTGTCCCACCTCGAACGATGCGAGGCTGTGCGCCTGGTCCGCGCCTAAATCGAGCACCAGCTGTTTCATGGCGTTCGCCTTGGTTTGATCGTTTGCATAACGCTTTTCTTGACGCTTTTTTTAGATACGTCACGCATTATAGAGGGGCGCCGTGGGTCGTGGTGCCGAAATGCCAAGGGGATGGGTCGCCCGTGCCGCCAGCCAGAATGCCGTGTGCTTGTGCTCTAGCGCGAGGGGAAATGGCATGGAATGTGATTTAGATGGTTAAAAACGGCAGGTGGACGAGGCATTTTGATAAAATAGCGGATTGACCGGGTTCGCGCAGGCTTATTTGCGCGGATTTGTGCAGAAAAGCGCTGAAAACGTGCGATTTTGTTACGAAACGGTCTCCGCCTTCTATTTTACCGCCTCCGCTGCGAAATACACCATGAGCCAAACTTCAAATGTTTCCCTGTCCTACCGTGACGCCGGCGTCGATATCGACGCGGGCGACGCTTTAGTCGAAGCAATCAAGCCTTTCGCCAAGCGCACCATGCGCGAGGGCGTCATGGGCGGCCTGGGCGGTTTCGGCGCCATGTTCGAGATCAGCAAGAAGTACAAGGAGCCGGTTCTGGTGTCCGGTACCGACGGCGTCGGCACCAAGCTCAAGCTGGCATTCGAGCTCAACCGGCATGACACGGTCGGCATCGACCTGGTCGCCATGAGCGTCAACGACATCCTGGTGCAGGGTGCCGAGCCGCTGTTCTTCCTGGATTACTTTGCTTGCGGCAAGCTGGACGTGGCCATCGCCACCGACGTCATCAAGGGCATCGCCCAGGGTTGCGAGCAGGCAGGTTGCGCGCTGATCGGCGGCGAAACGGCCGAGATGCCGAGCATGTACCCGGCCGGCGAGTACGACCTGGCCGGTTTCGCGGTCGGCGCGGTGGAAAAATCGAAGATCATCGACGGCACCAAGATCGCGCCGGGCGACGTCATCCTGGGCCTGGCCTCGTCGGGCGTGCACTCGAACGGTTACTCGCTGGTGCGCAAGATCATCGAAGTGGCCAAGCCGGACCTGGAAGGCGATTTCCATGGCCGCAAGCTGGCCGACGTGCTGATGCAGCCGACCCGCATCTACGTCAAGCCGCTGCTGGCGCTGATGGCGGCGATGGAAGTCAAAGGCATGGTGCACATCACCGGCGGCGGCCTGGTCGAAAACATCCCGCGCGTATTGCAGCCGGGCCTGGTGGCCGAGCTGGACTCGGCGTCGTGGACCCTGCCACCGTTGTTCACGTGGCTGCAGCAGCACGGCGGCGTGGCCGACGCCGAGATGCACCGCGTGTTCAACTGCGGCATCGGCATGACGGTCATCGTCTCGCAGGAAAACGCCGCCGCCGCCATCGAGCAGCTGGAAGAGGCCGGCGAGATCGTCTACACCATCGGCAAGATCCGCGCCCGCGTCGGCGACGAGCACCAGACCATCGTCGTGTAAGCCCAGGTTTGCATGCGAAAAAGAAGCGGACCACGCCCACGCGTCGTCCGCTTTTTTATGTGCGCCCAGCATGGGCGCGCTCCTGTGGGTGAAAGTCCCGCCGTGAGCTGACCACAGTGAACGAAGTGAAGCGCAACGGCGGAAGGGCAACTGACCGTGGGAAGGAAGCGTGAATCGTAAATCATGAGCCGAGG
>CAUPJZ010000019.1:0-115582 GCA_963511605.1 uncultured Duganella sp. | reverse complement strand
GGCGGCGGCCTGGGCGGCGGCTTCAGCGGCGGCCTTGGCGGCGGCGTCGGCTGCTGCCTTGGCGGCGGCGTCGGCTGCCGCCTTGGCGGCGGCGTCGGCGGCCGCTTTGGCGGCGGCGTCGGCTGCCGCTTTGGCGGCGGCATCGGCGGCCGCGTCGGCGGCGCCGTCGCTCAGCGTGGCCGTGGTCTGGCCGATAAATATGCTCGAACGCACGTCGATCGAGCCTTGCAAGGTGGTCAAGGTCACCGGTCCGCCGCCGCTGTTGAAGGTGGTGCCGGCCAGCGACGTGATATTGCCGGTGGCGGCGGTGGCGGCGATGCGGCCGCTCGACGGCACCATCAGCTTGCCGCCCAACTGGATGTGGCGGCCGGCGGTCAGGCCGATCGCCGCGCCGGCGTTCAATTCCGCATGCCTGGACAACATGATATCGCTGCTGGCGTCGAGCAGGATGGTCGCGGCACTGATCTCGTTGTTGACCGTGATCGGGCTGTGCGCGGTGATCGACACCAGGCCGCCGGCGCCGGCGATGTCGCCGGTGGTGTGGATGCCGCCGGTGTTGTCGATGATGATGTTGCCGCTGGTGCTCATGGCGCCCAAGGCCAGCTCGCCGCCGGACACGGTGTTGATGAGCGCGATATTGCCGGCGCCGTTGACGATCGCCTCGAATGCGCCGACCTGGTTGCCGGTGTCGGTCAAGGCGATGCCGTTGGCCGCGAACGCGTGCAGGCTGTCGGTCACCAGCGCGCCGGTCTGGGTGATCCCGCCCTGCGCGGCGTTGAGCGTGATGCCGGCCTTGGCGCGCGCGCCGCCGATGGCGAGATCGCCGCCGCTGCCCACGGTGAGCGTGCCGTCGATATCGATGGCCCCGCCGCTCTGCGCCAGCGCGGCGATGTCCAGCCGGGTGGCGGCGCCGGTACCCGACAGCGCGCCGCCGCTCAACACCAGGTTGCTGATCTGCATATGGCCGTTGGCCACCAGCGCGCCGCCGCTCAGCATCAGGCCGGCGCCGTTGGCGTAGGAGCCGTCGGCGCCGGTGCCGGTCAGGGTCAGCGCGCCGCCGGTCAGGCTCACGCCCTGCCCGTTCGCGCGCAGCGACGCCAGCGTGGTGGCGCCGGCGCCGGCGTCGTAGATCACGACGCCGCCGGCGTTGTTGAGCGCCGCCGCCAGCACGTTGGCGGCGGACGGCGCCACGCCGTCCTGCCAGTTGGCGGCGTCGCTCCACAAGCCGCCGCCGGTTCCGGTCCAGGTCGCCAGCGCGCGCGGCGTGATCGTGCCCCTGGCGGCCGCCAGGGTGTAGTTGCCGGCGTCGACGCCGGACAAGCCGGCACCGCCGCCCAGGGTGACCACCTTGTCGACGCCGGCGTTCTTGTCGGCGTAGGTCGCGGTGGCGCCGTTGGCCGCCAGCGAGACGGCGTCTACCGATCCGCCGGCGGTGCCCAGCACCCCGCTCAATGTTGCCCCGGTCAGCGTGGCGGCGGCGTTGTTGTTGTAGTCGCGCGCGGCCAGCGACACCGTCAGCGAGGCCGGCGTGATATCGGCCGTCAGCCCGGACGGCAGGTTGCCCACCACATAATTGCCGCTGTCGGCGCCGCTCAAGGCGATGCCGTTGACGGTCACGCTCTTGGCGGTGCCGACGTTCTTGTCGGCGAAGCTGGCGCTGGCGCCGCCGATGGCGACCTGGTCGTTGCCGATCACGCCGCCCAGCGTGCCGTTGCTCAAGGTGGCGCGGCGGCCGTAGGACGCCGTCGTGCTGTCGTAGTCGAGGTTGTAGATGCGGTGGTTGGCCGTCAGGCCGGTCACCGTCAGCGTGGCCGGCGTGATGTCGGCGCTCAAATCCGACGGCGAGACCAGCACATAGTTGGCGGCGTCGGCGCCGGTCAGGCTCAAGCCGCCGGTGGCGACCGTGACCAGCTTGCCGGTGCCGACGTTCTTGTCGCTGAAGGTCGCTGTCCCGCCGACCACGCCCGCCAGCGCCACGTCGTCGCCGTTAAAACCGGCCACCGACGCGCTGCCGCCGAGCTGGGCCACGGTGGTGCCGTCGTACTGGCGCGACACCGCGCTCAAGCCCGACAGCGCCAGCGACGCCTTGGTGATGCTGCCGCTGCCGCTGACGGCGCCGCCCAGGACGTAATTGCCGAAGTCATTGTTGGTGAGGGTGGCGTTGGCCACGCTCATTGCCTTGCCGGCGCCGGCGTTCCTGTCGCTGAAGCTGACCAGCCCGGAGACGCCCAGTGTGTCGCCGCCCACCAGATTGCTGAAGGTGTAGGTCGCCGGTTGCTCCATGTAGGCGACGCCGTCATAGGTCTTGGTGCCGGTGACGGTGGCCGTGACAGTGCGCGGCTCGATGACCAGCCGCGCACTGGTGCCGGTGTAGCTGATGTCGTATTGGGTCGACCACAGGCCGCCGACATCGTAGGTGCCGACATTGACGGCGCCGTCGTAACCGAGGGTGCCGTTGATGCCCGCGACCACGCCGGTGGCGCTGCCGGTGAACGCGGCCGACGCGCCGTCGTAGGTCTTGGTGACGCCGTTGCCGCCGCCACTGACGGCGATCGTCTTAGACGTCAGGAAACTTTTCAACAGCGGTGCGGTGTGGCCGTCATAGTTGCGCCAGACGGTGGAGAAGTCGAAGCCCGCGTAGCTCGACTGTTGCTGGCTCTGCTTGTCGGTCAGCCCCGTGCCGGCGATGTCGTAGGCGCTGCCGGCGGCATCGGCGTTGAAGTAGCCGTTGCTGATGGTGCCCGCGCCCACGGTGCCGACCATCGCGCCGACACCGCCCGAAAACAGTTGGCCGTCGACGGCGCCGCCGCTGTAGCTATTGCTGACCGTGCCCGAGAAGAGCTCGCCTATCAGCCCGCCTATGTTGGCGTGGTTCAGGTTGAAATCCAGCAGATTGGCGCTGACGTCGCCGCTGGCGTAGACGTTGGCGATGGAACCGCCTTGATTGTTGAGGACATTGTTGCGCCCGGCCAAGCCGCCGACGTTGCGTCCGCCCTGGACGTCGCCGGTCGCATAGGCAGTGCTGATGACGCCGCCGTTGTTATCGCCCACCAGGCCGCCGACGATCTCGCCGGTCGAGGTCACGTTGCCGCTGGCGCGGGAGGCGGTGATGGCGCCGACACGGGAGCCGTCGTTGGCGTTGCTGCCGACCAGACCGCCCACATAGCCGAAGCCGGTCGAATTGACATCGCCGCTGGCGGACGAGGCGCTGATGCTGCCCAGGTTGCGCCCGGCCAGGCCGCCGATATTGGCGGCGTTGGCACCGGCCACGCCGGTGACGGCGCCGCTGGCGCTGGCGTTGGTGATCGCCGCGCCGTTGTCGCCCGCCAGGCCGCCCACGTTGGACACGCCGGTGACGCCGGCGGAAGACTTGACGTTGTCGATGAGGCCGCCGGCGCCGGCGACCGCGCTGCCGACCACGCCGCCGACGTTGGCGTTGCCGCGCACGGCGCCATCGCTCAGGTTGAGGTTTTTGATCGTGCCGCCGCCCAGCAGCGCGAACAGGCCGACGTTGTTGGAGCCGGCGCGATCGATGGTCAGGTCGCTGATCCTGTAACCGTTGCCGTTGAACGTGCCGGCATACGGATAATCGGTGTTGGCGAGCGGCGCGAAGCCCTGGCCCGCGTTCCAGCCGGCCGTGCCGCTGGCGTCGATGTCCTTGTTCAGGCTGAACCATGTGGACGCCGGCAGGCCGCCGGCGCCTTGCAATCCGTAGATGTCGTCGAGCAGATACGGCGTGGCCGCGCTGCCGTTGCCGCCGGTCGCGCGCACGAAGCTGCCGCCCTCCAGCCGGAAATCGGCCGCTGAAAAGTGGGGCAAGGCGCCGGTCTGCGACCAGTTGCCGCCACCGAGCGTGAAGGTGCCGGCGACGCTAACGGCGTTCGGCGCGCTGATATTGTTCGCGGCGTTCAGCGTCAGGCCGCCGGCAACCGACAGTTGCTGGCCGAGCGTGATGTCGCCGCCGGCCGCCGTCACCGACAAGGTGCCGGTGCTCGCCACCGAACTGGGACCGAGATTGACGCTGTCGGCCGTCAGCGACGCGCTGCCGCCGGTGGACGCCAGCCTGCTCACGCCGGTGATCGTATTGCCGGTGTTATCCAGGACGATATTGCCGGCGGCCACGGCGTTCAGGCTGGCCGCGTGCAGGCCGTCGATGGGGCTGGTGGTCTGGACGATGGCGCCGCCCGCGTTCAGGTGCAGCGGCGCGTTGGCGCCGTCGATCGACGCCTTCAATTCGATGCCGGCGCTGGCGTTCAGGGTCAGGCTGTGGGTGGAGAGCCAGCTCACGGGGCTGAGCACGCTGATCTTGCCGCTGCCGGTGCCGGCGCCGTTGGCGGTGGTGACGGTGACGTCCGTGGTCGCCAGCGCGTTCTGCAAGGTACTGGTCAGCAGCAGCGAGTCGGCGACGGCGGTCGTCTCCAGGAACACGCCATTGTTGTTCGGCGGCGTGGCGCCGGCCGTCATGCCGGCGGCCGTGGCGGTGCCGCTGTCGCTGGCGATGTAGATGTCGCTCGGATCGAGCAGCAAGGTGCCGGTCGCGCCCAGCGGCGCGCGCGTGTCGACCGTGCCCCGCATGTCCAGATAATGGCCGGACGTTTCGACGAAGCCGCCGTTGCCGCCGGCCGCGCCGCCGCGCGCGGAAATGGTGCCGAACACCTGCGTCGCCCGGTCGCCCCAGACGATGACCTTGCCGCCGTCGCCCAGACCGGTGGCGTCGGCCCGGATCACGCTGTCCTTGCCGACATGGGTCTGCTGCGCGTTCGGCAAGGCCGTGTTCTTGCCCTGGTAGTCGCCGCCGACCAGCACCGTGCCGCCGCCGGCGCCGCCGCTGGCGTCGACCACGGCGTTGCCGGTCAGGCCGACCTGCGCGCCCAGCAGCACGATATCGCCGCCGGTGTTCAGGTTGCCGCCTGAATTGCCATCGACCACGCCGCGCGCGCTGGTGCTGCTGCCCGCCTCCAGCAAGGTGGTGCGGCTGGACTTGAGGATGATCTTGCCGTTGGCGCCCATGACGGCGCTGTCGGCGTTGATGGTGCCGCGCTGGCTGACCAGCGCGCCGTAGACGCCAACCCGTCCGCCGTGGGCGACGATGCTGCCCAGGTTGAGCGCCTGGTCGGCCGGCGACGACACCACCACCTGCACGTTGGGATCGCGTGCATCGAACAATTGCACGCTGTGGCCGGCCGCCAGCACCACGTCGCCGTTCGGCGACGAGATGACGCCGCTGTTTTCCACCGCCGGCGCGATCAGGAAGATCTGTCCGCCATTGGGCGTGGCCAGCGTGCCCTGGTTGACGACCTTGCCCGCGCCGGCGGCGCCGGCGAAGTTGTTATTACCGGCCAGGAAGTCGGCGTTGGAGATCGCCAGGCTGGAGGCCACCAGGCCGTTGACGTCGACCCGCGAGCCGGCGCCGAACAGCACGCCGTTGGGGTTGATCAGGAACACCTTGCCGTTCGACTGCAGCGCGCCGAGGATGCGGCTCGGGTCCTGGCCGGTGATGCGGTTCAGGACCTTGCTGTCGGTGCTTTGCTGGATGAAACGCGCCACTTCGTCGGCGCCGAGCGAGAAGCCCTGCCAGTTGATGATGGCATTGGGCGTATTGGTGATGGAATAGGTCTTGCCCTGGAAATTGAAGCTGGCCTGGCCCGCCACCACGGTCGGATTGACCGGGGCGGCCTGAACGTGAACAGCGGCGCCGTAGCAGGCGGCCACCAGCACGGACAGCAGCTTGCGCCGCAGCGGCGCGCCAGCGTGGGAAAGTTGGCGTTGGCAATCAAGATCTGCGGTCATGAAGACATCCTCTATCGGGGCTGGTCGTCGGCCCGCCGCGCCGGTGATGGCGCCCTGGGCGGTATGCTATGGGTGGGGCATGCGGAGCCCGTTGAGATATATCCAACGAGAAACAAATATTACTTGAAGTGTAGTCGACTTTGGGGCCGGCGCCAGCCATTTTTTGCAAATAAGCATGTATTCCTCGCCGTCTGTGGCGCGCCGGGACGATACGCCCGCGCCATCATTACAGACGATCATCATTGCATATTCAGCAAGCCAGCAAGCGCTATTTGGTGTCGAACGTCGTGACGCCGTCCCAGTCGTCGCCCGGCGGATGGGCCCGGTAGTAGGCGATGCGTTCAGTGTATAAGGAATACAGGCGGTCGTCGGGAGCTGAATCATGCAATTGAGCAATTATTGACATGGCTCTATCCCACTGTTGCGCCCGCACGGCGGCCAGCGCCTCGTGCCAGCGCGCCAGCCCTTCGGCGGTGGCCGCGTCCAGCGCGCCTGCCGGCGCCAGCGGCTCGAAGATGGCCACCGGCTCGCGCTTGCCCTTGACCCGCACCAGGTCGAGCTCGCGGTAGGCGAATTCCGGCGCCGCCGCGCGCGTGGCCGCGCCGACGGCGATGCCGACGCCATAGACCTTGGTGATGCCCTCGAGCCGGGCGCAGAGGTTGACCGCGTCGCCCATGACGGTGTAGGCGCGGCGGATCTTGGAACCCATGTCGCCCACGTGCATCAGGCCGGTGTTCAGGCCGATGCCGATCTTCAGCGGCGGCCAGCCGCGCGCGATGAAGTCGTCGTTGAGGCGTTGCGCGCTGGCCTGCATCAGCAGCGAGGTGGCGACAGCGCGGCTGGCGTGGTCGGCGAAGGCCACCGGCGCGCCCCAGAACGCCATGACGGCGTCGCCGATGTATTTGTCGAGCGTGCCCCGGTGGCTGTCGCGGATGTCCTCCGACATCGCCGTCAGGTACAGGTTGATGTATTCGCGCAGCGCCTTCGGCGTCAGCCCCTCGGAGATGGTGGTAAAGCCGCGCACGTCGACGAACAGCACCGTCAGCTCGCGGCTTTCGCCGTCCATATGGTATTGCTCGGGATTGGCGGCCATCTCGGCCACCAGCTCGGGGGCGACGTATTCGCCGAAGCGCGACACCAGCGCCCTGCCCTTGCGCACCTCGAAAAAATAACCCCAGGCCACGTTGAACACGAAGATGGCGGCGATGACGATCAGCTGCATCGCCAGGTGGAACAGCAGGTCGCGCTCGCTGTACAGGTAATAGTTGAAGGCGACGCTGGCGCCCAGCGCGGCCGCGCCCAGCAGGATGGCCTGCAGCGGCGCGAGCGCCGGCAGCGCGAACGTCAGCAACAGGCCGGCCAGCAGGATCAGCCCGGCCTCGACGGCGATCGCGGTGTCCGGACGCGCCTTGAAGTTGTCGTCGAGGATGGACTTGATGATGTTGGCGTGGATCTCGACACCGGGGAACTCGGGGTTGACGGGCGTGGCGCGCAGGTCGACCAGGCCCGGCGCGGTGGTGCCGATCAGCGCCACCGCGCCCTTGAGCACGTCGGCCGGGACGCGCCCGGTCAGCACGTCGGCCGCCGACACGTAGCGGAAGGCGCCGCCGCGCGGCCCGCCGCTGCCGCGGAACTGGATCACCGTCGTCATCGCCTCGCCCACCGGGATCAGGCGCTGGCCGCCGGGCAGGAACAGCGACAGGAAATCGTAGCCGCCGCTGTCCTGCTGGCTTTGCGACATGCGGTCGACCGAGCGGTCGAGGTAGGGTTTGATGGCGCGCGCCTTCAGGTACACGCCGGCCGTGGCCAAGGACAGCGACGGGTAGTAATCGGCGCCGACCTGCTGGATCAGGCCGGCGGTGCGGACGATGCCGTCCGGATCGGTGACCACCGAGAAGCTGCCGGCGCCGGCGGCCGCGCGCGCCAGCGGCGCCACGTTGGCCTCGTAGCCGTCGGCCGAATAGGCCAGCAGTTCGCGGCCGTTCAAATCCTGTTCGGTAAACAACGGCGCCGGCAGCGCGCCCTTGACCTGGTCCGGCGACAGGTTAAAGCCGAGCACCACCGGCTGGCCTTGCAGCGCGGCGGCGAACAGGCCGTCGTAGTCCATCGCCGGGCGCAGTTGTTCGAGCCGTTCGCGCAGCGCGGGCACATCCTTCAGTTCGCCGGCCGATAGCCGCTCCAGCACGCCGTAGCCGGAACTGGTGTCCGGCTCGGGAAAGGAGATATCGTAGCCGACCGCGCCCACCCGGTAGTGGCGCGTCAGTTGGGAGACGAGCCGCGCCTGGATGTCGCGACTCCACGGGAAGCGGCCGAATTCGGTCAGCGCCTTGCCGTCGATGTCGACGATGACGATGCGCGGATCGAGCACCGGCGCCTGCAGCTTCATGCGCTCGCCGGCGATCAGGCTGTCGAGACGGGCGACGGTGCCGTTGTCGTAGAAACCGAGCGCATAGGCCGCGCCGAGCGCGGTGACGAGCATGCCCAGCAGCCAGCGCGGGCCGGACTTGAGCAGCGTTTTGGCCCAACGGCGCCACTGTCCCCTCGGTGCCAAGGGCGCTCCTTACGGCGTGTAGCCGGGAATCCGCGATTCGTCGATGACGTCGATCTGTTTCTCGTCCATGTACTTGCGGGCGAATTCCAGATAGATCTTGCTGCGGATGAAAATGTCGAACAGGTCCGGATCGATGTGGCCGTTGAGCGAGAACTGGCCGAGGATGCGCAGCGATTCCGACAGCATCTTGCCCTTCTTGTACGGACGGTCCTTGGCGGTGAGCGCCTCGAAGATGTCGGCGATCGCCATCAGCCGCGCCTGCACCGACATCTGGTCGGCGGTCAGGCCGCGCGGATAGCCCTTGCCGTCCATGCGCTCGTGGTGGCCGCCGGCGTATTCCGGCACGTTCTTGAGGTGCTTGGGCCACGGCAGCGCCTCGAGCATGCGGATCGTCACGACGATGTGGTTGTTGATGATCTTGCGCTCGGCCTCGGTCAAGGTGCCGAAGCGGATGGTCAGGTTCATCACCTCGTCGGCGTCGAGGAAGTCGCGCTCCTCGCCATCGGGCCCGGTCCAGCGGCGCGCGGCGATCCCGCGCACGCGCTGCTGGTGCTCGGCCGACATGGCCTCGGCGCCGACGTTGGCGAAGCGGATGAAGTCGCGCTCCTCGCGCAGGTCGGACTGGCGGCGCGCCAGCTCGGCGTCGATCGCGGCCAGCCGGACGGGGTCGCCGCCGGCGGCCAGCTTCTGCTTGAGCGCGGCGATCTCGGCGTCGCGCAGCAGCACCTCGAAGCGGGTGTCGATGGTGTGGATGCGGTCGCTGATCGTCTCGAGCTTGGTGGCCTTGTCGACCACGTGCACCGGGGTGGTGATCTTGCCGCAATCGTGCAGCAGGCCGGCCAGCCACAGTTCCTTGCGGTCGGCGTCGGTCATGCGGAAGCCGGCCATCGGGCCGGTCACGGTGGCGTGCACCGCCTCGGCCAGCATCATCGTCAGCTCCGGCACGAACTGGCAATGGCGCCCGGTGTAGGGCGACTTCTCGTCGATGCCGATGTTGATCAGGTTGACCAGCGACTCGAGCAGTTCCTCGAGCTGGCGGATCAGGCGCTGGTGCGTCAGCGCCACGGCCGCCTGCGCGGCCAGCGCCTCGATGAAGCGCTGGTCGGTGGACGAGAAGGCGCGGATGGCGCCGGTCTCGGCGTCGATGGCGTTGATCAATTGCAGCACGCCAACCAGTTCGCCTTCGTGGTCGCTCATCGGCACCGTCAGGAACGATTGCGAATGGTAGTGGCGCTGGCGGTCGAAAGCGACCATGCCGGAGAAGTTGAAGACGTCGGCCTTGTAGACGTCCTCGATGTTGACCGACTGGCCGAAATGGGCCGCATACGCCGCCACCGACGACAGGTTGCGCTCGCCGCCTGCCTCGTATAGCGGAATCGACGGCGCCGTGATCGGCTCGCCGTTGGCGCCGCCCTGGCGCATGCCCAGGGTATCGTTCCACAGGATATTGAAGTCGAGCGAGCGCTTGTCCGCGCTGGGCCGGTACAGCGTGCCGCCGTCGGCGTTGGTCATGCTTTTGGCAACGACCAGTATCCGCTCGAGCAAGGAGTCGGTGTCGTGGGTGCCGCCCAGCTCAACGCTGAGTTCCGTCAACTGGTCGAGCCGCTGGGCAATCTGCGATTGATTTAACTCTTGCATGATTGTTTTTTTGTTACCGTTTAAGGAAAGTGACTGGCATCAACGCAGCGTCGAGTGTATCCGTAGTGCAAGCTGTTGTACATGGGGAACTGTATCGTGCGGGGGAATTGCCATTTTGCAGTTCAGTATATTGTTCCGTTTCGCCCTCGCGCCGAAAAAAAAAGCTATCATCGGCCGTTGGTGGAAAGTCCAAAAAAACAGCCGGCACTGGCGGAAATTACAAAAAAATCACTAGGGATAGAGCATGAAATTCAGATTTTGGGGAGTCCGCGGCTCCATCCCCTCGCCGGGGCCGCGCACCGCGCGCTACGGCGGCAATACCACCTGCATCGAAGTGCGCACCGATGACGACACCCTGATCATCATCGACGGCGGCACCGGTCTGTTCTCGCTGGCGCAATCCCTGATCCAAAACAAAACCGTCCCCATCCACGCCAACATCTTTATCACGCACAGCCACTGGGACCATATCCACGGGCTGCCGTTCTTCACGCCGCTGTTCGTGCGCGACAGCCGGGTGCGCCTGCACGGGGTCACCGACCCGGTCACCGGCAACGGCATCGAGCACGTGATGGGCGTGCAGTTACAAAACAGTTATTTCCCCGTCAGCGAAACACAGATGGACGCCACCATCGAATACCATACGCTGACGGTGGGCGAGGCGATCCAGGTGGGCGACGCCACCGTCAACAACGTGGTGATGAACCATCCGGTGACCGACCTGGGGTATCGCATCGATTGCAACGGCAAGTCGCTGTTCTTCACCGGCGACCATGAGCCTTTTTATAATATCCATCCGGCCGGCCACCCGGAGCACGCGACCTACGAGCGCTGGATGCGCGAACGCAGCGCCGCCATCGACGCCATGGCGATGGGCGTCGACGCGCTGATCGTCGATTGTTCGTATACGAGGGAGGAGTATCCCGCCAAGCGCGGGTGGGGACATGGCACGTTCGACTCGGCGTTCGCGCTGGCGTTGCGCACCGGTGCCGGCACCTTGTATTGCACCCATCACGAGCCGACCCGTGGCGACGACGAGCTGGAGGCGGTGTTCGCCGACGTGATGGCGCGCCACGCGTCGCTGCTCGGCGGGCTGAAGGTGGTGCTGGCGTACGAGGGGATGGAGATCGAGTTGGGCGGAACGCCGTAATCGGCCGATACGGGCGTGTGAAACACCGGGATACACGTAGGGCGGATTAGGCGGAACGCCGTAATCGGCCATGCATGCGCCGCCGGCGGAACATGCATGGCCGATTACGCTGCGCTCTCAAGCCCTACCGGCAGGTGGGGCGTTCCTTCGATGGGCCCCGGGGCGGTTAGCGGGCCTCGCCCGCTAACCGCCCTACGTGTCTCCGTGGGTTAACGCTGTTCCATGGCAATTCGCCGGGACGGCAACTATGCCGCGACGGCCGCCACCGCCGGACGGGCCGTCAAACGGCGGTCGGCCAGCGCGCGCAGGCGGGCCACGGCGGCCGGCAGGTTGAAGGCGCGGCCGGCGCGCAAGGCGCTGACCATTTGCGTGGCGATGCGCAGCGCCGGCGCGGCGGCGTTCTTGGCCGCGTAAGGCAACACCAGCCGGTAGCGGCCCTGCATGCGCGGCACCACGCCGACGAAACCGACCGTCACTTCATTGAGCGCCAGACGGCGCAATTCCAACGCCACCTGCTGCACCACGCGCACGATCTGCGGCACGTCGTCGCCGCGCATGCCGACCAGGCCGACCTGGCTGCGCACGCCGGGCAGCATCGCCAGCAAGCGCTGGTCAAGCGACGCCAGCGCGGCCGGCGTGGCCGGCGCGTCGTCGACTTCGAGAATGCTGAGCAGGCAAGGTTGGGTGGAGTAGCGGTTGTCGCTGGAGAGGTAACGCTGATCGATGATACGCATGGTTTTTCTAGCCT
This sequence comes from uncultured Duganella sp., assembly GCA_963511605.1. Lineage (GTDB taxonomy): Bacteria > Pseudomonadota > Gammaproteobacteria > Burkholderiales > Burkholderiaceae_D > Rugamonas. Next base: position 103,705 of record CAUPJZ010000019.1, on the reverse strand, counting down.
TTGATGAAACAGGCCACATTCTGAACCTGATCGCACCGGTACGGAAGCGGAGCCCGGAGCATACGCTTGTAAGACGACACTTACACGTAAGGTGTTTCTAAGCCGTGCGTGTCAGCTTCCCGGTAGTTGTTTCTCAAAGCAAACAGCGAGCGGATTCCCGATGTACTTGCCGTAGTTGGCGATGCGCACGTAGCCTCGCGCCGTGTAGAAGTCGACCGCGCGGCGGTTGACCAGGCGCGTCTCGAGCCAGATCGCCTGGTAGCCCAGCGCCGCCGCCTCGCGCTCCAGATAGGTCAGCACGGCGCTGCCGATGCCGATGCTGTGGCGGCGCGCGTACATGCGCTTGATTTCGGCCACGCCCGGTTCCAGCGGCCGGAAGGCGCCGCAGCCCTGGGCCACGCCGGCGGCATCGCGGGCGACGACGAAGCACGCCATCGGGCCGCGCACGTCGTCGGCGTCGAACGAGGCCTTGCCGCTGCTGCCGGTGATCTCCTCGAGCACCGTCGACAACTCCGCCATCAACGCCACGCAGTCGGCGGCGCCGGGATCTTCGGGCGAGAGCAATACGGTGGGGATCGGCTTGTTCATACAACAGATTATTGCACAGTGCAGATCACCAGCTCCGGATCGGCGTTGATGCGCACCGGGATACCGCTGCACCCCACGCCGCGACTGACGATCAGCTCGCCGTTGCCGGGCAACGGGAAGCGCCCATAATGAAAGGGACGCGACAGCGGCCCGCGCGGCATCACCAGCGGCGTGCCATCGCCGGTGGCGATCTGCCCGCCGTGGGTGTGGCCAGCGAAACCGACGTCGAAGCGATGGCCGTCCAGGCGCAGCAGGCCGTCTGGAGCGTGCATCAGCAGCACCCGCGTCGGGCCGGCGCCGGCGAAGGTGGCGTGGCCGTCGGGCGCGCCGGTCCACGGATCGTCCATGCCGCACACCGACACGCCGTCGAACGGCGCCGGTAGCGAGTGAGCACGGTTGACCAGCATGTCCACGCCGGCGCGCGCGAACATGCGCTCGATGAGGTCGTGGTCGGTGATCAGGTCGTGGTTGCCGAACACGGCCAGCTTGCCCAGCGGCGGCCTGCAGGCCGCCAGGCCCGCGCACAGCGCCTCCGCGTAGCGCGCCGGGCCGTGGACGTAGTCGCCGCCCAGCAGCAGCAGGTCGGGCCGCTCGGCGTCGAGGCGGGCGAACAGGTCGTCGAAGAGGCCGGCGTGGGTCGGCGGGCCGGCGTGGAAGTCGGAGGCGAAGGCGATCTTGAGGGGCCGTCGCAGGCGGCGTTCGGACGCCAGCGCCACGCTGTAACGCGTCACGCCCAGGCGCCCGTGCAGGCCGAGGCGGTAGCTCAACGACGCCACCAGTCCCCCCAGCAACGCGGCGTTCATGACCGTTTCGGTGTAGCGCCGGAACCGGGAGTGGCGCGCGCCGCGCGGGGCCTTGCCCGGAAGTAATGTCATTGATGCCTGAGTGAATCTGCGAAAGGCGGCATGATAGCGCATTTGCGACGTCGCGGCCCCGGCGGTGGTAAGCTTGACGCAAGCATTCAGCCCCGCCGGCGCGGTTTGAGTTTGCGCGCCGTCCGCCCCTTCCTTCCGAGACCGCTCGATGACCATTGAAACCACCATCCCGGGCAAAGACGCCGCCCTCGAAACCACCATCGCCACCATGCGGGCCAAGCTGGCCAGGCGCGGCTTCCGGCTGACCGAATCGCCGCCGACGCACGAGGCCGGCGGCATCTGGTCGATCCGGTTGCGGGACGACGACTGCCCGCTGCTGACCGCCAACGGCAAGGGCGCGACCGAGCTGGCCGCGCGCGCCGGCGCCTACGCCGCGTTCGCCGAGCGCTTGGGCACCCATGACTTCTGGCGCCACTTCCACCTGGGCGCGCGTCGCGCCGGCGCGCCGGTCGTCCACTACCCGGGCGAGAAATGGTTCGCGCCGGCGGCCGACGCTTCGTGGCCGTCCGGGCTGCTCGATGCGGAGCTGCACGCCTTGTACAATCCGCAGGGCGACATCGACGCCGGCGTGCTGGTCGACCTCAACTCCGGCAACGCCGGGCGCGGCATCTGCGCCCTGCCCTACCAGCGCCTGCGCGACGGCGCCACCGCCTACATCCCGGTCAACATCATCGATAACCTGTACGCCAGCAACGGCATAGCCGCCGGCAACACCGTCACCGAGGCGCGCGTGCACGCGCTGTCGGAGATCGTCGAACGGGCTATCAAATACCGGATCATCGCCGAGGGCATGTGCCTGCCGGAGGTGCCGGACGACGTCATCGCCCGCTTCCCCGCCATCGAGGCCGGCGTCGCCGGCCTGCGCGCGGCCGGTTTCGGCGTGCTGGTCAAGGACGCCTCGCTCGGCGGCAAATACCCCGTCATGAACGTCACGCTGATCCATCCGGGGGACCAGGGCGTGGTCTCCAGCTTTGGCGCCCATCCGCGCATGGCGATCGCGCTGGGGCGGGCGATGGCAAGGCTGCCCCAAAACCGCTCGCTCGACGCGCTCCAAGGCTATCCGGAGCCGAGCTTCGACGCCAGCGAGATCGACTCCTTCGCCAACCGGGAGGCCCACCTGGCCGATGGACGCGGCGTGATCGCGTGGGAATTCCTGAGCGACACGTCGGACTATCCTTTCGTCGACTGGAACTTCAGCGCCACCACGGAGGAGGACTACCGGTGGCTGGTCGAGGCGCTGCACGCCGAGGGCAAGGATATCTACGTGGCCGACTTCGACGGGCAAGGCGTCCACACCTGCCGCATCGTGGTGCCGGGCTTCTCGGAGGTCTATCCGGTCGAGGACCTGGAGTGGGAGAACAATAGCGTCGGCAACGCGCTGCGGCCGCTGCTGGCGCGCCTGCAAGAGCTGAGCGTGCAGGAGTGCGCCAGCCTGCTGGTCGAGCTGCAGACCTCGAACCTGGACGACGAGCGGCCGCTGTGGGAACTTATCGGCCTGGCGGCCGCCGACGGCACGCCATGGAAGCAGGTGCGCGTGGGCGAATTCAAGACCTTGCTGGCGCTGGTGGTGGGCGACGAGGAAGCGGTGCTCGAGGGCTGCAACTGGATCCACCACTACGGCGACCTGGCCAGGCCGCGCCGGCTGGTGTACCGCTGCATCGAGAGCATCGTCCGGCTGGACGAGCCGGAAAATTTCCGGCAGGCGCTGGAACTGCTATACGGTGCCGTGACCCTGGCGATGGCCGAGGCCCTGCTCGATGGCTCCGAGCGCTTCTTCGGCCTGGAGACGCTGGGCCCGAACTTCGAAGCCAGCGCCATGCACCAAAGCCTGCTGGCCGCGTACGACAAGCTGTTCGCACCGGACGTGGCGTAAGCCCCTGGGCCATGCGCCGGCACAAAGGCGCTTCGGCGCCTTTTTCCTCCACAGAAGCCGGCGTCAGCTCAAGTAAGCGACAAAGCTGCGGGCGAATTCCTTTGCCAACGCCTCGTCCGATTCCCGCATGACGGTATGCCACAGCGATACCGGCTCCAACGCGATCGCTTCAATCGACGTGATCGCGTGCAGCAACGCAAAGCGCAGCGCGCGCTCGGGCGCCGCATGATGGATCTGATCGCGATGCACCAGCAGGCATTGCACGCTGAGCTCAAGATTCTCGGCCATGATGGCGCGCGCGGTGGCGACAAATTGCGGGTCCACGTCGGCATCGATAAACCGCGTTAGCGCACGCACCAGACGCGGATGTTGCCTGTATTGCCTGAACATCAGGTCCATCAGCGCCTCCGCGCTTGCCGCCAGCGTGGCCCCTTGCAACGCGCTGGCAAGCCCCAAACGGTTTGCTTCTCTGCTGCTTTCCAGCACATGCAGCAACGCCGCACGCATCAAGGCATCCTTGTTGGCGAAGCGGCGGTAGACGCTGGCCGGCGCGACTCCAGCGAGCTCGGCGATGCGGGGAATGACCGCCCCCTCCAGTCCATGCTCGTCCAGCAGGCGGATGGTAGCGCTCAGTAGCCGCTCCAGGGTGGCCTGGCTGCGTTTTTGCCGGGGTGCGGCGATCACTTTGTTTTGATTCATCCGGCCATGATAGACAAATCCCGCCAATTATGCGAATGTAAACCCACATTCACTTTTTTAATACGCCATCATGAACAAATTGCCACCGACTTTTCGTCACGTGTGGATCGGTGCGACCATTTCGCAACTGGGCGACGTCGCCTTCATGCTGGCGCTGCCCTGGCTGGTCTTGCAAATGACCGGATCCAGCGTAGCGCTGGGCTCGGTCATGATGGCGCTGGCCATTCCGCATGCGTCGCTGATGCTGCTCGGCGGCGCGGTGAGCGACCGCTTCCCGGTGCGGACCGTGTTGGCGGTGGCCTACACCGCGCAGGCGCTGTGCGCCACGCTGATCGCAGCGCTGCTGAACGCGCAGGCACTTGATTTGCCGATGCTGTATCTGCTCGCGGCATGTTTTGGGGTGGCCGACGCCTTCGGTTCGCCTGCGCTGCGCGTATTGGTGCCCCAACTACTTGCGCCGGAACAGCTGCACCGCGCCAACGCTCTGCTGCAATCGAGCAGCCAGCTGTGCGTGCTGGCCGGTTCGGCCGTCGGCGGACTGCTGATCGCGGAATGGGGATTGAAAACCATGTTCATTGTCCACGCCGCAAGCTGCGCCTACATTATCGTGGTCCTCCTGCTCCTGGCGGACGGGCGGCGGGCCGCGCCATCGACCGGCAAGGCGGTCGGCATCAGGCGGGCAATTGCCGATGGCTTGCGCTACGTTTGGGGAGACAAGGGATTGCGGGCGCTGATGATCAGTTTTGCCGGGATCAATTTTTGTGTCATCGGACCCAGCCAGATCGGACTGGTCGTACTGGCCGGCGACCGCCATGGTTCCACCGGCCTCGGCTTGCTGATGTCGAGCGCGGCGGCCGGCTCATTGGCCGGCCTGGCGCTGGCCGCCAAGTGGTCGCCCGCAACCGGCATGCAAACCAGGGTCGCCATCGCCTCCGGCATGCTGGGCGCCATGCTCACGTGCCTAGCGCTGCCCATGCCGCTGTGGTTGCTGTGCCTGGACGCGGGCCTGCTCGGCGCGGTGGCGGGTTTCATCAATGTCAGCGTACTAAGCTGGCTGCAAGGCCGCGTGCCCGGCGACATGCTGGGCCGCGTGATGAGCGTGCTGGGGGTGGCGTCGGCCGGCATCACGCCGCTGTCGCTGACGGTCGCCGGCGTATCGGCGAAGTTCGGCGTCGACGCGCTGTTCGTCGGGGCCGGCGCGCTGCTACTGTTGATGACTATCGTTATCCGCTGGGCGCTGCCCTTGCGCTTGGCCCCGGCATGAAATGGCACTCACGGCAGCGCTGCGTCCACCAGCAAGTCCGGCTGCAAGGCGCGGATGCGCAGCTCGGTGAAATAGCCGCCGGCCTCGTTGTAGCGAAGATAGTTGCGGCCGCAATTCAGGCAACGCGACACCGTGCAGCGGTTGTACGGATAGTAGCGCGGCGCGATGGGTGCGTCCTCACTCTCGTAGCGCGTATCGTTCGGATGGAATTCGACGAACGTCGGTTCGTCATACGGATCGTCCATCAACGTGCCGACATCCTCGAACCGCTCCAGCTCCAACGTCATCGGCAACGCCTGCCAGGCCGCCAGCGATGTCTGGTCGCAGCTACAAGGCACGCCTACCGCGGCCGAGGCCTGTGCCAACTGCGTCAACGCTGGGAAATCAATTTTTTGCATGCTTAGCCCGTCACGAAGTTATCGATTTTACCGCAATGCAGATCAACTCACCGCCGGGTATAAGCGTCTACATTGGACACTTCGACCCTGGCATAAATATCATGGAACTCAGAATCCTCACGTGGGCATTTCCTTGGATCATGGCCATTTTTGAATTTCTCATGCGTAGCAGCTTAAACGATTCCGCCCCCGCCGCGTTTATTGGGCCCACGGTTGGCGCAGCGTCGCTGGGCATGCTACTGCCGCTCACGCGGGCACGGGAATTACCTCGACCCGTTGCGAGTACTTCCAAACGCGTATCCTTCGATCGCAGTGAAGATCACTGGGCTCAATGGATCAATCTCGCGGTTTGGCTGGGCTTTTCCGCCTGGTCGATCAGCCTGTATTTGAGCCTTACAGATGGCAGTCGGTTTTTCGCCAACGTCGATGGCGGACGAACCGCAATTCTTATCGGCGCTATACTTTGGGGCATCGCGGTTCTTGTGGACTTTGCGCGTGGAGGCAAGAGATGAACTGGGCTTCGGTTAGCGATGGGCTGCTCATGATTTTTTCCTGGATGCTAGGCTCCATGGCGGTCGTCATCACCCTCGCGCTGGCTATTCGTCATTTCTTCCCCCGGAAGCCGGAGGATGATTACACGTTTGTCTTCAAGTCGAAAGACGGTAAGAAAGTCACTGTCGAATTGCCGCCAGACCTGCCGGAAGCCGAGCAGCAAGAACGCGTGCGGCAGGCCTACGCAAAGCTCGGACTGCCTCCCTTGCCTCACTATCCGGTGCCTATACCGGAAGACATGGCCCATTTGTGGCGCTTGCGCCGCCATACCACCAAGGCCTTCCGAAGCGGTAACACCCAGGCGATCCCTATCCCGCCTGAAATCGCCTACGGCCGCGCCGACATCGATCTCGACATTCAGCGGGTCGGCGACGAACTGCGCATCCGTCCGGCCACGGGCGATCCATCGTCGACCACGACGGCGCAGCCGCCCCGCTCCCGCGCCCGATAAAAAAGGGAGCCTGGGCTCCCTTTCGCGTTACATGATGTGCTGCCCCACCCACCAGGCGATCGCGGCGACGAAGGCCGACGCCGGGATCGTGAAGATCCACGCCCAGACGATGTTGCCGGCCACGCCCCAGCGCACCGCCGACATCTTCTGCGCCGAACCCACGCCGACGATGGCGCCGGTGATGGTGTGCGTGGTCGACACCGGCACGCCGAGGGCGGTGGCGGTGAACAAGGTGATCGCGCCGCCGGTCTCGGCGCAGAAGCCGCCCACCGGTTTGAGCTTGGTGATCTTCTGGCCCATGGTCTTGACGATGCGCCAGCCGCCGAACAGCGTGCCGAACGAGATCGCCGTATAGCAGGAAACGATGACCCACAGCGGCGGCTCGGCGTCGCCGGCCTGCGAGTAGCCGGCGGCGATCAGCAGCATCCAGATGATGCCGATGGTTTTTTGCGCGTCGTTGCCGCCGTGGCCGAGGCTGTACGAGGCGGCCGACACCAGTTGCAGGCGGCGGAACCATTTGTCGACCCGGCGCGGCGTCGAGCGCACGAACACCCACGACACGAGCAACATCATCAGCGAACCGAAGATGAAGCCGAGCAGCGGCGACAGCACGATGAAGGCCACGGTCTTGATCAGACCGGCGGAGATCAACGCGCCGGTGCCGCTCTTGGCCACGGCCGCGCCGACCAGGCCGCCGATCAGCGCGTGCGAGGACGACGATGGAATGCCGTAGTACCAGGTGACGACGTTCCAGACGATGGCGCCGACCAGCGCGCCGAAGATCACATACTGGTCCACCACGTTGGGATCGATGGTGCCCTTGCCGACGGTGGCGGCCACCGTGAGCTGGTGGAACACGAAGATGGCGACGAAATTGAAGAACGCGGCCATGGCCACCGCCGTTTGCGGCTTCAGCACACCGGTCGAGACGACGGTGGCGATCGCGTTGGCGGCGTCATGGAAGCCGTTCATGAAGTCAAACACCAAGGCCAGGGCGATCAGGATGCCCAGCACATAGATGCTCATTGTTATGGTATTCATGGACTGTTCTTTTTGTAATTATGCGTTTTCGACGATGATGCCTTCGATGATGTTGGCCACATCCTCGCAACGGTCGGTGACGGTTTCCAGGATTTCGTAGATGGCCTTCATCTTGATCAGGTTGCGCACGTCCGGTTCGTCGCGGAACAGCTTGGACATGGCGGCGCGCATCACGTGGTCGGCGTCCGACTCGAGGCGGTCGATCTCCTCGCAGATGGCGACGATCTGGCGCGAGTTGTCCATGTTGTGCAGCAGCGAGACGGCTTCCTTGACCTTCTCGGTACAGGCGAGCACCAGCTCGGCCAGGCGCTTGGCTTCCGGCGTGACCGAGTGCAGGTCGTACAGCGAGACGGTCTGGGCGGCGTCCTCGAGCAGGTCGAGGATGTCGTCCTGGCGCGTGATGAGCTTGTGGATGTCGTCGCGGTCGATCGGCGTGATGAAGGTCTTGTGCAGCAGGTCGACGGTGGCGTAGGTGATCTTGTCGGCCTGTTTCTCGATGCTCTCGATCGCGTGCACGCGGTTTTCCAGGTCGTCGAAGTTGGACATCAACCCCAGCATCTCTTTTGCACCTTTGACGCACAGGTCGGCGTGCTGATTGAACAGGTCAAAAAATTTGCCCTCGGTGGGCATCAAACGTCCAAACATGTCTTTCTCCGTTTCATAGTCGTGATTACTGCTACAGACCGCCCTCCGGCGTCGGCCGGCGGCGTCAGGATGGGTACGCCCTGTTTGCTGTGGCGGACCCAGTGGTGTTGCCGGTGTTAGTCGCCTTGGTACAGCGCCAGGTTACCGGCGTAGTTGCCGAACTTGGTGTATTGGCCGATCCAGGTCAGGCGCACCGAGCCGATCGGGCCGTTACGCTGCTTACCGATGATGATCTCGGCCGTTCCCTTATCGGGCGAGTCGGGGTTGTAGACCTCGTCGCGATACAGGAAGATGATGACGTCCGCATCCTGCTCGATAGCGCCGGATTCGCGCAGGTCGGACATGACGGGACGTTTGTTGGGGCGTTGCTCCAGGGAGCGGTTCAGCTGCGACAGCGCGATGACCGGGCACTGCAGTTCCTTGGCCAGGCCCTTGAGCGAGCGCGAGATCTCCGAAATCTCGGAGGCGCGGTTGTCGCCCTGGGTCGAGCCGGTCATCAGCTGAAGGTAGTCGACCACGATCAGGCCGAGCTTGCCGCACTGGCGCGACAGGCGCCGCGCGCGGGCGCGCATCTCGATCGGGTTCAATGCCGGCGTCTCGTCGATGTAGACCTGGGCATCGTTCATTTTCTGGATGGCGTGCGTCAGGCGCGGCCAATCCTCATCGTTCAGCTTGCCGGTACGCAGGCGGTGCTGGTCGAGCTGGCCGACCGAGCCGAGCATACGCATGGCCAGCTGCACGCCGCCCATCTCCATCGAGAACACGGCCACCGGCAGGCCCTCTTCGACCGCGACGTTCTCGGCGATGTTCATCGAGAACGCGGTCTTGCCCATCGACGGGCGGCCGGCGACGACCACCATGTCGCCCGGCTGCAGGCCCGAGGTCATGCGGTCGAGGTCGATCCAGCCGGTCGGCACGCCGGTGATCTCGGACTGGTTGTCGCGTGAATATAATTCATCGATGCGCTCGACCACCTGGGTCAGCAGCGGCTGCACCGGCAGCCAGCCGGCCGCGCCGCGCGCGCCCTGCTCGGCGATGGCGAAGATCTTCGATTCGGCCTCGTCGAGCATCTGCTTGACTTCCTTGCCCTGGGGCGTGAACGCCTGGCCGGAAATCTCGTCGGCCACGGTGATCAGCTGGCGCAGGATGGAGCGGTCGCGCACGATCTCGGCGTAGCGGCGGATGTTGGCCGCCGACGGCGTGTTCTGCGCCATCGCGTTCAGGTAGGCCAGGCCGCCGACGTCCTCGGCCTTGCCCATCTGCGTCAGGGTTTCGAACACCGTGATGACGTCGGCCGGCTTGGAGCCGTTGATCATCTTGACGATCTGTTCGAAGATGATGCGGTGGTCATAGCGGTAGAAGTCCTCCGAATGCATCATGTCCGCGATGCGGTCGAACGCCTGGTTATCGCGCAGCAAGCCGCCAATGACGGACTGTTCTGCTTCGATGGAATGCGGCGGGACGCGGAGGGAATCGAGTTGCGGATCGGAGGGGGTGTTCATGGCGCGAATTATACCCGCTTAGGGCGGCAGCCAAGGCGTTACTACGAAAAAATTGGCGAGAAAAAAGCCGGGCAAGCCCGGCTTTTTTCATCTATTGCCATTATTACTAGCACAACAGGCATTGCTGCCCGCGCAAGTAACTTAGGCGGCTTCGCCCACGACGGCGACGGTCACTTCGACCACCACGTCGGTGTGCAGAGCAACGCTCACCGGGTGCTCGCCAACGGTCTTCAGCGGACCGGTAGGCATGCGCACGGCAGCTTTTTCAACTGCGAAACCAGCTTTGGTCAGCGCTTCGGCGATGTCGAAGTTGGTGACCGAACCGAACAGACGGCCGTCGACACCAGCTTTTTGCGAAACGTTCACGGTCATGCCGTTCAGTTTCTCGCCTTGGGCTTGCGCGGCGGCCAGTTTGGCGGCAGCGGCTTTTTCCAGTTCGGCGCGCTTGACTTCGAATTCAGCAACAGCCGACGCGGTAGCGCGACGGGCCATTTTTTGCGGAATCAGGAAGTTACGTGCGTAACCGTCTTTAACTTTAACGACTTCACCCAGGTTGCCCAGGTTGACGACTTTTTCTAACAGAATGATTTGCATAGTTTTTCTCCAGGATTAGACTACGCAATTAAGCGTGGTGCAGATCGGTGTAAGGCAGCAGCGCGAGGTAGCGGGCGCGTTTGATGGCGGTGTCAACTTGACGCTGGTAGTGCGCCTTGGTGCCGGTCAGACGTGCTGGCATGATCTTGCCGTTTTCCTGGACGAAGTCCTTCAGGGTGTCAACGTCTTTGTAATCGACTTGTTCAACGTTTGCTGCGGTGAAGCGGCAGAACTTCTTACGCTTGAACAGTGGATTTTGTTGCTTGCGCTTTTCTTTAAGCTTGAGCTTGTTTTTGTCGAACTTTTTACCGAATGCCATTTGAGGCTCCTGTATCTAAATTGAGCTGTCTGGGACAGCACTAAAATCAATGATGTGAAACACCAGGCTTTTGCTGTTGCGTGTCTTCTTGTTGATAAAACCGGTGAACTGGTACAACCCGCCCAGTGGCGCCTGGCTGAAGCGGCCCGAGATCTCGCCCGCGGCGACCGCGGAAATCTCAAACTCGCTCAACCGGGCTATGCCCGCCTCCATCTGCTGCGACCGGTGCTGGAGTACAGCGTTCACGATCGGCATGCCGGCCGGGGTATAGCGCAAGGCGTCCCGTTCGGCGATCAAGGCAGTGAATTGGCTTTGATTCACTGGAGCTGTGTCAGCTCGGTTTTGCAACAATTAGGCCGCAGGAGCGGCGGCAACAGGAGCTGCTGGGGCTTCGGTGCGATGCGATTTCGCTGCATCTTCACGTTGTACCGACTTCATCATCGGCGAAGGAGCGGTTTCCGCTTTCTTCATCTTGACGGTCAGGTGACGCAGCACGGCATCATTGAATTTGAAGGCGGTTTCCAGCTCGACCAGGGTCTCGTTGTCGCATTCGATGTTCAGGCAGATGTAGTGTGCTTTAGCCAGTTTCTGGATCGAGTAAGCCATCTGACGACGGCCCCAATCTTCAACACGGTGCACGGCGCCGCCGCGGGTCGTTACGGTGGTTTTGTAACGTTCGATCATGGCGGGCACTTGCTCGCTCTGGTCCGGATGGACGATAAATACTATTTCATAGTGACGCATGCAAACTCCCTTAAGGACTGTGAATATAGCCCACCCTGGCGTCAAGACAGGTGTGGGAAGAGGTAAGCCCGCGACTATATCAGCTTTTTGGCCGAAAATCTACCCCTTCGCGGCCCCGCGACAATGCTAACATCTTGTAAAACCAACAGGATTCCGATATGCCACCTACCCGTGCGTTGTCCCCTTTGCTGTTTTCCCTCTTCATTGCGGCCTCCGCCTTCGCCGCCGAAGCGCCCGCCCCCGCCGCCAAACCCAGCCATCCCGACGTCGCCACCAAGGCGTACAGCACCAAGCAGTTCCTGCTGGCGCTGCGCACCGACACCCAGACCCTGGCGCGGCTCGATCCCATCGCCGATCCCAGCTTCGACTTCACGCCCGGTCCGAGGGAGGCCGAACGCCAGTACGACGGCTACGCCCACATAGGCGACCTCAACCTACGCCTGCGCAGCGGTGGCGCCGGTGCCTGGCAGGAATTCTCCTCGTCCGCCGCGCGACGTCCGATCAGTCCGCTGCCGGCCGGCGGCAAGGTCCTGGCGGCGGCCGACATCACCCCCACCCTGGGCAAGGACCTGCCGCTGACGGTGGAGCGACGCTGGCTCAACGAGGGCGGCGCGCTGGTACTGCGGTTTACGCTGATCAACAATTCCAATACGCCGGTGGAAATCGGCGGCCTCGGCATGCCTATGGTATTCGACAACATCATCACCGACCGCACCCTCGAGCAAGCCCACGCCAGCGCCAGTTTCGCCGATCCCTATATCGGCCGCGACGCCGGCTATGTGCAGGTGACGCGCCTGAACGGCCAGGGCCCGGCGCTGATCGTCACGCCGGACGGGCGCACGCCGCTCGAAGCGTGGCGCCCGCTGACCGACCGCAGCCCGCGCGCGCAAACGTCGGAAGGCTTCTACGACTGGACCGTCGCCAGCAAGGCCTACGCCGAGAACGAATGGAAGAACGCCGGCGAACAGTGGAACACGCCGACCAGCATCACCTTGGAAGCGGGCGCGCGGCGCGACATCGGCGTGCGCTTCGCCACGGCGCCGTCGATCCGCGCCATCGAAGCCGCGCTGATCGCGCAAAAGCGGCCGGTCGCGGTCGGCATCCCCGGCTACGTGGTGCCGACCGATCTGGAGGCGACCTTGTTCCTCAAGAGCCCGCAGAAAGTGGTCGGCATCACCAGCTCGCCTGAGAACGCGCTGGCGGTCACGCCGGATAAGTCCACCGCCAAAGGCTGGGCGCGCTACGCGGTGCGCGGCAACGGCTGGGGGCCGGCACGCCTGTCGATCGCCTACGCCGACGGCAGCGTGCAGACGGTCAGCTATTTCGTCACCAAGCCGCTGGAGCAAACGGTGGCCGACCTCGGCAAGTTCTCCACCACGCAGCAATGGTTCGACGACAAGAAAGATCCGTTCAAGCGCGCGCCGGCCATCCTCACCTACGACCGCGACGCCAGGCGCATCGTCACCGACGACCCGCGCGTGTGGATCTCCGGCATGAGCGACGAAGGCGGCGGCGGCAGCTGGGTGGCGGCCATGAGCAAGCAGCTCGACAACCCCGACGCGGCCGAGGTGGCCAAGCTGGAACGGCTGGTCAACGAAACCGTGGTCGGCAAATTGCAGGTGGCCGACGGCCCGCAGGCCGGCGCCGTGCGCAAGAGCCTGTTCTATTACGACCCGAAAGCCTTCCCGGGCTACTACAGCCAGAAAGCCAACTGGGGCACCTGGGCCTCGTGGTCGAAGAAGGATGCGGACGACCTCGGCCGCGCTTACAACTATCCGCACGTGGCCATCGGCCACTGGGTGCTGTACCGGCTGGCGCGCAACCACGTCGGCCTGGTCACCGCGCACGACTGGCGCTGGTACTTGCAGCGCGCCTACCAGACCACGGTGGCGATGGTGCGCGACGCGCCCGAGTACGCGCAGTTCGGCCTGATGGAGGGCGACGTCTTCCTCGATATCCTGAAGGACCTGCAGCGCGAGGGCATGACGGCCGAGGCGGCCGACATGGAAAGCATGATGAAGCGGCGCGCCGACCACTGGCGCACGCTGGCCTATCCGTTCGGCAGCGAGATGGCATGGGACTCGACCGGCCAGGCCGAGGTCTACGCGTGGATGCGCCACTTTGGCTACACCAGGCAGGCCGACATCACGCGCGAAGTGATCCTGGGTTACGACCCGGCGATGCCGAGCTGGGGCTACAACGGCAACGCCCGCCGCTACTGGGACTTCCTGTACGGCGGCAAGACCGCGCGCATCGAGCGCCAGATCCACCACTATGGCTCGACCTTGAACGCGGTGCCGCTGTTCGACGCCTACCGCGCCAACCCGATCGACCTGCACCTGCTGCGCGTGGCCTACGGCGGCCTGCTGGGCGGCATCACCAACATCGACCGCGACGGTTTCTCGTCGGCCGCCTTCCACGCCTGGCCCGACATGATGCGCTGGGACGCCTACAGCGGCGACTACGGCATGGGTTTCTACGGCCACGCCTACGCGAGCGCCACCTATGTGCTCAAAGACCCGACCTTCGGCTGGCTCAGCTTCGGCGGCAACATGAAAGTGGCTAATAATGGCGTGGTCCAGATCACGCCGAAGGACAGCGCACGCACGCGCCTGTTCGTGGCGCCGGCGCGCGCGTGGATCACTTTGGAAGCGGGCAAGATCGACACCGCGACCTACGATCCGAAAACCCGCGCCATTACATTGGAGCTGGCGGCCGCCACCGCTGTAACGCCTGCCGCGCGGCTGCTAGTCGAGAGTCCGGGCGGAAAATTCAAGCCGCAGGGCCTGGCCGCCGAGCGCGGCGGCTACAAGATTCCGCTGACGGCGACGACCACGCGCGTGCTGTTGAAGCCACGATGAGGGTGGTTGAACGAACTTTTTTCATTTTATTTCGCTGAACACAACAAATTTCCTTGCATTGCGGGCCATACTGTACAAAAATACAGACTGTCTATATACACAGGCCCAACTGCACTCATGATCAAGCTCACCGCACGCCAGGAACAAATTCTCAATCTGATCAAGGATGCCATCGAAAACACCGGCTTCCCGCCGACGCGCGCCGAGATCGCCAACGAACTGGGCTTCAAATCCGCCAACGCGGCCGAGGAGCATTTGCAGGCGCTGGCGCGCAAGGGCGCCATCGAGATCGCCGCCGGCACCTCGCGCGGCATCCGTTTGCTGGGCGTGCACGCCGAACCGGCCACGCCGAAGGTGCCGGTGTCGCTGATGATGTCGTTGCCGCTGATCGGCCGCGTGGCCGCTGGCTCGCCGATTTTGGCACAGGAAAACCTGGAGACGAGCTACAGCGTGGACCCGGCGATGTTCTCGTCCAAGCCCGACTACCTGCTCAAGGTGCGCGGCGAATCGATGCGCGACGCCGGCATCATGGACGGCGACCTGCTGGCGGTGAAGAAGGTCGACAGCGCCAAGAACGGCCAGATCGTCGTCGCGCGGATCGGCAACGACGTCACGGTCAAGCGCTACCGCAAGACCGGCACCCTGGTCGAGCTGCTGCCGGAGAACCCGGACTTCAAGATCATCAAGGTCGACCCGGAGGCGGACGAGTTCGCGCTGGAAGGCCTCGCGGTCGGCCTGATGCGCAGCTGGCACTAAGCCAGGCCCCAGGCAGATGATTCAACATGGAGACACGTAGGGCGGATTAGCGAAGCGTAATCGGCCATGCATGCGCCTCGTTGACGCATGCATGGCCGATTACGGCGTTCCGCCTAATCCGCCCTACGTGTCTCCGTGGTTTAGCAGCCTTCCAGGGCGCAGGCGAAGTCGTCGAGCAGGTCGTCCGTGTCTTCGATGCCGACCGAGACGCGGATCAGCGACTCGGCGATGCCCATCGAAGCGCGGCGCTCGGCGCCCATCTCGTAGAAGATCGTGTGCGCGACCGGAATCACCAACGTTCGCGTGTCGCCCAGGTTCGATGCCGGGATCGCCAGCTTGAGCCGGTTCAGGAAGTCGAAACAGTCGATGCCGTCCTTGAGCTCAAAGCTCAGCAACGAGCCGTGCTTGCGGAACAGCTCGCTCGAGATGCCGTGCTGCGGGTGCGATGCCAAGCCCGGATAGTGGACGGCCGCCACGCGCTCGTCCGCCTCCAGCATTTCGGCCAGCGCCAGTGCGTTGGCACTGGTGCGCTCCATGCGCAGCGCCAACGTCTCGGCGCCGACGGCGATGTGATGCGCCGCCTCCGGCCCCAGCGAGGCGCCGAAGTCGCGCAACCCCTTGGCGCGGATCTGCGCCAGCCCCCATTGCAACGGCGCGGCCTTCTTGTAGTTCTCGTAGATGTTCGGGTACCTGGTCCAGTCGTATTCGCCGGTGTCGGTCAGGCTGCCGCCCAAGGCGTTGCCGTGGCCGCCGATCGATTTGGTCAGCGCGTTGACCACCAAGCCAGCGCCGACCGACTTCGGCCGGAACAGGTACGGCGTGGTCATCGTGTTGTCGACGATGTAGAGGATGCCGCGCGCCTTGCACAGCTCGCCGATGCGCTTGAGGTCCGCCACCTGCGTGCGCGGGTTGGCAATGGTTTCGACGAACACCATGCGCGTTTGCCCGGTGATGGCCGCCTCGACGTTGGCGACGTCGGTGGCGTCGACGAACGAGACGCCCACGCCCTGCGCCATCGTGGTCTGCCACAGGCTGTTGGTGTTGCCGAACAGGAAGGCCGACGAGACGACGTGGTCGCCCGCGCGCAGCAACGCCTGGAACACGGCGCCGATCGCGCCCATGCCGGTGGCGAAGCACAAGGTGCCGACGCCCTGCTCCATCTTGTTGACCTTGTCCTCGAGCGCGGAGATGGTCGGGTTGCCCTGGCGGCCGTAGCGGAAGCCCGGCTCCTTGCCCTGGAACACCGACGCCAGCTGGCGCGCGTCGCCATAACCGAAGGCGACCGAGGTGTGGATCGGCTTGTGCAGCGAGCCGTGCTCAATGCCCTTCAGACGGTCGTTGTGCAGGATGGTGGTGGTGAAACCGTAGTTCTTCTTATCGTTCATATGCTTGGATGGTCAAAAAAAAAGCCCGGTACGGCGAACCGTACCGGGCGCGACATCAGCCTTCGGCGGTCGCGAGATTCAGATTCAGTTGCGAGCGGCCGGCGTCCTCGTGGGTCGTCTTGGCCTTCGGATGGTGGCGCGCGTACTCCAGCTTGTCGAGGTACTCCTTCGACACGTCGCCGGTGACGTAGATGCCGTCGAAGCACGACGCCTCGAAGTTCTTCAGTTCCGGATTCACATCGGAAATGGCGCGCTTCAGCGACTCGATGTCCTGGTACACCAGGTGGTCGGCGGTGATTTCGCGGCACACTTCCTCGGTGGTGCGGCCGTAGGCGATCAACTCGTCGCGGGTCGGCATGTCGATGCCGTACACGTTCGGGTAGATCACCGGCGGCGCGGCCGAGGCGAAGATCACTTTCTTGGCGCCCGCTTCGCGCGCCATCTGCACGATCTCGCGGCTGGTGGTGCCGCGCACGATCGAGTCGTCGACCAGCAGCACGACCTTGTCCTTGAACTCGGAGGCGATCGCGTTCAGTTTCTGGCGCACCGATTTCTTGCGCGCGGCCTGGCCCGGCATGATGAAGGTGCGGCCGATGTAGCGATTCTTGATGAAGCCTTCGCGGTACTCGACGTTGAGCGCCAGCGCCAGCTGGATCGCCGCCGGGCGCGACGAATCCGGAATAGGCATGACGACGTCGATCTCGCCGTCCTTGAATTCGCGCTTGATCTTCTCGGCCAGGTACTCGCCCATTTTCAGGCGGGTGGCGTAGACCGAGGCGCCGTCGATGACGGAGTCGGGACGGGCCAGGTAGACGAACTCGAACACGCACGGGTTGAGCGACGGATTGTCGGCGCACTGGCGGCTGTGCAGCTGCATGTCGGCGTCGACGAAGATGCACTCGCCCGGCGCGACGTCGCGCAGGAAGCGGAAGCCCATGCCTTCGAGCGCCACCGATTCGGAGGCGACCAGGTACTCGGCGCCCTGCTCGGTTTCGTTGATGCCCAGGCACAGCGGACGGATGCCGAACGGATCGCGGAAGGCCAGCAAGCCGACGCCGGCGATCTGCGCGACGGCGGCGTAACCGCCCTTCACGCGGCGGTGCAGCACGGTGACGGCGTCGAAGATGGTGTCGGCGTCGATCGAGATGCCGGTGGTGGCCATGTGGATTTCATGGGCCAGCACGTTGAGCAGCACTTCCGAATCGGAGTCGGTGTTGATGTGGCGGCGGTCGTTCTTGAACATCTCTTGCTTGAGCTGTTCCCAGTTGGTCAGGTTGCCGTTGTGCGCCAGGGTGATGCCGAACGGGGCGTTGACGTAGAACGGTTGCGCCTCTTCCTCGCTCGACGAGCCGGCGGTCGGATAGCGGCAGTGGCCGATGCCCGAGTTGCCTTGCAGGGTGCGCATATTGCGCGTGCGGAAGACGTCACGCACCAGGCCGTTGGCCTTGTGCATGGCGAACATGCTGCTGTGATTGGTCGCGATACCCGCTGCATCCTGGCCGCGATGCTGCAGCAGCAGCAAGGCGTCATACAGCAGTTGATTGACAGGTTGATGGGAAACGACGCCGACGATGCCACACATGATGGTGCTCCTGGACTGGGTAATACAGATTAAAGACGCAGATTAAAAACGGTGATGCAAGAAATTCAAAAGTTCACATGCTGCGCCATCGCAGCGGGAAGGAAGGTCTTGACGAGCCGGGCGCCGGTCTCGGCATATGGGCTGAACAACGCCTCCTTCCAGAAATCCTGTTGTGGGAGCGACGTCATCCCACACAAGATGACGGCGGTCAGCACGATTACAAGGCCACGGCCGACGCCGAACACGGCGCCCAGCGCGCGGTCGAAGAGGCTGAGGCCGCCCGCGTCGAGCAAGGCGCCCAGCGCCATCGACAGCAGGCCCATCAAAATGCGCACGCCGATGAACAGGGCGATGAAGGCCAGGATCAGGCGCAACACCTCGCCCGGCACCACGGCCGGCAACATCACGGCCAGCGCGGCGGCGTAGGCGTTGGCCACCACGAAAGCGACCACCCAGCCGGCCAGCGACAGCACTTCCTTCACCAGCCCGCGCAGCATGCTGATGATGACCGACGTGACCATCACGAAGATCACCAGATAATCGAAAATCGTCACGTCAGCCGGCCTGGATCAAACCGTTTCCAGGCGGCCGCTCAGGCCCATGCCGCTCAGCTTGGCGCGCACCTTTTCCGCCTCTTCCTTGTTGCTGAACGGCCCCACGCGCACGCGGGTGATCTCGCCGGAAGGCGTTTTCTGCGTGAACGAGCTGATGCCGGCGTCCTTCAGCTTCTTGCGCAGCTCGTCCACCTTGCCCTGGTCGCTCAGCGCGGCCACTTGCAGCACGAATTTCTGGCCGGATTCGGCGGCGGCCGGCTTGGCGGCGCCCTTGCCCTCCAGGATGGCCAGCGCGCGCGCGTCTTCGGATGTCTTGTCCTGCGCCGGCTTGGCCGCCGGTTTCGCGTCGGCCAGCTTGCGCTCGGCATCGGCCTTGGCCTTGGCTTCGGCCTTCGCCTCGGCCAGCTTGCGCTCGGTTTCACGCTTGCGCTCGGCATCCAGCTTGGCCTTGGCCTCGGTCTCCGCCCGGGCTTTGGACTCATGCTCGGCCTTGGCTTTGGCCAGCGCCTCGGCCTTGGCGTCCGCCTTGGCCTTGGCCTCGGCCTTCAGATCGGCCTGGGCTTCGGCTTCCTGCCGGGCGTTGTCGGCCTTGATGACCTCCTCGGCGGACGGCGCGGGGGCGGCAGCCACAGCGGGTTTGCCCGGCTTGACGTCGTCGACGATTTCTTCCTTGCTGTCGAGGGCGGCACTGGCGGGGACGGCGGCGGCGGGCGCGCGGACGGCGGCGGACGGCTTATCCTTGGCCGGAATCTTGATTTCGATGTCGGACGCCAGCGGACGCGGCTCGGAATCGAGCACCATCGGCAAGCCGACGGCGACGGCCAGCGCCAGCGCGATGGCGCCGACCAGGCGGCGGCGCGCGCGTTTCTTTTCCGGCAACACCGGATCGTCCGCCTCGCGGTCCTTGGCGCGGCGCGACTTGGCCGGGCCGTCGGCCGACGAGGCGCGCTTGGAGCGCGCGCGTTCGGCGGCGGCCTGATCATCCGCGCTGGTGTAATAGCCGCTGTCCTGACCGGCGGTCTCTTGCTTGTTTTTACCGAATTTCGAGAACAAGCCCATGCGTGATTTCAGTCCTGTGCGTTCAATGGAGTGAGGATTTTCTCGCCGCCATGACGCCCGCGACCGTGAGGAAAGATCCAAAGACCACAATTCTATCATTCTCCCCGGCCCGGCTCATCGCATTTGCATAGGCGGCGGCCGGATCGTCGAAGATATTGATGGTGCGTTCCGGTTTCTCGGCTTGCGCGATTTGCACCTTGGCGGCCAGTTCGGACGCGCTGGCCGCGCGCGGCGACGGCAGATTCGCCAGGCACCAGTGGTCCACATGCTCGGACATGGCGGCGATGACGCCGTCGATATCCTTGTCGTGCATGGAGCCGAACACGGCGTAGGTGTACGGATGGAAGCCCATATTGCCCAGGTTCTGGTTCAGCGCCGACGCGGCGTGCGGGTTGTGGGCGACGTCGAGGATCACGGTCGGACGGCCCGGCAGCACCTGGAAGCGGCCCGGCAGCTCCACCGTGACCAGGCCGGTGCGCACTTCCTGCGCGCCGACCGGCAATTCCAGCTTGAGCGCCTCCAGCGCGGCCAGCACGGCGCTGGCGTTGAGGATCTGGTTGGCGCCGCGCAGGCTCGGGTAAGCCAGCGAATTGCGGCGTTGCGAGCGGCCGCCGTAGTTCCATTGCTGCTTGTCGCCGGAATAGTTGAAGTCGCGGCCCATCAGCCACAGGTCGGCGCCGATGGCGTTGGCGTGGTCGATCAGCGACTGCGGCGGCACCGGATCGGAGCAGATCGCCGTCTTGCCGGCGCGGAAGATGCCGGCCTTCTCGAAGCCGATCTTCTCGCGCGTGTCACCCAGGTAATCGGTGTGGTCGATATCGACGCTGGTGACGATGGCGACGTCGGCGTCGACGATGTTGACGGCGTCCAGGCGCCCGCCCAGGCCGACCTCCAGGATGACGACATCCATGCCGGCGCCCGCCAGCAGCTTCATGATGGCCAGCGTGGTGAATTCGAAGTAGGTCAGCGGGGTGTCGCCGCGCGCGGCCTCGACCACGTTGAAGGCGTCGACCAGCATCTCGTCGCTGGCCAGGTCGCCGTTGATACGCGCGCGCTCGTTAAAGTCGAGGAAGTGCGGCTTGATGTACAGGCCGACCTTGTAGCCGGCGCGCAGCAGCACCGATTCCAGCATGGCGCAGGTCGAGCCCTTGCCGTTGGTGCCGGCCACCATGATGACGGGGCAACTAAAGCTCAGCTGCAAGCGTTCCTTGACGGCCAGGACGCGGTCCAGGCCCATGTTGATGACGGTTTCGGCATGGCGCGATTCGATCAGCGCAAGCCAGGCGGGCAAAGTGGTTGGGAGGTTCGACATGATGTGACTCTGAAAATGGCAACGGCGCGCAGGCCGGATGATATCCGATTGCGCGCCGTTGTGTGGGGCGGCGAGGCCCCGCCGTTAATTAAGCGATAACGTTAAGCGTTCACCATCAGGCGATAACTTCGGCCGGCTGGTTTTGCAGCAAGGCCATCAGGCGGGCGATTTCTTCGCGCATCTTGCGGCGGTCGACGATCATGTCGACGGCGCCCTTGGTGACCAGGAACTCGGAGCGCTGGAAACCTTCGGGCAGCTTCTCGCGCACGGTGTTTTCGATCACGCGCGGGCCGGCGAAGCCGATCAGCGCCTTCGGCTCGGCGATGACGACGTCGCCCATGAAGGCGAACGAGGCCGACACGCCGCCCATGGTCGGATCGGTCAGCACGCTGATGAACGGCAGTTTCTTCTCGGACAGCTTGGTCAGCATGGCGGTGGTTTTCGCCATTTGCATCAGCGACAGCAGGCCCTCTTGCATGCGGGCGCCGCCGGTGGCGGTGATGCAAACGAACGGCACTTTCTGTTCCAGGGCCACTTGCGCGCCGCGCACGAAGCGCTCGCCGACCACGGAACCCATCGAGCCGCCCATGAATTCGAATTCGAAGCAAGCCACGACGACGGGCATGCTCATGATGGCGCCGCCCATGACGATCATGGCGTCGGTCTCGCCGGTCGCTTCCATCGCCTGCTTGAGGCGGTCGGGGTATTTCTTGCTGTCTTTGAACTTCAGCGTATCGACCGGCAAGGTATCCATGCCGATTTCATAACGTCCACCGGCGTCGAACAGGCTGTCGAGGCGCTCGCGGGCGCGGATGCGCATGTGGTGGTCGCACTTGGGGCAAACATGCAGGTTCGATTCCAGATCGGTGCGGTACAGGACGGCTTCGCACGACGGGCATTTGACCCACAGGCCCTCCGGCATCGTCTTGCGGGCGGCAACGTCGGAACGCTGGATTCTTGGGGGCAGCAGTTTTTCCAACCAACTCATAAATTCTCCTTGCAGCTAACTTGTGGCCGAAGTGTAGCCGTTTCTTGTACGCCTGTCGAACATTGCAATACAATAATTTTTAACTTTCGTCATGGAATTCGGCGGAATTTAGAGGGAATCCCCTACTGCCGTGGCCCCGGTTTCGTCGTCGGCGGCGGGCATATGGATAGGGATATTGAACTCAGTATCGACAATGTGGCGAAGGTAGATCTCCATGATGCGTTCCGGCGGCAGGTCCAGTCGCTCGCCAATTCCACTGAAGTACTCGATGACCCGGTGGGACAACTTCAGCTGCACGTCCCTCCCAACCCCCTTTACCCAAGGAGCATCGACCACAACACAATTTTTCATGTCAAAATCTTCGTCGCACATGTCTCGCCTCATCTATAAAGTTTAGACTCGGATCTCGTCGCTTTCCGAGCTGAGAAGATACGAATACGGTCTGAGCCGCGACAACAATGACAAACGAGCAAAATCCTGGTCGAGGTGCTTTGTCCGAGCGCCCAAAATCTATCTTCACTACCAGAATGCGCCAAGTCAGCCATGACGACGACATGCGGGTCATCAAAAACGGTGCGGGCTTCCTCAAAGCTAATCCCGTGCTTGCGGAGATTGTCTGTTGCCTTGCGTTGATCCCGTTCAAAGCGCAAGACCGCCCCCTTCAACATAGTCAGAACTTAACTATGTATCAAGGTGAGCGGTCGGAATTTGATGGTGGCCAAGCGGCCGGAGGGAGCTACGGTCGCCTAGGACCGGTCAGGCGTCGAGGGCGCTGCGGATGCCGCTGACGAAGGCTTGCACGGCCGCGACCGAACCTTCCTTGCCGTGCTTTTCGATCTCCTGCACGATGCGGCTGCCGATGACGACCGCGTCGGCCACCTCGGCCACCGCGCGCGCGGTGGCGCCGTCGCGGATGCCGAAACCGACGCCGATCGGCAACTGCACGTGCTTGCGGATTTCCTTCAGACGCTCGGCCACCTGCACCGTGTCGATGTTGCCCGCGCCCGTCACGCCCTTGAGCGAGACGTAATAGCTGAAGCCGCCACCGACCTTGGCCACCTGCTGGATGCGCTCCTCGGTCGAGGTCGGCGCCAGCAGGAAGATCAGATCGAGCTCGGCCGCGCGCATGGCGGCGGCGAACTCTTCGCACTCCTCCGGCGGATAGTCGACCACGATGGCGCCGTCGGCGCCCGCTTCCTTCGATTTGGCGATGAAGGCGGCCGCGCCGATGCGCTCGATCGGGTTCGCGTAGCCCATCAGCACCACCGGCGTGCTCTGGTTGGTCTTGCGGAACTCGGCGACGTACTCGAACACGTCGCGGATGCCGACGCCGAACGCCAGCGCCCGCTCGCAGGCGCGCTGGATGACCGGGCCCTCGGCCATCGGATCGGAGAACGGCACGCCGAGTTCGAGGATGTCGGCCCCGCCCGCGACCAGCGCGTGCATCAGCGGAACGGTCAGCTCGGGACCGGGGTCGCCGGCGGTGATGAAGGTGACGAGCGCGGTTTTATTGTTACCCTTCAGGGCGGCGAAGGTTGGTGCGATTCTGGACATGTTTTTTCCTTGGTGGAGTTGTTGGATGGATTAGTTAAAGTTCAAACCCATCCGCTCCGCCACGGTGTGCATGTCCTTGTCGCCACGGCCCGACAGGTTGACCAGAATGATCCGGTCCTTCGGCAACGTGGCCGCCAGCTTCACGGCATATGCCAGCGCGTGCGACGATTCCAGCGCCGGGATGATGCCTTCGATATGACAACAGTCGTGGAAGGCCTTGAGCGCCTCGTCGTCCGTGATGGAGACGTACTCGGCGCGGCCGATATCCTTCAGGTACGCGTGTTCCGGTCCCACGCCGGGATAATCCAGTCCCGCCGAGACCGAATGCGTCTCGATGATCTGGCCGTTCTCGTCCTGCAGCAGGTAGGTGCGGTTGCCGTGCAACACGCCCGGATAGCCCTTGGTCAGCGAGGCCGCGTGCTTGACGCCGTCGAGTCCCTCGCCGGCCGCCTCGACGCCGATCAGGCGCACCTGCTTCTGGTCGATGTACGGGTAGAAAATGCCCATCGCGTTCGAACCGCCGCCGATGCAGGCCATGACGTAGTCCGGCTGGCGGCCGGTCATTTCCGGCATCTGCACCAGGCATTCCTCGCCGATCACCGACTGGAAGTCGCGCACCAGCATCGGATACGGATGCGGGCCTGCCACGGTGCCGATGATGTAGAAGGTGTTCTCGATGTTGGTGACCCAGTCGCGCATGGCCTCGTTGAGCGCGTCCTTGAGCGTCTTGGAGCCGGACTCGACCGGCACGACGGTCGCGCCCAGCAGCTTCATGCGGTAGACGTTCTGCGCCTGGCGCTTGACGTCCTCGCTGCCCATGTAGACCACGCATTCGAGGCCGAAACGGGCGCAGATGGTGGCCGTGGCGACGCCGTGCTGTCCAGCGCCGGTCTCGGCGATGACGCGCGGCTTGCCCATGCGCTTGGCCAGCAAGGCCTGGCCGATGACGTTGTTGATCTTGTGGGCGCCGGTGTGGTTCAGGTCTTCGCGCTTGAAGTAGATCTGCGCGCCGCCGGCCAGTTCGGACCAACGCTTGGCGTGGTAGATCGGCGACGGACGGCCGACGAAGTGCTTCAGTTCATAGCGGAATTCCTCGAGGAATTCGGGGTCCTTGCTGTAGCGCTCGTAAGCCTCGTTCAGCTCGGCCAGCGCGTAGGTCAAGGTTTCGGCGACGAACGAGCCGCCGTACGGGCCGAAGTGGCCGCTGGCGTTGGGCAGGTCGTAATCCTTGGCGTGGAACAGGGGCGCGGCGGCGCCGATCTCAGGTAATGCTTTCATGGTGGGTTTCGCTTTCAATCATGTCATCTCCGGCCCGCACCGCCGCGACGAAGGCGGCGATCTTGCGGGCGTCCTTGATCCCCTTGGACGCTTCGACACCACTGCTGATGTCGACGGCGTAGGGGCGTACACCGACCACCGCGTCAGTCGCGTTGTGTACGCTCAAGCCACCACTTAAAACGACCCGAGGCGCGAGATCTTTTGGAATGAGAGACCAATCAAAACCCTTTCCTGCGCCACCGTAGGCGTCCACATATGTATCCAGCAACAAACTGGTGAACAGGGGACTGGCGGCGCGGCATAGTGTTTCGTATTCTAGCAAATCGGACGGCAAGGTGTCGGGTTTGACGCGAAACACGCGCATGAATTGTCGCCCGCATGCGGCGGCGATGGCGGCCGACTGTTCCACCGTCTCGTCGCCGTGCAGCTGGATCAACGAGACCGGCGCCACTTTGACGACGGCGGCCACCTCCTCCGGCGTGGCGTTGACGAACAGCCCGGTGCAGGTGATGAAAGGCGGCACGGCGGCGATCAGCGCGGCCGCTTGCTCCGGCGTGACGTAGCGCGGGCTTTTCGGATAGAACACGAAACCGATCGCATCGGCCCCGGCCGCCACGACGGCCTGCACGTCCTCCACGCGGGTCAGGCCGCAGATCTTGATACGGGTGCGTGGCATGCAATGTTTCCTTTAGGGCTAGGCTTTAAAACCAGGGCAAGGCGCTGGTGGTCTCCAGCGGCAATTCCCATTTGGGGTCGTAGTCGATCTTGGCCAGGTAGAGGCCGTCCGGCATGAAAGTGGGCGCGGCGGCGTGGCGGTCCTTGGTTTCCAGCAGCTGGCCCAGCCATTCCGGCTTTTCGCGTCCGGTGCCGATGTAGACCAGCGACCCGACCAGGTTGCGCACCATGTGGTGCAGGAAGGCGTTGGCGGTGATGGTGAACACCACCAGCTCGCCGACGCGCTTGATCTGGATGTCGTGCATCAGCTTGACCGGCGACTTGGCCTGGCATTGCGCGGCGCGGAAGGCGGTGAAGTCGTGCCAGCCGAGCAGCGGCTGGACGGCTTGCCGCATCAGTTCGACGTCGAGCGGGCGGAAGCAGAAGCCGGCGCGGCCCTCCAGCAACGGCGAGCGGGTCGGGTTGTTGTACAGCACGTAGTGGTAGGTGCGGGCGCGGGCGCTGAAGCGGGCGTGGAAGAAGTCGTCGACGGTCGGGTCGCCCGGCAGTTCCTTGGCCCAGCGCACGGCGATCGACGGCGGCAGGAAGGCGTTGACGCCGCGCACCCAGGAATGGGCGTCGCGGGTCAGGTCGGTGTCGAAGTGGACCACTTGTTCGAGCGCGTGCACGCCGGTGTCGGTGCGGCCGGCGCAGGTGGTGGCCAGGCGCACCGTGGCGAATTTTTCCAGCGCCTGTTCCAGCTTGTCCTGGACCGTGTGGCCGTCTTCCTGTTTCTGGTAGCCGTGCCAGGCGGTGCCGTCGTACTGGACGCCGATTGCTATCCGTTTCAATTGCTGCCCGAGGTGATGTTTGAGGCTGGCATTATATCGTAGGGACGGTCGCGGGATTCGGCGCGGCCATGATCACGTAGGGCGGATTAGGCGGAACGCCGTAATCGGCCAATGCGTGAGCCGTCGAGACGCACGCATGGCCGATTACGCTGCGCTAATCCGCCCTACGTGTTTCCGCGTTACTCGACGGTCCGTGGCCTACCCCAGCTGCGCTTTCATGGCGTTGGCCTTGGCGATCTGGTCGTCGCTGCCGCCGCGCAGCACTTCGTCCAGCAGCTCGCGCGCGCCTTCCTTGTCGCCGATTTCCTGATAGGCGATGGCCAGATCGAGCTTGGTGTCCATCTCCATGTGGTGCGCCGACATGGCGTCGTCGCGCGCCGGGGTCGCCGCCGGTTCCGCTGGCTCCTTCGCCGCCGCGCCGGTGAACTCGTTGTCCAGATCGAGGTTGATGTCCGACAGGTCGAACTCGGGCGCGGGCGCCGGGGCGGCCGTGATCGTTTCCGCGTCTTCCGGCAGCTCCAGCGGCTCGTCGAAGTCCATGGCCTTCGGATCGACCTTCGGCGGTTCGGTCATGGCAGGCACTTCCGGAATATCGAAGCCCATGATGTCCATGTCCAGCGGATCGGTGCTGGCGGCCGGCACGCGCTCCGCCGGTTTGGCCGTCTCTGCCGTGTCTTCCGGCAGATCCAGGCTGAAGTCCATGCTCGGGTCGTCGGCCGGCGCGGGCGCAGGCGCCGGTATGGACGCGGCGGGCGCATCGAAGGCCAGATCGAACGGATCGTCGGCCGGTTCCTCGCGGGCCGGCGCCGGCATCTCGATCGGCGCCTTGGCGCTGGCGACCGGTTCGAAACTCATGTCGCCCAAATCGAAGTCCATCAGGTTGTCCGATTGCGCGGCCACCGACGCCGGCGACACCGACGCGTCGGCCGGTTGCGGCAACGCCGTTTCCATGTCGCTCAGGTCGCTGCCGAAGTCCATCGCGCTGTCGGCCTTGGCAGAGGCCGCATCCAGGCCCAGATCCAGATCGAGGCCGCTTGGCGCGGCGGCCGGCGGTTCGGCGCCGAAATCGTCGCCGGTGCCAAAATCGTTGGCCGAGTACGCCGAGGCGGCGGCAGCGGCGGCCACCGCGCCGGCCGCGACCGGCACTGCGGCGGCCGACATGGCCGCGCCGCCGGCGCCAGCGGGCGCCGCCGAATACAGCGGATTGGCCGGGTCGATCGACTGGCCCATCGCGGACGCCTGCGCCCACTCGTCGCCCTGGCCGCGCGTCATCGAATACAGCTCGGAAGCCTGGCTTTCGAAGGCGCGGGCATCCTTGCGGGTGGCGTAGATTTCCAGCAGCTTCAGGCGCACGGGATGGCGCTCGGGATGCGTGCGCAGCGCTTCCTTGAGGATGTCCTCGGCCTGCGCGTCGCGGCCGTAGGCGATGTAGACGTCGGCTTCGGCCACCGGATCGACTTCATTGGTGTCGAGCTGGCTGGCCGAGGGCGCGAAGTTGGAGTTGAATACGCTGTTGTTGGTGTCGACGTTCTGGGCGCCAGCCTCGGTGATGAACGGCTGTATCGGGGTGGTCGGATCGGGCGGCATGACGATCTCGCCCGGCACCACGACGAATTTCTTGCTCTTGCGGCGGCGCGCAAGGATGATGCCGTAGACCAGTGCCAGCAACGCGGCGACAGCCAGGCCGACCAGCTGGATGTTTTCCATCATCACTTCGTACCAGCTCGGCTCGACAGGCTTTCTCGGCGGCACGGCCAAGGTGCGCTTGGGTTTCGGCGCCTCGGCCGGCGTGGCGGCCGGGGCCGGGGCCGGCGTGGCGGCCGGCGGCGCGACAGCGGCGGCGACGGGCGGCTTTTCAGCGACCGTCTTGTTCTTCACCGCCATCAGCTTCTCAAGGTCGTTGACGTTCTTCTCCAGTTCCTTGACGCGGGCGGCCGCTTCATCCACCTGCTTTTGCTTGGCGATGTTCTCTTCCGCCGCCACGCCCGTCTTGCCCGCGACCGGCGCGGTGGCGGTCGATTTGGACAAGGTCAGCTTGTCCTTGGCCTCGTTGACGGCGTTCGGTTTTTCCTCGACCTTGGCGGTGATCTTGCCCTTGACGTTTTGCGTCGTCTCCGCTTCCTTGGCCGGCGCGCTGTTGGCGACCTGGCCGGCCAGCTTAGCGCGGTAGGCGTTGAAATCGACCGCGTGCGCGACCACCACGCCGCGCGCCTCGCCGTCGGGCACGATGGCGCGGACGGCGCCCGAATCGGGCACCTTCAGTATCTGGCCCGACTTCAGGCGGTTCATGTTATTGCCGGAAAACGCCTCCGGATTGGCGCGGTACAGCGCCACCAGCATCATGTCCAGCGAAATGTCGCCCGGCTTGACCTGGTTGGCGATGCGGCTCAGCGTATCGCCCTTCTTGACGGTGTACTGCTCGGTCGACTTTTTGGCGGGCTGCGGCCTGGCCGCCGCCGGGACGGCCGGTGCCGGATTTGCGCTCGTGCTCGCGGCCGGCGCGGAGGCGACCGGCGCGTTCGGCGCGGCCGCGGCCGGGGCATTGGCCTGGCGGCCCAGATCGACCGGCGCGGCCACTTGCGGCGAATTGGCCGAACGCATGTCCGGCGGGTCGAGCAGGAAAGTGTACTCGCGCACCATGCGGCCGCCGTTCCACTTCAGTTCCAGCAGCATGTCGACGAAGGGTTCGTTGAGCGGCTGGGTGGACGAGACGCGGATCAGTTGGCGGCCGTTGCGCTGCTCCACTTCGAAGCGCAGCGACGTCAGCGCCGGATTGAAATCGATGTTGGCGGTACGGAAGGCGTCGGCGGACGCCAACTGCGCGACCAGGCCGCTGGCCTCCTCGGCGGTGACGGCGGTCAGTTCGATTTCCGCCCGCAGCGGCTGGCCCAGCGAGGACAGGACGGTCAGCTTGCCAAGTCCGGCGGCGTTCGCGGCGGCGGACAACAACACCGCACCGGCGACCGCGCTGGTGAGTGTTTTCAACGCGAACGAAACGATGCTGGTGCGATGGGTGAAGGGCATAGTGGGCGGCAGTAGGTTATCAGAGGGAAAATGTTACTTTCCCGGATATATCAACATATCACCATGGACATGCGCATGCAAGCTTTGCGCGACGTTTCTCAAGTGATACATGAAGAGTTGTCAGGTCTGTGCCTAATTTAAACCAAAAAAGGGGTTTTCCCTATGAGAGCACATAGAGAAAACCCCTTTTGCTACCACGATTGCGCGGTCGCGTTTTACCGCTTGTATTACTTATCGAGCACGATGCGCAGCATGCGGCGCAGCGGTTCGGCCGCGCCCCACAGCAGCTGGTCGCCGACGGTGAAGGCCGACAGGTAATCGTCGCCCATGCTCATCTTGCGCAGGCGGCCGACCGGAATCGTCAGGCTGCCGGTGGCGGCGGCCGGCGACAGGTCCTTGACCGACGCCTCGCGCGTGTTCGGCACCACCTTGACCCACTGGTTGTTGGCGGCGATGATGTCGTGGATCTCGTCGATCGGCACGTCCTTCTTCAGCTTGATGGTCAACGCCTGCGAGTGGCTGCGCATGGCGCCGATGCGCACGCACAGGCCGTCCACAGGGATGGCTCGGCCCGCGCCAGGGTTGGAACCGAAGTCCGCGCCCAGGCCGAGGATCTTGTTGGTTTCGGCGCCGCCCTTCCACTCTTCCTTCGACTGGCCGTTGCCCAGGTCCTTGTCGATCCAGGGGATCAGGTTGCCGGCCAGCGGCGCGCCGAACTGCTTGGTCTCTTCAGCGGACAGGCCATGTTGCGTCGCCAGCACCTGGCGGTCGATTTCCAGGATCGCCGACGCCGGATCGTCCAGCAGCGCCTTGACCGACGCATTGATCGTGCCGAACTGGGTCAGCAGCTCGCGCATGTGCTGCGCGCCACCGCCCGAGGCCGCCTGATAGGTCATCGAGGTCATCCACTCGACCAGGTTGTGCTGGAACAGGCCGCCCAGGCCCATCAGCATGCACGAGACGGTGCAATTGCCGCCGATGTAGTTCTTCACGCCCTTGCCCAGCGCGTCCTTGATGACGTGCAGGTTGACCGGGTCCAGCACGATGACGGCGTCCTTTTCCATGCGCAAGGTCGACGCGGCGTCGATCCAGTAGCCGTTCCAGCCGGCCGCGCGCAGTTTGGGGAACACCTCGGTGGTGTAGTCGCCACCCTGGCACGAGATGATGATCTCGCACTTTTTCAGTTCGTCGATGTCGGTCGCGCTTTTGAGTTTGGTTTCATTCTTCGCCATCTTCGGAGCGTCGCCGCCCGGGTTCGACGTCGTGAAGAACACCGGTTCGATATGGGCGAAATCGCCCTCTTCCTGCATGCGCTGCATCAGGACCGAACCGACCATGCCGCGCCAACCTACCAAGCCTACGAGTTTCATTTTTTATCCTTTGAATAGTTTAAGCCAGGGCCTTGACGACGGCGTTGCCCATCTCCTCGGTGCCCACCTTCGTGGTGCCCGGTTCGAAGATGTCGGCGGTGCGTAGGCCCTGCGCCAGCACGGACTTGACGGCGGTCTCGATGCGGTCGGCCTGTTCGTTCTTGTTGAACGTGTAGCGCAGCATCATCGCGGCCGACAAAATGGTCGCCAGCGGATTGGCGATGCCCTTGCCGGCGATGTCGGGCGCCGAACCGTGCGACGGCTCGTACAGGCCCTTGTTGTTGGCGTCCAGCGAGGCCGACGGCAGCATGCCGATCGAACCGGTCAGCATCGCCGCGCAATCGCTCAGGATGTCGCCGAACATGTTGCCGGTGACGATGACGTCGAATTTCTTCGGCGCGCGCACCAGTTGCATGGCGGCGTTGTCGACATACATGTGGTCGAGCGCGACGTCCGGATATTCTTTATGCACGTCGGTGACGATGTCCTTCCAGAACTGGAACGTCTCCAGCACGTTGGCCTTGTCGACGCTGGTCAGGCGCTTGCCGCGCTTTTGCGCGGCCTGGAACGCCACGTGGGCGATGCGGCGGATTTCGCCTTCGGCGTAGCGCATCGTGTCGTAGCCTTCGCGCTGGCCCTTGAACGGACCGTCCGGGCACTCGCGCACGCCGCGCGGCTGGCCGAAGTAGATGTCGCCGGTCAGTTCGCGCACGATCAGGATGTCGAGGCCGGAGACCACTTCAGGCTTCAGGGTCGAGGCGCCGGCCAGTTCCGGGTACAAAATGGCCGGACGCAGGTTGCCGAACAGGCCCAGGTTCTTGCGCAGGCCGAGGATGGCCTGCTCCGGACGCAGCGCGCGTTCCAGCGTGTCGTACTGGTAATCGCCGACGGCGCCGAACAGCACCGCGTCGGCCGACTTGGCCAGCGCCAAGGTGGCTTCCGGCAGCGGGTGGCCGTGGGCCGCGTAGCCGGCGCCGCCGACGGGGGCGGTCTCCAGCTCGAACGATTCGCCCAGCACATTGAGCACTTTGACGGCTTGGGCGACGATTTCCGGGCCGATACCGTCGCCCGGGAGGATTGCGATTTTCATGTGATTTTTCGAGATTAGATGACGTTAGCCAACCAGGGTTGGTTTGCCAGATGGCGCTCTTCGAATTCGCGGATGGCGTCGGCGTGGCGCAGGGTCAGGCCGATATCGTCGAGTCCGTTCATCAGGCAGTATTTGCGGAAGGCGTCGATCTCGAAGGGATAGGAGACGCTGCCATTGCTGGTGGAAATGCGCTGCTGCTCAAGGTCGACCACCAGACGGTAACCGGGGAAGGCCTTGACTTCGTTGAACAGATGATCGATCTGCGCTTCAGGAATCACGATGGGCAGCAAGCCGCTCTTGTAGCAGTTGTTGAAGAAGATGTCGGCGAACGACGGCGCGATGATGGCGCGGAAGCCGTACTGGTCGAGCGCCCACGGCGCGTGCTCGCGCGAGGAGCCGCAGCCGAAATTCTTGCGGGTCAGCAGGATCGAGGCGCCCTGGTAGCGCGGCTCGTTGAGCACGAACTCCGGGTTCAGCGGACGCTTGCTGTTGTCCATGCCGGGTTCGCCGTGGTCGAGGTAGCGCCACTCGTCGAACAGGTTGGGGCCGAAGCCGGTGCGATGGATGGACTTCAGGAATTGCTTCGGAATGATGGCGTCGGTGTCGACGTTGGCGCGGTCGAGCGGGGCCACCAGGCCTTCGTATATCGTAAATTTATCCATGATCTCGTTCGGGTTGTGCGACGGCGGACCGTCGCGGCCCGCCGTACTGCGGTTATTTTTTGGTCGAAGCGCCTTCCAGCGACTCACCGACTTTTTTCACGTCCTTGCCGAAGCCGTTGACCGTGTTGCAGCCGGTCAGGATCAGCGCGAGGAAGGACAGTGACACGGACAGGGCGAATAGTTTTTTCATGTTGGTGTACTCGTGGTATCAAACGGAAAAATTCAGCGCAGCGCGCGCACATCGACGAAGTGGCCGGCGATACCGGCTGCGGCGGCCATCGCGGGCGACACCAGATGGGTGCGTCCGCCTTGTCCTTGGCGTCCTTCGAAATTACGGTTGGAGGTCGAGGCGCAGCGCTCGCCCGGTTCCAGGCGGTCGGCGTTCATCGCCAGGCACATCGAGCAGCCCGGCTCGCGCCACTCGAACCCGGCATCCTTGAAGATGCGGTCGAGCCCTTCGCGCTCGGCCTGGTCCTTGACCAGTCCCGAACCGGGCACCACCATCGCCAGCTTGACGTTGGAGGCGCGCTGCTTGCCGCGCACCACGGCGGCGGCCGCGCGCAAGTCCTCGATGCGCGAATTGGTGCACGAGCCGATGAAGACCTTGTCGATGCGGATGTCCTCGATGGCGGTGTTGGGCTTGAGGTTCATGTAGACCAGCGCCTTTTCCATCGCGTCGCGCTTGACGCTGTCCTTTTCCTGGTCCGGGTCCGGCACGCGGCCGTCGATCGAGGTCACCATTTCCGGCGACGTGCCCCAGGTCACCTGCGGCTTGATCTCGGCGGCGTCGAGCGTGACGACCAGGTCGAACCTGGCGCCGGCGTCCGAATGCAAGGTGCGCCAGTAGTCGACCGCGCGGTCCCAGTGCGGGCCCACGGGCGAGAACGGACGGCCCTTGACGTAGTTGATCGTGGTGTCGTCGACGCCGATGATGCCGGCGCGCGCGCCCGCCTCGATCGCCATGTTACAGACGGTCATGCGGCCTTCCATCGACAACGCGCGGATGGTCGAGCCGCCGAATTCGATACAGTAGCCGGTGCCGCCGGCCGTGCCGATCTTGCCGATGATGGCCAGCACGACGTCCTTGGCGGTGACGCCGGTCGGCAGCGGGCCGTCGACCTGCACCAGCATCGCCTTGGATTTCTTTTGCAGCAGGGTCTGCGTGGCCAGCACGTGCTCGACCTCGGAGGTGCCGATGCCGTGCGCCAGCGCGCCGAAGGCGCCGTGGGTCGACGTGTGCGAGTCGCCGCAGACGACCGTCATGCCCGGCAAGGTGGCGCCCTGCTCCGGCCCGATCACGTGGACGATGCCCTGGCGCTTGTCGTTCATGTTGAAATAGGTCATGCCGTAGGACTTGGCATTGTTGTCCAGGGTTTCGACCTGCAGGCGCGAGACCGGGTCGGCGATGCCGTCGGCGCGCGAGGTGGTCGGCACGTTGTGGTCGGCCACGGCCAGGTTGGCCGACAGGCGCCACGGCTGGCGGTTGGCGGCGCGCAGGCCGTCGAAGGCCTGCGGGCTGGTCACTTCGTGCACCAGGTGGCGGTCGATATAGAGGATGGTGGTGCCGTCTTCCTCGGCCTTGACCACGTGCGATTCCCAGAGTTTGTCGTAAAGCGTCTTCATCATGATGTGTGCTGACTGCGGCTGCCTGTGTGAGTGATCCACTTCGATTATGCCATATTGTGCAATGCGATAGCGACCGCCGCCATCGGGCCTCGTGAGCCGATGCGGTTCCGCCTACCGATACACGTTTTATGACTCCTTTAAAAATTCGGTATTGAAAATAAAAAAACAAACGAAAAAAAAGCCTGCGTGGACGCAGGCTTTTGTGTTGTTGGCTTAATCTTTCGACTAGGCCGCCATGCGTACACTTCCCCTGCATCCGTCCATCAGGAACGATAGGCCCACCACTAGCACCAGTTCGCCTTCGGCCGAGCGCGCGGTGCCGGTGATGCCCTCGACGGTAATCGCGGTCATCGGCTTGATGACCAGGTCGGCGGTGCCGTCGACCGCCTCCACCGCCAGAATATACGGCTGTGGCGCGGCGACAACAATACCGACCTTCTCGCGGCAGCTCTCGTAGCCGAGCGAATCGGCCAGCGAGCGCACCGGCAGCGGACGGCCCTGGTCCTTGAGGACCGGGGCGCCGCCCACTTCCATGAACACGTCCGGCAGCTCGACCACGCGCTGCACCACGGCCATCGGCAGCGCCAGCGCCGCGCCCGAGGTCGACACCAGCATGGTCGGCACGATCGACAGCTCGATCGGCAGGCGGATGGCGAACTTGGTGCCCTTGCCCAGCGCCGATTCGATGTGGATGGCGCCGCGGTTCTTCTCCACGGCGGTCTTCACCACGTCCATGCCGACGCCGCGGCCGGACACGCTCGAGGCCACTTCCTTGGTCGAGAAGCCCGGCAGGAACACCAGCTGGAAGCACTCGTCGTTGGTCAAATTGGCCGACTCGCTGATCAACCCCTTCTGCTGGGCCTTGGTGCGCAACACCACCGGGTCCATGCCCTTGCCGTCGTCCTGCAGCACGATCATCACGCTGTTGGCTTCCTGCCATGCCTTGAGCGAGATGAACGACTTGGCCGGCTTGCCCGCCGCCAAGCGGTCTTCCGGCGACTCGACGCCATGGTCCAGCGAGTTGCGCAGCATGTGCACCAGCGGATCGTACAGGCTGTCGACGACCACGCGGTCGACCTCGGTCTCGGCGCCCTCGATGGTCAGCTCGACGTCCTTGCCCAGGTCCTTGGCCAGCTCGCGCACCAGGCGCGGGAACTTCTGGAACAGGCGGCCGACCGGCTGCATGCGCGTCGCCAGGGTGGCGCGCTGCAGTTCGGTCGAATAGCGCGACGCCCGCTCCAGCGTTTCCGCCAGGGTGGCCATCAGGGTCTGGGCCTGGCCCTCGAATTTGAATTGCAGCAGGCGTTCGAGCAGCACGGCGGCCTGGTTGGCGGCCTGCACCGATTCGCCCGCCACTTCCAGCAAGGCATCCAGTTTAACAGCATCGACGCGGATCGACTCTTCTTTGGCCGGGGCGGCATGCGGACGCTCCTCGCGTTTTTCCGGCGCGTCGCGCTTGGCCGGGGCGGCCACGGCGGTGCCGGCGGCGGCGGGCGCCGCGGCGGCCGGGGCCGGCGCTGCGCCGGCGACGGCGGCGACCGGTGCGGCCGAGACGGCCGGACGGGTGTAGCTGCCGGCCGGCATCACGGTTTCATACATGCCTTCCCAGTCGAGGCCGTCCTCGGACGTGATCGACACGGCGGCCACCGCCACCGGGGCGGCCGCCGGCGCGGCGGCGGGGGCCGGCGCGGAGGCGCCGGTCTTGCCTTCGATGGCGTCGGTCAGGATCACTTCCAGGTCGTGCGGCATCGGCGCCAGGCTGTGCGGTTCGGCGCCGTTGTTCAGTTCGGCGAGCTGGTCGGCCACGAAGCCGGACGCCTGCAGCGCCGCCTCGATCGCGATCGGCGTGACCGGCGCGGCGCCGGTGCGCAGCGCGTCGAACAGGTTTTCGGTCAGGTGGCAGGCCGCGACCATCGCCGGCAGGCCCATGAAACCGGCGCCGCCCTTGATGGTATGGAAGGAACGGAACACCGCGTTCAGCGTCTCTTTGTTGTCGGGGTCGCGTTCGAGCCGCAGCAAGTGCTCTTCAACGTTGACCGCCAGATCCATCGCCTCGACGACGAAATCCTTCAGCATATCGTCCATTAGAATCCCAGATCAGCAAGCAGGTCGTCGACATTGTCCTGGTTCAGCGCCACGGCCGGAGCCGAGGGGCCGGACATCAGGGACACTTCTTTTTGCGCGATTTTCTCGCGTACCGCCGGCGGCGCGTTGTCGCGCAGCAGTTCGGCCAGTTCGTGCTCCACCGTCTTGGTGATGTTCACGACCTTCTTGATCAGTTGACCGGTGATGTCCTGGAAGTCCTGGGCCATCATGATTTCGAGCAAACGGGCTTTTTCGGCCTCGGTGGCGGCCGAGACGGCCACGGCGAAGGCTTGCGAATCGCCGGCGAGCTGCTTGAACTGGTCCAGGCTGAGCTTGCCCGCGAACAGGTCGGCCCAGCGGTTTTCCATTTCCTTCGATTTCTTCGACAAGGTGTCCTGCTCGGGCATGCCCTCGTCGAGCGTGTTGAGCACCTTGTTGGCGGCCTGCTCGGTCAGGGTGGCGACGTATTCGAGGCGGTCCTGGGCGTCGTTGATCTGCGAAGAGGCCTCGGTCAGCGCCTTGTCGTAGCCCAGCTCGCGCAGCGAATCGTGCAGCAGGCGCACGATGCCGCCGAGACGCTCGAACATCGGCTTGTCGCCGCCCTCCCCGGGCTCGCCGTCGGCGGCGGGAGCCGGCGCGGGCGCGGCGGCGGGTGCTGGGGCGGGCGCGGCGGCGGCGGAAGACGACGACACTTGGTCGAACAGGCTTTCCAGGTCGTCTTCCGCGGCGGCGGGTGCGGGGGCAGGCGCTGGAGCGGGCGCTGCGGTCTTGCTCTGAGCGGACACTTCTTCAAATAATGCGTCGAAATCATCAGCGGCGTTGGTCATAATCCCTGCTTCTCCATAATTTGTAAAATTGCTGCCCTCAACCCTGCGTATTGATGACGCTCGGCAATAAAAAGCACTTATGCGAGTGTAGCAGGGCAACACGGAATTATTCAATCCCGGCGTCGGTCGGTTGCCTTGTTCTCCGTCCCAAGGCCTTGTTTCGTTGTATTTGGAGATACTATCATCGGATACATTGCCAAAGGGAGCATAAAAGACACAAACGTGGGCCTGTGTAGAGTTTGGTTGCAAAAAAATCCGCTGAGCAACTGTGAACAAGTGTTAAGGCGGCCGGCGGCGGTCACCGGAAACAGTTTTATTTGCCATTTTATTTGATCAACATCAAGTCTTTCCTTCCTAACAATACTGTAAATCGCGGCTACAATGAGAAGTAGGCCGCGTCGAACAAGGAGGCTCGCCATGTACCGCAAAATCCTGATCACCACCGATGGCTCGGCCGTGTCGAGCAAGACCGCCTGCGCCGGCGTCGCGCTGGCCGAACAGCTCGGCGCCGAAGTGCTGGCCCTGTTCGTCGCGCCCGAGTACCAGTACCCGATCTACGTGGAAATCATCCCGCCCAGCTATCCGAGCGAGGACGAATACCGCGCCGCCATGCTGCGCGCCGGCAAGGAACACACGACGGACGTGGTGGCCTCCTGCGCGCGCCGCAACGTGCCGTGCGAGGCGCTGACGACGTTTTCCGAAAGCGCGGCGCTCAAAATCGTCGACGTGGCGGAAAACCACGCCTGCGACCTGATCTTCATGGGCTCGCATGGGCGCAGCGGCTGGGGCCAGCTGCTGCTGGGCAGCGTGACCAACAAGGTCCTGTCGCACTCGCGCATCCCGGTGCTGGTGCACCGCTTGATCAAAGAGCCGGACCACAAGTAATATGCGGCCGACGCGCATCTGTAGTAAGATCGCAAGGTTAATTCAAAAACAATAGTATTTACTTCAGGTCACTTGAGATAGCTTCTTTATGATTCGAATAGTCATCGCGGACGACCACACCATCATGCGTGAGGGGCTCAAGCGCATCCTCGACGGCGCCCCCGACATCGACATCGTGGGCGAGGCGATCGACGGCTTCGAAGTGCTCGGCCACGTGCGCCAGGGCGGCTTCGACCTGCTGCTGCTGGACCTGTCGATGCCCGG
Source organism: uncultured Duganella sp. (assembly GCA_963511605.1). Lineage (GTDB taxonomy): Bacteria > Pseudomonadota > Gammaproteobacteria > Burkholderiales > Burkholderiaceae_D > Rugamonas. Next base: position 65,493 of record CAUPJZ010000019.1, on the reverse strand, counting down.
GCGCAGCGGCGTCGACCTGATCCGCCAGATCAAGGCCGAGGCGCCCAAGCTGGCCATCCTGATCCTCACCATGCACGAGGAGGAACAGTACGCCGTACGCGCCATCCGCGCCGGCGCCCAGGGCTACCTGACCAAGGAAAGCGCCGGCACCCAGCTGGTGGGCGCGATCCGCAAGGTCGCCTCCGGCCGGCCCTACATCAGCACCGAGGTGGCCGAGCAATTGGCGCTCAACATCATGATGCCCAACGAGTCCCTGTTGAATAAACAGCTGTCGGACCGGGAATTCGAGGTGTTTTCTTTGTTGGTCGCCGGAAAATCCATCACCGAGATCGCCAACAGCCTGCACCTGAGCGTCAAGACCGTGAGCACCCATAAAACCCGCATCATGCAGAAAATGGGCATGAACTCGCTCTCGGAAATGGTGCAATATGCCGTGGCGCATCGTTTGTTATCCCCCTTCAAAACCTGACAAGCGGACGGATCAGTAGGAGTTCTCCTACATCCGTGCGCTGACGCCTACTCCCATATTCAGCCATTGCTGATATCTATCTCCTCCCTCTGTTGGCATACTGAAACCACACGATTGATGCTGCAAGGCTACATGCAAGCAGCGAGATGCCGTACGGCACAGTTGCTGTACAAAATGCCAAGCAATCGACCGCCCCGGCCTAACGAACAGAGTTACCTGATCAGGAGATCAACATGCTGTCAACGCAAACGTCTGAAATTCGCCCAGTCACCACCACGACGATGCAATCCTCGTCGATGGAAGCAGGCCGCCAGCGTCAGGGGCGGCTCTGGTCGAACCTGAAGGAGGTCTGCGACCTGCTGCACATTCCCGCGGCCGTCTCGGTCTCGACCGAGGAACTGCTGTTCCAGCACGTGCAGTTCAAGACCGGCCAGCGCATCCACACGATCGGCCAGCCGTTCGACACCTTGTATATCGTCAACTCGGGCTTCCTCAAGACCGTGCTGATCGACGAGTTCGGCAACGAACAGGTGCTCAGCTTCCCGATGAAGGGCGACATGCTCGGCGTCGACGGCATCCACACCCGCCACTACTCGTCGGAGGCGGTGGCGCTGTCGGACTGCGACCTGATCCTGCTGCCGTTCAAGAAGCTCACCGCCCTCGGCCGCGTGCACCTGGAGCTGGAGAACATGATGTACGGCGTCATGAGCCGCGAGCTGGTGCGCGAGCAGGCCATGATCGGCATGCTCGGCGCGCTCAGCGCCGAGGCGCGCGTGGCGCGCTTCCTGGTGTCGCTGGCGGACCGTTTCGCGCAGATGGGCTATTCGAGCAAGCTGTTCAACCTGCGCATGACCCGCCACGAGATCGGCAGCTACCTGGGCCTGACCTTGGAGACGGTCAGCCGCACGCTGTCGGCCTTCAACGAAATCGGGCTCATCAGCGTGGACCAGCGCACCATCGGCATCAAGGACCCGGAGGCGCTCAAGACCCTGCGGCGCCTGCCGCCGTCGCGCACCCGCGCCAAACAACTGGCCGCGGCCAAGAGCAAGGCGGGCGAGGCGGTCACGCCCGGCCAGCTGCTCGCCGCGTTGTAAGTCCACCGGGCAATCACCCAGCCTTGGGCCCGGCCTCCCCGCCGGGCTTTTTTTTCGAACTTTTCCCCGGCGTTTTCCCGCGTCCGCGCCGGCCCGCGGCGTCACTGCCCGGTCCGCCCGGATCCGCTCACTTTCATTTCAAATAAGGCTTGCATTCCGTCCCGCCTTCCACAATAATGAATGCAAATACGAATCATTCTTATTTAAAGGAGAAACGACGATGACCACCACCCTGACCTTGCCCGTGTCGCAACCAGCCCGCCCTTCCCACGCCGTGGTGTCCTCGGCGGTGTCGCCCGTCAAGCGCGTCAACAGCACCGGCCTGATGGAGGGCGGCCGCGAACTCGAGATCGAACACGCCGGGCGCGTCTACCGCCTGCGCGTTACCCAGCTCAACAAGCTGATCCTGACCGCCTGATTCCTTTAATGCCGCTTGCCCCGGGCGCCGCCGCGCCCACTCCCCGAGTCGCCAGCCACACGCCAGCCGCACTCCCAATTCGACCCAGGAGCGTTTGATGGCCATAGACCGTAGCAATCCGATTTTTCTCACCCCGCCACAGGGATCGGGTGGACACAATCCCGAACTGATGCTGTCCGCCGTGCTGCATCTGATGTCGCACTACACGGCCGGCGGCGACGCGGCCGGCGGCTGCGTCAAGCTGGCCTCGGTGATCGAACGCCACCTGAAGGCGCTGGCCAGCCTGCCGGACCTGGCGCCGGTGCTCAGCGCCACCTGCCAGCAGCTGTCCGAGCAGTGGGCCACGGTGGTCGAACGCAATATGCACGAGCAGGAGAAGACCAACTTCCTCAGCCGCATCATGGCGCGCGCCCGCAGCACGCCGGCCACCGCCTGAGGAGACGACCAGATGTGCGAAAAACACGATCCGCTGGCGGCCATCGTCGCCGCCGCCATGCCACGGCTCGGTACTGCCAACCCGGCCCCGGAGCAAACGCCGGCCCCGCTCGGCGCCGAACGGCCCGGCGTCCGGCAAGTGATCAAGCCGGTCATCAGCAACGTCGCGGGCATCCTGGCCGGCGAGCCGGAGGCGCAAACCTCGCGCCGCCGCCGTCTGTGGGAGCTGGGCCACGCCTGCCATTGCCCGCTGGTCGGCGTCGGCTTTCCGCTCGGCGTGCTGCGCAAGCTGGTCGACAAAGTCACCAGCGGCAAGGTCGTCGCCGACGACTACGAGGTGCACGTGGGCGCGGTCACCGAATGCGCGAACCGCAACCGCCTGTCCGAGGCGCTGCAAAAGGAACTGGAACGGCGCTACGCGGCCGTGCTGCTGCGCTTCCGCGGCGCCAGGACGACCGAGCAGGTGGGCGAGCTGTGGCGCACCGCCGTGGCCAACGGCGACGTCGCCGGCGCCTTCTGGGCCGGCCTGACGCACCCGCGCTGCAGCAGCGAGCTCGAGGAACAAATGTGCCGCGACCTGCACATGGTGCAACACCAGGCCGGCGCCTGCGTGCGCGCCGACATCGGCAAGTTCAACGCCACGCTGGCCGAGAACGCGCGCCTGACGCACGACCTGGGCAAGGCCCAGCAGCGCGCCGCCGCCCTGCTGGCCGACAAGAGCGCCGACGCCGAGCGCCACGCGACGCAACTGATGCAACTGCGCGCGCAACTGGTGGGCAAGGACAGCATGATCGACTCGCTGCGCACCGAACTCGAACAGTTGAAGGAATCGATCCCGGGCCTGGAGACGCGCGCCAAGCTGGCCGAGCGGCTGGCCCAGATGGACGAGCGCGAGCGCGCGCTGCGCCAGCAGATCGCCGAGCTCAAGACCGAGGCGCTGCGCGCCGTCGAGCCGCCGGCGCCGATCCAGGAGGAAACGCGCCAGGTGGTCGAGCACGTCATGAAAATGCCGCTGCGCCTCAGCGACCGGGCCGTGCTGTGCGTGGGCGGACGCTCGGGCAACGTCGCCACCTACCGCGAGCTGATCGAGCAACAGGGCGCCCAGTTCGCCCACCACGACGGCGGCCTGGAGGACAACGCCAACCGCCTCGACGCCAGCCTGGCGGCGGCCGACCTGGTGATCTGCCAGACCGGCTGCATCAGCCACAGCGCCTACTGGCGGGTCAAGGACTATTGCAAGCGCACGGGCACGCGCTGCGTGTTCATCGACAACCCCAGCATCTCGAGCCTGGCGCGCGGCCTGGAGCAGGCCGGCGCCGAGCCGTAACACCGTCCGCCATAAAAAAAAGCCCCCACCCGCGCTGAGCCCGGTCTTGACCGGGTTCAGGCTGGTGGGGGCTTTTCGCTTACCCTGCGCGCGGCGCGCTTAGAAGGTGTAGTTGCCGGTCATGTAGAACGTGCGGCCCATCGGATCGGCGTAGCGTGGGTCGTAACCGATCTGGTGGCCGGACGAGGCGCGCAGCGACAACGGCGGATTGCGGTCGGCGAGGTTCTTCACGCCGGCGCGCAGACCGAATTCCTTGGTCGCTTGCCACTTGCCTTGCCAGTCGAACGTCAGGTGCGAAGGCACTTCGATGCGGAACGTCTCGGTCTTGTTCAGGCCCAGGTTGAACGAAGTGGCCGACGCGTCGGTGTAGCCGTTGCGGTAGTTGGCGATCAGCGAGTTCGAGAACGCGCCGGTGTCGAGCGTGGTGGCCAGCCGGATCACGTGGCGGAACGAGACCTTGTCGTCGCTGCCGAAGATGTTCATGCTGTTGACCCACACGTCCTTGGTGCCCGCCTCGGTGCGGTCCGACTTCATCAGGTAGGTGCCGTTCAGGGTGGTGCTCAGGTTACCGAAACCGAAGCGGTGGCGGTAGGTGGTTTCCCAGTCGATACCTTGTTGATGGGTCTGGCCGATGTTGATCGACAAGGTCTTCTTGGCCCACAGCGTCTGGCCGCTGCCCGGCTCCACGAACGTGGTGAACAGGTCGCGGTAGAAGACCGGATCGTTAAAGATCAGCGATTCCGACACGCTCGAGACGGCATCACGCATGCGCACATCCCACAGGTCGGCCTGTACGTAGAACGACGAGGTCGGCTCGAAGCGGAAGCCCACGGTGTACTGCTTCGACTTCTCCGGCTTCAGGTTTTCGTTGCCGCCGGAAATGACGTTGTACTGGGAGACGCCTGGACGGCAGTAGGCGGCATTTTCGGCGGCCAGGTTGTCCGGGCACTTCCACGGCGTGGCGGTGAAGCCGGCCGACACCAAAGGCTGGCCGATATCGAGCATCGACGGCGCCTTGAAGCCGGTGCCGTAGGAACCGCGCACCAGGAACGACTGCGACGGCTGCCAGCGGGCCGACACCTTGTAGGTGCTGGCCGATTCCTTGTTGCCCATTTCGCGGTTGGCGATGTGGTTCTTGACCGATTCGATGGTGTCGTAACGACCGGCCAGGGTCAGCTCGACGGTCTTGACCACCGGCACGAACATCTCGGCGAAGGCGCCGTAGTTGTCACGTTCCAGATCGTAGGCCGGCGAAGCGCTGAAGCCGTAGATGTCGGACGAGGTCGCGTTCGGGGTCTGCTTGTAGTGGTAGTTGCGGTAGTCGCCGCCCAGCGCGATGCTGGCCGCGCCGGCCGGCAGCTTGAACAACTCGCGCGAACCGCGGAAGTCGATCGCCTTCATGGTGGTCGACGCCTCGCGGATCGAACCCTTGAACACCGAATTGGCGATCAATTGCTTGGTGGCGGCGCTTTGCTCGCCGGCGGCCAGGAACGGATTGAACTGGTTGTTGGCCAGCATGCTGCGGAACTCGGCGTTCTTGACGTAGCCGCCCACATAGCGCTCGTCGATCGCGTTCTCCGACCAGGTCAGGCCGGTGCCGAAATTCCACGCGCCGATATCGCCCTCGGCGCCGAGCACCAGGTTTTTCGAATCGGTGATGGTCTGGCTGTTGCGCGTGCCCCAGTCGTAGGTGCGGTAGGTGCCGGTGGCGCTGACCAAATTGGCGTCCTGCGCCGCGGTCAGGTAGGGACGCACATAGTTGTTGTACAGCTGCGAGCCCTTCGGCAGCGCGATCGACGCGGTGTTCGGCGCGATGCGGGCGGTCAGGTCCAGGCGAGAGTAAGCCGCTTCGACGAACACCTCGATGCTGTCGGTGGCCTTGAAGGTAGCCTTGGCGAAGACGCTGTCGCGCTGGCTCGCAGGTACGACCTCGACCGTAGCGGCCGAATCGAAACCGCAGTTCTGCACGGTCGCGGTGCTGTTCAGCGAAGGCTGGTTCATCGGACCGCATTGGCCGTTGATGTTGCGGTACGGGTTGAAGCCGAGCGATTTGACGATCGGTTTTTGGGTGACCGGATTGATGCCGTCGTTGTAGCTCACGCCGACGTTGGCGGGAACGGCCGAGGTGCTCGAGCGGTCATGGATGTAGTTCTGGCCGTTCCAGCTGAACGGCAGGAACGAGCTGCTGCCGAAGTCGCGGTCGGTGGCTTTGAGCTTGCTTTGCTCGTCGTGGCGGGCCGACAGCAACACGTTGTAACGGCTCGTCTCCAGATCGCCGAAGCCGTAGGTACCGCTGAAGTTGTTCGACTGACCCGCACGGCTCTGGCCGGGCTGGCTCGCTGTCGCTTCGAAGCTGCCGCCTTGCAGGTTTTTCTTCATGATGAAGTTGATCACGCCGGCGATGGCGTCCGAACCGTACAGGGCCGAGGCGCCGTCGGTCAGGATCTCGACCCGCTCAACAGCGCTCATCGGAATGGCGTTCAGGTTGATCGTCGAGCCCGAGCCTTGCGGGGCGATGCGGCGGCCGTTCAGCAACACCAGGGTGTAGCTTTCGCCGATGTCGTGGATCGACGCCGAAACCCGGCCGCCCGAGTTCGAGCCGGCCGCCGTGGCGGCGATAGTGAAACCTTGCATCGACGGCAGCGCCTGGACCAACTCAGCAACCGAGGTGGCGCCGGTCTTGGCGATCTGTTCGGAGCTCAGGCGCTGTACCGGCAGCGCGCCTTCGACATTGATACGCTTGATGGCCGAGCCGGTGATTTCCACTTTCTGGATCGCTTGCTCTTGTGCCGACGCCTGGCCTGCGAACATGGTGGTCCCGGCCAGGACTGCGAGTGCCAGGCGCACGGATCGGGCGCCGACTTTCTCTTGCAAAATCATTCACTACTCCCTGTAATGTGGTTATTTAAACTACATGAGCAAGGCGAATGCGTGCGCTGCGCGCTCTGGCGGCCGAGACAGGCCTGGCGCGGATTCGGCCGCTGGGGGCCGCAACGCAGGACGGAAAAGGAACAGGCTAAGCGACGAGTGCGTAGGAACGGTCCTTGCTCATCAGGCGGGGATTATGTAACGGCTTTGTCACAAAATGGGGATGTTTTAGAGCAATTTTCGGAAACAAGAAGACAAAGCGGCGAGAAATGTGGATTGTTCAGAAGTGAACCACCATGAATAAACTTTATTTTGCGAAAGCAGGTTTTCACCATATGCGAGCGTGGCGTTTTTACCACATCGATATATATAACGCATCGTCAAATATCACGGTTTCGGTGCATCGCCGCCGCGCCGGTAACGCTTTTCGGTGGCCGACGTATCAAATTGCAGGGCCCCAGAGGTGCCGCCAGGAATGGTGTGCGGCCCCGTCGGTTGGATTGTGCGTGGTCAAACGGCGTCGAATTCACCGGCCTAGGATGAGTTGAGCGGGCCGGACGGCGCCCGCTGCGGGATTACGATCCCGCACTTTCCAAGGAGATCATCATGGCTACCGTATTCAAACCGGGCGACGAGCAACTGCAACAACTAGTGGGCGCGCGCCGCGACGAAGTCCTGCGACTGCAGGAATCAGAAGCTCTGCGACTTCAAGACATCGAGAAAAGGGGCGAGGCCAGGAACAACGACATGCGTCGCGACCTGCCGGCGGAACTGGTCGCGTTCATGGACAAGCGCAGCAAGACGCAGGATGACGCCGGCGCCGAGGCCCAGCGCGAGGTGGAGGACATCCAAAACAAACTGATCGCCACGGCCATCTCCGCCGAGGAGGAAACCGCCGCGCACCCGGGCCTGGCCGGCGGCCAGTTGGTCGCGCCCAGCGCGCTGGGCTGGTTCACCCCGTACTATGGCGTGTTGCACTGGTCGGACGGCACGGTGGTCTGGGAAGGCTACAATCCGGGCAACATCGACTTGTGGGTGTACGCCCAAGGCGCCGGCTCCGGCCTGGGCGGCACCGGCGCCGCTTCCAGAACGCTGATCATGGACTGGTGGTTCACTTACATCCCAACCACCAGCGGCCTTTACAACCATTCGATCTCGGTGCCCTATCACGGCTTTTACATCGTCCGGGCCTTCGACGATTTCTTCACCTCCAAGGAGGCGCATGCGCGGATCGACTTGTCGGCCGCGGGCTACCAATATGGCTACAAGCCCACGAGCAGCGTCAACCTGCTCAACGTGCGTGGCCAGAACATCAACGCCAACAGTCGCTTCGACGGCTGGCGCACGATGTACTACGCGGACCTGCTGGCCGCCGACCGGGCGTACCTGAGGGTGTCGTCCTCCTTCTACGTGTATGCCCGCGGTAGCGCCTCGTACGCGCAGCTCAACTTCAACGACGGCGCCGCCAACTACATCGGCGTACCATGGGTGTACGTCTACTAAGGCACGCAACGGGGCTCGCGGCGGGCCCTGTTTTCATCCACCGCCGGCCGGCACCCGCCGTCGCCGCATTCCGCCGCTAGTACACATCGCGCTGGTAACGCTTTTCGTCGGCCAAGCTGTCCAGTTGCACATTCCCCAGTATCGCCTCGAGCGCCTGATGGACGCCGGCCGCCATGCCCTGCAGGCTGCCGCAGACATAGATCGCGGCGCCGTCGGCCACCCAGGCCCGCAACTTGTCGGCGCGGGCCGGCAGCAGGTCCTGCACATAGCGCGCCGCGCCGCCGTCGCGCGACCAGGCCAGGTCCAGGTCGAGCCGTCCCGCCAGGTGCATCGCCTCCAGCTCGTCCCGGTAATGGAAGTCGTGGGCGCTGTTACGCTCGCCGAACAGCAGCCAGTTGCGCCCCTGCCCTGCCAGCGCGCGCGCCTTGAGGTGGCCGCGCAGGCCGGCGATGCCGCTGCCGTTGCCGATCAGGATCAGGGGCCGCCCCGCGTTGTCCTCCAGCCGGAAGCGGCGGTGCTGGCGCAGCCGCAGCCGCACCGTCCTGCCCGGCTCGGCCTGGCGCGTCAGCCAGCCCGAGGCCACGCCGTGGCTGCCGTCGTCGTGGCTGTGCAGGCGCACCAGCAAGTGCACCCTGCCGTCGGCGGGGATCGAGGCGATCGAGTAGTCGCGCGGGCGCGACGGATCGGCCGGGGCGGCGATCTGCGCCAGGTCGCCCGACTGCCAGTCCGGCAACACGCCGCCCGGCGGCGTCAGCTCCAGGTGGTAGACCGGCGCCCCGGCGCTGCCCGGGTTGAGCGCCACGCGCGCGCTCAACTCCCAGTCCTCGAAGTCCGGCGCGCTCCAGTCCGGCGCGTCGCTGGTGCCGGCCAGGTGGCTCAATCGCTGGCGCCATTGCGCGATGGCGGCGTCGGCGCTGCGGTCGACCTCGATGCGCGGGAACAGGCTCTGCGCGCCGCGCGCGGCCAGCCAGGCGTCCAGCGCCCGGCCGAAGCCGCAGAATTGGGCGTAGGCGCTGTCGCCCAGCGCCAGCACAGCGTAGTGCAGCCGCGCCAGCGGCAACTCGGAGGTCATCAGGCGGCCGGCGAAGGCGGCGGCGGCGTCGGGCGCGTCGCCTTCGCCATAGGTGCTGACCAGGAACAGGATGCGCTCGGCGCGGCGCAGGTCGTCGGCGTCCAGTTCGGACAGCTCGCTGAGCTGGGCGGCGATGCCGGCCAGCCGCAAGGTCGCCAGGGTCTGTTGCGCCAGCGCCTCGGCGTTGCCGGTCTGGCTGGCATAGGCGACGATCCAGCCGGGCGAAGCGGCCGCCTCGGCCTTGGCGCGCAGCGCCGCCTGGCGCTTGCGGCGATGGCGCAGGTACGGCAACAGGCACACCAGGCCATAGCTGGCGCCCAGGCCGGCCACCAGCAGCAATCGGGTAGGGTCGTCGGTCCAGATCATTCAGCTTATTCGTTTAGCATGCCGCGTAAATGGGAACTCATGTGTTCGGTGAAACCGCCATCGGCCTCGCGGGCGACGAAGCGCGCCGCCAGCCCCCGGCGTTCGGCCAGCGCCAGGCCCTGCTCGGCGCCCAGCACCGTCAGCGCGGTCGACCAGGCGTCGGCCGCCATGCACTGGCCGTGCACCACCGTGACCGAGGCCAGGTCGTTGGCGATCGGCATGCCGCTGCGCGGATCGATGGTGTGCGAATAGCGCCGGCCGTCGAGCTCGAAATAGCGGCGGTAATCGCCCGAGGTGGCCACCGCCAGGCCGTGCAGCGCCAGCACCAGCGAGGCGGGCTCCCCCACGGCCGGCGCATCGACAACCTCCTCCAGCGCCACCCACCACGGCTGGCCGTCCGGCTTGACGCCGGCGCCGCGCAGCTCGCCGCCGACCTCGACCAGATAATGCCCGATGCCCTGGGTTTTCAAATAATAAGCCAGCCGGTCGACGCTGTAGCCCTTGGCCACGGCCGACAAATCGAGCTGCACGCCGCCCGGCTGCAAGGCCTTGCGCCCTTCGCGCTCCAGCCGCATGCCGGCGGCGGCCAGCTGGGTGCGCGCGACGGCGATCTCGTCGGGTGAAGGGGGAATGAATGCAGGCTGGTCGAAGCGTCCGTAGGGTCCAAAGCCCCACAGGTTGACCAGGGTGCCGGCGCACGGATCGTAGGCGCCGCCGGAATCGCGCGCCACGTCCAGCGCGAACGACAGCACGTCGAAAAAAGCCGGCGGCAAGGCCAGCCAGCTGCCGGCCTTGGCGCGGTTGAAGCGCCCGAGGTCGGAATCGGTTTCCCAGTGGCTCATTTCGGCCACGATGGCATCGAGCTGCTGCTGCAGCCCGTGTTGCAGATGGTCGAGCGCAAGGTGATCGGGCGAGCCTTCCGGCGCGGCCACCAGCCGCACCGACCAGCTGGTGCCCATGCTGCGCCCGGCGAAATCGCGGACGACGCCGCCCGCCGGCGCCGGGTCTTCGGAAATATGATGAGGCAGGAGAACCCGGCGCATGCGGACCTTGTCGACGTGTGGCGATGGAATGCCGGATTACTCCGGCAGGATTTCCACGGTCGCCGCGTAGCTGGCGCGGCGCGGCGCCATCTGCGGCGGCTGGCCCTGCACCTGCGGCGCGGCCGCCGGCCAGCTGCTGCTGACCATGTACATGCCGGCCGCCGGCAGCGTGAACGTCAGCTCGCCCTTGGCGTCGGTGTTCTGGCGGATCTCGCCCAGGGTGCCGCGATAGCGCACGCCGCCCGGGATCAGGCTCACGCCCTGGTTGGCGGCCGGCTTACCGTCGAGCAGGAAACGCCAGGTCGCCTTCTCGCCGGCGCGCAGGTCGTTCGGATGGGTGACGGGCACCATCTCCAGGCCCACGCCGGTGGTCTTGAACACCGCCATGTCCGGGTCGCCGGTCGAGACGAAGGTCTCCAGGCGGCTGTCGGTGCGGGTGAGCTTGACCTCGGTCGCATCGGCCGGCACGTCCTTGGCCAGGGTTTCCTCGGTGCCACGGAAGCGCTTCATCTCGCCGGCCGCGTTCTTGTAGCTGCCGAACACGTTCTTCGACACCAGCTCGATCTTATAGGTGCCCGGCTTGGGCAGCTTGAGGTCGAAGCTGTTGCGCATCTTGCCGTTGGCGACGTTCTGCTTGTCCAGCCTGGCGCCGTCCGGGCCGGTGATGACGACGGCGTCGATCTTCAGCGGCTGGTGGTCGACATCGAACAAGCCTTCGGAGATGGCGGCGTCGATCGTGACCCAGGCTTCCTTGCCCTCGACCAGGGTCGACGTCGGCAGCAGCCACGGCTTGTGGGCGTGCGCGCTCAGCGCCATGCCGGCCAGCGCCAGCGCGACCAGCGATTTATTCAGTGTAGACATGTCCCCTGCTTTCTTATGGTTTCAGTTGTACAACCACGGCGCCCAGCTCTTCCTTGCCCTGGCCTTTGAGGTCCTGCTTGGCCTTCGGCGGCCACTGCAGCGGCACCTTGACCACTTCGCGTCCGCCCGCCTCGCGCGCCGCTTCCACCAGCAGGGTGTAATTACCGGCCGGCAGTTTGTCCAAAGCAGCCTTGGCGCCCGGGAAGGTCAGCGACACTTCGCCCGGCGCCTTGGTCGCGCCGCTGACGCCGTCCATCGGCATCTCGACGTCGCGCCCGGTCTTGCGCCACCACTGGCGCATGTCCTTGAGCCACTTGGTGCCGGCGTTGTCCTTCTTCTTGGTGTCATACAGCACGGCCAGGTTGGTCACCACTTTCTGGTCGGCGTTCTCCAGCCACGCGGCGATGTAAGGGCGGTGGTATTCGGCAACGTTCAATTGCGGCACGTCGAGTTTGAGGGCCAGATCGGCGCCCATGGCCGAGGCGCTGGCCAGCGGCAGGCTCAGTGCGATGGAATAACGTAATTTCATGGAGTACCCGTGCGAGGTGAAAGGGGTTGGAAAATTAGTGTATGAACAGCAAAGCGATGACAAACGGAATCAAGATACCCAGGCCGACCATCGGCCAGGTGAACGGCCGGTTGGCGGCGTGGAACTTCAGGATCAGCAGGCCGGTGATGCAAAACACCAGGCAGGCGCCGGCGAAGATGTCGATGAACCAGTTCCACGCGGCGCCCGTGTTGCGGCCCTTGTGGACGTCGTTGAGCCACGAGATCCAGCCGCGGTCGGTCTTTTCGAATTCGGCCGCGCCGTCCTCCAGCGCGATGCGCACCCAGGCGTCGCCGCCGGCCTTGGGCATCGGCAGGTAGACCTCGTCGACGGCCCATTCGGCGGCGCGGCCGCCGGCCTGCACCTTCCAGGTGTCGCTCAACCATTGTTCGGCGTCCGCCGGCAGCGGCTCCTTGGCGCCGTCGTGGTCGGCGGCGTAGGCGCGCAACCGCGCCGTCAGCGCCGCCGGCAAGGTGGCCTGCTGGCGCACGATGGTCGGCTTGGCCTCGATCTGCGAGGCGTGGTTCAGGGTGATGCCGGTAATGCTGAACAAAAACATGCCGAGCAGGCATAAAGCCGAACTGATCCAGTGCCACTGGTGCAGGTTCTTCAGCCATACCGCGCGGCTGGCATTGCTGGCTTGTGGAGCGCTCACTTCATGTCCTTAACTCATGTCCTTGATTCGGTGAAATAGTTGCCTCTGAGCAGGCACAAACACAAATGATAATTATTATCATTTACGTTGTCAACTGTCCAATGTAACGCCTGTGTAAAGTTGCTTGGTTAAACTGGCTTCACGCCAGCGTGAGAGCGCGTACAGACTGTGGCCCGGACGACACGTATGCTGGGCCGAAATCATCCTTATGTCATGGAGGCGCATCATGCCGCTGTATTCGCAAGACCAGATCAACACCATCTCCGCCAAGATCAAGGATGTGCGTTTCGGCATGTTCACCACCTTCGACGCGGAACACGTGCTCACCAGCCGTCCGCTGACCACCCAGCAGCTCGACAACGAGGGCAACCTGTGGTTCTTCGCCTCGGACGAGGCGGCCTTCATGCTCGACCTGCCGCAACATCCAGGCGTCAATATCAGCTACTCCGACCCCGGGCGCAACCTTTACCTGTCCATTTCCGGTCGCGCCTACGTGCTCAAGGACCGCGCCAAGGCGCGCGAACTGTGGAACGCGGCGGCGCGCAGCTGGTTCCCCGAGGGCGTCGACGATCCGCACCTGACCCTGATCCGCGTGCGCATCGAATCGGCCGAGTACTGGGACGCCGGCTCGACCAAGATGAAGCAGCTGGTGCAGATCGCCACGGCGGCCATCACCGGCCGCGCACCGATGGCCATGGGGCGCCACACCACGATCTGCCTGTAGCCGAAGCCGGAACCAAAGTCGGCGCTTCATGGTCTGAACCGGACAGGCGCACACCGGCGCCTCATGGGGAGGGCAATCATGGGCAAAACCATAGGCATCGATTTAGGCACCACCAATTCCTGCGTCGCCGTCATGGAGGCGGGCCAGGCCAAAGTAATCGAGAACGCGGAGGGCGCGCGCACCACGCCGTCGGTGGTCGCCTACCTGGACAACGAAATCCTGGTCGGCGCGACCGCCAAGCGGCAAGCCGTCACCAATCCGACAAACACGCTGTACGCCGTCAAGCGCCTGATCGGGCGCAAGTTCGACGAGGCCGAGGTGCAGAAGGACATCCACCTGATGCCCTACACCATCATCCGCGCCGACAACGGCGACGCCTGGATCGAGGCGCGCGGCAACAAGCTGGCGCCGCAGCAGGTCTCGGCCGAGGTGCTGCGCAAGATGAAGCAGACCGCCGAGGCCTACCTGGGCGAGAAAGTGGCCGACGCCGTCATCACGGTGCCGGCCTACTTCAACGATTCGCAGCGGCAGGCCACCAAGGACGCCGGCCGCATCGCCGGCCTCGACGTCAAGCGCATCATCAACGAGCCGACCGCCGCCGCGCTTGCCTTCGGCCTCGACAAGACCACCCGGGGCGACCGCAAGATCGCCGTCTACGACCTGGGCGGCGGCACCTTCGACATCTCCATCATCGAGATCGCCACCATCGAGGGCGAGCATCAGTCGGAGAAACAGTTCGAGGTGCTGTCGACCAACGGCGACACCTTCCTCGGCGGCGAGGACTTCGACCAGCGCGTGGTCGACCACATCATCGCCGAGTTCCGCCAGATCAGCGGCGTCGACCTGTCGCGCGACCCGATCGCCCTGCAGCGCATCAAAAGCGCCGCCGAGCGCGCCAAGATCGAGCTGTCGTCGACGCAGCAGACCGACATCAACGAACCCTACATCGCCATGGCCGACGGCTCGCCGGCCCACCTGGGCCTCAAGCTCACGCGCGCCAAGCTCGAGTCGCTGGTCGAGGACCTGGTCGCCCGCACCGTCGCGCCGTGCCGGACCGCGCTCAAGGACGCCGGCCTTGATATCGACCAGATCGACGACGTGATCCTGGTCGGCGGCATGACGCGCATGCCGCGCGTGCAGCAGGCCGTGCGCGAGCTGTTCGGCAAGGAGGCGCGCAAGGACGTCAACCCGGACGAGGCGGTGGCGGTGGGCGCGGCGATCCAGGCTTCGGTGCTGTCGGGCGAACGCAGCGACGTGCTGCTGATGGACGTCACGCCGCTGTCGCTGGGCATCGAGACGCTGGGCGGCGTGATGACCAGGATGATCCCCAAGAACACCACCATCCCGACCCGCCTCAGCCAGGTCTACACCACCGCCGACGACAACCAGCCGGCGGTGACGGTCAAGGTCTACCAGGGCGAGCGCGACATCGTCAGCGGCAACAAGCTGCTGGGAGAATTCAACCTGGTCGGCATTGCGCCGGCGCCGCGCGGCACGCCGCAGATCGAGGTCAGCTTCGACATCGACGCCAACGGCATCCTGCACGTGGGCGCCAAGGACAAGGCCACCGGCAAGGAGAACCAGATCACCATCAAGGCCAACTCCGGCCTGACCGAGGCGGAGATCCGCAAGATGGTGCAGGACGCCGCCGCCCACGCCGAGGACGACCGCCGCGCCAAGGCGCTGGTGGAGGCGCGCAACGCCGCCGACGCGCTGCTGCACACCACGCGCAAGACCCTGCGGGAGTACGGCGACAAGCTGGCCGCGCCCGACCGCGCGCGCATCGACGCCGCCATCGCCGCGCTCGATGCGTCGTTGAAGGGCAACGACCAGGCCGATATCGAATCGAAAGCGGCGGCGTTGTCGACGGCGGCGCAGAAGCTGGGCGAGCGGATGTATGCCGGCATGAACGGCAGCGGCGATGCGGGAACTGGCGCCGGGCCGGCTCCGGAGACCGGACAGCGACCGGAACAGACGCAGGACGATGTGGTCGATGCGGACTTCAAGGAAGTGCGCAAATAACGAAACGGATAAAAGTACCCGGCCCCAAAAAAAGACCTGCGGGCGTGACGTCCGCAGGTCTTAAAACGGCCGGTCCCACAGGAGAAGGCGCCAGCCGCACATCAATCGCCCATCAGGATTTCGAGCCCGAGCTGCCCGGGGACCCGGAACGGCTGCCGCCACGGCCGGCCTTGCCGCCCCCTTCGTCGTCATCCTCGTCGCGCGCGCTGCCCTTGTTGCCGCCACCCGAACCGGAGCGCGAGGCGCTACTGGCGCTTTGGCTGTTGGGATCGTTTTTGTGGCTCATCGCGCCCGCGCGGCGCGCCTCTTCCGAAGTGAATTCGTGCGCCGTGCCTTTTTCATGGGCAGCGCGGCCGCCCTCGGCCGCGATCTGGCGCTGCTGCTCCGGGTCCATCGAAGCGAAGCCGCGTTTTTTGGGCTCGCTCTGTTCATTGCCTGACTTGCCGCCCTGTTTGCTGCCACGGCTGCCGCCGTGGGTACCGCTGGTATCGTTAGTGGCCATGATCGTCTCCTTGGATGAATCGCATCATCCCTGCTTGCTACACAGGTGGATACATCCTAGTGCACGACCCGGCGACGTAATATAGGACATGCGCAGCAGAGAATGTAGGACCATTCCCTGTACAGCATCCGCCGCCGGCCTCGACATCACGGGCGCGCCGCTACCTCGGCGCGACATGCGGTTTGACAGGCACCTCGACCACGGTATCGCCGCTGGTGACGAACAGCCGCTCGCCCGGCTCCGGCAGCACCGGATGGCCGCCGGTGAAGGCGCCGAACGCGGGCAGCACCACCCTGCCCTCGCCCACCAGGAAGCACGGCAACAGCAGCGAATCCCAACCGGCGCGCAGGCGGTACACCGGATGCACGTGGCCGGCCATCAGGTAGCCGGACACCAGCAGGTCGGGGTGGTGGCAGAACGCGAACGGCGCCTGCCGCAGCGGTTCGTCGACCATGTCGATGGCCAGCCGGGCCGGCGGATCGCCGGCATGGGCGTCGTGGTTGCCGCGCACGACCGTCAGCTTCAGCGCCGGCCGGGCCAGGCGCCAGCCGTGGATCGCCGTCATCGTCGCCTCGGCGTGGGCCGCCTTCGCGTGCAGGAAGTCGCCCAGGAACATGATCTCGCGCACCGCGTGGCGCGCCAGCAAGCCGTCGAGCGCGCGCAGATTGGCCGCCGTCGTCCCGCCCGGCACCGGCACGCCCAGCGCGCGGAACGAGGCCGCCTTGCCGAAATGGATATCGGCGATGATCAGCATTTTCTCGCGCGGCCAGTACAGCGCCTTCTCCGGCAACAGCAACACCTGCTCCCCCGCCAGCCCGATGGCCAGGGTGCCCGCCATGCCGGCGACGCCGGCTTCCTCCATCTGTTGTGCCTTGCTGATTGCAATTGTCATGGTCCGGCCGCCTTTTCAAGTTCGCGCACCAGCCTGGCGACGCGATCCGACAGTTTTTCGGTACTGAGCTTTTCGCGGAAGCGCTCGACCATCAGCGCGAAGCCGAACGGCGTCGCCCGCTTGGTTCCATGATAACTGACTTGACGCGTTTGCAACGCCTCTAATGTGGCGCGCAGGCGGTTCAATTCCAGTTCCTGCTCCAGCACCTCGCGCTGGGCCTGGGTGAGTAGCAAATTGCCAGCGTCGTGCTGGGTGAACACCGCATAGAACAGCGACGACGACGCCTGCAACTGGCGCGCGCTTTTGGGCTGTCCGGGATAGCCCTGGAACACCAGCCCGGCGATGCGGGCGATCTCGCGGAAGCGCCGCTGCGACAGCTCGGTCGCGTTCAGGCTGGCCAGCACATCCTCCAGCAAATGGTCGGTGCTGAACAGGCCGACGCGCGCCCCATCGCCCGCACCGATCAGCGCAGCCCAATCGATCTCCTGCGGCGCCAGCAGCTCGAAGCCGTAATCGTTGACGGCGATCGAAAACGTCACCGGCGTCACCCTGCCGACCCGCCACGCCAGCAAGGACGCCAGTCCGATGTGCACGGAGCGCCCGGCGAACGGGAACATGAACAGGTGACGGCCCTCGCGGCTCCGCATGCTCTCGACGACGGTGGTGTCCGGCGTCGGCAGCGCCGACCAGCGGCGCTGGATTTCCAGCAGCGGCTTGATCGCCTGCATCTCCGGTCCGTCGTAGCGGTCCAGCGTGGCGAGGCGCAGCTGCTCGAGCGCCGCGTGCGCCAGTTCCGACGACATCGGCATCTTGCCGCCCTGCCAGCGCGGCACCGCGCCTTTCTTGACGCCGGTGGCGCGCCGCACGTAGGCGGTCATCTCGTGCAGGCGGACGAACTCGAGGATGCGGCCGCCGAACAGGAAATGGTCGCCCTTGCGCAGGCGCGAAATGAACGATTCCTCGACGCTGCCGATGCGCCCGCCGGTCAGGAATTTGACCTGCAGCGAACTGTCGGAAACAATGGTGCCGATGCCCATGCGGTGGCGCCTTCCCAGCGCCACGTCGGGCACGCGGTAGACGCCCTCCTCGTCCGGCAGCACGCGCCGGTACTCCGGATACACGGCCAGGGTCTGGCCGCCGCGCGCCACGAAGTCGAGTGCCCACTGCCATTCCTCCTGGCCCAGATCGCGGTACGACCAGGCGCTGCGCACCTCCGCATACAGCGCCTCGGAACGGAAGCCGCCGCCCAGCGCCATCGTCACCAGATGCTGCACCAGCACGTCGAGCGGCTTGTCGGGCACCGGCCGCGCCTCGATGTCGCGCGCCGCCACCGCCTGGCGGGCGCCGGCCGCCTCCAGCAACTCCATGCTTTGCGTCGGCACCAGGGTCAGGCGCGAGATCCGTCCCGGCGCGTGGCCGCTGCGGCCGGCCCGCTGCAGCAGCCGCGCGATGCCCTTGGCGCTGCCGATCTGCAGCACGCGCTCGACCGGCAGGAAGTCCACCCCCAGGTCCAGGCTGGAGGTGCAGATCACCGCTTTCAGCCGGCCTTGTTTCAAGCCCTGCTCGACCCAGTCGCGCACCTCCTTGTCGAGCGAGCCGTGATGCAGCGCGATCAGCCCGGCCCAGTCGGGTCGCGCTTCCAGCATGTGCTGATACCACAGCTCCGCCTGTGAACGGGTGTTGGTGAACACCAGGGTGGTCGCGTGCTTTTCGATCTCCGCGATGACCGGCCCGAGCATCTGGATGCCCAGGTGGCCGCCCCACGGGAAGCGCGACGGGTTGGCCGGGATCAAGGTGTCGACCAGGATCTCCTTGGCCACATGGCCTTCGACGGTGACGCCGTCCGGCATCAATGCCTGCTTGGCCTGCTCCAGGTTGCCGAGCGTGGCCGACAGGCCCCACACCAGCAACGCCGGATTCCACATGCGCAGGCGCGCCAGCGCCAGCTGCGTCTGCACGCCGCGCTTGTTGCCCATCAGCTCGTGCCATTCGTCGATGATGATCATGTCGAGCCCGGCGAACTGGGCGGCCGCCTCCGCCTTGCTGAGCAGCAGGGTCAGGCTTTCGGGCGTGGTGATCAAGGTATCGGGCAGCTTCTTGTTTTGCCGCGCGCGCTGCGCGGAACTGGTGTCGCCGGTGCGCGCTTCGATTTGCCAACCGGTTTTGCCGCCGCTCGCCAGTCCCTCCATCGCCTCCAGCGACTCCTGCAGCGCCCGCAAAGTGTCGGCGGCCAGCGCCCGCATCGGCGTAATCCACAACACCTTCAGTCCGGCCTTGGGTTTGGCCACGGCCGCCGCGCGCTGCAACGCGGCGAACCACACCGCGTAGGTCTTGCCGGCGCCGGTGCTGGCGTGCAGCAGCCCGGAGTGGCCGGCGGCGGCGGCCGCCCACACCTCGCGCTGGAACGGGAACACGCTCCAGCCGCGCGCGGCGAACCAGGCCTTCGTTTGCGTGACCGCCGCCGTGGTCTTGAGCTTCGCTGGCATGGGGCCGGGCGGCCCGCTCATGATGTCGCCAGCAGGCTTTTCAGCGTATCGAGCGTGTCCGCTTCGTCGATCGATTTATCGTCGCGCTGGCGCAGGATGCGGGGGAAGCGCACGGCGATGCCGGACTTGTGGCGCGGCGAGCTGGCGATGCCCTCGAAGCCGATCTCGAACACCATGCTGGGCGTGACGCTGCGCACCGGCCCGAACTTCTCCACCGTGGTCTTGCGGATGGCCTGGTCCACCTTGGCGATCTCGGCATCGGTCAGGCCGGAGTAGGCCTTGGCGAACGGCACCAGCTTGCGCTCGCCGCCGTCTTCCTTCTCCCACACGGCGAAGGTGTAGTCGGTGTACAGCGACGCCCGCCGTCCATGGCCGCTTTGCGCGTAGATCAGCACCGCGTCGACGCTGTACGGATCGATCTTCCACTTCCACCAGGTGCCGACGTTCTTGGTGCGGCCGACGCCGTACCTGGCGTCGTTCGCCTTGAGCATCATGCCCTCGACGCCGCGCTCGCGCGATTCCTCGCGGATCTGCGCCAGGTGTTCCCAGCTGTCGGCGGCGATCAGCGGCGACAGGCGCAGCTGGGGCGCCGCCTGCTGCGCGCGCAGCATGCTCACCAGTTGTTCGAGCATGCGCCGCCGTTCCGACTGCGGCAGCTCGCGCAGGTCGCGGCCGTCCATTTCCAGCAGGTCGTAGGCCACCAGCACGGCCGGCAGTTCGCCCAGCAGCCGCGCCGACACCTGCTTGCGGCCCATGCGTTTTTGCAGGTCGGCGAACGGCGCCGGCGCGTTGCCGCCATGCCAGATCAAAATCTCGCCGTCGATCACCACGCCGTCCGGCAGGCGCAGCGCCGCCAGTTCCGGGAAGCGCTCGGTGATCAAATCCTCGCCGCGCGACCACAGCCAGTTCTGGCCTTCGCGGCTGACCAGCTGCGCGCGCATGCCGTCGTATTTCCATTCGACCTGCCAGTCCGACAGTTCCCCCAGCGAGGCCGGTTCGCGGTCCAGCAGCGCGTGGGCCAGGAAAAACGGATACGGCTGGCCGCCGCGCTGGGCGTGCTCCTCGGGCGTGTGGGCGGCGATCAGTTGCAGGAAGCCGGCCGGCGTCGGGCTCACGCTGCCGTCGGTCCAGCCCATCAGGCGCTGCGCGACCAGCTTGCTGTCGAGGTTGGCGATGGCGCTGAGCGCGCGCGTCACCAGCAGCCGCGACACGCCGACGCGGAAGCCGCCGCCGATCAGCTTGGTCAGCAGGAAGCGCTCGCGCGTGTCGAGCTGGTCCCAGTACAGCAGCAGCGCCGACCGCACCGCTTCGGGCGCGGCGCCGCGCAAGGGCGCGATGCCCAGCTCGATCCAGTCGGCCAGGCCGATGTCGCTCGGCTGGCTGGGCGGCGGCAGGATGTGGGCGATGGTCTCGGCCAGGTCGCCGACGGCGTGGTAGCACTCGTCGAACAACCAGTCGTCCAGGCCCGAGTATTCGATGGCGAACTGGCGCAGCAGCTTGGTCGGCACCGCCTGGCGCGGCTTGCCGCCGGCCAGGAAATACACCGCCCAGGCCGCATCCTGCGGCGCCGCGCTGCTGAAGTAGGCTTGCAGCGCCGCCAGCTTGCGGCTGGTGGAGGTCGTTTCGTCGAGTTCCGCGTAAAGACGGGCGAAATCACGCATCGGCGGCTCCTTCCGTTTCGGTGGCAAGGCGATCGTCCCCAGCATCGGCCCCGGCGGCGGCCGTGGCCACGGGGTCCGCCGCGACGCCGGCGGCAGCGACCTCGTCCGCCTCGTCGTCGCCGTATTCGGTGTCGAAGCCGCTGGCCTGCAAGCCCTGCTGCTGCAACCAGCGCACCAGCACCGGGATCGACCCGTGGGTGACGATCACCCGCTCGGCGCCGGTGGCGGAGATCGCCTGCATCAGTCCCGGCCAGTCGGCGTGGTCGGACAGCACGAAGCCGCGATCGACGCCGCGCCGGCGCCGCGCGCCGCGCAACTGCATCCAGCCGCTGGCGAAGGCGTCGCTGAAGTCGCCGAAGCGCTTGATCCACGGCGAGCCGGCGGCCGACGGCGGCGCGATGACCATGGCGCGGCCGATGTCCCGTTTGTCGACGTCGCCCACCATGACGGTCGGCGGCAGCCACACGCCGTCGTCGCGGTAGACCTGGTTCAGGGTCTGCACCGCGCCGTGGCAGATGATCGGGCCGATATCCGGGTCCAGTCCGCTCAGGATGCGCTGCGCCTTGCCGAAGCTGTAGCACTGCATGACGCTGGCGCGCCCCTGCTCGGCATTGGCGCGCCACCAGTCGTTGATGTCGTCATACACTTCCTGCTGCGGCTGCCATTGGTAGATCGGCAGGCCGAAGGTCGATTCGGTGATGAAGGTATCGCAGCGCACCGGCTCGAACGGCGTGCAGGTGCTGTCCGCCTCGACCTTGTAGTCGCCGGACGCCACCCACACCTGTCCCTGGTACTCCATGCGCACCTGTGCCGAACCCAGCACGTGACCGGCCGGGTGCAGCGAGATCGTCACACCGTTGTGCACCACCCGCTCGCCATAGGCCAGGCCCTCGATGTGGATCGGGCCCAGGCGCGACTTGACCACGTTCACACCGGTCTCGGCCGTTAGATAGTGCTGATGGCCGCCCCGGGCGTGATCGCCATGGGCGTGCGTGATCACGGCGCGTTCCACCGGCCGCCAGGGGTCGATGTAGAACTGGCCGGGCACGCAATACAGGCCTTCCTTACGGACTACCACCAGGTCGGATGGAGCGGATACGGGTGTGGACATGGACAGCTTTCAGAAAACGGCTTTTAGCCACGATTAGCCGATTCTGTCGCCCGTCCCATGCCTCCGTCTGTCAGGCAGCGCACCTTCATAAGGGATCGATGAACTCCGCCATGAAGCTGGTGTTGTCGTCTTCCTGGCCGTTGATGACGACGTGTTCGTCGCCTATCATCAGCATGGCGGCGAGGTCGAGGCCTCTTACAGTTGGGCTTGGCTGTGCAGGCCCGCCCTCGCTGCCGGTGTGTCGTTGTTCTTGTTCTTGCTTATCATTATTTTTTGGCTTGCCCTGACGCTGTGAGTCGGCGTTCTTTTTTCTGGTCGACATAAATTTTCCGTTTGGATTGGTAAAAGACGCGCCCCTACAAGTCGTGACGCACTGCGACAAGAGTAGCCTGCATGGCAGGCGCGCGCCATCGGAGACTGCCTACATTTACCGTAGGAGGGACGTGGCCCAAGTCAGGCGTTCACGCCCTTCATGCCTTCCTGCGGATACCGTGCGCCGGCCGCCATCCCCGGCGGCAACGCGGAATTGATGCTCCCCAGCTCGGCCTCCGTCAGTTGAACCCGCAAGGCGCCAAGGTTCTCCAGCAAGTAAGCGCTTCGCTTCGTGCCGGGAATGGGCACCACCTCGCAGCCGTGCGCACCCCCCTGCGCCAGCAGCCAGGCCAACGCCAGTTGGGCCGGGGTGCAGCCCTTGGCGTGCGCGATGCGCTGCACAATATCGGCGATGCGCTGGTTGGTTTGGAGATTCTCATCGGCAAAGCGGGGGCTTAATTTGCGGAAGTCCCCCTCTTGCAGCTCGGCGACCTTGCCGGTAAGAAAGCCGCGTCCCAGCGGGCTGTAAGCACAGAACATGGCGCCCACGTCGCGGCACGCGCGCAACACGCCCTCCTCCGGATCGCGGGTCCACAGCGAATACTCGCTTTGCACGGCGGCGACCGGGTGGATGGCCGCCGCGCGGCGCAAGGTGGCGGGAGATACCTCGCACAGGCCGATGGCGCCGACCTTGCCCTGGCGGACCAGCTCGCCAAGCGCGCCGATCGACTCTTCCAGCGCCGTCTGTTCCAGATTTAAACGATGCATATAGTATAAATCGATGTGGTCGATGCCCAGGCGCGTCAGCGACGCCTCGCACGCCCGGCGGATGTAGGCAGGGGAATTGTCGACGCGCCGTTCATAACTGCCCTTCGCGCGCACCAGGCCGAACTTGGTGGCGACGACCACCCGAGCGCGTTTGCCACGAAGAAAGCGGCCCAGCAACTCCTCGTTGTGGCCCGCGCCGTAGCTGTCGGCGGTGTCGAACAAGGTGACGCCGTTGGCGAAAGCGGTCTCCAGGGTCTCCATCGATTGGGTGTCGTCGGTGGCTCCGTAAAATTCGGACATGCCCATGCAGCCCAATCCCATGCGCGAGTGTTTTTTCATGATGTGCTCCAGTTGGTTGATGGAAGCAGTCTAGTGCCGCCGCGCGGTCGGCGGAATGTCCGAAATCGTGATACCTTTTCGGTATCATGAGACAACTCGATACCCACGCGTTGCGGATGTTCGTCGCCGTCGCCCGATGCCTGAACTTCCGCCAGGCCGCCGAACAACTGCATATGACGCAGCCGCCGTTGAGCCGCGCCGTCCGGCAACTGGAGGAGCGGCTGGGCGTCAAGCTGTTCGAACGCGACACCCGGCACGTGGCGCTGACGGCGGCCGCCACGGCGCTGCTGCCGCGCGCGCTGCGCATCCTGGCGCTGCTCGACGAGGCCGAGCTGGCGTTGGGGGCCGAGCGGCAGGAGCAGCGCCGTCCCTTGCGCCTGGGCCTGACGCGCTCGATGGAATCGGACCTGTTCCGCCGCTTCACCGACGCGTTGTCGGCGCGGGCCGGCGCGGCCCCCGACATCGTCGTCGACGACTCGCCCCGGCTGGTCGCCCGCGTGCGCGCGCGGCGGCTGGACGCGGCCGTCATCGCCCTGCCGACCAACACCTTCGATCTGCAGGTAAGCAAACTGGGCAGCCAGGCCATGCTGGTGGCCCTGTCCGCCCGCCACCCGCTCGCCAGGCGGCGCGCGCTGTCGCTGGCCGACCTGCAAGACCAGCCGGTGTACTGGTTCGAGCGGGCGCGCCAACCGGCCTTCTTCGACCATTGCCACAAGGTGTTCCACGAGCTCGGCTTCGCGCCGTCATTCGTGCGCGAGCCGCCGGACCATCACGTATTGCTGAGCGAAGTGGCGGCCGGCAACGGCATGGCGCTGCTGCCGGCGTCGTTCGCCGCGATCGGCCGCAACGGCGTGGCCTACCGCAAACTGGCCGAGGGCGACCGGCTCGCCACCGGACTTGGCCTGGTCGTGGCCGAGGGCCATCCCGACGCCGGACCGCTGGCGCGTCTGGCGGCCGAAACGCTGGCCTGAATCCTTGCCGCTGCGCGTACGGCCCGCTTGGGCTACCATAGCGGCTTGGCCGAAGCCCACCCGCGCTTCGCGTACCCTCAATCGACAAAATTGATTAATAATTGATTAATAAACATTAAGAATATTATGACTTTCACCCTCAGCGACACCGCCTACAGCACCGACACCCCGGAAGCCAAGCTCGCCATGTTCGACGACCTGCGCTCGCAGTTGACGGGCCTGGTGCACGGCGAGCGCGACTTGATCGCCAACACCGCCAACTTCAGTTCGCTGGTGTTCAACAGCATGCCGGGCTTGAACTGGGCCGGGTTCTACTTCCTCAAGGGCGACGAGCTGGTGCTCGGACCGTTCCAGGGCAAGCCGGCCTGCATCCGGATCAAGAAGGGGCGCGGGGTGTGCGGCACCACGGTAGTGGAAGGCAAGTCCATCGTCGTGCCGGACGTGCACGCGTTCCCGGGGCATATCGCCTGCGATGTGAACTCGCGCTCGGAGCTGGTGGTGCCGGTGCGCGGCGCCAACGGCGAGATCGTCGGCGTGTTCGATCTGGACAGCCCGCTGCCGAACCGTTTCGACCAGACCGATGCGGAGGGTATCGAGGCGTTGGTGAAAGTGTTGGAAGCGACGCTGGTGGATGCATAATCCCGCGCCATGGCGGTGGAAAACCTCGGAAACACGTAGGGCGGATTAGGCGGAACGCCGTAATCGGCCATCTTTGAGCCGCCAGCGCGCATGCATGGCCGATTACGCTTCGCTAATCCGCCCTACGTGCCTCCGTGGCCACTCGTGCCCAGCTGGCCGGCTCTGGCCAGCAACAGCGTCCGCTCGCGCTCGTTCCGCGTCAATTGCGCCGCGCGCTCCAGCTCCGCCCTCGCCTCGTCGTTGCGCCCCAGCTTGGCGAGGAAATCCCCCCGCACGCTCGGCAGCAGATGGTAGTTCTTCAGCGCCGCCACATCCAGCAACCCGTCCACCACCTCCAGCCCCGCCTCCGGCCCGAACGCCATCGACACGGCCACCGCCCGATTGAGCTCGACCACCGGCGACGGCGCCAGCTGCGACAACGCGTCGTACAGCGCGGCGATCCGTCCCCAGTCCGTATCCGACGCCAGCCGCGCCCGTGCATGACAAGCGGCGATCGCGGCCTGCACGCCATACGGCCCCAGTCCCCGGCCGGTGCGCTCGGCCCGCGCCAGCGCCGACAAACCGCGCCGTATCAGCAACTGGTCCCAGCGCGACCTGTCCTGGTCCAGCAACAATACCGGCTCGCCGCCCGGCCCGACCCGTGCGCGGGCGCGCGACGACTGGATCTCCATCAGCGCCACCAGCCCGTGCACCTCAGGCTCCCGCGGCGCCAGCCCGGCCAGGATGCGCCCCAGCCGCAGCGCCTCCTCGCACAAGGCCGGCCGCATCCAGTCGGCGCCGGCGCTGGCCGAATAGCCCTCGTTGTAGATCAGATAGACCACCTGCAGCACCGACGCCAGCCGCTCGACCAGCTCGTGCGCGCGCGGCGCCTCGAACGGCACCTTGGCCTCGGCCAGCGTGCGCTTGGCGCGCACGATGCGCTGCGCCACCGTCGCTTCCGGCACCAGGAAGGCGCGGGCGATCTCCTCGGTGCTCAGCCCGCCCAGCAGGCGCAACGTCAGCGCCACCCGGCCGTCGGTCGGCAGCACCGGATGGCAGGCCACGAACACCAGCCGCAGCAAATCGTCGCCGATGTCGTTTTCCAGCGCGTCGGCCACCGCCGCCTCCAGGTCCGGCGCGGCGTCCTGCAACATGCCCTCGATCTCGTAGCCGAGCGCCGCCTCCTTTTCCTGATGCAGCTGGCGCCGCCGCAGCACGTCCAGCGCGCGGTTCCTGGCGACGGTGGTCAGCCAGGCGGCCGGCTGCTCGGGCACGCCGGTCTCGGGCCAGCGCTCCAGCGCCAGCACCAGCGCGTCCTGCGCCAGTTCCTCGGCCTGGCCGACGTCGCGCAGCATGCGCGCCAGCACGGCGATGATCTTGGCGGATTCCATCCGCCACACCGCCTCGACGATCCGGGCGACGTCAGAGGCCACGGTGCTTCTTGCCGAAAGCCCCGCGCAGGCCGGCTTCCAGCAATTCGGCGCGCAGGCGCTCCTCGGCCGCGCGCATCTCCGGGGTGAATTCCCGGTGCTCGATGCGCTCGCACGCCTCGCGTATCTCCAGGGTCAGGTCGCCCCGGTGCGGATACGGATAGGCCTTGGCCCAGGCGATGGCCTGCTCGCGCGTGGCCGCCTGCACCATCCAGTAGCCGGCGATCAGCTCCTTCACTTCCGTGAACGGCCCGTCGACCACCGTGGTCTTCGAATTGGCGAAATGCACGCGCGCGCCGGTGCGGGTGCCGCGCAGGCCGGCGCCGGCCAGCAGCACGCGCTCGCGCACGGCCGCCTCGTTGGTCTCGTTCATGCGGTCGATGACCTCGGCCGGCGGTATCAGGTCGGCCTCCGCCTCGACGTCCGAGCGCAGGAACACGACGTAGCGCTTGAGCGCGACGTCGCGCTGCGGCATGTTGCCCAGCACCGTGCCGCGCTCGTCGATGCTGTGGCAACCGCCGACGCAACCGGGATCGCGGATTTCATAGACCGCGCCGCTGTCGAACAGCGGCCACCAGCGCACCTGCTCGATGACGTCCTCGCGCGAGGCCGCCTCCACCAGGGTGAAGCCGGCGACCAGCTCCTTGGGCGAAAACGGGCCGGTGCTCTGCAACCATTCGCCGTCGCGGCGCGTCAGGCGCACCGCCTCGGTGCTGGGGCGCAGGAAAACGCCCGGTTCCAGCGCCGGCGGCTGCTCGCCGCGCTCCGTGCTCTGGTTGGCGCGGCGCAGTACCATGAATTCCATCGATTGCTCCTGAAAAAGATTTAGCGTAAAGGTAGCAGCTTCACAAGCGGGCGCGCAAGGCCTCTTCCCGCGCCACGATCTCGGGCGTGGCGGCGTCGCCGAAATCGTCCAGCTCCATCACCTGGCGGATCTCGATCTCGGACGGACCGTCGGACGGATTCGGACAGCGCTTCATCCATTCGATGGCCTCCTCCCTGGACTTGACCTGGATCAGCCAGAATCCGGCCACCAGCTCCCGGGTCTCCGGGAACGGGCCGTCGATGACGGTGCGCTGCGTGCCCTCGTAGCGGATGCGCGCGCCCTTGGAACTGGGCTGCAGGCCCTCGCCGGCCAGCAGCACGCCGGCGTTGACCAGTTCCTCGTTGAACTTGCCCATGGCCGTCAGCAGTCCGGTGCTCGGCATCTTGCCCGCTTCCGTGTCCTCGGTGGCTTTGACGATGATCATGAATCTCATGATTGCGGCCCGCATTCAGGGTTCATCGATTGCATCGCCTCGTTCATCTCTTCGGGCGTCATGTCCTTGACATGGGTGGCGATCGACCAGTTGTGGCCGAACGGGTCGACGACCTGGCCGTAGCGGTCGCCCCAGAACTGGTTTTCCAGCGGCATGCGCACGGTGGCGCCGGCGGCGACCGCCTGTGCGAACACCCGGTCCACGTCCGGCACGTAGACGTGCATGGTCACGGGGCTGCCGTTGAGCTTTTTGGGGCCGACGCTGCCATAGTCGGGAAACTCGTCGACCAGCATCACGGTCGAGTCGCCGATGCGCACGCTCGCGTGCATGATCTTGCCGTCCGGCGTCTGCATGCGGGCCGTTTCGACCGCGTCGAAGGCTTTTTTATAGAATTCGATGGCGTCGGCGGCGCCATCGCAAACCAGGTGCGGGGTGACCGTATGCATGTCGTGGGGAACGGGTTCTACTTGCGCAGTCATGGTGATCTCCTAAGTGTGGTTGAACCGAGTGAGACATCCCACTCTACCTCCACGACGAAGCAGCACAAACCAAATCGACAGCTTTTTTTAACTATTTTGCGTTTTTTCAAACGACAGGTAAAAAACCGTCTCGGCGCCCGGCACGCTGTCGACCCTGATCTTACCGCCGTGCAATTCCATGATGGCGCGGACGATGGACAGGCCCAGTCCCGCCGAGTGCGCGTGGTCCGAGCGGGCCTGATCGGCGCGGTAGTAACGGTCGAAGATATGCGGCAAGTGTTCGGCGGCGATGCCGGGGCCGGTGTTGCTGACGGCCAATTCCACGCCGTCGGCCGTTTCGCGCGCCGACATGGCCACCCGGCCGCCGGCCGGCGTGTGGCGGATCGCGTTCGACACCAGGTTGCCCACCGCGCGCTGCAGCAGCACCGGATCGACGTCGATCCGCAGCGGCGGCGCTTCGACCGTCAGCCGCACGCCGACATCGTCGGCGAGGATCTCGAAATAGTCGTGGATGCGTTGCAGCTCGGCGCTCAAATCGACCGGTTCGCGCCGCAAGCCCAGCTGGGCGTTGTCGACCCGCGCCAGGAACAGCGTGTTCTCGATCATGCGCGCCAGCCGCTCGTATTCCTCGGAGTTGGAGGCCAGCAGCGCCTGGTACTCCTGCACCGTGCGCGGACGCGACAGCGCCACCTGGGTCTCCATCATCAAGGTGTTGACCGGCGTGCGCAGGTCGTGCGCGAGGTCGGCGGCAAAGCCGGACAGGCGCTGCACGCCATCCTCCAGCCGGTCGAGCATGGCGTTGAAGGCCTGGCCCATCTCGCGCAGTTCGACCGGCGCGTCCTCGACCGACAACCGCGTATTGAGGCGGCTGGTATTGATATCGTTGGCCTTGCCGATGACCGAGCGCAAGCGCCGCATGCTGTGGCGCACGATGGCGTAGCCGAACAAGGCGGCCAGGGTCGCGCCCACGCACAAGGCGACGAACAGGTCGACCGCGTAATTGCGCATGATGCGCAGCCGGTCCGAGCGCTCGCGCGCCAGGGTGATCTGCACCGGCTGGCCGTCCGCGCCCACCAGCCCGACCGCGCTGACCATGCGCCCGGTGCCCATGGCCGGCGTCCAGTCGTGCACGTCGGCCAGGGTCAACGCCTGCCGTGGCGGCACGCGCGCGACCTGCGGCAGGGGCCGCGATGTTAGCGAGGTACGCAGCAAGGTCATGCCGTCCGGGCTCCTGACGCTGAGCATGAAATCGTCATGGCCGAACAGCGCATCGGTCAGCGGCCGGGGATTTTGCGCGATCGCCTGCGGCGACGGCAGCTCGGCCAGGATGCGGCGGATCTGCGCCACCTTGCCGATCAACTCGATGTCGTCGCGCTCGGCCATCTGGCTGGCCAGGGTCTGGTACAGGTAGGCGCCGACGGCGAGGAAGGTCGCCACCGCCACCGCCGACAGCAGCAGCGCCAACCGCAACGTCAGCGACAGCGGACGGGCCCTGCGCGCCCTGGGCGCGGGCGTGGCGCGCGCCACCGTCACGCGCGCTCCTCGACCAGGTAGCCGATGCCGCGCACCGTCTGGATCAGCTTGAGCGGATACGGATCGTCGATCTTGGCGCGCAGCCGGCGGATGGCGACGTCGACCACGTTGGTGTCGGAATCGAAGTTCATGTCCCACACCATCGACGCGATCTGCGTGCGCGACAGCACCTCGCCCTGGCGCTTGGCCAGCAGGTGCAGCAGCGCGAACTCCTTGGCCGTCAGCTCGATGCGCTGGGCCTGGCGCGTGACGCGGCGGCGCAGCACGTCGATCTCCAGATCGGCCACGCGCAGCACGTCGGCCTCGCGCACCGGACCGCGCCGCATCAGCGTCTTGATGCGGGCCAGCAGCTCGGCGAAGGCGAACGGCTTGACCAGATAGTCGTCGGCGCCCAGCTCCAGTCCCTTGACCCGGTCGGCCACGTCGTCGCGCGCGGTCAGGAACAGCACCGGCGTGTGCTTGCGCTCGCGCAGCTTGGCCAGCACCGCCCAGCCGTCCATTTGCGGCAGCATCACGTCCAGCACGATCAGGTCGTAGTCGTGTTCCAGCGCCAGCGCCAGGCCGTCGACGCCGTTGCGCGCCAGGTCCGCCACGTAGCCGGACTCGCGCAAGCCCTTGACCAGATAATCGCCCGCCTTGGGCTCGTCTTCCACCACCAGTATTTTCATGCTGCCATTGTCCCGGGTTTGAGGGCCGTTGTGGATTACAAATCCGTCATTTGACCGTCAAGGATACAGGATGGCCGGCGCGCGCCGCATCTGGCGGAACTGGCCAAACTGGCCGCCTGCAGCAATAGAAACCGCACCATGACTTGAAGATGACGCCGGGTTTACAAAAAGATTACAGCGCGCCGTCGAAACCCGGCGTGGCCGCGAACACCGCGGCGATGTGGTCGATGAAAACGCTGGCGCGCAGCGGCAGCAGGCGCGCCGCCGAGTACACGGCGTAGACCGGCGCGAACATGCGGGCTTGCCCGGCCAGCACGTCGACCAGCGCGCCGGAGCGCAGCTGGCCGGCCACCATCCACCGCGGCAGGTAGCCGATGCCGAGGCCGTCGAGCGCCGCGCGGCGCACGCCCTCCAGGCTGTTGACCCGCAGCCGCCCGCGCACGTGGACCTCGCCATCGCCGAAGCGCCAGGCGCCGCTGCCCCCGAGCAAGGTGTAGACGATGCACTGGTGCCGCGCCAGGTCGGCGGCCGTCGCCGGCACGCCGTGCCGCGCCACGTAGGCGGGGCTGGCGACGCACAAGCGCTCGGAATTACCCAGGCGCCGGGCGCGCAGGGCGCTGTCCTTGAGCTCGCCGCCCCGGATGGCCACATCGACGCCCTCGGCCACCAGATCGACATAGGCGTCGTCCATGCGCAGTTCCAGCTCGATGTCGGGGTAGCGCTCCAGAAATGCCGGCAAGGTGCCGGTGATGATTTCCGTGCCCAGCGCGGGCGAGCAGGATACGCGCAGCAGGCCGCGCGGATTGTGCTGTCCCAGCACGTCCGCCTCCGCCTGGGCGATCAGGTCGAGCGCCTGCCGCGCCTGCGCGTAGTAGCGCTGCCCCTCCGGCGTGACCGCCAGTTGGCGTGTCGACCGCAGCAGCAGCAATGCGCCCAGATCCGCCTCCAGCGCGGCGATGTGGCGGCTGACGTTGGGCTGGCCGATGGCGAGCTCGCGGGCGACGGCCGAAAAGCTGCCGGTCTCGACAACGCGAACGAAACAGCGCATCCACAGCAATTTATTCATTTTTTGAGCTTCGCCATTTTTTTCATGCAATTAAAGCATAAATCATATGCGCCGCGCCTGTCTTATCGCGGCCGCGTTCCGGGCGCACACTGGTTTCCGTGGTCCTTCAGACCGAAACCCATCGCAAAGGAAAACGTCATGTCCCGGAAACTCGAAGGAAAAGTAGCAGTCGTCACCGGCGGCACCAGCGGCATCGGCCTCGCCATCGCCAAGCGTTTCGCCAACGAGGGCGCGCGCGTCTACATCACCGGGCGCCGCCAGCCGGAACTGGACGCGGCGGTCGAGGCGATCGGCGCGGCCGCCGTCGGCGCGCGCGTCGATTCGGCCGACGCCGCGCAGTTGCAAGCGCTGTTCGAGCGCGTCAAGGCGGAACAGGGCAAGCTCGATGTGCTGGTGGCGAACGCCGGCGGCGGCTCGATGCTGCCGCTCGGCCGGATCACCGAGGAACATTTCGACGACACCTTCAACCGCAACGTCAAAGGCAGCTTGTTCACGGTGCAGGCGGCGTTGCCGCTGCTGGGCGAAGGCGCGTCGGTGATCCTGACCGGCTCGACAGCCGGCAGCACCGGCACCGAGGCGTTCAGCGTCTACGCGGCGTCGAAGGCGGCGGTGCGCGCGTTCGCCCGCAACTGGATCCTCGACCTGAAGGGGCGCGGCATCCGCGTCAACACCATCAGCCCCGGCCCGATCAAGACACCGGGCCTGGTGGAGCTGGCCGGGCCGGACGCCGTCCAACAGCAAGGCCTGCTCGACCACCTGGCCGCGCAGATTCCGATGGGCCGCGTCGGCGAACCCGACGAGATCGCCAAGGCGGCGCTGTTCCTGGCCTCGGACGACGCCAGCTTCGTCAACGGTGTCGAGCTGTTCGTCGATGGCGGCATGGCGCAGATCTAGTCAGCCGTCGAGCGGCTGCGGCTCGCCCAGCATGAACCCCTGGGCGTAGTCGACGCCGATCTCGGTCAGCTTGGCCAGCGTGTCGGCGTCGTTGACGAACTCGGCGATCGTGCGGCGTCCCATGATGTGGCTGATGTCGTTGGTGAAGCGCACCATCTCGAAGTCCACCGTGCTGCTGGTCATCATCTGGATGAACGAGCCGTCGATCTTGACGTAGTTGACCGGCAACTGCTTCAGGTAGGCGAACGAGGCCATGCCGGTGCCGAAATCGTCCAGCGCGAAGCGGCAACCGAGCCGTTGCAGAGCCAGCACGAACGACAGCGTGTTGGGCAGGTTGGCGAACGCGCCGGTCTCGGTGATCTCGAAGCACAGTTTATGGGCGGGCACCGCCACCGCCTGGATGCGTGCGATCGCGTACTGTTGGAAACCCGGGTCGGCCAGCGCCCGCTGCGACAGGTTGATGGTGCACAGCTCGAGCCGGGCGACGTGCGCGGGATGGCCCGCCAGCCAGGCCAGGCTGCGGTCCAGCACCCAGCGGTCGACCTCCTGCATGATGTCGTAGCGCTCGGCGGCCGGCAGGAAGCTGGTCGGCCCCACCGGCCCGGCGCTGCCGTCCTTCATGCGCAGCAGGATCTCGTAGTGCAGGCCGCCGCCTCCCGCGGCGCCGAGCGCGCGGATCGGCTGGTGGTACAGCTGCAGCTCATCGTTGCGGAAGGCGTCGCCGAGCCGCTTGACCCAGTACATGTCGTTGCGCCGCTGCGCGATCTCGGCGCCGCCCCGCTGCTGCAGGAACACCCGGTTGCGGCCGCCCTCCTTGGCGATGTAGCAGGCGTGGTCGGCCTGGCGCAGCGCCTCCTCCATCGTCGTGGTGCCGCCGTCGAGCGGCGTCAGGCCGATGCTCACGCCCAGCCGGAACACCTGGTTGTTGCAGAGGTAACGGAAGTTGCGCGTGGTCTCGAGCAGCTTGTTGGCCACCACCTTGGCCTCCTCCATCGTGCAGTGCTCGACGATCAGCGCGAACTCGTCGCCGCCGATGCGCGCCAGCGTGTCGCGCTCGCGCACGTGGGCGCCGTAGGCCACCGACAGCTGGCGCAGCAGGTCGTCGCCGGCCGCGTGGCCGCAGGTGTCGTTGACGATCTTGAATTGGTCCAGGTCCAGGTACAGCAGCGCGCTGTTGCTGGCGCCGGGCTGGCCGGTGCGGTCGAGCGCGCGCTGCAGGCGCACGCCGAACTCGCGCCGGTTCACCAGCCCGGTCAGCACGTCGTGGCTGGCCTGGTAGCTCAGGTGCTTGAGCAGCCCGCGCGACTCGGTGACGTCGTTGAGCACCAGCACCGCGCCGCAGGTGCGGTTGTCCGACAGTTGCAGCGGCGCGGCCGCGTATTCGATCGTATGCCGGCCGCCGTCGCGCGACACCAGCACCGCCGGCGCGGCCGGCGCCACCGGCCGGTTCTCGTGCATGCAGCGCTGCACGGGATCGGTGACGCGCGCGGCGCCTGGCGCGGACGGCGGCGCGCGCGCCGGACCAGCCGCCTCGGCCGCCGGCTCCTCGTCCAGTTGCAGCACCTGGTCGAGCGGCAGCCCGCAGGCCTGGCGCTGGCTCCAGCCGGTCAGCCGTTCGGCGGCCGTGTTCATGCTGTCGATACAACCGTCCAGGCCGGTGGTGATGACGCCGTTGCTAATTGCCCGCAAAGTCACCTCGGCGCGCTCCTTTTCCGCCCGCAGCGATGCCTGCATCCGCTTCAGGTCGTCGATGTCGTGGACCACGGCGACGGCCATGCGCAGCTCGTCGCCGTCGGCCTGCACCGGGGCGGCGCCGACGCGGAAGCAACGCGGCGCGGCGCCGGGAGGATGGAACACCAGCTCGCGCGCCGGCACCGGCTGTCCGGTGATGATCGCCTGGGACAGCGGAAATTCGTGCGCCGGCAGGCGCCGCCCGTCCGGATCGCGGACGTCGGTGCGGGCGTAGTCGTCATAGCTGGACGTGTCGTCGAGCGTGGCGCCGAAGATGCGCCTGGCCTTGAGGTTTTGATACAGCAGCTTGCCCGACGGCACCTCCGCCACGAGCACGCCGGACGGCATCTGGTCGAGGACGGCGCGAAAGCGCTGGCGTACCAGTTGCAGTTCATTGAGCAGGCGCTCGCGCTCCCCGGCCAGCAGGCGCATGTCGTGGATGTCGACACAAACGCCGCACAGCCCGCCCTGGCCCGCGCTATCGCGCCGCCAGTCGGCACGCACGACGAACCAGCGGCAGTCGCCGTCCTGGCGGCACAATCGCACCTCCAGGGCCAGCGGCTGCGCCGGCACGGCCGCCATCATGGCGCGCAAGCGGCCGCACACAGCCGGCAAGTCCCGCGGATCGACCAGCGTGCGCCAGTCGCTGGCGTCGGGCCCGGCGCCGCCGGCGTCGTAGCCGAGCAATTGCTTCAGCTCGGGGGACAACGCCAGCCGGCGGCTGGCGGCGTCCCACTTCCAGGTGCCGGCGTTGGCCGCCGTCATGATGCGGCGGTTCTCCTCTTTTTCGTCGCGGCATTGCTCGAGCATCTTGTGCGGCGTCAGGTCGATGGTGAGCTTGCAAAAGCCGAGCAGCTGGCCGCGCTCGTCGCGCAGCCCGGTCAGGGCGATGCGGGCCCAGAACAGGCTGCCGTCCTTTCTCCTGCGCCAGGTCTCCTCGCGGTAGAAGCCGTGCTCGGCCGCCTGGGACAGATTGCGATCGGCCCAGCCGCGCGCCCTGTCCTCGTCACTGTACAGCAGCGACAGGTGCTGGCCGATCGCCTCGTCGGCGCGGTAGCCCTTCATGAGCTCGGCGGCGCGGTTCCAGCTGGTGATGATGCCGCGCGCGTCCATCAGGAAGATGGCGCATTCCTTGATCTCCTCGGCCATCAGGCGGTACATCTCGGCCGCCTGGTGCGGCAACGGTGTCGATATGTTGGAAGATGGCGGCATGGGCTGCCCGGCCGGATCGGCGCGGCTCGACAAATATCATGCATTATTTTGCCGCATTTTCGCCGCGCCGTTTGGCCGCGTTTCTACCGTGCCGCCGCCAGCCTGCGCACCGCGGCGGTCAAGCGGTCGATCTCATCGAACGTGTTGTAAAACGCCAACGATGGCCGCACCATGCCCCGCGCGGTCGCGCCCGGCAAGCCGGTGGCGGGCGGCGCCAGCGATGGGCCGGCCGTGGTGGCGGGGAACCGGAAAGTGGCGGGCTCAGGCTTCGGCGCAGGCCGGCTGCGGCAGGGACTGATGATTCCCGGGTTCGAGCGCCGGGGACACCCGATTGCGGCCATGGTGTTTGGCGTCGTACAGCGCGGCGTCGGCCGCCTCGATCAGCGGGCCGCTGCCGCCGCCCGGCACGGGTACGCCGGCGACCACGCCGGCGCTGACGGTGACGATGCCGAAATCGCTGCCGCGATGCGGCTCGTTGAGCGCGCGCACCGCCGCGCAGATGCCTTCGGCGACGGCGCGGGCGCCGTCCAGTTCCGTGTTGGCCAGAAAGACCACGAACTCTTCCCCGCCGAAGCGCGCGGCGACGTCGGCGCCGCGCTGCGCGGCGCGCGCCACGACATCGCTGACCAGCTTGAGGCAGGCGTCGCCGGCCGGGTGGCCGTAGGTGTCGTTGTAGCGCTTGAAAAAGTCGACGTCGAGCATGATCAGCGCCGCCGGCAGGCCGTCGCGCGCGGCGCGCGCAAGCTCGCTTTCGAGCCGCTCGTTGAGGTAGCGGCGGTTCTTCAGGCCCGTCAGCGCGTCGGTGGTGGCGATCAGCTCCAGCTTGCCGACGCTGTCCTCCAGCGCGACCCGCGAGTTGCGCAGCTCGACCTGCAGACGGTCGCGCAGGCTGATCTGGCGGAACAGGCGCGCGCCCAGCCAGCCCAGCGTGGCCAGCAACAAGGCCAGCGCGCCGCACTGGCGCCAGGTATCGATCCACCATTGGGCGAAGATTTCTTCCTTCGCCAGCGACGCCGCGATCACCAGCGGGTAGCCGCGCACGCGCCGGTAGCTGTACAGCCGCTCGACCTTGTCGACCAGCGCCACCCGCATGGCCGTGCCGCTGTCGCTCCCCTGGTCGAGCAGCGTGAACACGGCCCCGCCCTTGAGGCTGCTGCCGATGACGTTGGTGAGCATCGGCCGGCGCGCAATCAAGGTGCCGTCGTCGAGCGCGACAAAGATGCCGCCGGCCTTGCCGATGTCGAAGCCGTTGTAGTACTGCTGGAAGTAGTCGGTGCGGACGGTCGCCAGCACGACGCCGGCGAAGGAGCCGTCGGGATGATTGATGCGCCGCGACACGGGCAGTATCCACAGGCCGGACGAGCGGCTGCGCACCGGCGCGCCGATGTGCAGGCCGCGATCGGCATGCGTTTGGTGATACTTGAAATACGGGCGGTCGGCGTTGTTGGCGTCGGGGTCGACCTGGTCGAGCGAGGTGATGACCCACCGGCCTTTTTCGTCGTAGACGAAGATGCCCAGCAAGCCTTGGGTATGCGCGACCCGCGCCTTCAACAGCGCGTGCAGGCGCGGAAAATTGGAGGGACCGGTGCCGTCCACCTCGGCCCGCTCGACGATGCCGAACAGCACCGAGGCGACGATGTCCATCGTGCGTTCCGCGTGCTCGGCGGTCGCGCGGGCGATATTGACGGTGGCGCGCCGGCTCTCGTCGAGCTGGGTCTGGCGGGCGCTGCTGCGGTAGGCGAACTGCAGGCCGCAGATGGCGCAGATGACGAAGATCAGGAAGAAGGACGCGGCGCGGCCGACGGGCCGCTTCTTCCCCTCCAGCTGCACCAGCTTCGACGCGCCCGCCCCGCCACCGGCGCCGGCGGACGGCGGCGCGATGGCGTCGGACTCGTTGATGGCGGACTGCGGCATACTTCCCTTCGGCTATTTTTGACAGGTTAAGCGCGGCGGGGATGGGGCCTCGTCGGGGGATGATAGCAGGATTACTTTCCACAAAGTAATTTGTGTGTCTTATTCCCCACAGCCGGCGTCACATGGCGTTCAGTGTCGCCAGCGTGCCGGCGTCGAGGCGCACGGCGCCGGCGGCGACGTTGTCGCGCAGGTGCGCCACCGACGCGGTGCCGGGAATGACCAGGATGTTCGGCGAGCGCTGCAACAGCCAGGCCAGCGCCACTTGCATCGGCTGCGCGCCCACCGCGGCCGCAGCCCTGGTCAGCGCGTCGGATTGCAACGGCGAGAAGCCGCCCAGCGGGAAAAACGGCACGTAGGCGATGCCTGCGGCCGCCAGCGTGTCGATCAACGCGTCGTCGCCGCGATGGGCCAGGTTGTACTGGTTCTGCACGCAGACGATGTCCGTGATCGAGCGCGCCTCGGCCACCTGCCCGGCGGTGACGTTGCTCACGCCGATATGGCGGATCAGCCCCTCCTCCTTCAGGCGCGCCATCGCCGCGACGGCCTCGCCGATCGGCGAACCGTCCGGGCCTTGCACGCCCGGCGCGCGGTAGTTGACCACGTCGAGCGCCTCCAGTTGCAGGTTGCGCAGATTGTCATGGACCGCGTCGCGCAGTTGCTGCGGCGACGCCGCCGGCAGCCACGACTGGTCCGCGCCGCGCACAAAACCGATCTTGGTGACGATGGTCAGGCCGTCGCGGTACGGGTGCAAGGCTTCGCGGATGATCTGGTTGGTGACGTGCGGCCCGTAGAAGTCCGACGTGTCGATGTGGTTGATGCCCAGCTCGATCGCCTCGCGCAGCACGGCCACGGCGGCGGCGCGGTCCTTCGGTGGCCCCCACAC
This sequence comes from uncultured Duganella sp., assembly GCA_963511605.1. Classification (GTDB taxonomy): domain Bacteria; phylum Pseudomonadota; class Gammaproteobacteria; order Burkholderiales; family Burkholderiaceae_D; genus Rugamonas. Next base: position 27,360 of record CAUPJZ010000019.1, on the reverse strand, counting down.
GTGCGGACCGGCCAGTTGCATGGCGCCGTAGCCGACGCGGTTGAAGCGGATGCCGCTGCCGGCGGGGGTGAACTGGTCGCTGGCTGGGGAATACGTGTTGGTGCTCGTGCTCATGTCGATCTCCTGGTGTGTGGTGTGGGAAAGCGTGGACACATGGTAGCGGCAGCACGACCGTGTGATAATGGGGGCAATGCCGCACGGGCCGTACGAAATTCCGCACAATCGAGAACGCTGCCATGACCACAGATAACCCTTCGATGGCCGACCTGGCCACCTTCGCGCTGGTGGCCCGGCACGGCGGCTTCCGGCAGGCGGCGCGCGCCGGCGGACAATCGGCGTCGGCGCTGAGCGAGGCGCTGCGGCGGCTGGAGAACCAACTGGGTATCAGGCTGCTGCTGCGCACCACCCGCAGCGTCACCCCGACCGAGGCCGGGGCCTTGCTGCTGGCGCGCCTGCAACCGGCGTTGAGCCAGGTGGCCGGCGCCCTCGACGTGCTCAACGACCTGCGCGACAGCCCGCGCGGCACCTTGCGCCTCAACGTGCCGGTCAGCGCCGCGCGCTTCTTCCTGCAGCCGCTGGTCAACCGCTTCATGCGCGCCTATCCGGACATCGTGCTGGACGTGGTGATCGACAATAATTTCGTCGACGTCGTCGCCAGCGGCTGCGACGCCGGCATCCGCTACGGCGAGCGGCTGGAACAGGACATGATCGCGATCCCGATCGGCCCGCGCGTGCAGCGCTTCGCGGTGGCGGCCGCGCCCGACTATCTGGCGCGGCGCGGCGTGCCGGAACACCCGCGCGACCTGCTGCAACACGCCTGCCTGCGCGGCAAGTTTCTCAGCGGGGCCATCTATCCATGGGAGTTCGCGCGCGACGGCCAGACGCTGACCGTCGAGCCGACCGGACCGCTGGTCGTCACGCCGACCGTGTTCGACCTGGCGGTGGGCGCGGCCGTGGCCGGGCATGGCGTGATCTACCTGTTCGAGGAGTGGCTGGAACCGTACATGGCGTCGGGCGAGTTGCAGCCGGTACTGCGGGACTGGTGGGCGGATTTCCCCGGACCGTTCTTATACTATTCGGGCCGCCGCCACGTGCCGGCGCCGCTGCGCGCGTTTGTCGATTTCATCCGGTCGGACGGGACGGCGCCTGGCGACAAGGCCGCCCAACCTTAAAAAGAACCTAAAATGTCCGTGCCATAATCGACGGCAAGCCCGACTTTGCCTATTGAAACGACACGAATGCGACTCCTTCTTGTGGAAGACGACCCGATGCTGGGCGAAACCATCTGCGCCGGCGCGCGGCTGAGCGCGTGGAGCGTCGACCACGTCTGCGACGCGCCGGCGGCGCGCGCCGCGCTGGTCGACCACACCTACTCGGTGGTGCTGCTCGACATCGGCCTGTCCGGCGAGTCCGGCCTGACGGTGCTGCGCGCCATGCGCGAGCGCTACGACGCCACCCCGGTGCTGATCCTGACCGCGCGCGGCCAGCTGAGCGAGCGCATCGCCGGCCTGGACGCCGGCGCCGACGACTACCTGGTCAAGCCGTTCCAGTTCGACGAGCTGTGGGCGCGGGTGCGCTCGGTGATCCGCCGCAGCCAGGGCAGCGTGGTGCCGGTGGTCGCCTACGGCGACGTGCGCGTCGATCGCGGCCGCCGCGTGGTCCACAAAGGGGAGACCGAAGTCGTGCTCAGCGCCAACGAGTACCGCACCCTGCTGGCGCTGATGGAGCGTCCCGGCCACGTGATCACGCGCGACCATTTGCACGACGTCGTCTACGGCACCGCCAGCACCGTCGAGAGCAACACCATCGCCGTGTTCATCCACCAGTTGCGCCGCAAGCTCGGCGACGATCTGATCCGCACGGTGCACGGCCTCGGCTACGTCATCGGACAGCCCACGGCATGAGGCCGCGCTCGATCAACGCGCAACTGCTGCTCGTCATACTCGGCGTCACCTTGCTGTGCTGGATAGCTGTCGTGGCCGTGGTCATGACCCATTTGACGCTCAACCGCACCAGCACCTGGGACGAAAAACTGGGGGCCATCGCCACCCAGCTGCTCATCACGATACCCGCCGCCAGCCGCTTCGAGCGCAAGGGCGGGCCGGGCCTGGAACTGCCGGCGCCGGCGCGGCGCGACCTCGACGGGCTCAGGTTTCAGATCTGGCTGGATCGAGACAGGCTGGCGCGCAGCACGCCGGGCGCGCCCATCGAGCCGCTGCAACCGAGCTTCGCCGACGGCCCGGCGTCGACAATGGTCGAGGGACGCAGGTGGCGCGTCTACAGTGTTTCCGACAGCACCGGCCGGGTCGCCGTCCAGGTGGGCAACCTGCAAAGCGTGGTCGACGCCGACCTGCGCCACGAGGTGTCGCAATCGCTGCTGCTGGCGACGATGCTATTGCTGCTCGCGGGCGTGATCATGTGGTTCGTGGTGCGCAGCTCGCTCAAGCCGGTCATGGCGCTGGGCGCGGCCATGCGCCAGCGGCGCCACTTCGATCTCACGCCGCTGCCGCTGGAGCGCCTGCCCGGCGAGCTGCATCCGCTCGTCACGTCGTTCAACCATGTGCTGAAGCAGCTCGACGAGGCCATCGAGGGCGAGCGCCGCTTCATCGGCGACGCCGCGCACGAACTGCGCACGCCGCTGTCGGCGCTGCAGGCGCAGGTGGAGATCGCGCTGCGCGCCGGCGACAGCAAGGCCATGCGGGCGGAGCTGGAGAAGCTGCTGCTGATGGCCAGGCGCAGCACCCGCCTGTCCGAGCAGTTGCTCGACCTGGCGCGGCTGAACGCGGGCGCGAAATCGCTCAAGCAGGTGGAGACCGACCTGAGCGCGCTGGCGCAGCACGTCGTGCGCGAATTCGAGGTGCTGGCGGCGCAGAACCGGCGCGCCATCTACCTGAACGTCCATGCCTGCCAGATCCGCTGCGACATCGATGAAATCGGCATCCTGCTGCGCAATCTGATCGACAACGCCTTGCGCTACACCGGCGCCGGCGGCCGGGTGCTGGTCAGTTGCGGCTACCGGGCTGGCGGCGTGCCCGGCGCGCCGCCACAAGCGTATCTTGAGGTGGCCGACGATGGCCCCGGCGTGCCCGAGTCGGAACGCGCCGCCATCTTTATCCGGTTCCACCGCGTCGCGGGCAACCCGATGCGCGGCAGCGGCATCGGACTGTCGCTGGTGGCCGGCATCGCCGAACTGCATGGCGCCGTGATTGAAACGGACGCCGGCCTCGATGGCGGCGGCCTTGCGGTGCGCGTGGTGTTTCCCGCGACCGTCGCCCGCCCAAGCGACGGCATTTACCCCGGCTAGCCTTCGGTGGCGGCCATGGCGCGCTGCCATGCCGGGCGCGCCTTGATGGTGTCGACAAACGCCTTCAGCCTGGGCCAGCGCTGCCCCTCGGGCTGCTGGGTGGCCAGGATGACCGGGAAGCTCAGCATGATGTCGGCGGCGGTCAAGCCATCGCCGATAAAGAAACCGGACGGCTGCAAAATGCTTTCCAGGTAGTCGAAGTAGCTGACAACCTCGCCGTCGATGCGCCCGTGCAGCGGCGCTCCGGCCTCGCCCAGGCGCGAGACATAAATGCGCAACAGCAGCGGCAGCATCGCCGAGCCTTCGGCAAAATGCATCAGTTGCAAGTGCTTCAACGCCGCCTTCGATCCCGGCTCCGGCTGCAGGCGTCCATGCCCGTAGCGGTCGCACAGGTACTGGACGATCGCGCCCGACTCCTCGATCAGCTCGCCGTCGTCCTCCAGCAGTGGCGACTTGCCCAGCGGATGGATTTTCTTCAGCTCCGGCGGCGCGAAGTTGGTTTTCGCATCGCGCTGGTAACGCACGATCTCATACGCCAGTCCCAGTTCCTCGAGCAACCAGACGATCCGCTGCGAGCGGCTTTTGTTTAAATGATGGACCCGGATAGTCATCTCTTTCCTTTTCAATGTGTGGGCTTCGAACAGTCCCATTTATAGCATACAGGCTGTTCCATAAGGCAGGTCACATCGCATAGTCCCCCGTGCGCTCGGCCTGCATCAGCATCAGCGCGCTCTTCATCTCGACCGCCTCGCGCAGCGGCGTGCGGCCGAAAAAACGCTTGAACTCGCGGCTGAACTGCGAGCTGCTCTCGTAACCCACCATGTTGGACGCGGTCGCCGCGCTCACGCCGTCCTGCACCATCAGCAGGCGCGCCTTGTGCAGCCGCGTGCTTTTCAGATACTGGATCGGGGTGGTGTGCGTGACGGCCTTGAAATTGGCGTGGAACGCGGCCACGCTCATGCCCGCCTCGCTGGCCAGCGTGCCGACATCGATCTCGCTGTCGTAATGCGCGTGGATGCGGCGCAGCGCCTTGCCGATCTTGCCGAACTGGCTTTGCTGCGTCAGCGACGCCAGCACAGCCCCGCCCTGCGGCCCGGTCAGCACGCGGTACAGCAACTCCTTGACGATCGCCGGCGCCAGGATGGCCGTGTCGTCGGGCACGGTCAGCGCCGTCAGCAGGCGCAGCAGCGCGTCGCTCATGGCGTCGCTCATCGGCGTCGAATGGATGCCGGCGGGCGCTGCCAGCTTGTCCGTGCGGGACTTATCGAGTTGCAAGACCATCTCGGCGGCCATCTGCAAGTCGATGCGCAGCGCCACCGCCAGCATCGGTTCGCGCTCGCTGGCCTCGGTCTCGGACTCGAACGGCAGCGGCACCGACAGCACCAGATAGTGGTTGGCGTCGTAGAGATAGGACTGGTCGGCCAGATAACCCCGCTTGCGGCCCTGGCAGACGATGACGATGGACGGCTCGTACATCACCGGGATGCGCGGCAGCGGGCGGTTGGCGCGCATGAACCGCACGCCGTCCAGCGCCGACAGCGTGTCGCCCTCGAACGGCGCCAGTTTGTTCAACAGGGCGACCAGGCGGTGTTGATGTTCATTGTTCATAGCGGTCGATTTTGGAGGATTGGGCAACGCGGAAATAGTATCCGATATTTCGTATCTTTTGCGCAACGCCCATACTACTGGCTGGCCCATCTTTTCCCGAGGTGACGATGCAAGCGATACCGAAAACCTCCGCCGAGGCCTTCGAAGCCTATATTCCCGGAGAACTGCTCAGGGAGCACCGCGCGCAGTCGTCCGGCGACGTGTTCGTGCAGATCCTGTCGCGCCGGCCGGTGCAGGACGAGATCACCATTCCGGCCGTGCCCGAACCGTTGATCGTGTGGATACTGTCCGGCGCGGCCGTGGTCGAGGAGCGCGCGCCCGGCGGCTCCTGGCAAGCCAACCGCGTCGCCGCCGGCGACTTTTTCCTCACCACCGCCACCACCCCGACCGAGATGCGCTGGCGGGCCGAGCCCGGCGCGCCGTTCACCGTCATGCACGTCTACATCGGCGTGGCGATGATGCGCGATACCGCGCTGCGCGAGGTGTCCGGCGGGCGCGACGCCACGCTGTCGGCGCTGCTCGAGCACATCCGCGTGGAACTGGTCGGTCAGCGGACGCCGAGCGGGCCGTACATCCAGGGCATCGCCCAGGCGCTGGCCGTGCATCTGGCGCGCGCGTACGGCGCCGGCGCGACGCGTCCGCGCGGCGGCCTGCCGGCCTACAAGCTGCACCGGATCGTCGAATCGATGCGCGCGCGCCTGGCGCAACCGTTCGACCTGGCGCGGCTGGCCGGCGAGGCGGAGCTGAGCGAATTCCATTTCAGCCGCGCGTTCAAGCAGTCGACCGGGCTGCCGCCGTCGGCCTACTTCATCCGCCTGCGGATGGAGCGGGCGCGCCGCCTGCTGTCGGAGACCGGCGCGGCCATCATCGACGTCGGGCTGGCCGTCGGCTACGGCAGCCCCAGTCATTTCGCGTCGGTGTTCCGCAAGCACACCGGCGTCCCGCCGTCGGCCTACCGCTGACGGCGCGCCGCAAGATCGCGACAGTTCGAGCAAGCCGCCGCGCGACGCCAACCGCGCACGGCGGCATCATGAATCCGTGCTTCAGGCAGTCCGCCGCGAAGCGCCAACTTTACACTCGAAAGGAAATGACATGGAACTCAAAGGAAAAGTAGCGCTGGTTACCGGCGCGTCGAGCGGCATCGGCGCGGCCACCGCGAAGAAACTGGCCGCGCACGGCGTCAAGGTCGGCCTGGCGGCGCGCCGCCTGGAACGCCTGCGGGCGCTGGTGGCCGACATCGAGGCCGCCGGCGGCGAGGCGCTCGCGCTGCCGATGGACGTGACGGACCAGGAGTCGGTGGCCGGCGGCGTCGCCACGCTGCACGAGAAATGGGGCCGCATCGACATCGCCTTCAACAACGCCGGCCTGATGCCGATCTCGGACATCGCCAGCCTGCGCGTCGAGGAATGGCACCGCATGGTCGACGTCAACATCAAGGGGCTGTTCAACACCGTGGCCGCCGTGCTGCCGATCATGCAGGCGCAGAAGTCGGGACACATGATCAACACCTCGTCGATCGCCGGCCGCAAGACCTTCGCCGGCCTGGGCGTGTACTGCGCGACCAAGCACGCGGTGGCGGCCTTCTCCGACATCCTGCGCATGGAGGTGGCGCCGAACTACAATATCCGCGTCACCTGCCTGCAGCCGGGGGCGGTCGAGAGCGAGCTGTTCGAACACATCTCCGACCAGGCCTACCGCCAGCAGATGGAGGGCCTGAAACAGCAGATGACGTTCCTCAAGGCCGACGACATCGCCGACTCCATCCTCTACGCGCTGAGCGCGCCGGGGCATGTCGACGTGGCCGAGCTGTTCATCATGCCGACCGAGCAGCCCTGGTAGGAACGCGGTCCGGACACCGTCCGGACGCGGCGCGGGCGGGCGCCGGGCCCGCCCGCCTTCGACTTTACTTGTAGGCGCGGTAGGCGTCGGCGCCCAGCGGGCGGGCAGAGTTGTGCTCCTTGAAGATCTTCCAGCCGTCCGGGCCGCAGCGCCACAAGATCGACGTGCGCGAAACCAGGTGCGCCACGTCGCCCTTGTTGGGCGTGACCTCGAAGGCGAACTCCATCACCGAATGGCTGTACGACGGGCCGGCGGCGACCACGTTCGGGCCTTCGGTGATTTTGTGGTGGACGCTTTTGAAGTTCGGCACCAGCGCATGCCAGATCGTTCCGTAGTCCTGCGCCGTGGCGCGCACCTTCAGCGCCGGGTCGAAGTCGTCGAACAGATTCAGGTCGGTGCGGGCGAAGTCGTAGTACTTGCCCAGGTCTTGTTTGAAATTGAAGGCGGGATCGCCGGCGTCGCGCTCCCAGCCGACCATCAGCCACTCGCGGTGCAGTTCGGCGACGCTGTTGGTGCCGGTAGTCGGGCAGTTGGTCGAAGGCTCCTGGGAGAACGAAGGAGCGCTGTGGATGACGGCGGCCAGGGCCAGGGCGGCTTTGAACATGTTTTACCTCGCTAGATCAGGGTTGAAATATGCCGGTCGATCGCGACCGGGCTTGAACAGAACTATAGGCAAGCGCAGTCGAGGCTGGTGACGGAATACTGGATACTTCTTGCCTAATCCTATCGGGCGCAGCCGGCGGGCATATCGCGCTAGCCGGACAGCGCCGCTTTAGCGTCGATGCCCTCCTCAACCGCGTATCGCCATGCCGGTGCCGCGACGATTTGTAGAAACAGGCAATCCACGGCGAGGAATGCGCCTTTCGTTCCGGCGGCCCCGCTCCTATCATGACGTCACCGCTTTTTTTGAAGGGGAGCAAGATGGGCAAGGCAAACAACAAGTACGTGGGCATGTGGGTCACCGCTGACGGTTACATCCGCCACGAGTTGCTACCCGACGGCCGCTACGACGAGGCACGGGGTGCCAAGCAGAGCGCCTACCAGGGCGATTATCTCATCACCGGCGATCACATCGACTACGAGGACGACACCGGTTTTGTCGCCGACGGGGACTTCCGCGATGACGTCCTGTACCACGCCGGCATGGTGCTCCACCGCGAACGCCATTGACTCGCCGCCCTATCGCCAGTCCCGGCGAGACCCGATCCGATCACCGCAACCGCCCCGCGCCAAAGCGGGCGTCGCGAATCCGTCAACGCGTCGCCGAAAGCGGTAGAATGTCGGGTTACGCGCCGGGGTCGTTACGCCCCGGCAAAACCAGACTCATCGCACCGCCGAAAAAGAACCAATGACCACCGTCCCCAACGAAATCAACGCCGCCGCCGTCAAGAACAGTCCCACAGAAAAAATCACGCCCATGATGCAGCAATATCTAAGCATCAAGGCCGAGTATCCGGACATGCTGGTGTTCTACCGCATGGGCGATTTCTATGAGCTGTTCCACTCGGACGCGGAGAAAGCGGCGCGCGTGCTCGGCATCACGCTGACGGCGCGCGGCTCGTCGGGCGGACAGCCGATCAAGATGTGCGGCGTACCTTTCCATTCGCTGGAGGGCTACCTGGCCAAGCTGGTCAAGATCGGCGAGTCGTGCGCGATCTGCGAACAAATCGGCGACCCGGCCACCAGCAAAGGCCCGGTCGAGCGCAAGGTGATGCGGGTGGTCACGCCGGGCACCCTGACCGACGCCGACCTGCTGCCGGAAAAGGCGGAGCGCCCGCTGCTGGCGATGTGCATCATCAGCCAGCGCAAGGTGTGCACCGCCGGCCTGGCGTGGCTGTCGCTGGCCAGCGGCTCGCTCAAGCTGATGGAGTTCTCCGGCGACAGCCGCACCGTCAACACCCGCATGCAACAGGAGCTCGAACGCATCGCGCCGGCCGAGATCCTGCGCGGCGACAACGCCGACCTGTTCGAGGAGGCCGTCCACTGCCACGTCAACCGGGTGCCGGACTGGCACTTCGACGTCGTCAGCGGCCACAAGTCGCTGCTCGATCAATTGGGCGTGGGGACGTTGACCGGCTTCGGCGCCGACGGCCTGGGCGCGGCCTTCGGCGCGGCCGGCGCGCTGCTGCGCTACGCCCAGTCGACCCAGGGGCGCGGCCTGCAGCACGTGCGCAGCCTGAGCACCGAGACCGAGAGCGAATTCATCGGCCTGGACGCGGCCACGCGCCGCAACCTGGAACTGACCGAGACCATACGCGGCCAGGAGTCTCCGACCCTGTTCTCGCTGCTGGACCACTGCCGCACGGCGATGGGTTCGCGCCTGCTGCGCTATTGGCTGCACCACGCGCGCCGCGACCAGGGCATCGCCCGCTCGCGCCACGAGGCCATCGCCGCGCTGGCGCAGGCCGACGCCACCGGCGGCCTGTCGCACACGCTGGCGCAGGTGCCCGACATCGAACGCATCACCACGCGCATCGCGCTGCTGTCGGCGCGTCCGCGCGACCTGGCCAGCCTGCGCGACGGCGTCAAGCAGTTGCCGGCGCTGCGCCACGGCTTGCAACGCGCGCTGACCGATCCGAATGGTTTGCTGAACGCGATCCACACCGACTTGACCTCGCCCGAGGAATGCCTGGACCTGCTGGTGCGCGCGGTGGCGCCGGAGCCGGCCAACATGGTGCGCGACGGCGGCGTGTTCGCGCGCGGCTTCGACGCGGAGCTCGACGAGCTGCGCGCGCTGTCGGAGAACGCCGGCCAGTTCCTGGTCGACCTGGAGACGCGCGAACGCGCCCGCACCGGCATCGCCAACCTGCGCGTGGAGTACAACAAGGTGCACGGCTTCTACATCGAGGTCACGCACGGCCAGACCACCAAGGTGCCGGACGACTACCGCCGCCGCCAGACCTTGAAGAACGCCGAGCGTTACATCACGCCGGAGCTGAAGGCCTTCGAGGACAAGGCGCTGTCGGCGCAGGACAAGGCGCTGGCGCGCGAGAAGATGCTCTACGATCAGTTGCTGGCCGATCTGGCGCCGTTCATCGGCTGCCTGCAAACGATCTCGAAGGCGCTGTCACAGCTCGACGCGCTGGTGTCGCTGACCGACCACGCGCTGCGCCACAACTGGTGCGCGCCGCAACTGGTCGACGGCCCGTGCGTCAACATCGTCGAGGGCCGCCATCCGGTGGTCGAGAACCAGATCGAGCGTTTCATCGCCAACGATTGCCGCTTCGTCGACGACCGCCGCCTGCTGCTGATCACCGGTCCGAACATGGGCGGTAAATCGACCTTCATGCGCCAGGTGGCGCTGATCACCTTGCTGGCCTACGTGGGCAGCTACGTGCCCGCCACCAGCGCGACGATCGGTCCGATCGACCGCATCTTCACCCGCATCGGCGCCACCGACGATCTGGCCGGCGGCCGTTCGACCTTCATGGTGGAGATGACCGAATCGGCGGCGATCCTCAACGGCGCCACCGAGCATTCGCTGGTGCTGATGGATGAAGTGGGACGCGGCACCTCGACCTTCGACGGCCTGGCGCTGGCGTGGGCGATCGCGCGCCACCTGATCGACACCAGCCGCAGCTTCTCGCTGTTCGCGACCCACTACTTCGAATTGACACAGCTGCCGGAGAGCCATCCGACGGCGGCCAACGTGCACCTGTCGGCGGTGGAGCACAAGGACAGCATCGTGTTCCTGCACGCGGTGCAGGACGGCCCGGCCTCGCAAAGCTATGGCTTGCAGGTGGCGCAGCTGGCCGGCGTGCCGCAGACGGTGATCAAGGCGGCTCGCAAGCACCTGGCGCGGCTGGAGGCGCAGGCGCTCGACGCCACGCCGCAGTTGGACCTGTTCGCGGCGCCGGCCACCGACGCCAACGACGAGCCGGCGTCCGCCGACGGCGCCGCCGGCGGCGGCAATGGCAACGGCAATCCAACGCCGGCCATGCGCGAACTGCTCGACGCGCTCGACGATCTGGACCCGGACGCGCTGACGCCGCGCGAAGCGCTGGACCGGCTGTATCAGCTCAAGCGCCTGACGGAGACCGCGCAGGCATGACGCGCGCCGCGTCCAGGCCGGTCTTCGCGCAACGGGTTGCGCCGCCCCTCGCGCTCACCGTCGCGCTGATCGTCGCGGCGGCGGTCGCGCCGGCGCACGCACGCGAGGCGTCGGCCGGCAAAGGCTTCCAGTTCGCGGTCATCGGCCATCCGTTCAAGAACGGCGCCGACGAGGCGCCCCTCAAGCGCGCCATCGCCGCCGCCATGCAGGCCAATCCGGCGTTCATCGTCGCCACCGGCATCAAGGGCGACAAGGAACCTTGCAGCGACAGGCTGTACGCCGCGCGCCACGCGATCCTGGACGACGCGGCCGCGCCGGTGGTGGTGTCGCTGGCCGGCAGCGACTGGAGCGCCTGCCTCAATTCGGCCGGCCGCTCGAACGCGATCGAACGTCTGAACCGCCTGCGCGAACTGTTTTACGGCGAGCCCGAGTCGCTGGGCGCGCGCCGCCTTCAAGTGACACGGTTGTCCAGTACCGCCAAGTTCCGCAGCTACGCCGAAAACTCGCACTGGGAATACGGCAAGGTGCTGTTCGCCACCATCAATCTGCCGGCGAACAACAACCACTATCGGCCGGAGGCTGGCCGCAACAGCGAGTACGAGGACCGCCTGGTCGCCAACCGCGCGTGGCTGCACCGCCTCTTCACTTTGGCCGCGCGCCAGAAGATGCACGGCCTGGTGCTGTTCTCGGACGGCGCCGTCGGGCTGCAGGAGGAGGAAGGGTTTTCGCTGTTGCCGCGTTTCGAGTCGAAACAGGACGGCTTCGCCGAGCCGCGACGTCAAATCAAGACGCTGGCCGGAAAATTCAAGGGGAAGGTGCTGCTGGTGGATACCCAGGTGCAGACCCGGATCGGCGCCACCGGCAAGACCGAACCTGCCATCGATTGGCGCGGCAACGTGGGACATCTGAGCGTGGCCGCGGAATCGGCCGAGGTGCGCGTCAATCCCGACGCCGCCGCCCTGTTCACCGTCAAGGGCGGCGGCGCCGAAACGACGCCTTGATCGACTAGATCAGTGGATCGGGTGGATGGCGACGTGGTCGCCCTCTTCGCCTTCGTCGTCCTCGTCACCGTGGTGGTGCCCGTGGGCGCCGTGCACGTGGCCGTGGGCGATTTCCTCGTCCGACGCTTCGCGCACTTCGGTGACGTTGAGCGAGAAGCGCAGCGCCATGCCGGCCAGCGGATGGTTGCCATCCAAAACGACCTTGTCGTCGGCGATATCGGTGACGGTGAAGATCATCGCTTCGTCGGCGTCGTCGCCGTCGGGCATGCCTTCGAACTGCATGCCCACTTCCAGCGGCTCCGGCAGGCGGTTGCGCGGTTCGACCTTGACCAGCGCGGCGTCGTAGTCGCCGAAAGCGTCCTCGGGCTCGATCTGGATGATCGACGAATAGCCGACTTCCTTGCCGTCCAGTTCTTCTTCGATTTTTGGCAGGGTGTTCTCGTAGCCACCGTGCAGGTAGACCATCGGTTGACGGCCGTCTTCGATCAGATTGTCCTGTGCATCGGACAGTTTGTAATTCACAGTCACGACCGTGTTCTTGGCAATCTTCATTTGAATTTCCTTTCTGTTATGAGCAGGCAGATTATACCTTTAATCGCCGGCGCACCCGACCCGCGAGGCGCGAAGCGCCGGGCTCGGGTTTATAATGCGGTATGAAAAAATTACCGCTCCTCGGCGACATCACGCCGGCGCAGTTTCTGCGCGACTACTGGCATAAAAAGCCACTCCTGATCCGTAACGCCATCCCCGGCTTCAAGCCACTGCTGAGCATGGATGCCCTGACCAAGCTGGCCTCGACCAACCACGCCGAATCGCGCCTGATCGCCGCCGTCGACGGCGCATGGTCGATGCAGCACGGCCCGCTGGAAAACCTGCCGCCGCTGACCCAAAAGGAATGGACGCTGCTGGTCCAGGGCGTCAACCTGTTCGACGCCAAGGCCGACGCGCTGCTGCGCCAGTTCCGCTTCATCCCCGACGCCCGCCTCGACGACCTGATGGTCAGCTTCGCCACCGACGGCGGCGGCGTCGGTCCGCACTTCGATTCCTACGACGTGTTCCTGCTGCAGGCGCAGGGACAACGCCGCTGGCGCATCGGCCCGCAGAAGGACCTGAGCCTGGTCGAGGGCCTGCCGCTCAAGATCCTGGCCAACTTCAAGCCGAACGAGGAGTTCGTCCTCAATCCGGGCGACATGCTGTACCTGCCGCCGCACTACGCCCACGACGGCGTGGCCATCGGCGATTGCCAGACCTATTCGATCGGCTTCCGCTCGCCGTCGTACCAGGAACTGGGCGAGGCGTTCCTGCAATTCATGGCCGATTCGATCGACCTTCCGGGCCGCTACGCCGATCCGGAACTGGAGGCGACGGCCAAGCCGGCCGAGATTCCGCGCCATATGCTGGACACGATCACCGAGGAAATCAACAAGGTCCGCTTCACCGAAGAGGACGTGACGATCTTCCTGGGCGAGTATATGTCCGAGCCCAAGCACAATGTGTTCTTCACCGGGCCGGCCAAGCCGCTGACGTTCGGCAAGTTCGGCGAGGCGGCCGCGAAAAAGGGCTTGTCGCTGTCGCGCAAGACGCAGATGCTGTATCGCGGCAAGCACGTGTTCATCAATGGCGAATCGTTCGGCGTCGGCCGCGCCGACAAGATCGCGCTGGAATTGCTGGCCAATCACCGCGCGCTGACCGGCGCCGAGTTGGCGACGGCCTCCGACGATGTGATGGACGCGCTGTACACGTGGTATCAGGACGGCTGGATCGAACTGGGCTAACTCACCAGGCGGAGGCGGGATGGACAGGCAAGTATTTACCTTTACGACGAAGGGCGGGTTTGTCGAGCAATTGACCGCCTGCCTGCCCCGCGCCGAGCACGCGCTGCGGCTGTTCGATCCCGATTTCGCGATCTGGAACTTGGGCGGCAGCGCCACGGACGCGATGCTGCGCCGCTTTCTAAAGGGCGGCGGACGCCTGCAACTGGTCGCCCACGACGGCCGCGTGATCGAGCGGGACGCGCCGCGTTTCTTGCGTTTGGTAAAGGATTACGGCCATGCGATCGAGGTCCGGCGCACAAATCAGTCGCTGCGGCAACTAACCGACTCTTTCTGCATTGCCGACGAGCGCCATATCGTCCGGCGCTTTCATTCGGATCATTTCCGTGGTGAAGCAGTTTTCGATGGTCCGGCTGATATAAACACCTGTTTGGAACGTTTCCTTACAATTTGGGACGAATCCGGGCCCGGATTGTTTGCAAATTCAACAGGACTTTGAGCGGTTAGGGGTAAAATGCGGTGTTCGAAGCGAACTCCGGTAGTGGCCGGCTTCCCCAAACTGAAGTCGAAAGCGAAATGTTGCGATACCGCAAAATAGTTGTGAGAACGGCTCTTTGTCCTATTGCGACGCAGTAAAAATCGCTATAATATTCGGTTAGGAAGTTTCCGTTGTCTGGCAGGCACCATGTCAGGTACGAAAAGCCTTCGAAGACGACCTAATGAGCGATAATTACCGGTAATTATTAATCGCAACACTGTGTTCAATTTTGTATTTACTAAGGAAAATCCATGAAAAAATCCCTGCTGATCGTTTCCCTGCTGGCCGTTGCTGCTCTGACCGCTTGCTCGAAAAAAGAAGAAACCACCGTTACCCCAGCACCAGTAGTGGCTCCAGAAGCTGCTCCAGCTGCTGCTCCAGCCGCTCCTGCTGCTGACGCTGCCGCTCCAGCCGCTCCAGCCGCTGACGCTGCTGCTCCAGCCGCTCCTGCTGCTGACGCTGCTGCTCCAGCTGCTTCGGCACCTGCTGCTTCGAAGTAATTAGTAAGGAAAAACCCGCCAGCGCTTATGGCGCCGGCGGGTTTTTTTTCGCCTGGCGCTTTTGCGTCCGAATGGAAATCCCCATTTATTCGCGGCTATAAAAAAACCGGCATTGCGCCGGTTTTTTTTGTCCGGATATTCTCCGGGATATTCAGACGGCGGCGCCAATCCGGCGCCGCCACGGCTTTGCCGCTTATTTCAATTGCTCGTGCAGCAGGGTCAGGATCTTATCGCCGACCGGGCCCGTTTCCGGTTTGCCGGCATTGTTCATCACGGTAACGGTACTGCTGTTACCAGCGCCGGCCTTGACGGAAATACGATAGCGCTGCGCTTCCTTATCGGCTTCCGACGACGAACCCCAGCTGAACAGCTTGCTGAAGAAGCCTTTGGTTTCGGTCGCGTCGTCGATATAGCGGACGAAGTAAGTGCCGCTGGTGCGGTCGCGGTCCTCGACGGTGAAGCCGGCGCGGTCCAGCGCCAGGCCGACGCGGCGCCAGGCGCGGTCGAAGCCCTCGTCCACCTGCACGGCGCGCTCGGCGCCGGTGCCGACCAGCGACGCGTGCTGCGGCTGGACGATGGCCGATTCGACGGCGGTCTTGGCCGGCGAGGTGTCTTCGCCGCCGTTGCCCAGCTTGTTCATCATGCGCGCCAGGAATTCGGCTTCCAGGCCCGGATCGTTCGGACGCGGGGTCCAGATCGTCGATTCCTTCTGGGCGCCGGTGACCACCTCCTGGGCGCCGCGATGGCTGATGTAGATCTCGCTGGCGCCGTCGGCGCGGCGCTCGATGCGGGTGCGGAACTTGTCGCGCTCGCCGCTCGAATAGACCGAGTCGAACACCTTGCCGATGGTGTTGCGGATGAAGTCCTGCGGAATCTTGGCGCGGTTCTCGTTCCATTCGGTTTCCATGATGCCGGCGGTCGGCAGTTCCTGCGCCAGCGTGAAGCCCGAATCCTCCCAGAACTTCTTCAGCTGCGGCCACAGTTGCTCGGGCGTCTGCTTGATCACCAGCCAGCGCTGGTTGCCGTCGCGCTCGACCTTGATATCGTTGACGCTGGTCGGCACCACGGTGCCGGCGGCCGGCTGGCCCGGCACGACCACGCCGGGACCGACACCGGCGGCCGCCGCCGCGCCCTTGGCGGCGTTGTAGCCGGAGGCGGTGGCGACGCCGTTGTTCGAGTCCGGCAGCGAGTAGCGGTTATCCTTCTGCAATTGCGTCAAATCCGGCGGCACGTCCAGGGTGCTGGCCTTCTTGGCGGACTTGTAGTCCACCTTGTCGTTGCCGATGACGGAGCTGATCATGCCGCAACCGGTCAAACTGGCCATCAATGCGCCCAGTACCAGCACGCGCTGCGAGGAAATAGAAGCTGTCTTGCGTATAGTCATGTCGTTACTGTTATAAGAAGCTGGAGTGCAGCAAAATATGATCCGATCGAGTCGGGGCTTGTTGCTCAGGCAGCCGCCGCGCCCGTCCAGAAAGCGCGGGCGCCAGCATGCCTGCCGGGGTTTTACAGTACGCCGGCCTCTCGCAGGGCCGCGCGCACCGCGTCGTGACAGTCGGCGCCCAGCGGCACCAGCGGCAGGCGTATGCCGGCCGGCATCTTGCCCATTTCCGCCAACGCCCACTTGACCGGCACCGGGTTCGGCTCGATGAACAGCTTCTGGTGCAGCGGGAACATTTGATTGTTCAACGCCACCGCCTTCGGGATGTCGCCGGCGATCGCGGCCGCGCACATCTCGGCCATGGCGCGCGGCATGACGTTGGCGGTGACGGAGATGTTGCCGGCGCCGCCGCCGAGCATCAGCGCCATCGCGGTCGGATCGTCGCCGGAATAGACGGCGAACGATTTCGGCGCCAGGCGCAGCAGGTCGTAGCCGCGGCCGATGTTGCCGGTCGCGTCCTTGACGCCGACGATGCCGGGCACGGCCGCCAGGCGCAGGATGGTGTCGTTGCTCATGTCGGCCACGGTACGGCCCGGCACGTTGTACAGGATCACCGGCAGGTCCACCGCCTCGGCGATGGCCTTGAAGTGCTGGAACATGCCTTCCTGGGTAGGACGGTTATAGTAGGGAACCACTTGCAGCGTGGCGTCGGCGCCCGCTTCCTTGGCGAAACGGGTCAGCTTGATCGCCTCGGCGGTCGAGTTGGCGCCGGCGCCGGCGATGATCGGGATGCGGCCGTTGGCGTGGGCGACCGTCGCCTTGATCAGCGCGCAGTGCTCTTCGACGCTGACGGTGGCCGATTCGCCGGTGGTGCCGGCGATGACGATGCTGTCCGTGCCTTCGGCGATGTGCCAGTCGATCAGGCGGTTCAGGCCCTCGAAGTCCAGACTGCCGTCCGGGTGCATCGGAGTGACGATTGCTACTATGCTGCCCTTAATCATAGGAAACCACTGCATAAAGTATTAAAACGACGATTGTAGACGATGAGTCGTGGTTATGGTGCATTCGGGGCGACAAATCGGGCTTCAAAATGGCGGCAACAGGGCCGCCACACGCGGAAAATCGGGCTTCACGGCGCAGATTCGTTGCACCATGGCAGTTTTTGGAGCGTCGACGACGCCGTCCTCGAAGGCCACCACGCGCAGGCCGTTGTCGCGCGCCCAGTCCAGCAGTTCGCCAGGGTTGAGCAGGAAGTCCGGATTCGACGGTTTGCCGAACTGCGCGTTGCCGTCGGCGAAGGTCTCGTAGATCAACACCCCGTCCGGCGCCAGGCTAGCGATCATCGCGGCCGTTAGCGGACGATGCAAGTAGTTTGTGACCACGATGCCGGCGAATCGCGCGGGACCGAACGGCCAGGCGGCGCCCGCCTCCTCCAGGTCGATGTTCGAGGTGGTGATGTCGTGGCCGGCCGCCAGCGCCAGCGCGTCCGGATCGCGGTCGACGGCGACCACCGAATGGCCGAGCGAGGCCAGATGGCGGGTATGGCGGCCGTTGCCGCAGGCCAGGTCCAGCACGTCGCCGCCAGGGATCAGGGGGGCGTAGCGCCGCACCCAGGGGGAGATGTTATCGCTCATGATGTCTTTACCGGAATTTACGAAGGGTTACAAAGTTTCCAGCGCTACGTATAGGCCAGGCCCATGGCCTCACGCACGTCGCGCATGGTGTCCTGGGCCAGCCGGCGGGCGGCGTCGTTGCCGTCGGCGACGATGGCGCGCACCAGCGACGGGTCGTCCAGATACTGCTGGGCGCGCTCGTGCATCGGCTCCTGTTCCTTGACGATGGCGTCGATGACCGGCTGCTTGCACTCGATGCAGCCGATACCGGCCGACATGCAGCCGCGCTGCACCCAGGCCTGGGTCGGAGAATCGGAATACACCTGGTGGAATTGCCAGACCGGACAGCGCGCCGGGTCGCCAGGATCGGTGCGGCGCACGCGCGCCGGATCGGTGGGCATGGTGCGGATCTTCTTGGAAACCGAGTCCTTGTCCTCGCGCAGCGCAATGGCGTTGCCGTAGCTCTTGGACATCTTGCGTCCGTCCAGGCCCGGCAGGCGCGAGGCGGCGGTCAGGCGCGCCTGCGGCTCGACCAGGATCAGCTTGCGGCTGCCCTCCAGATAGCCGAACAGGCGCTCGCGGTCGCCCAGCGACAGGTTCTGGGCGTCGTCGAGCATGGCCTTGGCCTGCTCCAGCGCTTCCTCCTTGCCGTCCTGCTGGTATTCGGTGCGCAGTTCCATGTACAGCTTGGCGCGCTTGCTGCCCAGCTTTTTGACGGCCTTTTCCGCCTTTTCCTCGAAGCCTTTTTCCTTGCCGTACAAGTGGTTGAAACGTCGCGCGATCTCGCGCATCATTTCGATGTGCGGCACCTGGTCGTCGCCCACCGGCACCATGCTGGCGCGGTAGATCAGCACGTCGGCCGCCTGCAGCAGCGGGTAGCCGAGGAAGCCGTAGGTGGCCAGGTCGCGGTGGGACAGATTGTCGATCTGGTCCTTGTAGGTCGGCACCCGTTCGAGCCAGCCCAGCGGCGTGGCCATCGACAGCAGCAGGTGCAGCTCGGCGTGCTCCGGCACGCGCGACTGGATGAACAGTGTCGCCTGCGACGGATCGATGCCGGCGGCCAGCCAGTCGATCAGCATCTCCCACGTGCTGCGCTCGATGACGCCCGGGTCGTCGTAGTGCGTGGTCAGCGCGTGCCAGTCGGCCACGAAGAACAGGCATGGCTGCTCGGCCTGCAGCTTGATCCAGTTTTTCAGCGCGCCGTGGTAGTGGCCCAGGTGCATGGAGCCGGTCGGACGCATGCCGGAGACGACACGATCGGGATACATGGTCGCTTACGCCAAAAGAAAGATCAGCGGTTTCACCAGCACATGGAAAACGCCCTGCACCAGATGCATGCCGCTGATGAGGAAGCCGGTCAGCAAGCCGAACTGCATCATCAGGATCAGGCCGATGAAGACGTAGACACCGTAGCGCTCGATCTGCGCGTACTTGTTCGCCAACGGTATCGGCAGGATGCCGGTGACGATGCGCCCGCCATCGAGCGGCGGCAGCGGAATCAGGTTGAACACGAACATGGCGGAGTTGACGCCGATACCGGCCTTGGCCATCAGGATGAAGAAGTCGTCCTGGTCGGCATGGAACACGAACGTCAGCACCACCCACAGCACCATCCAGCCCAGCCCCATGACGAAGTTGGCGCCCGGACCGGCGGCGGCCACCAGGGCCATCTGCTTTTTCGGGTTGCGCAGGCGGTTGTAGTCGACCGGCACCGGTTTGGCGTAGCCCAGCGCCGGCAAGGTCAGCAGGCTCAAGACCAGCGGCAGCAGCACCGTGCCGAACGGATCGATATGGCGCATCGGGTTGATGCTCAGTCGGCCCAGATCGGCGGCGGTGGAGTCGCCGAAGTAGCGGGCGACATAGCCGTGGGCGGCTTCGTGCAGGGAAATTGCAAAAAGAACTGGAATGGCGTAGACCGTGATGGTCCGGACGATGCTATCTATATCCATGATGGAGTGATTCTACCAGAGGCTGCTAAGTGATCTTGGGCGCCGTCGAAGGCCGGCGCACTTGCCTTGTCGCAAAGGAAGAATCAGAGCCCGAACAAGGCGGCGTCGCCCCGGCCCTGGCGCACCAGTTCGGCGTCGGCTCCGGTCAGGTCGATCACGGTGGTCGGCTCCATGCTGCAGGCGCCGCCGTCGATGACCAGCTCGATCTGCTTGCCCAGCCGCTCGCAAATGGTGTCGGCGTCGTTGAGCGCGTCCTGCTCGCCCGGCATGATCAGCGTCGTGCCCAGCAAAGGCTGCTGCAATTGCTCCAGCAGCGCCAGCACGATCGGATTCTCCGGCACGCGCAGGCCGATGGTCTTGCGCGACGGATGGCTGAGCCGGCGCGGCACCACCTTGGTCGCCTCGAGGATGAAGGTGTACGGCCCCGGCGTGGCGCTCTTGAGCAGGCGGAACTGGCGGTTGTCCACGCGCGCGTAGACGCCGATCTCGCTCAGGTCGCGGCACAGCAGGGTCAAATGGTGCTTTTCGTCGATGCCGCGGATGCGGCGCAGGCGCTCGACGGCGCCCTTGTCGTCCAGGTGGCAGACCAGCGCGTAGCAGGAATCCGTCGGCACGGCGACGATGCCGCCGCCGTCGATGATCTGCGCCGCCTGCTTGATCAGGCGCGCTTGCGGGTTGACGGGATGTACCTGGAAGAATTGACTCATGGTTGGCTGGCAGGGCCTGGCCGCGACTGAGGTTGTGCTTGCCTACAGCCGGCCGAGGCCGCTATTAATAACATCAGGATTGTACGCTACGCAAGGCGGCGATGCGCTGCTCGAAAGGCGGGTGCGTCGAGAACAGCGCGCCCCAGCCGCCACGGTTGGTGATGCCGGCCGCCGCGATCGATTGCGGCAAGGCGCCCGGCTCCATGCCGTTCAGGCGGGCCAGCGCGTGCTGCATCGGTACGCTGCTGCCGAGCAGCTTGGCCGAACCGGCGTCGGCGCGGAATTCGCGCTGGCGCGAGAACCAGGCCACGATCAGCGAGGCGACCAGGCCGAACACCAGTTCGCAGACGAAAACGGTGGCCATGTAGCCGATGCCGGTGCCCTGGCGGTCGTTCTTGAGCAGCACCTTGTCGACGAAGAAGCCAACCACGCGCGCCAGGAACACCACGAAGGTGTTGACCACGCCCTGGATCAGGGTCATGGTGACCATGTCGCCGTTGGCGATGTGGGCCACCTCGTGGCCGAGCACGGCCTCGACCTCGTCGCGATTCATGTTTTCCAGCAAACCGGTCGACACGGCCACCAGCGCCGAGTTTTTGAAGGCGCCGGTGGCGAAGGCGTTCGGCTCGCCCGGATAAACCGCCACTTCGGGCATGCCGATGCCGGCGCGCTCGGACAGCGCCTTGACGGTGTTGACCAGCCACAGCTCGGTCGACGACGACGGTGTCTCGATCACCCGCGCGCCGGTCGACCACTTGGCCATCGGCTTGCTGATCAGCAGCGAGAAGATCGCGCCGGTGAAGCCCACCACCAGCGAAAACGCCAGCAGGCTGCCCATCTCGAGGTTGCCGCCCGCGCCCGGACGGCCGATGCCCAGCAGCGACAGCACGATGGACAGCACCAGCATGACGGCGAGGTTGGTGGCGATAAACAGGACGATGCGTTTCATTGGTTGTTCTCCGATACGGACAAGTTTGCCCAGATCATAAGGTATGACCGGCTTTACGCAAAATCAAGATGGCAATATTAATTACCGCCGGTAATCAGCGGCGGGTTTTACCGCACCTCGATTACCGGCGCGGACTAAAACCAATCGTGCCAGACCGGCTTGACGTTGGCCGGCAACGGCGGCAACAACGCGAAATCGACGCGGGACTCGCCCGGCGCATGGAAATCGGTGCCGCGCGACGCCAGAAAACCGTAACTATTCGCCAACTGCGCATACACCGGGTATTGATCCGGCGTATGGCTGCCGGTGACGACCTCGATGGCCTGCCCGCCCAATTGCTTGAACTCGTCGAACAACTGCCCCTGGGCCAGCTGGCTGAAGCGATAACGCCCCGGGTGGGCGATGACGGCGATGCCGCCCGCCCCGCGTATCCACTCGACCGAATCGGCCAGGCTCGCCCAGCAATGCGGCACGTAGCCCGGCTTGCCCTCGGACAGGTACTTCTTGAACACATCCGGGATATTGGCGCAGGCGCCGATTTCCACCAGATAGCGGGCAAAGTGGGTACGCGACATCAGGTCCGGGTTGCCGACATAGGTCAGCGCGCCCTCGTAGGCGCCTTTGATGCCGACGGCTTCCAGCTGGCGCGCGATTTCCCGGCCCCGGTTGTCGCGGCCCGCGCGCGTGCACGCCAGGCCGTTGACGAGCGCGGCGTTGGTCTCGTCGATGCGCAGGCCGACGATGTGCACCGTTTCATTGGCCCACGTGATCGAAATCTCGACGCCGGAGACAAACTGCATCCCCTGCTCCTTGGCGGCGGCGCGGGCGGCCGGAATCCCGCCGACTTCGTCGTGGTCGGTCAGCGCCCAGACGTCGACGCCGGCCTTGCGCGCGTGGACGGCCACGGCGGCGGGAGCAAGAACGCCGTCGGAGACATTGGAATGGCAGTGCAGATCGACTTTTAACATGCTGTCATTGTATCCCGGATGCGCGCGCCCCTGCACAGCAACTCCGCAAAGCGCGCGGGGTCGATGTTCGAGCCGCACACCAGCAAGGCCACGCGCTTGCCCTTGAGCCGCTCGCGCAGCGGCCCGAACAACGCGGCCGTCGCCACCGCCGCCGCCGGCTCGGCCACCAGCTTGGCATCGCGGAACAAATACAGCATGGCCTCGCAGATCTGGTCGTCGTCGACCCGCACCACCTCGTCGACATAGCGGCGGCAGACGTTGAAGCTGTACTCCATCGCATACGGCGCGCCCAGGCTGTCGGCGACGGTATCGATCCGCTCCAGGGTCTCCGGCGCACCCGAGGCGAAACTGCGGTACAGCGCGTCGGCGCCGAACGGCTCGACGCCGTACACGGCGCACTGCGGATTGAGCTGCTTGACGGCGGCGGCGATGCCGGCGCACAAGCCGCCGCCACCGACCGGGACCACCACCGCGTCAAGGTCGGGCACCTGCGCCATCAGCTCCAGTCCGACCGTGCCGGTGCCCTGCGCGGTCAGCGGGCCGTCGTACGGATGCAGCATGGCACGGCCCTCGTCGCGCTCGATCTCACGGCCGCGCGCGAACGCCTGGTGTACGTCCGGCATCAGCAGCACTTCGGCGCCGAACTCACGGCAGGCGGCGATGCGCGCCGGGCTGGCGTGGGCCGGCATGACGACCTTGGCGCTGCATCCGGCCAGCCGCGCCGTGTACGCGACGGCGATCGCATGGTTGCCGGCACTGACGGCGACCACGCCCCGCTTGCGCGCCGCCGCGTCCAGCGCCTCGATACAGTTGAGCGCGCCCCGCAGCTTGAAGGTGCCGGTTTTCTGAAACAGTTCCAGCTTGAGCCAGACTTCGGTGGACGGAAATTGTTCTTCTATGACGCCGGTTTGCCAGCGCCAGACGGGTGTGTGCAGAACTTTTCCTTGCAAGCGTGTGGCGGTATCGCGGATCTGGGCCAGCGAGGGATACGGGTGGGACGTTGTCATTGGTTGCTCCATTAAACTATTCAGGGGAGGCGCGGGCACGGCCCGCGCGCGGGGACGCGCTGGGGCTGGGGGCGCCGAGCACCGGCGCAGCCGCAGCTCAGCGACCCTGAATAATTCGAATAATGGAGAAAGACTGACCGCAACCGGCGAACGCGGCCCGGCCGGCGTCTGCGGCGACGTGGCGGTGGTTCGTGACGGTGGCGTTATGCGGGTTCATGCGGTCAATCATGCCAAAGAACCAAAGATGTAGCAAGCCGTAACGCAACAAAGGCGGCATGTGGCCTCGTTTTACGTGCAGATCATTATCCCTTCACTGCTCCTGTCCCGGCGCAAAAGCTTACAGCTGTTCGGTGGCCAAAATCTCCAGCGTTTCATAAGACCGCGTCAGACTATCATCATCAAATTTCGCCGGTTGATCCGCCAGCCACAGAATCCATTGCTGAACGGCTCTGCATTCCGCCGTCCTAAGTAAAGGCCATCGCTCAACAAAAAAAGAATCCCATGTTTCCCTGTTCGGGCTGCGATCTAACATGTTAATCAGCGCGTCTGTAATTAACAAGTCAGCCTTGTCTTCTCGAATCGAGGCGCTAAGCATACCAGGCAAGAAGTAACAAAAAGCAGGAGGCGAAAACGCATAAATCGCGTCAGAATAGCTGGCCCACTCGTCGCACGTGAGCTGGCGCCAATCTCGTCCCTGAAAATGCAGTGCGTCCTTATACTCATGCGTATCCGGCGGGTCTGGCTGAACAACGGCAGTCGGGGAGATACGTGTGGAGAACGCTGCAGATATTTTATTCAGCAGCTTCATTTCATCGAGTTCTATACCTACTGGTCAGTCGATCGCCCAACGCCGCACGTCCTCGTTCACATCTTCCTTCAGAAGCAGAAGTGCAGCACGCGCTTTCGCGCTTCGCTTCATATTCGATAGCGCAGAAGCGACGCAGGCCCGTACTTCAAATGAGCGATCACCTACGGCAGAAACCAACGCTTCGATTGCCTCATATCCTTTGAGGTGGCCGAGGCCCGCAGCGGCGGCAGCTCTGACGCTGCCGGCCGGATCATGGGATAGTTTCGACGCTAGGAGTGGGATCGCATCGGATTTAAACGGGTAGCTCGGTGTACCATGTTGCCCCAAAATAAAGATAGCGATCTCACGAACGTAAGAGCGCCTGTCAGTCGCCAACTGTGTGGCGTACGCAAACGACTCGGCCTCTCCACGCACCTGAATTTCACGCGCCGCCGCCGTTCTCACTGGTACGCTTCGATCTTCCAAAAAAGGATACAAGCTAGCCGTAGGATATGATCGAAGCGCCTCAGCGATAAGCAGGCGTAATGAACTTCCCCTTCTATCAATTCCAGAGTCAATCATGCCTGTTTATCCTTTCCGCCCTTACCATGCCGAGAACCTCTGCATCCCCAAGCCTTCTCGGTCCGTTTGACGCGATCAGGCGAATATTTTCCAGCGTTCTTTTTTAACCAATCGCATGGATCATCAGGCTTCTTTCCGCAGAGTTTACTCGCACTAGCATCTTTCCCATAGTCAGAGACAATCTGAGTATCGGCGACGTTACCTTGCGCCGCCGCGATCGGATCGCCCAACAGCATCTCAAGTGCGGTGGAGATTGCCGGCTGTATGTACGGATTTATCGCCTCGCCAATTTCCCAACCAAAGCGCCCCGCTCTTGCGACAGCCAATATTGCATTCTGCCCCATTGGGTCCACTAAGGTGAGTGGATTGCTTTCGACGTAACTGTAAGTGTTGATGCCGCCATCAAGTCCGATCGGATCGCTCTGTACATAGCGCCCTAGCTGAGGGTCGTAGTCCCGATAGTAGTTGTAATGCAGGCTGGTTTCACGGTCAAACAATTGCCCGGGGAAGCGCGGATTGTAGTTAAAGCTAGCGCTCCCATACGGACTCTCATTGGGTTGCACCATGCCGAACGGGTCGGCGTCGATCCAACTCCATACGATTGTGTTGGAAATGGAGTCAGCGACTACACGTGGCGTATTGAGATGGTCAGCATATACGTAATAGACAGCGGGTGTCGCCGAGTCCGGCGCGCCCGTGGTAACGGTCTTTAACACCCCCACTGGAATCTCGCCAAGCCAAACGGTTTCCTGCAGCACTGAGGCATTAGCGTCATATTCGCCGAGAAGGTGCCCGGCCTCATCATAGACGTACTCATTCCGTCCTGACGCCACGCTCGAACCTTCCTTGGAGAGGCGCTGCCCCAAACCGTTATAGCGATACGTCGTGGTCGTACCACTCTTGGTCGCACTCTGTAAACGTCCGCGGTCGCTGTACGTAAAGCTGGTTGTACCGTCGCTGATCAAATTTCCGGCACTATCGAATTGGTTTGTTTTAGCAGGAGCGGGGCCGCTTGTGGCGCTCAGGCGATTGCTTGCAGTGGCAATGCTAGCAGGGAAGGCGTTAGCGCCGATGGATAGCCGTGTGCGGTTGCCGCTAGCATCGTAGGCGTAGCCTTGAGTGCCCGTGGCATTTACGTAGCTGATCAGCCGGCCGAGTCCGTCATAACTGAATCCCTGATCATAAATCGCGGCGTTTGAACTGCCCGTATGGGTGTAAGCCGTGATGCGGCTGGCCGCGTCATATGCTATGGTCCGCAAAATATTCTGCGATAGGACGTTAACGTTTCCAAGCGGGTAGGTGAACACGCGGCCATCCAAATCGAATGTGCGTGCGTAGGCATTAGGCGCCGCCTCAGTGCTGTTCCCCCACACCCAACTTTGCGCACTGCCGAACGGGGCGTACGATATCTGATCGAGCATTACGGCGGACACGCTGACATCGGTGCCGCCATTCGGAGTCGCAGGATTAAGAACCAATCGGCGAACGCGCCCGGCGGCGTCATATTCATAATTGATGCGGTTGCCACTCGGATAGGTAAGACTAAGCAACTGTCCCGTGTTGTCGTAGGCGTATCCGACCTGTCGACTGACATTGCTCGCACCGTTGCCTGTCGTTACCTGGGTCTTAGTCAGCAAACGACCAGTCACATCGTAGGTATAAATCGTTTGGCCGGACTCGTCCGTCATCTTTGTCAGATGCCCGATGGCATATGGCGCCCCGGACGCGCCGCCATCGTATTCCAGCAATGTAGATGTACCGCTGGCGTACGCCACGCTGGTAACGCGATTGAGGGCGTCATAGGTGAACGTCGTTACTTTGCCCCGCGCGTCCGTGCTGGTCAGGAGATTGCCTGCGTTGTCGAAGACGCGGCTCGTGCTGCCCGTATCCGGACTGCTCAGTGCTGGTTGATTGCCTAGGCCATCATGGGTATAGGCCGTGGTTAAGTTACGGGGATCGACAACGGTACTCAGTTGATCTAACCCGTCATAGGTATAACTGGTCGTTGGCCGGGCGATGCCAGTTGCCGGTACGGGCTGAATCTGCTGCTTGACACGCTGCAGCTGATCGTAGCCAATGTTGCTAACATTTCCCAGCGAATCAGTAATCTGAGACCGATTACCCATGTTGTCATACTGGTAGCTGTATGTCGTATTCTGTGTGGATTGGGCAGCCGCTGAAGAAAAACTAAAACTGCCCAGTACTGGGGTGTACAAGGAAACGATAAGTGCGATCGCGACTGCACGTTTGTTCGACATGGTAGCGATCATTGCGCGCCTCCGGTTTGGCTCTTGAGCAGGCTTAACGCGTTATAAATTTTCGTCGTTTGACGTGTCAGCACACCATTGATGTCTTTCACAACTTCAGCCGTCCGATTACCTGCGGCATCCAGCGTGTAAGAGATGCTGTTCCCCAGCGAGTCTGCAATGCCAGTCAGGCGATGTGCTCCGTCGTAGGAGTAGGTAATCTTCGAATTATCGGGGAAGCTCAATTCGGTAAGCTGCCCAGTACCGTCGTATGTGAAACTTGTGTTTTGCCCGCCAACTGAACGTGAAGCCAACCAACCGCGCGGAGTGTAAGTAAGATCAGTGACCAAGCCGTTCGGATCTATAATTTTGCCAACTCTTCCATTAGCATCGTAGTTAGACATGGTCGTGGTATGACCTAGCAGGCTGCTGAAATACCGGCCAGCTTGAACCGGCCGTGCCCCTTACTGGTGTGAACCGGCCGGCGTTGTTTCATAAAGCGGGATTTGGATACCCAATTCCCGCATTTGATGCCCGTTTTTACGACGTTTCCTGCCG
>CAUPJZ010000018.1:0-121666 GCA_963511605.1 uncultured Duganella sp. | reverse complement strand
TCGGCTCATGATTTATGGTCCACGCTTCCTTCCCACACTCGGTTGCCCTCATGCAGTTGCGCTTCACTTCGCTCACTGTGGTCAGCTTGCGGCGGGACTTGCACCCACAGGAGTGCGCCCATGCTGGGCGCACACAAAAAAGGGCGCCCTTGCGCCCTTTGTTGGATGGTGCCGGAGGCCGTTGTTATAGGGCGGCGGCAGCGGGTTCGTAGCTATCCGGGAGATGCTTGATCGCATCGTGGCCGTGCTGCTGAACTTTGGATTTGTATTTCATGACCTGCCGGTCAAGCTTGTCGACCAGGGTGTCGATCGCGGCGTACAGGTCTTGCGACAGGCTTTCCACGTAGACGGTTTTACCCGACAGACGCAGATTGATTTCAGCCTTTTGGCGCTTGGATTTCTCTTTAAGGTTATCTACAGTCAGAATGACAGCAATATCAATAACTTGATCGAAGTGACGAGTGACACGTTCCAGTTTGTTCTGTACGTATTCGCGGATGGCCGCGGTCACTTCGAGATGATGTCCACTGATGGTCAGATTCATACACGCTCCTAAAGATAAATGTCGCTTACGGTCAGTGCCGCGCCCATTGCGGCCGGGCGCACAGTGACCAAGTAACTACAAAGACTTGCGGAGACTGACGGGAGGGATTTTCAACGCTTCGCGATATTTGGCAACAGTCCGTCGCGCAATCACCATGCCTTGTTCCCCCAGCATGTCCGCAATCTTACTGTCGGATAAAGGATTTTTAGGGTCTTCAGCTCCTGTCAATTGCACGATGAGTGCCCGTATCGCCGTCGAACTTGCTTCACCGCCCGCTTCGGTGGCGACATGGCTACCAAAGAAATATTTCAACTCAAACATGCCGTGCGGCGTCAGCATGTACTTTTGAGTCGTCACCCGAGAAATAGTGCTCTCGTGTAAACCCAGTGTATCAGCAATTTCGCGAAGCACAAGGGGGCGCATGGCAACCGCGCCGTGCGAGAAAAAGTTCTTTTGTCTTTCTACTATCGCCTGGGCCACGCGCAGGATGGTGTCGAAGCGCTGGCGCATATTCTTGATCAGCCACTTGGCCTCCTGCAACTGGGCGCCCATCTGGCCCTCGCCCTTGCCCTGCTTGAGCAGGTTGGCGTACATCGCGTTGACCCGCAGGCGCGGCATGACGTCGTTGTTCAGGCTGACCTGCCAGCCGCTGCGCGACTTCTTGACGATCACGTCCGGCACCACGTAGTCGGACACGTCCGAGGCGAACGCCGAACCGGGATGCGGATTGCACAGGCGGATGACGGCCTGCGCCTCGCGCAGGTCCTCGTCGTCGCACACCAGCGCCTTTTTCAGCTTGTTGAAGTCGCGCTGGGCGAACCATGTTAAATGGTTTTCGACGATGGTCAGCGCCATGCGCCGCGTCACCAGTGCGATGCCCGGCAGGCGCTTGATCTGCAGCGCCAGGCATTCGGAGGCGTTGCGCGCGCCCACGCCCATCGGGTCGAAGCTTTGCAGCATCGACAAGGCGGTGCGCAGTTCGTCGATGTCGACTTCCAGTTCCTCCGGCAGGCGCGCGTGGATCTCCTCCAGCGGCTCCTCCAGGTAGCCGTTCTCGTCGAGCGCGTCGATGATCAGCTCGACCAGCGCGCGGTCGCGCATCTCCAGCACGGTCACCCGCATCTGCTCCATCAGGTGCTCGCGCAAGGTGCAGTGGTTGGCCTCCAGTTGCGGACGCGCGTCCTCGTCGTCGGGGGCCTTGCTGCGGCCGGCGTCGCTCCAGTCGACGTCGGCCTCGCTGCTGGTACTTTCGGTATCGGCGGCCGGGCCGTCGTAGTTGTCGGCGTCGGCCGGCGCCGGCGCGTCCTGCTGGTTCGGCGGGCCTTCGGACGGGGCCTCGCCGGACGGCGCCTGCTGGCTGATGGCGCCGTCGGACAGCAGCCGCAGCGAACGGTCGAGCGGGTCGTCCAGGCGCTCGAGCAGGGGATTGTCGGTGAGTAGCTGCTCGAGCTCCTGGTGCAGCTCCAGCGTGGACAACTGCAGCAGACGGATCGACTGCTGCAGCTGGGGTGTCAGCGCGAGGTGCTGCGACGTGCGCAGTTGCAATGACTGTTTCATGGGGCGCGATTACATTCTGAAGTGTTCACCCAGGTACACGCGGCGGACCGACTCGTCGGCGATGATGTCGTCCGGACGGCCGGAGGCCAACACCGAGCCCTGGTTGATGATATATGCGCGGTCGCAGATGCCCAGCGTCTCGCGCACATTGTGATCGGTAATGAGGACGCCGATATTGCGTTCCTTGAGGAAGCGCACGATGCGCTGGATCTCAATGACGGCAATCGGGTCGACCCCGGCGAAAGGTTCGTCCAGCAGCACGAAGCGCGGGTTGGTGGCCAGCGCGCGGGCGATCTCCACGCGGCGGCGCTCGCCGCCGGACAGCGACAGCGCCTGGTTTTCGCGCAGCTTTTCGATTTGCAAATCGGCCAGCAGGGTATTGAGCCGTTCATCGATGGCAGCCTTGGATAAAGGCTTGCCGTCCACTTTCTGGATTTCGAGGACGGCGCGGATATTCTCTTCCACGGTCAGCTTGCGGAACACCGAAGCCTCCTGTGGCAGGTAGGACAGGCCGAGCGAGGCGCGGCGGTGGATCGGCAGCGAGGAGATGTCGACGCCGCTGATGTCGATGGTGCCGGCGTCCGACGGCACCAGGCCGACGATCATGTAGAACGAGGTGGTCTTGCCGGCGCCGTTGGGGCCGAGCAGGCCGACCACTTCGCCGCATTCGACCTGCAGCGAGACGTCATGCACGACCTGGCGCTTGCCGTAGGTCTTTTGCAGGCCGCGCACGATCAGGGTGCTACCGCATGTTGGCTCCATGCTTATTTCCCCGCCGCTGGATTGGTGGCGGGAGCGGGCGCGGGCGGCTGCTTGTTCGACGGCTGGATCACCATGGTGCTGCGGCCGGCGCCCGGCTTGCTTTCGCCGGTCGGGGTGTTTTTCACGGCGAAGAATTCGCGCCGGCTGTCATAGGAGATGAACTCGCCGTCGACCTGGCTGGCGTTCTTGCTGCCCTCCAGCTTCTTGATCTGCGCCTTCGAGAACAGCTTGACCAGCTCGGTCTTGCCGTCGTATTCGATGCGGTCGGCGCGGCCCTCGACCCACTGGTCGCCGGCGCCGTCGAGCTTTTGGCGGAACGTCGCCTGCACGCCCGGCGCGCCGGTCAGCACCACGAGCTGGTAGCCTTCCGGATCTTCGGTGACCACCGCCTTGGGCGACTTCATCAGCAAGGTGCCGCGGGTCAGCACGACGTTGCCGGTGAAGGTCTTGATCTGCTTGACGTCGTCGGCGTCGAGGTTGTCGAAGGAAATCTCGGTCGGCTTGTTGGAGTCGGCTTTTTCGGCGTGGGCCGCGCCCATGGCGGCCAGCAGCAACGCGGCCGACAGTATCAGTTTCTTCATCATCGTGTCCTTCATATCAGCTTGTATTAGCGCGGCGCCTTCGGCGGCATCGTGATCGTTCCGCGTCCGCCCAGCTGCAGCTGGCGCGTCGCGTTATTGGTTTTCATGCCGGTGCCGCTGGAAGTCATATTACCCAGCTTCATCTGCACCGGCGCCTTGGTTTCCATCCGTTCCTCGTCCGGGAACACGGTCAGGGTACTGGTCTGCAGGTGCATCGCCTCGGCCTTCGGCGAGGCCGGCCGCACCACGTCGACGTTGCCGTTGAGCGTGACACGCGTGTTGTTCTGGTCGACCCGAGCGGTGTCGGCGTGGATCGTCATCGGCGGCTGCTGGCCCGACAGGCTGTTGAGGAACGGCTTGTCGATATCGGACGAGTCGTCGATCGGCCGGTGGGTCAGCTTGTCGCCGGAAACGATATACGCCGGCTTGCCTTCCTTGGTCATGCGCACCAGGCTGAAGCGGTCGATGATGTAGTCCGGCTCGTTGAGGAACTGGTCCGCCTGCTGCTCCTGGCCGGACTGGTTGACCACCTGCACCAGCCAAAAGCTGCCGACGGCGACAAACACGCCGATCATCATCGTCAAGGTCAGCTGCCAGCGATGTGCTGTTCTTTTACGCATGATTACACCCCGTCACACCATGAACTGCGCCAGCACGCGCTCGTACGTGCCCTGCGCATGCAACAGCAGTTCGCACACTTCGCGCACCGCGCCGCGCCCGCCCTGCGCCACCGTGGTGTGGTGCGCGCGCTCGAGCACTTCCTTGCGTCCGCCCGGCACCGCCACCGCGAAACCGACCCGCGTCAGGATCGGCAGGTCGACGATGTCGTCGCCGATGAAGCCGACCTGCCCGGCCGTCAGGCCGGTCTTTTCCAGCAGCGCGTTGAACGGCGTCAGCTTGTCGTGGCCGCCCTGGTGCACAAAGCCGATGCCCAGGTCGGCGGCGCGCTTGGCCACCTGCGGCGACACGCGCGCGCTGATGATGGCCGTCTGCACGCCGGACTCCTGCAGCAGCTTGATGCCCAGGCCGTCGTACACGTTGAAGGTCTTGAGCGCCTCGCCGTCGGCGCCGTAATGCAGGCTGCCGTCGGTGAGCACGCCGTCGACGTCGAAGATCATCAGTTTGACGCGCGCGGCGCGTTCCAGATAGGTCGTTTCACTCATCGAATCACCTCAGATCACTTTGGCGCGGGTCAGGTCGTGGATGTGCAGCGCGCCGACCAGCTTGCCCTCGGCGTCGGTCACCAGCATCTGGTTGATGCGGTATTGCTCCATCACGGCCACGGCGTCGACCGCCAGTTTCTCCGGCGAAATGCTGCGCGGATTCGGGTGCATGACGTCGCGGATCACCACCTTGGTGAAGTCCTGGACCTTCTCGATCATACGGCGCAGGTCGCCGTCGGTGAACACGCCGACCGGCTTGCCGTCGGCGTCGACGATGGCGGTCATGCCCATGCCTTTTTGCGTGATCTCCAGCAGCGCGTCCGTCAGTTTGACGTCGGCGCCGACTTTCGGCACATCGTCGCCGCTGCGCATGACGTCGCGCACGTGCGTCAACAGGCGCCGGCCCAGCGCGCCGCCCGGATGGGAACGCGCGAAATCCTCCTCGCGGAAGCCGCGCAGGTCCAGCAGCGCGACGGCCAGCGCGTCGCCCAGCGCCAGGGTGACCGTGGTCGACGTCGTCGGCGCCAGGTTCATCGGGCAGGCTTCCTTGGCCACGGCCACGTTCAGGTGGACGTCGGCGATCCCGGCCAGGCTCGAGCCGGGCTTGCCGGTCATCGCGATGACCTTGCTGCCCATCCGCTTAACCACCGGCAAGATGGTCATCAGTTCGGCGCTCTCGCCCGAATACGAAATGGCGATGAAGGCATCGTCGGCGGTGACCATGCCGAGGTCGCCGTGGGCGGCCTCGGCCGGGTGCACGAACAGCGCCGGCGTGCCGGTCGAGGCCAGGGTCGCGGCGATCTTGCGGGCGATGTGGCCGGACTTGCCGATGCCCGAAACCACCACCCTGCCCTTGCATTTTAGCAACAGTTCGATGGCGCGCACCACGCTGTCGTCGTCGCCCAGGCGGGCGTTGAGGGCGGCGATGGCGTCGGCCTCGTTTTGCAACGTTTCACGGGCCAGCCGCAAGGCGTGCGCGGCCATTTTTGCGTCGAAAGCTTTCAGCATTGTTTTTTCATGGGTTACACTCATACCCAAGTATAGCCGAATTGAGAAAGCAAAAAACTTGCCAGTCAAAACATAACGCCCGGCCCCGGCGACAAACAACTAAATATTATTCTACTGGCTATGTTGAAATGACGTTTTCACCCCTGGAATTGACCCTGATACTGCTCGGCAGCGCCGTGTTGGGCGTGGTGGCTTTCCGCATGATGCACCTGCCGCCGATGCTCGGCTACCTGGCCGTCGGCATCCTGATCGGCCCCCACGCGCTGGGCCTGGCCGAACAAAGCGAGGCCACCCACGGACTGGCCGAGTTCGGCGTGGTGTTCCTGATGTTCTCCATCGGCCTCGAATTCTCGCTGCCCAAGCTGATGGCCATGCGCGGCATCGTCTTCGGGCTGGGCATGGCGCAGGTGGTGTTCACCATCGTCGCCACCATGCTGTTCGGCTGGGCGATCGCCACCCAGCTGCCGCCGTCCATCCAGATCGGCTGGCAGGCCTCGTTCGCGCTCGGCGGCGCGCTGGCCATGTCGTCGACCGCCATCGTGGTCAAGATGCTGACCGAGCGGCTCGAGCTTGAAAGCGAACACGGCCGCAAGATCATCGGCATCCTGCTGTTCCAGGATCTGGCCGTGGTGCCGTTGCTGATCCTGATCCCGTCGCTGGGCCAGCGCCCCGACGCGCTGGTCGAGACGCTGGCGTGGGCCGGCGTCAAGGCGGTCATCGTGCTGGCGCTGCTGCTGTTCGTCGGCCACCGCCTGATGCGCGGCTGGTTCACCATCGTCGTCAAGCGCCGCTCGCAGGAGCTGTTCATGCTCAACCTGCTCTTGATCACCCTGGGCGCGGCCTGGATCACCGAGCGCGCCGGGCTGTCGCTCGCGCTGGGCGCCTTCGTGGCCGGCATGCTCATTTCCGAGACCGAATACCGCCACCAGGTGGAGGAGGACATCAAGCCCTTCCGCGACGTGCTGCTGGGACTGTTCTTCATCACCATCGGCATGCTGCTCAACGTCCGCCTGGTGCTGGAGAACTGGTGGCTGGTGCTGGTGTTGCTGGGCGGCCCGGTGCTGCTCAAGTTCGCGCTGATCGCCGGCCTGGCCAAACTGTTCGGCTCGTCCGACGGCGTGTCGATCCGCACCGGCCTGGCGCTGGCGCAGGCGGGCGAGTTCGGCTTCGTGCTGCTGAACCTGGCCGGCGGCAGCAAGCTGATGGACCCGTTCATCATCCAGGTGGTGCTGGCGTCGATGGTGCTGTCGATGCTGGTGGCGCCTTTCCTCATCGCCAAGTCGGACCAGATCGTCATGAAGGTGTCGAGCAACGAGTGGATGATGCAATCGCTGGCCCTGACCAAGATCGCCAGCCGCACCATGTCCACCAGCAAGCACGTGATCGTCGCCGGCTTCGGCCGCAGCGGCCAGAGCCTGGCGACCCTGCTGGGCGAGGAAAACATCGAATACCACGCGCTCGACCTCGACCCCGAGCGGGTGCAGGAGGCGCAGGCGGCCGGACGGCAAGTATCGTACGGCGACGCCGCCCGGCGCGAGAGCCTGATCGCCGCCGGCATCTACCGCGCCAGCGCGGTGGTGATCACCTACGCCAGCACGCCGTCGGCGCTCAAGGTGCTGCACCTGGTGCACGAGCTGGCGCCGACCTTGCCGGTGATCGTGCGCGCGCACGACGACACCGACCTGGACCGGCTCAAGGAGGCCGGCGCGACCGAGGTGGTGCCGGAACTGATGGAGGGCAGCCTGATGCTCGCCTCGCACGCGCTGGTGATGCTGGGCGTGCCGCTGCGGCGCGTGGTGCACCGGGTGCAGGCCGCGCGCGAGGAGCGCTATGCGTCGCTGCGCGGCTACTTCCGCGGCGTCAGCGACGCCGGCGAGGACGCCGACCTGGAACGGCTGCACTCGGTCACGCTGGACGGCGGCGCCACCGCCGTCGGCCGCCCGCTGGCCGACATCGACGTGGCCGGCTCGGGCGCCGAGGTGACCACCATCCGGCGCGGCAAGGCGCAGCTCGACGCGGGGCCGGACACGGTGCTCGAGGCGGGCGACGTGGTGGTGGTGCGCGGCGGGGCGGACGCCGTCGCGCGCGCGGAAAGCCGTTTGCTGCGCTAGCGCCGGAGGGCCCGGGCCCCGCCCGCCGTCACGGCTTTTCGCAGCTCGCGATGGCGGTCGTTTCCACCGGCGCCTTTTGATCCGGCTCGGTCACGTCGTAGACGTCCTGGGTGCAGGTGCCGTTGGCGAAATTGAACATCACCAGATACTTGTGCAGCGGCTGCGGCGTGAACTGGGCGGTCAGCGGCCCGCACGAGCCGTTGCTGCGGAAGCCGGCGGTCGAATCGCTCCAGCTCGAGTAGCCCCGGATCTGCAACGGTTGCTCCGCCTTGACCACCGTCTCGATCTGCGGATAGGCGCCCAGCAGGCGGTTGCTGCGTTCCACCGTCTTGTAGACGAATCCCAACAGCTTCTGGCGCAGCAGGTCGGCCGCGAACACCTTGCCGATCGGCTCCAGCCCCTTGCACGATTCCGACTCGGTGCTGGTGGCGAACTGGACGATCATGCCGGCGCCGTCCGATTTGTAGACGGCAACAGATATATCCGCCCGCGCCGCGATTCAGGGGCGCCAGATCAACGTGGTCCTGGGGTTGATGTCGGTGGCCGAACCCACGGTCGAGCCGGCGTCCACGAAGCCGGAGCGGTTGCCCGCGCCCAGGTTCAGGCCGGCGCCACGGTACTCGACGTCGCCGTACAGGTTCAAGCTGCCCGAGGCGCCCTGGTTCGGCTCGAAAAAGCCCAGCGGATAGAAGCTGGTGCGCACCTGGGCCGAGCCCGACACGTTGAAGCTGTTGTTGCCCCAGTTACTGCCGGTCACGCCCACCACGCTCAAGCCGCCCACCGTGCCGCCGGTGACCGCGCCGTTGGCGATGATGGCCTGGTCCTCGATGCGCGCGGTGCCGCTGGCCCGGCCGCCGGGCAGGATGGTGGCGTAGGGGCCGACGTAGACCGTGGACGGCGTGCCGGACGGCGCGCAGCCGGCGCCGTTGGCGTGGCGCACGGTGCCGGCCGGGCAGGCGTCGCGCTGGCCGTTCTGGAAGCCCTGCGGCCAGGCGTTGGCCAGCTCGATCATGTACGGATAGCGCCAGATCGTGTTGTAGTCCTGGTCCCAGACGACGGTCTTGAAGGCCGACGGCGTGGCCGCCACCACCATGAACAGGGGCTCGCCCGGATTGACGGCGAACGTCAGGTCGGCGCTCAGGCCCTTTTGCAACGCGCTGCGGCGCGCCGACGTGAACTGCGTGTTGGTCGCCACCAGCGCCCAGCGGAAGTCGGCGTCCGCGCCCGGCTGGTTGACGCCACGGAACTTGACCGTCACCGTCGCCGCGCCGTTGACCGGGTACAGCCGCACGACGTTGTAGCCGAAGCGCTGCGGCGCGCCGTGGAACGGCGAAGCGAAGCGGCGGTTGGCCGCCCAATTGTTGTCCAGCGCCTCCAGCGGCATCAGCCTGCGCTTGCGCTCGGCCTTGTCGGCCGAGGTGATGTTGCCGTAGCTGTTGCGGAAGGCGGCCGGCGTCGCCTTGTAATCCCACACCACGTTGTGCGTGGCCCAGTCGCCGATGAAGTCGTTCAGTTGCGAGACGCTCCAGCCGCGCGCGGCCTGGATGTTGGTGAACGGGTCCGCCCCCGGGGTGGTCCAGATCTGCGTGACCGCCTCCGCACCGTGCTTGTCCTTCAGGTACTCCATGAATTGCCAGTTGCAGTAGCGGTCGCGCGACGAGCCGAGGTACAGGTGCGGCGCGTTCGGCAGCATCTCGGAGCAATGCACGTCGCTCTGGTACTCGGGCAACTGGTGCGGCGTGAAATTGGCATGGCTCTCGAAGATCCAGCCGCAGGTGTTGGACTGGTTGCAGGCCAGGCCGCCGTTGTAGTTGCTCCACGACTGCCAGCCGTGCGTGAACTCGTGGGTCAGGCCCCAGCGGTCCCGGAGCGCCGCCGGCGCGATCCACATGCCCATGTGCAGCGCGCGCTGGTTGTCCACCCAGGCGCCGCCGGTCAGGCCCCAGCCGGAATGGATGTGGATCGCCGGCTTGATCTTGTCGGCCCGGTTGAAGAACGGCTCGGGCATGAACAGGTTGGCGTTGAACAGGTTCTGCCAGACGACGTTTTCCAGCGTGTCGGCGGCCAGGTTGAGGTCGGCGTCGGACACCGTCTCGTCCGAGTAGAAGGCGAAGTGGGCCGATTCCTTGACCAGCCTGAAGTTGGATTGTTCGGGGTTGGGCCCGCCGGCGCGCCATGTGCCGGGCGTGACGGCCGGTCCCCGGACCGTCGCCGGCGCCCAGGTGGTGGCGGTCGTGCCCTGGTCGACAACCTGGGCCGATGCCGTCAACGGCGCGATGGCGCCGAACACGGCGGCCAGGACTGAACGTTGCAGCAATGTGGAAAACGGCGCGGGCCTGGCGCCTGTCTGGCGGATCGTCATGGGTTCATCTCCTGTTATGGGGGTGTGCATCACCAGCGATTGAGCTACCAATAGTCATTGGCAACCCGATACTAGTGAGCCCCGGAGATTTCCGCAAGTAAACTTTAAGAAAACGGCAATCTTGCCACAACTATCATTTCGGAAGGCAGTCCACCGGTGCCGGCGGCACGCTCACCACGCGGTTGCGGCCGGCTTCCTTGGCCACGTACAGCAAGGTGTCGGCCTGGGCGATCCAGGTGCGCGCCACCGCGACCGGGTCGCCGTCGGTGTCGCCGGGATTGAGGCAGGCCACGCCGATCGACACCGTCACCGACAATTGCAGCGATGGCGTGAGCGCGATCATCGTGCCGGCCACGCTCGAGCGGATGCGCTCGGCCACGAAGGCGGCGCTTTCCAGATTGGCGTCGATCAGCAGCACGACGAACTCCTCGCCGCCGAAGCGGGCCAGCGCGTCCGAGGCGCGCAGCTCGTTCTTGATGCGGGAGGCCACCTCGCGCAGCACCTCGTCGCCGCCGCCATGGCCGACGGTGTCGTTGACGCGCTTGAAGTGGTCGATGTCGATGTACATGAACGAGATCGGGTACGACTGGCGCCGCGCGCGGGCGATCTCCTCGAGCAGCCGGCGGTCGATGTAGCGGCGGTTGTAGACGCCGGTCAGCGAGTCGGTCAGGCCGATGTATTTGAGCATCTCGTTACTGATGACGTTTTCCAGGCAGATGGCGATGATCGACGCCATGTGCTCGATGAAGTCGGTGCCCAGGCTGGGCGTGAAGCGGGTCGGATCGCGGCTGCCTAGGTTCAGGCTGCCGATGACGCGTTTGTTGCGCAGCAGCGGCACCAATGCCACACTTTGCAGCCCGGCCGGCGCGTTCGGGAACGGCCGCGCGTGGCGCTGCGCGTCGTACATGCCCAACAGCGGCTTGGGCGGCGGCGCGCCCGGGCCGCGCTGGCCCAGGTCGAAACCGAGGCCGTCGAGCTCCTCGACGAAGATCAGGCCGGGAAAATCGGCGAACACCACGTCCAGCTTGAGCATGACCTCGCGGATGTCGGCGCCCTCGTCGACCAGGGTCAGGGTCACGCTGTCGAGCTCGGAGATCACCGGCAGCACGCGGAAGATGGTGCCGACCAGCTCGGGGAAATTGGCCGCGCCGACGATGTTCAGGTCGAACGCCTGGTGGCGCGTCATGATCGAGTGGTTGCGTTCGGCCTGTTCCAGCAGATATGCCATGCGTGCCCGCAAAGCCTGGTTTTCGGCCGCCAGATCGTTCGCGCGCGTTGCGTGGTCGGTCGGCGTCGTCACTTTGCCAGTTGCGGTTTGCGTCATAGTTGCCCTTACTGTTCACCCGGTTTCATGTCATTGCAACATTACGCCAAGTTGTGCCGCTTGGGAATGCCCCCGGGCCGCCCAAGTGCATTAAAACGCCAGTGTAACGACGATTTCCTGGCCGACGCGCACCCTTTGGCCGTCGCCGGTGATCAGGATGCTGTTCATGCCGAAGCACACCGCGCCGTCGAGCTCGGGCTTGGCGCGGTAGCCTTGCATCAGGTCGAGGGGGTTGGGGCCGTACACGCCGGTGGCCTGGTCGATCGACGGCATCGGGCAGCGCGGGCACGGTTTGACCGGCTTGAGCAGCGCGTCGCCCATCTGGAACGACTCGGCGTAATCCTCCTCGAAGGCCTCGATGCCGCCGACGACGAGGTTGGGCCGGAAGCGGTTCATCGGGATCGCCTCGCGGCCGGCGCCGCGCAGCTTGTCGTTGAGGTCGTCCAGCGACGACTGGCCCACCACCAGGATCGGATAGCCGTCCGAGAACAAGGTGGTGGCCGGCACGCCCTTGGTCCAGGTCTCGCTGACGGCGCGGGTGGCGTTGGCGTGGAAGCGCGCCAGGCGGCACGGCACGCCGATGGCCTTGGTGAACCATTCGGCGGTCAGGTCGTCGCAGTCGTAGGCCAGGATGGTGTGGTCCCAGATTTGCGTGGACAGGGTCGGCGCCAGATCGGGATCGGGCAGGCCGAGCGGAATTTCCAGGCGCAGCATGCCGGGCGCGCGCAGCTCCAAGGTGTTGGCTTTCAGCGTGGGAGCGATGAGCGCCATGCGCGGATGCTCGCGCTGCGTCATGCCCACGCCGTCCTCGTCGACGACCATCCATTCGCGGTCGTAGATCTGCTCGGTCATCAGCCCCGCCGTGGTCAGCGTGGCCTCCTGCAAGGCCACGCCGGCGCAGGACTTGATCGGATACAGCGTGAGGGCGGAAAGGATGGGCATGAGGCGGCTACCTTTATGGGCGGCATCCGCCGCGCTGGTTAATAAGATCGTAACGTTGTCATTATACGATCCGCAGCCGCCCCTTGCCGGGCTTTACTCGTTCGATTCGGCGACGGCCTTGGGGGCGCGCGGCTTGCGCGGCGCGCGGGGCTTGGCCGGCTTCGCTTCCGCCACCTCGACCACCTCGACCACCACCGGCGCGGCGGCGACCGCCACCGGTTCGGCGGCGGCCGTCGTCGCGGCATTGCCCGCCTTGCCGCCTTTGCCGCCTTTGCCGCCCTTGGCCGGCTTGCCCTCTTCCACCTGCGGCTTGGCCGCGGCCTTGACCTTGCGCGCCGGCGGCTTGGCGCCGCTTTTCTTTTTCGCCGGCGCCGGCGCGACCGCTTCATCGGGCGCGGCCTCGACCACTTCACCGTGCGCTTGGGCAACCGGCGGCTGGACCGGCAGATCGACCGCCATCTCCGTCAATACCGGCGCCTCGGCGGCCACGGCGCCCTGGCGCTCGCCCTGCTTGCGGCCGCCGCGATTGCCGCGTCCGCGGCCGCGATTGCGGTCCGATTCCGGCTGGGCCGGCGGCTGCGCTTCCGGCGCCGCGTCGGACTGGTCGACGGCTTGCTCCGGCTCGGTCTGCCACGCGGCATAGGCCTCCACCACCGCCGCACTGTCGTCCGCGTCGGCGTCGTCGGTGTTGCGGTCGTCCTCGTCCTGTCCCGCGCGCGCCTGCTGCGCCAGGCGCTCGGCCTGGCGTTCGGCGAAGCGCTCGGCGGCGGTGCGGCCGCGGCCGCGGCTGCGGCGCGATTCCTGCTTGCCGCCTTCCTGCGCCTCGGCGCCGGCATTGTCGGACGCCTGCGTCTCGCCCGCGCCCTGCTGGGCGCCGTTGGACGCGCCGCTGCTGCGGTACACATAGGCGCCGGATTTTTCATCGCGGCCGAATTCGAGCAAGCCGCGCGCCTTGCATTCCTCGATCAGGTTGCCGAAGGTGCGGAAGCCATAATAGGATTCGCTGAAGTCCGGCTTGCGGCGCTTGATCGCCTCCTTGAGCACCGAGGCCCAGATCTTGCCGCTGTCGCCGCGCTCGAGCACCAGCGCCTCGAAGGTGTTGACGGCGATTTCCACCGCCTGGTTGCGGCGCTTGTCCATCTCTTCGCGGCGGCCGCGCTCCTCTTCCGGCGAGCGCTTGACGGCCGGCTTGCTGGCCTCGCCGGCGTCGCGCTTGGCGCGACGGCTCTCGCGCACCAGGTCGTCGTAGAAAATGAATTCATCGCAATTGGCCACCAGCAGGTCGGAGGTCGACTGCTTGACGCCGACGCCGATCACCTTCTTGGCGTTCTCGCGCAGCTTCGACACCAGCGGCGAAAAATCGGAATCGCCCGAGATGATGACGAAGGTGTCGACATGCGACTTGGTGTAGCACAAGTCGAGCGCGTCGACGACCATGCGGATGTCGGCCGAATTCTTGCCCGACTGGCGCACGTGCGGGATCTCGATCAGCTCGAAGTTGGCCTCGTGCATAGGCGCCTTGAACGCCTTGTAGCGGTCCCAGTCGCAATACGCCTTCTTGACCACGATGCTGCCCTTGAGCAGCAGCCGCTCCAGCACCGGCTTGATGTCGAACTTGTCGTAATTGGCGTCGCGCACACCGAGCGCCACGTTTTCAAAATCGCAGAACAGCGCCATGCTGACGTTATCGTTGGAAGAAGCCATGAAGAGTAATTTTTTTCTAGTGAGGAAGAGAGGCGGGTGCGGAACGCAAACGCGGCGGCCCGGCTAGCGGATAATGCAACGATTATACCCAACAACGGGCGCCGCACGGCGAACCGCACAGCCGGCCAGACACGCGTTGGTGATTGACGGCAATGTATTCTGGCTGGCATGTCCGCTCCCCACCCCTCCCACACCGTAGGTCACGCCTTGCAAGCACGCCACAAATATCTGTTCGTCCACCCGAATTTCCCCGGCCAATTCAGACACCTGGCGCCCGCGCTGGCTCAAGCGCCGGCCCAACGCGCGCGTGGTCATCGTCGGCGGCGACGGCGTCAGCTAAGGCGCCGCGCCGCCCAAAGGCAAAACGTGGAAGCGGATATTCCGCGACGAGGTGGCCGGCGGCATCGATGCCGGCCGCGTGCATTTCGTCGGCAAAGTGCCGCACGAGGCGGCGCGCGGAACTACAGCACCTGCGCGACGCCGCCCGCCAGACCGTGGTCGAACGCTACGACCTGCGGCGGCGGTGCATGCCGGCGCTGCTGGATTTCGTACGGCCTTCTTCTAAAACATGTAGGGCGGATTAGGCGAAACGCCGTAATCGGCCATGCATGCGTCTCGACGGCACACGCATGGCCGATTTCGCTGCGCTAATCCGCCCTACGTGTTTCAGACGACGGCCGGCTTTCCGTATCACACCTTAGACCAGGTAATCCGCCAGCGCCGTCGTCGGCGTGCCGCTCAGCACCGCCACCTGAGTCAGCTCGGCGGGGGAGACCACCGCGTCGGAAGCCATAGGCCGACAGCGACCTATTTTTTTTCTTGTGAGTCACAAATCGACCGTCGTCAACTCCTTGTCCGAGTACCGCTTGCCATGCGCCACCCCAACCGGGAACAGGCGCTCGATCTCCGCCCGCTCCTCGGCGGACAGCTGCAGCGACGCCGCCGCCAGGTTGTCGGCCAGGTGGTCGGCGCGGCGGGTGCCGGGAATCGGAACCAGATGCGCGCCCTGCCCCAGCAGCCAGGCCAGCGCCAAGGTCGCGCTGCTGCATTCGCGCCGCCGCGCCAGCGCCGCGAAGGCCGCGACGATGGCCTGGTTTTGCCGGAAGTTGTCGGCCTGGAAGCGCGGCAGGTGCTTGCGGAAATCGTCCGCCTCCAGCTTGTCGGCCGGCGCCGCCTGGCCGCCGAGCAATCCACGGCTGAGCGGCGCGTACGGCACGAAGGCGGCGCCGATCTCCGCGCACAGCGGGATCAGCTCGCGCTCGGGCTCGCGGCTGAACAGCGAATACTCGGTCTCCACCGCCGCGATCGGATGGACCGCGTGCGCGCGGCGGATGGTCGACGGCGCCGCCTCCGACAGGCCGATCGCGCGCACCTTGCCCGCCTTGACCAGCTGCGCCATCGCGCCGATCATGTCCTCGACCGGGTGGCCGGGATCGATGCGGTGCGCGTAATAAATGTCGATGCAGTCGATGCCGAGGCGGCGCAGCGACGCCTCGCACGCGGCCTTGACATAGGCCGGGCGGTTGTCCACGTGCCAGCCCTGCCGCTCGCGCACGATGCCGAACTTGGTGGCGACGACTGCGCCCGAACGGCGCCCGCGCAGGTACTGGCCGAGCAGGCGTTCGTTGGCGCCGCTGCCGTACATGTCGGCCGTGTCGAGCAGCATCGTGCCGCGCTCGAACGCGGCGTCGAGCGTGCGCCGCACCGCGCGGGCGTCGGCCTTGCCGTAGAATTCGGACATCCCCATGCAACCCAGGCCGACCGCCGGCACCAGCGGGCCGCCCGCCCCCAGCCGGCGCAACGGCAGCACGCCGTCCACCGCCGCCGGCGCGCCGGTCACCAGCGCCAGCGCCGACTCCGGCATCAGGCCTTGCCCCAGCAGTCCCGCCGCGCCCAGGCGCAACAGGCGGCGCCGGCCGGCGTCCTCGACCTCCTTCGCGCCGGGTTCGGCGGCGCGCCCGCCTGTGTGCCGCGCGTCGTGCGTCGCTGCGTCCGTCATTGCGCGCGCCGTTGCGCGCTGCGTTGCGTGCTTCATTGTTTGGCTCATGCCGGCTCCCTGTTCAGTGGTAAAGATGGTCGAGATAACGTTCAAGTTCGTCGAGGCTGCCGCAGAAGCCGACGTAGCCGTCCGGGCGCACCAGGCAGGCCGCGTGCCGGTCCAAGGTCAGCGCCGCGCGCCAGTCGTCGTCGCCGGCCGGCAGGCCGGCCGCCACCACCACGCGCTCGTAGCGCCGCAGGCGTTCGAGCGCGGCGTCGGCCACGTTGTCGTTGCAAAACAGCACGTTGCGGCCCAGCTTGGGGATGTCGTAGGTGCTGCGCAGCCCCAGCAGGCCGTCGTCGCGCGCGCGGTACGGCACGTGGCGGCCCACCAGCGAAGCGCTCTCGACGTTGTGGTCGGCCAGCAGGCCGGAAAAGTCGTGCGACAGGCGCCGGCGGTAGAAGCCGCGGTTGGCCATGGCCGGCGTGTAGCGCCAGCGCATGTGGTCGACGCCGCCGCGCCGCAGTATCAGCTCGGTGTTGGCGTCGGTCAGGTCGGCCGCCTTGCCGACCGCGATGTAGCGCTCGCGCCGGTAGCTGTCCAGCAGCGCGGCCTTGGCCGCGCCGTTGAGGTAAAACGCGATCTTCCAGCCGAGATTGGCGGCGTCCTGGATGCCGGTGTTCATCCCCTGTCCGCCTATCGGGCTGAACAAATGGAAGGCGTCGCCCGCCAGGAACACGCGGCCGACATGGTTGCTGCCGGCCAGGCGGTTGAAGAAGCGCGCGCTCGAACCCCACACGACCTGGCTGATGCGCAGCGGCCTCGGGTAGTACCGGGTCAGGAATTCCTGCAGCTCGGCCTGGTCGGGCGCCGGGCGCCCCGGCGGCAGCGGCCCCGGCTTGCTCACCACCAGCCGGGTCAGGCCGTTCTCCATCGGCAGGAAGATCATGAAACCGTCGTCGTAGACGTGGTAGGAGGTCGCGTCCGACCCGGCGCCGCCGTCGAAGTACACATCGCCCATGATGAAGTGGACGTCGTAGTCGTAGCCCTCGAACGGCATGCCCAGCAGTTGGCGCACGCTGCTCTGGGCGCCGTCGCAGC
Source organism: uncultured Duganella sp. (assembly GCA_963511605.1). Classification (GTDB taxonomy): domain Bacteria; phylum Pseudomonadota; class Gammaproteobacteria; order Burkholderiales; family Burkholderiaceae_D; genus Rugamonas. Next base: position 104,529 of record CAUPJZ010000018.1, on the reverse strand, counting down.
CGAGCACCATTTCGTAGCGCCGGCGCTCCGCCCGGCCGCCGGCGGCGCGGATGACCACGTCGACTCCGTCGGCGTCCTGCTCGAGGCGGGTCAGTTCGTGGCCGTAGTCGACCTTGCCGTCGGCGCGCTCGAGCGCCAGCCGCAGCAGCGATTCGGTCTCCGGCTGCGGCACGCTGAGGTAGTAGTCGTACAAGCCGCCCAGCTTGCGCTTGTCGATGCGGGCGCAGCGCGCGCCGTTGAAGTAGACCTCGATCTCGTGGATCGGCTTGCCGCGACCGGCGAACTCGCGCTGCAAGCCGAGGCCGTGGAAGGCCTTCAGGCTGGCGGCGCTGACGCTGAGCGCCTTCGAATGGCTGTTGCCACCGGTGTTCTTGTCGATGATATCGGCCGCGATGCCGTACTTGGCCAGCTCGGCGCCGACGAACAGGCCGACCGGCCCGGCCCCCACTATCAATACCCGTGCGTTCATATTCCATCCCCTGTTGGCCGGCGCGCCCCGCGCCGGCCCGTGCCTTGAAAATCGCGCCGCCGTGGATCGATCCCGGGCCGGCTTATGGATAGATATCGTGCGGCAGGCGGCGGTCGCCGGCCACGTTGCACATATGCCAGTAGGGATACGGTTTCTCGCGCGCGCTCACGCCGTCGAGCACCCGCAGCTCTTCGGCCGACAATTCCCACTCGACCGCCGCCAGGTTGTCGCCCAGCTGCGCCGGGCGGGTGGCGCCGATCACCAGCGAGGTCACGCCGGGCTTGCGCAGCAGCCAGTTCAAGGCCACCTGCGGCACCGTCACGCCGCGCTCGGCGGCGATGCGGCCCATGGCGTCGATGACGTCGAAGGCTTGCTCGCGGTCGGCCACGGGTGCCGACTCGAACGGCGTGGCGTGCGACAGGCGGCTGCCCGGCTGCAGCGGTTCGCCGCGCTTGTATTTGCCGGTCAGGAAGCCGCCGGCCAGCGGGCTCCAGATCGTCAGGCCGACGTTCTGGTCCACGCACAGCGGCACGATCTCATGCTCGAGCTCGCGCGCGGCCAGGTTGTAATACCCCTGGTAGACGACGAAACGCTCGAGGTTGCGCCGCTCCGACACGCCCAGCGCCTTGGCCAGCTGCCAGGCGGCGAAGTTGGACACGCCCAGATAGCGGATCTTGCCGCCGCGCACCAGGTCGTCGAGCACGCGCAGCGTTTCCTCGATCGAGGTGCGCGGATCGAAACCGTGAAGGTGGTAGATGTCGATGTAGTCCGTCTGCAGCCGCGCCAGGCTCTCGTCGACGGCGGCGATCAGGTGGTGGCGGGTCGAACCGACCTGGTTGGGGTCCTCGCCGGTGCGCCAGCGGCCCTTGGTGCCGATGATGGTCGACTGGCGGCGGCCCTTGAGCGCCGCGCCCAGCAGCTCCTCGCCCTGGCCGTTCTTGTAGACGTCGGCCGTGTCGAAGAAGTTGACGCCGTGGTCGAGCGCCATGTGCACCATGTTGGTCGCCTCGGAACCGCCGACGACGCCGAACTCCGACCAGTTGCGGTCCGGCGCGCCCAGGAACGCGCCCTGCTCGCCGAACGTCATGGCGCCGAAGCACACTTCCGACACCGATAAACCCGTATTGCCCAGATAACGATATTTCATGCTTGTCCTTGATTAAAGTAAAAAGAAAATCCAGATGGCGCCGGGCCCGGCCCGGCGCCGTGTCAGGCGGCCGCCGGCATCACCTCCCAGCGCCGCTCGCGCGCCAGCCGCCGCATGGCTTCCTGCGGATGGACCGCCACGCCGCGCCCGACCGCGCCCAGCATGTCGGCGTCCGAGACGTGGTCGCCATAGGCGGTGCAGTTGGCGGCGTCGATCCCGCGCCCGGCGCAGTAATCGCGCACCAGCCGCCCCTTGCCGGCGCCGATGGCCTGCGCCAGCAGGCGCCCCGTGTAGTGGTCGTCGACCACCTCCGGCTCCGAGCACAGGTAGGCGTTCACGCCGAGCCGGTCCATGACGGGATAAATGATGTCGCGCATCGCGCCCGACACCGCCACCACCTCGTCGCCGGCGGCCTGGTGCGCCTTGAGGCGGCGCACCACGTCCATCTGGTAGGGCACGGCCATGCCGTCGAAGAAGGCCTGCGCGTGGCGCCGCACCTCCGACTGGCGGTGGCCGCAGTAGAGCGAGTAGTAATAGCGGTTGATGTCCTCGCGCGACGCCCCCATGGCGACCTGCCTGTCGATGGCGGCCATGATGCGCTGGTAGCTGCCGTGCGTCGGGTCCTCCACCCGCGCTAAAAACACGCGCAGGAAGGAGAACATGCTTTTCATCGCGATCAGCGTTTCGTCCACATCGAAAAAGGCGATGGCCATGACGCCGCCCGCCTCAGGCCGCCAGCGCGGGCAGGTCCGCGTCGGCTTGCCGGTGGACGCCGTCGCAGGCCGAGATGGCCAGCGTCGATTCCTTCTCCTCGATGTACTGGGCCGAGTAGGCGCAGTAACTGCTGCGCACCACGGCCACCGGCACGTCGTTCTGCAGGAAGGAGATCTCGCAGTCGACTTTCAGATAGCGTCCCGGCTTGTGCGATTGCGACAAGGCGCGGAACACGATGGTGACCGGCAACGGGAAGGCGAATTGCTTGAATTCCGTGTTGAGCGAGTTGAGCACGAAATAGCAGCGGCCGGCGTCGGCGCCGTCGAGCAGGTGGTACTCGGAGGTCGAGATCAGCATCTGCCGGCCCGCCTCGGTCAGCACGATGCCCTGGATATGCTGGCCGGTCGCGTGGTCGTTGAGCAGCTCGCCCGAGTCGCAGATCGACAGCTGGGCGTGGTACGTGCCGTCGGGGCCGGCCACCGGTTTGGTGATCAGCACGTTCTCGCGCCTGTGCTTGTGCACGCTGCGCTGGTGCAATGGATCGCACTGGTCCAGGATCTGCGGCATGTTTTGCACCTGCACGCCGCGCTTGCGGCGGCGCTCCATCAGGTTGACCAGGCCGACAAAGCGGTCATGCTCGACACCCTGTCCGATGACGATGGCCTCCCGGCCCGGCGCGGTACCCTGCCAGATTTCCCGCTCCAGCTCACTGACGGTCAAGACATGCTTCTTATCACTCGCGAACTTCTTGAAGTGATCCCCAACGACAACGACGTAAGTCATACATTCCCCTTTCATGGATAACAACAAAAAAAAGATCCCCGTAATTTCTGCTTATTGGCCGCTTATTGGCCGCCCATAGGCCATTTATTGGCCGATACCGCGGGCGGCCACCGCGTTGACCCGGCCGTAGCGCATGGCGACCACCAGGCCGGCCAGGGTGATGGCCGCGCCCACCGCCGGCACCAGCGCCAGTCCCAGGCCCGAGGCGATCACCACCCCGCCGGCCCAGGCGCCACCGGCATTGCCCAGGTTGAAGGCGGCGATGTTGCACGCGGCCGCCAGGGTCGGCGCGCCGGCGCCGCGTTCGAGCACCTGGGTTTGCAACGGCGAGATGGTGGCGAACATCGCCGCGCCGAACAGGAAGATCAGCACCGCCACCGCGTACGGATTGCGCGCCGCCGGCACCAGCAACAGCAGCACCGTGGCCAGCGCGCCCAAGGTCAGGCGCAGCGCCAGCGCCGTGTCGCGGTCGGCCAGCCTGCCGCCGATCGGATTGCCCACCACCATGCCCAGCCCGAACAACACCAGCATCGGCGAGACATACTGCTCCGGCAGGCCCGTCACCTGCGTCAGGAACGGCGCGATGTAGGTGAAGGCGGCGAATGTGCCGCCGAAGCCGAGCACGGTCACGGCGAAGGCTTGCAACATCTCGGGCTGGCGCAGCACGCGCAGCTCGGCCCGCAGGTTGGGGGCGGTGGCGGCGCGCGCCAGTTTCGGCACGAACACGGCCGTCGCCAGCGTCGCCAGCAGGCCGACCAGGGTCACCGCGCAGAAGCTGGCGCGCCAGCCGTAGGTTTGCCCGATCAGGGTGCCCAGCGGCACGCCGATGACATTGGCCAGCGTCGCGCCCAGGAACATGGTCGACAGCGCGCTCGATTTCCTGCCCGGCGGCGCCAGGTCGGCCGCCACCACCGAACCGATGCCGAAGTACGAGGCGTGGGCGAACGAGGTCAGCAGCCTGGCCAGCAGGATTTGCCAGAACGAGTCCGACAGCGCGCAGGCGGCGTTGCCCAGGGTGAACAGGGCCATCAGGCCGATCAGCGCCGGCCGCCGCGGCAGCCGGCCGAGGAAGGGCGTGAGCAGGGGCGCGCCCAGCACCACCCCCAGCGCGTAGACGGTGATGATGTAGCCGGCGCCGCTGATGGTGGTGTTGAAGTCGCGCGCCATTTCCATCAGCAGGCCCATGACGATGAATTCCGTCGTGCCGATCCCGAAGGCGCCGACGGCGAGCGCGTAGATGGAGACCGGCATCTTTTGATTCAGATTGCTTGCAGACACATTGATTCCTTGGTGGGTCGGCGACCGCGCGGCGGCCGCCGGAGGGGTGGGTGCGGCTCAGCGCTCGAGCAGGTCGAGATCGCCCTGGGCGTAGCGGGCGCCCTGCACGCTATTGGCGCTGAAGATGGCCTCGATGGCGGCCAGATCCGCCGTATCGAGCGCCACGTCGGCGGCGGCCGCGTTCTCCTCGAGGTGGGGAATGCGGCGGGCGCCGGGGATCGGCACGATCTGCTCGTCCTGGGCCAGCAGCCAGGCCAGCGCCAGCTGCGCCACGGTCGCGCCACGGCCGGCGGCCAGTTGCGACAGCTGGCCGATCAGCGCCAGGTTGCTGCGCAGGGCGGCGTCCTGGAAGCGCGGCAGGGTGCGGCGGAAGTCGTCTTGCGCCAGGGCGTCGGTGGAGGTCATGGTACCGGTCAGGAAACCCCGGCCCAGCGGGCTGTACGGCACGAAGCCGATGCCCAGCTCGCGGCACGCGGGCAGCACGCGGCGCTCGGGGTCGCGGCTCCACAGCGAGTATTCGCTTTGCACGGCGGCGATCGGATGGACCGCGTGCGCCCGACGCACCGTCTCGGCCGACACTTCGGACAGGCCCAGGTGGCGCACCTTGCCTTCCTTCACCAGGTCGGCCATCGCGCCGACCACGTCCTCGACCGGCACGGACGGATCGGGCCGGTGCTGGTAGAGCAGGTCGATGGTCTCGACGCCGAGCCGGCGCAGCGAGCCGGTGACCGCCTCGCGCACGTGTTCGGGCCGGCTGTCGACGCCGGCCATGCGCTCCATGCCCTGGCCGTGCGGCAGGATGCGGAAGCCGAACTTGGTGGCGATTTGCACCTTGTTGCGCACGCCGCGCAGCGCCTTGCCGACCAGCTCCTCGTTGACGTAGGGGCCGTAGACCTCGGCCGTGTCGAAGAAGGTGACGCCGAGGTCGACGGCGCGTTCGATGGTGCGCGCCGAGACGTCGTCGTCGCCGCCGCCGTAGGCGAAACTCATGCCCATGCAACCCAAACCGATGGCCGAGACCTGCAAGCCGCCATTGCCTAATTTCCGCTGTTTCATCATTTCCCTCCGTCTTCGAATAATGGAAATGATGATATATTTGCTTTATAATCAACACAATCGGCGGTAAACCACTTGTACCACTGAAAATATTTCATTAATGAATACAGCTTGTTTGATGCGGATCAACAGCATCCCGCGACAAGCTGTTTCGCGGGGTGTGACCTCCACGGTATGGCCGCCGTCCTTATTATTCGGAATCCACCTATGCGCCATGACCTCAACGACCTCGAAGTATTCATCGCCGTGGCACGCCACCGCAGCTTCCGCAAGGCGGCCGAGGAAAGAAACGTCACCGCCTCGTCGCTGAGCCACACCATGCGGGCGCTCGAGGCGCGGCTGGGCATACGCCTGCTCAACCGCACCACCCGCAGCGTCGAGCCGACCGAGGCCGGCAAGCATTTGTACGCGCGCGTGAGCCGCGTGATCCAGGATCTGGAACAGGCGCTCGACGAGATCAACGGTTTCCGCGACACGATCCAGGGCACGCTGCGGCTCAACGTGCCGCGCCCGGCGGCGCGCCTGCTGCTCGCGCCCATGCTCAGCGGCTTTCTGAAGGTGCACCCCAACGTCACGATCGAGGTCATCACCGACGACCAGCTGGTCGACATCGTCGCCCAGGGCTACGACGCCGGCGTGCGCTTCGGCGAGAGCCTGGCGCTGGACATGGTCGCCGTCCCCATCGGCGCGGCGCTGCGCTTCGCCGTGGTGGCCTCGCCCGAATGCCTGGCCGTGCACGGGCGCCCCGACGGTCCGCTCGACCTGCGCGGCTTGCCGTGCATCGGGCGCCGCTTTCCCAGCGGCGTGATCTATTCATGGGAGTTCGAGCGCGACGGCAAGAGCGTGGCCGTCAGCGTCGACGGTCCGCTGGTGCTCGACGACGACGAGATGATGGTCGACGCCGCCCGCGACGGCGTCGGCATCGCCTTCGTGCACGAGTACTACGCGCGCGAGCACATCCGCCGGGGCAAACTGGTGCGCCTGCTCGACGAGTGGTGCCCGGCCATGCCGGGGTTCTACCTGTACTACCCCAGCCGCAAGCACATGTCGGCGGCGTTGCGCAGCTTTGTCGACTGGTGCATCAAGTACCGGCAGGACGAGGAGGCCGCTGCGGATGTGAAAAAGCCCCGTTTGGACGGGGCTTCTTGAAGGGTGCTTGAAACGAATGCTTAGACGTTGAACAGGAAGTTCAGCACGTCGCCATCCTTGACGACGTATTCCTTGCCCTCGGCGCGCATCTTGCCCGCCTCCTTGGCGCCGCCCTCGCCCTTGTACTGGATGAAATCGTCGTAGGCGATGGTTTGCGCGCGGATGAAGCCGCGTTCGAAGTCGGTGTGGATGACGCCGGCCGCCTGCGGCGCGGTGTCGCCGATGTGGATGGTCCAGGCGCGCACTTCCTTGACGCCGGCCGTGAAGTAGGTCTGCAGGCCCAGCAGCTTGTAGGCGGCGCGGATCAGGCGGTCCAGGCCCGGCTCTTCCATGCCCATGTCGTTGAGGAACTCGGTCTTGTCGGCGTCTTCCAGGTCGGCGATCTCGGCTTCGATCGAGGCGCAGATGGCGACGATCGGCGCGTTCTGGGTGGCGGCGTAGGCGGTCAGCTGGTCGAGCAGCGGATTGTTCTTGAAGCCGGTGTCGGAGACGTTGGCGACGTACATGGCCGGCTTGGCGGTGATCAGGCACAGCGGCTTGATCAGGGCCATCTCGTCGGCGTCCAGGCCCATGGCGCGCACCGGCTTGGCTTCGTTCAGGTGCGGCACGATGCGCTCCATGATGGCCAGCAGCTTGGCCGCGTCCTTGTCGCCGGAGCGGGCTTTCTTGTTTTCGCGGTGGATGGCTTTTTCCACGGTGCCCAGGTCGGCCAGCGCCAGCTCGGTCTGGATCACTTCGATGTCGTCCAGCGGGCTGACCTTGCCGGACACGTGGATCACGTTGTCGTCCTCGAAGCAGCGCACGACGTTGACGATGGCGTCCGTTTCGCGGATGTGCGACAGGAACTGGTTGCCCAGGCCCTCGCCCTGCGACGCGCCGGCCACCAGGCCGGCGATGTCGACGAATTCGACGATGGCGTTGACCATGCGCTCGGGCTTGACGATGGCGGCCAGCGCGGCCATGCGCGGATCCGGCACCTCGACCACGCCGACGTTGGGCTCGATGGTGCAGAACGGGTAGTTTTCAGCCGGGATGCCGGCCTTGGTCAGGGCGTTGAAGAGGGTGGACTTGCCGACGTTGGGCAGGCCGACGATGCCGCATTGGAGACTCATGGAAAACCTTTTAATAATCAAATGTTGCCGGCGAGCGGCTGGTGAAAAACGGCCGACGCGGGCGTTTTCTGAATATTCCTGCTATTTAAAGCGTTCAAGGATCAATTGTACCTCCCCCGCCCCCAGTCATCAAAAAAACAGGCCGAAAGCCCCGCCCCTTCATGCCGTTCAGGAACAATTGCTTACATTTGATACGAAATCTGCGTCAGTCGGATTTCCGGCCAGCGCGTTAGTTGCTTGTAGTCAAACAAGCCACTCAACACATAAAAGGTAGAAAAATGAACAACACATCCAATTCCAAGCTGCATCCGATGATCATGGCCGCCGCAGCCGCCGTTGTGCTGGTCAGTGGCGTCGGCGTCGCCGCCATCATGGGCTGGCTGCCTTCCTCCAATTCCCAGAACCAGGACCCGGCGCTGGCGCCCAACGGCCAGCCGCTGGTCGAGCAAACCGCGCCGGCCGCGACCGGCCGCGACCAGGTGCGCGAACCGGTGCGTGAACAAGTCCGCGAGCCGGTCCGTGAACGCGAGCCCGTCCGCGAAGTGGTGCGCGACAAGCCTCCTGTCGTCAAGCACACCCCGGTCAAGAGCGCGCCGGCGGTCTGCAACAACTGCGGCGTGATCGAAGCCGTCAACGAAATCGAAACCCGCGCCGAAGGCAGCGGCGTGGGCGCGGTCGGCGGCGCGCTGGTCGGCGGCCTGCTGGGCAACCAGGTCGGCGGCGGCAACGGCCGCAAGCTGGCCACCGTGGCCGGCGCCATCGGCGGCGCGGTCGCCGGCAACCAGATCGAAGGCAAGGTCAAGGCCAGCAAGAGCTACGACATCGTGGTCCGCATGAACGATGGTTCGGTGCGCAAGTTCCACCAGACCGAGCAGCCATCGTGGCACCAGGGCGACGACGTGCGCGTGGTCGACGGCGGCCTGCGTTCGAACTAAAGCCGCAGGCCGGCGGGCACCTCCGGCTGGATTGTTTAGTGCTAGACTTCCTGGCGAACAATTGCCCACGTCAAGACAAGCCGCCCGATGGGCGGCTTGTCTGCTTACCAGGAATGTCCATGCCCCACACTCGCTGCCGCGCCTCGTTGCGGACTTCGGTACTGATCACTACCCTTCTTTTCGCCGGCGCCGGCATGTTGCCGGCCCAGGCCGCGCAGACCGCCGCCGCCCAGGCCAGCCAGGCGCAGAAACAACTGGCGAAACTGGCCGCCGCCTTCCACGCGGCGCGCTGCAAATTCGATCCGCTGCTGTTCGCCACCGCCAACGGCGACAGCCGCTACAACGATCAGATCGGCCTGGCCATCTCCCCCGCCGTGCGCGCCGCCCAGTTCACGCAGTACCGCCAGATGCAAAAGCAGTTGATGGCGGTGCGGCGCGACCAGCTCGGCGAGCCGGACCAGCTCACCTACGACCTGCTGTCCTACGAGCTCAATAACGCCATGCAGCTGGAGTCCTTCCCGGAACATCTGCTGCCGCTCAACCAGTTCGACAACGTCCCCAGCACCCTGGCCAATTACGCCGACGGCACCGGCTCGCAACCGCTGGGTACGGTCGCCCAGTATCAAGCCTACCTGGGCCGCCTGAAGCAGTTGCCTGCGTGGATAGACCAGGCCATCGCCAACATGAAGCAAGGCATCCGCGCCGGCGTCGTGCAGCCGAAGGCGATCACGGTGGCGATGCTGCCGCAGTTCCAGAACCTGCGCGCGGCCACGCCGGAGACGAGCGTCTACTATTCGCCGGTCACGCGCATGCCGGCGCAGTTCTCCGCCGCCGACAAGCAGCGGCTGACGGCGGCCTACCTGAACACGGTCGACGCCAAGATCGCCCCGGCGCTGACCCGCCTGGTGGACTTCCTGCAAAACGAATACCTGCCGGCCAGCCGCGCCAGCACCGGCTGGAGCGCCCTGCCCAACGGCGCCGCCTGGTACGCGGCCCGCATCAAGGACAGCACCAACCTGCCGCTGACGCCGGACGCGGTGCACGCGCTGGGCCTGAAGGAAGTGGCGCGCATCCAGCAGCAATTGACGGCGCTGGGACCGAAGCTGGGCTACGACGGCCCGGAGAAACAGCTGCCGCAATGGATGGCGGGGCAACAGAAGTTCAAGATCTTCACCTCCGACGAGCAGGTGCTGGACGCCTACCGCGCGCTCTACGCGACGGTGCAGGCCAAGCTGCCGGCCTACTTCAGCCTGATCCCGAAGGGGAAGATGGAATTGCATCTGGAACCGGAGCTGACGCGCGCGACCGCCTCCGACCACTACACGCCGCCGGCGGCGGACGGCTCGCATCCGGGCGTGTTCTGGCCGGTGGTCAACGACGCCAGGCAGTACAGCCGGGTCGACATGGTCAGCCTGTTCCTGCACGAGGGCGTGCCGGGCCACCACCTGCACGGCGCGCTGTTGAAAGAGCTGGATCTGCCGGACTTCCGCAAGTTCAGCACCGAGAATCCCAACAGCGCGGCCTATACCGAAGGCTGGGCCTTGTATTCGGAAACCCTGGGCCGCGAGCTGGGCCTGTATGACGATCCGGTCGCCTACTACGGCCACCTGAACGCGGAGATGCTGCGCGCCGCGCGCCTGGTGGTCGACACCGGCATGCACGCCAAGGGCTGGAGCCGCGAGCAGGCGATCGCCTATCTGGCCGAGACGCTGGGCTGGAGCGAGGCGCGCGCGAAAAACCAGATCGAGCGCTACATGGTGTGGCCGGCGCAGGCGCTGAGCTACAAGATCGGCTCGCTGAAAATCCTGGAGCTGCGGGCCCGGGCGCAGGCGGCGCTGGGCGACAAGTTCAGCTACCAGAAATTCCATCAGGTGGTGATCGGCGATGGTACCTTGCCGTTGCCGATCCTGGAGGCGCGCGTCGACAAATGGATCGCCGCCAGCAAATAAACCTGCGGATTGGAGTTTATTTGGACATCACGTTGAGCACGGCCAAGGTCATCGCCTGGGCCGCCGTCTTGATCGACGGCTCCGGCACCGGCGCGTAGTACGGCGAGTGGTTGAAGGCGATCGGCTTGCCGCCCGGCTGGTCCGCCTCGGCCACCGCCTTCGGATCGTAGACGCCGGTGAAGAAGAACATCGACGGGATGCCCTCGTTGGCGTAGACCGAGAAGTCCTCGCTGGCCGTCATGGCCGGCATGCGCGAGACGTTCGCATCGCCGAAGGCCTGCTTGAGCACGCCCTCGGTGCGCGTGACCAGCGCGTCGTTGTTGACGATGGCCGCGCCGCCGGTGATCAGCTCGACGTCGGGCGCCGGGGCGTCCGCCATCGCGGCCGAGGCGTTGGCGACGCGGCGCACGCCAGCCAGGATCTTGGCGCGCACTTGCGGGTTGTAGGTGCGGATGGTGCCGCGCACCTTGACCGCGTCGGGGATGATGTTGCCGACGCTGCCGCCGTTGATGGCGCCGATCGTCACCACGCCGAATTCCTTCGGATCCTTTTCGCGGCTGATGACCGTCTGCACGTCGACCACGAAGCGGGCCGCGATGGTGATCGGGTCGAGCGCCTTGTCCGGCGCCGAGCCGTGGCCGCCGCGCCCCTTGAAGGTGATCTCGATCGCGTCCGAGTTCGACGACACCGGGCCGCTGTTGTAGCCGATGGTGCCGTAGGCCAGCGGCCACGAGTGCAAGGCGAAGGCGTAGTCCGGTTTCGGGAAGCGCTTGAACAGGCCGTCGTCGAGCATGGCCTTGGCGCCGGCGACGATTTCCTCGGCCGGCTGGCCGATGAACATCAGCGTGCCCTTCCATTGCGATTTCATCGCCACCAGGGCGCGCGCGGCGCCCAGCCAGGCCGTCATATGGACGTCGTGGCCGCAGCTGTGGGCCACCATCGTATCCTTGCCGTCGAGCGTGGCGTGGGCCTTGCTGGAATAGGCGAAGCCGGATTTTTCCTCCATCGGCAGGCCGTCCATCTCGGTGCGCACCAGCACCGTCGGGCCGGCGCCGTTCTTGTAGAGGGCGACGATGCCGGTCTTGCCGACCTTCTCGGTGACGTCGAAGCCGATGGCGCGCATCTCGGCGGCCAGCTTGGCGGCGGTGCGCACTTCCTGGAAGGCGACCTCCGGATGCGCGTGCAAATCCTTGTAGATGACGTCGAGCTTGGGATACATGCCATCGATCTGCTTGGCGACGGCGCCGCTGTCCGGGCCTTGCGCCTGGGCCGAGGCGGCCAACAATAAAGATGTTACGAGTGCGGCGATCGGCAAGCGCTTCATTGATGGAGTCCTTGATGTTGAGGGCTGAGGGAAATAGTTCCCTCAGCATACCATCGACGCGCCGGCTTTAGACTGTATGCAGTTTCATCGTCGCGGCCTCGAATTTGCCCTCGACGATCAGCGGCATCACCTGCAGCGATTTCTCGATGGCCTGCTCGATCAGGTCCTGGTCCTCGCGGCGCGGCCGGTGCAGCACGAAGTCGGCCACCTGCTGTTGCAGGCTGAGCGTGCGCGGATGGCCGATGCCCAGGCGCAGCCGCCAGTAATCCTGCGTGCCGAGCGCGGCGGTGATGTCCTTGAGGCCGTTGTGGCCGCCCGACGAGCCGCCCTTTTTCAGCCGTGCGACGCCGGGCATCAGATCGAGCTCGTCGTGCACGACCAGCACCTCGTCCGGGTTGATCTTGAAGAAGCGGCACAGGCCGCCGACCGATTGCCCGGAGCGGTTCATATACGTCTGCGGTTCCAGCAAATACACCTCGTGGCCGGCGATCGAGGCCCTGGCCATCAGCGCGTTGTACTTGGTCTCGCGCTGCAGGCGCGCGCCGACGTCGTTGGCGAGGTTGTCGACCAGCCAGAAGCCGGCGTTGTGGCGGGTTTGTTCGTATTCGGCGCCGGGATTGCCGAGGCCGACGATGAGACGTATGGGCATGGGATGCTCAATCAAGGAAAACGATATTATCGGTCAAACGAAAAAAAACCCCCGACGGCCTGGGGCTAGCGGGGGTCCTTCATTGCCGCCGCATCGCTGCGGCGTTCAATATTACTTCTTGGCTTTAGCGGCTGGCTTGGCATCGGCTGCTGGAGCGGCTTCAGCGGCGTCGGCTTCGGCCGACACGTGGCCTGGCGGCACCGAAGCGGTGGCGATGGTCAGGTTGGTGCCGGCTGCAACAGCGGTAACACCAGCTGGCAGGGTCAGTTCGTCGATGTGCAGCGAGTTGCCGACGTCGATGTTGGTCAGGTCGACGGTGATGAACTCTGGCAGGTCTTTTGGCAGGCACGACACTTCGATTTCGTTGGCGACGTGGCTGATGGTGGCGCCATGCAGTTTGACCGCTGGCGAGACTTCGGCGTTGGCGAAGTGCAGGGCGACTTTCATGTGCACTTTCTTGCCTGCGTCGACGCGCTGGAAGTCAGCGTGCAGAACCAGTTGCTTGAACGCGTGGACTTGGAAGTCGCGCAGCAGCACTTGCTGGGTCTTGCCGTCGATTTCCAGATCCAGGATCGACGAGTGGAAGGCTTCTTTTTTCAGCGCGTGGTACAGCGCGTTGTGGTCCAGCGAGATGGTCACTGGCGCTTCGGTACCGCCGTAGATGATGCCTGGGGTTTGGCCCGAATTGCGCAGGCGGCGGCTCGCTCCGGAACCTTGCAATTCGCGTTTGAATGCAACAACTTTCATGTGTAACTCCAAAAATAACAAGGCTCGCGCCTCGTGTTATGAAGCCCCCGCGACCAGGGTGCTTCGAAAATGAGCTGACTGCGCTCATGAAACCGGGAAGTACAACGGCGCGCCAAGGCTTTTTAGCCTGGCGCGCCGCCTAAAATACGGACAGCTTGTCTATCGCTAATCGTGATTAATCGATAAACAGGGAGATAACCGAATCCCCCTTGATGATGCGTTTGAACGTCTCTGCCAACAGCGGTGCGCAGGTCAGCTGGCGGATCTTGCCGCAGGCACGGGCCGCGTCGGACAGCGGAATCGTATCGGTCACGACCAGCTCGTCCAGCGACGAATTGGCGATGCGCTCGATGGCCGGGCCCGACAGAACCGCGTGGGTGCAATACGCGACGACCTTGGTGGCGCCGCGCTCTTTCAGCACTTCCGCAGCCTTGACCAAGGTACCGGCGGTATCGACCATGTCATCCATGATGACGCAGTTGCGGCCTTCGACTTCGCCGATGATGTTCATCACTTCGGAAACGTTGGCTTTCGGACGGCGTTTGTCGATGATGGCCAGGTCGCAACCCAGGCGTTTGGCCAGGGCGCGCGCACGTACCACACCGCCGACGTCCGGCGACACCACCAGCAGGTCCTGGTAGTTCTTCTTCTGCAGATCGCTCAGCAGAATTGGCGAAGCATAAATATTATCGACCGGGATATCGAAGAAGCCCTGGATCTGGTCCGCGTGCAGGTCCATGATCAGGACGCGCTCGACGCCGGCGCTTTCCAGCATGTTGGCCACGACCTTGGCCGAGATCGCGACGCGCGCCGAACGCGGGCGGCGGTCCTGGCGGGCGTAACCGAAATAAGGGATGGCGGCGGTGATGCGGCCTGCCGAGGCGCGTTTCAAAGCGTCGACCATCAGGATCAACTCCATCAGGCTGTCGTTGGTTGGTGCGCAAGTCGATTGCAGAACGAAAACGTCTTTGCCGCGAACGTTCTCGTTAATCTCGACCATCACTTCGCCGTCCGAGAATTTCGAAACGTTTGCCTTGCCGAGTGGAATGCCGAGATTTTTTGCGACTCCTTCTGCCAACGCAGGATTAGCGTTGCCGGTAAAAACCATCAGGTTTTCGTAAGCCATGGGAGTCCCAGAGATAGTCGATGAAATTTTTGATGTCGCCAGCGGAAGCCGCGTGGCGCTGTACTTAGAATGATCCGCGCCGGGCGCGGACATTGATGCTTGCCTTGGCCGGAGACTAATGCCTCGACGGTGACACAAGGAAAACGAATGGCAGGGGAACAAGGATTCGAACCTTGGTATGCTGGAATCAAAATCCAGTGCCTTAACCAGCTTGGCGATTCCCCTACGCAACTGACTGCTTGTCGCTACAACGGCGAGTATTTTATCGCCAATTTCACGCCAAGCCAAATCTTTTTTTACCCGCCTACAACATTTTAGTGAGCGGATGCCGTGTCAGCGCCTGGGCTTTCCATGCTTTCCACCTGGCTGGCACTTGTTGAAGTACCGCGTCGGCTTTTGCCTGGGTTGCCACTGCACAAAATACACAAGCACCGGAACCAGTCATCCTGGCATCACCGTGAGCGCCTAGCCATTCTATCGCCTCTGCCACCGGCGGGAACAAACTCGTTGCCACTTGCTGTAAATCGTTCCTTCCGTACCCCTTCAAATCAGTTTGATTTTCGTGGTAGCTGGAAAAGTCCGTTATTATGACGGGCGGTGTGTTCCTTGTCAAACGTTCCGAGCAAAAAATTGCCGCCGTGGGCACCGCGACCCCGGGTTCGATGACGACATACCAACAATCGGGCGCTTTGACCGGCTGCAGCGCCTCGCCCACGCCTTCGGCGAACGCGGTTTCGCCGAAGATGAAGAACGGGATGTCCGCGCCCAGCGGCAGGCCCAGCGCCATCAACTCCTCTTTGCTTAGACCCGCGTGCCACAAATGGTTCAATACCATCAAGGTGGTGGCGGCGTCCGACGAGCCGCCGCCCAGGCCGCCGCCCATCGGCAATATCTTGTCGATGGCGATGTCTACGCCGCGCGGCAAGGCGCCGCTGCGGCGCAGCACCTCGGCCTGCAACAGCCTGGCGGCGCGGATGATCAGGTCGCCCTCCTCCGGCACGCCTTCGATGGGCGTGACGCGGCGCAGCGCGTTGTCGTCGCGCAGCGTGAAATGCAAGGTGTCGCCGTGGTCGACCAGCTGGAACACGGTTTGCAGCAGATGGTAGCCGTCGGCGCGGCGGCCGTTGACGTGCAGGAAAAGGTTCAGTTTGGCCGGAGCCGGGCAATTCTTCAGACTGGTCATCGGGGTATCAATTCATTGTGCGGCAGGATCGATGACGATGCGGATCGACATGTCGTCGACCTGCTGGCCCAGCGCGATGCGGGTGGCGTCGATGCGTTTCGGCTGCGGCGCGGCCGCCGATTCATCCTGCCACGACACATAGTCGAGCTTCCAGCCGTCGCGGGTGACGACGGTGTCGCTGGCCGGCGAGGCGCTGAAGCGGCTGCCGTCGGCGGCGACCGCGTACCCCTGCAGCCAGTCGCGCAGGCCGGAGACGGGCAAGGTCCAGCCCAGCGTCTGGCGGGTCAGGCTGTCAAGGTCGGACGCGGTGCGGGTCGGCTCGCCGCTGCGCTTCAACGTGGCCGAGGTCGGCGTGACATTGATGACGGCGACCGTCTGCCCGGTCGGCGAGATCAACGTGACGTCGGTGTTGGCCGCCGTTTGCCGCCAGGTGAACTTGCCGCTCAGCGACTCCTGCTTGCCGTCCCGGCTGTAATTGATGGCGATGCGCCCGGTCAGGTCGAGCGTGTCGCGGTAGGGCGCGACGGCGGTGGTCGAGCGTGGCGCGGAGGTGGTGGCGCAGCCGGCCAGCACCGCAAACGCGCCGGCCAGCGCCAGCGTGCCTGCCGCGCGGCGGAAAATGGAAATCGTCATCAGTGGTGATTGCTATCGGTTACAGGTTTTGATTCAGGCGCGCCAGCGTGTTCTTGAGCGCGTCGTTCTTGGGGTCTTTGCTCTTGGCTTCCTGCCACATCTTTTGCGCGCCGGTGGTGTCGCCCTTGACGAACAGCACCTCGCCAAGATGCACGGCGATTTCCGGATCGGCGCGCAGCGCGTAAGCGCGGCGCAGCAGCGATTCCGCCTCGTCCAGGTTCCCCATGCGGAATTGTACCCAGCCCATGCTGTCCATGATGAACGGATCGCCCGGCGCCATCTTCATCGCCTGGTCGATCAGCGCATAGGCCTCCGGCAGGCGCTCGTTGCGCTCGGCCAGCGAATAGCCCAGTGCGTTGTACGCGTGCTGGTTGTCGGGCGCGGCGATCATCACCTGGCGCAGCGCTTTTTCCATCAATTCCACGTTGCCCAGTTTTTCCGCCACCAGCGCGAAATCGTACAGCAGGTCCGGATTGTCCGGATAGCGCTTGATGGCGTTCTCCAGCACCGTGTAGGCGGCGCGGGTGTCGCCGGCGTCGCGCAGCAATTGGGCGTCGGTCTGGAAGATCTGCGCCTGGTCGGCGGGGTCGGCCGCCGTCAGGGTGGCCAACTGCTTGCGCGCGCCGTCGACATCGCCCTTGCGCGCCGTCAGGGTCGCCATTTTCATGCGCGCGGCCAGGTACAGCTTGGGATCGTCGCCCTCGATTTTCTCCAGCCACTTGTAAGCACCATCGACGTCGCCGCGCTGCTCGGCGATCTGCGACAGTATCATCAGCACCTTGGCCGGGTCGCGCTCGTCGTCCGGATGGTCGTCCATGACGGTGATGAAACGCGTGAAATATTTCTCCGCCTCGGGCAAATCGTTGGTCTGCATCGCCATCACGCCCAGCGCGTACAAGGTGGCGATGTTGTCGGGCTGGTCCTTCAGCAAGGTCAGGAATTGCTGGCGGGCCGGCTCGAGCCGCTTGGCGTCGACCAGGATGCGGGCGTAGGCGGCGCGCACCTCGCGCGCCTTCGGATATTTCTCCAGGAAAGCGGCCAATACCTTGCCGGCGGCCTCGATGTCGCCGGACACTTGGGCCATCGTCAGCACCGCCAGCTCGGAGTCGGGCTTGATGGCCTGGGCTTTTTGCGCCTCGGCGCGCGCTCGCTCGGTGTCGTTGACGGCGAAGGCGCCCTGCGCCAGGATCAGGTGGCTTTCGAGCATGTCATCGTAGGGCGCCAGCACGCGCTGCTGCAGCGCGAACGCGGCGGCCTTGTCCTTGGCGCGCAGCATGAATTGCTGCATCTGCAACATCGCCATGCCGCGCTGGGCCGGGGGCGCCGCCTTCAGGCGCTGGGCGAAAATCGCCTCCGCCTCGCTCAGATCGTCGTTGACGACGGCAAAGCCGAGGAAATACTGGGTCGCCTCGTCCGAATCGGGCGCCAGTTCGCGCCACAGGCGGATCGCCGCCAGCGCCTCCTGGCCCTGCTTGGCGGCCAGCGCCATCTCGGCGGCGCGGCGCGCCAGGCGCGGATCGCGGGTCTGCTGGGCCAGCGCCAGCATCGTGATATACGCGCCCTGCCATTGTCCCTGCTTGAATTCGAGCTCGGCCTTGGTGATGCGGAACAGCATGTCGCCGGTCAGGGCATTATTGGGCAGCACTTCCGGCACCGGCGCGGGTTCCTCCACCACGGCGGCGGCGCTGTCGGGGGCGGCAGGCTCCGGTGCGACGGTGGACTCGGCCTGTTTTTGCGGCGCCATGGCGCACGCCGACAGCAAGGCAGAGAGGGTTACAATGGCGAAAGCGTTTTTCAAGGGAAGATCCTGGTCGGCAATGGTCAGCTGATTTTACGCGCAACGCATCGCTTGCGTGTTTTGACTAGTGTAACCAAATATTTTGCCCGGGTCGGGTTGCGCCGGCTTTTATCGCCTTGATATACGGCAATCGACCCGGAGTGCCGCGCCAATCCGAACCACGTAGGGCGGATTAGGCGGCACGCCGTAATCGGCCATGCGTGCGCCCACGAAACGCATGCATGGCCGATTACGCTGCGCTAATCCGCCCTACGTGATTTAGATTATCTCCAGATGCCAGAATTACCAGAAGTTGAAGTAACCCGGCGCGGCGTCGCGCCCCATATCGAAGGCCGCACCGTACACGACGTGGTGCTGCGCCGCGAGGGCCTGCGGTGGCCGTTTCCCGCCCAGCTACAACAATTGCTGGCCGGACGGCTGGTGGTGCGCACCGGCCGGCGCGGGAAATACCTGCTGGTCCACTTCGAGCACGGCACCCTGATCATCCACCTGGGCATGTCGGGCCACCTGCGGGTGATGGACACCGGCATCGAGCCGGAAAAGCACGACCATTTCGATCTGGTGGTCGAGGGGCCGCAGGGCAAACAAGTGCTGCGCATGAAGGATCCGCGCCGCTTCGGCGCCGTACTGTGGCACGACGACGCCGACGGCCTGCTGGAGCACCACGTGCTGCTGCGCGAACTGGGCGTGGAGCCGCTGGAAACGGGCTTTACCGGCAAATTGTTGTACGATCAGACCCGCCAGCGCAGCGCGCCCGTCAAACAGGTGCTGCTGGCCGGCGATATCGTGGTGGGCGTCGGTAATATTTACGCTTCGGAAAGCTTGTTCCGCGCGGGCATCAATCCCAAGACCCCCGCCAAGCGCATCAGCCTGGCGCGCTACGAGAAGCTGGCGCAGGCGATCCGCGAGATCCTGGCCGAAGCCATCGTGCAGGGCGGCAGCACCTTGCGCGACTTTATTAGCGTCAACGGCCAGTCCGGTTATTTCCAGCAGACGTATTTCGTCTATGATCGTGCTGGCGTGCCCTGCAAGGTCTGCGCGGCGCCGGTGCGGCAGATCAAGCAAGGGCAGCGCTCCACTTTTTACTGTGTCAATTGCCAGAAGTGAACTCTAGAACAAGGGCGGAAAGCATGATGGCCAGGGATTTCGAGCAGTACAGCGCCTGGCGGCAAGGCGTGGTGACGGCGCTGAAAAACTACCAGTCCTGGGTGGCGGCCGCGTCGTTGACCGATGCCGCCACCGACCAGCGCATCGCCCGCACCCTGGCGCGGCTGGCCGACGATAAGTTGTCGGTGGCCTTCGTCGCCGAATTCTCGCGCGGCAAGTCCGAGCTGATCAACGCCATCTTCTTCGCCGACTACGGCCAGCGCATCCTGCCGTCGGCCGCCGGCCGCACGACCATGTGCCCCACGGAACTGATGTATGACCCCAGCTTCGCGCCGTCGATCCGCCTGCTGCCGATCGAGACGCGGGCCGACAACCTGTCGACCGGCGATTACCGCGAACAGCCATCGGCCTGGACCGTGCTGCCGCTGAACCTGGAGGTCGGCGCCGACATGCACGAGGTCTTCAAGCAGGTCAGCATGACGCGCCACGTACCGGTCGAGGAGGCCAAGCGCTACGGCCTGTACGACGAGGACGATCCCGACATGCCGGTGACCTTGAGCGAGGATGGCAAGGTCGAGATCTCGCTGTGGCGCCACGCCATCATCAACTTCCCGCACCCGCTGCTCAAGCAGGGGCTGGTGATCCTCGACACGCCCGGCCTGAACGCCATCGGCACCGAGCCGGAACTGACCTTGAACCTGATTCCGAACGCGCACGCGGTGCTGTTCATCCTGGCCGCCGACACCGGCGTGACCAAGAGCGACATCGAAGTCTGGCGCAACCACATCGGCGCCGGCGCCGGCCGCCTGGTCGTGCTCAACAAGATCGACAGCATGTGGGACGAACTGCGCAGCCAGGCCGAGGTCGACGTCGAGATCGAACGCCAACAGGCCAATGTCGCGCACGTGCTGGCGCTCGAGCCGCGCCAGGTGTTTCCGGTGTCGGCGCAAAAGGCGCTGGTGGGCAAGATCACGCAGGACAAGGCCCTGCTCGCCCGCAGCCGCCTGCAGGCGCTCGAAGCGGCGCTGTTCGACGAATTGATCCCGGCCAAGAAAGATATCGTGCGCAAGCAACTGCGCGAGGAATTGCAGGCGCTGAGCGTGGCGCAAATGGCGCTGGTCAACGCCCGCGCGCGCGGCATCGTCGAGCAACTGCACGAGCTGAAGAGCCTGCGCGGCAAGAACCAGACGGTGATCGCCCACATGATGCGCCGCATCGACGTCGAGAAAAAGGAATTCGACACCAGCCTGTTCAAGCTGCAGGCCACGCGCGCCGTGTTCACGCGGCTGTCGACCGAGCTCTACACCAGCATCGGCATGGACATCGTGCGCGACGATATCGACCTGGTGCGCGAGCAGATGCAGCGCAGCCGCTTTTTCACCGGCGTGCGCGAGGCGGTGCGCAATTATTTCGAGCGCATCCGCGCCAACCTCGACGCCTCCGAGCGCAAGACCGTCGAGATCAGCGAGATGATGGGCGTGATGTACCGCCGCTTCGCCAGCGAGCACGGCTTGACCCTGGCGCTGCCGATGCCGTTTTCGCTGCAACTGTACCGCGACGAGATCGCATCGATCGAGGCGATCTACTACAAGCAGTTCGGCACCGCGACCTTGATCACGACCAGCCGCGTGGTGTTGATGGAGAAGTTCTTCGATACCATCGCCTCGCGCGTGCGCGGCTGCTTCAAGTCGGCCAACAACGACGCCGAGGCGTGGCTGAAGGTGATCATGGCGCCGCTGGAGGCGCAAATCCGCCAGCACAAGGACCAGCTCAAGCAACGGCTGGCGTCGATCCAGCGCATCCACGACGCCACCGACAGCCTGGAGCAAAAGATCGACGCGTTCGAAAGCAGCCAGCAGCAGCTGGAGGCGCAGAAGCTGCGCCTGAGCGAACTGGCGGCCGCCATCGGCACCGCCATCAACGCAGAATTCGAGGCGCTCGACGCCGCCGCTTAACAAGATAGATTTTCGTAGGTCGGATTAGCGCACAGCGCGTAATCGGCCATGAGCCGCCGACGGAGCGTGAAGGATTAAGCCGCGCCAATCCGCCCAACATGTTTAATTTAGGATGCAAATGAAGGTTGAAGTTGTCGAGAATTTCGCCGATCCGAGTTTTTCATCGGACCTGATCGGCTGGCAGAAACAGCACGGGCGCCACGCGCTGCCGTGGCAAAACACCACCGACGCGTATCTGATCTGGCTGTCCGAAATCATGCTGCAGCAGACGCAGGTGTCGGCGGTGCTGGGTTATTACGCGCGCTTCCTGGAGCGCTTCCCGACCCTGCGCGACCTGGCGGCGGCGCCGGTCGAGGACGTCATGGCGCAGTGGAGCGGCCTGGGCTACTACACCCGCGCGCGCAACCTGCACAAGTGCGCGCAGCGCGTGGTGGCGGAGTACGACGGCGTGTTCCCGTCCGACCCGGCGCTGCTGGCGGAATTGCCCGGCATCGGCCGTTCGACGGCGGCGGCGATCTCGGCGTTTTCCAGCGGCACGCGCGCGGCCATCATGGACGGCAACGTCAAGCGGGTGTTCGCGCGCGTGTTCGGCATCGACGCCTATCCGGGCGAGCGCCGCACCGAGGAGATGATGTGGCGCCGCGCCGAGGCGCTGTTGCCGGAGCAAGGCATCGAGTCGTACACGCAAGGCTTGATGGACATGGGCGCGACCTTGTGCACGCGCAGCAGCCCGTCGTGCGAGCGCTGCCCGCTGCAGCCGCGCTGCGTGGCCTTCGCCACCAACCGCACCAAGGACCTGCCGGTGCGCAAGCCGAAGAAGACGTCGCCCGAGAAGCACTCGGTGATGCTGGCGATTATCGACAACGGCCAGGTGCTGCTGGAGCAGCGGCCGCCGACCGGGATCTGGGGAGGCTTGCTGTCGCTGCCGGAGCTCGACGGCCATGTGCTGGCGGAGGACGACGATATCCCGGCGGCCGACGACGACGCGCTGATACTGGCGGTCGGCAAGTTCGGCGAGATGGAATCGCACGAGCGGCTGTCGACGGTCACGCATGTGTTCACACACTATAAGCTGCACATCGCGCCGTACCGCGTGACGTTGGCGCGGCGCGTGCCGATGGCGGCCGAGGCCGGCCACGTCTGGTACGACGCGGCCAAACTCGCCGACGCGGCGCTGCCGGCGCCGATCAAGAAGCTGCTGCTGGAGTTGATGGGCGACGCGCGCGACGCGCAGGCGCGGATGGCGTTTTAAAGAGAGAACTTGACGACGGCCATGGCCACGCCGGTCAGCGTGATCATGGTGCCGACGCACCAGCGCACCATGCGACTTTCAAGCTGCGAAAGTTTGCACATTATTCTGGCTTCCAACGCCGCCAGCCCTCCCGCCACCCCCTCTTTTGTCGCATAGTTGGCCTGGATGGACGCGACGCGTTCTTCGAGTCTGGCAAAGTCTTGCTTAGTCACAAAGTGCTCGCGTGCAAATGCAGTCTCTGCCTTCAACGTGGCAACGTCTTTTTCCACGGCGGTCAGCCGCTTATCGAGTTCAACGATTTGCTCATCCATAGCCACCTCACGGGAATGTTCGAACGATGGCTAGCACGATACCTGCGACGGCGACTATGGCTCCGACGGTCCAGCGCAAATGCCGGTTTTCCAGGTCGAGAATTTTTTCTTCCAAAGAGGCTATTTGCTTACTCAGCCTTAGCTCGGATGCGACAATTTCTGTGCGCAACTCCGCCACGACTTCTTTCGTCGCGTAGTGCAGCTGCACATGTTCGGCCTGCGCAGTCAACACGGCCAAGCCCCTCTCCACCGAGCTCAGGCGTGTATCGAGTTGTTTGATTTGCTCGTCCATCCCCCATGATCATACCAACGGCGCGGACGATCAAGGGTGCACGTTTGAGCCGACTCAAAGCTCGTCGAGCGAGAACAAACGGCGGTGTTCGCGGATGGCGTAGCGGTCGGTCATGCCGGCGATGTAGTCGGCGATCTTGCGCGCCTGCTTGCCGGCGTCGCCCGATTTGTCCTGGTAATCCGGCGGCAGCAAGACGGGCTCGGCCATGAACGATTCATACAGTTCGCGCACGATGCGGCTGGCCTTCACGCGCATGCGGTTGACCTTGTAATGGCGGTACAGGTTCTCGCGCAGGAAGCGCTTGAGCTCGGTGGCGTCCTTGCGCATCGGGTCGGAGAAGCGGATCAGCGGCGGCGCGGCGCGCACGTCGTCGATGTTCTTGGGCGCGGCGTCGGCCAGCAGGGTGCCGGAGGTGACGATCAGATCGTCGGCCAGCGCCGTGATCAGCCGCCGCAACGTCTCGTAGATCGCGCGCCGTCCCGACAGGCCCGGGAAGGTGTGCTGGACGTCGCGCCACAGGCGCGCGAAGAAATCGACCTGCTCGAGCTGCTCGATGGTGATCAGGCCCGAGCGCAGGCCGTCGTCGATGTCGTGGCTGTTGTAGGCGATCTCGTCGGCCAGATTGGTCAGCTGCGCCTCCAGCGACGGCTGGGTGCGGTCGATGAAGCGCACCGCGACCGGCCCCAGCAGGCGGGCGTTGGTCAGCGAGCAGTGCTTGAGGATGCCCTCGCGCGTCTCGAACATCAGGTTCAGGCCGTTGTAGGCGCCGTAGTGCTCCTCGAGCTCGTCGACCACGCGCAGGCTTTGCAGGTTGTGCTCGAAGCCGCCATGTTGCTTCATGCACTCGTTGAGCACGTCCTGGCCGACATGGCCGAACGGCGTGTGGCCGAGGTCGTGCGCCAGCGAGATCGCCTCGACCAGGTCCTCGTTCAGCCGCAGGTTGCGCGCCAGCGAACGGCCCACCTGGGCCACCTCCAGGCTGTGCGTCAGCCGGGTGCGGAACAGGTCGCCCTCGTGGTTGAGGAAGACCTGGGTTTTATACTCGAGCCGGCGGAACGCCGACGAATGGATAATGCGGTCGCGGTCGCGCTGGAACTGGCTGCGCGACGAATGCGCGGCCTCCGGATAGCGGCGGCCGGCGCCGCCGGCCGAATGGGCGGCGTACGGGGCCAGGTACTCTTCGGGCAGCATCGGGCGCCCCTTAAACGCAGGCGGCCAGGGTGGCCAGCAGCAGCTCGCGCGGCGCGTTGGTGATGCTCGGCGCGCCCAGCGGCTTGAGCAGGATGAACTTGATGGCGCCGCCCTCGTTCTTCTTGTCGACCTCCATCAGTTCCAGCCAGCGCCCGGCGCCCAGGTCGGGCGCCTTGACCGGCAGGCCGGCCGCCTCGACCAGCGCGCGCACGCGCGCCACGGTGGCCTCGTCGACCAGCCCCATGCGCTGTGACAGGTCGGCCGCCATCACCATGCCGCAGCCGACGGCCTCGCCATGCAGCCAGTGGCCGTAGCCCAGGCCGTTCTCAATCGCGTGGCCGAAGGTGTGGCCGAAATTGAGGATGGCGCGCAGGCCGCCCTCGCGCTCGTCCTGGCGCACGACGTCGGCCTTGATCTCGCACGAGCGGGCGATGGCGTAGGCCAGCGCGCCCTTGTCGCGCGCCATCAGCTTGCCGATATTGGCTTCGATCCAGTCGAAGAAGGCGGCGTCGATGATGGCGCCGTGCTTGATGACCTCGGCAAGGCCGGCCGACAGCTCGCGCGCCGGCAGGGTTTCCAGGGTCGAGGTGTCGGCGATCACCGCGCGCGGCTGGTAGAAGGCGCCGATCATGTTCTTGCCCAGCGGGTGGTTGATGCCGGTCTTGCCGCCGACCGACGAGTCGACCTGCGACAGCAGCGTGGTCGGCACCTGGATGAAATCGACGCCGCGCATATAGCTGGCGGCCGCGTAGCCGGTCAGGTCGCCGATGACGCCGCCGCCGAGGGCGACCAGGGTCGTCTTGCGGTCGGCCTTGTTGGCCAGCAGCGCGTCGAAGATCCGCATCAGGCTGTCCCAGGTTTTGAACTCCTCGCCGTCCGGCAGCACGACGGTCATTACTTGCTTGCCAGCACTACGCAGGCCGGCCTCGACGCGCTCCAGGTACAGCGGCGCGACGGTGGTGTTGGTGACGATGGCGACCTTGCCGCCGTGGACGTGGCGCGCCAGCAGCGCGCCGTCGGCGAGCAGCGCCGGGCCGATCGAGATCGGGTAGCTGCGCTCGCCCAGATCGACATTCAACAGGATGGTGGATTCTTCGTTCATCGATGGTTCCGCTTGGGTGACGCAGTTGGGCGCGGCCTCGCAGGCCAGCCTCTCCAACTGGGTCAAAATGGATTGGACCATCGATTGTACGTTAGGTCGGCCGGTATCGATCACCACGTCGGCGATCTCCATGTACAGCGGATCGCGCACGGCCATCAATTCCTCGAGCTTTTTGCGCGGATCGGCCGTCTGCAGCAGCGGCCGGTTCTTGTCGTGGGCGGTGCGCTGCAGGATGCTGTGCACGGTCGTGCGCAGGTAGATGACGGTGCCGCGCGCCTTGAGGAAGGCGCGGTTTTCCGGATCGAGCACGGCGCCGCCGCCGGTGGCCAGCACCAGGTCCTGCTGGCCGGTCAGCTCGCGGATGACCTCGGCCTCGCGCCGGCGAAAGCTCGGTTCACCCTCGATTTCGAAGATCCACGGGATGGAGGCGCCGGTGCGGGCCTCGATCTCGTGGTCCGAATCCATGAACCGCAGACCCAGTTTGCGGGCCAAAATACGGCCGATGGTGGTCTTTCCCGCCCCCATCAGGCCGACTAAAAACACATTTTGCATGCACGATCCAACTAAATGCGGGCGGCTGCACCGGCTCCCCCGCCAGCGGATCGCGGCCGATGGCTGCAAATCACTGCGGGTTGCTGCACGATGCCGCCACCCCGTAAGGGCTGACCACGCCTGGTGGCGTAACTGCGAGATCACTGTAATCGGTGCTCAAGCCCATCAAGTGTACCAGAGAGGTGTACGTAGACTCGGTGCCGGACGACGCCGACCCGCGGATGGTCAGGTTGACGTCGAGCCAATTGACGAAGTTGCGCGGGTAGACCAGCGACACGGTGGCGCGGCCGCTGGCGTCGGTGACCACGTTGGTGGTGACCGTCACCGGAATACCCGGCTGCAGGGTGCCGTTGCCGTTCAAGTCCTCGCCCGGGTCAAGGATGCCGTTGGCGTTCAGGTCCTCGTTGTCGCACTGTGCGGTCAGCACCCGTTCCCACGGTCCCTGGGGCGGCCTGAAGGTCAGCGCCCCCTTGTAGTAGCGGTATGGCAGCACCGAGGCGGTCAGTTTGACGCCCGGCACGGCGTTGCCGGCCGCGTCGGTGACGATGACGGCGTAGTCGGCCTGGTAGGTGGCGCTGTTCGGCAAGCCGATGGTGTTGCCGGTGCCGGCGCTGATGAACAGCGACTTTTGCGCCACGGTCAGGTTGACCGCCGCCGTGGCGCCGGAGCCGCCGACCACCCTGGCCTGGATGCGCACGCCGTTGGTGGCGGTGGCGGTGGTCCCGGCAACATAGCTGACGGTGGCCGAACCGTCGGCGGCGGTGAGCACTTCCGACGGCTGCGTCAGCGTGCCGCCGCTCGGATCGGTGAGGATGGAGAAGGCCACCGTGGCGTTCTTGACCGGGTTGTTTTGCGCCGGACCGTCGCGCACCACGGCGCGCAAGGTGGCCTGCTGGGTGGTGCTGCCGGCCGTGTTGGCGCCGATCACGGCCGGGTCGGCCTGCAGCGAGATGGTGGCCGTGCCGGTCAGTGGCGCGACGAATTCCAGTTCGGCCTGCGTGGTCAGGCCGGATGCGCTGGCCGTCAACGTGGCGACCCCGGGACCGGTGGCGTTGAGGTAGGCCACCGCCGCCCCGCCGCTCAGCGGTAGGGTGCCGGCCAACGGCACGGCGCACGCGGCGTCGCTGTAGACCGTGCCGCGCGAGCTGCTGATGGTGACGTTGCCGCTCGGGCCGCCGGTGACGGAGACTTGCTGGCAGCCGCCGATGGCGGCAGTGGTCTGCACAGCGCCGCCGGCGTTGAGCGAGCGGATGGCGAACGCCGACGAGTTGATGGTGATGCTGGTCGAGGCCGCCTCCCCCATCGCGCGCACGGTGACCACGTCGGCGCTGCCGCCGGTGGCCGTGTAGCTGAGGATGAGCTGGCCAGCGGCGTTGGTGACGGCCGCGCCGCCGCCCTTGACCACCAGGGTATTGGCGTTCGAGCCGAACACGACCGGTTTGCCGACCAGCGCGTTGCCGGCCGAATCGACCAGCTTGACGGTGATGTCGGCGCTGGCGCCGACATTGATGGTGCGCGCGGCGTTGATGGTCAAGCCGTTGCCGGCCACGTTGACGATGGTGGTGACCGGCACGGCGCCGGCCACCGAGGCGGTGACCTTGATCGAGCGGGAGGTGGCGTCGCCGCCGGTGCCGAGCTTCTCGGTGACGATGCCCTGGGCGTTGGTGGTGCGGGTGGTCAGGCTCAGGCTGCCCGAATCGGCCCGCAGGTCGACCGGCACGCCGGGCATGACGGTGTTGTTGGAGTCGCGCACCAGCGCCACCACCGTCACCTCGTTGCCGGCGGTGCCGACCGAGGCCAGGGTGGCGGCGTCGGTGGTCAGCGACAAGGTCGGCACGGCGTTGACCACGTCGATGGTGACCGGGCTCGAGGTCCGGCCCCCGGCGCTGGCCGTCACGGTGATCTTGCGCAGCGAGCTGTCGCCCTTGATGCTGAGCTTTTCGACCACCTCGCCGGCGGCGCTGCTCAGGCGGTTGGTGCTCGTCACGGTGCCCGAGCTGGTGGTGAAACTGACCGTTTCGCCGGACAGCGCGTTGCCGCCGCCGTCCTTGACGATGGCCGTCAAGGTCACCTCGGTGCCGTCCAGGCCGGACGAGGCGATGGTCGTAGCGCTGGCCGTGAGCACCACGCTGGCCGCCTTGGACGGCGCCACCCCGCTGCCGTTGGTCCCCGGCGAACCACCGCCGCCGCCGCAGGCCGACAGCACCCCGGCGCACACCGCCATCACCAGCCATCCCGTGAATTTTTTCATGACCATGTTTCCCATAACTAGAATAAGTGAATCACTCAAACAGACAAAACATTTCGGATCAGCGCGTCGACAGGCGCTCGGCGACGATCTTCGGCGTGATAAACACCAGCAACTCCGTCTTGTCGTTGGTGCGCGAGTTGGTGCGGAACAGATAGCCCAGCACCGGCACGTCGCCCAGCAGCGGCACCTTGCTCGTGGTGTTGCGCTCGGTTTGCTGGTAGATGCCGCCAAGCACCACGGTGCCGCCGTTCTCGACCATCACCTGCGTCTTGACGTGCTTGGTGTCGATGGCGAAGCCGGCGCGCGTCTCCTGGCCCACGCTGTCCTTGTTGACGTCGACGTCGATGACGACGTTGCCGTCCGGCGTGATCTGCGGCGTCACCTCCAGCCGCAGGTTGGCCTTGCGGAACTGGATCGAGGTCGCGCCGCTGCTGGTGGCGACCTGGTAGGGCAGCTCGATGCCCTGCTCGATCAGCGCGATGGCCTTGTCGGCGGTGATCACGCGCGGGCTCGAGATGATCTTGCCGGTGCCGTCGGCCTCCAGCGCCGACAGTTCGAGGTTGAGGAAGCGGTTGGCCGCCGACGAGAACAGGCTGATCGCCAGGCTGCCGGCCGGGATGCCGTTGATATTGCCCGCCGGCAGGTTGACGAACTGGGTGTTGTCGAAGGTGCCGTTGTTGAGCGCCACCTGGCCGGTGGTCTGGCCGATGCCGGTCATGTTGCCGCCGATGCCGATGCGGGTGTTGCCGTTGCCGATCTGGTAGCCGGCGTCGCCGCCGCGGATGGTGCGCATGTCGGCGAAGCCGAGCTTGGCGCCGAGGTTGCGCGTGAAGGTGTCGCTGGCCTCGACGATGCGCGCCTCGATCAGCACCTGCTTGGTGGCGATGTCGGTCTTGGCGATCAGGCGGCGCACGTCCTCAAGCTTGGAGGCGATGTCGGTGACGAACAGCTGGTTGGTGCGCGGCTCGATGATGGCGCTGCCGCGCTTGGACAGGATGCGGTTCTTGGCGTCGCCGCCCTCGAGGCCGAAGACGGTCTTGAAGGCCTCGGCCTTCTGGTAGTTGAGCTGGAAGATCTCCGACTTGAGCGGCTCGAGGTCGGCGATCTGGGCGCGCTGCTCCAGTTCCAGCTTTTCCTTGGTCAGCAACTCCTCCTTGGGCGCGATCCACAGCACGTTGCCGTTCTTGCGCATGTCCAGGCCCTTGGCCTGCAGCACCACGTCGAGCGCCTGGTCCCACGGCACCTCCTTCAGGCGCAACGTCAGGTTGCCGCTGACGCTGTCGCTGGTGATGATGTTCAGGCCGGAGATGTCGGCGATCGCCTGCAGCGCCGCGCGCACCTCGACGTTCTGGAAGTTGAACGAGAGCTTCTCGCCACGGTAGCCCTGCGAGCCCTGGACCAGCTTGTTTGGGTCTTCCTTGATCGGCTTGACGTCGATCACCAGCTGGGTGTCGCTCTGGTACACGGTCTGTTCCCACAGCCCGCGCGCCTCGACCGTCAGGCGCGTGTTGTCGCCGTAGGGCACGCTCGTGACCAGCGCCACCGGCGTGCCGAAGTCGCCGACGTCGAGCCGGCGGCGCAAGGTCTCCGGCAGCCCCGTCTTGAGGAAGTCGACCACCACGCCGGTCGGCGTCTGGCGCACGTCGACGGCCACCTGGTTGTTGGGCAGGTCGACCACGACCCGGCCCTCGCCGTTGGCGCCACGGCGGAAATCGAGGTCGCGCAGCATCTGGCGCCCGGGCGCGGCGGCCGTAGCAGCCGGGGCGACGGGCAGGCCGCGGCCGTCGACCGCCGTGGCCACGCCGCCGGAACCGTCGATGGTCAGGATGATGGCGTTGCCGTCGATGGCGGTGGCGTAATTGAGGCTGCGTTTGAGGTTGAACACCAGGCGCGAGCGCCCGCCCGCCTGCACCACGTTGACGCTGCGCAGGTCGCCCACGTTGAACTCCTGCGTGGTCTTGCCGGTGTCGTTGACGGTGGCGCCGAGATCGAGCGCGACGCGGGAGGGATTGGTGATGGCGAAGCCGATGGGGAGTCTGTCGGGCGGGCTTTTCAGCGCGATCTTGACGATGACGTTGGCGCCCTGCTGGTTGGCGCTGATCGACTCGATGGCGTTGGCGGCCGTGGTGGCGGGCTGGGCGCTGACGCCTTGCGGCAGCAGCGCCAGGGCCAGGGTCAAGGTCATGGTCAGAGCGAGGGCCCACCGAGGCGCCCGGCAGGCGGCCGGCGCGCGCCGGACCGTGATTCGAGCGGTCATTTGATATTCTCCTTGCTTTCCTGCAGTTCCAGCTTCGACATGCGTTCGACCCAGTCGCCGGTCGCATCCTGGACGATTTCCCTGATGCTGACCGCGTCCTCGGTGATGCCGGTGATCCGGCCGTAGTTCTGTCCGATGTGCTGGCCCTTGACGACCTGGTGCACCGAACGGTCGATCTGCAGCACCGCGTGGATGACGCCGTTCTTCTCGATGGTGCCGACCATCTTGACGGTGTCGAGCGGGTAGCTCTCCAGCAACTCCTTGCGCCGGTCGAGGTCCGGGCGCAGGCCGCCGCCGGGGCGCGCGTCCAGCTTGGCCAGCTCGGCCAGCAGCTTGTTCGGGTTGAAAGGATCGACCTGGTCCTTCTGGGCGTAGGCGAACGGGATGAAGGTCTTCGGCTCGGCCAGCGGCGGCACCGCCACCTTGGTCTGGGCGTCGACCTCGCGCATCCATGCGCGCACCTGCTGGGCGTCGTCGTCGCCGCAGGCCGACAGCAGCGGCAGCGCCGCCGTCACCAGCCACAGGGGGAGCGATCTCAACGTGCTCATGATTTTTTCGCCGCCTTTTTCTTGTCCGCCGCCGCCTTGCGCTGCGCCTGCACCTCTTCCGGATCGAGGTAGCGGAAGGTCTTGGCCACCGCCTCCAGGGTCAGCACGCCATCCTTGCCGGTGCTCAGCGCCATGTTGTTGAGCGTGACGATGCGCGACAGGTTGGCCATGTCGCCGGCGAAGGCGCCGATGTCGTGGTAGTTGCCGGTGACCTTGATATCGATCGGCAACTCCGCGTAGTAATCCTTGACCACCACCTGGGCCGGCTTGAACAGCTCGAACTGCAGGCCGCGGCCGGAGCCGGCCTGGTTGATGTCGGTCAGCAAGGCGGCCATCTCGGCCTTGCTGGGCAGCTGCTTCTGCAGCCGTTCGACATACTGGTCGACCTGCACCTTCTGCGCCCGCAGCGCCTCCAGGTTGACCGCCTGGCCGGTCTTGAAGCGGTATTCGTCGCGCAGCTTGAGCTCGGCCAGGGCGCCGGCCTCCTGCTCCTCGAACTGCGAGCTCCAGTAGCCGAAGTAGCCGGCCACCATCACCGCCGCCGCCACGCCGACGGCGCACAGCAGGCGCGGCGCCAGCGGCCACTGGCCGGGATGGCGGTCGTTGAGGTTGCGGAACTGCCCGGCCAGCCGCGCGCCCAGCTGGTTCAGATCGAGGTTGCTTGTCGCCATCGCCGTCGCCATCGCCATCGCTCCTAGGGCCGGGCCGGCGGCAGGCCGGCCGGGGTACTGGTCGCCGGGGGGGACAAGGCGGCCACCGTCGCGGCGGTCGATGTGCCGGCCGGGCCGGGCTTGGGGCCGCCCTTGTCGCCGGGCGGCTTATCCTTGTCGCGCGGGCGCTTGATATGCACCATCAGGTTGAATTCCACCACTTTCTTGCTGGTCTTGCCCTGGCCGAGGGCGGTCGACTTGACTTCGATCAAGTCCGGGCGCTCCAGCCACGGCGACACGCCCGCCAGGTTGCGCAGCAGTTCGGACACGCGCTCCTGCGACTGCGCGTAGCCGAGCACCGACACCTTCTGCCCCTCCTGCTTGAAACTCTTCAGGTAGACGCCGGCCGGGGTCTGCCTGACCAGCTCGTCGAGCAGGTAGACCGGCTGGTTGCGGTCGCCCTGCAAATCCTCGACCGCCTGCTGGCGCGCCTTGAGCGCCTCGATCTCCTGCTTCAACGTGGCGATCTCGGCGATTTTCTTGTCGAGTCCGCCGATGGCGGTCTTCAGCACCTGGTTGCGCTCGCCCTGGATGGAGATCGCGCGGGCGTTGTAGCCGCCCACCAGCAGCACCACGCCGACGCCGATGACGCCGCCCAGCGCCAGCAGCGCGAAGAAGGCGGACTTCTTTTGCTTGCGCTTTTCCTCGCGGTGGGGCAACAGGTTGATGCGTATCATCAGCCAAACCTCCGCAGCGCCAGGCCGCACGCGACCAGGTAGGCCGGCGCGTCGACGCGCAACTGCGCCTCGCGCACCGACGACCCGAGCTGCATGCCCTTGAACGGCGAGATCACGGCGCTGGCGATCCGGGTGCGGCCGGCGACCAGCTCGAGCAGGCCGGGGATGACGGCGCAGCCGCCGGCCAGGAACAGCTGGTCGACCCGGGTGTAGGGCGTGGACGTGTAGAAGAACTGGATCGCCCGCGTGACCTCCATCGCCGCGCTCTCGAGGAAGGGCGTGAGCAGCTCGGGCACGTAGTTGTCGGGCAGGTCGCCGCTTTTCTTGCGCGCCTCGGCCTCGTCGAAGGCCATGCCGTAGGCGCGCACGATGTCCTGGGTCAGCGAGTTGCCGCCGAAGGGCTGCTCGCGCTCGTAGACGGTGGCGCCGTCGAGCATGACGGAGATGTGGGTGACCTGGGCGCCGATCTGGAACAGCGCCACCACCTGGCCGGCGCCGGCCTCGGGCAGTTGCGCGGTGATGCGGTCGAGCGCGGCGCGGGCGGCGTACGATTCGATGTCCATCACGGTCGCCTTCAGGCCGGATGCCTCGGCGATGGCGACCCGGTCCTCGACCTTTTCGCGGCGCGAGGCGGCCAGCATGACCTCGATGTCCTCGGGCGAGTTGGCGGCCGCGCCGATGACGTCGAAGTCCAGGCTGACCTCGTCGAGCGCGAACGGGATGTACTGGCTGGCCTCGGATTCGACCTGGACCTCGAGCTGGTCCTCCGACAGGCCCGCCGGCAGGATGATTTTCTTGGTGATGACCGACGCCGGCGGCATGCCCAGCGCGGCCAGCCTGGCGCGGCTGCCGCTTTTCTTCCAGACGCGCCGCACCACCTCGACCACCTGGTCCATGTTTTCGATGTTGCCGTCGACGACGGCGCCGCGCGGCAGCGGCTCGGCGGCGTAGCGCTCGAGCCGCAGTTCGCCCTTGGCGCCCTGGGCCAGCTCCACCACGCGCACGCTGGAGGTGCTGATGTCCAGGCCCATCAGCGGCGCGCTGGCCTGCCCGAACAGCATCTTGAAATCGATCATGCGAAGTGTCTCCGGCGCCGGGATGTCGGCTGCGCTACATAGCAGTGCTAAAAGCTGAATCACGCCTAAGTCCGGCTTAAGCAAGCCCCCACATTAAATCGTGCCTATATAAGTGTAAAGATATTTCTACTGTGCACGATTGTTACAGTGTGAGAGTTTCGCCACACTTATTGTTGACCGCGTGGCAGCAAAAACAACTCCGTTGTTTTGTTGATCACTGGAAAGTATTTCTGACGCAAGGCACAGCGCGCCGCAGGGGTTGGCGCTCGCTTATAATGCTTCGCACTCATAACCGAAAGATCGCACCGCAATGGCTTCCTCCAATTCGGCACCGCCCCCCTCCTCCGACAAGTCCCCCAAGGGCGCAGGTAAAAACGCCGGCAAGAAACCGGGCAAATCGCCCACGCGCTGGCTGCTGATGGCCGGCCTGTCGGTGCTCGGCCTGGGCGTGGGCGCCGTGCTGCTGGTCGTGTTCGGCCTGGCGATGGCCTATCCCAACCTGCCGGAACTGGACACGCTGACCGACTACCGCCCGAAAATGCCGCTGCGCATCTTCTCCGCCGACAACGTGCTGATCGGCGAGTTCGGCGAGGAGCGCCGCAACCTGGTGCGCATCAAGGACATCCCGGACGTGATGAAAAAGGCCGTGCTGGCGATCGAGGACGACCGCTTCTACCAGCACGGCGGCATCGACTACACCGGCATCCTGCGCGCGGCCGTGCACAACGCCACCGGCGGCGCCAAGCAGGGCGCCTCGACCATCACCCAGCAGGTGGCCCGCAACTTCTTCCTGTCGAGCGAGCAGACGCTCAAGCGCAAGGCCTATGAAATCCTGCTGGCGTGGAAGATCGAAAAGAACCTCACCAAGGACCAGATCCTCGAGGTCTATATGAACCAGATCTACCTGGGCCAGCGCGCCTACGGCTTCTCGTCGGCCGCGCAAATCTACTTCGGCAAGAACCTGCGCGACATCACCGTGGCCGAGGCCGCCATGCTGGCCGGCCTGCCGAAGGCGCCGTCGGCCTACAACCCGGTGGTCAACCCTAAGCGCGCCAAAACGCGCCAACAGTACATCCTGCAGCGCATGCACGCGTTGGGCTATATCACGGACGCGCAGTTCGAGACCGCCAAGGCCGAGCCGCTCAAGGTCAAGACCGACAGCAGCGAATTCGGCGTGCACGCCGAATATGTTGCGGAAATGGCACGCCAGCTG
The DNA here is from genome assembly GCA_963511605.1 of uncultured Duganella sp. Classification (GTDB taxonomy): domain Bacteria; phylum Pseudomonadota; class Gammaproteobacteria; order Burkholderiales; family Burkholderiaceae_D; genus Rugamonas. The sequence goes on along the minus strand of CAUPJZ010000018.1, from coordinate 69,983 downwards.
GTCTATGAACAGTTCAAGGAAGACACCTACACGCGCGGCCTGAACGTGTTCACCACCATCACCAAGGCCGACCAGGACGCCGCCTACCTGGCGCTGCGCAAGGGCGTCATGGACTACGAGCGCCGCCACGCCTACCGCGGCCCGGAGGCGTATATCGACATCCCGGCCAACAAGGAAGAAGCCGACGACGTCATCGAGACCGAGCTGGCCGACCACCCGGACAGCGACGACATCGTCGCCGCCATGGTGCTCAAGGCCACGCCGCAGCAGATCGTCGCCGTCACCGCCTCCGGCGAGGAGATCAAGATCGCCGGCGCCGGCCTGGAGATGGGCCGCTCGTGGCTGTCGGAAAAAGCCTTGCCGAACAAGCGCATCCGCCGTGGCGCGGTGATCCGCGTCATGCAGGAGGGCAAGGACTGGGAAGTGACGCAGATGCCGCAGATCGAATCGGCGTTTGTCGCGGCCAGCACCGAGGACGGCGCCATCAAGGCCATGGTCGGCGGCTTCGACTACAACCGCAACAAGTTCAACCACGTCACCCAGGCGTGGCGCCAGCCGGGCTCGTCGTTCAAACCGTTCATCTACTCGGCCTCGCTCGAGCGCGGCCTGTCGCCGTCGACCATCATCAACGACGCGCCGATCTCGTTCGACGCCGGCCAGACCGGCGGCCAGGCCTGGGAGCCGAAGAACTACGACGGCAAGTACGAGGGCCCGATGACGATGCGCCGCGGCCTGACCAAGTCCAAGAACATGATCTCGATCCGCATCCTGCACAAGATCGGCGCCAAGTACGGCCAGGAATACACCACCCGCTTCGGCTTCGACGCCGACAAGAACCCGCCGTATCTGACCCTGGCGCTGGGCGCGGGCAACGTCACGCCGCTGCAGATGGCCGGCGCCTACTCGGTGTTCGCCAACGGCGGCTACAAGGTCAGCCCCTACCTGATCTCCAAGGTGACCGACGCCGACGGCAAGATCCTGTCGCAGGCCAATCCGGACCGGGCCGGCGACGAGAAGAACCGCGTCATCGACGAGCGCAACGCCTTCCTGATGGACAGCATGCTCAAGGACGTGGTGCGCTTCGGCACGGCGGCCAAGGCGCTCTCGCTCAAGCGGCCCGACATCTCCGGCAAGACCGGCACCACCAACGATTCGATCGACGCCTGGTTCGCCGGCTACCAGCCCAAGCTGGTGGGCATCGCCTGGATCGGCTACGACCAGCCTAAGAACCTGGGCAACCGCGAGACCGGCGGCGGCCTGGCGCTGCCGATCTGGATCAATTTCATGCAGAAGGCGCTGAAGAACATCCCGATCGAGGAACGGGCCGTGCCGGAAGGCGTGATGCTGGTGGGCGACGAGTACTACTACGCGGAGAACCCGCCGGGTACGGGCGTGCACAACATCGACGGCGCCGCCCAGGGCACGCCGGCGGAAGAGAAAGCCAAGGACGCCGTCAAGAACGAGCTGTTTTGACGGCGCGGGCGCCGGGAGGCTTACGCCTTCGGCGCCACCACCACCGGGGCGCCGCCCTGGGCGGTGACGATCTCCGACAGCGCCGCGAACAGCTCGGAGCCGTCGCGGGTGTTGAGCCATTTGCCGTCCTTCTGGCGGTAGTGGAAACCGCCCGAGCGGGCCGCCACCCACAACTCCTGCATCGCCGCCTGGCTGTTGACGATGACCTTGGAACCGTTGTCGATGAACTCGATTTCCAGCACGTTGCCACTGCGGCTGCACTCGACGTCGACCATGTCGTCGTCGTTCAATTGGTCCAAGGCCGCCTCGATCGCGTCGAGGGTGGCTTCGGCCTGCGCCAGGAATTCTGATTCGCCCATGCTACACTCCAATATCTATAGTCAATCCATGATTTTATCGTGAAGTCCTCTTTCCGTTTGTTTATCGGCGCCACCACCCTGGGTCTGACCGTATTATTGGGCGGCTGCGGCCAAACCGGCCCGCTGTACCTGCCCAACCCGACCGCCACGCCAGCCAAGAGCGGCAAGGCCAAGGTAACGCCCGCCGGCACCCCGGCCACCACCGCGCCGGCCGACACCACGCCCGCCACGCCGGTTCCCGTGACGCCGTCCCCGGTTCCGTCCACTCTCCCAGCACCCCAACAATAATTACTATGTCGCAATTTTCGTATCAAGACGGCGTGCTGCACGCCGAAGGCGTGGCGCTGAGCGCCATCGCCGAACAGTTCGGCACGCCGACCTATGTGTACTCGAAGGCGGCGCTGCTGGCCAACTTCGCCTCCTATGCCGACGCCTGCGCCGGGCGCGACGCGCTGGTCTGCTACGCCATGAAGGCCAACTCCAACCTGGCCATCCTGGACTTGCTGGCACGCCAGGGCGCCGGCTTCGACATCGTCTCCGGCGGCGAGCTGCTGCGCGTGCTGGCCGCCGGCGGCGACCCGCGCAAGGTGATCTTCTCCGGCGTGGGCAAGAGCGCCGACGAGATGCGCCTGGCGCTGTCGCACGACATCCTGTGCTTCAACGTCGAGTCGATCCCCGAGCTGCACCGCCTCAACGAGGTGGCCGGCGCCATGGGCAAGACCGCGCGCGTGTCGCTGCGCGTGAACCCCAACGTCGACGCCAAGACCCATCCGTACATCGCCACCGGCCTGAAGGCGAGCAAGTTCGGCGTCGCCTTCGACGACGCGCTGGCCACCTACCGCACCGCCGCCACCTTGCCGCACCTGGAAGTGGCCGGCATCGACTGCCACATCGGCTCGCAGCTGCTGGACGACGCGCCGCTGCTGGAGGCGCTCGACCGCTTGATCGAGCTGATCGATAAACTGGGCGACGAGGGCATCGTGCTGCACCACGTCGACATCGGCGGCGGCATCGGCATCGACTACCGCGAGGCGGGCGAGGCCGCGCCGGTGCCGGTGCGCGACTACCTGGGCCGCCTGTTCGCCAAAATCGACGCCTGGCGCGCCGCGCGCCACGACGGCAAGGCCATCAAGGTGATCTTCGAGCCGGGCCGCTCCATCGTCGGCGACACCGGCGTGCTGCTGACCCGGGTCGAGTTCCTCAAGCACGGCGAAGAGAAGAACTTCTGCGTGGTCGACGCGGCGATGAACGACATGGCCCGTCCGGCGCTGTACCAGGCCTGGATGGACATGCAGCCTGTTTCGATCGGCAACGCCGACGCGCTGACGTACGACGTGGTCGGCCCGATCTGCGAGTCCGGCGACTGGCTGGCGCGCGACCGCCAACTGGCGGTGGCCGCCGGCGACCTGCTGGTGATGCACACGGCCGGCGCCTACGGCATGACGATGGCGTCGAACTACAACACGCGCGGCCGGGCCGCCGAGATCATCGTCGACGGCACCGTCTGCCACGAGGTGCGCCGGCGCGAACAAGCGGCCGACCTGTTCGCGCTCGAGTCGCTGATCGCCCGCTGATCAGGTAAGCCGACGCCGCACAACGGCAGCCGCCCGCCGCGAGGCGGGCGGCTTCTTGCCTATGAATCCGCCAACCAGTCCGCGCCCGGCCATCGATGCAGGAATTCTATAAAAAGACGCTGTACGGTTTCCTCGCGCTGCTGGCGGCGAGCGCGCTGGCCAGCTGCGTCTGTATCAGTCTCAGCTATCTGAGCGCGCCGCTGCTGCCGCTGCGCGACAGCGCCCTGCCCTGGCGCGTCAAACCCGACTCCGACCTGCCGCAATCGCTCGCCCGCATCGACGGCGACAGCCGGCGGCTGGGTTTTAACTTCAAGCTGTCGCCGGACGCGCGCTACCCCTTCGCCGCCGTCGGCCTGTTCTTCACCGACCGCGACGGCACGCCGGCGCACGTGGATTTGTCGCGCTACACGGCGGTGACCCTGGTGGCCAGGTGCGCGCCGGCCAACACCTTGAGCCTGACCGCCTCGACGCTGGAGAAAAAAGTCTCCCGGCGCGGCGACTGGCTGACCTACCGCGCGCCGTCGGCGTTTTTCTCGTGCGGCCCGAACGGCTCGACCGTCGAACTCGACCTGACGCGGCTGGAGACGCCGCAATGGTGGTTCGACATGTTCAAGCTGGACCTGTCGCACCAGGCGTACAAGCTCGACCAGGTGCCGAAGATCTCCGTCGGCAGCACCTTCCAAAGTCCGAAAAACATCGAGTCCCGGGTCGAGATCGACAGCCTGGTGCTCAGCGGCCGCGACTACCGCTACCTGACGGCGCTAGCCATGCTGCTGGGCGTGTCCTGGGCCGGCTTCGGCCTGTGGACGTTCCGCCGCCACACGCGCGCGCTGATCGCCGACGTCCAGGAAAAGCTGCGCAAGGATTTGCCGCTGGTCGCTTATCAGCAATTGTCGATCGAACCGCACCGTGACAAGGAAAAGGCGACGATCCTGCGTTATATCGCCAACGGCTACGCCAACGCGGAACTCGACCTGGAGCAAATCGTGGCCGATACCGGCGTTAATCGAAATAAAATCAACGATATTCTCAAATCCGAATTCGGCCACACCTTCAGCGGCTATTTAAATAAATTGCGGCTGACCGAGGCGGCCCGTCTGCTGGCGGAAAAAGAAACGGCGGCGGTGGCGGAAATCGCCTATTCGGTCGGCTATCGCAACGTTTCGTATTTCAACAAGCTGTTCAAGGAGGAATACGGATGCACGCCGAAAGCCTTCAGAACGGTGTGCGAGCGTCCCCCCGCAGGCTAGCCGGCCAGTGTGGATAGCGCTAACACCAACTCAAAAATTTGTAGCAAAATCTGCATTCCCACCGCAATTTCGCCCGGAGGCGCTGGCGCGAACGGCGCGCCGGCGCTACGCTGGGTGGTCATGCCGCATGCCGGTCCGGCGGTGTCCGTCCACCTTTCGAAAGCAGAAACGAATGAGTTTTAATCCACTCGCAACGATGTTGCTCAGCGCAGCCCTGGTGTTTCCATTTCACGGAAACGCACAAGATCGCGTCGTCGATCTGAATGTCAAACAGGTCCAGGGGAAACTAAATAAAACCTTTAATTTCGCGATCGGCGCCGGCCGCGCCAACGAGGGGTTGCGGGCGGATTGGCAACAGCAACTGGCCGAAATAAAACGCGACGCCGGCTTCAAATATATCCGCATGCACGGTTTGTTGACCGACGACATGGGCGTCTATAAAACCGACGCCAAAGGCAATGACGAATATAACTTCCAATATATCGACGCGCTGTTCGATTATCTGATCAGCATCGACGTCAAACCGTTCGTCGAGCTCGGCTTCATGCCGTCCGCCATGGCCAGCGGCGACAAAACCATCTTCTGGTGGAAGGGCAACGTCACGCCGCCGCGCAGCTACGAGCGATGGGAAAAGCTGGTACAGGCGCTGACCAGGCACTGGACCGAGCGCTACGGCCGCGCCGAGGTGGCGAGCTGGTACTTCGAAGTCTGGAACGAACCCAACCTCGACGGCTTCTGGGCCGGCACGCAAGCCGAGTATTTCAAGCTGTACGCCCACGCCGCGCGCGGCGTCAAGAGCGTCGATCCGAGCTACAAGGTCGGCGGCCCGGCCACGGCAGGCGCGGCCTGGATCCCGGAGATGATCGCCTACTGCAAGGAAAACAACGTCCCGCTCGACTTCGTCAGCACGCACACCTACGGCGTCGGCGAGGGTTACCTGGACGAATACGGCACCAAGGGTACCGTGCTCATCAAGGACGAAGCGGCGGTCAGCGGCGACGTGCTGCGCAACCGCAAGGAGATCGGCGCGTCGGCGATGCCGAAGCTGGAGCTGCACTACACCGAATGGAGCTCGTCGTACACGCCGTCCGATCCCACGCACGACAGCTACCACCAGGCCGCCTACATCCTGCAAAAGCTCAAGCAGGTCGGCAACGCCGCGCAATCGATGTCGTACTGGGTCTTCACCGACATCTTCGAGGAACCGGGTCCGCGCTTCGAAGCCTTCCACGGCGGTTTCGGCCTGATGAACACGCAAGGCATCAAGAAGCCGGCCTACTTCGCCTACCAGTTCCTCAACCAGTTGGCCGACACCGAGCTGAAGAACAAAGACGCCCACTCGCTGGCGACGGTCAACGCCAAGGGCGAGGTCCAGGTGCTGCTGTGGGACTACACGCACACCTTGCCGGAAAACACCAACAACCAGCAATACTTCATCAAGGACCTGCCGCCTAAAAACAAGGGCAAGGTCGACGTCAAACTGCAAGGCTTGAAACAAGGCGTCTACAACGTCAGCATCGCGCAAGTCGGCTACCGGAAAAACGACGCCTACACCGCCTTCATCGACATGGGCTCGCCCAAGCAGCTGACCCGGCCGCAAGTGGCCGCGTTGAAGTCCGAAGCCACCGGCAAGGCGTCCGAACGCCGCACGGTGCGGGTCGGCGCCGACGGCCGCGCCAGCCTCTCGCTGCCGCTGCGCGAAAACGACGTCTACCTGCTCAAGCTGACCGCCGGCAAATAACCCCCGGGGTCAGGTCCGACATTCGGACACGGGCTGGGCCGTAAGGCCCAGCCAACCCTCTTCATCCCCACTGGAGACAGCAAGTGACCAATCAATCGCGCAGAGACGCGTTCAAAACCCTGTTGGCCGGCGCCGGCCTCGGCATCGCGCCGGGTATCGCGCCGGCGGCCGAGTGCGCCACCGCCCCCGTCATCGGCGCGCCGCGCCAGGGGCGCCGGGGCATCGAAGGCCAACGCCAGGCCGACCAGGGCGACGGCACCTATATCAACCCGATCATCTCGGGCGACCATCCCGATCCGACCATCCTCAAGGACGGCAAGGATTACTACCTCACCTACTCGTCGTTCTACTCGTATCCGGGGCTGGTGATCTGGCACTCGACCGACCTGGTGAACTGGCGGCCCGTCGGCCCCGCGCTGTCGAAGCCGCTGGGCACGATCTGGGCGGTGGACCTGTGCAAGCACAACGGCAAATATTTCATTTACATCCCGGCCGCGCCCGATGGCAGCGCCTGGTCGATCTACGCCATCTGGGCCGACCGCATCGAAGGCCCGTGGAGCGAGCCGGTCGACCTGAAGATCAGCGGTTGCATCGATCCCGGCCACATCGTCGGCGAGGACGGCAAGCGCTACCTGTTCGTCAACGGCATCCGCAAGATCCGCCTGAGCGACGACGGCCTGGCGACCGACGGACAGCTTGAACAAGCGTACCAACCGTGGCGCTATCCGGACGATTGGGTGGTGGAGAATTTCGCGCCGGAAGGCCCCAAGCTGCTTCGGCGCGGCAAGTGGTTCTACCTGGTGACCGCCGTCGGCGGCACGTCCGGGCCGGTGACCGGCCACATGGTCATCGCCGCGCGCTCGACCTCGATCCACGGGCCGTGGGAGCATTGCCCGCACAACCCGCTGGTGCGCAGCCTGGGCACGGCCGAGCCGTGGTGGTCGCGCGGCCACGCGACCCTGGTCGAGGGGCCGGCCGGCGACTGGTGGATGGTTTACCACGGCTACGAGAACGGCTACCGCACGCTGGGACGCCAGACCCTGCTCGAGCCGATGGAATGGACCGACGACGGCTGGTTCCGCGCGCTGGGCGGCGACCTGTCCAAGCCGCTGGCCAAACCGAAGGGCGGCAAGGCGGGGCCGGCGGGCCAGGCCTTGTCCGATGATTTCAAGCGCAACCGCTTCGGCGCGCAGTGGACCTTCCATGATCCGGCGCCGGACGAGGCGAAGCGGGCGACGTACACGGCGCAGGGATTGCGGATCGCCGGACGAGGCGCCTCGCCGGTGGACAGCCGGCCGCTCACCTGCGGGGTTGGCGACCGCAGCTACGAGGTGGAGCTGACCATGGAGCTGAACGGCCAGGCCGAGGGCGGCCTGCTGCTGTTCTACAACCACAAGGCGTTCGTCGGGCTGGGCTTCACGCCGGAGCTGATCAAGACGTTCCAGCATGCGGAAGAGCAATCGTGGATGCGCGCCAACCGCGCGACCTCGTCGGTGCGGGTGCGCATGACCAACGACGATCATGTCGTCACGTTCCGCTACTCGCATGACAACGGCAAGACCTGGGTGTTGCATGGGCTGCGCATGGAGGTGTCCGGCATCCACCACAACGTGTTCGGCGGATTCCTGAGCTTGAAGGTGGGGATATACAGCGCGGGCAGCGGCAGTGTCGTGCTGCGTGATTTCAGGTACCGGGCGCTGACATAACGCGCGTGGCCGCTTGCCCGGTTCGCCGGGCTGGCGGCAGTCACGCGAAACGCGACCCTCGTTGGGGACGCGCAAGCCGTCGGCGGCTCGGCAGCTTGGCGGATTACGCTTCGCTAATCCGCCCTACGTGATCCTACGATTAAGCCGCCACCGGTTGGCATTGGTTCATGCCGCCTTGGCCTTGGCGCGCGCCCAGTAGACGCGCATCAGCAGCAGCACGCCAAGGATGGTGCCGTAGATGATCGGCTCGGTGAAGTTGTGCTTGCCGGCCTTCATCCACCAGAAGTGCAGGATCGCCAGCGGCGCGATCACGTAGATCAGCCGGTGCAGCCATTGCCAGCGCTTGCCGCCCAGGCGCTTGACCATGGCGTTGGTGCTGGTCACCGCCAACGGGATCAGCAGCACGAAGGCGATGAAGCCGACCGTGATGAATGGCCGCTTGAGCACGTCCTTCCACATCTCTGCGAAGTCGAAGAAATGATCGAACCACAGGAAGGTCATGAAGTGCAAAAACCCGTAGAAGAACATGTACAGCCCCAGCATGCGCCGCAGCTTGATCAGCCAGTTCCACTTGGTCAACCGCCGCAGCGGCGTCACCGCCAGCGTGAAGCACAGGAAGTACAAGGTCCAGTCGCCGGTGCCGCGCGTGATGAACTCCAGCGGCTCGACCAGCTGCCCGGTCACCGTCAAATAGACCATGCGCAGCAAGGGCACCAGCGCCAGCACGAAGACGGCGGCCTTGATCAGGCTGACCTGCCGCGCTGTCGGCGCATATGGCAAAACCGAAGCCATGTTTAGAAGAACTTCTTCAGGTCCATGCCGGCGTACAGTGGCGCGACATCGTTGTAGCCGTTGAACATCAAGGTCTTGCGCTTGCGCGCCAGGAAACCGTCCTCGCCGATGCGGCGTTCGGACGCCTGCGACCAGCGCGGGTGGTCCACTTCCGGATTGACGTTGGAGTAGAAGCCGTACTCGCGCGGCGCCGAGATGTTCCACGACGTGCGCGGCTGGTCCTTGACGAAGCGGATCTTGACGATCGACTTGCCCGACTTGAAGCCGTACTTCCACGGCAGCACCATGCGCACCGGAGCGCCGTTCTGGTTGGTCAGGTTCTCGCCGTACATCCCCAGGGTCAGCAGCGCCAGCGGATGGTTGGCCTCGTCGATGCGCAGGCCCTCCGTGTACGGCCAGTCGAGCACGCGGCTGCCGACGCCGGGCATCTGCTTCTTGTCGGCCAGCGTGATGAATTCGACGTACTTGGCGTTGCCGGTCGGCTCGACCTTTTTGATGATCTCGGAGAACGAGTAGCCGATCCACGGGATCACCATCGACCACCCTTCCACGCAGCGCAGGCGGTAGACGCGCTCCTCCAGCGGCGCCAGCTTCAGCAGCGCGTCGATGTCGAGCGTCATCGGCTTTTTGACCTCGCCTTCGATGGTGACGGTCCAAGGACGGGTCTTCAAGGTGCCGGCGTTTTGCGCCGGGTCGCTCTTGTCGGTACCGAACTCGTAGAAGTTGTTGTAGGTGGTGGCGTCCTTGTATGGCGTCTGCTTGTCGAGCGCCGAGTACGCCGGGTTCAGCTTGGCCGCCAGCTTGGGATTGGCGCCCTGGGCGAACGCTTCGCGGTTGGCCATTTCCAGCAGCGCGGCGCTGCCGACCGCGCCCAAGGCGATCTGCTTCATGAAGCTGCGGCGCGACTCGTACAGTTCGCGCGGCGTGATTTCCGATGAGAACGGCAGGTCGAGGCCGTTGGGGCTACGCTTGATCAGCATGTTGACTCCAGAAAGGTGCAAAATTCAGACTCGGTTACCAATAGCCTGAACATTACACCAATCGTCGCCAGCCGCTGATTACATTGCGATTACATTTTGTTGTTGAAACGGCAAGCGCGAGGCGGTGACTTCGCGCTTGCCGCCGGCGGCGCATGCATGGCCGATTACGCTGCGCTCTTAACGCCTACCGGCAGGTAGGCGGTCCCTTCGATGGGCCCCGGGGCGGTTAGCGGGCCTCGCCCGCTAATCCGCCCTACGTGGTTTAGATGGACGCCCGGGCGCCGGCCTTGCTCGGCTTTAGAGCTTGCCGTAGGAGTGCAGGCCGGACAGGAACATGTTGACTCCCAGGAAGGCGAACGTCGTCACCAGCAGGCCCACCAGCGCCCACCAGGCCGCCGGGCGGCCGCGCAGGCCCGTCATCAAGCGCATGTGCAGCCAGGCCGCGTAATTGAGCCAGACGATCAGCGCCCAGGTCTCCTTCGGGTCCCACGACCAGTAGCCGCCCCACGCCTCGGCCGCCCACAGCGCGCCCAGGATGGTGGCGATCGTGAAGAAGGCGAAGCCGGCCGAGATGGCCTTGTACATGACGTCGTCGAGCACCTCCTCCGACGGCAGGCGGTCCTTCAGGTAGCCCGAGGTCTTCAGCAGGTACGCCGAAGCGACCATCGCCGCCAGCGCGAAGTTGCCGTAGCCGATGAAGTTGGCCGGCACGTGGATTTTCATCCACCAGCTTTGCAGCGCCGGCAGCAGCGGCTGGATCTCGGCGGCGTCGCGCGAGGTGGTGTACCAGAACAGGAAGCCGATGGCGGCGCTGATGATCAGCAGCACGAACGGGCCCATCTGGCGGGTCGCGTAGCGTTGCTCGAAATACAGGTAGAACATCGCGGTGATCAGCGAGAACAGGATGAACACTTCATACAGGTTCGACACCGGGATGTGGCCGACGTCGGCGCCGATCAGGTAGGACTCGTACCAGCGCACCATCATGCCGGTCCAGCCGAGCACGACGGCGGCCCAGCTCAGCTTGGAGCCCAGGCTGGAGATCGAGTCCGAGCGGCCGGCGAAGCCGATCCAGTAGAACAGGGTCGACAGGCAGAACATCACGCTCATCCACAGGATCGCCGACTGGCTCGACAGCATGTAGCGCAGCCAGAACCTGGTGCTGCCCATGTCGAGCTGGCCGTCGTACATCGAGATCGCCCACAGCGACAGCAGCGCCACCAGCGGCATCATCCAGCGCACCGGCTTCCAGTGCCAGCCGAGCGCGGCGAAGGTGGGCGCGGCCAGCAGCAGGATCGCCTTTTCATAGATGTCCATGAAGTGGCCGTAGCGGTTCAGGCCGAACACGGCGCCGGCCAGCAGCGCCAGCGCGAAAATCCAGTCGAACGTCGTCAATCGCTTGAAATAGCCTGGCGCCTGAATATAGGTTTGCTGAGTTTTAGTGAGTTCCATTGTGTTCTCCGGTACCGCTGGGTTTGCCGCACAGTGTTGCGATTACGCCGATTGTGGCAGCTTTTCTTTCAAAGTTTCATATTCGCGCTCGAAATCGAGCGTCTTGCGCTGCGTGCTCATGGCCATCAAGGCCTCCGCGCCGTCGCCGTCGGCCCCGTCCTTGATCCACACCCATAGCCTGCGCTCGCGGATGTAGAACATCGAAAACACGCCCAGCACCAGCAGCGCGCAGCCGAGGTAGACCACGTTCTTGCCCGGCGAGCGCGTCACCTGGAACACCGACGCCTTGACCTCGACGAACTCGTCGAGCTGCAGGTACACCGGCGCCCCGTAGAAAAAGGCGTCCGACAGCGCGTTGGTGGCCAGCAGCAGCCAGCGGCCATGGTTCTCGTCGGCGCTCACCTCCGGCAGACCGGACTTGGCGCGCGCGGCCTGCCACAACTCCCACAGGCTGCCGTTGAGGATCTTCATGAACACCTCGGCGGTCTTCTCGCGGCCCGCTTCCGGCACCTTCTCGAGGAATTGCGAAATGGCCAGGAAGCCGGCCGCCTTGCTGTCGCCGGCGAACAGGGTCAGGCTTTTTTGCGCCGACGCCTCGATCTGCTCGCGCAGGGTTTCCGCGTTCGGGCCCTTCGGCGCGGCGCGCTCGGCATAGCGTTTGGCGGCGGCGTCGCGCAGCGCAGGATCGGTCAGCGCGGCGCGCAGGCGCATCCACTCGTTGACGCTGTGGGCGTCGTCCGACGGAATGCGCAGGAAGCTGAAGGCGTCCGACGGGTTCGAGCGCACGCCGGCCAGGAACACCGTGGCGCCATCGACCGTGACCGGCTGCATGTAGTTCTGGAATTCGCGCGCCTGGCCGGTCTTGTCGCGCAGCTTGTACTGCACGCTCGGGCCGACGTTCTTCAAATCCTTGTTGTTGGCGTTGCGGCCGGCCGAGCCGGTGTGCTTGTCGAGGCCCTGCGCGAACTGCTCCTGCAAGCTCTTGCCCTGGGTGACGGCGCGCGCGTCCTGGCTGGCCAGGTTCTCGACGTTGAACGGGCGGAAGCCCGACCACTCGACCGTGTATTCCTTGCCCAGCGGCGTGTTGCCGCCGACCTCGCCGGCGATGGCGAACGGCGTGGTGTCGGCGCCGGTCATCGGGAAGCCGGTCAGCTTCAGTTTGCTGCCGCCGTCCTCAAAGCTGGACTGGTAGATCGCCAGGCCCTTGTACAGCAACGGTTTGTTGACCTCGATGACCGCCTTGACGACTTCTCCGCTGGCGTGGTCCTTGACCTCGACCTCGCTGGCGAACAGCTTGGGCATGCCGGTGCTGTAGAAGTCGATGGTGAATTTCTTCAGGTTGATCGTCACCGGCAGTTCCTGGATCAGCACGCCGTCGGCGCGCTGCAGCAGCGCGCTGTCGCTCGATGCGCCCTCGGGGATCAAGGTGTTGCCGCGGAAGGTGGGATTGGCCGTGCTCAGGCGGTGCCGCGGCGGCACCGCCGAAATCAGGCCGCTGCCGCCGAACGGCGTCTTGCCGAGGAACCATTCCTGGAAGCGGATCGGCATGTCCGAATCGAACAGCGCGCCGACGCAGATGATGACGATGGCCGAGTGCGCGAAGATGTAGCCGAACTTGTTGGCCGCGCCCTGCTTGGCCGCCAGCAAGGTGCCGTTGTCCTTCTCGACCAGCTTGACCTTGTAGCCGGCGTCGGCCAGGCGGGCGGCGGTCTGCTGCGCCAGCGCCGCGCGGGCCAGCGGCGCGCGCCACTGCATCTTGTGGTGGAAGTTCAGCAGCGACTGCTCGCGCACGTTCTCGCGCCAGCTGCGCATGTCCTTGATCATCTTCGGCGCGTTGCGCACGATGCATAGCGAGGTCGACGTCACCAGCATGCCCATCAGCAGCAGGAACCACCACGCCGAGTACACCGAGTACAGTCCGGTCTTGTCGAACACCTCGTACCAGAACGGCCCGAACTGGTTGATGTAGTTCGGCGTCGCCTCGTTCTGCTTCATCACCGTGCCGATGACGGCGGCGATGGCGATCATCGCCAGCAGCGCGATGGCGAAGCGCATGGAGGAAATCAGTTCAACGATCTCGCCGACGATGGGGCGGCGCGTCTTCAGTTCGATACCGGTGGTGCTGGGGCTACTCATGCGTGGGACGTCTCAATAAAAGATGCAGCTACCAAGTGTATCACCCGGCACCAGCAAAAAGGGCAGCCCGCTCGCGCTGCTGCCCTTGTCTATTCGCGGCGCCGCGCCAACCGGCGCGGCAAAGCCAACCTTATTTCAAGCCAGCGACGTAATCGGCGACGGCCTTCATTTCCTCGTCCGACATGCGCTGCGCGATCGTGCTCATCTGCGCGCTGTTCTTGCGGCCGCCGGACTTGAACAGGCCCAGTTGCGCCACCGTGTAATCCTGATGCTGGCCGGCGATGCGCGGATATTGCACCGGGATGCCGCCGCCGCTGGCGCCGTGACAGCTGGCGCAGGCCGGCACGTTCTTGTCGGCGATGCCGCCGCGGTAGATCTTCTTGCCCAGTTCGATCGTATCCTTGTTCTTCGCGGCACCCGGCTTGGTGGCCTGGGTGCTCAGCCAGGCCGAGATGTTGTGCTTTTCCTCGTCCGTCAGCATCTTGGCGTAGGTCGTCATCACCGGTTGATTCCGCTCCGGCGTCGTAAAGTTCACAAGTTGCTTATAAATATAACCCTCGTGCTGGGACGACAGCTTCGGATTGATGGCGATGGTCGAATTGCCGTTGGCGCCGTGGCAGGAAACGCAAGCCGGCAGGCCGCGCGCGTTGTCGCCATCGGTGTACAGGGCGCCGCCTTTGGCCGCGTCGATCTTCGGAGCGGCGGTGGCAGGCTTCTTCTCTTCGGCGGAGGCGGAGGCGGTGACTGCCAGCAGAGCGATGAGCAAGGATTTTACAAATGGTGAAAACACACGATTCATTCAAGCACCCTGAGACGAGTCTAAAAAGTTTTTTTGAAACTGTCGCCCACGCTAGCACGAAATATGCATGGCAACACTTCGTAACCACTCATTGTACAATAGCTTTCCAGCATATTTGCTCCCTTTTGTTGCATTTTTCCCCATCCCATGTCCAAACTCTGGCAAGCCCGCTTCTTTACGACCGTCAACCAATTGCGTGACCTGCCCGATACCACGGTGCCGGAAATCGCCTTTGCAGGTCGCTCCAACGCCGGCAAATCGACCGCCATCAACATCCTGTGCAACCAGAAAGGGCTGGCGTTCGCCTCCAAGACCCCGGGCCGCACCCAGCACATCAACTACTTTTCCATCGGCGGCGCGCACGTCGCGCAGCACCGCAAGGACCCGACCATCGTCGCCGAGATCGAATGCCTGCTGGTCGACTTGCCCGGCTACGGCTACGCGGAAGTGTCCGGTTCGGCCAAGCTGCACTGGCAGCGCCTGCTGGGCGACTACGTGCAGCGCCGCGAACAGCTGGCCGCGCTGATCCTGATCATGGACTCGCGCCGCCCGTTCACCGACCTGGATATCCAGATGCTCGAATGGTTCGCCCCGACCGGCAAGCCGATCCATTGCATTCTGACCAAGGTTGACAAGTTGAACCGCAACGAATCGGTCAACGTGCTGCGCCAGGCCAAAGCCAAGCTCGACAGCTACGTCGACGAGGACGGCGAAGGCTTCCCTTTCACCGTGCAACTGTTCTCCGCGCTCAAACGCATCGGCATCGACGAAGCCAACGACAAGATCCTGGAACTGGCCGGCGTCACCGACGAGGAAGCGGCGGCCCAGGTCGAACTGATCGAGATGGAAGACGACGTCGAACCGGACGCGGAGCCGCCAAAGCCGGAATAAGCTGGCAGCCCTTCTTGCCCACACTCTCTAGGAAGTTTTCACGATGCACACGCCCCACGCCTCCGCCCAATTCCCCGGCATCCGCATGCGCCGCATGCGCCGCGACCCGTTCTCCCGCGCGCTGATGCGCGAAAACGCGGTCACGGCGTCGGACTTGATCTACCCGGTGTTCATCCTCGAAGGCACGCACCAGCGCGAGCCGGTGCTGTCGATGCCCGGCGTGGAGCGGGTCTCGGTCGACCTGCTGCTGAAGGTGGCCGAGGAATGCGTGAGCCTGGGCGTGCCGGTGCTGGCGCTGTTCCCGGTGATCGACGTGGCCAAGAAGACGCCCGACGGCGTCGAGGCCGCCAATCCGGATGGGCTGGTGCCGCGCGCCGTGCGCGCCCTCAAGCAGGCGTTCCCGCAGCTGGGCATCCTGACCGACATCGCGCTCGACCCGTACACCAGCCACGGCCAGGACGGCCTGATCGACGACAACGGCTACGTCATCAACGACATCACCACCGACATGCTGATCCGCCAGGCGCTGTGCCACGCGGACGCCGGCGTCGACGTGGTGGCGCCGTCGGACATGATGGACGGGCGCATCGGCGCGATCCGCGCCGCGCTGGAGGAAAAGGGCCATATCCACACGCGCATCATGGCGTACTCGGCCAAGTATGCGTCGGCGTTCTACGGCCCGTTCCGCGACGCGGTCGGCTCGGCCGCCAATCTCGGCAAGGGCGACAAGAACACCTATCAGATGGACCCGGCCAATTCCGACGAGGCCCTGCGCGAAGTGGGGCTGGACCTGGCCGAGGGCGCCGACATGGTGATGGTCAAGCCGGGCATGCCGTATCTGGACATCGTGCGCCGCGTCAAGGACGAGTTCAAGGTGCCGACCTTCGCCTACCAGGTCAGCGGCGAATACGCGATGATCAAGGCCGCCGCGCAAAACGGCTGGCTCGACCACGACAAGGTGATGATGGAATCGATGCTGGCGTTCAAGCGCGCCGGCGCCGACGCCGTGCTGACCTACTTCGCGCTGGACGTCGCGCGCCTGCTCAAGGCCGCCAAATAATCTGATCTTTCGTCGACGCGAAAAAATGGCCGGGTGTGATCCCGGCCATTTTTGTTTGTGGCCCCGGTTTCCCGTTCGGCGCCGGTCGCTTACTCCTGTGGCGTGAGCGCCAGCGCCGCGCTGAAATCGCCCATCGGCTTGGCGCCGTTGGCGGCCAGCGCCTGGTCGCGCACCGTCAGGCCATCGAGCACCGGCAGGTTGAAACGGTGCGTGATGGCGCGCAGGATCGAGGCCGAGTCGTACTGCGTATGATCGACCGAGCCCTTCTTCACGAACGGCGACACGATGATCGCCGGCACGCGCGTGCCCGGCCCCCAGCGGTCGCCCTTCGGCGGCGCGGCGTGGTCGTAGAAGCCGCCGTTCTCGTCGTAGGTCACGATGACCAGCATGTTCTTCCACTGCGGACTTTGCTTCAGCTTGGCGATGACATCGGCGATGTGGGCGTCGCCGTCGGCCACCGAGGCGTAGCCGGGATGCTGGTTCAGGTTGCCCTGCGGCTTGTAGAAGGCCACCGGCGGCAAGGTGCCGGCGGCGACGTCGGCGACGAACTGGGTGTCGTAATCCTTCAGGTGCGCCGCGCGGTAGGCCGCGTTCGTCACCGGATCCATCTCGGCGAAGTAGTTGAACGGCTGGTGGTGGAACTGGAAGTTGGGCGGGTTGGCAAAGCCGCCGCGCGTGGCCGAAGTGGCGTTGGCGGTGGTGCTGTTCCAGGCGCCGGCATACCAGGCCCAGTCGATGTTCTTACTGGTCAGCATGTCGCCGATGTTTTTCTGCGTCTGCGGCGGCAAGGTGTTGGCCTTGGCCGGATCGGCGTACAAGTGGCTGCCGTCGGCGCCGGCCGGGGCGTTGCTGCTCGGCTGGAACGGCGGCTGCATGGTGTTGACCGCGTAGAACATGCCGCTGGCGTCGGCCGGCGTCAAGGTGCTGTCGTTGGCGTAGGTCTGCGCGCCGTTCAGCACGCTGCCGGGCGAGGTGGCCGACGGCGTCAGGCGCACGAAGTTGCCCTTGGCGTCGACATCGATCTTCGAGATCGACGCGGCCGCCACCGACTTGTCGGCGTTCGGGTATTGCGGCGCGCAGGCGCAGATCAGGTACTGGTGGGTCAGGAACGAGCCGCCGAAGGCGCCGATGAACAGGTTGTCGGCCAGCGCATACTGCTTGGCGATGTCCCACATCTTCATCTTGCTGCCGTCGTAGTAGCCCATGGTCAGGCCGCCGGCGTCCGAATACAGGGCGAACTTGTCGTTGGCGCCGCCGTTGATCTGCATCTGGTTGTTGTAGAAGCGGTGCACCAGGTCGCGCGTGATGACCGACTGCGGCATCGCGATCGGGCTGTTGGCGTCGTCGATCTGGAACGGCTTGTTCGGCAGGTTGGCCGACTGCGCCTGCGTGATCACCAGGCTCTGGCCGGCGGCGGTCATGCCGCCCCAGGTCGGCGGCAGCACCGGCAAGGTGCTGTTGTCGGCATCCTTCTGCGCCACGTAGCCGCCGGTCGAGGTCGGATTGACGCCGGGCACGCCGTTAGCGCCCGGGAACAGGCCGTACAGATTGTCGAAGCCCCGGTTCTCCGCGTAGATGACGACGATGTTCTTGATGTTGCCCAGCGCGGCGCCGGCGCTGATGGCGCCGGCCACGTCGGCGGTGGCGCTCTGCGTGCCGGCCGCGGCGATGACGGCGGTGAAGTTGTCGTTCTCGGCTTTCAGCTTGGCCTGATCGTCGCCGGTAACCTTGTTGACATCGGCCAGCAGATTGCTTTCGGCCACGCCGATGCGCGCCGCCAGTTGGGCGCTGGCCTTGGCGAAGTCGCCGCCGTTGGCGTCCATGATGGCGCTCAGCTCGGTGCTGATGGCGTCGATGATGCCGGTGTGGCCGTTCGGCGCGCGGAACACCAGCTTCTGCGCGACCTTGGTGCCGGCGTCGCCCAGCGCGTCGTGGCGGATGGCGTCGGTGCCGACGGTGACCAGCAAGGGGCCGCTGCCGGTGCCGGTCACTTTAAAACTGCCGTCGGCGCCGGTGCGCACGCTGCCCGAATTGCTGTCGCAGGTCAGCTTGGCGCTGCCGCTTTCCAGGCAGACCGAGGCGTTTTCGTAATAGCTGCCAACCACCTGGCCGGACAGGGTCGGTACATCGCCGTCGGAGGAACTGCCGCAGGCGATCAGGCCGGCGCCGGCGCCGGCCGCCAACAGCAGCAACGGCAGCGGGCGCAGGACCGTTTTCAGTTTGGATGTCATGTTCTTGCCTTGTGGGTGGGATGAAAGCGGCTCATGCTAGGCGGCGAATATGTCAGGACGATGAAATGGCGGAGCCGGAAACGTATCGTTTTGTATCGTTTTCTAACAGTCATGTAGTCGTCATGTCATATTGGTAGTCTGGGCGCATGAAAATTATTTATGCACTTCTGCTGGCCGCGCTGTTGGGCACCTGCCAGCGCGCGACACCCACGGCACCCGCCGACGCGGCACAAGTCTCCAGCCCTGCCGCCGACGCGCCGCGCGCCGCCTATGCGCCGCCGGCCGGACGACGGCCGACGGTGCCCGAACTGACCGAACTGGGGCGCGCCATGTTCAACGACACCAGCCTGTCGGCCTCGGGCAAGCTGGCCTGCGCCAGTTGCCACAGTCCCGACAACGCCTACGGTCCCAACAACAATCTGGCGGCGCAACTGGGCGGCGCCGACGGCAAGACCGAAGGCACGCGCGCGACGCCGTCGCTGCGCTACATCCAGAACGCCCCCGCCTTCAGCGAGCACTACCATGACGACGACGGCGACGACAGCACCGACGCCGGCCCGACCGGCGGCCACGACTGGGACGGCCGCGCGCGGTCGGCGCACGAGCAGGCGCTGGGGCCGCTGCTATCGGCGCGCGAGATGGGCAACAAGGACGGGGCGGCGGTGCTGGCGCGGTTGCAGGCCAGTCCGCTGGCGGCGAAGTTCCGGGAGGTGTACGGCGCCGACATCTTCGCGCGGCCCAACGCCGCCCTGCAGGGCGCGTTGATGGCGCTGGAAGTGTTCCAGGAAAGCCCGGCCGATTTCTATCCCTACACCAGCAAGTACGACGCGTTCCTACGCAAGCAGGCCACGCTGTCGGCGCCGGAGCTGCGCGGGCTACAAGTGTTCAACGACGAAACCAAGGGCAACTGCGCGTCCTGCCACATCAGCCGCATCTCGCCGGGCGGCGTGTTCCCGCAGTTCACCGACTACGGCCTGATCAACATCGGCGTGCCGCGCAACCGCAAGCTTGAGGTCAACGCCGACCCGCGCCACTACGACCTCGGCCTGTGCGGCCCGGACCGCACCGACCTCAACGACCACAAGGAATATTGCGGACGCTTCAAGACGCCGTCGCTGCGCAACGTCGCGCTGCGCAAGGCCTACTTCCACAACGGCAGCTTCAACAAGCTGGAAGACGTGGTGCGCTTCTACGCCACGCGCGATACGACGCCGATGAAGTGGTACAAGGATCGCAAGTTCGACGACCAGCCCGCTGGCCTGGAGGCCAACGTCAATATGGACGCGCCGTTCGGCGGCCGCCCCGGCGGCGCGCCGACGCTGAGCGAGCGCGACATCGCCGACCTGGTGGCCTTCCTCAACACCCTGACCGACGGCTACCGGCACGGCACGTCGGCATCGGCCCGTCATTAAAAAGCTGTTGACAAGCCTACCTACTGGAAGGTAGTATTCGTCATATGAGTAAATTATCCAACACCGCTGAAGAGATTGTCGCCTGCGCACGGGGTTTGATCGTCGCAGGCGGCTATAACGGTTTCAGCTACGCCGATATCGCCGAGGTGGTCGGTATCCGCAAGGCCAGCATCCACCACCACTTTCCCAACAAGGTGGATCTGGTCAAGGCGCTGGTGGTGCAACACCGCAGCGCCACGGAGGAAGGGCTAGGCCATCTGCAGCAAGCCATTGCCGATCCGGTGGAGCAGTTGCGCGCCTACATCCAGCACTGGTCGAAATGCATCGAGGATCTGAGCGCGCCATTTTGCGTCTGCGCGCTGCTGGCCGGAGAGTTGCCGATCTTGCCCGAAGATGTGGCGATCGAAGTGCGTTCCTACTTCCGGTTCCTGTCGGATTGGCTGGCCTCGGTGCTGGCCGAGGGAATGCGACAAGGAACGATCCAATCGGCCTACACGCCGCAGGTCGAGGCCGAGATCTTCATGGCCACGGTGCATGGCGCGATGCTATCTGCACGTGCGTATGGCGACGGCTCGATGTTCGGCACCATCGCCAGGGCACAGTTGACGCGGTATTTATCGCGACCGTAGTTTCGTCGAGCCCCTGAGCTCTAAAGCGCTTAGGGGCCGATTTTTTAACCTTAATACCTACCAACTAG
The DNA here is from genome assembly GCA_963511605.1 of uncultured Duganella sp. Classification (GTDB taxonomy): domain Bacteria; phylum Pseudomonadota; class Gammaproteobacteria; order Burkholderiales; family Burkholderiaceae_D; genus Rugamonas. Next base: position 49,430 of record CAUPJZ010000018.1, on the reverse strand, counting down.
TAGGTAGCACACAAACGGAGAATATTATGTCCCAGCAAGCGAATATCAACATCCCGGCCGAGCAGGAAAACTGGCTCAACCGCTACTACTACGTCCGCGCGGCTTTTTCGGCGCTATGGCTCATTGCGGCGATAACGATTGGCAAAAACTCGGCTACCGCCAGCGCGCTGCTGCTGATTGGCTATCCGGCATGGGACGCGCTGGCCAATTTCATCGACGGCAAACGCAGCGGCGGGCTGGCGCGGAACCGTACCCAGCTGATCAACGTCCTCGTGAGCCTTGCCGTCGCGTTGGCGATCGCGGTCAGCCTGCCCGCCATGCACCGGGTGTTGGTCGTGTTCGGCGCCTGGGCGATCGGGTCAGGATTGCTGCAGCTCGGCACCGCGCTGCGCCGCTGGAAAACCCACGGCGCGCAATGGGCGATGATACTGAGCGGCGCGCAATCGGCGCTTGCCGGAGCGTTCTTCATCTCCCAGGCTCAGTTGCCGGCGGAGCCATCGATCGCCACCGTCGCCGGCTACGCAGGTTTCGGCGCGTTCTACTTCCTGGTCTCGGCGCTGTCGTTGAGCTTCGCCGCGCGGCGCCGCCAGCGCACAGCATAACAGCCGGGGGGCAAACAGCCGGGGGGCAGGTCCGACATTCGGACAAAAGACGAAAATTTGGAACTTTCGAACGGAGGGAAAGTTCCAAAATGTCCGAATGTCGGACCTGACCCCGGTGTTTTTAGCCGTCGCTGCGCAGGGCGGCGATCGGGTCGAGCGCGGCGGCCTGGCGCGCGGGGAAGACGCCGAAGGCAAGGCCCACCGCTACGCACAGCAGCACCGCCGCGATCAGGCTGAACGGGGACCATGCCACCGACCAGCCGGCCAAGGCGGCGATGCTGTAGGCCGCCACCGCGCCCAGCACCACGCCCAACAGTGCGCCGCTGACGGCGATCACCAGCGCTTCGGCCAGGAATTGCTCGACCACGTCGCGCCGGCGCGCGCCCAGCGCCCGCTTCAGGCCCACCTCGCGGCGCCGCTCCAGCACGTTGGCCAGCATGATGTTCATGATGCCGATGCCGCCGACCAGCAACGATACCGCCGCGATCGAACTCATGACGATGGCGAAGATCCGCTGCGTCTGCTGGTTCTGGCGATACAGGCCCATCGGCACGATCAGGTTGGTGTCATCGGCGCCGCCGTGGCGCTTGGTGATCAGCGCCTGCAGCACGCGCGCGGCCTGGTCCGGCGCGACCTTGCCGTCGAGCCGCACACTGATGCCGTCGACCTCGTCCTCGATGCGCTTGAAGTTGAAGCGCGCCCTGCCCGTCTCCCAGGCCACGAACAGGCGCTCGTCGTCGAGCCCCAGCTTGACGCCTTCGAAGTCGGACTTGCTCTGCGCGCGGTCCTCCAGCACGCCCACCACCTCCAGCCACACGTGGTTGAGCTTGAGGCGGCGGCCGAGCGCGGGTTCGTTGCCGAACAAGGTGCGGGCAAGACGGGCGCCCAGCACGCACACCGGCGCCAGGGTGGCGCCGTCGGCCGGCGCCAGCCAGCGGCCGGTGGCCAGGCGCAGGCCGCCATGCTCGGCGTAGGCCGGCGAGACGGCGTAGGCGCGCGCCGGCACCACGCGCTGGCCCAGCACCAGCTGGTCGACCTTGATTTCCTTTTTCATCGACACCGACACCGCGCCCGGCACCACCGACAACGCCGCCGCGCCGTCGGCGGCCGACAGACCCAGCGAGCGGGTACGGATGTCCTTGAGCTGCTCGGGGTCGATGGCCTTGCTCTCGATGAGCACATTGTCCAGCCCCAGCTCGGCCACCAGGCGCAGCGCCTCGCGCTTGCTGCCCTCGCCCACGGCCAGCATGGCGACGATGGCGGCCACGCCGAACACCATGCCCAGCAAGGTCAGCCCGGTGCGCAGCTTGCGGCGCTGCAGCTCGGTGACCGCCTCGCGTATCAATGCCAGGTTCATGATTTCTCCGTCGGCGCCGGCGGCAGCAGCACGATGCGCGCGCCGGCGGCGACGCCACTTTTCAATTCGCTGCGCACCGGGCCGCGTTGGCCCAGCTCGACCTTGCGGCGCGTCTGTTTGCCGCCCTCTTCCGTGTAGACGACGTAGCCGGCGCCGTCCTGCACCAGCGCGATGTTGGGTACCGTCAGCGCGGCCGGCTGGGCCACCAGTTCCACCGTGCCGCGCAAGGCTTGGCCCGGCTTGAGGCCGAGCTTGCGCGCGGTGGCGGTGTCGATGGCGGCGTCGAAGTCGCTGTACTTGACCGGCGACTCTTGCGACGTGGTGCTGGCGTTGCTGCCGACGCGCGTGACTTTGAGCATGAGCTCGGTGCCGGTGCCGGCCAGGCGCACCCGCACCGGCAACCCGGTCTTGAGGCCGAACACCTGGCCCTCGGCCACGCTGAAATGGGCCACCAGCTGATTCAGGTCGGGCAGGGAGCCGAACTCCTGGCCCGCCACCTGGGTCGAGCCGATCTCCGCCTTGGTGCCGTCCCACTTGGCCGTCAGCAGGAACACGCCGTCATGCGGCGCCACCAATTCCAGCGCGGCCAGGCTGTCGCGCTGTTGCGCGGCGGTCCGCACCACGCTGTCGCGCTGCGAATGCAGCACGGCGTCCTGCGCGGCCGCGCGCGCCTGCGCCTGTCCGCCCCTCCATTCCAGGTAGGTGCGCTTGGTGGTCAGGAAGCCGACGTCGGCCAGGGCATCCAATATGTCGTTGCGGGGGAAGATGCTCAGGTCGACGCTGGCGTAGCGCCGGCTCAGGCCGAGGTCGTCCTCGACCTTGGCGCGGTCGCCGGCCAGTTTATCGCGCTCGACGCTGGCGGCGCTCGCGCTGGTCTGCTCGGCCAACGTCTTGCGCAACAGTTCCAGCTCGGCCTGCGACAACTCCATGCGCGATTGCGGCGAGTCGAAGCGCGCCACGACCTGGCCCTTTTCCACGCTGCTGCCGTCGGCCACCATATCGACCAGCATGCGCTGGCTCCAGTTGTTGCCGGGCACGTTGAGCGGCGTGCTGGCGGCGGCCTTGATCTCGCCGTCGACGGCCAGGGTTTCCAGCCATGGACGCGGCGCCAGCGTCTCGGCGGCGGTGCCCGATGACGCCGTGTCGCCGCCGCAGGCGGCCAACAAGACGCTCACCGAGAAAGCCAGCGCCAAGAGGATGGCCTGCGGCTTGCGCGCGTCGCGCCTCATCGTTTGTTCTCCGCTGGAGGGGCGGCGTCGGCGACCAGCACCGCCTGCACCGCCGCGCCCGGTTTAAGGCCGCTGGTGCCGCCGTCGAACTGCAATTCGACATCGCGCACGATGGTCGGCTGGGCGGTCGATTTGCCGTGGAAGGCGCGACCGAGTCCGACCACGCGCGCGTTCAGCGTCTGGTTGCTGCCCGGTATGGTCACGCGCGCCGCCTGCCCCACGCGCACCCGCGACGACTGCGCCTCGGGCACGTTGGCGGCGATGTACAACCGCTCCGGATCGGCCAGCGTGGCCACCGTCAGCCCCACCCACACCTGGCTGCCGACGCTGAATTTCTGGCCGTCGAACCCGGTGCGGTAGACCACCAGCCCCCTGCGCGGCGCCACCACCTTCAGCGCCGCCTGGCCCTTGGCCAGCGCGGCGATCTGCGTCTGCTGCTGCGCGATCTCGGCCTGCAGGCCGGCGCGCTCGGCCTGGCGGGCGCGCATTTGCGCCTGATGCTGGGTCACCGCCAGCTTGGCCAGCTGGTTTTTCTCGCCCCGCTCGATCACCAGCTTGTCGTAGTCGACGCGCCGTATCAATTCCTTCGGCATGGTGGCCTTGCGCTCGGCCTTGTCGGCGTTGCTTTGCGCCTCCGCCACGGCCAGTTCGCCCGCGCGGTCGGCCTCGGTCTGGTCGAGCTTGAGCTTGTCGAGCGCGCGCAGCTTTTCATTGAGCGTGCCTTGCTGCGTGATCAGCCGGGTGGTGACGTCGTTCGATTCGAACTGCGCGATCTGCTGCCCGGCCTCGACCATGGTGCCTTCGGGCGCGATCTGCGCCAGCTTGTACTGCCAAATGTGGGGAATGCTCGGCGGCGACACCGGCAGCGCGCCGCGCGAAGCGATCTCGCCCTCGACGGTGAGCGCCTCGTCCCCGGGCGCGGGGGCCGGCGGGGACGCCTTGGCCGCGTGCGGTTCGACCAGGGCGCTCATGCCCGCCACCAGCGGCAGGCCGTGCCCGTCCGGTAGCGCGATCTTGATGCGGAAGTAGCGGCCCAGCCCCCAGCTGGCGCGCGCTTCCGGCGCGCTGGTGACGGACTTGATCTTGCCGGTGACGGCGGCGGTGGCGGTGGCCGGCAAGGCGTCGAAGCGCAGGCTCACCGACTGCCCCTCGGACAGGTAGGGCCGGTCGGCCTCCAGCGCCCAGGCGGTGACGGCCATCTCGCCGTTGCCCAGCACCACGCCGGCGGCGTTGCCCGGCCAGGCCGACGAACCCTCCTCGAAGCGTTGGCCCATCCACGGGCTGTATCCGTGCACGACCACGCCCTCGCGCGTGGCGCGCACTTCCGATTGCGCCAGCTGGGCGATCTGGAACGCCAGGTTGATCTGCAGCTTCTTGACTTCCAGCCGGCCGTCCTCGCGGCGCCGGCCGACCGCCTCGCGCGCGCTGACGTCGGCGTCGCGCTTGATCGCCAGGTCGCGCGTGGCGTTGCCGAACGCGGCCTGGTGGCGGTCGTAGTCCAGCACCGAGATCTGCGTCTTGGGCAGCGCCGCCTCGACCTTGGCCTTGGCCAGCGCGGCCTGCGCGGTGACCAGCGCCTTCTCGGCCTCGACGGCGGCCACTTCCAAAGTGGCGGTTTCCTTTTCCGCGCGCGCGCGTGCCTGCTCCAGCTCGGTTTCGAGCCGGTCGATGTTGGCGGCGCCGCCGGTCTCGATGCGCAGCACCACGTCGCCGGCTTTGACGTGGGTGCCCTCGGCAACGAAATTGCGCAGGGTCAGCGGCGCCGAGTTCGACGGCGGCACGGTGATGGTTTGCGAGTCCAGCGCCTCCACTTCGCCGGTCAGCAGAACGGGACGGCGCTGTGGCGCGGCGGCGCCGGCCGGGGCGGTGGCGGCTTCTGCTTTAATAGCGGTATCGGCCTTGCCCGTGGTGGGCGCCGAAGCGGCGGCAGGGCCGGCCCCGGCCGGGCCGAGATCCAGGCCCAGCGCGGCGGCGACGGCCAGCGCCAGCACCGCGGCGGCCGGCAACGCCACGGTGGCGCGCCTCACGCCCCGCCTTCGGCGATGCGGCCGTCGCGCAGATGGATGGTGCGCTGCGCGCCGGCGGCGATGGCCGGATCGTGGGTGACCAGCACCAGCGTCTGGCCGCCGGCGTGCAATTCGCGCAGCAGCTCCAGCACGTCGGCCGCGCTGCGCGAATCGAGGTTGCCGGTCGGCTCGTCGGCAAGCAACAGGGCCGGTTGGTTCAACAGGGCGCGGGCGATGGCGGCGCGCTGCAACTGGCCGCCGGACAACTGGCCCGGCAAGTGGCCGACGCGCTGGCCCAGGCCGATGCGTTCGAGCAGCGCGACGGCGCGCTCGGCGGCGCCGGTGTCGGCGTGGCGGGCATAGCGCTGCGGCAGCAACACGTTCTCGAGCACGGTCAGGCGCGGCAGCAGATGGAAGGACTGGAACACGAAGCCGATGCGGCGGTTGCGCACATCCGAGGCGGCGTCGTCGTCGAGGGCGCTGATCTCGTCCTGGGCCAGGCGATAGCGGCCGGTGTCTGGACGGTCGAGCGCGCCGAGCACGTTCAGCAAGGTCGACTTGCCCGAACCTGACGGCCCCATGATGGCGACGAACTCGCCGGGCGCCACCCGCAAGTCGATGCCGTCCAGCGCGTGGATCTCGTTACCGCCCTGGCGGTAGGTCTTGCGAATATTACTGAGCTCGATCATGCCGGGAAGTATCCCGGCGCCGCGATCTTTTGTCAATTCCTTAACTTGTCATATTTTGTAAGCTCCGTAAGCTCCGGGGTCAGGTCCACCATTTCTACACGGGCCCTGCCGTGGCGCTGGAAATTTCCCGCTCGGCAGCGGGTTCAGACGGCGTCGCGCGTCGCCAGCACGCGGTCGATCAGGCCGTATTCGGCACCCTCGCCGGCGGACATGAAATGGTCGCGGTCCGAATCCTTCTCGATCCGCTCCAGCGTCTGTCCGGTGCGCTCGGCATAGATGGAGTTCAGGCGGTGGCGCAGGTAAAGGACCTCGCGCGCCTGGATCTCGATGTCGGACGCCACGCCCTGCGATCCGCCATGCGGCTGGTGGATCATGATGCGGGCGTTGGGCAAGGCGTAGCGCTTGCCGATCGCGCCCGCCGCCAGCAGGAAGGAGCCCATGCTGGCGGCGAAGCCCGTGCACAAGGTGGACACGTCCGGCTTGATGAACTGCATGGTGTCGTAGACCGCCATGCCGGCGTACACCGAGCCGCCGGGCGAATTAATGTACAACGAAATATCCTTGTTTGGATCCTCCGATTCCAGGAACAGCAACTGCGCGACGATCAGGTTGGCCGATTGCTCGGTCACCTCGCCCACCAGGAAGATCACGCGTTCCTTCAGCAGGCGCGAGTAGATATCGAAGGCGCGCTCGCCGCGTCCGGTCTGTTCGACGACGGTGGGCACCAGGCCGAGCGCCAGGGGAGAATTCGCAGTCATGGTCATCCTTTCGCGTGTGAAGTAATCACCAAATGGATTACTGTCCGCTTGACGCCCACGCCACCGCGCCGTGTGACGGGAAAAAAATATATAGTTGGCGTGTCACATCCGAACGGTGCCGGGCGTCATGTGGCACCCGCCCCATCCCAGGAGATTCCGATGCCCCCCATTAACGACCCCGACGGCGCCATGTTCGAAACGCTGCGCCCGCGCCTGAAAGCGATCAGCCGCCGCATCGTCGGTAGCGAAGCGGAAGCCGAGGACGTCGTGCAGGATTGTTTTCTCAAATGGCAAGACGTCGAGCAGACGGCGCTGGCGACCCCGGCGGCCTGGCTGACCACCGTCGTGCGGCATCAGTCGATCGACCGCCTGCGCAAGCGCGCGCGGGAGATGGCGGCGGCGCGCAACGCGATGGAACTGGCGCCCGAAGTGCCACCGGCGCCGCCGGAGGACGGCCTGCTGCGGCGCGCGGAATTGGGCGAGGCGCTGGCCCGTTTGCTGGGCCGCCTGTCGCCATCCGAACGCCTGGCGCTGGTGTTGCACGAAGTGTTCGAGTGCGACCATGCCGACATCGCGGCGGCGCTCGGCACAACGGCGGTGAACGCGCGTCAATACCTGGCGCGCGCGCGGCGGCGGTTGCGGGAGGACGGCGCGGAGGCGCCGGCCAGCGAGAAGCTATGCAGGGACTTGATACGCCGCTTCCAGGCGGCGATCAACGGCCGCGACGTGCCGGCGATGGTGACCTTGCTCGGCGACGAACAGCCGGTGTCGGTGATCGCCTCGCCGTTGCCGCGCATGCGCACCGGCGCCAGCGCCAACGACGCCTCGTACCATTCCCATCGCCCCGCCCTGGCCGCTTAAATCCGGCGATCCGGGGTCAGGTCCACCATGGACGCATGAGCACGTGTAGAAATGGTGGACCTGACCCCGGAGTTACTCAATAACAACTTCCTTGCGGTTGTCGCGCGAGACGCGGTCGATCATCTTGTTGTACGGGTCGACGCCGACGTCGAACGGCTGCTCCTTGACCGTGACCGTGACCACCGCCTCGTTGCCGACCAGCAGCCGCTTCTCCGTGAACAGCACCCGTTCCTCGCTCTCCTTGGCGCCCGGCGCGCGGGCGAATACGGCGATCTCGACCGGCTCATCGTAGGCGCGCGGCGTTTCCTTGCCCTTGCCGTCCGCTTCCATCTTGGCCAAGTGCAGGGTCATCGTCACGTCCCACTGGCCGTCGGCCCGTTTTTTCGCCTTGGCGTCCGTCACGCGGTTGTCGTAGAAGACGATCTTTTCGAACAGGTCGGTGATCAAGGCTTGCTTGTCCTGCGGCGCTTCGGCGCGGATGTAGGCCAGCAGCTCGCGGCTGGTGGTGTACGGCGCCTCCTGATACGCCTTGTCCTGCAGGAAGCGCTTGAGCGCGCGGTTGACCGCCGCCTCGCCGATCTCGTCGCGCAGGCGGTAGAACACCAGGCTGCCCTTGCGGTAGTGGATGTATTGCTGGTTCTCGACGCGGAACAGCGGTTGTTCTTCGATCAGCTCGCCTCCGCGCTCGCGCAGGTAGCCGTCCAGCTCGAAGCGCAGGAAGCGGCGCAGCTTGTCGCGGCCGTATTCCTTTTCCATCACCATCAGCGCCGAGTATTGCGCCAGCGATTCGATCAGCATCGTCGAGCCCTGGACGTTGGCGCCCGTCACCTGGTGGCCCCACCACTGGTGCGCCATCTCGTGCGCGGTGACGTAGTAGACGTAGTCGATGTCCTCCTTGTCGCGCAGGTCGGCGATGAAGCCGAGCGATTCCGAATACGGGATCGTGTTGGCGAACGATTGCGCGAAGCCCTGGTAGTTCGGGAACTCGAGGATGCGCGCCTGCTTGTGCTGGTACGGCGTGTAGTTGGCGTCGAAATAGTCGAGCGACTTCTGCGTCGACTCGATCATGCGGTCGACGTTGTAGGCGTGCTTGCTGTCGTAGTAGACCTCGATCGGCAGGCCGCGCCATTCGCCCTTCTTGACGCTCCAGCGCGCCGACAGGTAGGCGAAGAAGTTGACCATCGGCCGGTCCATCTTGTAGTGGAAGTAGCGGCGCCCGCCCCGCTCCCATGTCTTCTGCAGGTAGCCCGGCGCGACGGCGATCTGGTCGCCGCTGGTCGAGACCGTGGTCTCGAAATTGATCCAGTCCGCCTCGCCGCCGAAGGCGGTGTTGGCGCGCGCCTTCTCGTCCTCCAGCTTGGCCATGCGCTGCGGTTCGCCCAGGCCGCGCTTGCGGCGCTCGTTGCGGTCGGTCAGCTCGACATCGTCGCGGTAGCCGAAGTGCGGGAAGAACTCGCTGTTGTTGAAGAAGGTGCCGTTCAGGTTGACGCTGTCGGGCGCGCCGCTGTTGGTGAACCCTTCGTGGCGGACGTCGACGGTGAAGCCGAGGTCGAGACGCGCGCCGGGCGCCATCGGCTGCGCCAGCTTGATGACTTTGAAGCCGGCGATCTTGTCGTCCAGCACGACCTGGTGCGGCGGCAGGTTGGCGTAGCGGGTCTCGACGTCCGGATTGACCTGCAGGCGCAGCTCGGTCAGCGGCAGGCCGGTTTTGTTTTCCAGCAGATAGCGGCCACGGATCGCCACCCGGCGCTCGGCCGGATAGATGTCGACGTCGGCGCGCACATCGGTGATGCGCGGCTGCGGCAAGTCCTTGTATTTGCGGTAGTTCTTCTCGTAGTCCGCCTGGCGGTCCATGGCGACGTCCGACGGCACATACTTGTTGAGCACATTGGTGTTGTAGAAGATCCAGGCGCCGGTGCCGATGAAGCCGGCCACGCTGAGCGCCAGCGCCAGGCCGGCGCCGCTCTTCAAGCGCGCGCCGGCCAAACGCAGGCGGGCGCGCCATGGCCGCGCCAGGCCGCGCACCCAGAACGCTTGCGCCAGGATCAGCGCCGACACCGTGAACAAGCTCCAGTACAAGGCGTACCACGACCAGCCCTTGAGGAAGTGGCCGTAGCCATTCATGTCCGAATAGCGCAGGCCCGGCAGCGCGCCGAAGTTGTACAGGTTGTGGTTGAAGTGCATCACGCCCAGCACGATCTGCGACACCATCAGCAGGATCACCAGCAGGTAGCCGATGAACTTGTTGTTGGTGAGCACCTGCAGCGCCAGTGCAAACAGCCCCATCAGCACGAAGAAGGCCGATTCCAGCAGCATGCCCTTGACGTACAGTCCGACCTCGATCGGCGCCCCGCCCTTGAACAGCTGGAAGCCGGCCGCCGCCACCGCACCGGCCAGCAGGAAGCCGAAGATGACGCCGACCAGCGCGACGCATTTGGCGACCAGCGGCGCCCAGTCCGGCACCGGCATGGCATCGCCGACGTCGGAAATCTTGACCTGGCGCTCCTTGAAGATCAGTTCGCCGGCGTAGAAGGTCAGCACGATGATCAGCATGAAGTTGAAGGTGCCGCTCAAGGTCTGCAACATCAGGTGCGTGACCGGATAGACGGCGGTGCCGAAGATGTTGTCGGCCTGGCTGGCGGCGCCGATGAAGTTGAGCACGCCGAACAGCAGCATCACCAGGAAAGGCACGCTCCTGAACACGCCCCGGGCGTCGAAGGCGAGGATGTGCCAGCACTGTATCCAGCCGGTGGACGCCCGGAAGCGCGGCGCGATGCGCGGCAGCGCCCCGGCCGGCGACGGCGCCGGCGCCACGGCGGCCGGCTTGGCCTTGCCGAACAGGCGGCGGCCGGTGCCGACGCGCTGCGGCTTGAACAGGATCAAGGTGGCGATGAAGAAGACCACCGCGACGCCCAGCCACAGCAGGCGGTTGGCCAGCAGGTAGCCGGTGAACGGCGGCAGGCCGGCGTTGGCCTCGGCCGCCGAAAAGTAGCGGGTGGCGCGGCCGAAGGCGCGCACGCCGAACGGGTCGACCAGCACGGCGATCCATTCGTTGTTGATGTCGCGCGTGAAGGCGCCAGCGACGGCCCACAGCACGAAAAAGCCCAGCACGCCGACATAGACCAGCATCATCGAGCGGGTGGTGGCCGCCAGCAGCATCAGCAGCGCGCCGACGAACAGCAGGTTGGGAATGACGAAGAAGGCGAAGCTCCACAGGTAGGCCGCGCCCGGCAGCGGGCCGACGCGGGCTTCGTCCACCCACGGCATCAGCGGGCCGAGCAGCATGCCGAAGGCGATCAGCACGAAGATCGCCAGGCAGGCCACCAGGCCGGCGCTGAAGCGGCCGAGCAGGTATTGGTACTTGCGCATCGGCGTGGCGAACAGCATGTCGGAGATGCCGACCTCGCTGTCGCGCAGCACGGTGCCGGCGATGAAGATGGTGACGATGAACATCGAGATCACCGTGAACGTGCCCATGATCTGCGCCACGACCGTCGGCGCGTTGCGGTGGACGTTGCCGATGGCGCCGCCGACCTGGATGGCGTCGCTGGTGGTGGCGCCGAACGCCATCAGGCCGAGGATCAGGCCGCTGACCCACAGCAGCGGCTGGCGCAACTGGTAGCGCAGGTCGAATTTGAAGAATTCAAGCAACATGGCGACTCCCTCAGACAGCGCGCGGCGCGGCGGCGCGGGCAGCGTTGCGCACGTGCAGGAAGTAGACGTCCTCCAGGTCCGGCTCGACGGCGATGAAGCCGTCGTCCGGCTGGCTGTCGGCGTAGACGTTGATCTGCGGCTTGCCGCCGACCAGGCGCGTGTGCAGCACGTTGAAGCGCTGCTGGTATTCCGGCAGCGCCTCGGCGCTGACGCTGCGGCGCCAGACCTTGCTCTTGATGGTGTCGATGGCGGCCAGCGGCTCGCCCTGGCTGAGCACCTCGCCCTTGACGATGATGGCCATGCGCGGGCACAGGTCGGTGACGTCGGCGACGATGTGGGTCGACAGGATCACCACCACCTGCTCGCCGATCTTGGCCAGCAGGTTGAGGAAGCGGTTGCGTTCGTCCGGGTCGAGGCCGGCGGTCGGTTCGTCGACGATCACCAGACGCGGCGAGCCGAGCAGCGCCTGGGCGATGCCGAAGCGCTGGCGCATGCCGCCCGAGTAGGTGCCGAGGTTGCGCTTGCGCGCCTCCCACAGGTTGGTTTGCTGCAGCAGCGCTTCGACCGCCTCCTTGCGCTCGCCGCGCGCGGTCAGCCCCTTGAGGACGGCGAAGTGGTTCAGCAGGGTCTCGGCGCTGACCTTCGGGTAGACGCCGAAGTCCTGCGGCAGGTAGCCGAGCTGGCGGCGCAGCGCCTCGGGCCGGGCCAGCACGTCGAGGCCGTTGAAATCGATGCTGCCGCTATCGGGATCTTGCAAGGTGGCGATGGTGCGCATCAGCGAGGACTTGCCGGCGCCGTTGGGGCCGAGCAGGCCGAACATGCCGTTCGGGATGTCGAGGCTGACGTTGTTGATCGCTTTGACGCCGTTGGCGTAGGTCTTGCTCAGCTGTTTGATCGATAGCATGGGACGCATTCTCCGGAAAAGAAACGGACGGGGTCCGTGGCAACCTTACTATAAGGTAAAGTTGCAAACTTAGCAGGATTTTGCGATGGGCCGCAGATTTCGGGGGATGGACGGGGATTCCCGCCATCGCCCTACGGCCGGTACTCGGGGAACATTTCCTTGAGCAGGAACGCGGTCAATTCCTTCTCGTCTTCCTTGCGCGCGCTCATGTGGACGGTCTTGCCCAGGCGGCGCGACTCCCATTCGAAATCGCCCGGCTTTTCCTTGCGGATGATCTTGATCATTTCCTTGACCACGGCCGTTTCGATGTCGCGCTCGCTACCTTGCTCGACATGGATCTGCTGCAGCCAGTTGCGCTTGAAGTTGGTGTTCCAGCCACGGAATTTCACGTCGGCGCTGTTGGAGCGCTTGTCGACCGAGAACACGCCGCCCGTGTCGTCCTTGTCCACGCCGCTGGAGCGCCCCTGGGCGCCGGCGATGTTGGCCTTGGCGATGCGCAGCGCGCGGTCGTTGGCGCTCTCCTCCGGTGCCGGCGGCGCCGGTTGCGGATTGTTCGCTTCGCGCGCGGCGCGGCGCTTGGCGATCATTTCCGACATGTCCGCCTCGGGCGGCGGCGTCATCGTCGCCTGCACCGGCGGCACGTAGGTTTCCAGCTTGGGCTTGACGGCGGCCGGCGTGTCGCGCGCGACACTTTGCTTGCGCGGCGGCGGCGGCTTGCTGGCCTTGGCCACCTCGGTCTTGGGCTTGGGCGTGGGTTTGGGCGTGGGCTTGGTCGGCGTGATCGGCAGCGGCTGGATGTAGACCATCTGGCCACCCTTGGGCGGCGCCGAGGTCTTGGTCTTTTCCGGCGCCGGCGCGATGAGGTAATACAACACGGCCAGCAGGTGCAGGGCGATCGAGATGCCGATGCCGATGCGGTTGCTCTTGGCCTTGCGGTCCCACGTGGCGGTCGGCTCCCCCGCCTGCGGCAGGGGTTGCCCGCAGGTTTCGCAATATCCGGTTGCGGAAAGTATATGGGAGTCGTGGTGCAAGATACCAAACCTTGTGCGTGAAAATGCGGCCATAGTGCCAGAGTCCCGATGGTTTGGAAACATCTGTTCAGGACCATCATACCGCGCCGTTCAAATCGGTGCGCGTATCCCAAGGTTCCACTTTACAATTTTCACGTCTTGATGGGTGTTACCGTATGTATCCAGGCCTTTATAAAATGACATGTATGCAGTCGTTGATGGTGGCGGACACGGCGACGGGGGGCCGGTGCGCGGGGTGGCGGCGGGGATGGTCGGCCATCTGCGCGAACATGGCCGTCACGCAGCGGTCGGCGTCCAGCACCTGGCGCGAGCGCAGCATCGGGCGCGGCAAGGCATGGGTGTAGTAATGACAACCCTCGACCGGATAGCCGAGCGCCCAGATGTTGCGCGCCGGTTCGCCCTGGACGTTGAGCGGCTGGCTGGCCTCGTCGATCTCGATGCCGCCCGGGTGGAAGACGCCGTTGTAATACGGCCGCACCAGGCCGCGTTTTAACACATTACGGATCAGTAAGGACTCGTCCGTTTCGGGGAAAAAGGCGTCCAGCCGGGCCACGACGAGCACGTCGATCGGCCGCCGCTCGGTGCCGTCGGCGAACTTCGTGCTCAGCACATAGGTGGAATCGTCCTCGTCGATCTCGACCACGCTGTTCGGTCCGGAGGCGATGTCGATGACGCCGGCGTCGAGCAGCGCCAGCAGCTCCTCGTTACGGCGCAGCGGCGGGCCGAAGGCGGCGCGGTTGATCGCCGGATGGTAGACGTTGAGGAACTTGCGGTGCGAGGCCGGCGTGAGGCCGCCGTGCTCGATGGCGGCCTGCAAGGTGGCGCGCACGTCGCGCAGCACGTCGGTGGCGGCCTTGGTCGGGCTGTCGATATTGCCCAGCCGCGCTTCCTGCAAATCGCCTTGCAGCCAGCCGGTGAAAAAGGCCCGGAAGTCGTCGAGGTTGTCGAACTGGCGTTCGCGTAGCGGAAACAGCAGCGCGTCGATCACCGCCTCGTCGTCGGCGTCCGGCACGAAGGTCAGCGGGTCGGGCATCAGGGCGGCGGCCGGCAGCGCGGCGGTGCGCGCCAGGGTGTTGCGGTAGACCCAGGCCATTTCGCGTTTGAGCAGCGGCAGCAGCTCGCGGTCGAAATCGAGCTGGCGGCTGCCGCGCGTGGCCAGCGCCATGCGCCGCAGCGCCTCGACCGCGTCCGGCGTGAAGTAGTGCGGCTGGTGGCGGCCGTCGAGCCCCTTCTGGTTGATGCCGCGCGCGGCGTAGGGCAGGCAGTTGCGCGAGCACAAGGTCAGTTTCGGTTCGCGCCCGGAGCGCTGGTAGCGCAGCACGCCCTGCCCGTTCGGCTGGCGCACGAAGGCGCCGCCGCGCCCGACCGTGAGTTCGGCGATCACGTCGTGCGCGCTCAGGCCCAGGCCCTGGATCGCCACGCGCGCCTCGGGGCCGATCCGCGCCAGCTTGTCGAGCGGATAGACGTGGCGCACGAACGCCAGGCGGCTGTTGTACCGCGCCTGGTCGCGCGCGAACTTGGCCAGCCAGGCATCCAGATCGCTGGGCAGGTTGCGGCCGTGGCCGGTGGTCAGGAAGACGAAGTCGCTGTGGACGATTAAGCCGCTTTCGAGCTCGATGGCGGTGCGGCCGTCCTGCTGCTGCCACAGGTCGTTGGCGCGCAGGCGGTGGTGCGTGAGCGTGACGCCGGCCGGCAAGGCGGCAACCACCTGCTGGTAGGCCCAGGCCAGGTATTCGCCCAGCATGCTGCGCGGCAGGTAGTCCGACTCGGTGATGCCGTCGCCGGCGCCGGCGATCCTGTGATAGCTGTCGCCGAAGCGGCGGTAGCCGCTCTGGCGCGCCCACGCCGTCAGCGACGGCGTGGCGCACAGCGGCGCGTGCTGCACCGCGCCGAGCGCGGGGAACATGGTGACCTGGCTGGCCACCGTGTTGATCAGCAGGTGCTGCGGCTGGCGCGTGGCGTGCACGCCGGGACCGCATTCGCCGGGCTCGATCAACACGATGTCGAGCAGCAGCTGGCGGCTGCCGGCGATCGCCGCGATGCGTTCGAGCACGCTGAGCCCGCGCGGCCCCATGCCCACGATGGTGACACTGTAGCGTTTCATTTCCGATCGCCTCTTTTTTCATAGCCAACTTGCCTATGATAAATAAACGACCCTCAAATTAACTTGTCACCCGTCAATGCTTGACTATGTTCACGGCCTTCAGTGGTACGGCGTGCACACTTTCATGGTGGCCGACGACGGGGGCGTCCTCGCCGGCCAGCTCGGCGTCGCTCATCGGACCGGTGCCGCTGTACTTGTCGAGGAACAAGTAGATCACCGGCGTGATGTACAGCGTGATCACTTGCGAGAAGATCAAGCCGCCCACCACGGCCAGGCCCAGCGGCTGGCGCAGTTCGGCGCCGGCGCCCAGGCCCAGCGCGATCGGCAGCGCGCCCATCAGCGCGGCCAGGGTGGTCATCATGATCGGCCGGAAGCGCAGGATGCAGGCCTCGCGGATCGCCTCGGCCGGCGTGCGGCCCTCGTTGCGCTGCACGTGCAGCGCGAAGTCGATCATCATGATGGCGTTCTTCTTGACGATACCGATCAGCATCAGGATGCCGATGATGGCGATCATCGTCAGGTCCAGATTGAACAGGCGCAAGGTCAGCAGGGCGCCGACGGCGGCCGACGGCAGGCCGGCCAGGATGGTCAGCGGGTGGATATAGCTTTCGTACAGCACGCCCAGCAGCACGTAGA
The DNA here is from genome assembly GCA_963511605.1 of uncultured Duganella sp. Classification (GTDB taxonomy): domain Bacteria; phylum Pseudomonadota; class Gammaproteobacteria; order Burkholderiales; family Burkholderiaceae_D; genus Rugamonas. The sequence goes on along the minus strand of CAUPJZ010000018.1, from coordinate 33,599 downwards.
TGACGCCCAGCGCGGCCAGGATCAGGATCAGCTGGCTGCCCTGCGAGCTCTGGAACACCGCCGCGTCGCCGCCGTAGTTGGTGATGATCGAAGGCGGCAGGCGCATGTCCACGCCCATCTGGTCGATCTTGGCGGTGGCCGTGCCCAGCGGCACGTCCGGCGCCAGGTTGAACGAGATCGTGATCGCCTGCAGCTGGCCCTGGTGGTTGACGGCGGTCGGGCCGATGGTGCGCTCGACGCTGGCGATGCTCGACAGCTTGACCAGCTGGCCGGACTTGTTGCGCACCGAAATCTTGGTCAGCGCGCTGTCGAACTGGCGGTCGGCATCGGCCGCCTCCAGGATCACGTAGTAGCTGGCGGCCGGCGAGTAGATGGTCGACACCTGGCGCTCGCCGAAGGCGAGATACAGCGCGGTGCGGATGTCGCCGATCGCCACGCCGAGGTTGTTGGCTTTGTCGCGGTCGATCTTCAGCGACGCTTGCAAGCCCTTGTTCTGCGAATCGCTGGTGACGTCGCGGAAGTCGGGATCGTTGCGCATCTGGTCCAGGTATTTCTGCGCCCAGTCGTTGAGCGCGCCCGGGCTGACCGATTGCAGGGTGTACTGGTAGCGGCTCTTGGACTGGCGCCCGCCCAGTTGCAGATTCTGCACCGGGCTCAGATACACGGCGATGCCGGGCACGGCCTTGGTGGCCTTGCGCAGGCTGTCGAGCACCTGCGGCATCTTCTGCCGTTCGCCGCGCGGCTTAAGCACCAGGAACATGCGCCCGCTGTTGCCGCCGCTGACGAAGGAGGTCACGTCCTGCACGTTGGGGTCGGCGCGGATCACCGCCACCACGCGGTCCTGCAGCGCCATCAGCGCGGCCGACGAGATGTCCTCGGAGGCCTCGGTGTTGACGCGGATCTGGCCCAGGTCCTCCTCCGGGAAGAAGCCCTTCGGTATGGTGACGTACAGCACCGCCGTCAGCGCGAACGTGCCCAGCGCGGCCAGCAGCACGATCGGACGGTGGCGCAGCGCCATGTCCAAGGTGCTGGCGTAGCCGTTGCGCAGCCTGGTGAAGCCGGCCTCGAACCAGCGGCCGAGCAAGTTGCCCTTGTCGTGCTCGGGATCGATGGTGTCGGCCGGCAGCATGCGGCTGGCGAGCATCGGCACCAGCATCAGCGACACCGCCGCCGACACCAGCACCGACAAGGCGACGACGACGGCGAATTCGTGGAACATCAGGCCGATCACGCCGGGCATGAAGAAGATCGGGATGAACACGGCCACCAGCGAGACCGAGATCGAGATGATGGTGAAACCCATTTCCTTGGCGCCGACCAGCGACGCCTGCAAGGGCTTCTTGCCCATCTCGATGTGGCGCACGATGTTTTCCAGCACGACGATGGCGTCGTCGACCACCAGGCCGACGGCCAGGGTGATGCCCAATAGCGAAACGTTGTCGAGGCTGTAACCGAAGGCGTACAGCAAGGCCAGCGCGCCCAGCAGCGAGATCGGCATCGTGATCGCCGGGATGAAGGTGGCGGCGGCGCGCCGCAGGAACAGGAAGATCACCATGACGACCAGGAAGATGGTCAGCAGCAGGGTCAGGTTGACGTCGTGGATGGCTTCGCGGATCGACACCGAGCGGTCGTTGACGAGGTTGATGCTGATCGATTCCGGCACCTGGTTCTTGAAGCGCGGCAGCAGCGCGCGCACGCCGTCGACCACCTGCACGGTGTTGGCGTCCGGCTGGCGCTGCACCAGCAGCACGATCGAGCGCTCGCCGTTGTAGCTGCCGGCGGTTTTGACCGACTGGAAGCTGTCCTCGACGGTGGCGACGTCCTTCAGGCGCACCGGCTCGCCGTTGCGGGTGGCGACGATCAGCTCGGCGAATTCGGACGCCTTCATCAGTTGGGCGTTGCCCTGGATGGTCAGGGTCTGGCTGGGGCCGTCGAGGATGCCCAGCGGCGTGTTGGCGTTGGCCGACTTGATCGCCTGCTGCAATTCATCCAGGGTCAGGTCGCGCGCGTTCATCAGGTCCGACTTGGCGCGCACGCGCACGGCGAAGCGCTTCTGGCCGTTGACGGTGACCTGCGCCACGCCGGGCAGGGTCGACAGGCTCGGCGCGATCAGGTTCTCGGCGTAGTCGTTCAGCTCGGCCAGCGTCATCGACGGCGACGTCATCGTCATGAACAGCACCGGCGCGTCGGCCGGGTTGACCTTGCGGTAGGACGGCAGGTCGGTCATCTCGACCGGCAACTGGCGCTGGGCGCGCAGCAGCGCCGCCTGGACGTCGACCGCCGCCTCGTTGACGTTGACGCTGGGGTCGAACTCCAGGGTCAGCGAGCTGTTGCCCAGGGTGTTGGTGGAAGTGATCAGCGACAGGCCGGCGATGGTGGAGAACTGCTTTTCCAGCGGCAGCGCGACCGACGAGGCCATGGTGTCGGGCGAGGCGCCCGGCAGGTCGGCCGAGACGTTGATGACCGGCGTGTTATAGCTGGGCAGCGCGGCGACCGGGATGTAGAAGTACGACAGCACGCCCGCCAGCACCAGGGTCAGCGACAGCAACACCACCATCACCGGGCGCCGTATGCATAACTCGGAAAGGTTCATCGCCTAGCCCTTCTGTTTCGCGTTGTCCACACCCGGGTCGGCCGGCTTGTCGGCCCCGGCGATCCGCACCTTGCCGCCCGGCCGCAGGTTTTGCTTGCCGTCGACGATGATTTTCTCGCTGCCGCTCAATCCGGACACGGCGGCGTTGTCGCCAAAGGAGTGCAGCCGCTTGATGTTGACCACCTTGGCCGATTGGTCACTATCAACCGCGTAGACGAAGGTGCCACGGGTATTGCTGATGATAGCGTTTTGCGGGATCACCGTCGCGTCTTTTATCACGTGGGAGACCAGCTGGGCGTTGACGTACTGGCCCGGCCACAGGCTGGAACCCTTGTTGTCGAACTGCGCCTTGACGCGGATGACGCCGGCCACCGGATCGACGGTGTTGTCGATGAAGCTCAGCGCGCCGTTGATTTCCTTGTCCGAGCCGCCCAGGGTGACCTTGACCGGCACCTCGCCGCGCTGCTTGGCCTCCAGCAGCGCGCCCAGCGCCGACTCCGGCAAGGTGAAGGCGACGTTGATCGGATCGAGCTGGGTGACGGTGGCGAGCGACGTCTCGAGCTGCACCAGGCTGCCCGGATAGACGTTGATGGCGCCGACCCGGCCCGTCATCGGCGCGCGGATCGAGGTGTAGCTGGCGTCGACGCCGACCGCGCGGGCGGCGGCGATGTCGGCCTCGAGCAGCGCGCGGGCCGAATCGACCTGGCTCTTGAGCGTGTCGACGGCGCCCTGGGCGACGAATTTCTGCGCCAGCAGCTCCAGCGCGCGCTGGTACTGGCGCTCGGCGTCGGCCAGCGTGGCGCGGTCGCGCGCGACCTGGGCCTGCGCCTTTTGCACGTTGGCGCGCTGGCTGCGGTCGTCGAGCGAGAACATCAGCTCGCCGGATTTGACGAACTGCCCTTCCTTGATATGCACCTTGGCGATGGTGCTGGTCGTTTGCGGATGCAGGTCGACGGTGCTGACCGGCGTGACGGTGCCGTTCGCTTGCAGCACGACGGCGACATCCTGGCGCGTCGGCGCGACGACGCTGACGGTGGTCGGGCCCTGCGGGCCGTTGCCGTTCTTCGACTGGGCGCCGGTCTGGGCCGCGCCGGAGCCGCCGTGCGTCGCGTACCAGACGCCGCCGCCAAGGATCGCGATGGCGCCCACCACATATGCTAACGAAGATTTTTTCATTTTTTAAGCCAGGGTTTTACCGATGAATTTACTGCCAAGATTATTGCCGCCATGCATGAAGGCGAGGCATTGTCGCATGGTTTTTGACCAAAACTCGCGCTTCTTCGCTACGCTGTGGCGTTTTTGCGTGAACTGAAAGCGCCGCGCGGCTCAGCGCGCGGCGTAGTATTCGGGCACCACCAGGGTGACCTCCAGCCCGCCGTCGGCATGGTTGGCCAGCACCACGTTGGCGCCGTGCTGCTCGGCGATGTTGCGGGCGATCGTCAGGCCCAGGCCGGTGCCGCCGGACTCGCGCGAGCGCGACGTCTCGATGCGGTAGAACGGCTCGAACACGCGCGCCATCTGGTCGTCGGCGATGCCGGGGCCGCCGTCGCGGATGCGGATGCGCGCCGCGCCGGCCAGGCGCTCGACGGTGACGTGGGCGTGGTGGCCGTACTTGACGGCGTTGTCGATCAGGTTGACCAGGCAGCGGCGGATCGCCAGCGGCCGGCCCATCAGCGCCATGCCGGCCTTTCCGCTCAGCTCGACCGGCTGGCCGCTGTCGGTGGCGTCGCTGCAGACGCTGTCGAGCAGCGAATCGAGGTCGAGCGCCTGCATGGTTTCGGTGGTGTCCATGCTGCGCGCCAGGTCCAGGCCTTCCTTGACCATTTGCTGCATGGCCGACAGGTCGTCGATCAGGCGCTGTTGCAGGTCGGCGTTGTCGACCTTTTCCAGCCGAAGGCGCAGGCGCGTGAGCGGCGTTTGCAGGTCGTGGGTGATGGCGGCCAGCATTTGCGTGCGCTGCATGATGTGCTGGCGGATGCGCGCCTGCATGGCGTTGAAGGCGGCGCTGGCCTGGCGGATCTCGGCCGCGCCGCTGAGCACGACCGGCGGATGGTTGATATCGTTGCCCAGGTCCTTGGCGGCCTGCGCCAGCAGCTTGAGCGGACGCATGGTCATGCGCGTGACCAGATAGGCCAGCACGGCGACGCTGAACAGGAACGGCAGCAGCGCCAGCATCTCGCTGTACGCGGTGGCCGGCTTCTCGGGCGGCGGCAGGATCGACAGCTTGAGCAGTTCGCCGTCGCGCAGGCGCACCCGCATGGCCTCGCAGGCGCCGCCCCACTGCGACGGCGCGAAGATGTAGCTCTGGCGCGGCTGGTAGCAGGCGGCCGGGCGCTCGCGCAGCGGCATCAGCTCGATGCCGTGGCCGAGGCGCTGCTGCAGCCGGGTGGAGAATTCGGTCGGACCGGTGGTCTCGGCCAGCGGTTCGTCGGGACGCTGCAGCAGGATGGTGCCGCGCGTGGCCATGCGCAGATAGGTCGCGCGCGACGGTTCGGTGAGCGCCTCGGCGGTCGAGATCAGCTGTTCGGCGCGCTCCATCGCGTGGAAGTCGCGGTAGCGTTCGAACGCGCGGGTGCGCTCGCCGACGGCCAGCCACTGGGTCAGCGCCGCCGAGGCGATGATGCCGAGCAGCAGGACGGCGAAGACCCGGCCGGTCATCGAGCCGAGGAAGGCTTTCAAGGGTGCGGCTCCACGGTGACCTGGCCGGCCAGCACGTAGCCGCCGTTGCGCACGGTCTTGATGATCTGCGGCACGCGCGCGTCCTCGCCCAGCTTTTGCCGCAGGCGGCTGATCTGGATGTCGATCGAGCGGTCGAACGGGTCGGCGTCGCGGCCCTGGGTCAGGTTCAGCAGCTGGTCGCGGTTGAGCACGCGGTTCGGATGTTCGAGGAACACCTTGAGCAGGCGGAACTCGGCGCCCGACAGCATGATGACGATGCCGTCCGGGTTGAGCAGGTGGCGCGCGGTCAGGTCCAGGGTCCAGTTGGAAAAGCGCATCTGCTGCGCCTTGTCGGCGCCGCTGCCGCTGGGCATGGCGTTACTGCGGCGCAGGACGCTGCGGATGCGGGCCAGCAGCTCGCGCGGCTCGAACGGCTTGGGCAGGTAGTCGTCGGCGCCCATCTCGAGGCCGAGGATGCGGTCGAGCGGCTCGCCGCGCGCGGTCAGCATGATGACCGGCAGCGTCGACTGCGCGCGCAGCTTGCGGCACAGGGTCAGGCCGTCGTCGCCGGGCAGGTTGAGGTCGAGCACGACCAGGTCGGGTTTGGCTTCGTCGAGCATCTTCCACATGGCCAGGCCGTCGGCGGCGCACAGCGCGCGGTAGCTGTTCGATTCCAGATAGTCAGCCAGCAGGGTACGGATGTCGCGGTCGTCGTCGACGATCAGAATAGTAGATGTGGGTTCCATGCCTTAATTATCCTTAGTTCGGACGCGCCTGACCAATCACCAATTGTATCGTCTTGTATATGGCCGGCAGCGGCGGGCGGCGGCAACCGCACCGGCCAACAACGCGAAACATCTGGATACAAACACTATGACACGGGAAACGTCATGGCAATCTTCGACTGCGAAGATGGATTCAAGCGCGGCAAGGGAAACAAGGCGCCGCGATACCGAATGAATCACTGAACTACTCATCGATAAAGGAAATGAACATGAACATCCTTCGCAAAAGCATACTGATCGGTTTTACGGTGCTGGGCATGGCCGCCGCGCACGCCCAGGACACGGCGCCGGCCGCCGGCCCGGACAAGACCGCCAACATGGAGCAGCGCCGCGCCAAGATGTCGGAGATGTACGCCAAGCGCCAGGCCAAGCTGCATGACCAGCTGAAGCTGACGGCGCAGCAGGAATCGGCCTGGGCCAGCTATCAGGCGGCGATCAAGCCGTCGATGCCGGCCGGGCCGCGCCCGCAGCGCGGCGAGTTCGCCAAACTGACGGCGCCTGAGCGTTTGAGCAAGATGATCGAAATGACCAAGCAGCGCGAAGCCAGGATGGAAGCGCACCTGACCGCGCTGACGGCGTTCTACGGGCAACTGACGTCGGAGCAGAAAAAGGTGTTCGACGACCGCGCGATGGGCGGCAGGCACGGCGGCCACGGCCAGCGCGGCGGCTGGCGCCATCACGGCTAAGCCTGGCTGCCTCCATCGATAACCACGAGGAGACACGTAGGGCGGATTAGCGCAGCGTAATCGGCCATGTGTGCGTCGCCGGCGGCGCATACATGGCCGATTACGGCGTGCCGCCTAATCCGCCCTACGTGGAACCACGGCGAACCACCCACCGCGACTTTACGGGAACGCGCGGGACAACGAATCGTGGAACTGGCTGGCGTTCTGATACCCGATCACGCGCGAACCCGGCACCTCCCGCCCCTTGCCGTCGAACAGGATGATCCCCGGCGGGCCGAACAAACCGAAGCGCTTCAGCATGGCCTTGTCGTCGGCGTCGTTGGCCGTCACATCGACCTGCAGCAGCACGGTGTCGGCCAGCTTGTCGCGCACCTTGGCGTCGACGAAGGTCAGCTTTTCCATCTCCTTGCACGACACACACCAATCCGCATAGAAATCCAACATGGCGGTCTTGCCGCCGGTTTGCGCCAGCACCGCGTCCAGCTGCGCCACCGTCTTGATCCTCTGGAACGCCAGCGGCGTATGCTGGTTGCCGGTCAAGTGCGCCAGCGGCGCCAGCGGATCGCGTCCGCCGCTGACCACGCCGACCAGTTGCGTCAGCCCCAGCACGGCGACCACCACGCCCGCCGTCTTGCCGACCCACGCTCCTGAGTTGAGCAACAGGTACATGCCGTAGCCGACCAGCAGCGCGGCCCAGCCCATCATCTGCACGGCCGCCGGCAGCACCGGCGACACCAGCCACCACGCCATCGCCAGCATCAGCACGCCAAAGAAGCGCTTGACCGAGTCCATCCACTTGCCGGCCTTCGGCAGCAAGGCGCCGGCCGAGACGCCGACCAGGATCAGCGGCACGCTCATGCCGACCGCCATGGCGAACAGCGCGGCGCCGCCGATGACGACGTCGCGCGTCTGGCTGATGTAGACCAGCGCGGCGGCCAGCGGCGCGGCCACGCACGGGCCGACGATCAGGGCCGAGATCGCGCCCATGACGAACACGCCGGCCAGCTTGCCCGACGATTGGCGGTTCGAGACGCCGCTCAATTTCGATTGCAGCGCGGCCGGCACCTGCAGGTCGTAGTAGCCGAACATCGACAGCGACAGGATCGCCATCAGCACGGCGAAGGTGCCCAGCACCCACGGGTTTTGCAACGCGGCGGACAAGCCCTCGCCCGCCAGGCCGGCGGCCACGCCCAGCGCGGTGTAGACGATGGCCATGCCCAGCGCGTAGGTGACCGACAGCAGCAGGCCGCGGCCGCGGTTGCTGCGGTCGCCCTCGCCGACGATGATCGACGACAGGATGGGCACCATCGGCAGCACGCAGGGCGTAAACGACAGGCCCAGGCCGAGCAAGGCGAACAGCGGCAGGATGACCAGCAGGCTGCCGGTCTTGAGGGCGGCTTCCAGCCGGCCCGATTCGCCGAGCGGCGCGGCCGCCACGGCGGGCGCCGGCGGCGCCGGCGGCACGATGTCCTCGGCGGTCGGCTTGGGGATGGTGTAGATGTTGACCCCGGGGCTGACGGCGGCCGGCTTGCCTTCGCCGACGGCCGGGGTGGTGGCGGCCGCAGGTTTCGCGGCGGCGGGCGTAGCCGCGCCCTTGGCGCCCGGCGCGGCGGGCAACGGCACCGAGCCGCTGCCGGTCAATTGCGCCTTGTAGTCTTGCGGCGAGTAGCACAGGCCCTTTTCGGAGCAGCCCTGCCCGCTGACCAGCAAGGTGAACGGGCCGTCGACGTCGACCGGTATCGTGATGGTGACGTTCTGGCGGTAGGTTTCGACGTCCTTCTCGAAGGTGGCGTCGTAGTGGACTTTGCCGGCCGGGATCAAGGGCGTGCCGAGCTTGGCGCCGACCGCGCTGAACTTGAACGGTTCCCGGTACATGTAGTAACCGTCGGCGATCTGGAAGTTGACCGCGATCGTGTGGCCGTCGACCATGCGCGCGGAAAACTTGAACGCCAGCGCGGGATCGAGGAAGTCCTGGGCGCGGGCGGGACCGGTCAACAGCACGGCGATCAGGGACAACAGCGTGGCAAAAAGACGGGCGAAACGGGACATGAAAACCTTCTATCAGCGGGGATGGTCGTTGGAGCAAGTGGGATAGTACACCGAGCCGTGGTTTCCCGCCCGCGCCCGGGCCGGTTGCGGCGGGGTTCCGGCGGGCGGTTTTACCGGCCTCGCCGTTTTGTGCGAAACTCGGCTTTTACCGATCTGGAGCGCACTCCGATGTCCACGTTACGCCCCTTGCTGTTTTCCGCTTTGGCGCTGGCCGCCGTCCCGACACTGGCGCAGGCGCCGGCCGAGGCTCTGGCCGCCGTGTCCGCCGAGGATTTACTGACTCATATCAAGACCCTGGCGTCCGACGAATTCGAGGGCCGCGCCCCGGGCTCGGTGGGCGAAGCGAAGACGGTGGCGTATCTGGAGCAGGAATTCAAGAAGCTGGGCCTGAAACCGGGCAATCCGAACGGCAGCTGGGTGCAGCCGGTGCCGATGCGCGGCATGACGCCGGCGCCGTCGTTCAGCTACACGATCGGCGGCAAGACCGTGGCGCTTAATTTTCCGGAAGACTATGTGGCGCATTCGACCAGCCAGCCGGTCAAGGCCGGCGTGGACAAGTCCGAGATCGTGTTCGTCGGCTACGGCGTGCAGGCGCCCGAGTACGGCTGGGACGATTACAAGGGCGTCGACGTGCGCGGCAAGACCATCCTGATGCTGATCAACGATCCAGCCGTCCCCGATCCGAAGAATCCGGCCGAGCTCGACCCGGCCATGTTCAAGGGCAAGGCCATGACCTATTACGGCCGCTGGACCTACAAGTACGAGATCGCCGCCAAGCTGGGCGCGGCGGCGGCGATCATCATCCATGAAACCAAGCCGGCCGCCTATCCGTGGGACGTGGTGCGCAGCGGCGGCAACAGCGAGAACTTCAGCCTGCTGCGCGACGGCCCCGATCCGGACGCGCCGGCGGTGCCGGGCTGGATTCAGCTGGACAAGGCCAAGGCGATGATGGCCGCCGCCGGTTACGATTTCGACAAGCTCAAGAAGCAGGCGCTGACCAAGGACTTCCGTCCCGTCAGCCTGAAAGGCACGGCCAGCTTCAAGATCGACAACACGGCGCGCACCGTCAACTCGAACAACGTGGTGGCGATGATCCCGGGCAGCGATCCCAAGCTGAAGGATGAATTGGTCATCTACAGCGCCCACTGGGACCACCTGGGCATCGACGAGCGCCTGCCGGGCGAGCGGACCAGGCAGATCTATCACGGCGCGCTCGACAACGCCTCCGGCGTGGCCGCGCTGATGGAGATCGCCAAGGCCTACAAGGCGCTGCCGCCGGCGCAGGCGCCGAAGCGCTCGATCCTGTTCCTGGCCACCACCGCCGAGGAGCGCGGCCTGCTGGGTGCGAAATACTATGCCGCCCATCCGCTGTATCCGCTGAAAAAGACCATCGCCAACATCAATATCGACGGCATCAACGCCTGGGGCAAGACGGCGCAGATCGAGAACGTGACGTCCGGGCATTCAAGCATCGACGGGCTGCTGGCCAAGTATGCCAAGGCACAGGGCCGGGTGATGGACGGCGACTCGCGTCCCGAGCTGGGCAGCTTCTACCGCGCCGACCAGCTGGAGTTCGCGCGCGCAGGCGTGCCGGTGCTGTACACCAAGGCGCGCAGCCGCTATCTGGACAAGCCGGAGAATTATGCGCGCGAGAAGGTGGATCACTACTTCACCAAGGATTACCACCAGGTGACCGATGATGTGCGCGGCGATTGGGATTTCAGCGGCGGCGTGCAGGACATCCAGCTGCTGTTCCAGGTGGGCCTGGATATCGCGCAGGGCGTGACGCTGACGTGGAACGCCGGGTCGGAGTTCAAGGCGGCGGGTGACAAGCGGCTCAAATAATTTGCGCCGTGCCGCGCCGCGACGTGGTTTTCGTAGGGCGGATTAGGCGGCACGCCGTAATCGGCCATGGACGCGTCGATGGCGGCCCATCCATGGCCGATTACGCTGCGCTAATCCGCCCTACGTGGTTTAGAAGAATACGAGCGTCGCCATAAAAAAAGCCAGGCATCGCCTGGCTTTTTTCTTAGACACTACTCAACAGCGAAGATTACTCTTCAGCGGTTGGAGCGGCGTCGATGTCGGTGACTTCTGGACGGTCCATCAGCTCAACGTAAGCCATTGGAGCGTTGTCGCCAACACGGAAACCCATTTTCAGGATGCGCAGGTAGCCGCCGTTGCGGTTTGCGTAGCGTGGGCCCAGTTCCGCGAACAGCTTCAGAACCATTTCACGATCGCGCAGACGGGAGAACGCCAGACGCTTGTTTGCCAGGGTGTCGGTCTTGCCCAGGGTCAGGATCGGCTCGATCACGCGACGCAGTTCTTTCGCTTTTGGCAGCGTGGTTTTGATGGCTTCATGACGCAGCAGGGAAACGGTCATGTTGCGCAGCATTGCCAGACGGTGGGACGAGGTACGATTCAGTTTACGGAGGCCGTGACGGTGACGCATGGTACTTCCTTTCAGGTGTTTAAATCCGAGTTCTTCGATCGCTCACGGTTGAGGTTGAGCGCGGACCGGTTCTAGGGATAAACGCCCGGCACAACATGCGCCGGGCGGGTGCTACAAAACGAATTTCTTCGTCTAGTCAGTTGGCAACAGAGCAGAACATCGCTACGCGATGTCCAGCACTGTCGCCCAATCTGTTATTTTTCCAGCCCAGCAGGCGGCCAGTTTTCCAGCTTCATGCCCAGCGTCAGGCCGCGGGAAGCCAGAACTTCCTTGATTTCGTTCAGGGACTTGCGGCCCAGGTTCGGCGTCTTGAGCAGTTCGTTTTCCGAACGCTGGATCAGGTCGCCGATGTAGTAGATGTTTTCCGCTTTCAGGCAGTTGGCCGAACGCACGGTCAGTTCCAGATCGTCCACTGGACGCAGCAGGATCGGATCGACCAGCGGCGCGCGCGATGGCGCTTCGGCGGCGGCTTCGGTGCCTTCCAGGGCGGCGAACACGTTCAACTGGTCAACCAGGACGCGCGCCGACTGGCGGATCGCTTCTTCCGGCGAGATGACGCCGTTGGTTTCGATGTTGATGATCAGCTTGTCCAGGTCGGTACGCTGTTCCACGCGAGCGGACTCGACGAAGTAGGAAACGCGGCGCACCGGCGAGAACGACGCATCCAGAATGATGCGGCCGATGGTTTTGTTGGTGTCTTCGGACAGGCGGCGGACGTTGCCCGGCACATAGCCGCGGCCTTTTTCAACCTTGATCTGCATGTCCAGTTTGCCGCCGGCGGTCAGGTGGGCGATCACGTGGTCCGGATTGATCAGTTCCACGTCGTGTGGCAGATCGATGTCCGAGGCCAGGATGGCGCCTTCGCCTTCCTTCTTCAGGGTCAGCGTGACGGAGTCACGGTTGTGGACTTTGAAGACCACGCCCTTGAGGTTCAGCAGCAGATCGACGACGTCTTCCTGCACGCCGTCGAGCGACGAGTATTCGTGTACAACGCCTGCGATCGTCACTTCGGTTGGCGCGTAGCCGACCATCGACGACAGCAGCACGCGGCGCAACGCGTTACCCAATGTATGGCCATAGCCGCGTTCGAACGGCTCCATCACTACTTTAGCGTGGCCGGCGCCGAGCGCCTCTACATCGATAATACGTGGCTTCAACAGACTGTTTTGCATGTAAATGTCCTTTTCAATACCCTCGGCGCGTTAGGCCGATAAGGCTGATGGCATTAGTGAAAACGCCCGCTGGTCACAGCGGGCGGGATTTTTACAACTAGACTACAGATTAACGCGAGTACAGTTCGACGATCAGCGATTCGTTGACGTCGTTGGCGATCTCGTTACGCTCTGGCAGGGACTTGAAGGTGCCTTCCATTTTCTTGGCATCGACCGACACCCAGCTTGGCATGCCGACTTGTTCAGCCAGCGACAGCGCTTCAACGATACGCACTTGCTTCTTCGACTTTTCGCGCACGGCGACGACGTCGCCGACCTTGACCGAGTACGAAGCGATGTTGACCACTTGGCCGTTCACGGTGAACGCTTTGTGCGATACCAGCTGACGCGCTTCGGCGCGGGTCGAGCCGAAGCCCATGCGGTATGCGACGTTGTCCAGGCGGGTTTCCAGCAGCTTCAGCAGGGTTTCGCCGGTGTTACCCTTGCGACGGTCCGCTTCGGCGAAGTAGCGACGGAACTGACGTTCCAGAACGCCGTACATACGCTTGACTTTTTGCTTTTCGCGCAGTTGGTTGCCGTAGTCCGAGGTGCGGGCACCCGACTTGACGCCGTGCTGGCCTGGTTTGACGTCCAGTTTGCACTTGCTGTCGAGCGAGCGGCGTGCGCTCTTCAGGAACAGGTCAGTACCTTCACGGCGGGAGAGTTTTGCTTTAGGTCCGATATAACGTGCCACGATGCTTCCTTTTTATAAATAATAACGCCCCAGCCACATCGAAACATGGTTAGGCGCTAGTCTGATCCTCAGGGTGGGCCAGACGGTGGCTTAAATACGAATAACCCGCCGAATGTGTTCGACAGGCGACAACAGCCGGGCAGTATAACCGTTTCCGGCTTTCTGCTCCAGCGATTTCTGACAACGGGAAGGAGGCGAAGCGAACTTCGCCGCCGACCGCGTTATTAGATACGACGACGTTTTGGAGGACGGCAGCCGTTGTGCGGTACTGGGGTAACGTCCTGGATCTCGGTGATCTTGATGCCCAGGTTGTTCAGTGCGCGCACCGCGGATTCGCGACCAGGACCTGGGCCCTTGATACGCACTTCCAGGTTCTTGACGCCGCATTCAACAGCGACTTTACCAGCCGCTTCAGCCGCAACCTGCGCTGCGAACGGGGTCGATTTACGCGAACCCTTGAAGCCAGCACCACCGGAGGTCGCCCACGACAGAGCGTTGCCCTGACGGTCGGTGATGGTGATGATGGTGTTGTTGAAGGAAGCGTGAACGTGCGCGATACCTTCGGCGACGTTCTTCTTGACCTTCTTGCGTACGCGCGCTGCTGCTGCGCTGCTTTGTTGCTTAGCCATGTGATTTCCCTAGATTATTTCTTGAGCGATTGAGCGGCTTTGCGCGGGCCCTTGCGGGTACGTGCATTGGTGCGGGTGCGCTGACCGCGGACCGGCAGGCCCTTACGGTGACGCATACCGCGGTAGCAACCCAGATCCATCAAACGCTTGATGTTCATGGACAGTTCGCGGCGCAGGTCGCCTTCGACGATGAATTTAGCTACTTCATCGCGCAGCTTTTCCAGCTCGCTGTCGTCCAGATCCTTGACCTTTTTATCGGTCGCAATACCCGTCGCGGCGCAGATGAACTTTGCGCGTGGGCGGCCTACACCGTAGATGGCCGTCAGGCCGATAACGGTGTGCTGATGATTTGGGATATTAACCCCTGCAATACGTGCCATTCGTTATTCCTCGATAAATAACGGTTATTAACCTTGACGCTGCTTGTGACGCGGTTCGACGCAGATTACGCGAACGACGCCCTTGCGCTTGATGATCTTGCAGTTGCGGCAGATCCGCTTGACTGAGGCGTTAACTTTCATTTTGCTCTCTCTTTGGTTAGTTACTTGGTCCGGAACACGATGCGTGCTCGGCTCAGATCGTAAGGTGTCAGTTCGACCGTCACCTTGTCGCCAGGAAGAATGCGGATATAGTTCATCCGCATTTTACCCGAAATATGCCCGAGCACCACGTGTCCGTTTTCCAGCTTTACTCGAAATGTTGCATTGGGGAGATTCTCAAGAATCTCGCCCTGCATCTGTATGACGTCGTCTTTTGCCATTCGGTATGTTTACCGCGCTTATCGCGTCGGAATTCCGCCTTTGAAATTTGCTTTGCGCAGCAGCGATTCATATTGCTGCGACATCACGTAGTTTTGTACCTGGGCCATGAAATCCATGGTCACAACTACAATAATCAACAGAGAAGTACCACCAAAATAAAACGGTACCTTCCACTCGGCTACCATGAATTCCGGCAACAAACACACCAAAGTGATGTAGATGGCGCCAGCCAGTGTCAAACGTGTCAGGATCTTGTCGATGTAACGGGCAGTCTGCTCACCGGGACGTATCCCTGGCACAAAGGCCCCGCTCTTCTTCAAGTTATCCGCTGTTTCCTTGCTGTTGAAGACCAGCGCCGTATAGAAGAAACAGAAAAACACGATCGCAATGGCATACAACAGTGCGTGGACGGGCTCGCCTGGCCCCATCGATGCTGCCAAATCTTTCAGGAACCGGACGACAGGGTTGGCCGTGTCGGCGCCCTGCGTGAACCAGCCCACGATCGTTGCCGGGAACAAGATAATCGACGAAGCGAAAATCGGTGGGATCACGCCGGCCATGTTCAACTTCAATGGCAGGTGCGACGTTTGTCCACCGTAAATCTTGTTACCCACCTGGCGTTTGGCGTAGTTGACCAGGATCTTGCGCTGGCCACGTTCGACAAACACCACGAAGAACGTCACCGCCACCACCAGAACCATGATGATGATCGCCGAGAACGCGCCGATCGAACCGTTGCTCACCGAGGCACCCAAACCGCCCAGCGCGCTCGGCAGACCTGCCGCGATACCCGCGAAGATGATGATCGAGATGCCGTTGCCCAGGCCGCGTTCGGTGATCTGCTCGCCGAGCCACATGACGAACATGGTGCCGGTCAGCAAGGTGACCACGGTCACGAAGCGGAACGCGTAGCCGGGATCGAGCACCAGACCGGGCTGCGACTCCAGCGCCACGGCGATCGACAGCGCCTGGAACAGCGCCAGCACGACCGTGAAATACCGGGTGTACTGGGTGATCTTGCGACGGCCCGATTCGCCTTCTTTCTTCAGCGCTTCCATCTGCGGCGACACGATCGACACCAGCTGCATGATGATCGAGGCCGAGATGTACGGCGTGATACCCAGCGCAAAGACTGTGAAGCGCGCCAGAGCGCCACCGCTGAACATGTTCAACATGCCCAGGATGCCGCCCTCTTGCGACTTGAACAGCGCGGCCAATTGTACCGGATCGATCCCGGGAACCGGGATGTGAGCGCCGATACGATAAACCACCAATGCACCAAGCAAGAACCAGAGCCGGTTCCAAGGGAACCCGGCTGCCGCACTTTTAGCCAATTGTGGATTAGTCGCCAATTTTCGCTCCGATCAAGCTGTTAGCGGTCAACTCAGGCTACCGAGCCGCCGGCTGCTTCGATGGCCGCTTTCGCGCCAGCGGTCACTTTCAGGCCTTTGAGGTTCACCGCTTTGGTGATCTCGCCGGACAGAATGACGCGCACGTCGCGGGCCAGCACAGCCAGCACGCCGGCTTGCTTGAGCACCAGGATGTCGACGTCGCCGACCGGCAGGTTGTTCAGGTCGGACAGGCGCACTTCAGCTTTGAAGGTGGCGTTGAGCGACTTGAAACCGCGCTTAGGCAGACGGCGTTGCAGAGGCATCTGACCGCCTTCGAAACCGACTTTGTGGAAGCCGCCCGAACGCGATTTTTGACCCTTGTGACCACGGCCCGAGGTTTTACCCAGACCGGAGCCGATACCGCGGCCGACGCGACGCTTGTAGTGCTTGGCGCCATCGGCTGGTTGAATGGTATTCAGTTCCATGATTTCTCCGTGTGTAAGCCCGAGGGCTTACGCAACTACTTTAACGAGGTACGATACTTTGTTGATCATGCCGCGCACGGATGGGGTGTCTTGCAGCTCGGAGACCGAGTTGACACGACGCAGGCCCAGACCGCGGACGGTGGCACGGTGGTCTTCACGCGTGCCGATCAAGCCCTTGACCAATTGTACTTTGACGGTTTTGGTTGTCATAACGTTCACCTTAGCCCAGGATTTCTTCTACCGACTTGCCGCGTTTCGCAGCAATTTCAGCAGGAGTACTCATTTTTGCCAGACCATCCAGCGTTGCACGGACCAGGTTGTAAGGGTTGCTCGAGCCGGTGGATTTCGCCACGACGTCGGTCACGCCCATTACTTCGAAGATCGCGCGCATGGCGCCGCCGGCGATGACGCCGGTACCCGGTTTCGCAGGCGACATCATCACTTTCGATGCGCCGTGACGGCCGGTGACGGTGTGCTGCAGGGTGCCGTTTTTCAGGTTGACCTTGATCAGGTTGCGACGGGCTTCTTCCATTGCCTTCTGCACACCGACCGGTACCTCTTTCGACTTGCCCTTGCCCATGCCGATGCGGCCATCGCCGTCACCAACCACGGTCAGCGCGGCGAAACCCATGATACGACCACCCTTGACCACTTTGGTCACGCGGTTGATCGCGATCATTTTTTCGCGCATGCCGTCATCCGGCTTGTCGCTTGCCATTTTTGCTTGCATTTTTGCCATGATCGTTCCTTAGAACTTCAGACCGGCTTCGCGCGCGGCTTCTGCCAGCGCCTTCACACGGCCGTGGTAACGGAAACCGGAGCGGTCGAACGCGACTTCGGTAATCCCTGCTTTCAGTGCTTTCTCTGCGACGCGCTTGCCGACGATCGCGGCAGCTGCGGCGTTGCCGCCCTTGCCCGATTTGCCAGCCAGTTCGTTGCGCACTTCGACTTCTGCCGTGGAGGCCGATACCAGTACTTTGGCATCCGGCGAGATCAGGTTCGCGTAGATATGCAGGTTAGTGCGGTGTACCGACAGGCGGTTCACTTTCTGTTGCGCGATCTTGATCCGGGTTTGGCGTCCGCGGCGCAGACGTGATTCTTTCTTGTCCATCGTCAGCCCCTAGTTACTTCTTCTTGGTTTCTTTGATCTTAACCACTTCGTCCGCATAGCGAACACCCTTGCCTTTATAAGGCTCTGGGGAGCGGTAAGCGCGAACTTCAGCAGCCACTTGGCCCACTTGCTGACGGTCGATCCCTTTGATGATGATCTCCGTCGGCGTCGCGGTGGCGCAGGTGACGCCGGCTGGCATCGAGTGCACGACAGGGTGCGAGAAGCCCAGCGACAGATTCAGCTTGTCGCCCTGCGCTTGCGCCTTGTAACCCACACCGACCAGGTTCAGCTTTTTCTCGAAACCCTTGGTGACGCCGGTGACCATGTTGTTGACCAGGGCGCGCAGCGTGCCGGACATGGCATTGGCTTCGCGGCTGTCATCGGCCGGGACGAAATTGAGGGTTCCTTCTTTGTTTTCCACTTTGACCTGGCCGTTGAGGACCTGGGTCAAGACGCCCAGCGGGCCCTTGACAGTGATCGCTTGCGCGGAGATGGCGACATCAGCGCCAGCTGGCACAGCGATTGGCATTTTAGCTACACGAGACATGTCTAACTCCTTATGCGACGTAGCAAATAACTTCGCCGCCGACACCGGTAGCGCGTGCTTTGCGGTCAGTCATGACGCCTTGCGGAGTCGACACGATCGCCACACCCAAGCCATTCATCACAGTAGGGATCTCGTCTTTGCCCTTGTAGACGCGCAGGCCCGGACGGGACACGCGCTCAAGGCGCTCGATGACGGGACGGCCAACATAATACTTCAAACCGATTTTCAGTTCCGCCTTGCCACCAGCTTCGGCCACGGCGAAATCTTCAATGTAACCCTCGTCCTTGAGGACGTTGGCAATCGCAATTTTGACTTTCGACGATGGCATGGCCACGGTCGTTTTTTGCACGCCCTGGGCGTTACGAATGCGGGTCAGCATATCGGCGATAGGATCGCTCATACTCATTGCATATTCTCCTATTACCAGCTTGCTTTAGTCATACCCGGAATCTCACCACGCATGGCGAATTCACGGAGCTTGATACGGCCCAGACCGAATTTACGGAAAGTGCCGCGAGGACGACCGGTGACGGCGCAGCGGTTACGCTGGCGGGTCGGAGCCGAGTTACGTGGCAGCGCTTGCAGTTTCAGGCGCGCTTCGTAACGTTCTTCTTCCGACTTCGACTGGTCATCAATGATGGCCTTCAGCGAAGCGCGCTTGGCGGCGAATTTGTTCGCCAGGTCCACACGCTTTTGCTCACGGTTAATCAGTGCGAGTTTTGCCATGATCTTCTTAGTTCCTGAACGGGAATTTAAAGGCGGCGAGCAAAGCTTTGGCTTCGTCGTCGGTCTTGGCGGTGGTGGTGATGGAAATGTTCATACCACGCAGCGCATCGATCTTGTCGTACTCGATCTCAGGGAAGATGATCTGCTCTTTGACACCGATGTTATAGTTGCCGCGGCCATCGAACGAACGACCATTGACACCACGGAAATCGCGCACGCGCGGCAGGGCCACGGTGATGAAGCGATCGAGGAACTCGTACATGCGAGCGCCACGCAGGGTGACCATGGTACCGATCGGGTAGCCTTCACGGATTTTGAAACCCGCGATAGCTTTGCGCGACTTGGTCGTCACTGGCTTTTGGCCAGCGATCTTGGTCAGGTCGCCGACGGCGTGTTCGAGGACTTTCTTGTCCGCGATTGCCTCACCAACACCCATGTTCAGGGTGATCTTGGTCAGGCGTGGAACTTCCATCACCGACTTGTAACCGAATTTCGCGGTCAGGTCGGCGACGACTTTATCTTTGTAGAATTCTTGGAGACGTGCCATGATTTCTTAAGCCTTCACTACTTCGCCGGACGATTTGAAGATGCGGACTTTTTTGCCATCCACTTCTTTGAAACCGACACGGTCTGCCTTGCCACTAGCCGCGTTGAACAACGCGACGTTGGACACGTGAATCGGCATAGTCTTGTCGACGATACCACCTTGTACGCCAGTCATTGGGTTAGGCTTGGTCGCTTTTTTAGCGACGTTGACGCCTTCAACCACGACATGCTCCGCATCTACACGACGCGAAACGACGCCACGTTTGCCCTTGTCTTTCCCGGTCAGAACGATGACTTCGTCGTTTTTACGAATCTTATCCATTACGACTCCTTACAGGACTTCCGGTGCCAGGGACACGATCTTCATGAACTTTTCAGTGCGCAGCTCGCGCGTCACTGGTCCAAAAATACGGGTACCGATCGGTTCCAGCTTGGCGTTCAACAGAACGGCGGCATTGCCGTCGAACTTCACCAGGGAACCGTCTTGGCGGCGAACACCTTTAGCGGTGCGCACAACCACGGCGTTATAAATTTCACCTTTTTTGACACGGCCACGTGGCGCGGCGACTTTAACAGTCACTTTGATCACATCGCCAATGCCAGCATAACGGCGCTTGGAACCGCCCAATACCTTGATGCACATAACTTCTTTTGCACCGGTATTGTCGGCCACTTCGAGCCGGCTTTCAGTTTGAATCATAGTATTCTCTTTCCCAACTTAAGCCGAAGAATCCACACAATGCGGACCTGCGGTCAGTCTTGGTCCCGCCAGCGCGCCCATGCAGGGCCCGATGTTTGGGTGCTTGACCTTCGTACTGCGACCGACCGCACGGTTCTGCGTCTGTGGCCAGACACTTTGCGGCGTTACATGAACGAAGCCCGCAAGTATGTCATACAACTCGCGGGCTTGCAAGAACTAATTGAAAACCGCCCCCGGCCCGTGTGGACCGGAGGCGACGACTTCAATTAAACGATTTGCGCGGCTTGCACCACGCGCGTCACGGTCCATGCCTTCGTTTTGGAGATCGGACGACCTTCCACGATTTCCACCGTGTCACCGGTTTTCACCTGGTTGGTCTCGTCATGCGCGTGATACTTGTTCGAGCGCATGATGATCTTGCCGTACAAAGGATGCTTGACGTGACGTTCGATCAGAACGGTAACGGTTTTGTCCATTTTGTCGGACACCACTTTACCGACCAGCGTGCGCTTGAGCGGCTTGTTCACTGTTTCGGTCATTTGGCTTCCTTGGTGTTCATTACCGTTTTTACACGTGCGATGTCGCGACGTACCTTCTTGAGCTGCGAAGTATTGCTCAGCTGCTGCGTCGCGATTTGCATGCGCAGGCCGAACTGGGCCTTCAACAGGTCAGTCAGCTCTTTTTGCAGAGCTACCTGGTCTTTGCCGCGGAGTTCAGATGCTTTCATATTTCACTCCTGTTATTGGCCGACTTGGCGGACCACGAAGGTCGTCGCCAGCGGCAGTTTGGCAGCGGCCAGGCGGAATGCTTCGCGCGCCAAGGTTTCGTCGACGCCGTCCATTTCGTACAGGACTTTGCCCGGACGGATTTCAGCGACGTAGTACTCTGGATTACCCTTACCGTTACCCATACGAACTTCGGCTGGCTTGTTCGAAATCGGTTTGTCCGGGAAGATGCGGATCCAGATACGGCCGCCACGTTTGATGTGGCGGGTCATGGCGCGACGAGCGGCTTCGATCTGGCGTGCCGTGATACGACCACGGGCGACGGCTTTCAGACCGAATTCACCGAACGACACCGAAGTGCCGGTGCCATGCGAAATGCCGGTGTTACGGCCTTTCTGCTCTTTACGATACTTCCTGCGTGCTGGTTGCAGCATGATTATTCTCCTGCTTTCTCGGCCGGCTTGGCGGCAGCGGCGCTACGAACGCGTGCTGCGCCCGGGGCGGCTGGTTTAGCACCGGCGCCGGCGCCGGCTGGGCGCGGACGGCCAGCTGGTTTGCCGTCGTCACGACGTGGGCCACGTGGCTTCTTCTCGTCCGGCGGGGTATCGATGACTGGTGCGTCGCCGTTCGGCGCGCGGTCACCCTTGTATACCCAGACCTTGACACCGATGATGCCGTAGGTGGTCGAAGCTTCGCTGGTGCCGTAGTCGATGTCGGCGCGCAGGGTGTGCAGTGGCACACGACCTTCGCGGTACCACTCTTTACGAGCGATTTCGATACCGTTCAAGCGGCCCGACGACATGATCTTGATGCCCAGGGCACCCAGACGCATGGCGTTTTGCATGGCGCGCTTCATCGCGCGGCGGAACATGATGCGCTTTTCCAGCTGCTGGGCGATCGAATCGGCGATCAGCTGCGAGTCGATTTCCGGCTTGCGGATTTCTTCGATGTTCACGTGGACAGGCACGCCCATGATCTTGGTCAGCGCCGACTTCAGTACTTCGATGTCTTCGCCTTTTTTACCGATGACCACGCCCGGACGCGAGCTGTAGATCGTGAAGCGCGCGTTCTTGGCTGGACGCTCGATGACGATGCGGCCGACCGAAGCGTTCTTCAGCTTGGTTTTCAGGTAGGCGCGCGCCTTCAAGTCTTCGTTCAGCATCGAAGCGAAGTTGCTGTTGCCAGCGTACCAACGCGAGGCCCAGTTACGGGTAACCGACAGGCGGAAGCCGGTTGGGTGGATTTTTTGACCCATGCTATAGCTCCTTAGTTGCCGACGGTCACGTAAATGTGACACGATTGCTTCGAAATGCGATCACCCCGGCCCTTAGCGCGTGCGGTGAAGCGCTTGAGGATCGGACCCTTTTCGACGTAGATCGTTTTCACGAACAGTTCGTCGATGTCGGCGCCATCGTTGTGCTCGGCGTTGGCGATCGCCGACTCGAGCACTTTCTTGATGATGGTCGCGCCCTTTTTCGGGCTGAATTGCAGAATGTTGAGTGCTGCGTCAACTTTCTTGCCGCGGATCTGGTCGGCCACGAGGCGACCTTTCTGATCCGACAAGCGCACACCCTTGAGGATTGCTTTGGTTTCCATTATTTCTTCGCCTTCTTGTCAGCGGCATGGCCCTTGAACGTGCGGGTCAGCGCGAATTCACCGAGCTTGTGACCAACCATGTTCTCGGAGACGTACACCGGCACGTGCAGCTTGCCATTGTGGACGGCGATCGTCAGGCCGATGAAGTCAGGCATGATGGTCGAACGACGGGACCAGGTTTTGATTGGCTTTTTGTCTTTGGCCGCTTGCGCCGCTTCGACTTTTTTCACCAGGTGGGCGTCACAGAACGGCCCTTTTTTCAATGAACGAGTCATGTGCTACCCCTTATTTCTTGCCGCGGCGCGAGACGATCATGGAAGAAGTGCGCTTGTTGCTGCGGGTCTTCTTACCCTTCGTCTGTTGGCCCCAAGGCGACACTGGATGACGACCAGCTGCGGTTTTACCTTCACCACCACCGTGCGGGTGATCGACCGGGTTCATGACCACACCGCGAACGGTAGGACGAACACCGCGCCAGCGCATCGCACCGGCTTTACCAATCTTGCGCAGGCTGTGTTCGGCGTTGCCGACTTCACCCACGGTGGCACGGCACTCGATGTGCACGCGACGGACTTCACCCGAGCGCAGGCGGACCTGGGCGTAGGTGCCTTCGCGGGCCATCAGGACGACGCCGGCGCCGGCGGTACGGGCCATCTGGGCACCCTTACCTGGCAGCATTTCGACGCAGTGCATGACGGTACCGACCGGGATGTTGCGGATCGGCAGGCAGTTACCCGATTTGATCGGCGCTTCCGAGCCGTTCATGACGGTGTCGCCCACGCTCATGCCCTTGGTGGCGATGATGTAGTGACGCTCGCCGTCGGCGTAGCACAGCAGGGCGATATTCGCGGTGCGGTTCGGATCGTATTCGATACGTTCCACTTTCGCTGGAATGCCATCCTTCTGACGCTTGAAGTCGATCAGGCGATAGTGTTGCTTGTGACCACCACCGATGTGACGGGTGGTGATGTGGCCGTTGTTGTTACGGCCGGCGGTCTTCGATTTTTTCTCAACCAGGGCTGCGAACGGACGGCCTTTGTACAGGTCCGGGTTCACAACCTTCACCATGCCGCGACGGCCTGGCGAGGTTGGCTTCATCTTAACGAGTGCCATTATTTAGCCTCCTCGGAGAAATTGATTTCCTGGCCAGGCTTCAGGCACACGAAAGCACGCTTGGTATGGTTGCGGCGGCCGGTGTGGGCGCCGGAACGCTTCTGCTTACCTTCGCGGTTGACGGTCTGCACCGATTCCACTTCGACTTTGAACAGCAGTTCAACGGCGGCCTTGATTTCTGGCTTGGTCGCGTCGGTGGTAACACGGAACACGATCTGCTCGTTCTTTTCCGCGACCATGGTGGCCTTCTCGGAAATGACCGGAGCTACCAGCACCTTCATCAGGCGCTCTTCGCTAAATTTCAATGCGCTCATGCCAGCATCTCCTCAATCTTGGCCAATGCGGCCTTGGTCACTACAATCTTCTTGTAGAACACCAGCGACATTGGATCTGCGTGACGTGGCTCGACAACCAGAACGTTCGGCAGATTGCGCGAAGCCAGTTCCAGGTTTTCGTTGGCGACGTCGGTGATGATCAGTACCGAGTCAAAGCCCATGCCGGTCAGCTTTTGCGACAGCAGCTTGGTTTTTGGCGCTTCGATCGCGAAATCTTCGACCACAACCAGGCGCTCTTCGCGGGCCAGCTGGGACAGAATCGAGCAGATACCTGCGCGGTACATCTTCTTGTTCACTTTGTGGGTGAAGTTCTCGTCGGGCGAGTTCGGGAAGATGCGACCACCGCCGCGCCACAGTGGCGACGACGACATACCAGCACGAGCGCGGCCGGTGCCTTTTTGGCGCCATGGCTTCTTGGTCGTGTGGTGGACTTCTTCACGGTCTTTTTGTTTACGGTTGCCGCTGCGAGCATTGGCTTGGTAAGCAACGACGATCTGGTGGATCAGGGCTTCGTTGTAGTCGCGGCCGAAAATGGTGTCGGCGGCAGCTACGTTAGAGGCGGCTTGACCTTGAGCGTTCAAGAGCTTGAGTTCCATCGTTTAAGCTCCCTTCTTTGCTTTAACTTTGACAGCAGGCGATACGACAACCTGGCCATTTTTCGCGCCAGGAATCGCGCCTTTGACCAGCAGCAGCTGACGGTCGGCGTCGATACGGGCGATTTCGAGGTTCTGCACGGTGCGGGTGACGTCGCCGAGGTGACCGGTCATGCGCTTACCAGGGAACACGCGGCCTGGATCTTGCGCCATACCGATGGAACCTGGAACGTTGTGCGAACGGGAGTTACCGTGGGTAGCACGGCCCGAAGCAAAGTGGTGACGCTTGATGGTACCGGCATAGCCTTTACCGATCGTGACACCTTGAACGTCGATCTTTTGACCGACTTCGAACAGCGAAGCGGCAACGACATCGCCGGCTTTCAATTCTGCTGCCTTGGTGGCGTCGACGCGGAACTCTTTCAACAGAGTACCGGCTTCAACACCAGCTTTAGCGTGGTGACCAGCAACAGCCTTCGTGACGCGGGAAGCGCGACGTTGACCGAATGCGACCTGAACTGCGGAGTAACCATCAGTTTCAGGAGTTTTGATTTGCGCAACACGGTTGTTCGATACGTCCAACACGGTGACAGGGATCGAGTCCCCTTCATCCGTGAAGATGCGCATCATACCAACCTTGCGACCGAGGAGGCCAAGGCTCATTTTTTCTCCAATTCCCACCTACGATTGGGCGGGGATATGTTGAACTACAAAATTAGTACGGACCAATAAAAGGTCGAATCCATACCGAAGCCGGCTAGTGTAGCGTGAAAAGGGGCTTGACGCAACAACTAAGTACGAGGTATGTCGGGTTTACGCGGAATTATTTGGGCGGTGTGGCGGGACGGCGCAAAGCGAGGCGGCATGCGGGTTGCGGCTGGGATACGGTAGACGTGAAAAACATTCCTGATTGCCAAAACTCAAGGTGCGAATGGCGGCACGGCGTCACGCTTCCAGTTCCCAATGAACCCACATCACAGGAGCTGGAAATGAACCACCCCACCCCGGACGTGAAAGAGCCGATCCCGGAATTCGCCCCGCCGTTTTTTGTCTATCTGGCATTTTTGGTTGCCGCCCTGGCCATTGGCAGCGAACGGTCGTGCAGCGGTGGCCTTGGATTTTACGCGTTGCTAGGGTTGGCTGGTCTTCTGATCCTGCTCGTGTGTCCCTTCTTCGTATCCAGGAAACGGGGACCAATTACGCAGTTCGTGATGGCTATTTTCTACTCGCTGCTGGGAGTCGTGGTGTGGGCCGGATCATTTGCGCTCGGGGACATGCAATTCATGTGCCGCCTCTTCTAACGAAGCATGGCGGGCGCCACCGCCATGGCAGTGAGCGTAACTTCCTCGCCCATACAGATATCACTGCGACGGCTGCCGTGGTGCCGGAGCCGACTACCTACGCCATGCCGCTCTCCGGCCTGCTACTGACCGGCGGTGCGGTCCGGCCGGCGGGACGCCAATCCAGCCCGCAATTCTAGGCCCGGGCGACGTGGATGCGGGCCTTGATGTGCTTCAAATGTGCGACGATGGTGAAGGTCATCACCACCAGCAGCGACCACGAGCTCCATTTGCTGACGTGGACCGCCGACCACGCGCCCAGTTGGTTGGGATAGCGCCAAACGCCCCAGAACGTGCTGATGTTTTCGGCCAGCCAGATGAAAAAGCCGGTCAGCACAAAGCCCAGCAGCAACGGCATCTGGCGATCACGGTCGAGCGGACGGAACACCACCGTGGTGCGCGCGTACAGGCCCAGCGCGCAGGCGGCCAGATACCAGCGGTAGTCGCCGATATAGTGATGGGTGAAAAAGTTGGCATATATAAGTAGCGCGATCAGCACCGCCATCCAGTACGGCGGATGATGACGAATCCGCAAGTCCAGCAAGCGCCACGCCTGGATGATGTAGCTGCCGACGGCGGCGTACATAAAGCCGGAGAACAGCGGCACGCCAAGCACCTTGGTGTAGGCGAAGTCGGGGTAGCTCCACGACTGGATGCTGCCCGACACCTTGAACACTTCCAACGCGAAGCCGACCAAATGGAACAGGCAGACGGCCTTGAGCTCGTCCCACGTCTCCAGTCCGGCCCACACCATCCACACCTGGATCGCCAGCGCGGCGACCAGCAGCACGTCGTAGCGCGGCAGTCCGAGGATGCCGGCGCGCGGCACAAGAAACACGGCGGCGAAGAACAGCACGACAAACAGGCACGCACGCGCCTCCTTGATACCGAAATAAAGGAACTCAATCAGAAAACGCGGAGCGCCACGCAGTGTGTGACGAGGCGAATTGTCGAGCAAATGCAGGTCTAGCGCGGCAAGCATGGCGTATCCGGTTGGGCGATTGACAACAGCCTACCGGCGCGGACAATTTCTGTCCAGAACCTCCCTTGATATACCGGGAAGCCACTCGATTTTTCGGCGTTTTACTAAAAACCACGATTGCCTACTATCTCCTGATAGACGCCGCTACTTCGCTCTGCTGACTACTATCGGCGAACTAGATGACGCTAATCGGCGCTAATACTTAAGCGGGTCGCTATTAGTATGATTTAGAGTCCAGCGCAGCAACTTTAGTAGGGAATAGCGCGTCGTAGTACAGGTTAGCGAAGATTAGCGGCGCTTAGTAAATCCCGAATTTTTTCAGGAGCTCCCCATGCCTACCTACGCGCGAGCGTACTAACGATTCAACCGCCTGAGGATCTGCGCCCGCAGCATGCGCGCGGCGTCGTGGTCGAGCGGCGCCAGCGAGTGGCGCGCGGCCGGGGGGATGTGCGCCGCCTCGCCGCCGTCGCTGTCGAACACGTAGTGGCGGAAGATCTCCTTCCACGCGGCACGCTGGGCCGGCGGCAGGTCGCGCAGGGTCATCAGCGCCAGCGACAGGGTGCTGGCCGGCGTGTCCATCCAGTCCGGCGACTGGCGCCACCAGTAATTGATCAGGATATTAAAAGGCTCGAGCCCCTCGACGTGGTGCCACCACATGCTGGGGATGAACAGCGCGTCGCCCGGCGCCAGCTCGGCCGATTGCGCGTGCCGCAGCGCTTCGGCGAACAGGGGGAAGCGTTCGAAGTCCGGCCGCGCGAAGTCGACCAGGCTGACCGATTGCCCGGCCGGCGTGAAATCGAGCGGCCCGACGTACAGGTTTTTGAGCTGCTCGGGCGGGAACAAGGTGAAGCGGCGGCGCCCGGCTGCCACGCAGGCCAGGTTGTCCGGCACGTCGTAGTGCGCCGGGATGCGGGTGCGGTTGCCGATCCAGATGCTGGCCAGCGGATCGCGCCCGCCCAGGTCGACATCGTTTTCGGCCCGCATCCCCGGCAGGCAGGTGTCGACCGTGGTCGAGCCGACGTACAGCGTGGGCGGGTCGGCCGCGTCCAGGTGCGCCATCAGCGCGTCGAGCACCTGGTCGAAGCGCACCATCTGCGACGTGAAATTAAAGCCGCTCAGGTCGTCGTTGTAAAAGATGCGCCCGCCCGTGCCCGGCGGGCTGTGGCTCGCCAGCACTGTAGCGTCGCGATAAAAACGGCGCAGGTAGGCGTCGGCCTGCCCCGCCCCGCCGCGCGCGGCCCGCACCAGCGGCCAGTCGGCCACCAGGCCGCGCAGCACCAGCGGCACCGGCGAGGCCAATATCTCGTCGGACAGCGGCGCGCCGCCGTCCACTTCCACTATCGCTTGCATCGACTTCCCCAAATGAAAAAGGCCGTCGCATCGCGACGGCCCGTGGCCCGGCTACACGCTACCGTTCAAGCATCAGAACTTGTAGCGCGCGCCCAGCATGTAACGCGGACCGGCTTGCGTCACGTTCAGGGTCGAACGCTCGGTGCGGCCGAACTGGCGCTGGGTGGCGTTGGTCAGGTTGATGACCTCGGCCTGCAGGCTCAGCTTGTCGGTGACATTGTACCCAATGCTGACGTCGGTCTGGCCGTACTTGTCGGTGTAGACCGGCGCCGGGCGGCCGCCGCCGGCATCGATGGTCGAGGCCAGGAAGCTGTCGCGCCAGTTGTAGGCTAACCGGATCGACCATTTCTGGTCTTCGTAGATACCCACCAGGTTGGCCGAATTGCTCAGCCCCAGGATCGCGAACTGATCCGCGGTGTTGGCGTCGTCATACTTGGTCGGCGAGGTCACGTACGTGTAGTTGGCCTGCACGCCGAAGCCGGTGCGCCCGAACATGTGCTGCACGTTGATCTCGGCGCCCTTGACCGTAGCCGACTTCTGGTTGGCATACGAGGTGAGCAGGAAAGGCATCAGCGGATCGGTCGACAGGCCGGTGATCTTGCCGTCGAGGTTGCCGTCCGACTTGACGCCGAGGTATTCCACGCCCGGCTGGCCGCGGAAGTTGGTCAGGATGTAGTTGCGCAGGCAGTTGGTGTCGGCCGCCGAGCAACCTGCGCCCCGCGCCGCGTTGTAATACGCCCCGCCGACCGGCGTGTGCAGGTTGTACAGCGATGTCGACGTCGCCGTCTGGCCGGCGTAGTTGTCCATCTTCTTGTGGAAGCCGGCGATCGACAGCACGCTCTGCTGGTCGTAATACCATTCCCACGACAAGTCCAGGTTCTTCGACTTGACCGGTTTCAGGGCCGGGTTGCCGACCGAGGCGGTGCCGCCGGTGAACACGTTGCCGATGGTGCCCAGGGTCAGGCCGCCCTGCATCTGGTCGTAGCGCGGCCGGCCGATGGTGGTGCCGACGCTGGCGCGCAGCTTCATGTCGGGACGCAGATCGGCGTCGAAGTTCAGGCTCGGCAGCACGTTGTTGTAGCTGGCCTCCTGGGTGCTGTACGACTTGCCGGCGAACTTGAGCGGCAATTCATTCTGCGATTCCCACACCACGTCGGTGCCCACCAGCACTTGCGCCACCGAGGTGACCTTGGTGCGCTCCATGCGCAGGCCGATCGACGAGTGGAACGGGATGGCGGTATCCCAGTCGGTGCCGAACGACACATAACCGGAGGTGGTTTTTTCCTTCAGCTCGCGGTCGGTGTCGGCGCTGTCGAAGTTCGGCAGGTAGGTCGACAGGCCGGTGGCCGCGGCCGTGGCGGCGCGCACCTTGCCGAAGTCGAAGGTGTAGAGCGAACCGAACAGCTCCGGCGCGTTGTGGCCGCCGAACTCCTTGAAGAACGAGCCGAGCGAATTGGCCTGGAACAGGCTGCCCGGATAGTCGGAAGCCTTGGAGGCGCCGCCCCAGCTGTTGTTCTGCACGTTCGAATAGGTCGAACGGTTGGTCGAGTCGGTGTAGCCGACGCCGAAGTTCAGCTCGGACGCCTCGAACAGCTTCAGGCTACCCTTGGTCTGGGCCTGGTTGATGGTGGCCTTCTGCCAGCTGTTGTGGAACCACGAACCGGTGGCCTGGATCGGCGCGGCGGCCAGGTTGGCCGCCGGCATGCTCACCACCGGCAACTCCTTGGTGAAGTCGACCATCGTGTTGCCGCGGCTGTAGCTGGCGTTCGACAGGTTGTTCTCGGTGCCCCACGGGCTGTCGGCGCCGGATTCGGCGTTCGAATGGTGGACGTCGAGCTCCAGGCGCAGGTCGTTGGTGGCCTTCCACACGGTGTTGAAGCCGATCGACTTGTTCTTGGTCTTGGTCGCGTAGTCGCCGCCCACCACCGAGATGTCCTGCGGCGTGTTGTACGTCTCCATGTAGGTCAGCGGGGTCTGCACCTTGCCGCCCGGCCAGCTGCTGGTCGAGGTCGGGGTCTGGCCGAACCACACGCTCAGCTCGTTACGCTTGGTCTGGATCTTCTGTTCCGAGTACGTCATGTCCAGGGTCGTGGTCAGTTCCTTGACGGGACGGAATTGCAGCACCAGCTGGCCGTTGGTGCGCTGACGCGAGATGGCGTTGACGCCGTAGCCGAAGTTCTGCGGGATCAAATACAGGTCGGTCGGGCCCGGACGGTTGGTGATGTTCTGCGAGCCCGGCTGGCCAGGCTGCGGCAGGGTCGAACCTTCCGTGGTGTCGGAACCGCGGTACGGGCCCTGATAACCGTTGGCCAGGCCGGCGCGGTTGAAGCCGGAGTCGCGGCGCTGGTGGCTAGCGCTAACAGCGATGCCGAAGCGGCCGTCCTCGCTGGTGTTGCTGTAGATGCCCGAGAACTCCGGGGTGACGCTGCTGCCCTTGATCGAGCCGGGCAGTTCGTTGTTGGAGTCGTCCTTGACGGCCTTGGCGCCGATACTGGCGCGCATGCCCGGATTGTCCAGCGGACGCGCGGTCATCACGTTGATGGTGGCGCCGATGCCGCCGGTCGGGCTGTCGGCGCGGCCGGTCTTGTAGACCTGCAGCTGCGAGATCGCCTCCGACGCCAGGTTGGAGAAGTCGAACGAGCGGCCCGACAGGTCGCTCAGGTCGGTGGTCGGCATCTGGCGGCCGTTGAGCAGCACCAGATTGAAGTCGGGGCCCAGGCCGCGCACGGTGACCTTCTGGCCCTCGCCGTTGCTGCGGTCGATCGACACGCCGGAGATGCGCTGCAGCGATTCGGCCAGGTTGGTGTCGGGGAATTTACCGATGTCGTCGGCCACGATGCCGTCGACGATGCCGTCGGCGTTGCGCTTCATGTTCATGGTCGACTGCATGCTGGCGCGGATGCCGGTGACGACCACTTTCGGACCGTCGGCGCCGTCGCCCGGCACCCCGGCCGTCTGGGCGAAAGCGGGAACGAACGTGGCGCAGGCGCCGGCAACTGCCAGGCAGATCAGCCGGCGCTGGCTCAGCGGCGACTCTGAAAACGTTTTCAAATTTTTACGCACTTACATCTCCTTAATTATATTTATCGCTCCGACGTAATCGAGCAGGGCGCAACGTCGGAAGTGGCAACACTACAAACAACCGCAAAACTGTCGATTCATCAAATAACAAATCAATAAGGCCATGCCAGAATAAGAGTAAAAAAACCATTAGTCAATTGATCGAACGAATTACCGCGCCAAATTCGTGCGGTGTTGTAAAGAAGCCCCACTTGTGCGCGTCCGGCGCGCCTTCCGCGCCCCAAAACGGGGCGCGAACCGCCCGCCGCCGCGCCGGGCGGCGTATGATCGCCGGCAACTACCACTTTGAACACATGACCCATGATCGTCGCCGGCGACCAACAGTTGCTCAAACAAATCAACCGGATGGCCCTGGTGCGCCAGCTGTGCGGCGCGCCCGGCCTGTCGCGCGCCGCGCTGGCCGAGGCGGTCGGCCTGACCAAGTCCACCGTCAGCCTGCTGGTGCGCGAACTGCTCGACGAGGGTTGGCTCAGCGAAAGCGAACTGGTCGCCACGGGCGCCCTGGGCCGGCGCGCCACGCCGCTGCGCATCGACACCGGCCGCCTGGCGCTGCTGGGGGCCGACCTGGGCGTCGGCGGCGCGCGCGTGGTCGCCACCGACCTGCTGGGGACGGTGCTGGCCGAGCGCGCCCTGCCCTACCCCGACCTGTCCGACCCGGCCGCCTGCGTCGGCCTCATCGCCGACGAGCTGGTGGCGATGACGGCGGCCGGCGGCCCGCTGGCCGGGCGCGCCATGCTCGGCCTGGGCATCGGCGTGCCCGGCGTGGTCGACGACACCACCGGCGTGCTGCGCTACGCGCCCCACCTGGGCTGGCGCGACGTCGACGTGGTCGGCCAACTGCGTGCGCGCCTGGCCGCCACCGCGCTGGCCGGGCTGCCGCTGTTCATCCAGAACGAGGCTAATGTCGCCGCGCTGGCCGAGCTCGAATTCGCCGGCGAAGTCGGCGCCGACCCGCTGATCTACCTCAGCATCGGCTACGGCGTCGGCGCCGGCATCGTCGTCAACGGCCGCCTGCTGACGGGGCTGTACGGCTTCGCCGGCGAGGTCGGCCACACCATCCTGCAGCAGGCCGGCCCGCCCTGTTCGTGCGGACGGCGCGGCTGCGCCGACGCGCTGATCGGCATGCGGGCGGTGACGGACCAGGTGTACGGCAAGCCGGGCAAGGCGGGCACCGTCGGGGATAGCGGGCCGGAGCGGCTCGAACGCCTGTTCGCCCAGGCCGGGGCCGGCGAGGCGGCCGCGTGCCGGGCGGTCGAGGCGGCCGGGCGTCACATGGGGGTGTTGCTCAACAACCTGTGGGTGGCGTTCGACCCGATGTGCATCGTCGTCGGCGGCGCCGCGCTGCGCCTCGGCGAGCGTTTCCTGGCGCCCGGGCGCGAAGTGCTGCGCGACTACGCGGAGGCCACGCAATTGCCGGCGCCGACCATCCGCACGCCGCACTTCGGCGCCAACGCCATCGCCATCGGCGGCGCGGCGATGGCGCGGCATCACCTGATGCGCCCGTTCGGCGGCCAGGGCGCCGGCTGGCAGTTGCCGGCGCCGTGACGTAAAAAAGCCGGGCGTGCTCGCGTTGGCGAACAGGCCCGGCTCTTAAACACCGTGGACGGGAACGACCCCGCCCACCGGTTCAAACTCGATTACTGCAGTTTGATTTCGACATCGACGCCAGCTGGCAGGTCCAGCTTCATCAGCGCGTCAACGGTCTTGTCGGTTGGGTCGACGATGTCCATCAGGCGCTGGTGGGTGCGGATTTCGAACTGGTCGCGCGAGGTCTTGTTGACGTGTGGCGAACGCAGAACGTCGAAACGCTGGATGCGGGTTGGCAGTGGGACTGGACCCTTGACAACGGCGCCGGTGCGCTTAGCGGTGTCAACGATTTCCAGTGCGGACTGGTCGATCAGCTTGTAGTCGAAAGCCTTCAGGCGGATACGGATTTTCTGGTTTGGTGCGGACATGATTTTTCCTTGAAAAGAGCGAACTGGCAACTATGTAGCGCCAGCAATATTTAAAAGAACGAGTTGCAACACAGGGTCGACATGGTATCACACCATGCCGACCCTGTTTCAATCACGCAAAATTAATTAGGCGATGATCTTGGCAACAACACCGGCGCCGACGGTACGGCCGCCTTCGCGGATTGCGAAGCGCAGACCTTCTTCCATCGCGATCGGGTTGATCAGCTTGACGGTGATCGACACGTTGTCGCCTGGCATAACCATTTCTTTGTCCGCTGGCAGTTCGATCGAACCGGTCACGTCAGTCGTACGGAAGTAGAACTGTGGACGATAGTTGTTGAAGAACGGGGTGTGACGGCCGCCTTCATCTTTCGACAGAACGTAGATCTCGCCGGTGAAATGGTTGTGCGGCTTGATCGAACCTGGCTTGGCCAGAACCTGGCCACGCTGTACGTCTTCACGCTTGGTGCCGCGCAGCAGCAGACCGACGTTGTCGCCGGCTTGACCCTGGTCCAGCAGCTTGCGGAACATTTCCACGCCGGTGCAAGTGGTCTTGACGGTGTCG
>CAUPJZ010000017.1:0-126982 GCA_963511605.1 uncultured Duganella sp. | reverse complement strand
TCATTCTCCTTGCCGCCATTTTATCGCGCCGGCCTTGCGCCGGAGGCACGATTCGGCTCCGCCAAAAGACAGAGCGGGGGGAGGTCCGACCATAGGGCAAAACGCAACCAAAACCGGACATTTGAGATGGTGGGAAATTTGAAAAATTTCGAAACTATCAAAATTCCCGTTTTGGTTTCGTTTTGTCCGATTGCCGCACCTGACCCCGCTCTGTCTTTTGGCGGAGCCGAATCGTGCCTCCGGCGCAAGGCCGGCGCGATAAAATGGCGGCAAGGAGAATGACCATGGCACAAGGCGTCGCACGCATCGGCAGGGATATTTACAAGACATCGATCGAGGTCGGCGGCCACGCGTTGACCGGCGACGAGCCACCGCGCAACGGCGGCGCCAACGCCGGGCCGGCGCCGTATGATTTCATCCTTGCCGGGCTCGGCTCGTGCACGGCGATCACGTTGCGCATGTACGCCGACCGCAAGCAGTGGCCGATGGAGGCGGTCGACGTGGCGATGCATCTGGCGCCCGCCGCCGACGGTGCCTTGCTGATCAAACGCGTGCTGACTTTCCACGGCGCGCTCGACGCCGATCAAAAAGCCCGCATGGCCGAAATCGCCGAGAAGACCCCGGTGACGCTGACGCTCAAGGGTGGCCTGCGCATCGACACCAGCGTCGCCTGACGCCCCCTCCGCCGTCCCCGTCTTGAACTAGATCAGGGAATCCATCCGGCCTGAAGCGGAACCAAATCGAGCTCTGCCTCGTCTAACTGAGGCAAGTTGAACCATACCCATGGTTTTTGTTCGATTCGATGTTCTTACCAAAGGGCTTGATATGAACCTGAGTAAACTTCTGGCGGGACTGTGTGGCGTCGCCGCCGGTCTCGGCGCGACCGCCGCGCCGCAAGCCGCCGACACCGGCGTCATGGACTTTCCCAACGTACGCGTGGAAGCGCAGGCGCCGCAGGAGGCGGCGCGAACCTCGCCGGAGCGGGCGCGAGCGTCGCCGCAAGCCGACGGCATGACGGCCTACAAGGACCCGGTCACCGGCAAGCTGACCGGGCCGACGCCGCAGCAGGCGGCCGCGCTGACCGGCCGGCCCGCCAGCGGCGCCGCCACAGGCGCCATGCCTGCGCCGTCGATCACCCGGCCGCCGCACGGCGGCATCGCCGTCCTGCTGGATGAGCGGCATGAGCGCTACGCCCGCGCGCGCAAGGACGCCGACGGCAAGCTCAGCGAAACATGCGAAGCGGAAAGCACGGTGGGAGAACATCATGAAAAATAAACTGAGCGCCATGTGCGCCGCGCTGGCCATGCTGTTCTCTTCCGCCAGCTGGGCGGCCGCCACCATCGTCATCGTCAACGGCGACCCCGCCGGCGTCGGCTTCAACGACCCCAGGCCGGTGGCGCCCGTCGGCGGCAACACCGGCACCACGCTCGGCGCGCAGCGCATCAACGCCTTCCAGGCCGCCGCCAGCATCTGGGGCGCGACGCTCGACAGCGCCGAGCCGATCCGCGTGCTGGCGACGTGGTCGGCGTTGAATTGCAGCGATAACTCCGCCGTCCTGGGTTCCGCCGGCGCGTTGCAGGTGTTCGCGAATTTCCCCGGCGCGCCGCAAACCAACGCCTGGTACGGCGAAGCCGAGACCAATAAGCTGCTCGGGTTCGACGCCGACCCGGACCTGCCCGAGATTCGCGCCCGTTTCAACGTCAATCTGGGCGAGCCGGGTTGTCTTGCCGGTTCGCCTTTCTATCTTGGGCTGGACAACAACCACGGCCCGTACATCGATCTGGTGTCGGTGCTGTTGCACGAGTTCGCGCACGGCCTGGGCTTCCAGACCTACACCGACGACGCCACCGGCGAGCTGCTGGCGGGCATCCCCAGCATCTGGGACTACTTCTTGTTGGATACCGCGACCAGCAAGCTGTGGAAGGACATGACCGACGCCGAGCGCGCCGCGTCGGCCAGGCGCGCCGGCCGGCTCGTCTGGAACGGTCCGATCGTCACCGAGGCGGCGCGGATCGTGTTGCGGCCGGGTACGCCGTTGCTGACGATCCTGTCGCCGTCGCGGGTGGCTGGCATCCGGCGGGTCGGGGTGGCCCAGTTCGGCCCTCCGCTCGGCAGTCCGGGCGTCACCGGCGAGGTGATGCCGGTCGTCGATACGCCGCCCGACACCGGCCTTGCGTGCACACCGCTGTCGGCGCCCAACGTCCGCGCCGTCCAAGGCAAGATCGCCTTGATCGACCGCGGCGTGTGCGCGTTCGCTGTGAAGGTCAAGAACGTGCAGGACGCGGGAGCCATCGGCGCCATCATCGTCGACAACGCGCCAGGCACGCCGCCGCCGGACCTGGCCGGCGACGATCCATCCATCGTCATTCCGGCGGTGCGCATTTCGCTGGAGGACGGCATCGCGTTGAAGGAGGTGCTGGCCACGCGCTCGCGCACCAGTTCCGGCCTGGTCGCCAACCTCGGCGTCAACCTGGCGGTGCGCGCCGGTGCCGATCCATCGGGGAGGGTGCTGATGTACGCGACCAATCCCAATCTGCCCGGATCGTCCGTGTCGCACTACGACATCAGCGCCATCCCCAACCAGTTGATGGAGCCGGCGATCAACGACGACCTGTCGCACGAGGTTACGCCACCGCGCGACCTGACCTATCCATTGCTCAGGGACATAGGCTGGTAGCCGCGCGGGCGGCGCACGCCCACGCACCGCCCGGCGAACACGCCCGGGCGGTGCGTTGGCGTACATACCGAGGTGGCGTCCTTGTCTACTCTTTCTCCAGTCCCGCTGAATAGAAAGAGTGTCCATGGCTGCCCCCCAAAACAAGCAAATCAACGACCTTCTGCGCAAGGTCTTCGGCATCGAGTCCTTGCGCGACGGCCAGCGCCACGTCATCGACAGCGTGCTGGCCGGCCAGGATACGCTGGCCGTCATGCCGACCGGCAGCGGCAAGTCGCTGTGCTACCAGCTGCCGGCGCGCCTGCTGAAGGGCGTGACGGTGGTGGTGTCGCCGCTGATCTCGCTGATGAAGGACCAGGCCGAGAAGTTGGAGGAGGCGGGCATCGCCACCGCCGCGCAGATCAACAGCAGCCTGTCGCGCGGCGACGAGCTGGCCGCGCTGGAAGGCATCGAAAGCGCCGACAAGGACGTCGTCTTCTGCACGCCGGAGCGGCTGGTGACGCCGGAGTTCCTGGCGCTGCTGAAGAATACCGAGATCGCGCTGATGGTCATCGACGAGGCGCACTGCATCTCCCAGTGGGGCCACGATTTCCGTCCGGCCTATCTGGAGATCGGCGCCGCGCTCAATGCGCTGGGCCGTCCGCCGGTGCTGGCGCTGACCGCGACCGCCACCGATGGCGTGATCGCCGATATCCGCACGCAATTGGGCAGGCCGCGCATGGCGGTCATCAACACCGGCATCTACCGCCCCAATCTGCACTACCGCGTGCGCCAGGTGACCAACCCCGGCGAGAAGGATGCGCAGGCGCTCAAATTGGTGCGCGAGACCGCCGGCGTGGGCATCATCTACGCCGCCACCGTCAAGGCGGCCGAGGAAATGCACGACATGCTGCGCAACGCTGGCGAGAGCGTGACGCTCTATCATGGCAAGTTGAAGGCGGCCGAGCGCAGCGAAAACCAGAACCTGTTCATGAGCGGGGAGCGGCGCGTGATGGTGGCGACCAACGCCTTCGGCATGGGCATCGACAAGAGCGACACGCGCTTCGTCATCCACCTGCAGGTGCCCGCCAACCTGGAGGCCTACTATCAGGAGTCCGG
Source organism: uncultured Duganella sp. (assembly GCA_963511605.1). GTDB lineage: Bacteria > Pseudomonadota > Gammaproteobacteria > Burkholderiales > Burkholderiaceae_D > Rugamonas. Next base: position 123,210 of record CAUPJZ010000017.1, on the reverse strand, counting down.
CCGCGCCGGGCGCGACGGCCTCGATGCGGAGTGCACGCTGTTGTACTACCACGCCGACAAGCGCCTGCAGCAGTTTTTCCTGATTAAACACTACCCGTCGGCGGAGGAACTGCGGGCGGTGTATGAAGCGGCGCTGGCGTCGGAACAGATGACCTTCACCGAGGCCGATCTGAAGCCGCGCCTCGATCAGCTGCCCGCGAGCCAGTTGAAGATCTGCCTGAAGATGCTCAAGGACGGCAAGCTGCTAAAGCGGAACAGCAAACTCGCCTATCTGCTGGCGAAACAGCCGAAGGGTGCGCCCAAGATGGCGGAGTTCGAGCGCATGGCGCAAGTCTACGCGGACAAGCATGAGCGCGACCGCGAAGGGCTGGAGCAGATGGTGGGGTATGCGCAGAGCGGATACTGCCGCTGGAAGCTGCTGCTGGATTACTTCGGCGACCTGTCGCCGGGCTTCGAGCGGTGCTGCAAGTGCGACAACTGCCTGTCGCCGCCGTCGATACAGGAAAGCGGACCGCTGCTGGCGGTCGATGCCGACCCTTCGCCGGCATCGCCATCGCCCGCGCTTTCGGCGCAGTTGAGCGCTATGGGATCAGCTCAAACAGCAGCAGCTGCGTAACCTGGTCCTTGCCGAAATTGTCGTCCGAAACCAGCACCAGGCTGGCGTGGCCGTTCGGCAGCACCGGTCCCAGGGAGATGCCCTCCAGGTTGTCCACCCTTGGCAGCTTGAGTTCGTTCACGTCCAGCACAAGGCGTTTTTTCAGCAGCGTGTAGGCGGCGCCGTTGAGCGTCGCCAGGTTCTGGATATCGCTGGCGCCGTCGGTGGTGATCTCGTAGATGCGGACGAAATCCTGATAGGTGCCGTCGTCGGCCTGCACGCCGGAGCGCTCCATCACCAGCACCCGGGTGTCGCTGAGGGCGAGGATTTCGGAGATGCCGTTGTCGGCGAACTTGCCTTTGCCTGGCGCGGCGGGAATCGCATCGAGCGGGTAGGCGTACTGTCCGAGCACCTTGCCGTCGCGGCCGAAGTGCGTGATGCGGTTGACGGCGCCGGTGCGCGGGTCCGGCAGCGCGCCGTCCTGGATCATCGGTCCCTCCATCGACACCCACAGCGAATCGCCGTCCGGCGCAAAACTCAAACCCTCGAAGCTCTGGTTGTTGCGCGGTCCGGCCTTGCCGTCGGCGGGAACGTTGAACATCGCCGGCAACGGCAGCTCCGACAGGAAGGCGCCATCGGCTTTGGCGTGGCGCACGAACGGCGGCAGGCCGGCGGGGACGTCGCCTTCGCTGGTGTACCAGATGCTGCCGTCGCGCGGATCGACGCGGGCGGACTCGAAATCGGGTACCACGCCGCCGTGCCGCTTGAAGTTTTCCTTCGACGGATAGGCCTTGCCATCCGGTTGCAGCAGCGTGACGACGCCGGTCAGCTCGACGGACTTGAACGATTTGTCGTCGTACGCGAGTCGCGCGCGATAGTAGCGCCCCGGATTGTGCTCGGAGCGGTCGTCGGAGATCATCACCCAGTCGCCACGGGCGGCGTCGTAGTCGATGCCGGACAGGCCGCCCACCATCGTGCCCTGGAACTGCACCCGCCACGGCAGCCGCTGTTCGCCGATCAAACGCATCGACGAGACGGTGTCGGGCGTGGTTTTGGTCGCCGGCAGCTGGGCGCAGCCGCCCAGCGCCAGAAGCAGGGAGAGCGCGCCGGCGAGGTTCCGGCCGGACCGGTGCGATAAGTTCTTAGCCTTCATATTCTCTTGTCGTGAGCAGCAAACCCAGCAGTATAACGGAGCCGGTGCTACCCCCGCCGAATGCGCATCATCAGGCCGGCCGCGAGGGCCAGCAGCGCGGCGATCCACACCGGCAGCGCCGCCAGTTGCGGCGGTCCGTCCGGGGCCTGCGCCAACGCCGTGGAGGCGCTGAAGCGCGGCACCTGGTCGAAGTCGCGGAAGCCGTAGCCGCCAAGGCAGGTGGCGGGACAGGGCTTGCGCTCGTCGCCCAGCGCCGCCAGCTGGATCGCGCGCTGGAAGTAATCGCGCAGCCGCACCTGGTGGCGCTGCACCTCCGCCATGAATTGCCGATGGCGCCCGCCGTCGTTGCCGGCGATGCCCGACAGGGTTTGGTACACCAAGGTCACCGGGCTGAATACGATCGCCTGCTCGAACAGGTCTTGCTGGCGCATCCTTGCCTGTTCAAACTGGCGGTCGACGCCGGACATGATGCGTTCCAGTTCCTGCGCGCGCTGCAGCCGCGACACGCTGGACGAGACCTTGGAGAGCGGCGTGACAGACGGCTTCCATTCCGGGTGGCTGTCGTAGAAGCGCGCCAGGCTGCCCAGTTTATCGGCGTTGACCTGGTCGCCGGCGTCGCGCAGCGCCTGGACATAGCGTTCCCGCACCGGCACCGGCGCCCCCATCTGGATCGCCGCCGTCATCGCGCCCGGCAGCAGCACCGCCAGCATCAACCACGCGCCGAAGCCGGCGAAAGCGGCTGTCATGCGGTTGCCGCACACGGCGCAGATGACGATGGTGACCGCCGCCCAGAACATCGAGTACAGCAGCACCACGCCGGCCCAAGAGCCCAGGGCCGCCATCCCGGCGCCATCGGCCGGGACGATGCCGGCGGCGAGCGACGCGATGCCGACGGCCAGCACCAGCACCATGCTGGCGGCCAGCGCGCGCGCCATCACTTGCGCCGCCAGCATGCGGCCCAGGCGCACACCTTGCAACTGCAAGGCGCGCAGGCGGTGGCTCTCGCGGTCCTGCGTCAGCACGGAGGTGCTTAGCGCGAGCAGAATCAGCGGCCACAGATAAACCACGAAGAACATCAGATCGAAACGGCCGACGGCCAGGCGCCCCGGATGTTCGATCTCCAGCGCCGTGCGCGCCAGCTCCATCGATTCCGCGCGTACGCGGACGTAGGCGGGCAGAAGATCGGCCTGGCCTATCGCCAGCGCGGCGCCGGGGACTTCCGGTTTGCCGGCGAAGCCGACATGCGCGCGGAAGGCGTAGCCGCGCACGTCCACCGGCGTCTTGTACCATTGCTGGGCGCTGAACTCGGGCGCCGCCGGATCGGCGAAGTAGCGCCGCGCCAGCGCGTTGGCCTCGGCGCGCGCGGTCACTTCCTGCGCGGCGGCGTCGGCCACCGCGCGCCGCTGGTCGCGCTCGAAGCGCGCGCCTTCGAACAGACCGAATCCGGCCAGCGCCAGGGCGACCAGCACCAGGGCGACCGTGCCGCGTTCGCGCAACTGGCTGCGCAAGTCGTAGGCGATCAATGTGAATATCTGTTTCATCGTAAGTTTCCGCTACGTAGATGGCGCAAGCCGGCGCCGCACAGCAGCAGGCTTGCGGTGAAGAGCGCCAACAGGGGCAGGCCCTGGCGCAGCGCCAGCGCCCTCAGGTCGAGCGCCTCGAAGGTGAATCTGAACGGCGGTATCTTGTCCCATAGCGCCTGGTCGCCGTCGTGGCGCACGCCGTTTTTTTCCGGGTGCTCGGTGATCGCCTGGTTCAACACCTGCTGCATGCGGCGCCGCTGGCGTTCCGCGCCATCGATGAACTGCAGATGGTGGTGGGTGTCGCTGCCCGCCGCCGCGCTGGACAACCCCGCCATCGCCACCGCCGGCGACAGCCACCCGGCCAGCGACGCGGCGTCGCTTTGCCGGCGCATCGCGTCGAACAGGCGGCCGTAATGATTGTCGAAAATGCGGTCGCCGTGCTGCTCGCCGCGTTGCAGGCTGATGCCGGCCCAGTTGACCGGCAAGTGCTTGACGTCCTTGATGCCGTATTCGCGCAGCAGTTGCTGCTTGTCGCGTTCCGCCTGTTCGGGATCGTCCGGCATGCCGAGTTCCGCGTCCATGGCGGCGCGGAACTGCTGCATGGTCGGCAGCGGCGCCGCCATCCGCGACAGTTCGACCGCCGCGCGCGGAACCACCAGCGTGGTCGCTGCCCATAACCCGATCAAAATTGCGAGGCTGGCGCGCAGTGTGGACGCGCGCGCCGACACCGCCGCGATCAAGGCGGCCCAGGTGCACAGGTAGACCAGGTAGCCGGCGCCGAACAGTAGCGTGCGCGGCAAACCGTCGCTGAACGGACTGCGCGCCTGCAAGTTCCATTCCAGCACGCCGACCGCGATGCAGGCCGGCAGCACCAGCACCATCGCCAGGCAAAGCAGCACCGCGCCGCGTGCCAGCGCCAGTGCGCCCAGCGGCGCGGCGTTGATGCGCAGCGCTGCCAGCGTGCCGCGTTCGCGCTCCGCGGCGAACATGCCGAAGCCGAGGAAGATCATCGCCATGGGCGCCAGCACCTGCAGTACGAAGGCGGGATTGTGCCGGAACTGGCGCGTGACACCCGGTTCGTCGTTGGCCGGGCGGTAAACCAGTTCATTCTGTTTGTGCGCCTCCAGCCACACGCTGGCGCCGACGTAGTGCTCGATGCCGGGGTCTAGCGCGGCCAGCGCCGACAGCGGCTTGAAGACGTAGACGCCGTAGTGGGCCGCCGAATGCGGGTACTTTTTTCCCTGCTGCGACCAGCGCTGTTGCTCCGCCTGTTGTGCGATGGCGCGGCCTTCCAGCGTGGCGCGCAGCTCCATCGACGACAACAGCGCCGCGCACGCGGCCAGCGCCAGGCCGACGCCGACCACCAGCCACACGCGCCAGTCGCGCCGCCGCTCGCGCCAATCGGCCTGCCAGGCGCCGTGCAGCGCCCGCAGCCACCGTTGGCGGTTGGAGCGGGCATCCCGCGCGTCCAGCTCAGGCGCGGCCGGCGAGGATGCCAAGGTAGTTGCGTTCAAGTTCGCCTGCATTCAGATCTCCCAGTTTCCATTCACCGGCCAGACGGCCTCCCACCAGCATGCCGCAGCGATCCGCCAGCTCCTGCGCGCGAAACAGATCGTGCGTCGCCATCAGGACGGCGGCGCCGTCGTCGGCCAGCGCCCGCACCAGCTCACCGAAGGTCACGCTGGCCTCCGGATCGAGGCCGGACGTGGGCTCGTCGAGCACCAGGACCTGCGCACCCTTGGCCAGCGCCATGACGATGCCCACTTTTTGCCGCATGCCCTTCGAATAGCCGGAGGCCATGCGGTGCCACGCGTGTTCCGGCAGGCCGGCGCGTTCCAGCAGCGCTTCGATCTCCTCGCGGCGCGGCTTCCTGCCCAACAGCCGCATGAAGAATTCGACGTTTTCCACGCCGGTCAGGCGTTCATACAGCGCGACGTTCTCCGCGATGTAGGCCGCATGCTGGACCGCCGCGCTCGCCGGCGGCAGGCTGGAACCGGCCAGGCGGATGCTGCCGGCGTCGGCGTCGACGAATCCCAGCAGGCAGCCGATGGTGGTGGATTTGCCGGCGCCGTTGGGGCCCAGCAGCGCGTAAATCTCGCCGCCCCGCACATGCAGGTCGAGTCCATCGACCACGGTTCTGCCTTCGTAGCTTTTGCTTAGTTTTTCGATGTGTATCATCCGTGCTCCGTGCCAAATCCTAGAAAACGTAACGTATCTCCGCGAACAGCGTGCGGCCCGGGTAGGGATGCATCTGGTAGGCGTGGTCGTTGTTGAGGTTGTCGACGCCGACGGCCAGTTCGGTGCCGCCGACAGGCTTGAACAGCAGTCGCATATCGACCTGGCTGACCCGCGAGATGGCGCCGTAGACATCGGTGTTGTAGTCCGAGTTGTTCATTTCGTTGTACTGCCTGCCGGAATACCGGTAGGTCGCCGAGGCGCTCCACTTCGCGCCCGGCGCGTAGGTAAGGGTGGTGGCGCCGCGCACGCGCGGCACGCGGGTCCAGTTCTTGCCCACGGACGGCTGGTAGTTGGCGTTCTCCAGCACCGTCGATTTGCTAAAGGCGATGTTGGCATCGGCGCTGAGCCCCCGCATGCCCAGTTGGTCGATCTGCGCCACCAGCTCCAGCCCTCGCGTGCGTACCCGGCCCACGTTGGTCACGTTGGTCACGTTGGGGAAGACGCTCAGATTGAGCTGGCTCCAGATGGCGCCGCGCACGTCGTCCTGGAACAGCGAGGCGCGCAAGGTGCCGAAGGATACGCGTTGTTCGGCCATCAGTTCGAGCGCGTTGGAGCGCTCCGGCTTCAGATCGGGATCGTTGACGACGATGCTGCTGCCCACGGCCGTACCCTGAAACAGTTCGGCGACAGTGGCGAAACGGGTGCCGCGTCCTGCCGACAGGCGCAAGGTGGTATCGGCCGCCGCGTCCCAGCCCAACGACAGCTTGGGCGACCAGGCCTGGTCGCTGCGGCTTGGGTAGTTTTGGGCAGCGCCCGGGATGCGTTGCGCGCCGTTCCTGGCTTCCCACGACTCCGTCCGCAGGCCGAAAGTGGCCTGCCATTGGGGCGCGAAGCGCCACGCGTCCTGGCCGTATAGCGCCACGATGCGCGTCTCGCCGCCGATGAACTGCGCCTCCGGTCCGACGGCGTTGCGCCAGTCGGTGGTGGCGCGGGTGGATTGTTTGAGCTTGTAGTCATCGGCGTGCAGGCCGATCGTCAGCGCGTGGGCGCCGCCGGTCCAGTCGCCGGCGGTGGGCGAGTAGGTGGCCTGAAAGTCGAGCGAATTGAAACCGCTGCCGTCCCGGAGCACGGCGTTGCCGGCGCCGCCGCTCGCCGCGAACGGATCGGCGCTGCCGGCGTTTCGCTGCACGTCCTCCAGGATGCGGTAGGCGCTCGTCGATACGCTGGCGTTCCAGCCATTGCCGTTGCGGGTCTTGACGGTCACGCCGGTCTGCGCGTGGCGTTCATCCCGCGTGTATGGCGCGAAGGCGGCAACCGGAATGACGAAGACGTTGGCGCCGTCGCCGACGCGCCCGGACCAGACTGTGTTGCCGGCGGCGTCGCGCAGGAAGCTTCGATTGCGCGTCACGCTCTCGTTGCTCCACCACGCCACAAAGCCCTCCGCGCTCACGGTGCGATTGAAGTCGTAGCCGAAGGTAGCCTTGACGGTGTTCTGTTTTGTATGGTCGATGGCGCCCGTGTTGGCGCCGAAAATCGCCCGCCTCGTGCCGAACGGGCCGGTGTCGTAGCGGATGCCGGTGACCGGAGTGGCGGCGCCGGCAAGACGCCTGCGGCGTTGGCGGTCGCCGTGTAGTAGCCCATCGGCTGGCTGGTCGAGTCCTGATGGTTGACCATCAGCTTGTACCACAGGCCGGACGCCAGCCTGTCGCCGATCAGCGCTGAACCCTGGTAGTTGCGGTAGTGGTCTTTCAGGCCGTACTGGTCGAAGGTCTGGTCCTGCACCGCCACTCGCGCCGAGCCTTCGAATTTGGTCGGGCGGCTGGTGGTGACGGCGATCGTGGTGCCGATGGAGTTGCCCGGGTAGAGAGCCGAGAAGGGGCCGTACAGCACATCGACCCGTGTCATCTCCTCGGGTGCGATCATGTTCCAGCGGGGCGCGTCGAAGCGGCCGAGGAAGTTCGACAGCAGGTAGCCGTCCATCGTGACCAGCGCGCGCGGTGCCTGCGTGGTGGAGAAACTGCGCCCGCCGACCAGCGCGTTGCGGTCGCCGCTATAGCGTTTTCGGATGGTCATGCTGGGCATGTTGCGCAGCGCGTCCTCGGGATTGAAGATATTTTGCTGCTGTCTCAGCTCCTCCTGGGTTTTGGTGACGCTGGTGGTGGGCAGATCGGGATCGAGTCCGCTGCGTGTGCTGTTGATGGTGACCGTTTGCATGGCGACGTCGGCTGTGTCGTCCGCGTAAGCGCAAGCGCCGGTGGACAAGGCGAGCGAAATGGCGGCCGCCAGCGGCCGTGTAGTTGTTTTCATTGAGCGGAAAGGTAAAAAGAGTCAGGCGTGCGCGGGTTCGGCTTGTTCTTCGTCTTCCTGGCGGCTCCAGTCCGGGAAGGGATCGCTATAGCCGCGCCACGTGAGTATGCCGGCGGCGAATTCAACGTCTGTCAGTACGCAGGCGTTGAAGGCGGCTTCGATCGCCGCGCGGTCCATGCCGCTGCCGATGAATACCAGTTCGTTGAGGCGGTCGCCGTACGGCTCCTCCCAGATCGCCTCGATCGCTTGGCGATCCGGATCGCCGGGGGAGGGCCATTGCGCCTTGTCGCTGGCGGCCCACCATTGGCCGACCGGTTCCACGGCGGCGATGCGGCCGGCGCGCGAGTACGCGACCGCCCAATCGGGCCGGCTGGCGAGCCAGATGTAGCCCTTGGCGCGGATCAGGCCGGGCAGCGCCTCGTCGAGGAAGGAGTTGAAGCGGTCCGGGTGCAGCGGCTTGCGGTGGCGCAGCACGAAGCTGTCGATGCCGTATTCCTCGGTCTCCGGCATGTGGTCGCCGGCCAGTTCGCGCGCCCAGCCGGCCATCTGGCTCGCCTGCTCCAGATCGAATTTACCCGTGCCCAGTATGGTGTGCAGCGGCACGTTGCCTTTTTCGGCCTGGACGATGGTGGCCGTTGGATTGAGCGCCTTGATGACGGCGCGCACCTCCGCCAAATGGGCGGGACTGACCAGGTCCGATTTGCTGACGACGATGACGTTGGCGAATTCGATCTGCTCGGACAGCAGTGCCGCCAGGGTGCGGTCGTCGCCTTCGCCAGCGGTCTGGCCGCGCTGGGCCAGGAAATCGGTGCTGTGGTAGTCCTTCAGCAGGTTGAGGGCGTCGACCACGGTGACCATGGTATCGATGCGGGAGACGTGGTTCAGCGAGTCGCCGTTTTCATCCTCGAAATCGAAGGTGGCCGCCACCGGCATCGGTTCGCCGACGCCCGTCGACTCGATCAGCAGATAGTCGAAGCGGTTTTCGGCGGCCAGCTTGCGCACCTCCAGCAACAGGTCCTCGCGCAAGGTGCAGCAGATGCAACCGTTGCTCATCTCGACCATTTTCTCCTCGGTCCGGGATAGCGCGGCGCCGGCGTTTTCCGCGCCCTTGCGCAGCAGCGACGCGTCGATATTCACCTCGCTCATGTCGTTGACGATCACGGCGACGCGCAAACCCTCCCGATTGGCCAGCACGTGGTTGAGCAGGGTGGTTTTGCCGGCGCCGAGGAAACCGGAAAGGACGGTGACGGGAAGCCGGTAGTCCGGATGGGCGGCGGGGGAGGTGATAGGCATGGGACAGCTCGCTGAAAAGGCGCGGACGCGCGTGATTTATTAATGCAATTGAGTTGCATCATAAATCCGATCGGGAGTTAACGCAACTATGTTGCGTTAACTATTTTGTCGTCCTGTTACTTTTTCGGTGCGCAGTGCGGGCAGGTGCCCTTGATCAGGAAGTCGATTTCCTGGCTTTGGAAGCCTTCAGGCAGTTTGATTTTGCGGGGCAGGGCGACATCGGTGAAGCATGTCACTTCCTCGCATTTGGTGCACTGGAAGTGCGCGTGTTCGTGCGAATGGTGGCCTGCGCCGGCGCTGAAGCGCCAGACCTGGTCGGCGCCGGCGATGCGGTGCACCAGTTCATTTTCGGTCAGCCATTCGAGCACGCGGTACAGCGTGACCGAATCGAGCGCCTCGTCCGACAGGTGGTCCTGGATTTCGTGGTGGGTCAGGGATTTTCCCTGGCCCAGCAGGAAGTCGAGCACCGTCACACGCTGCCGCGTGACGCGCGCGCCGGTGGCGCGTATCAGCGTTTCTGCCTGGTCTGTGGTGGAGGTTTGCATCATGGACGGGATTTTACCAGTTCTGACAGCGCGCCGCACATCCCGCGGAAGTAGACTTTTTGATCAGATGGCGTGCACCGCGTGCAATCGATCGATAATTGACGATTTCAACACGGCCAGCGCGGCGTCGCCGCGTCCACGCGGTCGCGGCGGCGGCTGGAACTCCGTCACGGCCGGCGTCTTCACTCCATCGAGCAGGAGAATCCGGTCGCTCAGATACAGCGCCTCGTCGATATCGTGCGTCACCAGGAGGACCGTCAACTCGCGCTGGCGTGCCACCTTGAGCAGCAAATCCTGCAACTTCATGCGCGTGAAGGCGTCGACGGCGGAAAACGGTTCATCGAGCAGCAATACCCTTGGATGGCTGAATATCCCGCGCGCGATCGCGGCCCGTTGCGCATGGCCGCCGGATAGCTGCTTGGGGAGCGACTGCGCTTGCTCGTGCAAGCCGACCTCGGTCAACAGGCGCGCGGACAGCTTTTGGGCGGCGGCGTCGTTGTCGCTGTCGAAAGCGACGTTTTGCGCCACCGTCAGCCAGGGGAAAAGGCGCGGTTCCTGAAAAATGAAGCCGATATCGCGGTGCACGCCATCTAGGGGCTGGCCGTGCAGCTTGATCCCTCCCTGAAAGTCCCGGTCCAGGCCGGAAGCGATCGACAGCAGGCTACTCTTGCCGCAACCGCTGGCGCCGATCAGGCTGACCACCTCCCCCTGCCGCAGACCGATGTCGACGTCGCGCAGCACCGTGCGCGCGCGGTAGCGCTTTTCGGCGATGTGTATATCCAGTGCGAGGCTCACGCCCTTCATGCTCCACCCGTGCTGGCAAAGCTGTCGCGCCACGCCAGGCCGCGCCGTTCGATGGCCGCCATCAGGCCATCGCTGATTTTCCCCAGTATCGCCAGCAGCACGATCGCGGCCAGCACGATGTCGGCGCGGCTGGTTTCGCGTCCGTCGGACAGCAGGTAGCCCAGGCCCTGGCTCGCGGCGATCAGTTCCGCCGCCACCATGAACATCCACGCCAGACTCAATCCGTTGCGCAGTCCCGTGAGGATGGACGGCATGGCAGCCGGCAGCAGCACGCGCCGTGTCAGCGCCACGCCGCCCAGGCGGTACAGGCGCGCCACTTCGATCAGTTTGCGGTCCACGCCCCGTATGCCGGACGCTACGCCCATATAGACCGGGAAGAAGGCGCCGATGGCGATCAGCACCACCTTGGGCGCCTCGTCGATGCCCAGCCACAGGAGCAGCAGCGGCACCCAGGCCAGCGAAGGAATGGCGCGCAGCGCCTGGAAGGTCGGATCGAGTATCGCCTCGGCACGCCGATTGAGGCCGACGGCGGCACCCAGCAGCACCGCCAGCGCGGCGCCGACGCCGAAGCCGGCCGCCACGCGCAGCGTGCTGGCGCCGATATGGCCCAGCAGGCCGCGCGCGCCGAGATCGGCCAGGGTTTCCAGTATCTGCGTCGGGGCGGGTAGCAGATTGGATGGAATCCAGCCGGCGCGCGCGCCAACTTCCGCCCCGATCAACACGGTCAATGGCAGCAGCAGCCCTGGCAGGCCGCGCGGAATGTGCCGCAGGCGCCGCTCGCGACGCGTGCGCGGGGAGGGCGCCGCAGCGGAACCATCAAAATCGGTTTGCGCGCGCGCCGCCAGTTGACTGCTCATATCCAGTCAGCTCCTAAACGCGGGCGATGAACGGTTGCGCGAAGCGCGTGTCGACCAGGTCGAGTATCGTGCGGTTCAGATCCGTGCCGCTTTTGACCAGCGCCTCGTCGCGCAGGATGGGCGCGGCGACCTGCAAGGCTTTCACATGCTCGCCACCGGGCTGCGGGTTGCTGAAATCCGTCCGCAGTTTGATTTGCAGTAGCGCCACCGGCAGTGACACTTTGGCTTCCTCCGACAGTATCTTGGCCGCCTCGGACGGATTGGCCCGTATCCAGGCCCGCGCCTTCTCGTAGGCCTTGATCACACGGCCCAGTTCCGCCGGATGCGCGGCCAGGAAGTCTTCGCGCACGTTCAGAAAGCCATAGGTGTTGAAGGCGACGTTGCGGTAAATGAGACGCGAACCGCTTTCCAGCTCGCTGGCCGCCATGTGCGGGTCCAGACCCGCCCACGCATCGACCTTGCCTTGCTCCAGTGCCGCGCGGCCGTCCGCGTGTTGCAGGCCGACGTGTTCGATGTCGCTGCGTTTCAGTCCCGCCGTCTGCAAGGATCGCAACAGGAACAGATAAGGATCGGTGCCTTTGGTGGCGGCGATCTTCTTACCCTTCAGGTCCGCCAGCGTACGCACGGGAGAATCCTTGCGCACCACCAGCGCCGTCCACTCGGGACGGGAGAATATATAGGGTGTTTTGATGGGATTGCCGTTGGCCTTGGCCAGCAACGCGGCCAGGCCGGCGCTGGAGCCGATGTCGATGCTGTTCGCGTTCAGGTATTCGAGCGCGCGGTTGCTGCCGGCGCTGAGCACCCAGCGCACGCTGGTGCCGTCGGCCTTGAATTCATCTTCCAGCCAGCCGAAGCGGCGCAGCACCAGGCTGGCCGGCGAGTAGTAGGCGTAGTCCAGGCGCAGATCCTTGAGCGGCGCGGCGCCGAACACCAACGGAGAGGTGCCACCAAGGGTGGCAAGGGCGGCGCCATTGGCCGCCAACTTCAGTACAGTCCTGCGCTTCATGGTTTCCTTCGGATAGGCGTGATGCAAGCAGTATTGCATCGACGCCTTCCGTCGTACACGAAGATATCCGGCTTTACATATCCGGAAAACGCATCAGGCCAGCGCCTCGGCGGGGCCGAAGAACTCGTAGTGCGTTTGTGCCTGCGGCACGCCCAATTCCAACAGATGCGATTTGACGGCCTTCATGAACGGCGTCGGTCCGAGGAAGTAGGCGTCGACGTCGCGCGTCGCCGGCAACCATTCGCCGAGGCGCTGCCGATCCAGATAGCCGGTGGCGTGCGGCTGCGGGCCGGTATCGCTGGCGGTTTCGTAGCAGTAGAAGCGTTGGAGCTGCGGATATCCGCTCGCCAGGGCTTCGATCTGGTCGCGGAAGGCGTGCACGCCGGCGTGGCGGGCGGCGTGGATGAAGTGGATGGCGCGGCCGGTCGACAGGGCGCTCGTCAGCATCGCCAGCGTCGGCGTGATGCCGACGCCGCCGCTGATCAGCACCAGCGGTTTGTCGCCGTCTTTCAGCACGAATTCGCCGGAGGGCGGGAATAGCTCGATGCTGTCGCCGACGTTGACTCGATCATGCAGGAAGTTCGACACGGCGCCACCCGTTTCGCGCTTGACGCTGATGCGGTAGTTGACGCCATTGGCGGCTGCCGACAGCGAGTATTGTCGGCGCGCCTCCTCGCCGTCGATGCTGACGGATATGCCGATGTACTGGCCTGGCTTATGGGCGACAACGGCGCGGCCGTCGACCGGTTCCAGCACAAAGGAGGTGATCTCGTCGCTTTCGGCCTTTTTGGAAGCGACCTTGAATGCGCGGGCTCCGCTCCAGCCGCCCGGCGCGCGGGCGTTTTCATCGTAGACGTTTTGTTCGGCGCCGGCCAGGATGTCGGCCAGTTGGCCGTAGGCCGCCGCCCACGCGTCGATCACGGCGTCGGTCGCGGTTTCGGCGCCGAGCACTTCGCGGATCGCCTTGAGCAGCGAGGCGCCGACCAGCGGATAGTGTTCGCGCTGGATCTGCAGCGAAACGTGCTTGTTGACGATGGTCGAGACCAGCGGTCCGAGTTGTTCCAGGCGATCGATATTCCGCGCATACATCAGCACCGCGTTGGCCAGGGCGCGCTGCTGGTTGCCGTCCTGCTGATTGGCCTGGTTGAAAAACGGCTTCACCTGCGGGAAGTCGCGGAACAGCGTCTGGTAGAAATGACGCGTCAACGCTTCGCCGCCTTGTTCCAGGATAGGTACGGTCGCGGTGATGATGGCTTTATGTTCTGCGCTCAGCATGGTGGTCTCTCGTTGTTGGGAAGTGGTGACAAAAAGAAGTATACCGTATGCATCTTTAAAATGGTTGAGTCATTTTGTCCAAGAGGCCGCTGGCCGATGAGAATGAGAAGTGTTATCATCTTGCGCTTCACCTTCAACCACACCACGTCCATGTCCGATTTCGCCCCGTCCGCACCGCGCCCTGCGCATTTTCCCCTGACCGCGATGGCCGCCGCCATCTCCCTGCTGGTGGCGCCCTGCGCGCTGCACGCCCAGGAGAGCGGGGCAGCCGCGCCGATCGAATCGATCCAGGTGACGGGCAGCTGGCTCGGCTCGGGCTTGCAGAACAGCGTGAAGAACTTCCCCGGCGCGCGCACCGTCGTCGGCAAGGAGGAGATCGAGAATTCCGGCGCCTTGGACATCGGCGACGTGCTGCGCCGCATTCCAGGCGTGCAGGCGACCGACAACTCGGGTACGGCCGGGAGCGCCATTTCGCTCAATATCGGCGTGCGCGGGCTGACCGGACGCTACTCGCCGCGTTCGACCATCCTGCTCGACGGCATCCCGCTGGCGGTGGCGCCTTACGGCCAGCCGCAGCTGTCGTTCGCGCCGGTGAGCCTGGACAACATCGAATCGATCGACGTCGTGCGCGGTGGTGGGGCGGTGCGCTACGGCCCGCAGAACGTCGGCGGCATCATCAACTTCCGCAGCCGCGCGATTCCGGAAGGCCCGGGCCTCAGCGGCGACGTCTCGGTGCGCTACAACGACTTCAGCGAAACCGGCCACAGCCGCCAGTACAGCGCCTTCGTCGGCAGCACGCTCGACAACGGCCTCGGCCTGGCGCTGATGTACTCGGGCATGGACGGCTCGGGCTGGCGCGTGGGCAGCGACGAAAAGGTCAACGACGTCGCGCTCAAGTTCCGCTACAAAATCGATCCGCAGAGCGAGGTGTACGGCAAGCTGACGTACTTCGACGTCAACTCGCGCACGCCGGGCGGCCTGACGGTGGCGCAGTACAACGCCAACCCGTTCCAGAACACCCGTCCGACCGATTTTTGGAACGGCGACCGCAAGGGGGCGGACGTCGGCTACCTGAACACCTTGTCGGCCACGCAGGAAGTCGAGATCAAGGCGTACTACAACGAAAGCTTCCGCCAGAGCGCGCTGATCAACGCCGCCCGCACGCAGTTGACCTATCAGCCGCGCAACTACCAGGTGCTGGGCATCGAGCCGCGCTACACGCAGCGCTTCGCCGCGTCCGGCATGACGCACGACGTCACGGTGGGCTACCGTTTCCTGCGCGAGCGGGGCGACGACAATAACTATGTGCGGAATGTCGCCACCGGCGTCAACGGCGCGACCGCGACCTTCGTCAACAGCACCGACGCGCACGCCGTGTACATCGACGACCGCATCGCGCTGGGGGCATGGCGCATCACCCCGGGCGTGCGCTACGAGCGCATCCGCTCCGAGCGCGACGATATCGTCGGCCGCAACACTTTCGAATCGAACAATAACAAGGCGCTCCCATCGCTTAACGTCGCCTATCTGGTGAACAAGGCGCTGACGGTGTTCGCCAATTACACGACCTCGTTCGGGCCGGTGCAGAACACGCAGCTGAATTCGCAGACGCCGGCCAATCCGCTCAAGCCCGAGCTGGCGAAGACGGCCGAAGTCGGCGCGCGCTGGAAGACCGGCGCCGTCGGCGCCGAGCTGACCGCGTTCAAGCTCAAGTTCGACAACCAGATCATCCAGGTGCCGGGCGTCACGCCGGCGACGTTCCAGAACATCGGCGCGACCGACCACGAAGGCATCGAAACGGCGGCCGACTACAGCTTCGGCGACGATAGCGCGCTGGCAGGGCTGAACGTCTACGCCAACTACACCTACACCAAGGCGATCCAGGAATCGGGCGCGACGTCGGGCATGGACGTGCCGTTCTACTCGCGCAATACGGACACGGTGGGCGCGCGCTACCGCGCGGGCGCCTTCACGGCCAATTTGTCCAGTACGCATCAAGGCAAGCAATACTCGGACGCCGCCAACACGGTGGCCGAGTCCGCCAACGGCGGCGTGGGGCAGATCCCCGGCTTCCGCCTGTGGAACGCCCAACTGGGCTGGAAGCTGCCGGGCAAGCCGGGTTACGAGGTGATGGCTGGCATCAACAACCTGTCGGACAAGCGCTACTACACGCGCAACGTCGACGGCAACGCCGGCCGCATGGTCGGCGCCCCGCGCACCGCCTACCTCCAGCTGCGGGCGACGTACTAAAGCAACTCCGGGGTCAGGTCCACCATTTCTACACGACCTCGGCTTTATCGCCAGGCGGCGGCCGCCGGTTCCAGCTTTTTACGGCGCGGCTCGCCGTTGTGGGGGAGACGTCGAAATGGTGCGCTATCTCCTTGAATGAATAAGCATTTGTGGCATACGCGCGCGCGATCGCCTCGTCCCGGTTGGCATACTGATTTTTATAGGTTTGCAGGGGCAGCGCCTGGGCTCCGCGGTGGGATCGCGATATGTCGCTTATGTCTGCCGCAGCAGCCGTTTCCTGAATTTGCTCGACAAAGTTGTCGTCGCCCAGCAGCAGCTGACTTCTGATGCGCAGCAGGGGATTGGTGACCTCGACACCGTCCATGACAAATTGTCTATAGGCCTTGATGGCGTCGGTGGGATTGTCGCCGAACCGTGCCAAGGTAAAGCTCGTGTTTAACCACGCTGGCGGCGATGCCGCGCATACGGTCAGTTGGTAACTGCTCCATGGCCATGCGGCCGGGTCGGCAACGAGTTTGGCCCGTACGGGATTCAGCACGATGTAACGCGCCAGCTCTAGCAGATAGCCTGCCTTTTGAACCAGAATCGCTTTGTATCGTCCTTGAAAGACATGGCCTACCAAGTCATGGCGACGGTTGAAATATTGCGAGTAAACGCCGTTCAGCTGGCGCATTCCGTCACATAGATTCCCATCGACTGTCTCTAACAACAGATGATAGTGGTTGGTCATCTGGCAAAACGCATGCACGACATAGTTCGACTTCGCACATACTTCCGCCAGCGTTTGCAGCCATACTCTGCGATCCGTGTCGTCCAGATAGATATCCACTTTACGATCACCTCGCGAAGTGATGTGGTAAAGCGCGCCAGGAAATTCGATTCTCAAGGGACGGGTCATCTTTCGACGATAGCCACTGGCTCGACGCTGAGTTTGCGAAAGATCAGTTAGGCGACGGTTTTTGGTCACGATGCCCGCCGAACGCGCGGTACGGAAGAGGCCGTGTAGAAATGGTGGACCTGACCCCGGAGTTATTTTGCCCGGATGTGCGGTGACCCGCTTTGCGTAGGACAAAGATGACATTTTGCAATGTTCACAGCCTACATAGGACTACAGGGTGGTCCTATACCGCAGAGTTAGCCCGCTGGATATAGTGTCATCAACGGTGAAGCACAAACAGACCACCGCGATCCACACGACATCATTCGAAGGATCAACACGATTTCCAGGGGCACAGACCATGAACGCATTTGACACCACCACCTCCGCAACCCGCTCCATCAACGTCGGCGCCGCAGCACAACCAATCAGCTTGATTGGCGCGCAACAGAACGATTTGCTGCGCGCCTTGTCGCGTGACGATTTGCTGGCTTTGTTCGGCGATCTGGAGTTGGTGGCGTTGCCGGCGGGTAAGCACTTGTTCGACTACGGCGACAAGGTCGAGTACACCTACTTCCCGACCAACGCGATCGTTTCGCTGCAATACGTGATGGAGGACGGCGCGACCACCGAGATCGCCGTTGTCGGCCGCGAAGGCGTGGTAGGCGTCGCCCTGTATCCAACCGAACGCGCCAGCTACTCGGCGGTCGTCGAGGCCGACGGCTACGGCTATCGCCTGCGCACCGAGGTGCTGCGTGAAGCGTTCTACGCCGGCGGCCCGCTGGCCCAGCAACTGATGCGCTACACCAGCGCGATGTTCGCCCAGCTGGCGCAAAGCGTGGCCGGCAGCCGTCACACCAGTATCGAGCAGAAGCTGTGCCGCTGGTTGCTGGAACGTCTGGACCGCTCGATGACCAGCGAACTGAAGGTAACTCAGGAAATGATCGCCAACATGCTCGGCGTGCGCCGCGAGAGCGTTACCGGCGCGGCCGGCAAGCTGGCCGAGGAAGGGTTGATCATGTACCGCCGTGGTTGCGTGACGGTGTTGGATCGTGCCGGAATGGAACGCCGCGCTGGCAGCTGCTATCAGGCCAGCCGCAACAAAGCGGCCCAGGTGGAACAGCGGGCGGCGTAAAAAATTAAGAAAGAGAATTAGTGCAGGACGCGGGAGACCGGCGGCGTCACGATGAAGCCGCTGAAGTCCACCCGCGAAGCAGGACGGGCAGCCAGGTGATCCAATTTGCGCTGCACCAGTTTATGCCAGGCGCTGGCCCAACGGGCGGCAAGTTGCGATTCCTCGGCCGAACGCGCATACAGCGTCCGCTCCACGGCGATTTTCTGGCGGTTCAAGGCGCGGGTGGCAGAGGTCAGAGTAGTCATGGCGATATGTCGTGCGGGCAAGTGGTTGAGAAGTTCGCAAGGTTATTTTGCCGCGCTCGCCGCTTTTTGAATGTGCGCCAGTTCACCCATAACGATGAGAAAACGAACGCGGCCGTGTAAAATACCCGACTGTTGCGTTTTTGCGTCGCCTGCGGCTGCGTTATCGCGCCGCGCCGGCACGTTCCCACTCCTTCTTTTCTCCTATGTGGTCATCCAATCTTTCTAAAAATGCATTAGCCGGTCTGACCACGTCCTTCGCTTTAGTTCCAGAGTGCATCGCTTTCGCGCTGGTTGCGCACCTCAATCCGCTGACCGGCCTGTATGGCGCCTTCTTTATTTGTACGCTGACGGCCATTTTCGGCGGCCGTCCCGGCATGATTTCGGGAGCCGCCGGCTCGATGGCGGTGGTGATTGTCGCCCTGGTGGCCCAGCATGGCTTGCAGTATTTCCTGGCGACGGTGGTGCTTAGCGGCCTCATCATGCTGTTGTTCGGCGTCCTCAGGATGGGCAAACTGGTCAGCATGGTGCCGCATCCGGTGATGCTCGGCTTCGTCAACGGCCTGGCCATCGTCATCGCCTGGTCGCAGCTGCAGCACTTCAGGGCCGGCGGCCAGTGGCTGCAGGGCGCCCCGCTGGTGTGGATGTGCGCGCTGGTGGCGCTGACGATGTTGATCGTTTATCTGCTTCCCCGCGTGACCAAGGCCGTGCCGCCCGCGCTGGTGGCGATCGTCGGCGTGGGCCTGTTGTCCGAAGGCTTGCATCTGCCGGCGCGCACCCTGGGCGACATGGCGCAAATCGCCGGCGGCCTGCCGGTGTTCCACATTCCCCAGCTGCCGATGACGATGGAAACCTTGCGCATCGTGCTGCCGTACGCGCTGCTGATGGCGGTGGTGGGCTTGCTGGAGACGCTGCTGACCTTTAACCTGACCGACGAAATCACCGAAACGCGCGGCTTGCCGAACCGCGAGTGCGTGGCGCTGGGCGCCGCCAACGTGACCTCCGGCCTGTTCGGCGGCATGGGCGGCTGCGCGATGATCGGCCAGACCATGATCAACCTGGGTTCCGGCGGCCGCACCCGTGTCTCCGGCGCCGTCGCCGGCATCATGATTTTACTGTTTATACTGTTTTTGTCGCCGCTGATCGAGCGCATTCCGCTGGCGGCCCTGGTCGGCGTGATGTTCGTGGTGGCGCAGCAGACCTTCGCCTGGGGTTCGCTGCGGGTGCTGGGCAAGGTGCCCAGGCATGACGCGCTGCTGATCGTGGTCGTCACCTGCATCACCGTGGCGACCGACCTGGCGGTGGCGGTGCTGTGCGGGATCGTGATCGCTGCGCTCAGCTTCGCCTGGCGCCATGCCCGCGAAATCCGCGCCGACGCGGTGGAGGGCGCGGACGGCGTTAAACACTACACGCCGCACGGCACGTTGTTCTTCGCGTCCATCGCGCATTTTAATGATTTGTTCGATCCTCAGGGCGATCCGCCGCAGGTGGTGCTCGATTGCCGGTATCTTCGGTTGGCCGATCACTCGGCGGTCGTCGCGGTGTCGACCCTGAGCGAGCGCTATGTCAGGGCCGGCAAGACGCTGCAGGTTCAACATCTGTCCAAACGTTGCGAACAACTGCTGGTGCGGGCCGGGGTCACGGTCACGGCTTGACGGCCGCACCACCTATGAAAAGCCGCAGGCCGGGATCCTTTCCGCCCCGCGGCTTTTATTTACTTCGCTTCCAGCGCGGCGATCGCCGCCGCCACGCCCGCGCCGTAGGCCGGATCGGCCTGGGTACAGTTGAAGATGTGACGTTCCTGCACCGGCTTCGATACGCCGTGGATCGCGCGCGCGGTATTCTCGAACAGCAGCCGCTTCTTCTCTTCCGTCAGCAGCCGGAACAGGTTGCCGGGCTGCGAATAGTAGTCGGTGTCGACCCGGTGGTCCCAGTGCGCGGCGGCGCCTTCGAGCGACAGCGGCGGTTCGGCGAACTGCGGCTGCTGCAGCCATTCGCCGCGGCTGTTCGGTTCATACGAGGTGCCGGCGCCATGGTTGCCGTCGGTGCGCATGGCGCCGTCGCGGTGGTAGCTGTGGAACGGGCATTTGGGCGCGTTGACGGGAATCGCGTGGTGGTTGACGCCGAGGCGGTAGCGGGCCGCGTCGCCATACGAGAACAGGCGCGATTGCAGCATCTTGTCGGGCGAGAAGCTGACGCCGGGCACGACGTTGGCCGGCGAGAAGGCCGACTGCTCGACGTCCGCGAAGTAGTTCTCGGCGTTGCGGTTCAATTCCAGGATGCCGACGTCGATCAGCGGATAGTCCTTGTGCGGCCAGATCTTGGTCAGGTCGAACGGGTTGTATGGCACCTTGGACGCCTCTGCCTCCGGCATGATCTGCACCGCCAGTTTCCAGCGCGGGAAGTCGCCGTTTTCGATGGCGTCGAACAGGTCGCGCTGCGAGCTTTCACGGTCGTTGGCGACGACGGCCGCCGCCTCGGCGTCGCTGAAATTGGCGATGCCCTGCTGGCAGACGAAGTGGAACTTGACCCAGTAGCGCTCATTGGTGGGGCTGATGAAGCTGAAGGTGTGGCTGCCGAAACCGTGCATGTGGCGGTAGCCCTTGGGGATGCCGCGGTCGCTCATGACGATGGTGATCTGGTGCAGCGCCTCCGGCAGCAGGGTCCAGAAGTCCCAGTTGTTTTCGGCGCTGCGCAGATTGGTCTTGGGGTCGCGCTTGACGACGTGGTTCAGGTCCGGGAACTTGAGCGGGTCGCGGAAGAAGAACACCGGCGTGTTGTTGCCGACCACGTCCCAGTTGCCTTGCTCGGTGTAGAACTTGACGGCGAAACCGCGGATATCGCGTTCGGCGTCGGCCGCGCCGCGCTCGCCGGCGACGGTGGAAAAGCGCATGAAGATCCCGGTCTTCTTGCCGATCTCGGAGAACAGCGCCGCGCGCGTGTACTTGCTGATGTCGTGGGTGACGGTGAAGGTGCCGAAGGCGCCCGAGCCCTTGGCGTGCATGCGCCGCTCGGGGATGACTTCGCGCGCGAAGTGGGCCAGCTTCTCGAGGTGCCAGACGTCCTGCAGCAGCACCGGGCCGTGCGGGCCGGCGGTCTGGGTGTTCTGGTTGTCGACGACCGGCGCGCCGGCGGCCGTGGTGAGGTTTTTCATGGAAGTCCTTCAGTGAGTCGAAGTTGAATGGAGACTTCCAGCATAACCAACACATTGCCTGCGCGCAGCTCTCTTTCGGGAGAGCCCAAAGTAAAAAGCCCGGCTATGAAGCCGGGCTTTTATCACGCTACTGGTACCGAAGCAGATTACTTGCTTGGGTAAGCCATGTCGGCGCGACGGTTCTGGGCGCGCGACTCTTCGTCGGTGCCGGCCGCTTTTGGCTTCTCTTTACCGAAGCTGACGGCTTCCATCTGGCTGTCTTTCACGCCTTGGCTTTTCAGGGCGGTGACGACGGCTTGGGCGCGCTTCTGGCCCAGGGCCAGGTTGTACTCGGCGCTGCCCCGGTCATCGGTGTTGCCTTCGACTTTGATCGACACGTTCGGGTTGGCGGCCAGGAATTTACCGTGGTCGGCGACAACGGCGTCGAATTCCGGCTTGACGGTGTACTTGTCGAAGTCGAAGTAGACGCTACGGTTCTTGTAGATCGAGCTGTTTGGGTCCAGGTACGCTGGCAGGGTGGCTGCCGCTGGAGCGGCAACTGGCGCCGCGGCAGGAGCTGGTGCCGGTGCCGGGGCTGGAGCAGGGGCTGGTGCCGGTGCTGGGGCTGGAGCAGGGGTCGAGCAGGCGCTCAGCAGGGCTACGGTGCAGGCTGCCAGCAGGGTGTTAATTTTTGCGTTCATGGAAATACTCCCGAATTGTATTTTGTTATTGACACATTGGTGTAGTGAGGCTGTTCAGCCAGCCGCGAGCGGTATTATATAAGCATTTCCCTACTATAAATTGGCGCAATGCATTATTTTTTCAGCCAGCGTGAGAATGGTGACATATCCCGGCCCGATTCGACGTACCAGGCGCGCCGCGCGATGTCGAATTGCGCCCCCAGCGCCTTGACTTCGTCCTTTTCGTGGAAGCTTGCGGTCAGATAGTGACGGCCGGGCGCGGCGGTCGGCTGGGCCTGGTTGCGGGCGATGGCCGCCTCGGCGGCCGCCGCCGATTGCTGCAAACGCATATTGGCGATGAAGCCGCTGCGCAGCGCCGGGTCGGCCGGCGACAGCAGCGTCAGGCGCGCGCGCGCGCGGGTGGCGCCGACGTAGAACAGGTTTTCCTCGTCGCGCTTGGGCTGCATCGGGTGCGGGAACTCGTCGGCCTGCAGAAACGGCAGGATCACGTGTTCGAACTCCTTGCCCTTGGCGTTGGCCACGCATTCGATCAGCACCGCCTTGCGGTCCCGCTTGCGGCGGATGAAGGCTTCGCGGGCGTTCATCGCGCTCCAGAACTCGCGCAGGCTCTGGCCGGAGGCGGCGGCCGATGCCAGCAGGCCCGCCACCGATTTATTGACCACGCCCGCCTCGTATGGACGCACGAAGATGCGGCGGGCGGTCGCCACCAGCTTGACGCGCTCGCACAGCTCCGTCAGCACGGCGGCCGCCGGCGTGGCCGGATCGAGCGCCGACAGCCAGGCGATGGCGTCGATGACGGCCTTCTTGGTGGCCTGGCTGGCGACGTCGCGGTAGCTGATTTGCTCGCCGTCGCGGCGGTCGTCCTCGATCATGAACAATTCGCCCAGCAGCGCCGGGTCCTTGCCGATCTGCGCCTTGAAGTTGTCCATGCGCCGGGCCGAGAACTTCATTTCGCTAAAAGCCGTCATGGCGTCGACGATGGCGGCGCGCACCTGTTCCGATTTGACGGCCGCGAAGTCCTTGAGCGCGACGGCCAGCATGCCGCGCAAGAACAGGATCTCGTCGCGCTGCAGGTAGCCGGCCATGGCCGGGGTGCGGTAGTCGATGTCCGCCTCGATCAGCGCGTTCTCGATCGCCATCGACTGGTGGCGGTCGCGGATCAGGATGGCGCAGCCGTCGAAGGCGTGGCCGTCGGCCTTCCACTGGCGGATCGCGGCGATCGCCTGTTGCGCGCATTCGTCGGGGGAGGCGTAGTGCGCCTGGCGGATCTGCGTGTGCGCCGGCAGGCTCGATTCGACCGCCTTGTGCTTGAATTCGGCCATCGCATAGGCCAGGTGCGGGCCGTGGCGGTAGCTGTAGGTCAGCGGATAGCGCACCAGCTTGGGATGGCGTTCGGCGAAGCGGCGGTTCAGGTATTCCTCGCTGGCGCCCAGCTTGGCGTGGATGACCTGGTCCTTGTCGCCGGCGCCGACGAAAAAGCACTGCGGGCGGCCGATCAAGGCGTCGAGGATGCGGAACGCCGCTTCATTGAGATCGTGCAGTTCGTCGCACAGCACCAGCCGGTAGTCGGGAAAGCGCTCGGCCAGGCGCGCGCCGGCGTCCAGATTGCAGGCCAGGTCGTAGGTGGCGTCGAACGGGCCGCGGAACACCGCGCCGGCGCCGCCGTCCAGGCGCAGGGTTTCGTATTCCACCGTGGTCAGGTAGTCGGCCAGCGGCACGCCGAGCAGCTCGGCGATCTCCTCCAGGCCCATGAAGTCGACGTCGGCGGCCAGCGCCATCGTCGCCTTCAATCCCAGCTGGACATCGAGGAACTGGCTTAGCGCGATGCTGTGGGTGTTCAGTTCCAGGGCCTCCAGCCGGCCGGCGTAGCGCGCGCCGACCCGGTCGACGGCGGCCAGCGCGTATTCCTTCAGCTGGCGCGCCTCGGCGCAGCGGCGCAGGTTGTCGCCGTCGATCGTGTCCAGCTGCCAGGCGGCGAAGTCCTCGAACGTCATCACGGCCAGGCGCGCCACCAGCGCCTGCGGCACGCCGACATCGATCAGGCGCTGGCGCATGACGTCGCGCGCCTCCGGCGTGAAGGTCAGCGCGAGGATCTGTTCCGGGGGGAGCTTGCGCGCCAGCGCCTCGCCGATGCGGATCGCCAGGGTGGTGGTCTTGGCCGCGCCGGCATTGGCGTCGACCAGCACCACCTTGTTCCGGGACAGCTGGATGGCCGTTTGTTCCGGCGTCGGGATCAGGCCATGCGGCGTAAATCGGATGGGATTTGGAGGTTGGGCTGCGTTCATCCGCTACATTATAGCGACCAGCGTCCGCCTGCCGGTTCCCAATGTGCCGCCGAGCGCCGGCGCCGGCGTCAATCTGGCCGTCGCGCCCTCGATGAACTGGGCGCTGAAGACGCGCCGCTCAGGCTGGGAGTTGCGGCCGTGTTCGTGGCCGTCGATGACGGCGCATAGCAGGTCGGCCGCCGCCGTGGCCATTTTCGGCATCGGCTGGCGCAAGGTGGTGAGGTTGTAGCTCAACCAGTTGGACGGTTCGACGGCGTCGAAGCCGGCCACCGACAGCTGTCCCGGCACGTCGATGCCCAGTTCATGGCGGGCGCAATCGAGGCAGCCGATGGCCATCACGTCGCTGCCGCAGATGATCGCGTCGGGCACCCCGCCCAGTTGCGCGATGATGGCCTTGAGGCCGGCCCCGCCGCTGCGGTAGTCCGATTGGCCGGGCACCACCACCGGCGGCGGCAGGCCCAGTTCGGCCAGGCGTTCGCAGGCGCCGCGCCGGCGTTCGTTGGCGACCGGGGAGTCCTCGGTGCCGGCGATGATGCCGAAGCGGCGGTGGCCGGCGGCGGCCAGGCGCGAGACGAGCATGCGGCCCGCCTCCAGGTGATCGCAGGTGACGGTGTTGACGACGCGGTCGCGCAAGGTGCGGTTGAACAGCACCAGCGGCATGTGGCGGCGCTCGAATTCGGCGATGTGCTCGTCGCTGAGGCGGGCGGCGGCGATCACGCCGTCGACCTGGTACTGCCAGACGTCGGCCAGCACGCGGTCGACATCGGTCTCGCGCGCCAGCGTAAACAGCAGCACGCGCTTGCCGCGCGCGGTGATCTGGTGGCTCAACTCGGCGAGCAGCTCCGGGTAGTGCAGATTGGCCTGGTTGGTGATGATCACCGCGACCATGTTGGAGCGGCGCGTGATCAGGCTGCGGGCGGCGGCGTTGGGGATGTAGTCGAGCAACGAGGCCGCCTTCATCACCCGCGCGTGGGTCTCCTTGGAGACGCTGGCGCCCGGCTTGAAGCAGCGCGAGACGGCGGACTGCGAGACCCCGGCGACCAGCGCGACGTCGTACGAGGTGACGCGGCGGGCTTCGCGGGCGATGGTGGCTATGTGTTCCGTGGCGCTGATCTCAACTGTCGGCTTGGATTTCGTCATTGTCTCGTTATCGTCTTGGGGACCCGGGTATGGCTGGCTGCGCTGCTCCCACGGCGGTCACGTCGAGGATAATCAAAAACTTACTCTAGGACAACAATTATCGTGTTTCCTTGTGGAAATTACCTATGCGGTGTGGCGGCACAGCAATTTTCCCTGATGAGAGCGTTTTTCTGATAGCATAACGCCCCTTTATTACGTGTGAAGGGTCGACATGGCCAATGCTTGCGGCGTCGATTTCGGCACGTCAAATTCCACGGTCGGTTGGGTGCGTCCCGGCCAAGCCGTGATGTTGGGACTTGAGGACGGCAAGACCACCTTGCCGTCGGTCGTCTTCTTCAACGCGGAAGACGAGCAGGTCACCTTTGGACGTGCGGCGCTGGCCGAATATCTGGCCGGCTACGAGGGGCGCTTGATGCGCTCGTTGAAGAGTTTGCTCGGGACCAGTCTGATCGACGGTCAGACCGAGGTGGGCGGCCGCGCGCTGCCGTTCCGCATGTTGCTGGCCCAGTTCATCGGCGAGGTCAAGAACCGTGCCGAGCAGTCGGCCGGGCGTGAATTCACGTCCGCCGTGTTCGGCCGGCCGGTGCATTTCATCGACGACAGCAGGGAAAACGACCAGCTGGCCGAGGATACGTTGGCCGAGGTCGCCCGTTCGGTCGGCTTCAAGGACATCGCCTTCCAGTTCGAGCCGATCGCCGCCGCGTTCGACTACGAGTCGCAGATCGACCGCGAGGAACTGGTGCTGATCGCCGACATCGGCGGCGGCACGTCGGACTTTTCGCTGGTGCGCCTGTCGCCGGAACGCGCCAGGAAGACCGAGCGGCGCGACGACATCCTGGCCAACGGCGGCGTGCACATCGGCGGGACCGACTTCGATAAATACCTGAGCCTGTCCTCGGTCATGCCTTTGCTGGGCTACGGCAGCCGCCTGCGCAACAACAGTGAAGTGCCGTCGAGCTACTTCTTCAACCTGGCGACCTGGCACACGATCAACCAGGCCTACACCAAGAAGATGTGGACCCAGCTGTCGGACCTGCTGCGCGACTCGGCCGAGCAGGAAAAGCTGGGCCGCCTGCAGCGCCTGATCGACGAGCGCGCCGGCCACTGGCTGGCGATGAAGGTGGAGGAGGGCAAGATCGCCTTGTCCGACGACGTCAAGGTGCGGCTGGAGCTGGACCGGCTGGCGCCGGCGGTGAGCCTGGAGCTCGACCGCGCCCAGTTCGACGCCTCGATCGACCACCTGGTCGGCTCGGTCGAGAATACGGTGCTGAGCCTGTTGCGCGACGCCGGCGTGGGGCCGGCCGACGTCGATACGGTATTCTTCACCGGCGGTTCGAGCGGCGTGCGCATGCTGCGCGAGCGCATCGGCGCGCTGGTGCCGGCCGCGCGCAAGGTCGAAGGCGACCTGTTCGGCAGCATCGGCGCCGGGCTGGCGCTCGACGCGGTGCGCAAATTCGGCTAACACTTATATTAGGCAGGGAAGCAAATGCTCGACAAATCCATCGTCATGCTCGACTTCGAGACCACCGGCCTGTCGCCCGACATGGGCGACCGCATCACCGAGGTGGCGGCGTTGCGCATCGTCGGCGGGCGCATCGTCGAGCGTTACGTCTCCCTGATCAATTGCAATGTGCGCATCCCGTCGTTCATCACCGGCCTGACCGGCATCACCCAGGCGATGGTCGACAACGCGCCGCCGGTCTCGCGGGTCGTGCCCGACTTGCTCGATTTCATCGGCGGCGACGCGCTGTCGGCCCACAACGCCAGCTTCGATGAAAAGTTCCTGCGCGCCGAGGCGGCCCGGCTCAACCTGACGCCGGGCCATCAAGCGCTGGTGTGCTCGCTCAAG
Organism: uncultured Duganella sp.; assembly: GCA_963511605.1. Taxonomy (GTDB): domain Bacteria; phylum Pseudomonadota; class Gammaproteobacteria; order Burkholderiales; family Burkholderiaceae_D; genus Rugamonas. The sequence continues at coordinate 96,062 of CAUPJZ010000017.1, read as the reverse complement.
CTGTCGCGCCGGGTGTTCCCGAACCTGACCAGCTACAAGCTCGGCAATCTGTCGGGGCAGCTGGGCATCCACTTTAAAAGCGCGGCCCACCGGGCCGAGTCCGACGCCGAAGTGGCGGCCGAAGTGCTGATACACATCGGTAAGCACATCGGTTCGACCTACGGCATCGCCGGTGTCGATCCCGCTCTGCTCGTCTCCGTCAACAAGCTGGCGGCCGCCAAAGTGCACCAATTCCTTCAAAAACAGTCCCCTCAGTAAGTTTAAGCTTAAACGATAGCATTTCATCATCACTCGTTTGACGGCGCTCAAATCTGAAGCCACTACGAGGCTTACACTTTAGTCAACATAGTTGCGGTGTTGGCAAGGGGTGCGTGATGAAAAACCAGAGCTCCGCCAGAGATGGCTACGACAGTTATGTGTGGTACAAGGAGGCGGCCGAGCGGGGCAATCCCTACGCGCAATTCAACCTTGCCATGGTCTATAAAAAAGGCCAGGGCGTGGCGCGGGACGACAGCCGGGCCTTCCATTGGATGCACAAGGCTGCCGAGCAGGGGCTGGCGTTCGCCCAGAACCATCTCGGCGCGATGTACTACAACGGCCGGGGAGTCGCCAACAACGACAAGGAGGCCGTGCGCTGGTTTCGCGCCGCCGCCCAGCAGGGCGACGCCTCGGCCCAGCAAAATCTCGGCCAAATGTATAAAAAGGGACGCGGCGTCGCGCGCAGCGACGAGATAGCGCTGTCGTGGTTCTACCGCGCGTCGGAGCAGGGCATCGCCAGCGCGCAGACCTTGCTGGGTGAAGCCTATGTGCACGGCACCGGCGTGCGCCGCAACTACCCGTTGGCGCTGGCGTGGTTCCGCAAGGCCGCGCTGCAAAACGACGCCAACGCCCAGCTCAATCTCGGACTGATGTACAAGCATGGCCACGGCGTCACGCGCAGCGATACACAGGCGCTGGCGTGGTTCCGGCAGGCGGCCGCGCAGGGCGACGCGGTGGCCCAGCGCCTGGTCGGCGTCGCGTATTCGGAAGGCCTGGGGGTGCCCGCCGACCAGTTGCGCGCTTACGCCTGGCTGTCGCGCGCGGCCGAGCAGGAGGATGCCGACGCCCAGTTCAACCTCGGCATCATGCTGGCCAACGGCAAGGGCGTCGACCGCGACGACGAGCTGGCCTTTTCCTGGTATCGGCGCGCGGCCGAGTCCGGTCACGTGCTAGCGCAGTACAACCTGGGCGGCATGTATGCGCGCGGGCGCGGCGTCGGCCGCGACGAGCAGCGCGCGCTGGAGTGGTACCGGATGGCGGCCGAGCAGGGCGCGCCGAACGCGCAGTTCAACGTCGGCGTGATGTACGCCAACGGCCACGGCGTGGCCAAGGACGAGGCGCGCGCCGTGGCCTGGTATCGCAGCGCCGCCGACCAGGGCGACGCCAGCGCGCAGAACAACCTCGGCGTGATGTACGCCAACGGCCTGGGCGTGGCGCAGGACGATGTGCAGGCGGTCAAATGGTACGGCAAGGCGGCCGAGCAGGGCCACGCCTTGGCGCAGTTCAATCTGGGCGGCATGTACGGCAGCGGGCGCGGCGTCAAGCGCGACGAGTTGCGCTCGTTCATGTGGCTGACCTTGGCGGCCGACGGCGGCGATGTCGCGGCCGCCAGCAACCGCAAGAAGGTGGCGCTCGACATGGCGCCGGAAGCGATCGCCGAGGCGCAGGAACTGGTGCGCCGCTGGCGCGCGCAGCACCGCAGGACGGTGCCGCTGCGCGCGCGGCCGCGATGATCGCGTCTGTAAGTCCACTCGGCCAAGCAATATGAGAGCATGCAAGCTCGAGCGACCGGAAATCGAACGTATCGTTGCCTAAGCCGGTCCGCGTTTAGCCCTGCGGCTGCTTCCGGCGATCGAGGAACAGGCTGTTGCCGTGGATTTTCTTGGCCTGGCGCTTGGATTCGGCGGCGGCCGTGGCGATCTGGTGGTGCGAGTAATACTGGCGCGGGTCGACGCGGATCACGCCGATCGACAGACTCATCAACGAATAAAACACTTTTTTCCCCTGGCGGTCCTCGCTCAGGTAGCCGCCGCGCTCGCGGTCCTCGATGCTGTAAAACTCTTGCACGTTCTGCTCGAAATCGGCCAGGATGGCTTCGCAGCGGGTCTCCCAATCCTCGCTCTGGAACAGCACCATGAAATCGTCGCCGCCGATATGGCCGACGAAATCGCGGTTGGGGTCGCAGCGCTCGCCGAGCATGTTGCCGGCCAACTGGATGACGTCGTCGCCCCGGCGGTAGCCATAGACGTCGTTGAACGGCTTGAAGTGGTCGAGGTCGACATAACAGGCCCAGAAGCGAGCGCCGCTCTCGAGCAGCCGGTCGATGTGCTCGTTGATCGGGACATTGCCCGGCAACTGGGTCAGCGGATTGGCATAGCGCGCCGCGTTGATCTGCATCTGCGTGATCTCGCGCATCAGGTCGTGCCCGGTGCCCAGGCCCAGGTAGCGGCCCTGGTCGGTGATGATGAAGCCGTTGAACAGGTGATGGGCGTCGGCCTGCACCATGCGGAAGCTGAGCTCTTGCAAGGTGGTGTCCTGCTCGGCGATCAGCGGCTTGGCGTCCATAAATTGCCGGCACGACTTCTTGCCGTACAACTCGCGCTGGTAGGGCCGGGCGAAATGGTCGATCATCTCGAAGCGGCTGATCAGGCCCAGCGGCTGGTCGCCGTCGACCACGGGAATGATCAGCAGCTTGGGTTCCTTCAAGAAGATCTCGTAGACCTCGTTGTTGGTCATTTTGGACGGAACGGTCTGCACCTCGTTGAGCAGTTTGACGATGGTGGCGGCGTTCTTTTCGGCGCCGCGCCGCGGATACACGGCGACGCCGGTGCGCGCCAGCGCCTTGACCACCTCGGCCGGGGCCGCGCGCGCCGGCTGCGGGTGCGGCCGGCCCAGGTGGTAGCCCTGGCCGCAGGCGACGCCGACATCGCGTATCACCAGCAGCTCGGCCTGGGTCTCGATGCCCTCGGCGATGACCAAGGTGTTCGATTTCTCGGCGATCTCCTGGATCGAGCGGACGAACTGCAGCTTCACCGGGTCGTTGTTGATACCCTGAATAAAATGCATGTCGATCTTGACATACTCCGGCCGCAACTCGGACCACAGGCGCAGGCTGGAGAAACCCTCGCCCAGATCGTCGATGGCGATCTGGAAGCCCATGTCGCGGTAGTGCCGCACCGCCTCACGCATCAGCTCGTAGTCATAGGTCGGCTGGTTCTCGGTCAGCTCGATGATCACCCGGTCCGGGTTGATGCCGACGTGGTGGATGAATTCCAGCGTTTCGCCGTGGCGCGCGTCGCGCTGAAGCAGGCATTCCGGGCTGACGTTGAGAAACAGCTTGCCGGGCAGCTCCAGCTCGGCGAAGCGCTCCAGTATCACCTGGCGGCACAGGTGCTCGACCTGCACCGTCAGAGCGCTGGCGCGCGCCACTTTGAACAGGTTCATCGGCGAATGCAGCGGACTGTCGGACGGCCCGCGTATCAAGCCCTCGTAGGCGATGATGTCGCCGTTCCGCATGTCGACGATGGGCTGGAACAGCGCGCCGAGCTGGCGGCGGGCAAGGATGTCGTATAAATGGGCGCGCAACACTGCCTCCTCGTCCTCGAGTTCGGGCCTGATGTATGTCACCGCGGCGGGTGCCGCGTTGCTACGGTGCGGCGGTTTGCTGGCAGTTTTCACGATTATCGCTTGCGAAATGTGGGTTTAACTGTACGATTCTATGACGCGTTTGTGACGGCATAATGAAATTCATCCTGTGACGCAATTAATATTTCCAAGTAACATTGTTGTCGCGCTACAATAGTAAGACCACGTGCTCCCCGGGCCCACCATGTATCGTTCCAACAGCCATCGCTTTGTTTTCAGCCTGATATGCGCGAGCGCCGCCTCGGCGGGCGCGACCGGCGTCGCCGTGCAAGTGCAGGACGCGGCTGGCAATCCGCTACCCGACACGGTGGTCTACGTCGAGGCCGAAGCGGCGACGGCCGGCGGCAAGGCGCCCGCCGCCGCCGAGATCGAGCAAAAGGGGCTGAAGTTCCTGCCGCTCGTCACCGTGGTGCAGACCGGGGGCAAGGTGTTCTTCCCGAATAACGACAAGGTCCGCCACCACATCTATTCGTTCTCGGCGGCCCACAAATTCGACCAAAAACTGTATTCGGGCCAGTCGGCCGCGCCGCAGGTGTTCGACAAGGCCGGCACCGTGGTCCTGGGCTGTAATATTCATGACAAGATGCTCGCCTACGTCAAGATCGTCGACACGCCTTACTTCGCCAAGACCGACGGCGCCGGCGCGGCGCGCATCGCGCTGCCGGCTGGCGGCAAGTATGTGGTCAAGGCCTGGCACTACAACACCGCCGGCGGCGCCACCCCCGAGCAGGTGTTGACGGTGAAGGCGGGTGACGCGCTGTCGACGGCGACCTTCAAACTGCCGATGAAGCCCGCGGCGCCGGCCGACGCCGCATCGCCGCTCAATTAAAGGACCGTCCCGAGCATGCGTATGCGTTTTCGCAGCCTGGAAAGCCGGATCGTCGCGCTGTTCCTGGTCCTGATCGTCGCCGTGCAACTGGTCGGCCTGGTGGTGATCCAGCGCGGCATCGACAACAACGCGCGCCTGGCCATCGGCGGGGAACTCAATAACGGCACCAAGGTATTCCGCCGCCTGCTCGATCAAAACGCCCAGAGCCTGCGCTTCGGCGCCCGGCTGCTGGCGCGCGACACGGCGTTCCTGGCCGCCATCGGCAATAACGACGAAGGCGACCGCGCCACCATCGAATCGGCGCTGGCCAACAGCGGTCGCCGCATCAAGGCGTCGCTGACCATGCTGATCAGCGCCGAGCGCAAGATCAGCGTATCGACCAACACCACCCAGGCCTCCGGTCTGGAGAAAATGGCCGTCAGCATGCTCGACGCGGCCGAAGCGGCCGACGGCGCCAACGGCATCGCCATCATCGAGCGCCGCCCGTACCAGATCGTCGTCATGCCGGTCAAGGCGCCAATCACCATCGGCTGGATCGTGATGACCTTCCCGATCGACCGCCAGCTGGCCAACGAGATGCGCGACGTCAGTTCGCTGCACACCACCGTGCTGACGCGCGACCCGCGGGGCAAATGGATGTCGGCCGGCTCCACGTATGTGGGCGCGTCGGCGCAATCGGTGGTCGAGCAGTTGCAGGCCTTGCCGGCCGCCCCCACCGGGCCGTTCGACATCGAGGTGGAAACCGGCCGCTATAGCGCGCGCTTGATGTCGATCGGCCAGGACAACGGCCAGACCGCCAGCGTGCTGCTGGCGCGCTCGATCGACGAGGCCACCGCCGAATACGCGCGCCTGGAGCGCTGGCTGATATTCCTCACCGCCGGCGGCATCGCCATCTCGGCGTTGGCCATCATTTTCACCGCCAAGCGCATCGCCCAGCCGATCAGCGAGCTGGCCGACACCGCCAAGCGCCTGGAGCAGGGCGACTACAAAGGCCAGATCGACACCAGCCGCGAGGACGAAATCGGCGCGCTGGCCCATGCCTTCGATTCGATGCGCGAGGGGATCGCCAAGCGCGAACAGGAAATCCGCCGCCTGGCGTATTGGGACACGCTGACCAACCTGCCCAACCGCGCCCAGTTCCTGCTGCTGCTGAACGACGCGATGGAGGACGCCCGCAAACGCGAGGAAGCGGTGTTCGTGCTGATGATGGACCTGGACCGCTTCAAGCACGTCAACGATGTCATGGGCCACAGCTTCGGCGACGCGCTGCTGCGCCAGGTGGCCGGCCGCCTGCAGCTGCTGCTGGCCAACCGCCGGCAGTCGTCGGCGCAGGTGGCGCGGCTGGGCGGCGACGAATTCGCCGTGCTGCTGCCGGCGTCGGACGTCGAGGCGGCCCAGCGCATGGCCGCCGAAATCCTGCAGGCGCTGGAGACGCCGCTGTCGCTGGAGGAGCAGATGGTCGACATCGGCGCCGGCCTGGGGATCGCCGGCTATCCGATCCACGGCAGCGACGGCGAAGCCTTGCTCAGCATGGCCGAGGTGGCAATGTACACGGCCAAGCAGCGCAACGACGGCGCCGTGGTCTACGACGCGGCGATGGACAAGTCCAGCGAAAAGAGCCTGTCGCTGCTGACGGAACTGCGCAACGCCATCGAGCGCAACGAGTTCCGCTTGCACGTGCAGCCCAAAATCATGCTCGATACCGGCAAGGTGGTCGGCATGGAAGCGTTGGTGCGCTGGGTGCATCCGGAGCGCGGCAACGTCTTCCCGGACGAGTTCATCCCGTTCGCCGAGCAGACCGGCTTTATCCGGGTGCTGACGCGCTGGGTGATGGAACGCTCGGCGGAGTTGTGCCAGGAGCTGGCGGCGAGGGGGCATCATCTGAAGGTGTCGGTCAACCTGTCCACCCGCGACCTGCTGGACCAGGACCTGCCGGCCAAATTCGCCGACCTGCTGGTGCGCCACAAGCTGTCGGCCGGTTCGTTCTGCCTGGAGATCACCGAGAGCGCCATCATGGACGATCCGGTGCGCGCGCAGACCACGCTGGAGCGCCTCAGCGCCATGGGCTTCGATTTGTCGATCGACGATTTCGGCACCGGCTATTCGTCGCTGGCGTACCTGAAACGGCTGCCGGTCGACGAGCTCAAGATCGACAAGTCCTTCGTGCTCAATATGGAGCACGACGAAGGCGACACCAAGATCGTGCGCTCGACCATCGACCTGGGTCACAACATGGGCCTGCGCGTGGTGGCCGAGGGCATCGAGAGCGAGGCCGTCTGGCGCCTGCTGGCGGGCCTGGGGTGCGACCAGGGGCAGGGCTACTTCATGAGCCGTCCGATCCCTGGCGACCAACTGGTTGCCTGGCTGGAGAAGTGGCAGGCGCCGATCAGCGCCGACAGTGTGGTCTGAAACACGTAGGGCGGATTAGGCGGAACGCCGTAATCGGCCATGTATGTGCCGTCGACGAATCACGCATGGCCGATTACGCTTCGCTAATCCGCCCTACGAAAATGGCCACCGCTCCATCGCCGTTATTTGCATTTCACACAACCCATTCCGCCGTACGTCGCAACCTCATCCATAGCGCCACCGCTCCCCGCGTACAATCCTGACACCCCACCTCAGGAGCCCGTATGCACCGCCTGCTTGCCACTATCACCGTCGCGGCCGTCTGTCACGCCCCCGCGATCGCCGCCGACGCGCCGGCGCCGTTCGCGCCGGGCGCGCACAAGCTGAAGAATGGTCAACCCAACGAGGTGATGGTGCTCGGGTCTCCGCACCTGTCCCAAATGCCCAAGTCCGTCGATCTGGCCAAACTCGGTCTGCTAACCGACAGGCTGACCGAATGGAAACCGCAAGCCGTCGCCATCGAATCGCTATCCGGCATGCAGTGCGCGTATCTGCGAAGCTACCCGCAGCGCTATGCCGATTCGGTCAAGACCTATTGCTGGGACCCCGCGCCCGCCAACGCCGCCACCGGCGTGGACGTGCCCGAAGCGAATGCCCAAGCCGAACGTCTGCTGGCGGCGTGGCCGGCGGCGCCATCGCCGGCGCAGCGGCGCAAGCTGGCCTCTTTGTTTTTGGCAGGCGGCGAGCGGGCGTCCGCGCTGGTGCAGTGGCTGCGCTTGCCCGACGGCGAACGGCGCGCCGCAGACGGCCTGCCGGAAAGCCTGGCGACGATGTTGGCCGGCTTGGCGGAGCGGCGCGACGAGAGCTATCGGATCGCCGCCGTGGTGGCAGCGCGCAGTGGACTTGAGCGGGTCTACGCGATGGACGACCACACGGCGGACGGTCCAACCGAAGATGAAAAAGCCGCCGGCGAGGCGATCTCCAAGGCCTGGGACAATCCGTACACGGCTGCGCGCACGCGGCAATCGAACGAACTCGAAAGCCGCCTCGATACGCCGGCGGATCTGGTGACCATGTACCGTGCGTATAACGACGCCGGCGCCGCCGAGCAGGCCTTCCGCAGCGACTTCGGCGCCGCGCTGGAAGAACCGTCGCCGCAGCACTTCGGGCGTGGCTACGTCGCTTATTGGGAGACGCGCAATTTGCGGATGGCCTCCAACATCCGCGACGCGATGAGTGCGCGCCCCGGCCTGCGCATGCTGGTGGTGGTGGGCGCCTCCCACAAAGCGTACCTGGAGGCTTACCTCGACCAGATGCACGACGTCCGTATCGTCCGCACGGATCGGGTACTGCGCGCCGAATAAAACACGACGGGATCGCTTGCCTAACGTTGCTTATTTGTCATAAGGCAAGCTATCATCGATATATCATCCTACCACCCACGGAAGCACGCATGAAGCAATTGAAACGCGCCGCACTGGCGGCCGCCGTCCTGCTGGCACAAGGCGCCATGGCGCAGACCTGCGCCACCACCGGCACCGCGCCGACCTACCCAACCACCCGCACGGTCGACCAGACCGACGATTACCACGGCGTCAAAGTGGCCGATCCGTACCGCTGGCTGGAAGACGCCAACAGCGCCGAGACCAAGGATTGGGTCGACGCCCAGAACAAACTCACGCAAGGCTACCTGTCGCAGATCCCCGGCCGCGAGGCGATCAAAACGCGCCTGACCAAACTGTGGAACTTCGAGCGCTTCAGCGTCCCGTTCAAGGAAGGCGGGCGCTATTTCTACAGCCGTAACGACGGCTTGCAGAACCAGTCCGTGCTCTATACGATGAAAACGCTGGCCGACGTGCCGCGCATGCTGCTCGACCCGAACAAGCTGGCCGCCGACGGCACCGTCGCCCTGGCCGGACTGGCCGTGAGCCCGAACGGCAAATATCTCGCCTACAGCACCGCCGCCTCGGGCTCGGACTGGAACGAGATCAAGGTGCGCGACATCGACAGCGGCAAGGACGTCGAAGACCATATCAAGTGGGTCAAGTTCTCCAACACCGCGTGGCTGCACGACGGTTCCGGTTTCTTCTACAGCCGCTACGACGAGCCGAAGGAAGCGACCAAGCTGGCGGACGTCAACTACTTCCAGAAGCTGTACTTCCACAAACTGGGCACGCCGCAAAGCGCCGATACGCTGGTCTACGACCGTCCGGACCACAAGGACTGGGGCTTCAGCGCCGACGTCACCCAGGATGGCCGCTACCTGATCATCACGGCCTCGCAGGGCACCGAGAACAAGAACCGCGTGTTCTACAAGGACTTGAGCCGCAAGGATTCCAGGGTGGTCGGCTTGCTGGAGGACTTCGACGCCGTCTATAACTTCGTCGGCAACGAAGGTCCGGTGTTCTGGTTCCACACGGAGCGTAACGCGCCGCGCGGCCGCATCGTCAGCATCGATACGCGCAAGCCGGCGGTGCTGAACTGGAAGCAGATCGTGCCGGAAAGCTCCAACACGCTGGTGTCGGCGTCCATCGTCAACCATCAGTTGCTGGTGGATTACCTGAGCGACGCGCATAGCCTGGTGAAGGTGTTCGACCTCAAAGGCAAACCGCTGCACGACATCGAACTGCCGGGCCTCGGCACGGCCGGCGGCTTTAGCGGCAAACGCGCCGACACCGAGACGTTCTACTCGTATACCAGCTTCACCACGCCGACCACGATCTACCGCTACGACCTGAAGGCCAACAAGAGCAGCGTCTACCGCCAGCCGAAGGTGGACTTCGATCCGGCGGGCTTCGAGACGCGCCAGGAGTTCTACACCAGCCGTGACGGAACCAAGGTGCCGATGTTCATCGTCGCCAAGAAGGGCCTGAAGCTGGACGGCGGCAATCCGACCTACCTGTACGGCTATGGCGGCTTCAATGTGTCGCTGACGCCGGCGTTCTCGGTCGCCAATCTGGCGTGGCTGGAGATGGGCGGCGTCTACGTCATGGCCAATCTGCGTGGCGGCGGCGAGTACGGCGAGTCGTGGCACGAGGCGGGCACCAAGCTGCAAAAGCAGAACGTGTTCGACGATTTCATCGGCGCGGCCGAATGGCTGATCGCGCACAAGGTCACGTCGCCGGCCAAACTGGCCATCGGCGGCGGCAGCAACGGCGGCCTGCTGGTCGGCGCGGCGATGACGCAGCGTCCGGAGTTGTTCGCCGCCGCCATCCCGCAGGTGGGCGTGCTCGATATGCTGCGCTTCCATAAATTCACCATCGGCTGGGCGTGGACGTCGGACTACGGTTCGTCCGACAACCCGGAGGAGTTCAAGGCGCTGGTCAAGTACTCGCCGCTGCACAACCTGAAAAAGGGCACCTGCTATCCGGCGACCATGATCACCACCGCCGACCATGACGACCGCGTGGTGCCGGCGCACAGCTTCAAGTTCGCCGCCGCCGCGCAGGCCGACCAGGCCGGCGCGGCGCCCATCCTGATCCGGATCGACACCAAGGCCGGCCACGGCGCCGGCAAGCCGACCACCAAGCAGATCGAGGAAGTGGCGGATCGCTGGGGCTTCCTGAGCCGCGCGCTGCAAATGGACGGCGCGACGCCGGCGGTGCAAACCACTTCCGCGCCCATGCCGGCGACGGCTGCGGTCAAGGCGGCGGGCCAGCAATGAGGGCCGCGCCAGCCGCCGGCCCATTGCTGCTCGCTCTCCTGATGTTGGGCGCGGCGCCGGTGGCACCGGCGCTGGCGCAATCGAACAATCCCGGCGGCGCGTCGGCGTCCGCCCAATCGGTGGCGGACGTCACGCGCGGCCTGCAATCGCAGCCGGGCTTCATCGACGTCTGGCGCGATGCCGCCAAGGGCAGGTTGCTGCTGTCGGTGGCGTCGCTTGAACAACCGTTCCTGCTACTGAGTTCCCTGCCATACGCACTTGGCTCCAACGACGTCGGCCTCGATCGCGGCCAGGCCGGCGACATGCGCATGGTCCATTTCGAAAAGCATGGCGCCAAGCTGTTTCTGGTGCAGGACAATACCGCCTACATCGCCGAGTCGGCGGACAAGGACGAACGGGCCGCCGTCAAGGAATCGTTCGCCAGCGCCGTGCTGTGGTCGGGCGACATCCTGGCCAGCGACGGCGGCGCGCATCTGGTCGACTTTTCCAGCTTCCTGCTGGCCGACCGCCATGGCATCGCGCTCCGGCTGGCGGCCGCCAAGCAAGGCGCCTACCAGGTCGATCCGGCGCGCAGCGCGGTGCTGGCCGAACAGGCCAAGGCCTTCCCCGACAATGTCGAACTTGAATCGCTGCTGACCTTCGCCGGTCCGGGCCAGGCGGAATACGTGCGGCAGGTCGCCGCCGATCCGGCCAGCCTGTCGATGCGCCAGCGTATCAGCATGGTGCGCCTGCCGAAGATCGACGGCCAGGCCGGCTGGCGGCCGCGCAGCTATCATCCTTTCTCCGGCGGCTTCGATGTCAATTACTTCGACTTCGCCACGCCGCTCGCCAGCAGCATCGACGTGCACTGGCAGGTGCGGCACCGGCTTGAAAAGACCGATCCGTCGGCGGCGGTCAGCACCGTCAAGAAACCGATCGTGTACTACGTCGACCGGGGCGCGCCGGAACCGGTGCGCAGCGCGCTGCTGCAGGGGGCCTCGTGGTGGGCGAGCGCTTTCGAAAAGGCCGGCTTCAAGGATGCATACCGGGTCGAGCTGCTGCCGGAAGGCGTCGACGCCATGGACATCCGCTACAACGTGATTCATTGGGTGCACCGCGCCACACGCGGCTGGTCCTACGGGAACGCGCTGGCCGATCCACGCACCGGCGAGATCATTCGTGGCGCCGTCACGCTTGGATCGCAGCGGGTGCGGCAGGACATCCTGATCGCCGAAAGCCTGCTCGCGCCTTATGGTAAAAACGCTCCGGCGGACAAACATAAACTGGCCGAGGAGATGGCATTGGCGCGCCTGCGCCAATTGTCGGCGCACGAAGTCGGCCACACTTTGGGTTTCGCGCATAACTTCGCCGCCAGCCGCTCCGGCAATGGCAACGGCTCGGTGATGGACTATCCGCATCCGATCCTTAAACTCAATGCCCAGGGCGAAGTCGATCTGGCCGACGCGTATGGCGTCGGCGTCGGCCCTTGGGACGACTACATCGTCAAATACGTCTACGGCGATTTCGGCGGCGGCGCGCAGGAGCGGGCCGCGCTGGCCAAGCTGCGCGCCGACGCCAAGGCTGCCGGACTGCTGTACTCCAGCGACCAGGACGACCGCACGCCGGGCGCCAGCCACCCGGACGGCCTGTTGTGGGACTTCGGTCCGGACACGATCAAGACCTGGGATCAACTGGGCGCCGTGCGCCAGCGCGCGCTGCAAACCTTCTCGGTCGACGTGCTGCCGGATGCGCGCCAGATCGGCGAGCTCGAAGCGCGCCTCGTGCCGGTCTATCTGCTGCAACGCTACCAGGGCGAAGCGGTGGCGCGCCTGATCGGCGGCGGCGATTTCGATTACACCACCAGCGGCGACGTCAAAGCCGGCATCGGCAAAGCCGGCGTCAAGACCACCCCGGCTACCGTGCAGCGCCAGGCGTTGAACCGGTTGGCCGACAGCCTGCGGGCGGAGTATCTTGCCCTGCCAGCCAATGTGCTCGATGTTCTGACGCCGCCGGCTGCGGGGCACGATCGTGGCCGCGAATACTTCGCCACCCGCATGGGCTCCGTGTTCGACGCCTTCTCGATCGCCGAGGCGGGCGCCGCGCAAACGGCCGGCTTCCTGCTGGACGCGGGCCGCATCAACCGCCTCGCGTGGCAACATGCGCGCGACGCGCAGCAACCCGGCGTGCAGGAAGTGCTGTCGCTGCTGCTGCAAAAGACCTGGAAGCGCGAACCCGTGCCGGCATCGGTGGTCGGCGGCGAGGCGGTGCAACTGGCGGCCAACTGGGTGCTGGTCGACGGGGTGCTGAATTTGCTCGATGGCGGCAAACTGCATCCGAACGTCGCGGCCGAAGTCACGCAATCGGCGCGCGAACTGGCGCAGTGGCTGCAAAAAAATCCGGGCAAGGGCGTCACTGCCACCAGCCGCAAAGAGGCGGCGGAACTGATTGCCGCCTATTTGAAGGACCCGCGCAGCATCAAATTGCGCGCCGCGCCGCCGGTTCCGCCAGGAGCACCGATCTAAAACAGGAGCGGTCATAACACGCGGGCGCACCAAAATGATGCCATTTTTCGGTGCGCCCGCAGATGGTGCGTCCACCCGCACCAAAACAAAATACAGTCAAATCATGCACTTAAAATTTGCACCAATCTGGAACAAATATTGCTTATAGGCGTATTGGTTTTCAGATCATGCATTATTTTGGGGAGTGATTTTGATGGGTTTACACAAAGACGGCGCCGATGCATTGTTCATTTTGCTAGGTGCCATCATGATTTTGGCGATGCACGCCGGCTTCGCGTTCCTGGAGCTGGGCACCGTGCGCAAGAAGAATCAGGTCAACGCGCTGGTGAAGATTCTGGTGGATTTCGCGGTGTCGACCATCGCTTACTTCTTCGTGGGTTACAGCATCGCCTACGGCGTCAATTTCTTCTCCTCGGCCGACGTGCTGGCGGCCAAAAACGGCTATGAGCTGGTCAAGTTCTTCTTCCTGCTGACGTTCGCGGCGGCCATCCCGGCCATCATTTCGGGCGGCATCGCCGAGCGTGCGCGCTTCCATCCGCAATTGATCGCCACCGCGCTGCTGGTCGGCTTCGTATATCCGTTCTTCGAAGGCATCGTCTGGAACCGCCGCTTCGGCATCCAGGACTGGCTGCTGCAGACCTTCGGCGCCGAGTTCCACGACTTCGCCGGCTCGGTGGTGGTGCACGCGGTGGGCGGATGGATCGCGCTGCCGGCGGTGCTTCTGCTTGGCGCGCGGCGAGGGCGCTATATGAAGAACGGCGCGATCGCCGCGCATCCGCCGTCGTCGATTCCGTTCCTGGCGCTGGGCGCGTGGATCTTGACGGTGGGCTGGTTCGGCTTCAACGTCATGAGCGCGCAATCGCTCGACAAGATGAACGGACTGGTGGCGGTCAACTCGCTGATGGCGATGGTCGGCGGCACGCTGGTCGCGCTGCTGATGGGGAAGAACGATCCCGGTTTCGCTTATAACGGGCCGTTGGCGGGGCTGGTGGCGGTGTGCGCGGGATCGGATCTGATGCATCCGCTGGGCGCGCTGGTCACCGGTGGTGTCGCCGGCGCCATCTTCGTCTGGATGTTCACGCTGGCGCAGAACAAATGGAAGATCGATGATGTGCTGGGCGTGTGGCCGTTGCATGGCCTGTGCGGCGCCTGGGGCGGGATAGCGGCGGGGATCTTCGGATTGAAAGCGCTGGGCGGAATGGGCGGGGTGTCGTTCGCCGCGCAATTGGCCGGTACGGTGCTGGGTGTGGTGATCGCGTTGGCGGGCGGCTTCGCGATCTATGGCCTGCTTAAAGCCACGATGGGCCTGAGGCTCGATCCCGAGGACGAGTTCCAGGGCGCCGACCTCGCCATCCACCGCATCAGTTCCACGCCGGAGCGCGAGTCGAATTGGTAGAGGCCCCGAATATTGAGCTCCATTTTGCACACAAAGCAATGCCGACTCAAAACTTTTTCAGGAAATCGACCACCAGCGATTTGTAATCGACGCCCGTATCGCCCGCGAGCGTGGTGATGCACGGGCCGTTAAGGGTGCGCAGACAATGATCGCCCCCGGAAGGGGCGCCGTTGACAACGGTTTGCGCAATCACGACCGAGCGCAGGCTGTCATTGCAGTCGGAGTAGGTGGTGATGAAGCCATCAACGGTTGGCGCACCGGGCACGCCAGCGCAGCGCATCGCTACACGCCGCGTGTGAAACAATGGATCATTCAGCACCGATGAGCGCGCGTCTATCCACGATACGGAATTTGTATGCAGCGCCGGATTGATGATCCAGTACTTATTGCTCATGTTGCCAGTGCTTCGCAATACCTGGTCTGAATCGCCAACCACGCTGATGTAAGGTTTTACGCTGCTTGGATTGCACGGATGGTTGCTGGTGGAGGCAGCCAGATCGGGATCGAGATGGATCGATGGAGGGCCGGCCAGCGCACCGTATCCGTCGAACGTGGCTGGTGATTCGCACCAGAGGCGGTTCGCCATCATGCCGCCATTGGAGTGCCCGACCAAATAGATCCTGGAAATGGCCGGCAGCGCCGCATCTGTCCTGATCGCAGTCGCCAGCGACTGCAAGAATGCCATGTCGTCCTGGCCGGAATCCATCACATAGTTGCTCCACGTCCAGGCGTTGTAGCCGGGCTGTGTTTGTCCTTGTGGGAATATGGCCATCACCTTTTTCGATATCAGCCACGCGTCACCGGTTGACGAAGTCATAGCGGTGACGCTACCCGCGTCGTTCTTAATGCCAAGCTCGTACGCGAAGTTTTCTTTGCGTCCGCCGCCGCCATGCAAAAAAATGACCGCGACTTCCGCATTGCTCGGCACGTACATGTCGATTGCATTGGTGAAACCACCGATCTTTTGGTTCGCCTTTACAGCCACCCTGGGGGCCGCCTGCGTTAGGGCAGTAGTACCGCTGCCGCCACTCCCGCTGCTCCCACCGCCGCCGCAGCCCCCGATAAAAACAGCGAATGCGCTGAAGATCCATGCCTTGGCGATTGAGGCTGTTTGTGATGTTTCGATTGTCATTGGCGCTGTCTTTCCAGATGAGTATGCGGTTTATTTGCAGTCGCGATGCTGGAACGTGGCGGCTAGGGCGCCACGTCGCGCGCGCGGGTCTTGAAAAAGTCCCAGATCACGTTGGTGGCGTCGATGCCGTCATAGCGCTGGCGCTCCGCCATCGGCATCTCGCCATTGACGGAGCCGGGCCAGCCGTGGCCGGCCGAGGCCAGGCGATAGAACCGCACCTCGCCGCCGGCGCTACAGGCGGTGTTGATCTCGATGGTCACATCGCCCTGCGTGGTCACGTCGGGCGCATCGCCACAGCCGCCCGCACGGCGCCAGAAATCGACCGCGTAGCTTACCGGTTTGAACGGTTTGGACTGCGCCTTGGCCACAAGGCGCGTCGGGCTCATGCCGCCGTCGAAGCCGACCACCTGATCCTTCATGCCATGCATGATGAGGATGGCTACCGGTGTGCGCGGCGCCGGTTCGTCGCCAAACAGGGCGCCGGCCACCACGGCGACGCCGGCCAGCCGCTGCGGGTAGGCGATGGCCACGCGGTGCGCCAGCATGGCGCCATTGGACAGGCCGGCGACGTAGACGCGGCCGGAGTCTACCCTGGCCGTCCTGATCACGTCGTCCATGACGGCGGCGACAAAGCGCACGTCGGCGCTGCCGCTGGTCATGGCTTGGCCACAACAGTAGCCGGCGTTCCAGGTGCCGCTGCCTGGCCGACGGCCAATGCCGTTCGGCGCCACGAGGATCAACCCTTCGGCGGCGGCCTTGGCCTGCCAGCGCGCGATCATCGTTGCGCCGCTGCCGCCACCGCCGTGCAGCAACAGCACCAGCGGAGCCGGCGCGCGGCCGCGGCTGGCATCCAGCACCAGGTAGCTGCGCCGCCCACCGCCAAACGTCAGCGTGGTTTCGACCACGCCCGCGATGGCCGTGTCGCGCTCCGCCAGCCGATCTCGCAGGCGGGGGCGGTCCGGTTGACGGGAAAAGGCACAGGCGCTTACCAGCAGAGTCAGCACCGCAAGGCTTGCGATTTTCAGTTTCATCCAAACTACTCCCTGGCTTGTCGATGATGGGAGCTTAGCGGCCCGGCCTCATTCCAGTACGACCGTGCCGTTGCGGAGCGTAACGAAGTGTAACAATGGCATATTCGGCTTTCCCGGAAAAAGCAGGCAATTTACACTTGGCTGTATCCCGTTTATGGACGCATCCATGACACAGACCACCCTGATCGCTGTTGTCGAAGACGACCCTGAAATCCGCCCCTTGATTGTCGGCCTGCTGCAGCGGGAGGGCTTCGAAGTGGTGGCCTGTGCCGGCGGCAATGACCTGGACCGCGCCATGGCCCACCGCCGCGTCGATCTGGTGATACTTGACCTGATGATGCCAGGCGAGGACGGGCTGTCGATTTGCCGCCGCCTGCGCGGCGGCCCGCTGGCGGTGCCGATCATCATGGTCACCGCGAAGGGCGACGCGGTGGACCGCGTCATCGGCATCGAGCTGGGCGCCGACGACTATCTGGCCAAGCCGTTCGACCCGCGCGAACTGGTCGCCAGGACACGCGCGGTACTGCGCCGCACGCGCGACACCCACCTGCCGCGGCAGATCGCCGCCCGGCTCTACGCCTTCGCTGGCTGGACGCTGAACGCCGGTTCGCGCCAACTGACCGATACGCGGGGCCAACCGGTGGAATTGACCGGTGCGGAGTTCGACCTGCTGATGGTGTTCGTGACGCATCCGCAACGGGTGCTGAACCGCGATCAATTGCTGGACTGGACGCGTCGGCGCTCCGCCATGCCCTTCGACCGCACCATCGACGTCCAGCTGAGCCGCTTGCGGCGTAAGCTCGACAACGCCGCATCCGAGATGATCAAGACCGTGCGCGGAGGTGGCTATCTGTTCGCGCCGGCCGTGGAGAACCTGTGAAACGACTGCGCTTCGACACGCTGGCCGTGCGCATCGGCGGCACCGTGCTGGCCGGCGCGCTGCTGTTCCAGTTTGTGTTGCTGGCGGTAGTGTTCTGGCCGGGCGGTCCGGCGCGGCCGGTGTTCCTGCTGCCGTCGCCGAAGCAGGCGCTGGCCATGGCCAGCGCGCTGGAAAAAGCCCCGCCGGCCCTGCGCCCCGATATCGTGCGTGCCTTGAACAGCGACGCATTGCTGGTGCGGCTGCAACCGGCAGGCGCGGCGCCGGCCGCCGCGCCGCCCAACCGCGGTTCGGCGCGGTTGGAGCGGCTGTTCGCCCGCTACGCCGACGATTTGGACGGCAGGCCATTCCACGTCGAAGTGCGCCCCGGCGAGCGGCTCAACGCGCTCAGCGCGAACGATATCGGCGCGGCGGCGCCGGTGAGCCTGGTGCTGACCCTGACGAGCGGCGACAGCCTGGTGCTGGAGCGCACGCGCGCGCCGGCGCTGCGGCGACTCATGGACCGCGCGGTGCTGATCGGCCTGCTTGGCTGCGCGATCCTGGCCGCCGTGCTGCTGGTGGCGCTGCGGCAAACGGCGCGGCCGCTGCGGGCGTTGAACGCCGCCTCACGCCAGCTGGCCGCCGATCTGTCGATGCCGGACCTGCCGCTGGACGGGCCTGCCGAAATCAAGGACCTGTCGCGCGCTTTCAACGATATGAAGCACACGATACGCTCGCTGATCGACGACCGCACGCGCATGCTGGCCGCGCTGGCCCACGACTTCCGCACCTATCTGACGCGGCTACGGTTGCGCGCCGAATTCATCGACGACGCGGACCAGCGCGCCCGCGCTGTCGCCGACCTCGACGAGATGAACATGCTGCTCGACGATACGTTGACCTTCGCCCGCGAAGTGTCGGCCTCGGGCGCGCCGGCACCGCGCTTGGTGGACCTTGCCGTCGAGATCGCGGCGCTGGTGGCGGTGCGGCGGGAGCTGGGGCAGGACGTCGAATGGCACGGGGAGCAGGCCACGTTGCCGGTCGCCTGCGCACCGCTGGCCCTCAGGCGCATGCTGGACAACCTGATCGATAACGCGGTCCGTTACGCGCACGGCGCGCGGCTGACGGCGACGCGCGACGATGGCGACGTGCTGGTGACGGTGGAAGACGACGGCCCCGGCGTGCCGGAAGAGGCGCTGCTGCGTCTGACCTTGCCGTTCGAGCGGCTGGAGGGTTCGCGCGCGCGCGCAACCGGCGGCAGTGGGTTGGGGCTGTCGATCGTGCTGGCCCTGGCGGCCAGCCAGGGGGGCACGCTTGGGCTTCAAAACCGCGCGGAAGGGGGGCTGCGCGCGACGCTCCGCTTACCCGGCCATCCCTTGCCGCCCCAGGGCGCGGACGGCCGCATCGCGCAGCCGATCGAACCGAAAATTAAATAAGTCCGCAGGAGGTTGGGGATGTCAGGATGACATTGGATGAGCCGCCGTTGCCTTGCCGAGGCGGCTCAAGCGGCCTGATTCACATTCACCGGTGTATCACAACCAACAACGCCTTCGCCTCGGTCTTGCCGACGTTGCGTATGGTGTGCTGCTGGTCGCCCGGGTAGCGCGCCGTGCCGCCCAGCTTGACCTTCTTCTTGGTATTGCCGACCTCCACCTCCACCGATCCATGCAGCAGGGTGACATGCTCCTGCGCCCCCGGATCATGCCCCTGCGACGCCAGCTCCCCACCGGGCGACAAGGTCAGCTCATACCATTCATACTTACCCGCCAGCTCCATCGGCCCCAGGATGCGCAGCACGTAGCCGGCGTGGTTGCCGGGCAGGGTGGGGGTTTCGTGGGCGTCCAGCACGCGGATGGTTTCGGATTCCTTCTCCGCCGTCGCCAGCAGCTCGCCGATCTGCACCCCCAGCGCGTTCGATAGCCGCCAGGTGATGGCGATGGTCGGATTGGCCTTCTCGCGTTCGATCTGCGACAGCATCGATTTGGAGACGCCCGCGATGCGCGACAGGTCTTCCAGCGTGAGGCCGCGCGCCAGGCGCAAACGTTGCAGGGCGGCGCCGACCTCGGGTGGTGCGTTCGTCGAAACAGGTGTTTTCATTGTTTTATTCGGCGGATGGGCTAAATTCTAGGTAAATCTGTCGGAAAAACGCGGTCAGAACCGCATGCTTCCGTCTTGCGCAGTTCACTGGTTCTCTGTAATATTCGATATATTGAATTTGAGTTCGACATAACGGATTTCGCATAACGCAGTGAAAATCTGCCGAAATCGTACCACATACAAGGACCATCATGAGCGACCAAGCAAAAAGCACCTTCTTCAGCGGCCTGCAGCAAAACCTGGATCAATTGCGCGATCAGGGCCTGTACAAGCCGGAGCGCGTGCTCGCTTCGCGCCAGGGTTCCGAAGTGGTGGCCCAGGATGGCCGTACCCTGATCAATATGTGCGCCAACAATTACCTCGGCCTGTCCGGCGAGGAGTGGGTGGCCAGGGCATCGATCGAGGCGACCGAAAAATACGGCTACGGCCTGTCGTCGGTGCGTTTCATCTGCGGCACCCAGACCGTACACAAACAGCTGGAGCAGGCGATCTCCAAATTCCTCGGCACCGAGGACACGATCCTGTACGCGGCCGCCTTCGACGCCAACGGCGGCGTGTTCGAGCCGCTGTTCGACGAGAACGACGCCATCATCTCGGACGCGTTGAACCACGCCTCCATCATCGACGGCATCCGCCTTTGCAAGGCCGCGCGCTTCCGCTACGCCCACAACGACATGGCCGACCTGGAAGCGCAGCTGCAAGCGGCCGCCGGCAAGCGCCATAAAGTCATCGTCACCGACGGCGTGTTCTCGATGGACGGCACCATCGCCCAGCTGGACAAGATCTGCGACCTGGCCGACAAATACGGCGCGCTGGTGATGATCGACGAATGCCACGCCTCCGGCTTCATGGGCGCGACCGGCCGCGGCACCCACGAGCACCACAACGTCATGGGCCGCGTCGACATCATCACCGGCACCCTGGGCAAGGCCCTGGGCGGCGCGATGGGCGGCTTCACGTCCGCCCGCAAGGAAGTGATCGACATGCTGCGCCAGAAATCGCGTCCCTACCTGTTCTCCAATACCTTGGCGCCGTCGATCGCCGGCGCCTCGCTGGCGGTGCTGGAGCGCCTGTCGCAGTCGACCGAACTGCGCGACCGCCTGCACGAGAACACCGCCTACTTCCGCAAGGAGATCGAGCGTATCGGCTTCACCATCAAGCCCGGTACGCACCCGGTGGTTCCTGTCATGTTGTTCGATGCGCCCGTCGCGCAGAAATTCGCGGCACGAATGTATGAGCTGGGCGTTCTGCTCAGCGGCTTCTTCTACCCGGTGGTCCCGATGGGCCAGGCGCGCGTGCGTGTCCAACTGTCTGCCGCGCATACCCGCGACCAGCTGGACACCGTGCTCAAAGCATTCGAACAGGCGGGCACAGAGCTTGGCCTGCTTAAAAAATAAAACAGTCAGGAATAAAAATGGAACAACAACGCATCCTCGTCATCGGCGCCAACGGCCAAATCGGCAGTGAACTGGTGGAGGCGCTGGCCGCCAGGCACGGCGCGCAAAACGTCATCGCCAGCGACATCAGCCCGACCAATCTGTATCACGCGGCGCGCTACACGCCGCTCAATGTGCTGGACAAGCAGGCGCTGTCCACCCTGGTGACGGAGGAGGGCATCACGCAGGTCTACCAACTGGCGGCGATGCTGTCGGCCACCGGCGAGGCGGCGCCGCTGAAGGCGTGGACGTTGAACATGGACGGCTTGTTGAATATCCTGGAAGTGGCGCGCGAGCGCGGCATCGTCGGCAAGCCGCTGAAAGTCTTCTGGCCGTCGTCGATCGCCGCCTTCGGCCCGAACACGCCGGCGGTGAACACGCCGCAAACGACGGTGATGGACCCGACCACGATCTACGGCATCAGCAAACTGGCCGGGGAGCGCCTGTGCGAGTACTACTTCATCAAGTACGGCGTCGATGTGCGCAGCATCCGCTACCCCGGCATCATCAGCTACAAGTCGCCACCGGGCGGCGGCACCACCGACTATGCGATCGCGATCTTCCATTCGGCGCTGCGCGGCGAGCGCTATGAATGCTTCCTCGGCCCGCAAACCACGCTGCCGATGATCTACATGCCCGATGCGATCCGCGCCACCATCGAATTGATGGAAGCGCCGGCCGAACAGGTCAAGGTCCGTTCGGCTTACAACGTCGCCGGCGTGTCGTTCAACCCGGAGCAACTGGCCGCCGCCATCACGCGCGCCGTGCCGGACTTCAAGATCGCCTACAAGCCCGATAGCCGCCAGGCCATCGCCGACACGTGGCCGCAAAGCCTGGACGACGCCACCGCGACTTCCGACTGGGGCTGGAAGGCCCGCATCGGCATCGAGGAGATGGTGACCGACATGCTGGCCAACGTCGACGTCCGCCTGGGCAAAGCGGCGTAAAGCGGCGGCGCGGTACCCACACTATAAAAAAGAGAGACATCTGATGGACATGAGCGTATTCGACTTATTCAAGATCGGCATCGGGCCGTCGAGTTCCCACACCGTGGGACCGATGGTGGCGGCCCGCCGCTTTCTGCTCGACTGCGCTCCGCTGGACGATGTCACCGAGGTGAGCGCCGAGCTGTATGGCTCGCTGGCGCTCACCGGCATCGGCCACGCGACCGACAAAGCGGTGATCCTCGGCCTGATGGGGGAAACCCCGCAGGACGTGGTGCCGACCCGGGTCGACACGCAGCTGGCCGACGCCGAAGCGGCGGGTGAACTGAAGCTGCTGGGAACCCGCGCGGTGCCGTTCAAACGCGGCAAGAACCTGATCTTCCACATGGCCGAGTCGCTGGCCGAACATCCGAACGGCATGCGCTTCACGCTGACCCGCGCCGACGGCGCCACCGTGGCCAAAGTGTACTACTCGGTCGGCGGTGGCTTCATCAAGGAGGCGGGCGAGGCGCCGCAGATGCCCTCAAGCGGCGACGGCGCCGATTCCACCCCGGCCATTCCGTACCCGTTCGATACCATGGACCAGCTGCTGGCCCATGGTGAAGCGAGCGGCCTGACGATCCCGCAAATGCTGCGCGCGAACGAGCGCCGCAAGCGCAGCGAGGATGAACTGAACGCCGGCATCGACAAGATCTGGCAGGTCATGCGCGACTGCATCGCCCATGGCCTCGATACGGCCGGCCGGCTGCCGGGCGGCTTGAACGTCAAGCGGCGCGCCGCCGACTTGTGGACGCAATCGCAGTCCAGCGCCAGCCAGGCCAACCAGCTGCCGCATGACGCGCTGCACCAGGTCAGCCTGTACGCGATGGCCGTCAACGAGGAGAACGCGGCCGGCGGACGCGTGGTCACGGCGCCGACCAACGGCGCGGCCGGCATCATTCCTGCGGTGCTGCGCTATTACGCGGAGGATTGCAAGCCGAGCGATCCCGTCACCGGCATCCGCGACTTCATGCTGACGGCTGCGGCCATCGGCATGCTTTGCAAGCGCAACGCGTCGATCTCGGGCGCGGAGATCGGTTGCCAGGGCGAGGTTGGCGTGGCTTGCGCGATGGCGGCGGCGGGCCTGGTGGCGGCGCTGGGCGGATCGAACAACCAGATCGAGAACGCGGCCGAAATCGGCATCGAGCATCATCTGGGCATGACCTGCGATCCGATCGGGGGGCTGGTGCAGATTCCATGCATCGAACGTAACGGCATGGGCGCGGTCAAGGCGATTACGGCGGCGTCGCTGGCGTTGAAGGGCGACGGCACCCATTTCGTCAGCCTCGATGAAGTCATCGAAACCATGCGCCAGACCGGCGCCGACATGCAGGCCAAGTATAAGGAAACCTCGCTGGGCGGCCTGGCGATCCACGTGATAACGGTTAACCACGCCGCCTGCTGAGGCGAGATTACGAAACCACTTCTTGCATCAGCTGCCGGAACTCCTGTTCCGGCACCGGTTTGCTGAAATAATAACCCTGCATCTCGTTGCAATGCTGCTGCTGGAGGAACTCCAGCTGTTCGGCCGTTTCCACGCCTTCCGCGATCGTCTTCAGTCCCAGGCTGCGCGCCATGTTGATGATGGCGCTGACGATGGCCTTGTCCTCGGCGTCGGTGCTGATATCGCGCACGAACGACTTGTCGATCTTCAGCTTGTACACCTTGAACTTCTTCAAGTGGCTCAGCGACGAATAGCCGGTGCCGAAATCGTCGATCGACATCCGTATCCCGCGCTCGTGGAGATTGTTCATCATGGCGATCGCGCCTTGCGGGTCGTTCAGCGCCACGCCCTCGGTCAGCTCCAGCTCCAGATACTCCGGCGGCAAGCCTTCCTCTTGCAGAATTTGCGTGATCAGCTCCGGCAGATCCGTATTGCGGAACTGCGTGGCCGACAGGTTCACCGCCATGACGAGCGGCGGCAGGCCGTCGTCCAGCCACGCGCGCGCCTGCCGCACGGCCTGGCGCAATACCCACGCGCCGATCGGCAGTATCAGTCCGCTTTCCTCTGCGGCGGGAATGAATTCGGCCGGCGACACCGCGCCAAGCTCCGGCGTCGACCAGCGCAGCAGCGCCTCGGCGCCGACGATGCGCTGGTCCGGCAGCGACACCTGCGGCTGATACACCACCTGCATCTGGTCGCGCTCCAGCGCATAGCGCAGCGCGTTGATCAGTTGCAGATGGCGCGCCGCGCGCTGCTGCATGGCGGCCGTGAAGAAGCGGAAGTCGTGCCGGCCGGCGTGCTTGACCTGGTACATGGCGGCGTCGGCGCGTTGCAGCAGCGTTTCCATGTCGGCGCCGTCGGCCGGATACATGGCGATGCCGATCGACGCCGTCACCTTCAGGTCGTGGGTTCCGACGCGGAACGGCTGGTCTATCAGTTCCATCAGCTTGCGCGCCACTTCGGCGGCGTCCTTCGATTCCGCCTTTTGCAGCACGAAGATGAATTCGTCGCCGCCGAGGCGCGCCACGATGTCCTCCTCGCGCAGGCCCTGGCGCAGGCGCTTGGCCAGTTCGCACAGCAGGCCGTCGCCGACACTGTGGCCGAGCGAGTCGTTGATGTCCTTGAAGTGGTCCAGGTCGAGCATCATCAGCGCCATCGATTCGCGGTTGCGGCGCGCCAGCGCCAGCGAGTGCAGCGTGTGTTCCTGCAGCTGCGCGCGGTTCGGCAGGCCGGTCAGGGGATCGAAATGCGCCAGATACTGTATCCGTTCGTCGGCCAGCTTGCGGTCGGTGATGTCGCGCGTGATCCCGAGCAGCATGCGCTGCTCGCCGTCGGCGCCGTTCATCGGCGCGGCGTGGGTTTCCAGCCAGCGCTGGCCGCCCCTTAGGCCCTGGACCCGGAATTCCAGATGGCCGTTCTCGCCGCCGATCACGCGCTGGTGCAGCGCGATAAAGGCGTCGCGGTAGTCGGGCAGGATCAGATCCGTCAGCACGTGTTTCTGCAACTCCTCCAGCGACTCCGCCTCGAGGATATTCAGGCCCGCCGCGTTCATTTCCAGCAGCCGGCCGTGGGCGTCGAACACCTTGATGCATTCCGGTTCGGTCTCGATGATGGTGCGCAGATGCTGCTCGCTTTTGCGCAGCGAGGCCTCGGTCAGCTCGCGTTTGCGTTCATGGTCGAAGTTCTTCAGGGCGAACTCGATATCGAGCGCCATCTCGATGAACAGGTCGCGCACCTCGGCGTCGAAGACATCGGTGGTGGTGGAGTAGGCGGAGAAGAAGCCGACGATCCGGCCTTGGCGGCGCAACGGCAACGACGCAGACGCCGCCCAGCCATAGCGCGCGGCGCGCGCGTGCCACGGCGCGGTCTCGGGCGCCCGCAGGAAGTCCTGGCACCAGTACGGCTCGCCGCTGCGGTGGCTGGCGCCGATCGGCCCGCGTCCCTCCGGCAGTCGCTCATCCAGCGAGATGACCAGATTGTTCAGGTATTCGGTGCCGTCGCCGGCGCTGGCGGCCGGCGACACTGTATCCGCCTGGCCGTCGGCGTTCGCATCGATCATGCCCACCCAGGCCATCGACATGCCGCCGTAGGCGACCACCGCGCCGCAGATGTCGTCGAACAGTTCCTGCTCGCTGGTGCTGCGCACGATGGACTGGTTGCACTGGCTCAAGGCCGCGTAGAGCCGGCCGACGCGCTGCGAGCGCGCCAGCGCCAATCCGCGCTCGCCATCGAGCCTGGCCAGGTTTTGCTGCATGCCGGCCAGCCAGGTCCAGACGCTCTCCCTGGCGCCGTCCCGCACCGCCAGCGGCTCGCTGACATCGCCCCGGCCCAGGCGCTGGATGGCGCTTTGCAGCTGCTCGACCGAGCAGCCCAGCGCCGCGTCGAGGTTGCGCTTGGCGCGCCACAGCAACGCCAGCAGCATCAGCGCGACCAGCATGAAGCCGCCCCTGGCCAGGTTGGCCTCGGCCGATGTCGAGCGGATCGCCTCCAGGCTGCGCCGCTCGACGCTCTCGTTCACCTGCGCGATCGGCTCCATGATGGCCGCCTTGGCGCGATGATAGGTATCGTCGAAGAGCAGGGCCAGGGCGGCGGCGACGGCCAGCGGATCGTCGCCGCCGAAGTCGCGCATCGCCAGCGCCTTGTTCTCGATCGCCGTCAGGCGGTCCGATTCGTCCTTGGCCCTGGTGAGCAGCGACAGTTCGGCCGGCGTGAACGGGGTGTTTTGAATGCGCTCCATCAGCGCGGCGTGCTGGCCGTCGCCCCTGGGGCGGTGCTGCTGTTCCAGCACCAGGTCCCAGTACACATTGTCGTAACTTTGCGGGCGCGCCTGCCGGCCGTCGCGGATATCGATGATTTCCTGATAATTTTTCCGGTAGCGGGCATCGCCGGTGGCCACGTAGGTGCGCGCCATGCGCGTCAGGTCGTCCGAGGATTGGCGCAGTTCCTCCACCAGGCTGCGCGAGACATAACGCAGTTCGTTGGCGCGGTCGATGCGTTTTTCGGTCCAGACGTAGAGCAGAAACGCGATGGTGACAATGAATAAGGCGCTGAAGCAGGCCCACAGCATGCGGGCGAAAGGAGCGGCCTTGCGGGGTTCGGGGGACTTCATCATCATCGGTTGCGGCGGCTGCAAAAAAAAGGAAACGGCGAGGTAACGGTGAGGAAACGGCGCGCGGGGCGGCGGCTCCAGTATATTGCCGGAATGACAGACAAACCAGTGCCCGGCAACCGAACGTGCCCGCCGGGGGGCGCCCATAGCCATAAAACAACGGCAATCGCACCCGAAACGGCGAGGCGCACTATAATATCCGCTCGCTTTGTAACGTTCTGCCAATAGCTGCCAGTCAACCTTGTCAGCCCAACCGGACTTTTCTAATCTATGCAATACGTGTCTACCCGCGCCGCCGCATCGGCCGCTTCGTCGTCTCCCCAACAATTTTCGGACATTCTGCTCGGCGGCCTGGCCGTCGACGGCGGCCTGTTCCTGCCTTCGACCTATCCGCAGGTAAGCGGCGCGGAGCTGGACGCGTGGCGCCAGCTGTCGTATGCCGACCTGGCGTTCGAGATCCTGAAGAAGTTCGCCACCGACATCCCGGAAGCGGACCTGCGCGCGCTGACCGCCAAGACCTACACCAAGGAAGTCTACCGCAACGCCCGCGCCGGCGAAAAGGCCAGCCAGATCACGCCGTTGCGCGTGCTCGAAGAGGGTGGCAACGGCACCAAACTGGTGCTGCAGGCGCTGTCGAACGGCCCGACCCTGGCCTTCAAGGACATGGCGATGCAGTTGCTGGGCAATCTGTTCGAGTACACGCTGGCCAAGCAGAACGCGGAACTGAACATCTTCGGCGCCACCTCGGGCGACACCGGCAGCGCCGCCGAATACGCGATGCGCGGCAAGAAGGGCATCCGTGTCTTCATGCTGTCGCCGCACCAGAAGATGAGCGCCTTCCAGACCGCGCAGATGTTCAGCCTCCAGGACCCGAACATCTTCAACATCGCCATCGAGGGCGTGTTCGACGACGCCCAGGACATGGTCAAGGCGGTGTCGAACGACCTGCCGTTCAAGACCAGGCAAAAAATCGGCACCGTCAATTCGATCAACTGGGCGCGCGTCGTGGCGCAGGTGGTGTACTACTTCCGCGGCTACCTGTCGGCCACCACGTCGAACGACCAGAAGGTCTCGTTCACCGTCCCGTCGGGTAATTTCGGCAACATCTGCGCCGGCCACATCGCCCGCATGATGGGCCTGCCGATCGACAAGCTGATCGCCGCCACCAATGAAAACGACGTGCTCGACGAATTCTTCCGCACCGGCGTGTACCGCGTTCGCAAGTCGGCCGAGACCTACCACACCAGCAGCCCGTCGATGGACATCTCCAAGGCGTCCAACTTCGAGCGCTTCATCTACGATCTGGTCGGCCGCGACGGCGAGCGCACCCGCGCGCTGTTCCACAAGGTCGAGACGCAGGGCGGCTTCGACCTGTCGGGCAAGCCTGGCAGCGACGGCGACGAATTCAAGCTGGTGTCCAAGTACGGTTTCAAGTCCGGCAAGTCGACCCATGACGACCGCCTGAACACCATCCGCGACGTCGCCGACGACTACGGCATCGTCATCGACACCCACACCGCCGACGGCATCAAGGTCGCGCGCGAAAACCTGGAGCCCGGCGTGACGATGATCGTGCTGGAGACCGCGCTGGCGGCCAAGTTCAACGAAACCATCCTCGACGCGCTGGGCGAGGACGCGGAACGTCCGGAAGGCTTCGAGAACATCGAGGACCTGCCGCAGAAATTCGTGGTCATGAAGCCCGACGTCGAGAAGATGAAGGCCTACATCGCCGCCAACACCGGCCTGTGATCATGAGCGCGCCGCCGTCTCCGCCCAAACCGCAACCGAGGCCGATGCTGGCCGTCGCCGAGGCGCTGGCCTTGATGCTGGCCGCCGCGCGTCCCGTGGCCGACACCGAAACGGTGCCGACGCTGAACGCCAACGGCCGCGTCCTGGCCCACGCGCGGGTGTCGGGCATGAACGTGCCGGGCATGGACAACACGCAGATGGACGGCTACGCGGTGCGCGCCGCCGATTGCGCCAGCGGCGACGCGGTGCTGACGGTGTCGCAGCGGATCCCGGCCGGCCATGTCGGCCAGCCGTTGTTGCCGGGGACCGCCGCGCGCATCTTCACCGGCGCCCATATTCCGGAGGGCGCGGACGCCGTCGTCATGCAGGAGCAGTGCGAGTTGGTGGGCAATCTGGTCACCATCAAGCACGCACCCAGGGCCGGCGAGTGGATACGCCGCGCCGGCGAGGACATCACCAGCGGCAGCGTGATCCTGCCGGCCGGCGCGCGCCTGCGCAGCCAGGAGCTGGGCCTGGCGGCGTCGGTCGGCCTGGCGGAATTGCCGGTCAAGCGCAAGCTGCGCGTGGCCGTGTTCTTCACCGGCGACGAGCTGGCCATGCCGGGCGAGCCGCTGGCGCCCGGCGCGATCTACAATTCCAACCGCTTCACCTTGCGCGCGCTGCTGGAGAACCTGGGCTGCGAGATCACCGACTTCGGTATCGTGCCCGATACTCTCGAGGCCACCCGTTCGGTGCTGCGCGAAAGCGCCCGGGCGCATGACCTGATCATCACCTCCGGCGGCGTGTCCGTCGGCGAGGAAGACCATATCAAGCCGGCGGTCGAGGCCGAGGGCAAGCTGAATATGTGGCTGATCGCCGTCAAGCCGGGCAAGCCGCTGGCGTTCGGCGAGGTCAAGGACGCCTTCTTCCTTGGCCTGCCGGGCAATCCGGTGGCCAGCTTCATCACCTTCCTGATGTTTGTTCGTCCGTTCATCCTGCGCCTGCAGGGCGTGTCCAGCGAGATCGCGCCGCGCGCGTTCACGATGCGCGCCGATTTCGACCTGCCCAGGGCCGACAAGCGCAACGAGTTCCTGCGCGCGCGCATCAACGCCGCCGGCGGCCTCGAGTTGTTCAGCAACCAGAGCTCCGGCGTGCTGACATCGACCGTCTGGGGCGATGGCGTGATCGACAACCCGCCCGGCACCACCATTTCCGCCGGAGACATGGTCCGGTTTATCCCGTTTAGCGAGTTGATGTACTGATGGCTGTTACCGTAAAATTTTTCGCCAGCGTGCGCGAGGCCGTTGGCGCCTCGTCGGAGACGCTGGACCTGCCGGCATCCGTGACAACGGTCGGCGAGCTGCGCGCCCATCTGGCCGCGCGTGGCGACGCGTGGCAACAGGCGCTGGGCAGTCCGGCCTTGCGCATGGCCTGCAACCAGGTCATGTGCGGCGCGGACAGCGCCGTCGTCGACGGCGCCGAAGTGGCCTTCTTCCCGCCGGTGACCGGCGGATAGGCGGCGTAGTGGAGGTGGCCGGGTCGCCGGCGGTACTATTTGCCGGCCTTGCGTGCGGGCGGCGTTTGGGCGGCCGCGGCGCGCGCTTCGGCTTCGCGATAGCGGCGCCAGGCGCTCCAGGTGAACACCGCAGCCGCTAACAAGGCCCAGGCCGCGGCGCTCAGATAGTCGTTGCGCGAGGTCGAGCCCTTGAACCACTCGACGGCGGCCAGTATCGCGAACAACGGCACGGCGGCCAGCAAATAGCGTTTAATCCAAAAAGTCGTGCCCATCATGTCTCCATTTATATTGTTCTACATCTCGATCGTATCGGACCGAACGCATGCAGTCTAGTTTGACACCTTTTCGCGTCGCCGTCATCGGTGGCGGGCCCGCCGGCCTGATGGCAGCGCAAACGCTGGCACGGGGCGGGGCCCAGGTGGACGTATATGACGCGATGGCGTCGGTCGGCCGCAAGTTCCTGCTGGCCGGGCGCGGAGGGATGAACATCACGCACGCGGAGCCGTATGCGGACTTCGTGCCGCGCTATGCCGGCGCCGCCGCCAGGTTGCGGCCGATGCTGGACGATTTCGGTCCGCAGGACGTGCGCGATTGGGTGCATGGCCTGGGCGTGGAGACTTTTGTCGGCACTTCCGGCCGCGTTTTTCCGACCGATATGAAGGCGGCGCCGTTGTTGCGCGCGTGGCTGCACCGGCTGCGGGAGGACGGCGTGCGGTTTCATATGCGGCATCGCTGGCTGGGCTGGCGCGACGGCGCCTTGCTGCTGCAAACGCCCGACGGCGAATTGGCGGTGCGCGCCGACGCCGTGGTGCTGGCGTTGGGCGGCGGCAGCTGGGCGCGACTGGGGTCGGACGGGGCCTGGGTGCCGCTGCTGGCGGCGCGCGGGGTCGCCGTGGCGCCGCTGTCGCCGGCCAACTGTGGCTTCGACGCCGACTGGAGCGGGCATTTCAGCGGCAGGTATGCGGGGGAGCCGCTGACCACCGTCGCCATCATCTCGACCGGCGCGGATGGCAAGCAATTCCGCAAGCAGGGGCAGTTCGTTGTCACTGCGGGCGGGGTCGAGGGGAGCTTGATTTATGCGTTGTCGGCGGCGTTGCGCGACCAGATCGAGGCCGCTGGCAGCGCGACGATTTATCTGGATTTGCTGCCGGATTTGCCGGCGCAGCGGGTGGCGGATGAAGTCACGCGGCCGCGTGGCGCGCGCTCGCTGGCCAGTCATCTGCAAAGCCGGTTGGGGATCAAGGGCGTGAAGGCGGGGCTGTTGCGGGAATGTCTGGGCAAGGAGGAGTATGGCGATCCGGACCGGCTGGCGGAAGCCATCAAGATGCTGCCGGTGCGGCTGTTGCGGCCACGCCCTATCGACGAGGCGATCAGCAGCGCCGGCGGCGTGCGCTGGGATGCGCTGGAGGGCTCGATGCTGAAGGCGGCGCCCGGCGTGTTCGTGGCCGGCGAGATGATCGACTGGGAGGCGCCGACGGGCGGGTATCTGTTGACGGCGTGTCTGGCGAGCGGACTGGCGGCCGGGCGCGACGTATTGGCCTGGAGCGCCAGCAATCAAGAGGAGACACGTAGGGCGGATTAGCGCAGCGTAATCGGCCATGCATGCGCCGCCGACGACGCACACATGGCCGATTACGGCGTTCCGCCTAATCCGCCCTACGTGTCTCCAGTGTCATTCCCAGCTCACATCACCCGAACCGCTGCGGTTCACGTTGCGCTGATCGGGATTGCCCAGCACCCGGATGTCGCCGCTGCCGCGCAAGGTCAAATCCGCCGATTGCTTGGCGAAGACATGAGTGGTGCCCGATCCCTTCAAATCGACCGTCACCTTGTCCGCCGCCAGATGGCGCGCATCCAGATCGCCGGAGCCGGTCAACTGCGCGTCCAGCGTCTTGCAGCTGCCCGACGACTTGATCTCGCCCGAACCGACCAGCTCCAGCTCCACATGCTCGCTGCTGCCCGCGTTCAGATGCAGGTTGCCGCTGCCATGCGCGCCGGCGATCAGATTACGATAGCGCCCGGAGAAATTCACATTGCCCGAGCCGTGCAGCCGCAGTTCCAGCTTGTCGCCGCTGAAACCGGACACCTTGGTGTCGCCGCTGCTGCGCACCGTCAGCTCCTCCAGCATCGGCAGCACCAGCTCCACCTGCAAGCGGTGTTTCGGATTGAGCAGCATGCCCTTGGTGCCGATGTGCAGATCGCGCCCGTCCTGGATGGTTTCGATATTGGCCAGCGAACGCTGTTCGCCGCGCACCTTCATCGACGCCGTCGGCCCCTGGGTCAGGATCAGGTCGATCGGCCCCTCCAGCACCACGGTCACCGCCATCGCGTCGACCTTGCGGGTCTCGCCGCTCAGGGTGCGCCCGGCCACGCTGGTCGGGCTGGTGGTGCCGTAGGCCTTGAGCATGCTGTACGTCACGCCGATCAGCAAGAACGACAGCAGCAGCAGGCCGATTCCGATTTTGAGTAATGCTCGCATTCGTCGCTCCTTAGCGTCCGCGCAGCAGCGACATGTTCATCGCCGCGTAGCGTCGCAAGCCGATCACGGTGTAGCGCGTCAGCACGATGCTGATCAGGCACAGGCCGATGCCCGCCAATATCAAGCCGAAGCCGATGAAGGTCTGGGTGGTGCGGGCGCCGCTGTCGAAATCGGTGGTGATGTGGACGTCGCCGGTGGCTACCGCCTCGGCGCGGTCGAACAGGCGGCTGGCGCGGCTGGTTCCCTGCACGCCGCCGGCGTCGGCGTCCGTCTCGTCCGCGCCGCCGGGCGCCTTGCTGACCTGGATGCCCATGTCGTTGATGGCGATGCGCCAGCGCTTGGCCTCGGCTTCCTCTTCCTTGGTGTCGAAGCGGGAATCGGTCAGCGCCATCACGTGGTGCAGCGGACCTTCGAGCGACAGCTCGTTCTGGCCCGACAGGCCGCTGGCGGTCAGCGCCACGCCGCCGATGTAGAAGGCGAAGGCCGACACGTAGATGGTTAGCAGCATCGACGCGTACACCATTGCCGGAATGACCATGAACAGGTTGAAAATCGCCAGGCCGACGAACGACACCATCACCCGGACCAGGTTGGCGGGGGTTTTCTTTTGCTCAAAGGAATTTAAATGGGCCGAGGCGCGCAAGGTCATCGCGATCTTGCGCGGTTCGTCGAGCTCGTTGTAGACCTCGGTTTCGCTTTTGCCGGCCACCAGGCCGTCGATAAAGCGTTGCTCGTAGTAGGCCAGGGTCTTGGCCACCGTTTCCGGTGGCAAGCCCTGCATTGCCTGCTTGAGCGCATCGAGGTATTGCTGCTTACTCATGATGTGTTCCAATTACGTCTTTGTCGATGGTGCAACTGTACGCAGATCGGCGTCCGCATGCCAACGCCATGTGACAGGCTGCACAAAACGCGGGGCAGGCGACAGAAACCGCACACCGGACGGCAAGGGTCAGGGGACCCCCTTCAAATGGGCGGCCGCCGCAACGCCGCTGCGCACCGCCGATTCCAGCGTGGCGGGGTAGTCGCCGGCCGTGTAATCGCCGGCCAGCGCCAGCCCCGGCAGACCGCTGGCGTTGCGCGGACGCACCAGGCCAGGCGAGCTGGCGTAGGTGGCGCGCTTCTCGGTGATCACCTTGAACCAGCTCGGCCGGCCCAGTTCCGGCCGCTGGAAGGCCGCCGCCAGTTGCACGGCGACCGCTTCGGCCAGCAAATCCTGTTCCTGCGCGGCCACCCCGGCCGAGGCGCTGATGACCACCGCCAGCAGCCCCGCCTGGCCGGCGTCGAGCTGGCCGCGGTCGAACACGAACTGGCCCCACTGGTAATTGT
Organism: uncultured Duganella sp.; assembly: GCA_963511605.1. GTDB lineage: Bacteria > Pseudomonadota > Gammaproteobacteria > Burkholderiales > Burkholderiaceae_D > Rugamonas. The sequence continues at coordinate 62,502 of CAUPJZ010000017.1, read as the reverse complement.
CCGGGTCTTCCAGCAGCGCGAAGAACGGCAAGGCCAGCCGGGTGGCGGCGTCGTATTGCAAATAAATGGTGGTGATGGCTTCGGATTCGAAGGCCGTCAACTGCGCGCACACGTCCGTGGTGTCGCAGTCGGGCACGGCGTGCAGCAGCGCGGCGGCCTGGACGGCGCCGGTGGCCAGCACCACGCCGTTGAAATAGGTGCTCCAGGTGCCGCCGACGGCCGCGCCGCTGACGTCTACCTGCCACAGGCGGCCTTCGATCGAGCGCAGCGCCTGCACCTTGGCGCCGGTGCGCACCGCGCCGCCATGCGCCCGCAGGAAGGCCGAGGCCGCGTCCGGGAACAGCGCCGACAGGTCCGCGCGCGGCAACAGCATGTCCGAGGCGCTGCGTCTGGCGCCCAGGCTGTCGCGCAGCACGTTGAGGAAGACCTGGGCCGACGCGCGCTCCGGCGGCGTGTTCAGCGCGGCCAGGCACAGCGGGCGCCACATCAGCTGGATCAGGCGCGGCGTCTGCTCGAAGCGCGCCAGCAGTTCGCCGACGCTGCAATCGGTGTTGAGCTTCCAGCCCATCCAGCGCGCCGTGCTCGAGAAACGCGCCAGGCTCATCTTGTCCGCGCGGTCGAGGCCTTTGCTGCGCAGCAGCGCGAGCGCCAGGTGCAGCGGGGCGGGCAGGCGCGGCGCGACGAAGTCCATGCCCCCGCCGCCGGGCGGATAGCGCATTTGCAGCGGCAGGGTCAGCAGGGTCTGGTCGCGGTCGACGCCGACCAGTTTCATCAGGCGCAAGGTTTCGCTGTAGGCGCCGAGCAGGATGTGCTGGCCGTTGTCGAGGTGCTTGCCGTCGGTCTCGACACGGCGCGCGCGCCCGCCGAGCGTGCGGGCCGCCTCGAACAGCGTGACCTTGAAGCCGGCCCGCGCCAGCTCGACGGCGGCGGCGCAACCGGCCCAGCCGCTGCCGATGACGGCGACCGACCGCACATTGGAGGATTCGGCCTTCGCGGCCGAGCGTTTTTCTTCCGGCGACCCGGTCACGGCGTCGTCGTTAGCCACGAATATAGGTCTTCCAGGCTAGCCACAGTTTGCGGATGGGCGTGAGCGAAATGCGCTGGGTCAGCACGTGGTAGCCATCGTCCTGGACCTCGGTCAGCAGGGTGCGGTAGATGGCGGCCATCATCAGGCCCGGCCGCTGGGCGCGCCGGTCTTCCTTGGGCAGCAGCGCGAAGGCGTCGTCATAGGCCTGCTGGGCGCGGGCGACCTGGAAGGCCATCAGCTTTTCGAAGTTCTCGCTGTGGCGGGCGTTGAGCAGGTCGGCGGCGGTCACGTTGAACTGCTGCAGCTCGTTGATCGGCAGATAGATGCGGCCCTTGCGCGCGTCCTCGCCGACGTCGCGGATGATGTTGGTCAGCTGGAAGGCGTGGCCCAGTTTTTCCGCGTACTTCAAGGTCTCGGGCCGGGTCGCGCCAAAGATGCTGGCCGACAGGATGCCGACCACCGACGCCACGTGCCAGCAATACGTGGTCAGGGCCGGATAGTCGAGGTAGCGTGTCTGGTTCAGGTCCATCTCCATGCCGTCGATGATGGCTTGCAGATGCTGCTGCTCCAGCTTGTAGATGGCGAGGTGGGGCTGCAGCGCCAGCGTGACGGGATGGCTTTGCTTGCCTTCGTACATGTTGGCGATTTCCTTGCGCCACCACGCCAGCTTGATGCGGGCCACCGATTCATCGGTGCATTCGTCGACGGTGTCGTCGACCTCGCGGCAAAAGGCATACAGGGCGGTGATGGCTCGGCGACGCTCCGGCGGCAGGAACAGAAAACTATAGTAAAAACTGGAGCCGCTCTGGGCGGTCTTTTGCTGGCAGTAGTCGTCGGGGGACATGAATAAAAAAGCAAGGAATGACTATCGAAGCCGCTATTCTATAGTGTTAAGCGCACGGATGGGGGCTGGGTTATAGTCACCATTTCCTTATTTGGAGGGCGCGACGGGATGATACGGATCCGGGAAATAGACCATATCGTTTTGCGGGTGATCGAACTGGAGCCGATGCTGCATTTCTACGGCACCGTGCTCGGTTGCCCGGTTGAGAAGCGGCAGGACGCCATCGGCCTGGTGCAGTTGCGCGCGGGCGCGTCGATGATCGACCTGGTGCCGGTCGACGGCAAGCTGGGCAGCATGGGCGGCGCGGCGCCGGGCGCCGAGGGCCGCAATCTGGACCACTTTTGCCTGCGGGTGGAACCGTTTGACGAGGCGGAGATACGGGCGCATCTGGCCGCGCACGGGGTGGCGGCGGGGCCGGTGGAGTCGCGTTACGGCGCCGAGGGCGAGGGGCCGTCGATCTATCTGACCGACCCCGAGGGCAACGTGGTTGAGCTTAAAGGCCCGCCGGCATCCGGCTGGCGCGGCGCCGGCCCGGCGGATCGGACAACACGCGGACGATGACGTTGACCGGGATCGCGCGGCGCACCAGGAATTCCGACGCGAACGCCTTGCCGTGGCTTTGCTGCAGGCGCACGCCCAGCTCCACGATCTTGGACGTTTCAGTATCCGGACGCTGCGACTGGCCCATCGCCATGCCGAAGTAGGGGTTATGTGACAACATGATGACACCTCGTAATTTTCCCCGAACATAACACGAGAAGTGATTATTGTGCAGTGGCAACGATTTAATTGTGCGCGGCTTGCAGATTACTGTTGAGTCAGACGGTGTGTCAAAGCGCCGTCGGTCGCGAAAATGTTGCATGGCATCCTTAAACGTGCCTGTCCTTGGGTAAATTAAGCGACAGCGGGAAGCGATTTCACTACAATCGATTTCAGGTCCACACTGCGGCCCTTGCACGTCCCCACAGGAGAATCCCATGCGCATGGCTCAATTCCACACTTCCGACGTCGGGGCGGTCGGCGGCCTCGCGCTGCCTGCCGATGCCGATCTGCTGCTGGTGTTCGGCGCCAGGGCATTGCTGCAGGCGGAGACCCTTTTCCCGGCGCTGCGCGGCGCTTGTCCGCACGCCGTGATCGCCGGCTGCAGCACCGCCGGCGAGATTTGCGGTACCGAGGTGCACGATGACAGTCTCGTGATCACCGCCGTCAGTTTCGCCGCGACCCGCGTCGCGCTGGTCTCGGCCACACTTGAACAGGCGGCCGACAGCCGCCAGGCCGGCGCCACGCTGTCGGCGCAACTGCTGGGCGACCAGCTGCGCCATGTGCTGGTGCTGTCGGACGGGCTGGCCGTCAACGGCAGCGAGCTGGTGCAGGGCCTGCGCACCTCGCTCCCGGCCGGGGTCAACGTCACCGGCGGCCTGGCCGGCGACGGCCCGGACTTCGGCGTCACGGTCGTCATCGCCGACGCGCCGGCCGCCTCGCGCCGCATCGCCGCCATCGGTTTCTACGGCGAGCGCTTGCGCGTCGGCTACGGCTCGCTGGGAGGGTGGGATTCCTTCGGGCCGGAACGGCTGATCACCCGTGCGGAGGGCAATACCCTCTTTGAGCTGGATGGCGAGTCGGCGCTGGCCCTGTATAAAACCTACCTCGGCAAGCAGGCCGAGGCCTTGCCATCGTCGGGCTTGCTGTTCCCGCTGGCGCTGCACCTGCCGGACGCGGACACCTACGTCGTGCGCACCATCCTCGGCATCGACGAGCAGGCGCAAAGCATGACCTTCGCCGGCGACATGCCGGTCGGCGCCCGCGCGCAGTTGATGAAGGCCAATTTCAACCGGCTGGTCGACGGCGCCATCGGTGCGGCCGAGGACACGCTGACCCAGCTCGACGGCCATGCGCCGGAGTTGGCCATCCTGATCAGCTGCATCGGCCGCAAACTGGTGCTGCAGCAGCGTATCGAGGAGGAGACCGAGGGCGTCGCCGAGGTGCTGGGGGCGCGCACGACGTTGACCGGTTTCTACTCCTATGGCGAGATCGCGCCCCACAGCGCGCTGACCCGGTGCGAATTGCACAATCAAACCATGACCGTCACCACCTTCAGCGAGGAATAGGCCATGCATCCATTGCTGGCGCGCCAGCTCAAGAAGTATTGCCGCGACGGTCAGGTCGACCTGGACGGCTTGAGCAAGGCGGTCAACGACGCCTATGCCAGCTTCGAGCATGATCGCCTGCTGATCGAAAATTCGCTGGAGGTGATGTCGCAGGAGTTGGGCAAGCGCAACCGCCAACTGGCCGAGCAGCTGTCGGACAAGCAGCAGATGATGGATCAGCTCAGCATCAGCAACGTCGAGCTGCGCGAACTGAACAGTAAGCTGGAGACGACCCGCCACCAACTGCTGCAATCGGACAAGATGGCGTCGATCGGCCAACTGGCGGCCGGCGTCGCGCACGAGATCAACAATCCCATCGGCTACATCAACTCCAATTTTTCCACCTTGCAGCGCTATGTCGGCAGCCTGTGCGACATGCTCGGCGCCTACGAGGAGGCCGAGTCCGCCATCGCGTCGGCCGAGGTGGTGTCGCGGCTCAAGGCGATGCGCGCCGAAATGGACCTGGGCTACCTGCGTACCGATATTCCCGAACTGATGGCCGAATCGACCGAGGGGCTGGAGCGGGTGCGGCGCATCGTCCAGGACCTGAAGGACTTTTCGCACGCCGACGCGCAGAAGGAGTGGCAGCTGTTCAATCTGCACCACGGCATCGACTCGACCCTGAACATCGTCGCCAACGAAATCAAATACAACGCCGAGGTCGTCAAGGAGTACGGCGACATTCCGGAGATCGAATGCCTGTCGTCGCAAATCAACCAGGTGGTGATGAACCTGGTGGTGAACGCCGCCCACGCGATCCGGCCGGGGCACGGCAAGATCACCTTGCGCACCGGCATTGACGGCGAGCACGTCTGGTTCTCGGTCACCGACACCGGCACCGGCATCGATCCGGACAACCTGAAACGCATCTTCGATCCGTTTTTCACCACCAAGCCGATCGGCAAGGGCACGGGGCTGGGACTATCGGTGACGTACGGCATCGTGCAAAAGCACAGCGGGCGCATCGAGGTCGACAGCGAAGTGGGGCGGGGCACCACGTTCCGCGTGGTGCTGCCCATCGCGCACCGCGACGCCGGCGGGGACGCCGCCGTCGCGCTGCGCTAAGCGCGTCGCAATTACGGTTTGATCACCGCCACCGCGCCGCCGGACGGCGCCAGCTTCAACGTCAGCGCTCCCGCCGCCGAGACCTTGCTGTCGCTCGCGTTCAGGCGGGTTGGGTCGGCGCCGTCCTGCAGCACGTGTGCGTTGAACGCGCCTTTGCCGAGGAACGACAGCGGCACCTTCAAGGTGCGGCCCGCCTCGTTGGTCATCGCGCCGATGTACCAGGTGTCGCCCTTGCGCCGCGCCGAGACGATGTACTGGCCGATATCGCCGGACAGGATGCGGGTTTCATCCCACGACGTCGGCACCGTCTGCACGAACTCCGCGCCGTCGGCGTTGACGTAGGCGGCCGGGGCGTCCGACACCATCTGGAACGGGCTGTCGTAGACCACGTACATGGCGACCGCCTGGCCGCGCGTGGTCATCACCATCGGCTCGTGGTTGCGGTGCTGGAACCTGGCCGGCGTGGTGTTGCGGAAGCCGCCCGGCGTGTAATCCATCGGCCCCAGGATCATGCGGGTGAACGGCAAGGTGACGTTGTGGCCGGCCGTGATGCGCGCGCTCCACTTGTTGTTCTCGGCGCCCAGCACGCCTTCCTGCGTAATGTAGTTCGGCCAGGTGCGGTTCAGCCCGGTCGGAGGATAGGCGCCGTGCAGGTTGACCATCAAGTGATGCTTGGCCGCCTTCTCCAGCACCTTGTGATACCAATCGACCATTTCCTGGTCGTTGCGGTTCATGAAGTCCACCTTGACGCCCTTGATGCCCCAGGCTTCATACTGCTTGAAGGCCGCGTCCATCTGGTTGTCGAGCTGCTGCCACTGCAACCACAGCCACACGCCCACGCCTTGCGACTTGGCGTACTGGAGCAGGGCGGGCATGTCCATTTCCGGCTTGCCGCGCGTGACGTCGGCGTCCGCGTTCGGCTCGATATCGCTGCCGACGGACCAGCCCTCGTCGATCAGGATATCCTCCAGTTTCATCTTCTTGGAAAAGTCGATGAAGGCCTTGTAGGTGGCGGTGTTGACGCCGGCGTTGGGCACGTCGACGGCCCAATCGTTCCACCAGTCCCACGATGTCTTGGTCGGCTTGATCCAGCTGGTGTCCTTGATTTGCGACGGCGCGGCCAGGGTTGGGATCAGCGACGAGGCGGCCAGGTCGCCCGGCGCGTCGGCCAGCATCACCACGCGCCACGGCGTCTGGAATCCCTGTCCCTTCAACTGCCGGCTGGCGGAGATGCTTTTGCGGGAGCGGAAGTTGCGGTCGTTGTCGAAGCGCGGCGGCAAGGTGACGGCCACGCCCAGTCCGGCGTCGCCGCGTCCGGACAGGAAGAAGCCGGGATAGTCCTTGACGTCGGACTCGGCGATGGCGAAGGTGGTCTGGCCGGCGCCGGTCTTGCACACCAGTGGCGAGATGTAGTGGTGGAAGTTGCGCAGCTTCGACGCCTTGGTCTGGTCGTACTCGGCCTCGAAGCTGGTGTCGAAGCGCCCCATGTTGGCGCCCCAGCAATCGTAGTCTTTGGCGAAGTTGAACTGGGTGGTCTCGCTTTTCACCTTGACCGCTTTCAGGCCGGCCTGTTCCGGCAAGGTGTAGCGGAAGGCGACGCCATCGTCGTAGGCCCGCACCAGCAGGTGGAAGTTGAACGGTTTGCCGGCGGCGGCGAACGCCAGGTCGGCGCGGGTATAGCGGTCGGGTGCGCTGCGCGCCTTGCCGACGACGATGTCGTAGGTGTCGTTGACGTTGCCGCCGGTGCGGCCGGTCAGTTTCGCGCCGGCGCCGATCGTGCCGATGTCCAGGTTGAGTCCGAGCGGCGACGGCTCGATGATGACCTTGCCGTTGCGGCTGACCGAATAGGTCAGTTTCTCGCTGTCGATGGTCACCACATTGGCGCCGCCGGGCGATTTGACGGTGATGGTTTCGGCGTTGGCGCTGGCCATGGCGGCAACAACGGTGGTCATCGCGATGAGTGTGGCCGCGCGGACGTGATCTGGCATGGTTTGGGTCTCCGGTTTTTATGGTGGTTGGTCTAATAGCCCCCCCATTTTGCGAGAGACTTGCCACTGTGGCAATTGCGAATTTCACCAAGCGATGGCATGGAAAACCGCAAATGCCGGTTAGGTGCCTGGTTCACAGCGGGGTCACACAGCGGGGTCAGGTCACACAGCGGGGTCAGGTCCGACATTCGGACACAGGCTCAAGCTTAATGCCGTCTTCCGCGATGAGATCGTGTCCGAATGTCGGACCTGACCCTCCGGGGTTTGCTTGATGAGATCGTGTCCGAATGTCTGACCTGACGATAAACGGGTGGAGTGAAATTCGGATCCTGCTCACGCGTTACCACGAGGCCGTCGGCAGGCATCCCCAGCTTACCTTGGAAATCTTTGCCGAACCCCAAGCGTTTGCCGGAGTGAGCCGGGCGATCACCGATCGCCTGAACGCGTTGCTTGCCAGTATCACCAGCGAGCATCTTCTCTGGCGCGACATCCTGATCGACCAGGCGCACGGGAGCGGTTTGGCGCTTAGTTCGGCCCAAGCCCACCAACAGCGTCTGACGCCGGGTTTATTAGACCGTTATTGCGGTCGCATATTGTTGGAAGTCGAAAACCTAATATCTAAGCACGGGGAAGCGGCGCATCCGCGCTACCTTGCCATGTATAAGCTGATCCATGATCGCGACCGCGAGCTTGCCGACATGTTTAATGACGTGAGACGCTCCAACGCCTTTATGAGGATTTTATTGTTGCGACGAAATGGCTTGCTCACCAACGAAGAATTTGCCGGCTTCGGCGATGTGATCAAGAGCAGGATTATCGCTTTGCAAGCGCCTTAACGACGGCCTCCGACGATTAGCGGCAACTGCCGTCTCATGCGCACCGACGCCCAGAACACGCTCAGCCAATCCCGTTTCGTCAGCTTCGGACGATGCAGGAAGACATCGTATTCCGCCTCTTCGATGGCGTCGAGGATGCGCAGGCCGCCTTGCACCATCATCCTCAGCTCGAAGCCGATCCGGCCCTTCAGCCGCAGCGCCAGTGGCGCGCCGCTCAGCATCAGTGCGCGCGCGCGCTCGACCTCGAACTTCATCATCGAGCGCCAGCGGGGGCGGGCGCTGGCCTGGTCCAGCGCGCCGGGCAGGATGGCGTAGCGGTTCAGATCCTCCAGTGGAATATAGATGCGCTCCTTCTGCAGGTCGATCGCGACGTCCTGCAAAAAATTGATCAGCTGTAGCGCGCTGCAGATCGCGTCCGAGTCGCGCAGATTCTGCTCGTCGGCCGCGCCGTACAGGTGCAGCATCAGGTGGCCGACCGGATTGGCCGACCGCGAGCAATAGTCCAGCACCGCGTCATAAGTCTGGTAGCGGCTGACCACCACGTCCTGCTTGAAGGCGGACAGCAGCTCGTACATCGGCTTGAGCGGCAGTCCGTACTCGCCCACTACCTGCGCCAGCCGCTCGAACATCGGCGCGTGGCCGCTGTCGCCGGCGGCGATGCGGTCGAGCGCCGCTTCGTAGGCGCTCAGCGCGGCCAGCCGTTCGTCCGGCGTGGCGTCGCCCTCGTCGGCGATATCGTCGGCGCTGCGGGCGAAGGCGTAGATGGCTTCGACCGCTGGACGTAGACGACTTGGTAACAAAATGGAAGCAACAGGGAAATTCTCGTAGTGATCAACTGACATACACACCCAGCCTAAAGCAATATTTTAGATTAATGACGCGAAAGTCATTTGCAAACGGATTTGCTCGGCTTATAATTAATTAACGGAAAGTCATTTATTTCCAACCCGTAATAGTAGTGCCAACTACCCTCCAGAGCAAGGAAAAGGAAAGTACTGTGGTCGCCCCCAAAATCCCGCGTCAGATTTCCCCATTGTTAATTGCGTTGCTGATGGCCGCCACCTTGGCCGCCTGCTCCAAGCCGCCCGAGAAAACCGAGGACATCCGTCCAGTGCGGGCCATCGTCCTGAGCAGCAGCGACGTCGATGTCAACGCCGAGTTCTCCGGCGAGGTGCGCGCCCGCGTCGAGTCGCGCCTGGGCTTCCGCGTCGCCGGCAAGATCGTCAGCCGCAAGGTCGATGTCGGCGCCCTGGTCAAGAAGGGGCAGGTGCTGATGCAGCTCGATCCGCAGGATTTGAAACTATCGCAGGCCCAGTCGCTGGCGGCGTTGCGCTCGGCCGAGACCAGCCGCGACCTGGCCAAGGCCGAGTTGAAGCGCTACCAGGAGCTGCGCGCCAAGAATTTCGTCAGCCAGGCCGTGCTCGACGAGAAGGAGTCCACCTTCAAGTCGGCGCAGTCCAATGTCGAGGCGTCCCAGGCCGCCTATCGCGGACAATCGAACCAGGCCGGTTACGCGGCGCTGGTGTCCGATGTCGACGGCGTCGTGACGGCGGTGTCGGCCGAGGCGGGGCAGGTGGTCCAGCCCGGCACCGAGGTGGTGCGCGTGGCCCAGTCCGGCGAGAAGGAGATCGTCATCGGCTTGCCGGAGGACAAGGTCGAGACGCTGCGCAAGATCTCGGACGTGAACGTGCGCTTGTGGGCCGATCCGACCAAGTCGGTGGCGGGCAAGATCCGCGAGATTTCGCCCGTGGCCGATCCCGTTACCCGCACTTATACCGCCAAGGTGACCATTCCCGACAGCCTGGCCGAAGCCAAGCTGGGCATGACGGCGGTGGTGCGGTTCGCCTCGAAGACGGCCACGCCGCAGATCAAGGTGCCGCTGACGGCCCTGTTCAACGAGAAATCGGTGACCTCGGTCTGGGTGGTGGAGGGCGGCGTCGCCAGGCTGGTGCCGGTCACCGTCACCGGCGCGGCCGGCAACGACCTCATCCTCGGTAGCGGCGTCAAGCCCGGCCAGACCGTCGTCACGGCGGGCGTGCATCTGCTCAAGCCGGGCCAGAAAGTCAAAATTCTCGGTAACGATGTGCCGGTGGCGGCACCGGCCCCTGCCGCCCCTGCCGCCCCTCCTGCACCCGCGGCACCCGCAGCACCCGCGGCGCCCGCGGCCGGGGCTGCCAAATGAAGGGCTTCAACCTCTCACGCTGGGCGCTCGAACATATTCCGCTGACCCGCTATCTGATCGCGGTGCTGCTCATCGGCGGCGCCCTCAGTTACAGCAACCTGGGCCAGGACGAGGACCCGCCGTTCACCTTCCGGGCGATGGTGGTGCGCGCCAACTGGCCGGGCGCGACCGCGCTGCAGGTGGCCGAGCAAGTCACCGACAAGCTGGAAAAGAAGCTGCAGGAAACACCAGGCATCGATGAAATCAGCAGCTATTCGAAGCCGGGCGAGACCCTGATCCTCCTCAAGCTGCTCGAATCGACGCCGCCGAAAGAGGTCGCGCAATCCTGGTACCAGGTGCGCAAGAAGATCGGCGACATGCGCGGCACCTTGCCGCCGGGTGTGCAGGGGCCGTTCTTCAATGACGAGTTCGGCGATACCTACGGGTCGATCTTCGCGCTGTCGGGCGACGGTTTCACCTATGCCGAGATGAAGGTCTACGCCGATTTCGTGCGCCAGCAATTGCTGGGCGTGAAGACGGTGTCCAAGGTCGAGCTGTTCGGCGTGCAGGACGAGAAGATCAACATCGAGTTCTCGCACAAGAAGTTCTCCCAGCTGGGCATCCCGATCGAGACCATCGCCAACCAGATCGCCACGCAGAACAGCGTCGAGTCGACCGGCGTGCTGGTCACGCCGACCGACAACCTGCAGGTGCGCGTCACCGGCGCGTTGAAGACCGTCAAGGATCTTGAGGAGCTGGAGCTGCGCGCCAACGGCACCACGTTCCGCCTGGGCGACTTCGCCACCATCAAGCGCCAGTACCAGGACCCGCCGGGCGACAAGATGCGCTTCAACGGCAAGGAGGTGATCGGCCTGGGCGTATCGATGGAGAAGGGCGGCAATATCATCGAACTCGGCAAGCACATGGAGAAGACCGTGGCCGAGATGAAGGCCAAGCTGCCCGTCGGCATTGAGCTCGAGCGCGTCTCCGACCAGCCGGCGGCGGTCAAGGCGTCCGTCGGCGAGTTTGTCCACACCTTGATCGAGGCGGTGCTGATCGTGCTGGCCGTCAGTTTCGTCGCGCTCGGGCTGCACAGCAAGCCGTTCCGCCTGGACATCCGCCCGGGCCTGGTGGTGGCGCTGAGCATCCCGCTGGTGCTGGCAGTGACCTTCCTGTTCATGCGCATGCTCGACATCGACCTGCACAAGATCTCGCTGGGCGCGCTGATCATCGCGCTGGGCCTGCTGGTGGACGACGCCATCATCGCCGTCGAAATGATGGTGCGCAAGATGGAGGAGGGCATGTCGCGCTTCGACGCGGCCACCTTCGCCTACACCTCGACCGCGATCCCGATGCTGACCGGCACCCTGATCACCGTCGCCGGTTTCCTGCCGATCGGCCTGGCCAAGTCGGCCGCCGGCGAATACACGTTCTCGCTTTTCTCGGTCAACGCGCTGGCGCTGATCATTTCGTGGGTGGTGGCCGTGACGTTCACGCCTTACCTCGGCTATATCTTGTTGAAGGTCAAGCCGCACGCCGACGGCGCCAGCGAGCACGACCTGTTCGACACGCCCGGCTTCCGCCGCTTCCGCGCGGTGGTCAACTGGTGCGTCGAGTTCCGCAAAACGACCATCGTGCTGTCGCTGGCGGTGTTCGCGCTGGGCGTGTACGGTTTCAGTTTCATCGAGAAGCAGTTCTTCCCGGATTCCAGCCGTCCCGAGCTGATGGTCGAGATGTGGACGCCTGAGGGCACGACCTTCGCGGCCAACGAGGCCCAAGTCAAGAAGTTCGAGGCATTCATCCGCAAGCAGCCAGGCGTGGTCAGCGTGACCAGCTATGTCGGCACCGGCAGCCCGCGCTTCTACCTGCCGCTGGACCAGATTTTCCCGCAGACCAACGTCTCGCAGATCGTCGTGCTGCCCAAGGATTTGAAGGCCCGCGCCGAATTGCGCCAGAAGATCGTCGATGTCTTCAAGGTCGATTTCCCGGAGGTGCGCGGCAGGGTCAAGCTGCTGCCGAACGGGCCGCCGGTGCCGTATCCGGTGCAGTTCCGCGTGACGGGGACGGAAGTGGCGAAAGTGCGCGCCATCGCCGACCAGGTCAAGGACGTCATGCGTGACAACCCGAACACGCTGGGCGTCAACGACAACTGGAACGAATCGATCAAGGTGCTGCGTTTGGACCTGGATCAGGACAAGATGCGCGCCGTTGGCGTGACCTCGCAAACCGTCATGCGCGCCGCCAACACGATCCTGTCGGGCACCACCGTCGGCCAGTTCCGCGAGGACATCAAGCTGGTCGACATCCAGATCCGCCAGCCGATCGACGAGCGCAACACGATCTCGATCCTGAACGACACGAACATCCCGACCGCGAGCGGCAAATTCGTGACGATCAGCCAACTGGCGCGCGCCCACTTCGTGTGGGAGCCGGGCGTGGTGTGGCGGGAAGGGCGCGAATGGGCGATCACCGTGCAGGCCGACGTCGGCGACCATATCCAGGGGCCGACCGTCTCCGGCCAGATCGAGCCCAAGCTGAAGGCGCTGCGCGACGCGCTGCCGGCCGGCTACAAGATCACCGTCAAGGGCGCGGCGGCCGACAGCGGCTCGGCCGAGGCGTCGATCGCGGCCAACCTGCCGCTGGCGATCTTCATCATCTTCACGCTGCTGATGCTGCAGTTGCACAGTTTCTCGCGGGCGTTGCTGGTGTTCCTGACCGGTCCGCTGGGCGTGGCGGGGGCGGCGATGGCGCTGTTGCTGCTGGGCCGTCCGCTGGGCTTTGTCGCCAACCTGGGCATCATCGCGCTGTTCGGCATGATCATCCGCAACTCGGTGATCCTGGTCGACCAGATCGAGCAGGACATCAAGGCCGGCCACGATCCGTGGACGGCGATCGTCGAATCGGCGGTGCGGCGTTGCCGTCCGATCATCCTGACGGCGGCCGCCGCCGCGCTGGCGATGATACCGTTGTCGCGCTCCGTATTCTGGGGGCCGATGGCGGTGGCGATCATGGGTGGCCTGATCGTGGCGACGGCGCTGACCTTGTTGTTCCTGCCGGCGCTTTATGCGGCGTGGTTCAGGGTGAAAAAGCCCACGAAATAGGCAGGTACACGTTAAATTCACGCGAAAATATACGAAAAATGGCGGAATGCTGGGGTTAGTTTAAAAATCACCACATTTCGCTAAAAAACCCGTTAGAATACCGCGTTGAAGTTGAAAGCTCCCACGGAGAATAGTGGGGCCGGGGCGACCGTTTTCACTTACGAGTCGCCCTTTGCTTTTGTGCAAACATGCCGCGAGGATGGCGAAATTGGTAGACGCACCAGGTTTAGGTCCTGACGCCAGCAATGGTGTGGGGGTTCGAGTCCCCCTCCTCGCACCAACTGTATCACTATTTTTTTGGACGATTTTTACATGGCAACTGCAGTCGAAACCTTGGGCAAACTCGAACGTCGTATCACGATCTCCTTCCCGCTGACCGAAGTCCGCAGCGAAGTTGAGAAGCGCCTGAAAGTGCAAGCCAAAACGGCTAAGGCACCAGGCTTCCGTCCGGGTAAAGTTCCTCTGAAAATGGTCGCAGCACAGTACGGTTATCAGATCGAGACCGAAGTGTTGAACGACAAAGTTGGCCGCGCTTTCAACGACGCCGCAAACGAAGCCCAGCTGCGCGTGGCTGGCTACCCGAACATCGTCCCGAAGGAAGATTCGCCAGAAGGCGTGCTGACCTTCGACGCGACGTTCGAAGTCTACCCGGAAGTCGTCGTTGGCGACCTGACCACGGTGGAAATCGAGACCGTCAAGGCCGACGTCTCGGAAGCCGAGATCGACAAGACCATTGAAATCCTGCGCAAACAGCGCGTGCACTTCCACACCAAGGGCGAAGCCGGCGAACACGGCGACGGCGGCGAGCCTGTGGCTGCCAACGGCGACCGCGTGACCGTCGATTTCGTCGGCTCGATCGACGGCGTTGAGTTCCCAGGCGGCAAAGCCGAAGACTACCCGTTCGTGCTCGGCGAAGGCCGCATGCTGCCGGAATTCGAAGCCGCGACCGTCGGCCTGAAGGTTGGCGAAGCCAAGACCTTCCCGCTGGCTTTCCCGGAGGACTACCATGGTAAAGACGTCGCAGGCAAAACCGCGTCGTTCACCATCACGCTGAAAAAGCTGGAATGGGCGCACCTGCCGGAAGTCGATGCAGAATTCGCCAAGTCGCTGGGCGTGGCCGATGGCGACGTCGCCAAAATGCGCGAAGACATCAAAGTCAACCTGGAGCGCGAAGTCGCCGGCCGTGTCAAAGCCCGCAACAAGGAAGCCGTCATGGACGCGCTGGTGAAAACCGCCACCCTGGACGTGCCGCAGTCGCTGATCGCCCAGGATAGCGAGCGCCTGGCCGAAATGACCCGCCAGGACATGGAACAGCGCGGCATGAACGTCAAGGACGTGCCATTCCCGCAAGAACTGTTCGCGGAAAAAGCCGAGCGTCGCGTACGCCTGGGCCTGATCCTGTCGCAACTGGTCGGCGAGAACAAGCTGCAAGCCCAGCCAGAGCAGGTCAAAGCGCAAGTCGAAGACTTCGCCCAGAGCTACGAAGACCCGCGCGAAGTGCTGAAGTACTACTACAGCGACCGTCGCCGTCTGGCCGAGGTGGAAGCCCTTGTATTGGAAGAAAACGTCGTCAACTACGTCCTGGGCCTGTCGAAGACTTCGTCCAAGGTCGTGGCCTTTGACGAACTGATGGGAAGCAACGCTCAAGCGTAATTCAGCGCGGCCGAAGTGATAATTTAGCTGACAAGTTTGCTGTAACGATTTGTAGTAATATCTTCACTCCGGCCTAGCTGCTTCACAAGGAAATAGAATGACTGGTTTTAACCGTAATCCGGCGCTGGACACTGAAATGCTCGGCCTGGTGCCGATGGTGGTCGAACAAAGCGGTCGCGGCGAGCGTTCGTACGATATCTACTCGCGCCTGCTCAAGGAACGCATCATCTTCATGGTCGGTCCCGTCAACGACCAGATGGCGAACCTGGTGGTCGCCCAGCTGTTGTTCCTGGAAAGCGAAAATCCGGACAAGGATATCTCGCTGTACATCAATTCCCCCGGCGGTTCGGTCTCGGCCGGTCTGGCGATCTTCGACACGATGCAGTTCATCAAGCCCGACGTATCGACGTTGTGCACCGGCATGGCCGCCTCGATGGGCGCCTTCCTGCTGGCCGCCGGCGCCAAGGGCAAGCGTTTCTCGCTGCCGAACTCGCGCATCATGATTCACCAGCCTTCGGGCGGTTCGCAAGGCATGGCGTCCGACATCGAGATCCAGGCCAAGGAAATCTTGTATCTGCGTCATCGTCTGAACGCCATCATGGCCGAACGCACCGGCCAAACCGTCGAGCAGATCGCCAAAGACACCGATCGTGACCGTTTCATGTCGGCGGAAGAGGCTGTAGAGTACGGATTGATCGACAAAATGTTGTCCAACCGGGCTTGATGCTTTCATCGCAGCGTTGCTGCGCAGTATTGCTGTAAAACGCGCCCGGGCGATCAATCGTTCGGGCGTTTCGTTTTTATTTCGGGTAGCATGTAGTGGAAGGCGGACTTTTCCGGAACGCCACACACGCTGCAACAGCAAAGCCATTCTGTAACTCAAAGAAAACTGCCCCATGTCAGACAAAAAATCCTCCAGCGGCGAAAAATTA
This sequence comes from uncultured Duganella sp., assembly GCA_963511605.1. Classification (GTDB taxonomy): domain Bacteria; phylum Pseudomonadota; class Gammaproteobacteria; order Burkholderiales; family Burkholderiaceae_D; genus Rugamonas. The sequence goes on along the minus strand of CAUPJZ010000017.1, from coordinate 46,748 downwards.
CTGTACTGCTCGTTTTGCGGCAAGAGCCAGCACGAGGTAAAAAAACTCATCGCCGGCCCGTCGGTCTTCATCTGCGACGAGTGCATCGACCTGTGCAACGACATCATCCGCGACGAGACCTCGGCCATCGAATCCGTCGCCGGCGCCAAGTCGGACCTGCCAACCCCGCATGAAATCAAGGACTTGCTGGACCAGTACGTCATCGGCCAGCAAACCGCCAAGCGCATCCTGTCGGTCGCCGTGTACAACCACTACAAGCGTCTGAAGCATCTGGGCAAGAAAGACGACATCGAACTGGCCAAGAGCAATATCTTGCTGGTCGGTCCGACCGGCTCGGGCAAGACCTTGCTGGCGCAGACCTTGGCGCGCATGTTGAACGTGCCGTTCGTCATCGCCGACGCCACCACCTTGACCGAAGCGGGCTATGTGGGCGAGGATGTCGAGAATATCATCCAGAAACTGTTGCAGAGCTGCAACTACGACGTTGAGAAAGCTCAACGCGGCATCGTCTATATCGATGAGATCGACAAGATCTCGCGCAAGTCCGACAACCCGTCCATCACGCGCGACGTGTCGGGCGAGGGCGTGCAGCAAGCGCTGTTGAAACTGATCGAGGGCACGATGGCGTCGGTGCCGCCACAAGGCGGGCGCAAGCATCCTAACCAGGATTTCGTGCAGATCGACACCACCAACATCATGTTCATCTGCGGCGGCGCGTTCGACGGCCTGGCCAAGGTCATCGCCAACCGGTCGGAAAAGTCGGGCATCGGCTTCTCGGCCAGCGTCAAGAGCAAGAAGGAACGCAACGCCAGCGAAGTGCTGATGGAAGCGGAACCGGAAGACCTGATCAAGTTCGGCCTGATCCCCGAACTGGTCGGCCGTCTGCCGGTCGTCGCCACCCTGTCCGAGCTGACGGAAGAGGCGCTGATCCAGATCCTGATCGAGCCGAAGAACGCGCTGGTCAAACAGTACTCGAAGCTGCTGGACATGGAAGGCGCCGAGCTGGAGATTCGTCCCGCGGCCCTGCACGCCATCGCCAAGAAGGCGCTCGCGCGCAAGACCGGCGCCCGCGGCCTGCGCTCGATCCTGGAGCACGCTTTGCTGGACACGATGTACGAGCTGCCAAATGAAACCAATGTCACCAAAGTGGTTATCGATGAAAATACGATCACCAGTGGCGCCAAACCTTTATTGATATACCAAGACCAGGCCAAAGCCTCTGGTGAGAATTAAATAACTTGTGCACACTTGCTCCACGCCGACGCAAAATTCATTTCGCATCCGTGGGGCAAGGCGGTACAATTTAAATCAATAAAAGAGCAGGCTTCATTCGAAAAGCCACACGTGACAGCCGCTGTCGCGCGTGGCTTTTTTATTGGATGGTTCTTTTAGAATGGGCTGGCCACTTTGAAAAGACTCTTTTTTAAGGGAATTATTTCTTGTAGTCCGGTCTTGTGATTCGGCATATCAGCGCCCACATCATAATCACGCTTTCACATAAGGTACGCCATGACAACTTCCAAATTAACAGAGCAAACTCAACTGCCGTTATTGCCGCTGCGGGACGTTGTAGTTTTCCCGCATATGGTGATACCACTGTTCGTAGGCCGACCAAAGTCGATCAAGGCGCTGGAAGCCGCAATGGAGCAGGGCAAGAGCATCATGCTTGCCGCGCAAAAAGCGGCCGCCAAGGACGAACCTTCTGCCACCGATATCTACGAGATCGGCTGCGTGGCCAATATTCTGCAAATGCTGAAGCTGCCCGACGGTACCGTGAAGGTGCTGGTCGAGGGCTCGCAGCGCGCGCGCATCAACCGCATCACCGATTCGCCGACGCACTTCGTGGCCGACCTGACGCCGCTCGATTCCGAGCTGGGCGACGATTCGGAAATCGAAGCCATGCGCCGCGCGATCGTTCAGCAGTTCGACCAGTACGTCAAGCTGAACAAAAAGATCCCGCCTGAAATCCTCGCTTCGCTGTCGGGCATCGACGACGCCGGCCGCCTGGCCGACACCGTCGCCGCGCACCTGCCGCTCAAGCTCGAGCAGAAACAGGTGATCCTGGAAATCTTCAGCGTCGCCAAGCGCCTGGAACACCTGCTGGGCCAGCTGGAAGGTGAACTCGACATTTTGCAGGTCGAGAAGCGCATCCGTGGCCGCGTCAAGCGCCAGATGGAAAAGTCGCAGCGCGAGTACTACCTGAACGAGCAAGTCAAGGCCATCCAGAAGGAACTGGGCGAGGGCGAGGACGGCGCCGACCTGGACGAGCTGGAGAAGAAGGTCGCGCTGGCCAAGATGCCGAAAGAGGCATTGGACAAGGCCACCGCCGAACTGAAAAAGCTGAAACTGATGTCGCCGATGTCGGCCGAGGCGACCGTCGTGCGCAACTACATCGACACCCTGGTCAGCCTGCCTTGGAAGAAGAAGTCCAAGGTGAATAATGATCTGTCGAACGCCGAGAAAGTGCTCGAGGGCGACCACTACGGCCTGGATAAGGTTAAAGAACGCATCCTGGAATATCTTGCGGTCCAACAGCGCGTCGACAAGCTGAAGGCGCCGATCCTGTGCTTCGTCGGTCCTCCGGGCGTGGGTAAAACCTCGCTGGGCCAGTCGATCGCCCGCGCCACGAACCGCAAGTTCGTGCGCATGGCGCTCGGCGGCGTGCGCGACGAGGCCGAGATCCGCGGCCACCGCCGTACCTACATCGGCTCGATGCCGGGCAAGGTGCTGCAATCGCTGGCCAAGGTCGGCGTGCGCAATCCGCTGTTCCTGCTGGACGAGATCGACAAGATGGGCGCTGACTTCCGCGGCGATCCGTCGTCGGCCCTGCTCGAGGTGCTGGATCCGGAACAGAACCACACGTTCTCGGACCACTACATCGAAGTCGACTTCGATCTGTCCGACGTGATGTTCGTGGCGACGTCGAACTCGTACAACATCCCGCCGGCGCTGCTGGACCGCATGGAAGTCATCCGCCTGTCCGGTTACACGGAAGACGAGAAGACCAGCATCGCCCAGCGCTACTTGTTGCCTAAACAGATCAAGAACAACGGTCTGAAGGAAGACGAGATCGCCGTCAGCGAAGCCGCCTTGCGCGACATCATCCGCTACTACACCCGCGAAGCCGGCGTGCGTTCGCTGGAACGCGAAGTGTCGAAGATCTGCCGCAAGGTCGTCAAGATGCTGCTGTTGAAGAAGTCGGAGAAGAAAGTCGCCGTCACGCCGAAAAACCTGGACAAGTTCCTGGGCGTGCGCCGCTACGACTTCGGCGTGGCCGAGAAGGAAAACCAGATCGGCCAGGTCGTCGGTCTGGCGTGGACCGAAGTGGGCGGCGATCTGCTGACCATCGAGGCCGTGCAGATGCCGGGCAAGGGCGGCGTGATACGCACCGGTACGCTGGGCGACGTGATGAAGGAGTCGATCGAAGCGGCCCGCACCGTGGTGCGCAGCCGTGCCAACCGCCTCGGCATCAAGAACGAAGTGTTCGAGAAGAGCGACATCCACATCCACGTGCCGGAAGGCGCGACGCCGAAGGACGGTCCTTCGGCCGGCGCGGCGATGACGGTGGCGATGGTGTCGGTGTTCACGGGCATTCCGGTGCGCGCCGACGTGGCCATGACGGGCGAGATCACGCTGCGCGGCGAAGTGTTGCCGATCGGTGGCCTCAAGGAGAAACTGCTGGCGGCCCAGCGCGGCGGCATCAAGACCGTGCTGATCCCCGAGCAGAACGTCAAGGACCTGGCCGACATCCCGGACAATGTCAAAAACAAACTGGAAATCGTGCCGGTGCGTTGGATCGACAAAGTACTGGAAATCGCGCTGGAACGCCTGCCCGAACCGCTGACGGAGACCGCGCCGGTGGAAGCGGTGGCCGCGGCCGCCGCCAAAGCCGACGGCCAAACAGAAGTGGTAAAACACTAACTTTTGTTCAGCATTAGTATCTGGTATTGCAAAAACAGGCGCTTTTATAGCGCCTGTTTTTTATTTTGGCCCACTTTTCTACAGTGCAGCGCTTGACACGACACGGGGCTGGCTTGTTTAATACGGCCTGAGATTTTTCTCGGCCGGGGCTGCGGTTTTAAATACCGGAGTTTAGCGGCTAAACGATATAACCTTTGTGACGGGGAATTGCTTTGAATAAGACTGAATTGATCGACCATATTGCCACTTCCGCTGACATCTCGAAAGCTGCCGCCGCGCGCGCGCTGGACGCGGTGATCGACGGCGTGACCACGACCCTGCAAAACAACGACAGCGTGACCCTGGTCGGCTTTGGTACCTTCTCCGTGAGCGAACGCGCCGCCCGCACCGGCCGCAACCCGCGCACCAAGGAAGAGATCACCATCGAAGCAGCAAAAGTTCCTAAATTTAAAGCTGGTAAAGCTTTGAAAGATGCTGTAAACTAACGGACTTCGGTGAGCGGCTCATGTAAATGAGTGGTTCACTTAAAGAAGATGCGGCAAAGCGGGCGGTTAGCTCAGTTGGTAGAGCGGAGCCCTTACAAGGCTTAGGTCGGGAGTTCGAGCCTCTCACCGCCCACCAGTTTTGCGGCAGTAGAAGTAAAGTGTTGTGCCCAGTGTTTTGTTGGAGCGGTAGTTCAGTTGGTTAGAATACCGGCCTGTCACGCCGGGGGTCGCGGGTTCGAGTCCCGTCCGCTCCGCCAACAAAATGCTAATGAGTTCGAGCAGGACCCAAAGGAGCGGTAGTTCAGTTGGTTAGAATACCGGCCTGTCACGCCGGGGGTCGCGGGTTCGAGTCCCGTCCGCTCCGCCAAGAACAAGATACCCCGCAGCTTATAATGAGCTGCGGGGTTTTTCTTTTGCGCGGCCGGTTTATCCGGCCGCCCCAACTTGAATATCGCCAAGCCGGCTTTATATTCGCCGCAGCGTGAGGATATATTAACTTTGTGGTGAATATGCTCATGCCGCCGTTCCGGCGCGGATAGGCGCGCGCGGCGGGGGTGTTGCGGCGCGCGGCGGAGGTGCCGTTCTGTCATGATTTACCCTTGCTATAGAGGGTGCCTCACTGTAAAATCCGCCAACCGGAATTGGCGAACGCGAGTTCGCCTTTTTTGTATGTGCAAGTTCCACTCAATCCGAATTGGCTGACCATGTTTGAATTTATTCGTACCCATCAACGCTTGATGCAGATTCTCCTGGCGATCATCATCGTGCCTTCGTTCGCGTTAGTCGGCCTCGAGGGCTACAAAGGCTTCGGCGACGACGCCACCACGATCGCCAAGGTCGCCGGCCAGCCGGTGAGCCAGCAAGAGTTCGACAACGCGCTGCGCAACCAGCTCGACAGCTATCGCCAGCGCATGGGCGAGCAGTTCGACCAGAAGATGTTCGACACCCCCGAGTTCCGCCAAAACCTGCTCGACCAGCTGATCGCCGAACGCGCGATCGCCGCCGAGGTGACCCGTTCGAACCTGAGCGTCACCGACGCGCAGCTGCAAAAGGCCATCACCGAATTGTTCGGCGGCCCGGGCACCTTCGACATGGAGCGCTACAAGCAGATCCTGGCGTCCCAGGGCTTGACCCCGGCCATGAACGACGCCCGCATGCGCCGCGACATGGCCCTGCAGCAGCTGGCCGGTTCGGTGCAAAGCACCGGCTTCGCCCCGCGCACCGTCGCCAAGACGCTGTCGGACATCGGCGCGCAGGAACGCGAAGTGCAGGAACTGCTGCTGCCGATCGCCGATTTCGTGCCGCAAGTCAAAGTCACCGACGAAATGGTCAAGGCCTACTACGACAAGAACGGCAAGTTCTTCGAAGTGCCCGAGCAGGCCAAGATCGAATACGTGGTCCTCAACAGCGACGCCGTGATGAGCCAGATCGCCGTCACCGACGCCGAAGTCGCCACCTACTACAACGCCAACCAGGCCGCCTTCACGACGCCGGAAACGCGCCGCGCCGCGCACGTGCTGATCACCCTGAAGAAGGGCGCCAACGCCGCCGAAACCGCCGCCGCCAAGGCCAAGGCCGACGCCATCGTCGCCGAGCTGCGCAAGAACCCGGCCGACTTCGCCAAGGTCGCCAAGGCCAAGTCGGAAGATCCGGTATCGGCCGAGCAGGGCGGCGATCTGGACATCGTCACCAAGGGCGTGTTGCCGGCACCGGTAGAGGCGGCCGTCATGAAGCTCAAGCAGGGCGAGATCAGCGACGCCGTGCAGTCGGAGTTCGGCTTCCACGTGCTGACCGTCAGCGCGCTGACGCCGGCCGTCGTCAAGCCGCTCGACGCGGTCAAGACCGAAGTGGCCGAGGCGCTCAAAAAGCAGAAGGCCGCCAAGAAGTATTCGGAAATGGCCGAGGCGTTCACCAACACCGTCTACGAGCAGTCCGACAGCCTGAAGCCGGTCGCCGACAAGCTCGGCCTGAAGATCGAAACCGCCGCCAACGTCTCGCGCACGCCATCGCCGATGGCCGGCCCGGCGCCGTACAACAACGCCAAGTTCCTGGCCGCGCTGTTCTCGAACGACTCGATCAGCAGCAAGCGTAACACCGAAGCGGTCGAAGCCGCGCCGAGCACCCTGATCGCCGGCCGCATCGTCGAATTCAAGCCTGCCGCCAAGCGTCCGCTGGCCGAAGTCGATGCCGCGATCCGTCAGCGCGTGACCATGGAAGAAGCCAACAAGCTGGCCACCAAGGCCGGCGCCGACAAACTGGCCGCGTTCAAGAAATCGGGCGACGCCACCGGCTTCGGCGCCGCCAAGCTGGTATCGCGCTCCAAGGCCGAAGGCATCAACGGCCTGGCCATGCAGGAAGTCATGAAGGCCGACACCAGCAAGCTGCCGGCCTACGTCGGCGTGGACGTGCCGGGCATGGGTTATGGCATCTACCGCATCGGCAAGGTGCAGCAGCCGGCCGAGCAGGACGCCGAGCGCCGCAAGGCGGAGGCCGAGCAGATCAACACCATCGTCGCGCAGCAAGAGATGTACGAATACATCCAGTTGCTGAAGGAACGCGCCAAGGTCAAGATCATCAAGCCGATCCAGGCCGCAGCGGTCACCGAAGTAAAGTAAGCCGAGTCAGCAAGACAAAAAAAGCCCCGAACGCCAAAAACGTTCGGGGCTTTTTTATTAGCTAAGGCATGAGCTACCGGGGAGGCACGTAGGGCGGATTAGCGCAGCGTAATCGGCCATGGTGGCTCCGCCTGTGACGCCTGCATGGCCGATTACGTCGTGCCGCCTAATCCGCCCAACGTGGGTCAGAAGGTATAGCCTACCCGCGCATAGTAGTAGCCGCCATTGATGCCGATCGGCGAGAACGACGGATACTGCGTCACCGCCGCCGTGTTCAGCGCCGCGCGCGCCGCCGCCACATACTCCCGATTGACCTTGTCCGGATACTTGTTGAACAGGTTGTTGGCGCCGGCCGACACCGTCACCGCCTTTGTCACCCGATACGACACCTCCAGATCCGTCGTGAACAAGGTGTCGATCTTGGTCTCGAAGTAGGTGACGTTGTTGAGCGAGCTATACCCCGACGACGGCCCGTAAATCGATTCCCGCAGGTTGACCGTCCAGTCTCCCTTCTTCCACAGCCCGCCCAGGTTGACGCGCACCTTCGGCGACGAGTTCTCCAGCGAGGCGATGGCCGACTGGTCCAGCAGGCGCTGCGGCAGCAACTGCGCCGGCGCCTGGTTGACCTTGGTCACCGTCACCTTGTTGTAGTTGGCCGCCGCCGACCAGTCCACCCGGCCCAGGTCGCCGAAATTGCTGCCGTACGACAGCACCGCCTCGATGCCCTTGTTGCGCGTGTTGGCCGCGTTCGAGAACACGCTGATGCCGGTGCGCGTGACGGTCGGATCGAGGATGTTGCCGTTGGCGCGGATGGCGGCCACCACCGCCGGCGAATTGACCGTGTTGCCCGAGCCGAACAAGGTGCCGCTGCCGACGATGCGGTCGTGGATGCTGATGCTGTAGGCGTCCACCGTCACCGTCGCCTTCGGCACCGGATGGAACACCATGCCCAGGCTGTAGTTCTGCGATTTCTCCGGTTTCAGGCCGTTGATGCCGACCAGCGCGGCCGCCGGCGAGTTCGGCGCCAGTTGCACCGAGGCCTGCGTCGGCGAGACGTTGGTGGCCGAGTAGTATTGTTCGGCCATGGTCGGCGCGCGGAAGCCGTTGCTGACCGTGCCGCGCAGCGCGAACGCCGGCGTGAAGTCGTAGCGGGCCGTGAACTTGCCCACGCGCGCGCTGCCGAAGTCGCTGTAGTCCTCGAAGCGGGCGGCGACATCGACCTTCAGGTTGGCGATCGGCGAGCCGGCGACGTCGATGTAGACCGATTTGTTGTTGCGGTCGTGCTTGCCCGCGTCGGTCAGCGAGAAGCCCGGATACGATTGCGAGCCTTCCTTGTAGCGCGAGGCCGGGTCGCCGGCGCCGATCTCGTAGCCGTCGCGGCGGTACTCGACGCCGCCGGCCACCGACAGCGGCGAGGCCCAGCCGACGGCGAACTCGCGGTTCACCTCCAGCGACGTGGTCCACTGGGTGGCGGTGAACGTGCCGGCGTGGAACAAGGTCGGCGAGGCGCCGGTGTCGTTGAACAGCGAGATGTTGCCGGAGTTCTTGACGCCGATCTTGGCCTCGTCCTTGCCGTAGGTGCTGCTCAGGTCCCAGTTCCAGCCGGCCAGCTCGCCCTTGGCGCCGCCGGTGAAGCCGTAGTCGGTCTCGTCCAGGGTCTGCTTCGGGTTGAAGCCGTTCGGGTACATGCGCGGAATGCGGTTCGGCACGCGGTAGTTCTGGAACGAGTCGGCCTCCTTCTTGCCGTAAGTGGCGATGGTGTACAGCTCGGTGTCGCCCAGGTCGATGCCGCCGTTCAGGGACAGCAGGTTCAGGTGGTAGGCGGCGTCGCCGGAGATCTTGTTGGCGTACGGGTAGCCGTCGGCCTGCGTCAGGGTCGGCATGGAGGCCAGGTTGGCGGCGTTGGTCACGCGCGGGTCGATGTCCGAGCGCATGCTGTGGCCGTGGTACTTGGTCTCGCCGGTCAGGTTCAGGTAGCTGTTGGCGCTCGGCTCGAAACCGATGTTGAAGCTGGCGTCGCCGGTCTTGCCGCCCTCGTCGAAGTAGCGGCCGGCGGTGCCGGTCAGCGAGCCGCCCGAGCTGTCCTTTTTGAGGATGATGTTGATCACGCCGGCGATCGCGTCGGTGCCGTACTGGGCGGCGGCGCCGTCCTGCAGCACCTCGATGTGGTCGATGGCGGCCACCGGGATGAAGTTCAGGTCGGTCGCGGCGCCGCCCTGGAACGGGCCGGCCAGCACGGCCAGGTTGGAGGTGGTGTGGCGGCGCTTGCCGTTGACCAGCACCAGGGTGTTGTTCGGGCTCAGGCCGCGCAGGCGCGCCGACAGGGTCATGTTGGCGGTGTCGCCGCCGAAGGCCTGGGCGGTGAAGGATGGCAGGTTCTGCGCCAGCGCCTGGATCAGGTCGGGCTGGCCGGTGCGCTCCAGCGAGCCGGAATCGAGCACCTGGATCGGCGACGCGCTGTCGACGGCCTTCAGGCCGCCGCGACGGGTGCCGGTGACGATGACGGCGGAAATGTTGTCGCCGGCGGCCGGGGCCGGGGCGGGCGCTGCGGCTGCCGCGGCGTCGGCGGCGGTATCGGCGTCGGCCGCGATGACGTTCGCGGCCGCGCCGGCGGTCAGTGCCAGCAGTACGGCTTGGGTCAACAGGCGTTTTTTCGTGTGCATCGGATGCTTCATTGGTGCCGCTCCTTCTGGTTTAAAAATTTAGGCGCAAGTGTCCCCAGGCCCCGTCGCGGGGTTTTCTTTTGGGTTCGTTGTGGGTGGACGCCGGCATGAAACTGGCGTAAGGGACAATTACCTTATCGCAAGATGTGTGCCAAGATAGCAAACTGAAAGCTATGTAAATACTTTAGCGGATTGGGCGGAACGGCCGCCCGTGGGGATGATTTTTTGTGCGGAAATCCGCATGCGGCGCTTTGTAACAAAGTTGTTACAAGCGGCGGTTGGGGATGCACTGATTTGGGTGATGCACTACGGTGGGTGCTTGCCGGTTGATTCCCCGGGTGCGGAGACATGGCCGATTACGCTGCGCTAATCCGCCCTACGTGTCTCCTGGTCGAATCGGGGTTCCGTGGTCCGCTGTCATGGGGTTCGTGGTCGGCTTTCACCATCGCCAACGCCTGACCACGGAAACACGTAGGGCGGATTAGGCGGAACGCCGTAATCGGCCATCGTCGAGCCGCCAACGGGGCGTAATATTTTGCGGCGGTGTCGTGACGTCTACCGCGCCGTGGCGATCAGCTCCGCCGCCGCCTTGTCGAACGCGGTTGTGTCGATATCGTCAAGCTCCAGCACCGTGGCCCCGCCGAATTTGACGAAGTTGCGGTCGATCGAGCGCAGGTAAGCCGGGTCATAGTGCCGCTCGAGCAATTCCTCGACCAGCGGCGCCATGTCGCCGCCGTCGGACATCGACTGCCAGCGCGAGATCGTCTCGCGCCCGTGCAGCGCCGTCAAATGCTCCAGCTGCTCGTTCAACGACGCCGGACTGACCAGGAAATGCTGGTAATCCTCCATCAGCAGCCGCACGCGGTTGGCGCGCGACAAGGTCAGCGAGATGCAGTCCGACGCCCGCATCGACTCCATCAGCGCCGTCGGCACGCGCAGGTTGCCGACCTTTTTGCTCTCGGACTCGACAAACACCGGCAGCGCCGGGTCGAAGCGGCGCAAGGTATCCCAGATGCTGGTTTCGAAGGCCTTCTGGCTGGGCTGCGGCTGGCTGGGGAGGTTGCCCAGCACCGAGCCCCGGTGCGCGGCCAGCTGTTCCAGATCCAATACCTGCGCGCCATGCGCGTGCAGCACCTCGAGCAAGCGGCTCTTGCCGCTGCCCGTCGTGCCGCACACGACCTTGAAGCGCAGCGGCGGCGCCACCTCCAGCGCGGCGTTGACGTGGGCGCGGAAAGCCTTGTAGCCGCCGTCGAGCTGCGCCACCGGCCAGCCGACCTTGGCCAGGATGTGCGCCATCGAGCCGCTGCGGTTGCCGCCGCGCCAGCAATAGACCAGCGGCCGCCATTCGCGCGGCTTGTCCAGCCACAGCCGCTCCAGGTGGTTGGCGATATTGGCCGCCACCAGCGCGGCGCCGACCTTTTTGGCCTCGAAGGAATTGATTTGCTTGTACATGGTGCCGACGCGGATGCGCTGCTCGTCGTCGAGCACCGGCGCGTTGATGGCGCCGGGCAAGTGGTCGAGCGCGTATTCTGACGGGCTGCGCGCGTCGATGATGGCGTCGAAACTGTTCAACTGCCGCAGCACGTCGTCGATGCCGAGAATTTCCGGATACTTCATTTTGCCTTGATGGTTTTTTGCAGCACGGGCCAGATATTGGCCAGGATGGTGGGGTGGGCCTGGGCCAGCGGGTGCAGGCGGTCGGGCTGGAACAACTGGGTCTTGTCGGCTACGCCGTCGAGCATGAACGGCACCAGCGGCGCCTTGAATTCCTTGCTCAACGTGCCATACATGGCGAAGAATTGCTCAGAATAGTCGCGCCCGTAGTTGGGCGGAATGCGCATGCCGACCAGCATGACCCTGGCGCCCGCCTTGGTGGCCGCCTCGTTCATGGCGCGCAGGTTGGCCTCGGCGGCCTTGACCGGCAGCCCGCGCAGGCCGTCGTTGGCGCCCAGCTCGATGACGACCAGCGCCGGTTTGTATTTGGCCAGCAACGCCGGCAAGCGGGTGCGGCCGCCGCTGGTGGTCTCGCCGCTGACGCTGGCGTTGACCAGCACCGCGTCGATCTTCTCGTCCTTGAGTTTGTTCTCGGCCAGCGCCACCCAGCCGGCACCGCGCGCCAGGCCGTATTCGGCCGACAGGCTGTCCCCGAGCACAAGCACGGTTTTTGGTGCAGAATAGGCGCTCGCCGCTGCCGACAACATGAGCAGGGCGGCCAGTGCGTGTACACTTAGTTTCTTCGATAAATCTGTTACCAACTTACTCAATACATTTCGCATGCCCGATTTCCCTAAAGCGTCTTCCAATTTCGTGCCGGATGGTTCCGGCGGCGGCAGTTATAACACAGCGAACACGGCGAACACGGCAGCCGCCGCGCAGCCGGTGTCCCGGCCCGCTAGCCCCGCCATCGCCGTCAGCGGCCTGGCCAAGCGGGTCGCCGATGCCAGTGGCGAACTGACGATTTTGCACGAGGTGGATTTTACCGTGCAAAAAGCCGAGACGCTTGCCATTGTAGGCGCTTCCGGATCGGGCAAGTCCACTTTGCTCGGTTTGCTGGCCGGCCTGGACACCCCGAGCTCGGGCAAGGTGGTGCTCGACGGCGTGGACATCTACGCGCTCGACGAGGACGGCCGCGCCGCGCTGCGCAAGGAAAAGCTCGGCTTCGTGTTCCAGTCGTTCCAGCTGCTGGCGCATTTGACGGCGGTCGAAAATGTCATGTTGCCATTGGAATTGAGCGGCGCCACCCACGCGCGCGAAAAGGCCGAGGCGATGCTGGACCGGGTCGGGCTGTCGAGCCGCTTGAAGCACTATCCGAAGTATCTGTCCGGCGGCGAGCAGCAGCGGGTGGCGCTGGCGCGCGCGTTCGTGACCGAGCCGCCGCTGTTGTTCGCCGACGAGCCCACCGGCAGCCTGGACGCCGCGACCGGCGAATCGGTCATCAAATTGATGTTCGAATTGAACCGCCAGCACGGTTCGACCCTGGTGCTGGTCACCCACGACCAGTCGATGGCGGCGCGTTGCGGCCGCACCATCACCATCGCGGCGGGCCGGCTGGTGTAAGCCGGCCGGGTTGCCGGTCCGGCGCCGGCGCGGTGTGCTCGCGCGCGCCGTCGGTGGTTTTGACAGTTTCGTCCGCTTACCCGATTTCTCTGCGATAAGAGCGTTGAAAATCAAACGCTTGTCCCGCATGGCTCCGTTCTTGCGTAGTACCGCTGCGCAGGCTCGGCCTGCCTGCGGGGCGCTCCGAGCCCCGCAGCACCGCGGGGAGAAACATCATGAACGTTTTGTTAGGAGCAATGGCGCGCGTTGCCCGCCGCTGGCACCGGCGCGGCGCCGCCGCGCTGCTGGCGGCCGGCGTGCTGGCGCTGGCGCAGACGGCCCAGGCGGCCACGCCGCGCGCCGATTTATTGAGCGGCGGCGCCTGGATGGCCAGCGAGAACGGCGTCGACGGCTGGATCCCGGCCTACGCGCCGTTTCCCAATCCGATCAGCCGGCCCAATCCGTATCTCAATCCGCTCGGCGTGCATGCCGAATTGATGTGGTACTGGGCCGGCCCCGGCCAGCCCCAGGCCTTCAGCGGTCCGGGCACGGCGTATTTCCGCCGCGAGTTCACGCTGCCGCCCGGCCCGTTGCCGCAAATCGTCGCGCTGGTGGCGGCGGACGACCACATGACCCTCAGGGTCAACGGCGTGACCATCGGCACCTACAACCTGGCCGACCACCGGATGCCCAACGACCAGGCCGAGGTGGTGGCGATGGACCTGACCCCGGCACTGCGCCAGGGCGCCAACCAGATCGACATCGAGGCGCGCGACGACCTGCTGTACCACTGGGTGTTCTTCGACACCTACAACCTCGGCGCCTCGCGGCGGAGCGTGATCGTGCCGATGGCGCCCGAGCGCGTCGAGCTGATCGGCGACAAGGACGACTTCCACGCGGGCGACGGGGCCGACGTCCCGCCGCGCTCGCAACATGTGCTCGATCTGCTGGCGGCCCTGGTGGCGGCGCCGTCGATCGACCTGGACGAATCGGTGCTCAACCAGTCGGTGGGCCTGACGCACAGCGCCACGCTGCCGGACGGCGCGCTGATCACCTCGGCGACGGTCAAGCTGCGCGTCAAGATGACGGGCGATCTGATCGATAACGACGTGATCCTATTCAACCAGAGCGCCGTGCCGCCCGTGGGCGAGGCGAGCCGGGTGGTGGCGCTGCAGGACTTGCTGGGCTTTCCGCCCGAGTACGGCGCCGTCTACGAGCTGAAGTGGAACCTGGCCAAGACGCCGCTGCGCAATTTCAGCGCCAGCGTGGTCACCGGCCAGCCCGACCAGGTGCTCAACCTGCTGCCGATGCTGGTGGGCGACGGTCGCGTGGACGTGGTGCTGGCCGACGACACCATGGTCGACTACTCCGAGCTGATCATCACCTACACCGTCGCCAGCGCCGCGCCGGGCGACTTGAACAACGACGCCCTGATCGACCGCGACGACCTCGCGATCCTGCTGCTGGGACTGAACACGACGGCGTCGGGGCCCGACGACCCGCGCGATCTCGACCGCGACGGCCGGATCACGGCGCTCGACGTGCGCAAACTCGTGGCCGGCTGCACGCTGGCGCTCTGCGGCAAGTAGCGACGCCGCCCATGCCGGCCGCGCGCGGCCGGCGCCCCCTTCGCAGGAGAACTATCATGAAGAAATTGCTTATCGCGGCGCTGCTCGGGCTGTCGTGCCTCGGCGCCTGGCCGCTCGCGCACGCGCTGCAAATCACGCTGGTGCCGCGCGGCGGCTATCAGATCGCCCCGGGCGGTTCGGTGCTGGTGGACCTGGGCATCGCCGGACTGCAATCCGGCGGCCTGGACACCGAGCTCGGCGCCTTCCACCTGGATCTGTACTACGATCCCACGGTGCTGGCCTATCACCCTTCGGCGCCGTCGGCCTGGGGCGGGGCGCTGGGCCAGGCCGGCAGCGAGTCGCTGGCGTTCGCCGACAACGGCACGCCGGGGCTGCTGCGCCTGGACCAGGTCTCCCTGCTCGACGGCCTCACGCTCGACCAGTTGCAGGGCGACGCCTTCCGCCTGGCCACGCTGGCGTTCGATGTGCTGCCCTGGACCGGGCCGACGCCGGCGAACACGTTCCTGTTCGCCGACGACATCCTGCTCGGGGACGCGGCCGGCAACGTCATCCCGGCCGCGCTGGACGGCATCCCGGTGCTGATCCTGCAGGTCGACGAGCCGGGGACGCTGGCGATCATCGGCCTGGGCCTGGGGCTGGCCGCGCTGTCGGCGCGTTCGCGTCCCGGCGGCGCGGTCGGCCGCGCAACGGCCCGGGCGTGGCGGCGCCGCGCCGGCGCCTAGCGGCCGTGGTGCTGGACCATGCGGTTCAGCGCCACACGGATCGCCGGTATCAGTTCGCCGGCGGTCAAGCCGATCGGCCCGGCGCCGTCGGCCACCAGCACATCGGCCGCCATGCCGTGCAGCCACACGGCGCCCAGCGCCGCCTCCCACTGCGGCCAGCCTTGCGCCATCAGGCTGCCGCATAAGCCGGCCAGCACATCGCCGGTACCGGCCGTCGCCAGCGCCGGATTACCGGTGGTGTTGATGACCACCCCGCCGGTGGGCGCCGCGATCACCGTTCCCGATCCCTTCAACGCCACCACCGCGTTCAACGCCGCCGCCAGCTCGCGCGCCGCCAGCACCCGGTCCGCCTGCACCGCAGCGACTGAACGCTCCAGCAAGCGCGCCGCCTCCAGCGGATGCGGCGTCAGCACCGCCGGCTGCTTGCGCCGCGCCAGCGCCTCCCGCAGCGCCGGCGTGGCCGCGATCAGATTGAGCGCGTCCGCGTCGGCCAGCAAGGTGCCGTCGCCGGCGATGGCGCGCGCCAGCAAGTCAGCCGCCGCCGACGACGCCCCCAGTCCCGGCCCGATCACCACCGTCGCCGTCTGCAGATCGAAATCGCCGGCGCTGCGGCACATCAGCTCCGGCTGGCCGGCGTCGCAGGCCAGCGGCTCGCCGATGAACAGCGCATAGACCCGCCCGGCGCCGGCGTGCAGCGCGGCGCGCGCGGCCAGCAACGGCGCGCCGGCCATGCCGGGCGCGCCGCCGATCACCGCCACGTTGCCGTAACTGCCTTTGTGCGAGCTGTGCTGGCGCGGCCGCAGATGGCGCGAGAACAGCTTGACGTCGTTCACATGCATGCTGGCCGGCGGGAACAGGGCGGCGTCGATGTCCAGCCGCGAAACGTCCACCAGGCCGGCGTGATCGCGGCCTTCGCAGGTGTGCAGGCCCGGCTTGTCGCCGATGAAGGTGATCGTGTGCGTGGCGCGCACGGCCACGCCGTCCGGCCCGACGATGGCGCCGGTGTCGGCGTCCAGGCCGCTGGGCACGTCCAGCGCCAGCACCTGGCACTTGAGCAGGTTGACCGCCTCCACCAGCGCCCGCATCGCGCCGTCCAGCGGCCGCTTCAGGCCGATGCCGAACAGGCCGTCGACCACGAGGTTCCAGTCGGCGCCGGCCACCAGCGCCTCGACGCCGCCGGCCGTACCGGCGGCATCGCCGCAACCATCGGTATCGGCGACATCGGCGAACGACGCGTCGCTGACGCGCGCGCGCTGCAGCGCCGTCCGGCGCTCGGCCGAGGGCTCGCCGGCGGGCGGGTAATGCAGCACCGTGACGTTGGCGCCGGCGTAGGCCAGATGCGCGGCCGCCTCCAGCGCGTCGCCGCCGTTGTTGCCGGGACCGGCGAGCACCAGCACCCTGGCGTGGTTGGTGGAGAACGGCAGCATGTCGAGCGCGGCGTTGGCGCCGGACTGGCCGGCGCGCTGCATCAGCGCGCCGTCCGGAAGGACCGCCGCGGCGGCGTGTTCGATGGCGCGGATTTCGGCGACGGAGTAGAGTGGGTTCATGGTGCCATCTTAGCATCTAAATTTGTTTCTGCACCGTAGGAACGCGCTTCCAAGCGCGCCGTGCACACACTACAATAGGCGCTTCACTTGGCGTTTTGGGGCATGCATGGATTGGCAATTCTGGATCGACCGCGGCGGCACATTCACCGACATCGTGGCCCGTCCGCCCGACGGCCACTTGCGCACGTTGAAACTGTTGTCCGACAATCCGGAACTGTACCGCGACGCCGCCATCGCCGGCATCCGCCAGATGATGGGCGTGGCCAAAGGCAAACCCATCCCCGTGGCGCAGATCGGCGCCGTCAAGATGGGCACCACGGTGGCCACCAACGCGCTGCTCGAGCGCAAGGGCGAGCCCACCGCGCTGGCCATCACGCGCGGCTTCCGCGACGCGCTGCGCATCGCCTACCAGAATCGTCCGCGCCTGTTCGACCGCCACATCGTGCTGCCGGAGCTGCTGTATCGGCACGTGATCGAGATCGACGAACGGATCGGCGCCCACGGCGACATCGTCACCGCGCTCGACCTCGACGCCGCCCGCGCCGGCCTGCAGGCCGCCTACGACCAGGGCCTGCGCTCGCTGGCGATCGTCTTCATGCACGGCTACCGTTACCACGAGCACGAGAACCGCGTGGCCGAGGCGGCGCGCGCGATCGGCTTTACGCAGGTGTCGGTGTCGCACGAGGCCAGTCCGATGATGAAGCTGGTCGCGCGCGGCGACACCACCGTCGTCGACGCCTACCTGTCGCCGATCCTGCGCCGCTATGTCGACCAGGTGGCCGACGAGATGCCGGGCGTGAATCTGCAGTTCATGCGGTCGAGCGGCGGGCTGACGGACGCGCGCGCCTTCCAGGGCAAGGACAGCATCCTCAGCGGCCCGGCCGGCGGCATCGTCGGCATGGTCCGCGCCAGCAAGCTGGCCGGCTTCGACAAGGTGATCGGCTTCGACATGGGCGGCACCTCGACCGATGTGTCGCATTACTCCGGCGAGTTCGAGCGCGTGTTCGAGACCCAGGT
Organism: uncultured Duganella sp.; assembly: GCA_963511605.1. Classification (GTDB taxonomy): domain Bacteria; phylum Pseudomonadota; class Gammaproteobacteria; order Burkholderiales; family Burkholderiaceae_D; genus Rugamonas. The sequence continues at coordinate 29,153 of CAUPJZ010000017.1, read as the reverse complement.
GGCCGGCGTGCGCATGCGCGCGCCGATGATGAGCATCCACACGGTCGCCGCCGGCGGCGGCTCGATCCTGCATTTCGACGGCAGCCGCTACCGCGTCGGCCCGGACAGCGCCGGCGCCAATCCCGGCCCGGCCAGCTACCGGCGCGGCGGACCGCTGGCCGTCACCGACTGCAACGTCATGCTCGGCAAGATCCAGCCGCAGCATTTCCCGCATCTGTTCGGCGGCGACGGCCGCCAGGCGCTCGACGCCGAGACGGTGCGGGCCGGCTTCCGCGAACTGGCGGCCCACATCTGCGCCACCACCGGCCTGGAGACGACCGCCGAGCAGGTCGCCGAGGGCTTTATCGAGATCGCCGTCGGCAACATGGCCAACGCGATCAAGCAGATCTCGGTGCAGCGCGGCCACGACGTGACCGACTACACGCTCACCAGCTTCGGCGGCGCCGGCGGCCAGCACGCCTGCCTGGTGGCCGACGCGCTGGGCATGAAGACGGTGTTCGTCCACTCGCTGGCCGGCGTGATGTCGGCCTACGGCATGGGGCTGGCCGACCAGACCGCGATGCGCGAGGCCGCCGTCGAGGCGCGCCTGACGGAGCAGCTGCAAGCGGAGCTGGTCGAGCGCCTCGACGCGCTGGGCGAGCTGGCCTGCGACGACCTGTACGAGCAGGGCGTGGCCGACGACCGCATCGCGCTGATACGGCGCGTGCACCTGCGCTACGAGGGCACCGATTCGGCGCTGATCGTGCTGTTCGATACGCCCCACGGCATGACGTCCCAGTTCGAGGCCGCCTACCGCAAGCGCTATTCCTTCCTGATGGAGGCCAAGGCGTTGATCGTCGAGGCGGTGTCGGTGGAGGCGGTCGGCAAGTCCGACGCGCCGGTCGAGAACGTCGAGCCGGCGCCGCGCCGCGTCTCCGGCCTGATGCCCGACGCCGTGGTGCCGATGTACTCGGGCGGGCGCTGGCGCCAGACCAGCCTGTACCACCGCTCGGCCACGCGCATCGGCGACATCGTCAAGGGCCCGGCCATCATCGCCGAGGCCAACGCCACCACCATCGTCGAGCCGGGCTGGCACGCCGAGGTGTCGCCGCACGACCACCTGGTGCTGCGCCGCGTGGCCGCGCTGCCGCAGCGGCGCGCCATCGGCACCAGCGCCGATCCGGTGATGCTGGAGATCTTCAACAACTTGTTCATGTCGATCGCCGAGCAGATGGGGCTGCGGCTGCAGAACACCGCGTACTCGGTCAACATCAAGGAGCGGCTCGACTTCAGCTGCGCCATCTTCGACGCCGACGGCAACCTGATCGCCAACGCGCCGCACATGCCGGTGCACCTGGGCTCGATGGGCGAGAGCATCAAGACCGTCATGCGCGAAAACGCCGGCAGGATGCGGGCCGGCGACGTCTACATGCTCAACGATCCGTACAACGGTGGCACCCATTTGCCCGACGTCACCGTGATCTCGCCGGTGTTCGACGAGGCGGCCGAACACATCCTGTTCTACGTCGGCTCGCGCGGCCACCACGCCGACATCGGCGGCACCACGCCGGGCTCGATGCCGCCGGACTCGCGCAGCATCGAGGAGGAGGGCGTGTTGATCGACAATTTCAAGCTGGTCGACGGCGCCGACGGCGGCCGCCTGCGCGACGCCGAAACGCGCGCCTTGCTGGCCGGCGCGCGTCATCCGGCGCGCAATCCGGACCAGAACATGGCCGACCTGCGCGCGCAGGTCGCCGCCAATCAAAAGGGCGTCGACGAGTTGCACAAGATGGTCGCGCACTTCGGCCTGGAGGTGGTGCGGGCCTACATGGGCCACGTGCAGGACAACGCCGAGGAGGCCGTGCGCCGGGTGGTCGGCTCGCTCAAGGACGGCGCCTACACACTGCCGCTCGACAATGGCGCGCGGATCCAGGTGGCGGTGCGGGTCGACCAGGCCAATCGCGGCGCGGAGATCGATTTCACCGGCACGTCGGCGCAGCTGGACAACAATTTCAACGCGCCGTCGGCGGTGTGCATGGCGGCGGTGCTGTACGTGTTCCGGACCTTGGTCAACGACGAGATTCCGCTCAACGCCGGCTGCCTCAAGCCGCTGAAGGTGATCATCCCGCCGGGCTCCATGCTCAATCCGCACTACCCGGCGTCGGTGGTGTCCGGCAATGTCGAGACCTCGACCTGCATCACCAACGCCCTGTACGGCGCGCTGGGGGTGATGGCGGCGGCGCAGGGCACGATGAATAATTTCACGTTCGGCAACGCCAAATACCAGTACTACGAAACCATCAGCGGCGGCTCCGGCGCCGGGCCGGGCTTCGACGGCACCAGCGTGGTGCAGACCAATATGACCAACTCGCGCTTGACCGATCCCGAGATCCTCGAGTTCCGCTTCCCGGTGCGGCTCGACAGTTACGAGATCCGCCGGGGCAGCGGCGGCGCGGGCAAGTGGCGCGGCGGCGACGGCGGCGTGCGCAAGGTGCGCTTCCTGGAGCCGATGACGGCGGCCATCCTGTCGAACAACCGCATCCACGCGCCGTTCGGCATGGCCGGCGGCGAAGCGGGCGCGCTCGGGCGCAACACCGTGCTGCGCGCCGACGGCGGCGTCGAGCAACTGGGCCACATCGGCAAGGTCGACATGCATCCGGGCGACGTGTTCGTCATCGAAACGCCGGGCGGCGGCGGTTACGGCGAGCCGGACCGCTAGAGGCGTGGCCGGGAGCGTGGCTGGCGATACCTCGGGGCGCGCCAGGCGATACCGTCGATTCCGCGCTTGTTGAAAAGAATGCTGCTCAGTACAGTTGGCTTTTGTCCAAAGACGAGACAACCATGCGTACCCTTTTCAGACTCCTGCGCGGACACGGAACGCCCAACTCGGCGGTCGTTTCCGCCTTCGTGTTATGCGGGCTTTATTTCGTGTCGTGGTATCTGATCAGCCACTGGTCGGATTTTCCGGCGTCGCCGATCTTCTACCGCTGAGGCGGGACGCGCGCCCACCTCAGGCGGTGGTGGCGATCCCGTACTTGCGCTGGGTGTGATGGTACTGCGCCTGCAGCGCTTCCAGCGACGGATGGGCCGGGTCGATCTTGCGCATGCGCTCGAGCAGATAGGCGCACTGCTCGGCCAGCGGCGCCTCCCAGCCCAGGTCGTCGAGCTGTTTCAACATGGCCAAGGCCGCCGCCGGCAGCAGCGACATGTTGGCCGGCGCCTTGCGCAAGCCGGCGTTGAGCGTGTCGACCGCTCCCCGCAGGTCGCCCTGGCCGCGCATCGCCGCCGCGTCGGACAGCAGTTCGCCCACCTGTATCTTGATCTGTTCGCCCATACCCTCGGCCAGGTCGTGGCGGCCGGCTTTTTCAAACACCTGCACCGCGTCGTCCATCGTCACGCCGCTTTCGGTATCGTTCATCAGGTTGAGCATGACGTTCGACGCGTGCTGGTCGAGCTTGACGTTCAGGCAACTGTGCACCAGGCCGATCTTCAGGCCGGTCGACAGCCCGCGCGTCTTCTCGATGGCGTTGGCCGCCGTGGTCAGCTCGCTCGCGGCGCCGGCCAGGTTGCCCGCCATTTCGTGCACCAGTCCGGAGGCGATGGCGCGGCAGGTCTCGGTGTTGGCGTTGCCGCGCAGGGAGCGCTCGAGGTCCCGGATCACGCCGCTGGCCTGGATAGCGTCGCCTTTCTTGACCAGCGTCTTGACCAGCTTGACGTGGTCCTCGGGATCGCGGAACTCCGAATACTTGGCCTTGGCGACGACCTGCTTGAAGGCTTTTTCGGCCACGCCGACGTCGCCCGTCTCCAGCGCCACCTCGCCCAGGTGGCGCAGCCGGCGCACCATGTTGGGCGAAATGCCGACCGCGTCCTCCAGCACCTTCTTGGCGAACTCCTGCTGGCCCAGCGCCTCGTGGGTGCGCGCCAGCAGATCGTAGGCGGCCATGAACTTCGGATGCTGTTCGAGCAGGTCGACCAGCGTTTGCTGCGCCTCGACGAATTTCTGCAGCCCGAACTGGCAGCGCGCCATGCCCAGGTGGGCCCAGGCGGTGGGGCGGGTCAGCAGGATGGTTTGATAGACGAATTCGGCCTCTACCAGGTCGTCGATGGACACCAGCAGCTCGGCGCGCAGCCGGGCGTAATCGTTGGCGTAGCGCGGATGCTTGTCCTCGCCTTCCTTGCAACTGGTGATGGCCTTGCGGATGCTGCCGGCGGCCAGTTGCTGGTACACCGGCCAGAACACCTCGCGCCGCTCGACGGCGCGGCCGATGCGCTGTAGCAGGGAATCGACGGTGAACGGCTTGAGGATGTAGTCGGTCGGCGCCAGCTCGACGGCGCCGATGACCTTGCTGTAAACACCTTCGGAGGTGAGCATGATGAAGATGGTCCACTGCGCGATCAGCTTGTGGTGGCGCAGGTCTTCGAGCAGTTGCTGGCCGTCCTGGCCGTTGGCCTCGCCGCTGCCGTTGCCCAGGTCGTATTCGCACAGCACGATGTCGTAGGGTTTTTTTGACAACTGCCGGATGGCGGTGCCGGAACTGACCGCGTATTCGATCTTGGTGATCGACGATTGGTTCAGCATATTATGCAGGCTGCCGCGCATACCCGGGTTCGGGTCGACGATGAGCACCGACAAGTCGCTATATTCCGCCATGATGCAAACCCCTGCTTATGTTCCCAGCTTATTCGGTTTAGCATACCCCAAGGCAAGTAAAAATGTTACAGAAACCAAGTGGTTGCCGGGCAAAGTGGGGCTTTTCCGGGGTAAATCGTCGTCAAATGTTGCTTTGGCGGCAGTTTTTGGGTGGAAATGGCGCTGTATGGCGAGGCTGCTAACGGGTATAATGCGCGCAAAGGAACACTGCAAGAATTAGCCTCATGCCTCATCGCCCTTTAATCCGCAGCCTTGCTGCATCAACCATCCTCCAAATATGTTGATTCTGCCGGGCTCCAACGCCCTGTCCGCATTCCGTAGCCAACGCCTGTTAACCCAACTGCAAGCCGCGCTGCCGTCCGTCGCCGCCGTCCAGGCGCGCTATGTCCACTTCATCGATGCCGCCCAGCCGCTGTCGGCCGACGACACCGGCCGCCTCGGTGGTCTGCTGACCTACGGCGAGCCGGCCCGCGCCGACAACACCGAGGGCGCGGTCGAGGAATTCTTCGTCATCCCGCGCTTCGGCACGATCTCGCCGTGGGCCTCCAAGGCCACCGACATCGTCCACAACTGCGGCATGGCGCACGTCAAGCGCGTCGAGCGCGGCATCGCCTTCCGCATCAACCTGAAGACGGGCATTCTGGGCAGCAGCATCGGCGCGCCGAAAAAGCTGTCGGACGAGGAAGTGCAAACCGTCGCCGCCTTGCTGCACGACCGCATGACCGAGTCGGTGCTGCGCTCGTCGGAAGAGGCGGCAGGCCTGTTCCGCACCCTCGAGGCCAAGCCGCTGGAGTCGGTCGACGTGATCGGCATGGGCAAGAACGCGCTGGAGAAGGCCAACACGGACCTGGGCCTGGCGATGTCGGACGACGAGATCGAGTACCTGGACGCCGCCTTCACCAAGGCCGGCCGCAATCCGACCGACGTCGAACTGATGATGTTCGCGCAAGCGAACAGCGAGCATTGCCGCCACAAGATCTTCAACGCCGATTGGACCATCGACGGCGTGGCCCAGCCCAAGTCGCTGTTCGGCATGATCAAGAACACCCACCAGTTGCAGCCGAAGGGCACCATCGTCGCCTACAGCGACAACTCGTCGATCATGGAAGGCGCCGAAGTGATGCGCTTCTTCCCGCAGGGCCAGTCGCAGCAGTACGCGCCGATCACGGAACTGACCCACACCCTGATGAAAGTGGAAACCCACAACCACCCGACCGCGATTTCGCCGTTCCCCGGCGCCTCCACCGGTGCCGGCGGCGAGATCCGCGACGAGGGCGCGACCGGCCGCGGCGCCAAGCCGAAGGCCGGCCTGACCGGCTTCACGGTCTCGAACCTGCTGCTGCCGGGCGCCGTGCGGGCCTGGGAAAACGATATCGACGTGACCGCGCCTGTCTCCGGTTACCGCGACAGCGCGTCCGCCAAGGCCTACGGCAAGCCGGACCGCATCGCCTCGGCGCTGCAGATCATGATCGAAGGCCCGCTCGGCGGCGCCGCGTTCAGCAATGAATTCGGCCGTCCGGTGCTGGGCGGTTACTTCCGCACCTACGAACAGAATATCGGCAAGCAGTTCGCCGGCGCCCAGGACACCGTGTTCGGCTACCACAAGCCGATCATGATCGCCGGCGGCATCGGCAACATCTCCGGCCAGCACACGCACAAGAACGACATCCCGGTCGGCAGCCTGCTGGTGCAGCTGGGCGGTCCCGGCATGCGCATCGGCATGGGCGGTTCGGCCGCGTCGTCGATGGCGACCGGCACCAACACCGCCGACCTGGACTTCGACTCGGTCCAGCGCGGCAACCCGGAAATGGAACGCCGCGCCCAGGAAGTGATCAACGGCTGCTGGCAGCTCGGTCCGAACAACCCGATCATCTCGATCCACGACGTCGGCGCCGGCGGCTTGTCGAACGCCTTCCCGGAGATCACCAACGACGCCAAGCGCGGCGCGATCTTCGACCTGCGCAAGATCCCGCTGGAAGAAAGCGGCATGGCGCCGAAAGAGATCTGGTCCAACGAATCGCAGGAACGCTATGTGCTGGCCATCGCGCCGGAAAGCCTGCCGATGTTCCAGGCGCTGTGCGAGCGCGAGCGCTGCCTGTTCGCCGTCGTCGGCACCGCCACCGAGGAACGCCAGCTGAAGCTGATCGATCCGGAACTGGGCAACGAGCCGGTCGACATGCCGATGGATGTCCTGCTGGGCAAGCCGCCGAAGATGCAGCGCGACGCGCACCACGTGCAAAACGATTTCCCGGCGATCGACCTGACCGGCATCGAGCTGGAAGAAGCGGCCAAGCGCGTGCTGCTGCTGCCGACCGTCGGCGACAAATCCTTCCTGATCACCATCGGCGACCGCACCGTGGGCGGCATGTCCGTGCGCGACCAGATGGTCGGCCCGTGGCAGGTGCCGGTGGCCGATTGCGCCGTCACCGCGATGAGCTTTGAAGGTTATCTGGGCGAAGCGATGGCGATGGGCGAGCGCACGCCGCTGGCCGTCATCAACGCCGCGGCGTCGGGCCGCATGGCCGTCGCCGAATCGATCACCAACATCGCCGCCGCGCCGATCAAGGACATCTCCGACATCAAACTGTCGGCCAACTGGATGGCCGCCTGCGGCCAGCCGGGGCAGGACGCGGCGCTGTTCGACACCGTCAAGGCGGTCGGCATGGAACTGTGCCCGGCGCTGGGCATCAGCATCCCGGTCGGCAAGGATTCGCTGTCGATGCGCACCACGTGGAAAGACGATGGGGATTCGAAAGCCGTCACCTCGCCAGTCTCGCTGATCGTCTCGGCCTTCGCTTCGGTATATGACGTGCGCAAATCGCTGACGCCGCAGATCAGGACCGACGCCGGCGACACCGCCATGATCCTGATCGACCTGGGTCGCGGCAAGAACCGCCTGGGCGCCTCGGCGCTGTCGCTGGTCATGGGCCAGCTGGGCAACGAGACGCCGGACGTCGACAGCCCGGAAGACCTGAAAGGCTTCTTCGCCGCGATCCAGCAGTTGAACGCCGACGGCAAGCTGCTGGCCTACCATGACCGCTCCGACGGCGGCCTGTATGGCACGCTGACCGAGATGGCCTTCGCCGGCCGCGCGGGCCTGTCGATCAACCTTGACATCCTGACCCTGGAACAGGGCCACGGCGCCGACCAGGGCGACGCCAAGAACTGGGCCGGACAGATCGCCGAACGCCGCAACGAGCAAACCCTGCGCGCGCTGTTCTCCGAGGAGCTGGGCGCCGTGATCCAGGTGCGCGCCGACGAGAAGTCGCTGGTCATGGACGTGCTGCGCTCCTTCAACCTGGGCGCGTGCAGCCATATCATCGGCAAACCGAACGACCGTGGCGTGATCGAATTCACCCGCGACGCCAAGATCATCTACAACCAGCCGCGTTCCGCGCTGCATCGCCTGTGGAGCGAAACGAGCTGGCGCATCGCCCGCCTGCGCGACAATCCGGCCTGCGCCGACGCCGAATACGACCGCATCCTGGACGAAGCCGAACCGGCCATGACGCCGAAGATCACCTTCGACCTGGCCGAGAACGTGGCCGCGCCGTTCATCGCGACCGGCGTGCGCCCGCGCGTGGCGATCCTGCGCGAGCAGGGCGTCAACTCGCACATCGAGACCGCGTACGTGATGCACCAGGCGGGCTTCGACGCCGTCGACGTGCACATGAGCGACCTGATCGCCGGCCGCGTCAAGCTGGACGACTTCCAGGGCATCATCGCCGTCGGCGGCTTCTCGTACGGCGACGTGCTGGGCGCCGGCGAGGGCTGGGCCAAGACGATCCTGTTCAACGCCGCCTTGTCCGAGCAGTTCGCCCGCTTCTTCGCGCGCACCGACAGCTTCGGCCTGGGCGTGTGCAACGGTTGCCAGATGATGAGCAATCTGAAGTCCATCATCCCGGGCGCGCATGCGTGGCCTAAATTCACCACCAACAAATCGGAGAAATTCGAGGCGCGCTTCGCGATGGTGGAAGTGCTGGATTCGCCGTCGATCTTCTTCAACGGCATGGCCGGCACGCAGACGCCGATCGCCATCGCCCACGGCGAAGGCTACGCGGACTTCACCCAGACCGGCAACATCGCCGAGGCGGTGGCGGCGATGCGTTTCGTCGACCAGCGCGGCGCGGCCACCGAGGCTTATCCGTTCAACCCGAACGGCTCGCCACAAGGGCTGACGTCAGTGACGACGGCCGACGGCCGCTTCACGGTGATGATGCCGCACGCGGAGCGCGTGTTCCGCTCGGTGCAGCAATCCTGGCACCCGGAAGCGTGGGGCGAGGATTCGCCCTGGATGCGCATGTTCCGCAACGCCCGCAAGTTCGTGGGATAAAGCGGAACGAACCCGCCGCTTGACCGGCGGCGTTGAACATCGAGGCAGCCGGGAGCAATCCCCGCTGCCTCGATTGCATTGTGCTTAAGATTGTCGAAAGTTTATGAAATGTATTTTCTTAAAATATAATTAATGTTATTGTATTGGCTGGCATATTTGCCAACTAATTCAATAACCGAGGATTTTCGATGAAACTGCGCGTACTCGCATCCATTTTGAGCGTCTTGACCTTTTCCGCGCAGGCTGCCGCGCCTGGACAGTACTCCGTGACCTCCCTGGGCTCGCTGGTCGGCCTGGATATAAACAACCACGGCCAGGTCGCTGGCTATACTTATGCCTCCGGCAGCCAGCAAGCCGCGATCTACAATGGCGGTGTCGTGTCGGCCATCGCCGGTACGACGGGCATATCGTTCGCCAACGGCATCAACGACGCCGGCCAGATTTCGGGCAATTTCGGTGAGTACGCAGAACGGGGCTTTCTGTATTCGTCAGGCTCCCTGACGGCGATCGCCGGTTTCGAAGCGTACGGCATTGACAACCAGGGCAACGTGGCTGGCATACTCAGCCACTCGGGGCCGTTTGGTGCCAACACAACGACGTCCTCGCTATACGCCAATGGCCAAACGACGGACGTGAGCCTGGGCGGACAGTTCATGCGCACGATAGGCATCAGCAAGGGCGGCACGATGTACGGGTTTGGAAATCCGCCGGATTCCGGCGCGATGAATCCATTTACGTACCGCAATGGCGTGCTCACCAACTACTCGAACGTCTTCGGCGATTCGGCCATCGTCGGCGCGGCCAACGACCATAACCAATTGTTGGGTACCGATGTGTCGTCGCTGACGCACTTCATCTACTCCAACGGTGTCGTGGAATACCTGCCGAGCGGCGTAGGTTATCAAAGCCTTAATAATTCCGGCTGGGCCGTTGGTGGACTGCAGGATACGACCGATTCCAGCTTCCTCAAGGGGCTGTTGCTGGTCGATGGCGTCTCGTATGACTTGAACTCGTTGATCGATCCGGCCTCGGGCTGGAATATCACCAGCGCAAGCGTGATCAACGAAAACAACCAGATCCTGGCCCAGGGCTGCAACGCCAGCGGTTGCGGCTCGCTGCTGCTGTCGCCGCTGACGGCTGGTTCGCCTGCGGGGTCACCGGTTGCCGGCCCCGTCGCGGCCGTTCCGGAACCTGAAACCTACGGCATGATGTTGTTGGGTATGGCCGCTGTCGGCGTGGCCGCTCGTCGTCGTCGCAAGCCAGCGGCGCGGTAATGGGCGCAATAATCGGAGTGTTTTAAATATCGGGGGCGAAGTGTTTATTCGCCTCTCGATAACTGCGCGGAGAAAGCCTGGCTTTCTCCGTCACGGTAAACTCCCGCACGGCCCGCGGATTATGGCGCGCGTAATCCCTCAGAGCCCAGCCGATGGCTTTCTGAATAAAGAATTCCTTTTCATGCGCGCGTTGCAGCGAATACGAAAAGAGCAAAGCCTCATCCGTTTTATCCCGCCATCCCAATTGATGCAATATCGCCACCCGCCGCACCCACATATTCCGGTGGGCGATGGCCTGATCCATGCCATCATGCCGGTATCGCAAAACCTTGCCGACCACGGATGCAATCGCATCGACCGTATCCCACCAGGATTTCGATTGCACCAACTCCATCAAAAAAGGCAAATGGCCTGCATCGAGTTTATCGCTGTGCGTGGCGAGTAAATCGATCGCCGCGTATTGATATTCCCGCTCAGCGCGGTTCCACAATTCCCGGGCCAGCCACATCAATTCGTCCGCGCTGTGCGATTTCATTTCCTTGTAAAGCGGCTTAAGAGCCGCGCGGCGCGTCGGCGTACCAATGCCAAGAAACTCGAACTGGCCGCGCATATAGGCGGCCATGGGCGCCCGGCGCGCCGGATCGGCAACGCCGTGAAGAGCGAGCGCGATGGCTTTGATATCCGGTTTCATGTGTACGCAAGGCTCAACTGTGATCGATTCAAGCCAAATACTAGCACGTAATCGCCAGAATCTGGCGCAACGTGCCAAGGCTGGTGGTACCAAGGCCCATCTAAACCATGTAGGGCGGATTAGCGCAGCGTAATCCGCCAAGCTCCGCCGATAGCGCCAAAACAAACACCGATCGCAGATGCTATAGTGGGCCACGAAAGACCAACCTATCGCGCGAGCGCAAAAAGGAACAACGATGTCAATTGATTGGCAATCCTTCACACCATGGGCATCGCTAGCCGGCGGCATATTAATCGGCACGGCGGCGAGTCTGCTCATTCTATTCAACGGAAGAATAGCCGGCATCAGCGGAATCATTGGCGGCTTATTCCAGCCCAGAAAAGGTGATACCAGCTGGCGCCTGGCATTCATCGCCGGCCTGCTTGGCGCACCCTTAATTTACAGCTTATTCACCGAACTACCGGTCATTCAAATCGACGCCCATTACGGCATGCTGATAGCCGCCGGCCTGATAGTCGGTGTCGGAACCCGCTACGGCTCCGGCTGCACCAGCGGCCACGGTGTCTGCGGTTTATCCAGGCTATCGCCACGTTCCCTGGTCGCGACAATAACCTTTATGGCCGCCGGTTTCGCCGCCACCTACGTGGTCCGTCATTTAATAAACTAGGGGAGGGCATATGCCGATATTCACCGCTTTACTGGCAGGACTAATTTTCGGCCTCGGCCTGATATTGTCCGGAATGGCCAATCCCGCCAAGGTGCTTGGCTTTCTCGACCTGGCGGGCGCCTGGGATCCATCCCTGATGTTCGTCATGGGCGGCGCGATCGGCGTGGCCTTTGTTGGCTTCGCTGCGGCGGCCCGGCGCAAAGTGACGCCAACCGGAGAACCGATCAACCTGCCCACGGCGCGCCAGATCGACCGCCCTCTGGTGATCGGAGCGCTAACGTTCGGCATCGGCTGGGGCATCGCCGGCTTCTGTCCCGGCCCCGCGCTGGTCGGCGTCGGTATGCTGGAGCCCAAGGCGCTGCTGTTCGTGCTGGCCATGCTCGCCGGCATGGGACTGTTCGAATGGCGCCGTCGCAATAAGGACTGAAAAGCAAAACGCCCGACAAACTTCATCGGGCGTTCCTTCAGGCAGGCGGCCGGAGCCGCACTGCCCGAGCCTGCCGGTATTACTGGACCTTGGCTTTTTTGATCAGTTCGTCGCGGTAGGCGGCGATCTTCTTCTGTTGCAGCGCCTCGGAAACCTGGCCTTTGACTTCGGCCAGCGCCGGCAGCTTGGTGGCGCGCGACTCTTCCAGCTTGATGACGTGGTAGCCGAACTCGGTCTTGACCGGGGTCTCGGTGATCGCGCCTGGTTTCAGGGCGATCATGGCGTCAGCGAAAGGCTTGACCAGCTTGGCCGGAGTCATCCAGCCCAGGTCGCCGCCGTTGTTGGCCGAACCATCCTTCGATACCTTGGCCAGTTCTTCGAACTTGCCGCCGGCTTTGAGCTTGGCGATGATGTCCTTGGCTTCCTGTTCGGTCGCGACCAGGATGTGGCGCGAGTGGTATTCCTTGTCGCCGACGGCGGCCTTGTACTTGTCGTATTCGGCCTGGATTTCAGCATCCTTGACCGGGTTCTTCTTGACGTAGTCCGCCAGCATGGCGTTGATGGTGATGCTCTGGGCGGCGTTGTCGATGGCCGACTTCACTTCCGGCTTGGTGCCATAGCCTTGCTTGCTGGCTTCCTGCAGCAGCACTTCGCGGCCGATCAGTTCCTTCTTGACCATTTCGCGCAACTGCGGGCTGTCGGGCTGCTGGCCCTGGGCGACCACTTGTTTGACCATCTGGTCCACCTTGGCGGCGGGAATAGCCTTTCCATTGACGGTCGCGACGTTTTGCGCGAAAACCGGGGCTGCAACGACAGCGATCAGTGCTAACAACAGACGGGCTGGCTTCAACATCATTATCAAATCCTATAAAAAAACAAGAAATCGCACTCGGCGGTGCATTGTACCAACGCAGAATCAAAAACGGCGCCCCGCAGGGCGCCGCCTTCTATAACATTACTGCACTTTTGCTTTCTTGACCAGTTCTTCCTGATACGCCTGCAGCTTCTTCTGCGCCAGCGCTTCGGAGATCTGCGGCTTGACTTCTTCCAGGGTCGGCAGCTTGGCCGGACGGATGTCGTCGACCTTGATGACGTGGAATCCGTTCGGCGTCTGCACCGGCTTCTCGGTCACGCCACCTTTTTGCAGGGCCACGAAGGCGGCCGAGAACGCTGGCGGGAAGGACGACGGCGAGGCCCAATCCAGGTCGCCGCCGTTGGCAGCCGAACCGGTGTCTTTCGACGCTTTAGCCAGATCTTCGAACTTCGAGCCGGCTTTGAGCTTGGCGATGACGTCGTTGGCTTCGGCCTCGGTCGCCATCAGGATGTGACGCACGTGGTATTCCTTGTCGCCGGCCTGCGCGGTGAAGCGGTCGTACTCGGCCTTGATGTCGGCGTCGGCGACCGGGTTCTTCTTGATGTAGTCGGCGATCATCGCGTTGATGATGATGGCCTGGCGGGCATTGTCGATCTGCGCCTTGACGGCGGCGTCCTTGCCGAAACCTTGTTTTTCCGCTTCCTGCATCATCACTTCACGGCCGATCAGGTCTTTCTTGATCAGTTCGCGCAGTTGCGGCGAGTCCGGCTGCTGGCCTTGGGCGACGACTTGCTTGACGACGGCTTCGACGCGCGAGGTCGGGATGGCTTTGCCATTAACAACGGCAACGTTCTGTGCGAATGCAGGCACGGCGACAACGAGAAGTGCGATCAGCAAACTGGCTGGCTTGAAAGTCATTATTAATTCCTGTAAGGGGAAAGTTTTAGCGAAATTGCCTGGAAGGAGTTCGGTCAGCTATCTGTCTTTGTGTTCAGTTATTCTTGAAGCCGATAGGACCGCTCCTAGCCTGGCGCTACATCATACTTCGGACGGAGCCAATGCGGTAATGGCCAATGCATGTATTTCACTATGCATCATATCGTGCACGGAATCATACACGAGTCGATGTCTTGTGACGAGTTTCAGGCCTTCGAATTGTAACGAAACGATTCTGACATTGTAATGACCGCCGCCGGAGGCGGCGCCGGCGTGTCCGGCGTGCATCGCGGAATCGTCTTCCAACACCAATTCCACCGGCGACAGCGCGGCCTGGAAGCGGCCGCGCATGCGGTCCATGCGGGTATCGCTCATGTCGGATCCTTCATGTGGCGCGACAAATAAATCGTCTGCGCAACGATAAACACAAACATGATGGCCGTCGAACCGAAGGCCTTGAAGCTGACCCAGGCGCTGGTATCGCCTTTAAAGAGGACGAAGGCGACATACCAATTGAGGATGCCCATGGCGGTGAAGAAACTGATCCAGGCGAGATTGAGGCGCGACCAGATCAAATCCGGCAATTCGATGATTTCGCCCATCGATTTGCGCATCAGATTCTTTTTAAAGATGAATTCGCTTACCAGCAAACCGACCGCAAAGAACCAATACACGATACTTAGTTTCCATTTGATGAATACTTCATCGTGCAAGTAAATCGTCAGGCCGCCGAAAAACACAAACATGCCCAGCGAGAACCACATGAGGAATTCGACTTTGCGCCCGCGCAGCTTCAGGTAGGCGATCTGGGCGATCGTGCCGATGATGCCCACCAGGGTGGCCAGCACGATCGGCGACTGGTCGGGCGTCACCGACCCGCCGGAGATGATGCCGCTCAGATAAGTGTTGATGAAGTGCTGGGAGGCCTCGGCGTTGGCGCCGGAGAGCTTGTAGGCGCCAAAGAACAGCAGGACCGGCAAAAAGTCGAACAGAAATTTCATGGTGTCTTATTTACTAGTGTTATTAGTCTTGTGGATCGAATCGCAACGAGGCAGAGTTGATGCAATAGCGCAGGCCGGTCGGCGGCGGGCCGTCCGGGAACACGTGGCCCAGGTGGGCATCGCATACCGCGCAGATGATTTCGGTGCGCAGCATACCATGGGTTCGGTCGGTTTTCTCGATCACGTTCGCCGGGTCCAATGCTTCGAAATAGCTCGGCCAGCCGCAGCCGGAATCGAACTTGGCGTCGGAGCGGAACAGCGGCGTGTCGCAGCACACGCAGGTGTAGATGCCGTGCTCGTGATGATCCCAGAATTTGCCGGTAAACGCACGCTCGGTGGCGGCATGCCGCGTTACCTGGTATTCCATCGGGTCCAGCATGTCGCGCCATTCGGCGTCGGATTTGGTCACTTTAGTGGTCATGGATTGGTGCTCGCTTAAGAAGAACAGCTGACTTCGAGATGGCTTGCCCAGTCTGGCGGCAAAGCGGCGTAGTGGTCGTGCTCGGGCTGTTCGTCGTAGGGGCGCTGCAATACCGCCAGCAGGCGCGCCACTTCGGAAAAGTCCTTGTTTTGCGCTTTTTCGATGGCCACCTGGGCCAGATAGTTACGCAGCACATATTTGGGGTTGATTTTGTTCATCGCAAGCTGGCGTTGGACATCGTCGCTGGCCTCGGCTTGCAGGCGTTCGCGGTAGCGGATGGCCCAGGCGTCGAAGGCGGAACGGTCGATGAACAGGTCGCGCAACGGCTCGTCGCCGTTGGCGTCGGAAGCCTTTAAGCCGCCTAGTTTGCGGAAGAAGAGGGTGAAATCGACGCCGTTGGCCTGCATGAGCGCGAACATGGCGTCGAACAGCGCGCGGTCGGCGTCGGCGTGCCGATCCAGCCGTGCCAGTCCCAGCTTGGCGTGCAGCAGCTCGTCCAGCTTGGCGGCGAACGCGGGTTGATAGACGTCGAGCGCGGCCTGTGCGGCCTCGACCTCGCCGATCAACGGCAGCAGCGCCTGGCCCAGCGCGTAGCAGTTCCAATGGCCGACCTGCGGCTGGTTGCCGTACGAGTAGCGGCCCTGTTGATCCGTGTGGTTGCAGATATGGTCGGGATCGAAAGCCTCCATGAAGCCGAACGGGCCGTAGTCTATCGTCAAACCCAGGATCGACATATTGTCGGTGTTCATCACGCCGTGCATGAAGCCGACCGCCTGCCAGTGCGCGATCATGTGCGCGGTGCGGATCGTGACTTCGCGCAGCAGGCCCACGTAAGGGTTGTCTTCGGCGCGTAACTCGGGGTAAAAGCGGTCGATCACATGGTCGGCCAGTATTTTCAGCTCGTCCGGCTTGTTGCGGTAGAACCAATGCTCGAACGAGCCGAAGCGCACGAAGCTGGGCGCCATGCGCACCACGACGGCCGAGGTCTCGACCGTTTCGCGCATCA
This sequence comes from uncultured Duganella sp., assembly GCA_963511605.1. Taxonomy (GTDB): domain Bacteria; phylum Pseudomonadota; class Gammaproteobacteria; order Burkholderiales; family Burkholderiaceae_D; genus Rugamonas. Next base: position 12,953 of record CAUPJZ010000017.1, on the reverse strand, counting down.
CGCCCTGGTCCGAGCCGGCGACCGACAAGGCGCGCGAGGTCGGAATGCCCAGCGCGTGCATCGCTTCCGAGCACAGGAATTCGCGGATCGACGAGCGCAGCACGGCGCGGCCGTCGCCCATGCGGGAATAGGGCGTCATGCCGGCGCCTTTCCATTGCAATTCCATCGGACCATCGGCGGTGGGCGCCTCGCCAAACAAAATCGCGCGGCCGTCGCCAAGCTGGCCGGCCCAGACGCCGAACTGATGGCCGGAATAGACGGCCGCCAGCGGCAGCGAGCGGTCCGGCACGGCGTTGCCGACCAGGATGTCGATACTATCGGCCAGTTGTTCGGGTTTCAGACCGATCAGTGTGGCAGCCGGCTCGCTGACGGCGACCAAGTACGGCGCGGGCAGCGGGGTGGGCATGAGCCGGGTATAAAAAGCGGGCGGCAAGGACGCAAAGGAATTGTCCAGCGGCAGATTGGAGGCAGTAATAGTCGTGTCCGTTCAAGTAGGCTCGGCGGGGCTACCGCCGGTGATTTGGTGATTTTACCGCAGGCTTCCGGTGCTGCGTTGCAGCATCGAAAACCGTTGACGGTGCTGGTGCCGCCCGTCCACACTCGTTTGCATAAATAACCATGTTGCGGAGCGTGCCATGCAATTCCAGAGTTCGGAGCGTCCAGCGGTTTCAACGGCGCCATTGATGGGCCAGATGATGAGCCAGCCCTTGCTGATCTCCAGCATCATCGAGTTCGCAGCGCGGCACTACGGTGGCAGCGAAATCGTCTCGCGCCGGGTGGAGGGCGACCTGCATCGCTACACCTTCCGCGCATGCCAACAGCGCGCCAAACGGCTGGCGAACGCGCTGCACGGGCTCGGCGTCGGGCAGGGCGAGCGGGTGGCCACCCTGGCATGGAACGGCTACCGTCACCTTGAAGCGTACTACGGCGTCTCCGGTTCCGGCGCCGTCTTGCACACGATCAATCCGCGCCTGCATCCCGAACAACTGGCCTACATCTGCAACCATGCCGAGGACCAGTACCTGTTGTTCGATTTTTGTTTCTTGCCCCTAGTTGAGGCCATCGCTCCCCATTGCAAGACGGTCAGGGGCTTCATCCTGATGGGCGACGCCGACCGCATGCCGGCCGAAACCAGGATACCCAACCTGCTGTGCTACGAAGACCTGATCAACGCTCATTCGGACGACTACGTCTGGCCGCAGTTCGACGAGAACACGGCCGCCACCTTGTGCTACACCTCCGGCACCACGGGCAATCCCAAGGGCGCGCTGTACTCGCACCGCTCGACCGTGCTGCACGCCTACGCGTCGGCCATGCCGAACGCGCTCAACGTCTCCTCGCGCGACGTGGTGATGCCGGTTGTGCCCATGTTCCACGTCAATGCCTGGGGGCTGCCGTACTCGGTGCCGCTGTCGGGCGCCAAGATGGTGTTCCCCGGCGCCGCGCTGGACGGCAAATCTGTCTACGAGCTGTTCGAGAGCGAACGCGTGACGTTCTCGGCCGGCGTGCCGACCGTCTGGCTGGGGTTGATCAACTATGCTTTGCAGAACAAGCTGAAGTTCTCGACCTTCCGCCGCACGGTGATCGGCGGCTCGGCCTGTCCGCCGGCGATGATGAACACCTTGATCGATGAATTCGGCGTCGAGGTCATCCACGGCTGGGGCATGACGGAAATGTCGCCGCTCGGCACCACCGGCGGCTTGCTGAGCAAGCACACGGAATTGCCGAAGGCGCAGCAACGCGCCATCCTGCAAAAGCAGGGCCACGCGATCTTCGGTGTCGACATGAAGATCGTCGACGACGATGGCAAGGAATTGCCATGGGATGGCGTCAGTTACGGGCATTTGCTGGTCAAGGGGCCGTGGGTGCTGGCGAGCTATTTCAAGCACGAGGGCGGCGATGTGCTGGAGGATGGCTGGTTCCCGACCGGCGACGTCGCCACCATCGACGCCGACGGCTTCATGCAGATCACCGACCGCAGCAAGGACGTGATCAAGTCCGGCGGCGAGTGGATCGGCACCATCGACCTGGAAAACGTCGCCATGGCGCACCCGGCGGTGATGCAGGCGGCGTGCATCGGCGTGGCGCACCCGAAGTGGGATGAGCGGCCGTTGCTGGTGGTCGTGCTGCGACCCGGCCATCAGGTGGGTCGCGACGAACTGCTCGCTCACTTCACCGGCAAGGTCGCCAAGTGGTGGTTGCCGGATGACGTCGTGTTCGCGGAGGCCTTGCCGGTGGGCGGCACCGGCAAGATCCAGAAAAACAAATTGCGCGAGCAGTACAGGGACTATAAATTGCCAACGGTTTGAAACAGACCGGTTCAGCGTAGTCCAGTTGTTGAGCTTCCTGGCAAAACCGCAGAGGGGGGCCAAGTTCGGGCTAATTGTTCTGCCTCCTCAATTTGCTTTGCACTCATCTTCGCTCGAATTTTCGTAAGTGATCGGTTGAAAAATTTGTGTCCATAAACAGAATTTGTGGGCACAAATGTTGTGCCAAAATTTGATCATGGATAATGATGATCAGGCAGTCCTGACGGCGCCAGGAAGACGCTTACGGTCAATCCGGGCTGGCGCATGTTGGGCTAGACGAGTGAGTTCGGCTGGTCGTATCGCCCACCTCGCTTCGAAAAGGACGATCGTCTCAGCGACCGGCAGCTCTGTTTTGGCGTTTAGTCTATTTCAGTCTATTTCAAGCCTTTCGGGTCTAATCAAGTCTAAATTTCATTGGTCAAAGTCTAAAACGGGCTAGAAGATCAACGAGAAAGTCTAGTTTAGTCTATTCCTCCAAGGCGAAAGTCTAACGTGAACGATAATTTCGTTCCGCTTTCTAAGCTTTAGACCATTTTCGACAGGGGGCAATATGAAGTACGAGGCGAAGCAAGCGATCTATCTCCCGGTAACTGATTATCTGAATCTGGAATTCTTTCTGATGGATAACCGCCCAGGCGTAAAGCCGGAGCCCTTCGTGGTGGAACTGTAAGCGTAAAGCCAGCACCGTCTGGACGTAGGAATCGCACCCAGCCATGATGGAATTTTGGCACAGCAGTTGTGCCCACAAATTCAATTATGGACACAAATTTTCGACCAGTCATTGAGCGCGGACCGCGCGGCAAGTACCGCCAGCACTCCCTGGAGTTCAAGCGAACGCTCGTGGAAATGGCCATGCAGCCCGGTGTTTCCGTAGCGCGCTTGGCGCGCGAGCACGGCGTCAATGCGAACCAGGTGTTTAGCTGGCGCAAGCTATACGAGGCAGGTCGGCTTGTAAGCGGCACAGCTGCGCAAGGGAATGAGTTGCTGTCAGTGGTGGTGACGACGCCGGCGCAGCAGCCTGAGGCTGAGCCTGGCCCTGCTGGCAGCATTACACTTGAGATTGGGCGTGTGCGACTGCGCATCGACGGCCAGGCCAACGCCGCTACGCTGGCACAAGTGCTGGAGCGCGTGCTGCGATGATCGGCCTGCCTGCAGGTACGAAGGTCTGGCTGGCCGCAGGCACCACCGACATGCGCAGTGGTTTCAATGGCTTGGCAGCAAAAGTGCAAACCGCGTTGGAAGAAGATCCGTTCAGTGGCCACGTGTTTGTGTTCCGTGGCCGGCGCGGCGACTTGATCAAGCTGCTGTGGTGGACCGGCGACGGCTTGTGCTTACTGGCCAAACGCCTGGAGCGTGGCCGCTTTATCTGGCCGCAGACCAGCAGTGGCAGCGTGGCATTGACGCAAGCCCAATTATCGATGCTGCTGGAAGGGATCGACTGGCGCCGACCGGAGCGCACCTGGCGACCGCAATCGGCCTTGTAAACATGGCACGATTTGCGTAAACTTGGTCGCATGCTCAACGCCGCCAATCTGCCAAACGATATCGAAGCGCTCAAAGCCATGCTGCTGGCGCGCGATGCGGCGTTGTTGGCGAGCGAAGCGAAGGTGGCACACCTGAGCGCCGAACTATCTACGCGCACCGCCGAAATCGAGCACCTGAAACTGGTGCTGGCGAAGCTGAAGCGCATGCAGTTCGGCCGCCGCTCGGAAAAGCTGGACCAGCAGATTGAACAGTTGGAGCTGCAACTGGAAGACCTGGAAGCCGAAGCAGCCGTGGCGGAGGCGCAAGCGCCGGTGGAGGTTGCGCCGCGCAAGAAGGCCGAGCGCAAGCCACTGCCAGCCCACCTGCCACGCGAGGAGCGAGTGCAGATGCCCGCCAGCGAAGCATGCCCGGCCTGTGGCGGCAACCTGAAGCAACTGGGCGAAAGCGTGTCGGAGCAGCTGGAATATGTGCCGGCCAGCTTCCGTGTGATTCGCCATGTACGCCCGAAGCTGGCGTGCGCATGCTGCGACGCCATCGTGCAGGCCCCGGCCGCCAGCCGTCCAATTGAGCGCGGCCTGGCCGGTCCCGGCCTGCTGGCGCATGTGCTGGTGGCCAAATTCGCCGACCACATTCCTTTGTACCGCCAAAGCACTATGTATGCGCGCGAAGGCGTGGAACTGGAGCGCGCCTTGCTGGCCAACTGGCTCGGCGCCGCCGGAGCGCTGCTGCGCCCACTGGTCGATGCGTTGCGCCGGCATGTGCTGGCGGCGACCAAGCTGCACGCCGACGACACGCCGCTGCCGGTACTGGCGCCAGGGAATGGCAAGACGCGCACGGCGCGCCTTTGGACCTATGTGCGCGACGACCGCGCCAGCGGCGACAGCACGCCGCCAGCTGTATGGTTTGCCTATACGCCCGACCGCAAAGGCGAGCATCCGCAAGCGCACTTGGCCAACTTCAGCGGCGTCCTGCAAGCCGATGCGTATGCCGGCTTCAATGCCATCTACGAGACTGGCAAAGTGAGCGAAGCAGCATGCTGGGCTCATGCCCGCCGAAAATTCTACGATTTGCACGCAGCGCGGCCATCGGCCGTAACGACCGAAGCGCTACGCCGGATCGGCGAGCTGTATGCCATTGAAGACAGCATACGGGGCAAACCGCCCGACGAGCGGTGCACCGCTCGCCAGCAGCATGCCAGACCACTGCTCGACGACCTCGAACGATGGCTACACGCCACGCTCGCTACGCTGTCGCGCAAGTCCGACACGGCGGCCTCCATCCTTTACTCGCTCAAACTGTGGCCGGCGCTGACGCGCTACTGCGATGACGGCCGCATCGAGATCGACAACTCCGCCGCCGAGCGTGCCTTGCGCGGTGTGGCCCTGGGCCGTCGCAACTTCCTGTTTGCAGGTGCAGACAGTGGCGGCGAACGCGCTGCCGCCATGTATGGGCTGATCGGAACGGCCAAGCTTAACGGTGTCGACCCCGAGGCTTGGTTGCGCTACGTGCTGGCCCATATCGCCGACCATCCTGTGAATCGGGTGGACGACTTCCTGCCCTGGAACTGCGCCGACAAACTCCCCAGCGCTTGAACTCCGCTTCCCAGCGGTGTTGGGAACATCTTCGATCAAAGTAGCGCAGCGCTCAAGACGGCGCTGCCTTGACGCTTACGTGGAACTGGTGAAGCGCTGGCTTGCCACCGAAACGGCACGCCTCGCCTTGCGCAATGGACAAGCGATGCGCGGTTTTCAATGGAAAAGTGTTTTTTTGCCAGAAGGGACCACGCTGCGAACCTGCCATGGCGACGTAGTTGAATTCGCCAAAGTCGTGGGCGACCGCATCGTTTCCGATGACGATAAGTCGCTGACGCCATCGATGTTCGCCAACCGCCATGCAAAAGGACGCAATGCCTGGCGCTTCGTGTGGTTACGGTTCCCTGGCAACGATCAGTGGGTCCGGGCTGCCAACTATAGAATTCATTCCGAAGACTTGGCGCAAAGGCAGTCTAAAACTTCAATGGCTGCGGTCTAAGGCTGTCTATTTCGACAAGCAACTGTCTAATCCGGGCTAAAACTTTCATCGGACAGTCGATTCCAGTCTAACCGACCGGGCGTTGCTGCTTTTTTTGGACCCGTTTAGACTGAACACGCGTGATATAGACCAAATTAGACTGAGTCGCGAAAAAAGAGACCGGGACCTGTGCACTCAAAGACGATGGGCCTAGCAGAAATCATGCTCGACGTGCAATCTGCAACAGCGCGCCAGATCGAAGGGCGGGGTCAAGTCCAGCATGCCCGCCTTGCCGTCATATCCGGCGGTCCCGCTTAGTGATCGGGCTGTGTACGAATGTCAGACTTGACCCCGGCCGTATGGGTTAAACGAGCGCGGCGAGCGAGGCCGGGTCGAAACCTTTCAGGTTATCGAACTTGCCGGCCTCGATCTTTGCCACCCAGTCGGGATCGGTGAGCAGGACGCGGCCCACCGCGATCAGATCGAACTCGTCGCGCTCCATCCGTTCGATCAGGCGGTCGATGCTCATGACGCCCGAACCCTTGCCGGCGAAAGCGTTCAGGACGTCGCCGTCGAGTCCGACCGAGCCGAGGCCGATGGTGACGGCACCGGTCAGCTTTTTAGCCCAGCCGGCGCAACTGAGGCCGTTTTCACCGTCGATTTCCGGGAATTCGGGCTCCCAGAAGCGTCGTTGCGAACAATGCAGCACGTCGACGCCGGCTTCGACCAAGGGCAGCAGCCAGTCCGTCATCTCGGCCGGCGTTTCTGCCAGGCGAACGCCCAGGTCTTGCTGTTTCCATTGGCTGGCGCCGTCGCTCATGGCCTGGCCGCGTGGCTTGCCGGGGGCGTCAAGTCCGGAAGGGCTCTCGACCGGCGCCTCGGGTTCCCATTCGCTGGAGCGGGTGGCGCCGGTGTGCCACAGTTGCGGCCCCATGCGGCCGCCGACGCCGTGCACCGCGTCAATCACGCTTTTCCATCCGGCCAGCGCCGGCTCGCCATGGAAAAAGGGGATCTGGGGATCGTTGCGGGACGCCGGGCGGTCGATGACCGTCCCTTCCGACAGGATCGGTCCCACCTGTCCGGCCGCGCGGCGCTGGTAGTACGCAGCGCTCGCCTCCGTTGGCACACCGTCGGGGGAGGCGGTGCGGGTCATGGGGGCCATGACGATGATTGCCCGAGCCGTTCGCTGTTCGATCAGATTTCCGATAAATGGTCGATGATGGTGCTCATCACTTTGGAGGATGGGCCGGTGCGTTTCAACGCCGTCAAGCGGCGTCTGGAAGGCATCACCCAAAAGGCGCTCACGCAATGCCTGCGCAGGCTGGAGCGCAACGGGCTGTTGACGCGGCACGTGATTCCCGTCTCGCCGATCGCGGTGGAGTACGTGATCACGCCGCTGGGGCGCACGCTGCTGCACCCGATGAAGGTGATGCACGGCTGGACCATGGACAATTTGCCGGCGGTGGAGGAGGCGCGCCGCGCCTTCGATCAGCGCAACGGGGGGAAGCCGGTTTAGCTCTTAGGCGACGTTGCACTCCACCGCGCGTTTAGTTTTGAGAGCTGGGTTTTTGCGTCATGGATATTAATGATTTGCATATGACCTCGCTATAGTCTTAGTCTGGTCCACACGAAGCCGCATGCAACTCCTTACCGGTTGATCATTGCGGCTTAATCGCCCCAAACACCTTGCCGATCAGCTTGCTGCCAGCGCCCAGCGGATCGGCACGGATCGCCTTCTCCTCTTCGGCGATCATCGTGTACAACCCATCCAGCGCTCGCTTGGTCACGTAGCCCTCGACCGTCCGCTGGTCTTCCGGGACCAGGCCCATGGTCGGCGCCAGCGCCATCGTCGAATTGTATTGGGTGGACAGTTTGGACCGGTCGGTGACCTTTTTGACGATCGGCAGGAACTGTACCGCCAGCTTGGCGGACGTCTTGTCGCGGAAGAAGTCGGTCACCGACGTCTCGCCACCGGTCAGGATGTTCTTGGCGTCGGTCACGCTCATCGACTTGACCGCATCCATCAACAACGGCTTGGCCATCGGCACGGCCGCTTCGGCGGCATGGTTCATCTGTACCACCAGCTCCTCGAGTTTCTGGCCCTTGCCGGTCATTTGCAGCAGCGGGCGCGCCTGTTCCAGGATCTTCGGCAGCTGGATGCGAACCTTCTCATTGTTCAGAAAGCCATTCTCGGCGCCCAGCTTGGCCACCGCAAGACTGGAGCCTTGCTCCAGCGCCGCCTTCAAACCGCCGGTGGCATCCTTGTTGCTGAGATCGGAGAGGGAGATGGCGAAGGCGCTGGCGGCAATCAGCCCGAGCGGAAGCAGCGCGATGGCGCGGAGGGTAGTAGCGGCGGACATGATGGACCTCGATAAGAAAAGCGGCACCGGCGGTCGCCGGCACACCCTTACTTTACCCGACGCCGTATCAAGCCGCCAGTGCCGGCATTTCGCGCGCCAGGCGCTGCAGCAGGCGGTCGCATTCGAACACGCTGAGCGTCTTGTGGCTGTCGCCTTCGCCTTCGATGTCGATCACTTCCTCCATCTCGCCGCGCGGGCCGTCGTTGACGCTGCTGTTGCGCATCATCTTCGGCGCGGTGAAGCGGCGGTTGTCGTTGACGGTCATGATGTTCTCGACCGCGTCGACCAACAGCCCGTAGCGGTCCTGGCCGCGCTCGATGACCAGGATCTTGGCCTGGCCGGTCTGCGGCCCCGGCGCCATCTGGTACAGGCTGCGCAGGTCGATCACGCTGATCATCTGCTGGCGCAGGTTGAGCATGCCGCGCATGAACGGCGGCATGCCCGGCGCGTGGGTGACGGCGTCCGAATAGTCGATGATCTCGCGCACCTGCTTGATCTCGACCGCGTAAGTGTTTTCCAGCGCGAAGGTGATGTAGACCTGGCGCTGGTTGCGGCGCGCGTGGCCGCTTTCCTGGCCCCGGGCGCCGGCTTCGTCCTTGGGATACAGGTTGGCGTGGCCGGTGCGCATCGCCACGATCTCGGCGCTCGACAGGATCTGGCGGTGCTCCAGCAGGATGATGTCGCCGAGCTCGGCTTTGGAGAGGCAGCCGCGGAACATGCCGGCGCGCGCCTTGCCCAGCATCGGGATCGGCATGATCTCCTCGCTGAAGAAGTTGACGATGTTGTCGACCGAGTCCACCAGGAAGCCGATCGTGGCGTCGTCGATGCGGGCGATCACCACCCGCTGGTCGGGGTGGAACGCGCGCCCGCCCGGCGGCGGCGCGCTGGCGGCGCCGGGCGTGAGCAGGGTGTGGAAACACACCACCGCCACCGGGTTGCCACGGAAATTGATGCGGCCCAGGCACAGGGCGCTGTTCAGCACCGACGCCTGGATCTCCGGGACGCGGATGATTTCCTGGATCGCGCCCATCTCCAGCGCGAACGACGAGTTGCCAACGCGGAAGCTGACGCATTGGCGCCGCTCGCCCTGGTGCCGCCGCGCCGCCTGGCGGCCCGCGCCTTGCAGCGCCAGCACCTGCGGCACGTTTTCGATGCGCGCCAGTGCGGCCGGGTCGAGCACCTGCAGCAGCCGCGCGCCGTCCTCGAGCAGGATGGTGCCGGCCACCACGCCGTGGCTTTCGCCGGACGCGTAGCTCAGCGTGCTGCGCTGTTCCGGGCGCACGCGCAGGATTTCGCCGGTGGCGTGGAACAGGATGCCCACCAGCACGCCGTCGTAATCGAGGATGGCGATCTTGTGCGTCGGCTCGGCGGCCGGCGCGGCCGGGTTGAACACGCGGCCCAGGTTGACCACCGGGATGACGCTGCCGCGCAAGGTGAACATGCCTTCCAAGAACGCCGGCGACAGCGGCAGCGCCGTCATCTTATCGGGATAGTTGACCACTTCGCGGATGCACAGCGCGGGCAGGGCGAATTCATCGGGGCCGAGCACGAAGGAGCCGAACAGTTCGGTGGGGCCGGTGGCGGGCGTATTCTGTTCAAGCATGTGCATGGCGGCGTTCCTGTGTCTGGGCGGTGATGTCTTCGATCTGATAGCTGCAGGTGGCGCCGTCGACAGCCAGGGTGCGTCCGGTCCTGCCGCCGACGCGGCAGTCCAGCACGTTCAGGCCGTACAGCTTGAGGTATTTGCGGGCGGCGTCGGCGTTCTGCTGGCCGATCTGGAAACGCGACGAGCAGGCGTCGAGCATCATGCCGCCGCCGGCCACCACCACGGCGATGTCGGCATAGTCGGCGGCGGTCGCGCCCATCAGGCGCAACAGGGACGGCACCGCGTGGCTGACATAGCGCGCGCCAAGTTCCAATTGCGGGCCGGCCGCCTCCGGCAGCAGGCAGTGGGCCAGGCCGCAGCGGCCGCGATTTTTCCACAGAAAGGCGATGCCGACGCAGGAACCGAGCAGCGCCTTCAGCTGTTCGTTGCGTCCGCCGATCTTCAGCTCGCCGATGTTGACGTGCTGGAACGGACCGGTGAGCCGGGCGGCCGGATCATCGGGGGCATCCCACGCTAAGGTCGGAAGGATCCGGGTGTCGCCGATCGTGGGGAGGAGTGCAATCATGGTGGTAGGCTGCCGAGCGTGTAGATCAACGGCCGCTCGAACTGCCAGGCGGTATCGAGGCCTGTGATCGATTCGGATTCGCCCAGGATTAACCTGGCTTGGGGCGCCATACTGTGGCGGACTTGCTGGAGCACGGCCTGTTGGTGTTCCTGGTCGAAATAGAACAGGACGTTGCGCAGGAACACGAGGTCGAACTTTTGCTGCTTGAACTGCGCCGGCGGCCGCAACGGCTTGAGCAAATTGTGCTGGGCCAGCGTGACGTGCCGTTTCAGCCCGTCGACCACCTGCAGGCCGTCGTCGCGCGCCGTGAAATATTTGTTGAGCCAATCCGGGTGCGAGGCCAGCAGCCGCTCGACCGAGCGGCCCGCGTACTTGCCCGCGCGCGCCTGCGCCAGGATCTGGTGCGAGATGTCGGTGCCGAGGATCTGGTAGCGGAAACCCGGCGTCTTGGCCCCGAACTGGTCGCAGAGCATGGCGATCGAATACAGCTCCTCGCCGCTGGAGGCCGCCGCCGACCACACCGTCAGCGTCTCGCCCGGACGTTCGCGCCACCAGCGCGGCAGGAACTCGCGCCCGACGTATTCCCAAACATGGGGCGTGCGGAAAAACAGCGTGTCGTTGGTGGTGACCAGGTCGATAAAATGCGGCACCTCGGCGTCGTCGTCGCGCACACGCTGCACATAGCCCTGATAGCTGCCGATGTCGAGCGCAAGCATCCTCGGCCGCAGGCGCCGCTCCAGCAGCACGCTTTTGCGGTCGCTCATGGCGATGCCGGTGTGCTCGCGCACCAGCGCGATCAGCGCCGACAAGGTCGCCGGTTGGATGCCCGCGCCGCCGTCCACTTAGACCACGAAGCCGGAAACGGTTTTGTTCAGGTCGCCGGCGCGCTCGTTGAGCCCCTCGGTCGAGCGGGCGATGCTGTCGCAGGCGGCGGCGGTCTTCTCCGCCTCCTCGGCGATGTACTGCACCGCCGTGCTCACTTCGCGCGCCGTCAGCAGCTGTTCGTTGGTGGCCTTGGAGATGTCGGAAATGGCTATCGTCGTCTTGGCCACGCCGGCGACGATCTTGTCGAAGGCGTCGCTGGCCTGGCGCGAGATCTCGCTGCCGGCCGAGACGCGCTTGACCGATTCGTTGATCAGCTTGGAGATCTCCTTGGTCGCCTGCGAGGAGCGCTCGGCCAGCTTGCGCACCTCGTCGGCCACCACCGAGAAGCCCAGGCCGTGCTCGCCGGCGCGCGCGGCCTCGATGGCGGCGTTGAAGGCCAGCATATTGGTCTGGTTGGCGATCTCGCTGATGACCTTGACGATCTCGCCGATGTCCTCCGACGAGCGGTTGATCAAGTCCATCGCCTCGATCGACTTGGCCACCGCCTTGGCGCCGGCCTCGGCCTCGCGCTGGGTGTCCTTGGCCAGCGTGTCGGCGTTGGAGGTGTTGCCGGCGATGACGTCGATCGAGTTGGTCAGGCCGTCGATCGAGGCGTTCATCTCCTCGACCGTCGCGCCCAGCGCCTGCGTGCCCATGGCCACGCCGCCGGAGCGCTCGGCGATGGTGGTCGAGGCGTCGGAGAAGCCGTTGGCCGAGGCCACCACCTCGCCGATCACCTTGCGCAGGTCGGCGATCATCTTGCTGATGCCCTCGGCCAGGTGGTCGAGCGGCTCGTCGCCGTCGATGACGACGGTGCTGGTCAGGTCGCCGGAGGCGGCCCGTTCGACCGATTCGAGCAGGCGCTTGATCTTGGCGCCGTCGGAGGCGGCCTGGGCGGCCACGGAAGCCTCCAGATTCACCTGCGCGGTAATATCGCTGGCGAATTTGACCACCTTATAAGGCTTGCCATTCAAATCGAGGATGGGATTGTAAGTCGCCTGTATCCATATTGTTTTGCCATTATTACCGATTCGTTTATAACGGCCCGAATCGAATTCGCCGCGATTGAGCTTTTGCCAGAAGCGTTTATATTCCGATCCCGTCGCATATTCCGGCTCGCAGAACATCCGGTGGTGCTCGCCTTGTATATCGTCGATGGTGTAGCCCATCACGTCGAGGAAGTTGTCGTTGGCGCACAGCACGTGGCCGGTCATGTCGAACTCGATCACCGCCTGCGCCTTGGACATGGCGGCGACCTTGCTCTCGTACTCGGCGTTCTTGAGCTTGGTTTCGGTGATGACGGTGGCGAACTTGATGATCTTGTAGGCCTTGCCGTCGGCGCCGATGATGGGGTTGTAGGACGCGCTGATCCACACTTCGCGCCCGCCTTTGCCCACGCGCTTGTAGTCGCCGCGGTCGTATTCGCCGCGGCCGAGGCGGGCCCAGAAGTCCTTGTACTCGGCGGTCTTGACGTATTCGGGATCGCAGAACATGGCGTGGTGGCGGCCCTGGACTTCGGCCAGGGTGTAGCCGACGGTGGCCAGGAAATTCTCGTTGGCGTGCAGGATTATGCCTTCGAGATCGAATTCGATCAGCGCCTGCACACGGTTCAGGGCATGCCCTTATACACAAGTCTGATCAGATCGGCGAGTATCTGAGTCAGCGAACCGTAGCGCCTCCGCCGCGATGCGGATTTTCCTGAGTCCCTTCCAGATCGTTTGCACGCCCGGTTCGCCATCGCTTTTGCGTGCCAG
>CAUPJZ010000016.1:0-148602 GCA_963511605.1 uncultured Duganella sp. | reverse complement strand
ATGCCGCTAAGTTAAGCGTTCATCTAAATCACGTAGGGCGGATTAGCGCAGCGTAATCGGCCATGCTCCGTCGGCGGCTCATGGCCGATTACGGCGTTCCGCCTAATCCGCCCTACGAAATTCGCCTTAACTTAGCGGCATCAGGACCTGCCCCCGTCTTTACAACCTAACCGGAGTGCTCATGCGTCTGTCTCTTCTCACCGTTGCCTTTTTGACCGCCGTCTCGGCCCACGCGCAGGAGCCGGCACCGGCGCCCTGGGGCAGCCCGACCGTCGACAATGGCGCCTGCTGCCAGTCGATCGACGAGGTGCGGAAAAACAAAAAGGGAGGCGCATGGCCTCCCTTCTGTCTGCGCGCTTGACGCTTGTCTAACGCTTAGTTCTGCGTCAGGAAGGTCTTCAGCTTGTCCGAACGCGACGGCTGGCGCAGCTTGCTCATGGCCTTCGCTTCGATCTGGCGGATACGCTCGCGCGTCACGTCGAATTGCTTGCCCACTTCTTCCAAGGTGTGGTCGTTCGACATTTCGACGCCGTAGCGCATGCGCAGCACTTTCGCTTCGCGCGGGGTCAGCGAGTCCAGCACTTCCTTGATGACGTTGCGCATCGACGCGTGCAGCGCGGCGTCCAGCGGGGCCAACGTGGTGTTGTCCTCGATGAAGTCGCCCAGCTGCGAATCGCCGTCCTCGCCCATCGGCGTTTCCATCGAGATCGGCTCTTTGGCGATCTTCATGATTTCGCGCACTTTGTTTTCCGGCATTTCCATCTTGACGGCCAACGTCGCCAGATCCGGCTCGCTGCCGGTTTCCTGCATGATCTGACGCGAGATGCGGTTCATCTTGTTGATCGTTTCGATCATGTGCACCGGCACGCGGATGGTGCGGGCCATGTCGGCGATCGAACGGGTGATGGCCTGGCGTATCCACCAGGTCGCATACGTCGAGAACTTGTAGCCGCGGCGGTATTCGAACTTGTCGACCGCCTTCAACAAACCGATGTTGCCTTCCTGGATCAGATCGAGGAACTGCAGGCCACGGTTGATGTACTTCTTGGCGATCGAAATCACCAGACGCAAGTTGGCGACCGTCATTTCACGCTTGGCCTGGCGCGCGCGCTTCTCACCGGCGGCCATCTGCTTATTGATCTTGCGCAGGTCGGCCAGCGGCAGCGCCACGCGTGCCTGCAGGTCGATCATCTTCTTTTGCAGCTCTTTGACGGCCGGCACGTTACGGCCCAGGATGGCGCTGTACGGATAGGCCGAATCGACTTCGCCGTCGACCCAGTCCAGGTCCGTCTCGTTACCCGGGAACACCTTGATGAAGTGGGCGCGCGGCATGCCGCATTTGTTCACGCACAGTTCCAGCACGGCGCGCTCGATGTGGCGCACTTCTTCCATCTGGCCGCGCAGGGTGTCGCACAGCTTTTCGACGACCTTGGCGGTGAAGCGGATGCCCAGCAATTCGGCCGAGATGGCTTCCTGCGCGGCGACGTAGGCTTTCGAGCCGTAACCGCCGGCGGCCTTGCGCATCTTGTCGTACTGGCTCGAGATGACGTCGAACTTTTCCAGCGCGGCTTTTTTCAGCTGCGCCAGCTGCTCGGTCGAGAAACCGGCCGCGCCGCCATTGGCGTCGCCGTCTTCTTCCTCGACTTCTTCTTCCTCTTCCTCGTCGTCATCCGACGGCGCGGCAGGCGCGGCGGCCACGGCCGGCGCGTTGTTCGCTTCGTTCAGGTCGACGAAACCGTCCACCACTTCATCGACCTTCAGCTCGTCCGCTTCGATCTTGCGGGCCAGCGCGACGATCTCGGCGATCGTGGTCGGGCAGGCCGAGATGGCCTGGATCATGTCCTTCAGGCCGCCTTCGATACGCTTGGCGATTTCGATCTCGCCTTCGCGCGTCAGCAGCGCCACGGCGCCCATCTCGCGCATGTACATGCGGACCGGGTCGGTGGTGCGGCCGAAGTCGGAATCGACCGTCGACAGCGCGGTCGCGGCGGCCGCTTCCACTTCGTCGTCGGAGGTGACGGTGGCCACGCTGTCGGTCAGCAGCAGCGATTCGGCATCCGGGGCGCGCTCGTAGATGGCGATGCCCATGTCGTTGAAGGTCGCGATGATGCCTTCGATCGCTTCCGGATCGACGATGTTTTCCGGCAACTGGTCGTTGATCTCCGCGTAGGTCAGGAAGCCGCGCTCCTTGCCCATGTTGATCAGGTTCTTGATCTGGTTGCGGCGGCGCTCGAGGTCCTCGGCCGAGCTCTTCGGGTCCATGCCCAGCATGTCGGCGGCGCCGCCCTTGGCTTTGCGCTCGCGTGCTTTCGACACGGCCTTCAGTTCGGCGCGCTCGACGGCGTTCAACGCCGCGACTTCGTCGTTCTCGGGCGTGAATTCGGATGGCTTGCGGCCACGGCGGCCCGGCACCTTGACGCTCGGCAGCAGATAGCCGGAGGTGTCGATCGACGCCAGGGTGGCGGCGTCGGTGACCTGGCTGACGGCCGGGCCGGCGCTGACGATGGTCACCGGTGCCGGTTCAACCTTGACTGCCTTGACCAGTTTGGACTTCGGCGCGGCCTTGACCACCACCGTGTCGGCGACCGGCTCGTCGGCCGCGACGGCGCCGGCGAGCGCGCCCTTGCGCGCCACCTTGACGGTCTTGACCGGCGACTCGACGGCCACCTGCGCTTCGGCCTGGGCCGCTTCGGCGGCGGCGCTCAGGCGCGTTTTCTTCTTGACTACCGTTACTTTGCTCGCTGCCTCTTGCGCATTATCGATCACATAGGATAGAGTCGTCTTTGGCACCACCAGCGGAGCGGAGCTGGTGCGGGCGGTCTTGACGGACAACGTTAAAGTTTTCGGCGTTTTTGTCATTAAAAGTCTCTCAATGCGTATTCGCCAGAAAATACAAAATGCCATAGCCCGCGCCGACCGTTACCAGTGCGCATGGATGGAAATGTTGTAATTTAGCTGACGATTATCTGCGGAATAAAAAAAGCCCGCTTCCAACAACGGGCTTGTTTCTCTTTTCAGTGAAGAATGAGGAGAGGGCAAAGTATGCCGTATAGCGAGACATCAGGATAATGAATAAATCACATACCCGACATCCTGAAACCATATAACAAGGGCACGCGCCCCTGTCAGACCTATCGCATCCTGTACCAAACTGAAACGCACCGCCCTGCAATTGGTGCGTCAAGCATTATACACGTTTTAGGCCGCCGCCGCACCTGCCGTCCATCTTCCATTCGCCCGAGTGTGAGCAAACCGGCACGCTAGCCTAAAAGGCACTGCAATCCCGGGGGGCGCATGATATGCTGGCGCCTCTTGCTTAACCTACGAAGTCGATGAACACTAGCCTTACCCCTCAGCCTTTGGCGACCGAGCCAGCCGCATCCGCTCCGGCCACCGCGGCCCTGACCCCGCGCACCCTGTTGAAACAGCTGCAAACCCAATTCCCGGCGTTCCGCGATTTTCTGCCGTTGTCGATCGGTATCGACAAGCAGATCCTGGCGATCATGCCCGAACTGGACCGCAAGACCATGCGCTCGGCGCTCGGCATCCACACCGGCTCGTTGCGTTATCTGAAAGTGATGGAAAAAGCCAAGGTGCGCCACGACCTCGACGGCACCCCCGGCGCCGAAGTCACCGACACCCACCGCGCCCACGCCACCCAGGTATTGCAGGAGCGCTTCAAGAAAGAAGCCGAACGCAAGAAGGCCGAGCGCGACGCGGCGGCCGCCGAAGAAGCGGCCCGCGTGCGCGCCGACAAGCTGAACCAGTTGACCGCGAAGTTCTCGCGCAAGGGCTGAGTTGGCCGAGTTGCCCACTCAGTTGCCGAATGCGCGGCACGCGCCGGCGGCGGAGGCCGAGCTTCCGCCCTACGTCGGCCTGCGCATCGCCGATGTGCAACTGGTGACGACGCCGGAACACGCGCTTGCCGCGCGCGCCGCCCTGCTGGCGGCCGACGCCATCGGCTTCGACACCGAGTCGAAGCCGACCTTTGTCAAAGGCGAGACGTCGACCGGCCCCCACCTGATTCAATTCTCCACCGACGACAAAGCCTATCTGTTCCAGATCGGCAGCAGCACGTCGGCGCAAACGCGCGAGCTGCTGCAAGCCATCCTCGAACAGCCGTCGCCGCTGAAGGTCGGCTTCGGCCTGTCCGACGACGTCAAGCGGTTGCACGCCAAGCTGGCGATCCGCGCCGCCGGCGTGGTGGACCTGTCGGTGGCGCTGCGCTCGCCGGGTCAGCGCAACGACCTCGGCGCCAAGACGGCGGTGGCCAAGTTTTTCGGCCAGAAGCTGCAAAAATCCAAGAAGATCTCCACGACCAACTGGGCGCTGCCGCGCCTGAACGACAAGCAGATCCTGTACGCGGCCGACGACGCCCAAGTGGCGCTGCGCGTGTACCGGCACTGGATCGCCAACGGCGGCAAGCTGCCGCCGATGCGGCCGGTCAAGCTGCCGCGCGCGCCGAAACCGCCCCAAGCCGACGCTTAGACGTTCTGTCCACTGTCCTTTTTGGCAACACCGGGGTATGCTTTGTCGATTGACGCCGGACAAGTCCGTGGCGGCTCATGACGGATTACGCTGCGCTAATCCGCCCTACGTGGAACACAGGCTCGGCGTCCTACACGGCCTGCTGACGTTGAACGAGGAACTGGATGCTTACTTCTGCCATCACACGATTGGGCGCGCTGCTGGCGTTGAGCCTGCCTGCCGCCGCCGCGACGCCACCCGACACCCTGGAGCAGCGCGTGGCCGCCTGCATCGCCTGCCATGCCGTCAAGGAGCGCGGCGACGCGTTCTTCCCGCGCATCTCGGGCAAGCCGGCCGGCTACCTGTATAACCAGCTGATCAATTTTCGCGAGGGCCGCCGCAATTATCCGATGATGACCTATATGGTCGATCATCTGCCCGACGCCTACCTGCGCGAGATCGCCGACTACTTCGCCGCCCGGCATCCGCCCTACCCGCCCGCCCAGGCCGGCAGCGGCGCCAACGCGGGCGCCGCCAGCCTGGCGCGCGGCGAGGCGCTCGTGCGGCACGGCGATCCGGCCAAAAAAATCCCCGCCTGCGTGAGCTGTCACGGCGCGGCGCTGTACGGCGTCGAGCCGGCCATACCGGGACTGATCGGCCTGCCCAGCGATTACGTCAACGCCCAGTTCGGCGCATGGAAAAGCGGTGTGCGCCACGCCGCCGCGCCCGACTGCATGGGCGATATCGCCGCCAAGCTGACCGTGGCCGATGTGGCCGCCGTTTCCGCGTGGCTCAGCAAACAGCCACCGGACGCGGCGGCGCGCCCGGCGGCCGCCGCCAGCATCGCCATGCCGTTGCCGCAGCCATGCGGCAGCGTGGCGGGTGGCGCCAAATGAGCGCGGGGACGACGATGATGAAAAAAATCCTCTACACGCTGGCGGGCCTGGTCGGGCTGGTCGCGGCCGGCGTGCTCTTCGTGCTGTTACGCACCGGTGGCGACGATACCGGGCCGCCGCCGAACCTCACCGCGAAATTGTCGCCGGCCGAGAAAATCGCCCGTGGCGCCTACCTGGCCAAGGCCGGCGACTGCATGGCTTGCCACACCACGCGCGGCGGCCAGCAATACGCCGGCGGCCGCGCGCTCAAAACCCCGTTCGGCGCCGTGATCTCGCCCAACATCACGTCGGACAAGGCCACCGGCATCGGCGGCTGGAGCGCCGACGACTTCTGGCTTGCGCTGCACAATGGCAAATCGAAAGACGGCCGGCTGCTGTATCCGGCCTTCCCGTACACCAATTACACGCGCATCACGCGCGACGACTCGGACGCGCTGCACGCCTACTTCCAGTCGGTCCCGGCGGTCAGCCAGGCCAACCGGCCGCATGAATTACGCTTCCCGTACAACCAGCAGTTCATGCTGGCCGCGTGGCGGGCGCTGTACTTCAAACCGGCGGTGTTTCGTCCAGAGACCGGACAGTCGGTGGAGTGGAACCGGGGCGCCTATCTGGTGCAGGGACTGGGGCATTGCAGCGCCTGCCACAGCCCGCGCAACGCCTTGGGCGCGGTCGGCGGCGAGAGCCTGTCCGGCGGCATGATACCGGTGCTGGGCTGGTATGCGCCGTCGCTCAATTCGGACGCGGAAGCGGGCCTGGGCGACTGGCAGCAGGACCACATCGCGGCGCTGCTGAAAACCGGCGTGTCGCCGCGCGCCACCGTGTTCGGGCCGATGGCGGAGGTGGTCAGGGAAAGCCTGCAATATCTGAGCGACAGCGATATCAACGCGATGGCGGTGTATCTGCGCGCGTTGCCGGCGCAAGGCGTCAAGTCGGAGTTCGCGCGCGACACGGGACCGCAGGCGACGGCCTTCCTGGCGGCGGGCGCCAAGCTGTACGAGCAGCACTGCGCCGAGTGTCATGGCGCCGGCGGCGCCGGCATGCCGCCGGGCTATCCGCCGCTGGCGGGCAACCGCGCGCTGACGATGGAGCAGGCGGTCAATCCGATCCGCATCGTGCTCAATGGCGGCTTCGCGCCGGGCACCGCCGGCAATCCGCGTCCGTACAGCATGCCGCCGTTCGGCCACGTGCTCAACGACACCGAAGTGGCGCAGGTGGTGTCCTATCTGCGCAGCGCCTGGGGCAACAACGCCCCGCCGGTCGATGGCAACGAGGTCAACCGATATCGGGCGATTCCGCTGGATTGATCGCCTCCGACCGAGCAATCCACATCGACCACGCAGACTCGTAAACCACGGAGACACGTAGGGCGGATTAGCGCAGCGTAATCGGCCATGCATGCGTCTCGACGGCGCACGCATGGCCGATTACGGCGTTCCGCCTAATCCGCCCTACGTGGAACCGTGGCGAATCCACGTCAACGGTGCCCGGCGAAGCCCCGGTGCGTGCGGAAAGCCCGTCTAGTGGTGTTCGGCGAAGCCGATGCGGTCCGTGGTGGCGTTGCGGGCATCGTCGACGCCGATCTTGCCCTCGGCCAGCAGCACGCGCAGCGAGGCGTTCATCGTGTGGCAGCCCTCGCTGGTCTTGCCGGCCATCCAGCCGCGCAAGGCCGACAACTGCCCGCCGGCGATCATGTCGACCACCTCCGGATTGGACGTCAGGCATTCGGTGGCCAGGTAATAGCGCTCCCCTTCCACCGACGGCAGCAATGCCTGGCACAGCACGCCGCGCAAGGCGTGCGCCAGCGCTTGCGACTGCGCCTCGGTGTTGCCCAGCAGCCGCACCATCTTCTGCAAGCCCAGCTCGGTGGAGCGCGCGTGCAGCGAGGCCAGCACCAGCGGACCGGATTCGGCCAGCGCCAGCGCTTCCTGCGCCGTTTGCGCGTCGCGGATCTCGCCGATGACGACGACGTCGGGCCGCTCGCGCAGCGCGTCCAACGCGCCAAGATAGAAACTCTCGACGTCGCCATCGAAGCCCACCTCGCGCTGCGTGATGACGCACTGGCGCTGCGGGATCAGGGTTTCGACCGGATCCTCAATGGTGATGATGTGGCCGGAGCGGTGCTTGTTGATCTCGTCGAGCATCGAGGCGATGGTGGTCGACTTGCCCTGGCAGGTGTCGCCGATGATCAACACCAGCCCGCTGGTCAGCCTGGCGAAGTTCTGCTCGTGCTGGCGCAGGCCCAGCTGATCGAGCGGCATCGGCTCCTTGGGGAAGCGGCGGATCACGCAGCCGAGCCGCTTCTTGCCCTGGAAGGTGAAACAGTTGGCGCGGATGCGCGCCGTGTGCAGGTCGACCGCGCGGTCGAAAGCGCGGTCCTGGATGCGCTCGGACCAGTTCGGCTCGACCACTTCGAAGAACTCTTCCAGCTCCTCGCGCGTGATCGGCGAATCGGTCACCGCCACCAGCCCCTTGGGCTGGCGCAGCAACAGCGGACTGTTTTGATGGATCAGGATGTCGCTGAAAATGAGCTTGGAGTTCAGCAGGTGCAGGATCTGTTGTACCAGGGTGCCGAAAACCGGATGGTCTTCGTTCTCGATATAGGTCAGCGTGCGTATTTGCGACGACAAGTAATTTTCCATCTGGTCAGTGCTCTCCGGGGCATGGGAACTAGCTCTTCAGCTTCGGATATTTGAAGCCGGTGCATAAGTCCATACTGTAACGCTGATTGCCTTCAAGCACCAGTACGTGTTCGGGCGGTTCCTCGCCGGCCAGCGCGCCGGAGAACAACGGCAGGCCCTCGCCCTTACGGATCAGGTCGTCACAACGCTCGTAGACGTTCGGGCAGCCGGTCTCCGCCAGCAGCGCCTGGACGATCGGCACTTTCCAGGCGTCGACGCCGCCGGACTGGAACTGGCAGATCAGATAACCATTGACGCCGCCCCAGCCGTGCACCAGCAGGCCGGACAGGCCGTCGTCCTCGCCCAGGATCACCGGCACCAGCGCGTTGGGGCCGGCGGCGCGGATGGCGGCCGCGCGCTTGGCGACGGCGGCCTTGACGCGGCGCTTCATCATCGCGTGGTCGACCGGCTCGTCCTCCTTGTAGCTCCACATGCGGGCGCGGATCTGCGACTTGGAGTTATAGGCGGCGCGGCCGATGAACTGGCGCGAAGAACTCTGCACGATCGCGGTCGAGCCCGGCTTCATTTTTTCCTGCGGCTTGCCGTCGACCTTGTCGATCGCGGTCGGATAGATCCAGGGGTCGCCGGCCAGCAAGCTCTTTTCCTTGCCCTGTTTGATGGTGATGATAAGCATGTGATTCCAGATAGGTGTCGCAGTGGTGATGCGATGTTTTTTTGCGGGATAGGCCGAATGATACCTCATGCCACCACCCGGGCCGTCGTCGGCCGCCCCCGCCCCCGCCCCCGCAAATTCCCGCCGGAACGCATTCCAGCCCGCCCAGCGCGCATTCTGTCGCAGTCCGGTATCGCCGGCGGCGCCGGTTGCGTAGTATCCAACTCAAGATGACCAACCAGGAGAACACCATGCCCACCACCACCGTCCGCAACACACTGCGCGTCCTGATCCTCGCCGCCGGCATGCTGGCGGTCGCCGCCCCGGCCAACCTGGCGCTGGCCGGCCCGCTGAGCTGGATAGGTGGCGACCGCGTCCAGGGCAACGGCAAGATCGTCAAGCAGAACCGCGAGGTCGGCCACTTCACCGCCTTCGCCACCAGTGTCGGCGGCAATGTCGAGATCCGCCAGGGTAATACCGAAGGCGTCGTCGTGGAAACAGACGAAAACCTGCAGGCGCTGGTCGAGACTGTCGTGGAGAGCGGCACCTTGCGGATTCGTCCGGCCAAGAAAAACATGTCGCTGGAGACGCGAAACATGAAGATCATCGTCATGGCGCGCACCCTGGAGCGGGTGTCGGTGGCCGGTTCCGGCGCGGTGGCGGCGGACAAGCTGCACGTCGAACGCATGCAGTTCGACATCGGCGGTTCCGGCGAGCTCAATGTGCGCGACCTGCGCGCCGAGTCGCTGGCGGTGTCGCTGGGCGGCAGCGGCGGCCTGAATGTGGGCGGGAACGTGGAACGTTTGCAGATTTCGATCGGCGGTTCGGGCGAGGTGCAGGCGGGCCGGCTGGCGTCGCGCGACGCGGTGGTGAGCATCGGCGGCTCGGGCGAGGCGACGGTGTGGGCAAGCAAAACGCTGAACCTGAGCGTGGCCGGCTCCGGCGACATCGGCTACTACGGCGATCCGAAGGTAAGCCAGAACATTCGCGGCTCGGGCAGCATCCGGCGGCTGGGGGCGGCGCCGCAATAACACATCACAAGGCGTCAAGGCCCGGCAAATACTTGCTGTGGCTTGGCGCCGCCGACCAGTAGCTTAACCCAGCGCCGCAATTGCGGCACATCGGCCGCTGAAATTTTCTCGTCCATATCAGCGGGCAATTCGGCCTTGCAGTCGTCTGTCATTTCCTGCAGTACATCCTGCAACACCAGACGTACCCCTTCCGCCCGGCCGCGTTGGATCGCCTCAAACTCCAGCAGGTCCTCGTACTTTTTAAATCGCTTGTCAAATAACATGGCCGGCCCCTCCTCCAAACTCATATCGGTCTCGCAAAATTCGTCCCGCAACACCACCTGGACCCAACGCACCAAGCTATCGCGAGCAGGCAACATATCCGGCAATTTCATCCTGTCCGCGAAAGCACGCAACGCTTCGCGCATCTCTCCGTCGGTGTGCGAACGCATCAGGCGAAACAGGATTGCCAGCACATTAGACCGGCCGTCGGCGCCGACGTTCCGATGCTGATCGATCAGCAGGTAGTGCTGGCTCGGCTGATAGCGTTCCAGTCCCTCCGGCGGCGGCAGCATCAACTTGGCAAGATCCGTACTTGCGCGCCAAGGCTTGCGGCCGTGATAGAGCACGACGGGCAAGACGGGCGGCAGCTTCCCATGCCGGCTCAGCCGATGCTGCGCGACCAGGTCCTGGCACAACAGTCCGACATACACCTGCATGCGCAACGCCATCCACGGATCGGAGCGCGACTGAAACTCCAGCAATAAGTAGACATACACCCAATCGCCACCGATTTTCGCGCGCCACACAATATCCTCGTGGCGGGCCTTGCCACCGTCGCCGGTGTAGCTGGCGTTGATACGCTCGAACGCGCCGATATCCAGCGATCCAGTCCATTCAGCCGAGACAAATCCCGTCAGCAGATCCCGGACGACTTCGGGATGCGCGAACAACTGCTTATACAACATATCGCTGTGACTTTTCATCGACAAAGTGTAGCGCCCGACATCATTGACGAGTACGCTTGTTGGCGAGCCCGCTTTGTCGCTCCTCAAAAAAAACTCAACCACAGGGAGAAATACTTGAACGTCATCGCCTTATCCGTCCGCCTCGCGCTGGCGTCGCTGCCCGCCATATTGTTGAGTTCCGCCGCCGCTGCGGCAGACGCCCCTGCCGCCTCCCCTGCCGTCACCGCCATCAAGGCCGCGCACATGGTCGACGTGCGCAAGGGCACGGTGATCGACGACGCCGTGGTCCTCGTCAGCGGCGAGCGCATCACCGCCGCCGGCAGCAAGCTGGCGATCCCTGCCGGCGCCACGGTCATCGACCTGGGCAACAAAACCTTGCTGCCCGGCCTGATCGACAGCCACACCCACCTGACCGGCGATCCGCAGGACGCCGGCTACGCCATCGTCGCCAAATCGATCCCGCGCTCGACCTTGACCGGCGCCAAGAACGCGCGCCTCACGCTCCACGCCGGCTTCACCACCGTGCGCGACGTCGGCGCCGACGGCTATGCCGACATCGGCCTGCGCGACGCCATCAACGACGGCGACGTGCCCGGCCCGCGCATCGCCGCCTCCGGCCCGGCGATGAGCATCACCGGCGGCCACTGCGACGACAATATGCACGCGCCGGAATACCAGCGCTCGGCGCTGGGCGTGGCCGACGGCACCGACGAGGCGCAAAAGATCGCGCGGCGCAACATCAAATACGGCGCCGACGTCATCAAGGTGTGCGCCACCGGCGGCGTGCTGTCGTTCGGCACCGACCCGCGCGCGTCCCAGTACACGCTGGAGGAATTGAAGGCCATCGTTAAGACCGCGCACGGCCTCGGCCACACCGTGGCGGCCCACGCGCACGGCGGCGACGGCATCAAGCTGTCCGTGCTGGCGGGCGTCGATTCGATCGAACACGGCTCGTACATCGACGACGAGGGCATCAAACTGATGAAAGAACACAAAACCTGGCTGGTGCCGACCGTCTACCTGGGCGACTGGCTGGTCGAGAACGCCGAGGCCATCAAGCTGCCCAAGCCGCTATTGGAAAAAGCCAAGGTGGTGCTGCCGCAGGCGCGCATCAATATCGGCCGCGCGATCAAGGCCGGCGTGCCGGTGGCGTTCGGGACCGATGCGGCCGTCTATCCGCACGGCTTGAACGCGCGCGAATTCGCGGTGCTGGTCAAGTTGGGGATGACGCCGGCGCAGGCGATCCGCACGGCCACTGTCAACGCCAGCGAGTTGCTGGGCTGGAGCGACCGTATCGGAACAATAGAGGCGGGCAAGTTCGCCGACATGATTGCCGTCGACGGCGAACCGCTCAAGGATGTGACGGTGCTGGAGCGGGTCCGGTGGGTGATGAAGGGTGGCGCCGTGGTGCGGTAAAACCGCGATAAAACCTTAGCGCTCGCCCTTGAAGGTCTCGCGGCCGACTTCCACCGTGGTGGTGCCGTCGGTCAGCCAGATCTGGCCGTCCTGGATCGTGCATTGCAGCTGCATCGAGCGCTGCGCCATGCGGGCCAGCTGCTCGGTGGCGTCGGCGTTCAGGTTGATCACGGTCAGGTTCTTGCAGCGCTCGACCTTGTTCGCCAGCGACTTCCACCAGATATGGCTGGTGGCGGCGTAGCTGTACACATAGACGTGCTCCGAGCGGCCGCTGGCCTTCAGGATCACCTTCTCGTCGGGCTGGCCGACCTCGATCCACAGCTGGATCGCGCCGGTCAAATCCTTTTGCCAGATGTCGGGCTCTTCGACGTCGAACAAGCCCTTGGTGAAAGTCAGCGCCTCGTTGGCGTGGATCGCGAACGCCACCAGCCGCACCATCATGCGCTCGTCGGTCTCGGACGGGTGGCGCGCCAGCGTCAGCGACTGGGTCTCGTAGAAATTGCGGTCCATGTCCGCGATTTGCAAGTCGGCTTTATAAATTGTTGCTTTGAGGGCCATCGGTCAATCTCTTCGTTTCTATTTATTCTGTTATTTGAAGACGACAGTCTTGTCGCCGTTTTGCAAAATGCGGTGCTCGACGAACCACTTCACGGCACGCGCCAGCACCACGCACTCGACGTCGCGGCCGATGGCCGACAAGGTCTCGGCGTCCATCGAATGGTCGACCCGCTCGACGTCCTGCTCGATGATCGGACCTTCATCCAGATCGCCGGTGACGAAGTGGGCGGTCGCGCCGATCAGCTTGACGCCGCGGTGATGCGCCTGCGCATAAGGCTTGGCGCCCTTGAAGCTCGGCAGGAAGGAATGGTGGATGTTGATCGCCTTCCCTTTCAGCGCCGTGCACAGGCCCGGCGACAGGATCTGCATGTAGCGCGCCAGCACCACCAGGTCGATCTTGTGGGTGTCCATCAGCTCGATGACCTTGGCTTCCTGCGCCAGCTTGGCTTCCTGCGGCGCGCCGGCGGCCAGCGGCAGGTGGTGGAACGGAATATTGTAGCTCGCCGCCAGCTGGTAGAAATCCATGTGGTTGGACACGATCGCCGGAATCTCCACCGGCAGCAGCCCGCTCTTGTAGCGGAACAGCAGGTCGTTCAGGCAATGGCCGATCTTCGACACCATCAGCATCACGCGCGGTTTGTAGTGCGCGTCACGCATGTCGAACGTCAGCTGCATCTCGGCCGCCAGCAGGCCGAAATCGGCGCGCAGCAACTCGTCGTTGATGGCACTGTCTTCCAGCGCGAAGTGCACCCGCATGAAGAACAGGCGCGACTCGCTGTCGCCGAACTGCGCCGAATCGATGATGTTACAGCCGTGATCGGCCAAAAAACCCGAAACGCGATGAACGATGCCGCGCTGGTCGTGGCAGGAAAAACTCAGGATGTACTCGGGATTTGCGGGTTTAGTCATGGCCATCACGGTAGATTTCGATATCAACGGAACAATAACAAGGCCGGTATTGTCGCACGGCTGGGCCCATCCGGTAAAACTAGAACGATCGTGCATTTTTGGAACCTTCCCGCCTAACGGGCGTCTATCCCTGTGCTGAATAACCCGCCGGGCGAGAACCTGGCGTTTTTTTAACCAAAGCACACGACGCGGCTCGCCATGCCGTCCCCTCGGACCAAGTGGAACTTCCGTCAACCTTATAACTCTAACCACACAGAGCAGCGAAATGTGTCGCTGCTTATCAACCCGACCACCAACCCGACGGAACCACCAGACATATCAGGAGGAAGTTATGACAAGTAATAGTAATAACTCAGGAAACGACCAGTCCAGGCCGAAAGGCACCGCCAAGCGAGGTTTCGCGGCAATGGATGAAGCGACCCAGCGCGCCATCGCCAGCAAGGGCGGCCAGGCCGCCCACCAGAAAGGCACGGCCCACGAATTCGACTCGGAGGAAGCGCGCCGCGCTGGCCAAAAAGGCGGCGAGGCGGTCAGCCGGGATCGCGAACATATGGCGCAGATCGGACGCAAGGGGGGCGAAAGCCGTCAGTCCGCCGCGCGCGCCAATGCCGAAAAGAATGCGGCCGCCGGGACGGCGCGCACCAGTACAGGATCGGAGCAATCAACCAAGACGGGCAGCCGTCAGGGCGGCAAGCGCGATTCGTAAAGCTGACTACGCGGGCGTACCGACGATGACGCTTGATGCTTTGAAGACGGCGCTGACCTCGCTGCCGACTTCCAGCGCAAGCGCGTCGCCGCTCTCGCGGGTGACGATGGCGGCGATCACGCCGCCACCGCGCAACTCGATGCTCACTTCCGTATTGACGGCGCCGGCCTGCAGGCGCGTGACCTTACCGGCCAGCTGATTACGGGCCGACAAGCGCGCCGTTCCCATCTCCGCTGCCACGATCACCGACGACGCCTTGATCAACGCGAACGCGTCGGCGCCGATGGTCAAACCCAAACCGTGGCTGCTGTCACGCGTGATGGTGGCGACGATATGCTGGCCGCCTACGATCTCCAGCGTGATCTCGTCGTTGACGGCGCCCTCCTTCACATCGACCACCTTGCCGCTGAACTGGTTGCGCGCGCTGGTTTTCATTTTCATCCTTTGTATCAGCAGGAAATCATCTGCCAGCGCATGCGACTGCCCGCTCAGATGCGCGACGAATCGGCGGTGCTCCTCGTCGATCTTGCGAAAGTTTTCGACCAACTGCGCGCCGCGCGAAGTCAACCGCGTGCCGCCTCCGCCCTTGCCGCCGGCAACACGCTCCAGCAGCGGTTCGCCGGCCAGATTGTTCATCGCCTCGATCGCGTCCCACGCGCCCTTGTAGCTCATGCCCACCGCCTTGGCCGCGCTGGTGATGGAGCCGGTCGAGGCTATCGCCGCCAGCAACGCCACGCGCTCGTGTCCGCCGAGCTTCCGGCCGTCGATGGTCATCCAGACGTTGCCCTGCAATTCCATGGTCGGTTTCATGACGGCTGCTCCTGTACATCGACGACGCGCCCTTGTTCCATGCGCAGCACGTGGTCGCCGAAAGCCCGGGCGTCCTCCGGATCGTGGGTGATCAGTATCATCGGTATCGCCAGCTTGCGCTGCAAGGTATCGAGTTCGGCGCGCATGCGATCGCGCAGGCCGGGGTCGAGCGCCGCGAACGGTTCGTCCAGCAATAGCGCGGTCGGCCGCGGCGCCAGCGCGCGCGCCAACGCCACGCGCTGGCGCTGTCCGCCGGACAATTCATGCGGAAACTGATGGGCGACGTGGTCCAGTTCAAACGCTTGCAGCCAATAGCGAATGATCTCGCCATCGACACGCGACAAGGGGTTGCGCCAGCCACGCTGCAAACCGAAACCGATATTCTGCCGCACATTCAAGTGCGGGAACAACGCGTAATCCTGGAACAGATACGCCACTTGCCGCCGCTGCGGCGCCAGATCGATGCCGGCGTTGCTGTCGAACAGGCAGCGCCCCGCCAGCTCGATATGGCCGCGATCCGGCGTCATCAAGCCGGCGAGCGCCTTCAGCAACTGGCTCTTGCCGGCGCCGGACGGGCCGTAGATCACCACGCGCCGGCTGGCCGATTCGAAACGCGCGTTCAACGCGAAGCTGCGCGCACCGGAACGCAGGGTCTTGCCGATATCGACTTTGATGTGCATGGTCAGCCCTGGAGATGACGGTTCGGCGTCAATTTGTTGGCCGCGATCAGCACGGCGACGCACACCACCGACGTAATGATGACCAGCAAATTCGCGCTGTCGTCCCGCCCGGCCTGGACGGCTTCGTAGACGGCGATCGACAAGGTCTGGGTCTTGCCCGGAATGCTGCCGGCGACCATCAAGGTCGCGCCGAACTCGCCCATCGAACGGGCGAACGCCAGCAGCGTGCCGCCCAACACGCCGCGCCACGCCAGCGGCAAGGTCACGCGCAGAAACACGCCAAACGGCGGGATGCCCAGCACCCGCGCGGCCTGCTCCAGTTGGCCGTCGACCGACTCGAAGGCCGCGCGCGCGCCCTTCAGCACCAGCGGAAACGCCACCACCGCCGCCGCGATCACCGCCGCCTGCCAGGTGAAGATCAGGTTGATGCCGAAGGCTTCCCGCAACCACGAACCCAGCACGCCCTCGCGGCCGATCACCACCAGCAGGTAGTAGCCGAGCACCGTCGGCGGCATCACCATCGGCAACGTCAGCAGCGCGTCCAGCAGCTCGCGGCCGGGGAAGCGCTTGCGCGCCAGCAGATAGCCCAGCGCGACGCCCAACACCAGGTCGATCAGCGTGGCCCACAACGCCACCTTCAGCGACAGGCGCAGCGCGATCCAGGCCGGTTCGGCGAGAAAACTATCCAACCGCGGGCTCCGATCCTATGGACGGCCGAAGCCGTGACGCGCCAGGATCGCCTGCGCCGCCGGGGTCAGCACATAATCGGCGAACTTGCGCCCGGCCGCGGGCTGCGGTCCGGCGGCGATCGCGGCGATCGGATAGCTGACCGGGGCGGCGGTCGGCACGGTCGCGACCACCCTGACTTTGTCTTTCTGGACGATCGCGTCGGTGGCGTAGACGAAGCCGGCATCGACTTCCCCACGGGCCACGTAATCGAGGCTTTGGCGCACCGAGGTGCCGAAGATGGCTTTGGGCTCCACCGCCGCCCACAGCTTGGCCTGCTCCAGCGCCTGCCTCGCATAGCGTCCGACCGGCACGCTGGCGGGATTGCCCATCGTCACGCGGGTGACGGCGGGCTGCAGCAGGTCGGCGATCCCTTTGAGCGCGAGCTTGCTGTTGGCGGGGGCGATCAGCACCAAGGAGTTAGTGACGAAGTTGCGACGGGTGCCGGGCGCCAGCAGTTTCAGCGATTCGGCCTTGTCCATCGCCTCCTGGTCTGCGGAGGCGAACACGTCGACGGGCGCGCCCTTGCCGATCTGGTGGACCAGCGGATCGGAGGCGGCAAAGTTGAAATGCACCTTGTCGCCCGCATGGTCCTTCTCGTAAGCGGCGCCGATTTCCTTGAAGGCGTTGGTCAGGCTGGCGGCGGCCGAGACCGTGATGTCGGTGGCCGACGCCGTTGCCGCAACGGTCACCAGAACCGCCGCCATCGTTGTTGTCAAAGCCCGCATCGGTTTCCTTTTCGTTGAAGTGTGGTGGCGGCTCATCGACGGCTCACGCAACGCGTGGAACCGCAATATACCCGATTATATAACGAGGCCTCCTCTAGCAGTCCACGGTAAATTCTTTTATAATTTCAGGAATTACTGAAAATTCAAAACAAAGGAAAGACTCATGTCCCCCACACCTGTCGAAGTCGCCCCCCTCACACCGCTGGCCCAGCGCTTCATCATGCACTTCGGCGAAATGGGCAGCCGCTGGGGGATCAACCGCACCGTCGGCCAGATCTATGCCCTGCTCTACGTCAGCGCCAAACCGCTGAACGCCGACGAGATCGCAGAATCGCTGTCGTTCTCGCGCTCCAACGTATCGATGGGCCTGAAGGAACTGCAGTCGTGGCGCCTGGTCAAGCTGCTGCACAAACCGAACGACCGCCGCGAGTACTTCGAACCGCCCAAGGATATCTGGGACATCTTCAAAGCCCTGCTCGAGGAGCGCCGCCGCCGCGAAATCGAGCCCACCCTGTCGATGCTGCGCGACGCGCTGCTGGAAACCCCGTCCAACGAGGCCGACCGCGCCGCCCAGGAACGGATGCGCGAGATGTACAACCTGATCGAGCTGTCCAGCTCATGGTTCGACGATGTCCAGCGCCTGTCGCCGGAAACGCTGGCGTCGCTGATGAAGATGGGCTCCAAGGTCAAGAAACTGATCGACGTCGGCGAGAGCGTGCGCGACACCTTGCGCTTCGGCCGCCGCGACGGCGACAAGTCCGACCACGCCCAGCCCGACGAGGCCACCAGCGGCAAGGACAAGCCATGAAGCTGCGCCGGCGCTATGGAACTCCGCTCGCGCTGGCCATCACGCTGGCGCTCATCGTCAAGGCCCTGATCCTGTATGGCCTATGGCACGCGTTCTTCTCCGCGCCGCAGGTCAAACACATGCGCATGCCCACCGCCAAAGTCGAACAACACCTGCTGCCGCCGGCCCAACCACCCTCCAACACATCACCACGAAAGTAGAAAATGAGTCCGCTCGACGATGTCGTCAGTTTATCGCGCCTGCAATTCGCCGCGACCGCGATGTATCACTTCCTGTTCGTCCCCCTCACCCTGGGCCTGGCCTGGATACTCTTCATCATGGAATCGGTCTACGTCATGACCGGCAAGGAGATCTACAAGGACATGACCAAGTTCTGGGGCAAGCTCTTCGGCATCAATTTCGCCATGGGCGTCACTACCGGCATCACCCTCGAATTCCAGTTCGGCACCAACTGGGCCTACTACTCGCACTACGTCGGCGACATCTTCGGCACGCCGCTGGCGATCGAGGGCATGATGGCCTTCTTCCTCGAATCGACCTTCGTCGGCCTGTTCTTCTTCGGCTGGAACAAGCTCTCGCGCGTGCAGCACCTGGGCGTGACCTTCCTCGTCGCGCTCGGTTCCAGCCTGTCGGCGCTGTGGATACTGATCGCCAACGGCTGGATGAACCACCCGGTAGGCGCCGAGTTCAATTTCGAGACCATGCGCATGGAGCTGGTCAGCCTCACCGAGGTGTTCTTCAACCCGGTGGCGCAGGTCAAGTTCGTCCACACGGTCGCCGCCGGCTACGTGACCGCGTCGATGTTTGTGCTCGGCATCTCCGCCTTCTATCTGCTCAAGGCGCGCGACGTCAATTTCGCACTGCGCTCGTTCGCCATCGCCGCCGGCTTCGGCCTGTTGTCGACCCTGTCGGTGATCGTGCTGGGCGACGAATCGGGCTACACCGTTGGCGAGGTCAACCAGACAAAACTGGCGGCCATCGAGGCGGAATGGGAAACCCAGCCGGCCCCGGCTGGCATTACCGTGTTCGGCCTGCCCAACGAGGCAACCCAGCGCACCGACTACGCCGTCAAGATCCCCTACGCGCTGGGCCTGATCGCCACGCGCTCGGCGGACAAGGAAGTGGTCGGTATCAAGGAACTCAAGCAAAGCAACGAAGCGCGCATCCGCAACGGCATGCTGGCCTATGCCGCGCTCGATCGCCTGAAGTCGGGCGACAGATCGCCCGAGGCGCGCGCCGCCTTCAAGGCTCTGCAGGGCGACCTTGGCTACGGCCTGCTGCTGAAGAAATACACGCCCAAGGTCATCGACGCCACCGACGCGCAGATCAGGATGGCCGCCAACGACACCGTGCCGAAAGTGGCGCCGATGTTCTGGTCGTTCCGCATCATGGTCGGGCTGGGCCTGCTGTTCCTGTTCATCTTCAGCGCCTCTTTCTACTTCCTGGTGCGCAAGCGCCTGGCCGCGCAGCGTTGGCTGCTCAAGCTGGCGGTGGCCGCCATTCCGCTGCCGTGGGTGGCGGCCGAGCTGGGCTGGGTGGTGGCCGAATACGGCCGCCAGCCCTGGACCATCGCCGGCATCCTGCCGACGCACCTGTCGGCGTCGAGCCTGGACGTCGGCAGCTTGTACTTCAGCCTGGCAGGTTTCATCGGCTTCTACACGCTGCTGCTGATCGTCGAGATGACGTTGATGGTCAAGTTCGCGCGGCAAGGACCGAGCAGCCTGCACACCGGCAAATATCACTGGGAGCAGCCCGCACATAACAGCGGCGCTGCGATGGCTTAAGGAGAAAACACCATGCTATTCGACTACGACACGTATAAAATCATCTGGTGGTGCTTCGTCGGCGTGCTGTTGATCGGCTTCGCGCTGACCGACGGCTTCGACTTCGGCGTCGGCATGTCGCTGCCCTTCCTCGGCAAGAACGACACCGAACGGCGAGTCATCATCAACACCATCGGCGCCACGTGGGAAGGCAACCAGACCTGGTTCATCGCCGCCGGCGGCTGCCTGTTCGCGGCCTGGCCGCTGGTGTACGCGGCGGCGTTCTCCGGCTTCTACATCGCGCTGATGCTGTGCCTGTTCGCGCTGTTCTTCCGCCCGGTCGGCTTCGACTACCGCAGCAAGATCGCCGATCCGCGCTGGCGCGGCACCTGGGACTGGTGCCTGTTCGTCGGCGGCTTCGTGCCACCGCTGATCTTCGGCGTCGCCTTCGGCAACCTGCTGCAGGGCGTACCGTTCCAGTACGACGACACCATGCGCCTGACCTACACCGGCAACTTCCTCGGCCTGCTCAATCCCTTCGGCCTGCTGGCCGGCGCGCTAAGCGTGACGATGCTATTGATGCACGGCGCCACCTACCTGACCCAGAAGACCGAAGGCGTCATCGCCGCCCGCGCCCGCAAGGTGGCGGGCGCCGCCGCCGCGCTGACGGCGCTGCTGTTCGCCGGCGCCGGCGCCTGGATCGCGCTCGGCATCGAAGGCTTCCGCATCACGGCCATGCCGGAAGCCGGCAGCGCCTTCATGCCCAACGCCAAAACCGTGGTCACCGCCACCGGCGCCTGGCTGGACAACTACGCGCGCTGGCCGCTGATGCAGGCCTTGCCGGTGGCGGCGTTCGTTGGCGCCGGGCTGGTGATCGTGTTCACGGTGCGCAGGATGGCGCTGGCGGCTTTCCTGTCGAGCGGGCTGGCGGTGGCGTCGATCATCCTCACGGCCGGCGCGGCGATGTTCCCCTTCGTCATGCCGTCGTCGCTGGCGCCGGACAGCAGCCTGACGGCCTGGGACGCGGTGGCCAGCTACAAGAGCCTGGCCGTGATGTTCTGGGTGGTTGTGATCATGCTGCCGATCGTCGTGGCGTACACGGGCTGGGTGTAC
This sequence comes from uncultured Duganella sp., assembly GCA_963511605.1. Taxonomy (GTDB): domain Bacteria; phylum Pseudomonadota; class Gammaproteobacteria; order Burkholderiales; family Burkholderiaceae_D; genus Rugamonas. The sequence continues at coordinate 127,753 of CAUPJZ010000016.1, read as the reverse complement.
CGGGTCGTGCGCGGCAAGGTCACCGAGGCGCACATTCTTGAAAACCAACACACGGCATATTGAAAGGACATCACCATGTGGTATTTCGCCTGGGTTTTAGGCGTCGGCCTGGCATTGGCCGCCGCGATCATCAACGTCATGTGGCTCGAATCGAACTACGCCTTCGGGCAGCGCGACGAGGACACCACCAGGGCCAGTTTCGAAAACGCCCGCAGGAAATCGAACGTCGAACGATGAGGTAGCGCATAAAGACACGGGATCCACGGGGCGGGTTAGCGTACGCATGGGCAAGATGAGACGGGACTTCACATGTGGCACGAGTTCATCCTGTACACGCGGGCCTACGAACAGTTCTGCCGCCGCGCCTGGCACTTCACCTGCCACGAAGAACACATCAATCCCCTCAAGCCCGCCCGGCTGCCCTTGCTGTTCGCCCTGGACACCAAACTCCACATCGCGGGCTAATGCCGCCAAGTTAAGCGTTCATCTAAATCACGTAGGGCGGATTAGCGCAGCGTAATCCGCCAAGCGCCGTCGGCGGCTCATGGCCGATTACGGCGTTCCGCCTAATCCGCCCTACGAAAATCGCCTTAACTTAGCGGCATTAACTTCGCGGGCAGCTTTCACTACGTACCCGATTGCAGCGGCGTCAAGCGCCAAGGCGGTGCCGGCGGAGACGGTTACGGGGGCGGCGTCTATTGCGGCGCAGATCTGGGCGGCGGCGGTGACGGCGGAGGTTCTGGTTCCGGCGATAGCGACGGCGCGAGCGATGGTGGCGGAGATGGCGGTGGCGGATGCGGCGGCGGTGGCTGCGGCGGGGGCGGCGGCGACTGACCAAGCATGACGATCATTGCCAAATCGTAATGATTTCCATATTGGCCCCGGTACCGAAAAAACCTACCGACTAGCCGCTGCCGTGCGTGCGTCCCTTGAACTCGGCCAGTTCGTTGCGCGGCGGCGCGTCGTCCACGGCGCGCTGCTGGCGCTCGAGCATCACATGGTGCGCCGGCGTGCCGGTATCGACGCCCAACTGGTCGAACTTCTCCATCACCGCCAGCAGCACCGCCTGCTGCGTGTCCATGTACGTGCCGTACGCGGCCGTCAACATGAAGAACACCAGCTCGAACTCGATCGCCTCCGGGCTCAATCCCTTCAAGTGGACACGGTCGAAGCGCACCTCGTCCTGCGCCTCGACGATCTCGCGGATCGCGGCCGGAACGACGGCCGCCAGCGCCGCCGGCGTGGCCGGGTTGATGCGGAACGACAGTTGCACGCGCCGGGTCGACATGCGCTTGTAGTTGCGCACGACGTTTTTGAGCAGGTCGGCGTTGGCGATGACGATCTGCTCGCCGCTGTCGGCGCGGATGCGCGTCGTCTTCAGGCCCACATGCTCGACCGCGCCGGACACCCCGGCCACGGCGATGGCGTCGCCCACCTCGAACGGCTTGTCGATGGCGATCGCCAGCGACGCGAACAGGTCGCCGAGGATGTTTTGCGCCGCCAGCGCGACGGCGATGCCGCCGATGCCCAGGCTGGCGACGAAGGTGGTGATGTTGATGCCCAGGTTGGACAGCACCGCCAGCGCGAAGATCGCCCACAGCACCGTTTTGACGGCCCAGCCGATAAGGGTATTCGCGACCGTGGTCGGCGCCGACTCGTCGGCCGAATGCTGGCGGAAATAGCGCCGCGTGCCGATGCCGACGGCGCGGTCGATATACAGCGTCACCTGCAGTCCGAGCACGATGAACCAGAGGATTTGCACGCGCTGGTGCCACGGCGGCGACAGGTCCAGCAGGGACAGGCCCACCAGTACCGAAATCAGCACGACAGCGAGGTTGCTCGTGCGCGCCAGGGTGGCGCCGAGCAGTTCGGCGGCCGGTTTCCCGGCCTGGCCGGAATCGACCAGTCTTGCCATGCGTCGGCGCAGCAGCATGAGCGCGCCGTGGATGGCGGCGAACGTGACCACGCAGGCAATGGCCGCGACGATCCAGTTTTCAGGGCCGATGCCGGCGATCGGCAAGCCCAGTTGACGGATATCCAAAGCAGGCTCCTTCTCGAAACGGGTATGCGCTAGCGTAACCGCTGCGGCCGCCCCGTACGCGCACTTTTCCCCAAGGCACCAGCTACCTTGGCAAAGCATCTACGTAGAAGCACTCACTTCACATATAAAAGGTTTGACTATGTAATACTTTCCAACTAAGCTAGTCATCGTACAAGTCCAAATTTCCTCTGGTTACTTAATATTTCCATAAGCCACCTATGTCCACAGAAAAAGTTAATCTTTCCCGCAGAACGATACTGATGGCGACCGCGGCAGCCATTCCCCTCGCGTCGCTGTCGCCGCACCGCGCGCGCGCCGAGGGCCTGGAAGGCGTCGAGCTGCATCGTTATCAGCCGGTGTTCTTTTCGGCCGCCGAATGGCAGTTCGTCCTCGCCGCCTGCGACCGCCTGATCCCGGCCGAGGGCAAAGGCCCCGGCGCGCTGGAGACCAACGTCCCCGTCTTCATCGACCAGCAGTTGCACGCCGGCCTCGGCGCCGACGTCTACATGCAGGGCCCGCACAAGGCCGACGCCGCGCCGACCCTGGGTTTCCAGCACGACCACACGCCGCAGCAGATGTACCGGATCGGCATCAAGCTGACCCAGCAGCATAGCCAGCAGGCGCACGGCAAGCCATTCGAGCAGCTGGCGCCGGTCGACAAGGATGCGCTGCTGACGGCGCTGCAAAAGAACGGGATCAGCTTTGCCGACCTGGGCGAGCCGACCCTGAAGCCGTCGCAGTTCTTCGGCCAGTTCCTCGGCGACGCCAAGAACGGCTACCTGGCCGACCCCATGTACGGCGGCAACAAGGACATGAAGGCCTGGGTCGCCATCGGCTTCCCGGGCGCCCGCGCCGCCTACACCGAATGGGTCGACGCGCACGACATCAAATATCCGCTGGGGCCGGTGAGCCTGAGCGGCAAGCGCGCCTGATCCATCCCACACAAAGACCAACTATGCAAACCATCACTAACGACGACGTCGACGTCGTCATCGTCGGACTCGGCTGGGCCGGCTCCATCATGGCCATCGAACTGGCCAAAGAGGGCCTGAAGGTGCGCGCGCTCGAACGCGGCCCGGACCGTCCGCCGGAGGACTTCGCCTATCCGAAGCCGGCCGACCAGTACGCCTACGCGATCCAGAACAAGGTGTTCGCCACGCCGCGCGACGCCGCCCTCACGGTGCGCTACAACACCGGCGAGACGGCGCTGCCGACGCGCAAATGGGGCGCCTTCGCGCCCGGCACCGGCGTCGGCGGCTCCGGCCTGCACTGGACCGGCGTGCTGATCCGCCCGACCACCACCGACCTCAAGCTCAAGACCTACGCCGACCAGGCCTACAAGCGCGGCACGCTCGACCCCGACATGCGCATCAAGGACTTCCCGTTCACGTGGGAAGAGATCGAACCGCACTTCGACAAGTTCGACAAGATCTGCGGGCTGTCCGGCAACACCGGCAACCTCAACGGCCAGCTGCAGCCGGGCGGCGACCCGTTCGAAGGGCCGCGCTCGAGCCCCTACCCGCTGCCGGCGCTGCACGACACGCTCAACAGCTCGCTGTTCGCGGCCACCGCCAAAAAGATGGGCTACCATCCGTTTCCCAATCCGTCGGCCAACGTCTCGCAGGCCTGGACCAATCCGTACGGCGCCCAGCTGGCGCCGTGCAACTACTGCGGCTATTGCAGCAAGTACCCGTGCCTGAACTACTCCAAGGCCTCGCCGCAGACGGCGATCCTGGACGTGGTCAAGCGCATGCCCAACTTCGACTACAAGGTCAACGCCAACGTCATCCGCGTCGACCTGCACGCCGACAAGAAGACCGCCAGGGGCGTCACCTACATCGACGAGCATCAGCGCGAGGTGTTCCAGCCGGCCAGGATCGTCATCCTCAGCAGCTTCCAGTTCGCCAACGTGCGCCTGATGCTGTTGTCGGGCATCGGCCAGCCGTACAACCCGCTCACCGAGCAGGGCACCATCGGCCGCAACTACGCCTTCCTGAGCAACGGCGACGCCACCCTGTTCTTCAAGGACAAGCACTTCAACCCGTTCGCCACCGCCGGCGCCACCGGCGAAATGTTCAACGACATCTCGCCTGGCAACTTCGACGGGCCGTCGCTCGGCTTCATCGGCGGCGCCAAGATCCACAGCTCGCAGGCCACCGGCGCGCCGATCGGCACCGCGCTGCCGCCGGGCACGCCGGGCTGGGGCAAGGGCTGGAAGGAAGGCATGGTCGACTGGTACGGCCGCTCGATGAAGATCGGCATCACCACCACCTGCATGTCCTACCGCGGCCATTATCTCGACCTCGACCCGAACTACAAGGACCCGTGGGGCCAGCCGCTGCTGCGCATGACGTTCGACTGGCGCCAGAACGAACTCAAGCTGCAACGCCACCTGCGCGACATCGTGCTCGGCATCGCCAGGGAACTCAAGCCGGACGCCATGTCGGAGAACTTCCTCGGCCTCGATTCGCACTGGGACATCACCAAGTACGTCTCGACCCACAACGTCGGCGGCGCCATCATGGGCACCTCGCCGCGCGATTCGGCGCTCAACCGCTACCTGCAATCGTGGGACGTGCACAACGTCTTCGTCCCGGGCGGCAACGCCTTCCCGCAGAACTTTCAGGCCAACCCGACCGCCACCATCGGCGCCATCACGCTGTTCGCGGCCGAGGCGATCAAAAACCAATATCTGAAAAACCCGGGACCGCTGGTCCGGGTATGAGCGACGTTATGAAAACTCTCAAGCACTTCCTGGGCGCGGCCGCCATCGCGCTGGCGGCGGCCCCGGCGCTCGCGGCCGGCGCCGCCGCCACGGCGCCGGCCGAGACGCTGGCCCAGCGCGGCGCCTACCTGGCGCGCGCCGGCGACTGCATCGCCTGCCACAGCGCGCCGGGCAAGCCGGCCTTCGCCGGCGGCCTCGCCATCGACAGCGGCCACGGCATCATCTATTCGACCAACATCACGCCCGACAAGCAGCACGGCATCGGCAAGTACACCGAACAGCAGTTCGCCGACGCCGTGCGCAAGGGCGTGCGCGCCGACGGCACCCACCTGTACCCGGCCATGCCGTACACCAGCTACGCCAAGGTTAGCGACCAGGACATCAAGGCGCTGTACGCCTACTTCCAGCGCGGCGTCAAGCCGGCCGCCTATGCGCCGCCGGCCTCGCAAATGAGCTTCCCGTTCAACCTGCGCTGGGGCATGGCGTTCTGGAACTACTTCTTCGCCGACGACAAGCCGTTCAAGGCGCAGCCGGGCTGGAGCGCGCAGGTGCGCAACGGCGCTTATCTGGTCGAAGGCCTGGGCCACTGCGGTAGTTGCCACACGCCGCGCGGCTACGCCATGAACGAAAAGGCCGGCGATAGTTCGTCGCCCAAGTTCCTGGCCGGCGGCGAGCTGAACGACTGGCCGGTGCCGTCGCTGCGCGGCATGCCGCACTGGAGCCAGGCGTCCATCGTCGACTACCTGCAAACCGGGCGCAACAAGAACTCGGCGGTGGCCGGCGAGATGACCGCCGTCGTCGAGCACAGCACGTCGCACCTGAGCGAGGGCGATCTAAACGACATCGCCGCCTACCTGAAGGCCCTGCCGCCGGCGCCGGCGCGCGGCGCCGCCGTCAAGGCGCAGGGACACGACGCCACCGTCAAGAAATTGTCCGCCGCCGTCGGGCTGACCCTGGGCGAGCGGCTGTACCTGGACAACTGCGCGGCCTGCCACTTCGTCACCGGCAAGGGCGCGACGCGGGTGTTCCCCGAACTGGACGGCGCCACCGTGGTCAACGCGGAGAATCCGACCGCGCTGCTGCATGTGATGCTGGCAGGCGCGCGCACGCCGTCGACGGACAAGGCGCCGTCGGTGCTGGTGATGCCGGGCTTCGGCAAGCGCCTCAGCGACAGCGAGGCTGCGGCGCTGGCGACCTTCGTGCGCCAGGGTTGGGGCAATACGGCGGGCGCGGTATCGGAAAAGGATGTCGCGAAGGTGCGCGCCAAATTAGAGGCGAAATAACGCCGGCGCCCGAGGTGCGCCGTGGTTGGTGCTGTTTACCGCACCAACCACATCCACGCGCTCAGGGTGAAAAACGACGCCACCATGCAAATCAACAAGGTCGTCGCGCTGCGATCTGCCTCGCCGTAGGCCTGCGCCAGGATCGGATAAATGCTCAACATCGGCATCGCCGCCATCAGCAGCGCCGCCGCGCGCAGCGACGGCTCCATCGGCGCAATGCCCACCAGCGGCAACAGCGCAATAATCATCAACACCGCCAACGGATGGCCCACCAGCTTGCCCGCCACGATGGGCAGCACGCGCTGCCAGCCGGTGGTCAAAGGCAAGCCCACCAGGGTGCCGCCGATGGCGAACAGCGACACGCCGCCGCTGGCCTGCGAGAACAAGGTCACGCTGCGCAGCACCGGCTGCGGCAGCGACACTTCCGCCAGGCTGACGACCAGGCCGGCCGTCACCGCCAGCACCAGCGGGTTGCGCGCCAGGCGCTTGACCGACTGTCCCAACACCTGGCGCCACGACCCGCCGGCACCACGGGCGCTCTCCGCCATCGCCAGCAGCAGCGGCAGCATCACCAGATTCTCCACCATCACATTCAGCGCCAGCGCCACGCCGGCCACCGGCGCCACCATCAGCAACAGGATCGGGAAGCCCATGAAGCTGCTGTTGGAGCACGACACGCCCATCGCCAGGAAGGTGCTGCGCATGCGGCTCAAGCCGCCCAACCGCCGGCCGGCCACATAGGCGAGCATCATGATCAGCAGGGAGCCGCCCAGGTAGGCCAACAGATAGGCCGGGTGCAGCACCTCGCGGATATGCCGCGTCGCCAGCGCGTTGAAGATCAGCGCCGGCAGCGCGAAGTTCAGCACGAACTTGCCGAACACCCGCATGTCCGCCCGCTCGAACACGCCGAAGCGGGTGGCGAGGTAGCCAGCGAGGACGATGATGTAGATCGGGCTGGTGATGGCGAGGATATCGAGCATGACAGGCGTTACTCTTCGGTGAAAAAATGCGCCCACAGCGGCACCAGCGCGGCGCCCAGCGCCTGCGTGTGCTGCCCGCCCTCGGCCAGCACCAACCGGGGCCGGGGCGGCGCGACGCCGTAACGGTGCTCGCGGTCCCAGAATGCCGCGTTGTCGATCAGCGCCCGCCCCAGCGCCGGCGGCAGTTCGCCGCCGAAGACGATGGCGTCCGGATCGAACAAGCCCGCCAGCACGTTGACGATCTGGTCGAGCGCGGGCTTGACGCCCTCCAGCCATTCCGCCACGCCCGGCCACGCCGGATCGAACGATTGCCGCAGCTGCGCGATCGACGCGACCGGCACGGACAACGCCTGCAACGACTCGAGCAGATAGCGCAATGCCGGCCGGCTGGCCGGATTGACACCCGGCACGCTGAAGGTGATCTCGCCGGCGTTACCGTGGCGTCCCGTGTACGGCTTGCCGTCCAGGATCACGCCGGAACCAAAACCGTAGCCGAAGTCCAGATAGCAAAAACTGCGCGCCCAGCGGCCGACGCCGAGCAGGTTCTCGCCGATCGCGGCGGCGGTGGCGTTGTTCTGTATGGTCACCGGCAAGCCCAACGCGGCGCCGACCACCGGCTCCAGATCGAGCAGCGACCACTCGCACAACGGCTCGGGGGCGTTGACCTGGCGGCCGCCGGCGATGAAGAAAGCCGGGATCGACAAACCGACCCCGATCACATCGCCGCGCGCGACGCCGTGCTCGGCCAGCATGCCGTCGATCATCGCCGCCAGCGCGCGCAGGGTCGCGTCGCGGTCGAGCGCGGCGCTGTCGACGCGCCGCTGCGCCTTGACCTGGCACGCCAGGTCGGCCAGGCAAACGTCGACGCTCTCGGTGCCCAGCGCCACGCCCACCGCGTAGGCGGCCTGCGGCCGCAACGACAGCGTGATGCTCGGCTGGCCGCGCCCGCCCTTGGGCGGCGCGCTGGCCACCAGCAAGCCGCGCGCCAGCAGCTGGTCGGTCATGCGGTGCACCCACGGCTGCGTCAGGCCGGTTCCGCCGGCCAGCGCGGCGCGCTGCATCGCGCCATTGATACGCACCAGATTCAGGATCTTGCGCTCGTTTTGCAACAGCGATTTGGGGTGCGGATCGGTCATGCGGCCAACGGGGGAAGGTGGGAAGGAAGGCAAGAGTTTATTCCTGAACGAATGCGCCATCGTACTCGAAGCACCGCCCTTTGTCATTGGCAGGCCCCGAGCGCCCGCCACCCCGCTCCGCCCTGCCTGCTGAAATAGTTTGCACATTTCTGTCATCAAGCAGTAATATGCGTGACGCATAATAATATTTTATCCCCAGGAGACACCGCATGAAACCTCGATCGGGCCACCGCCCGCGGGCCACTCCGCTCTACTACGCCGCCCTGCTGACGTGCGCTGCGCCGCTCGCCGCCGCCCAGTCCGACGTCTCCGCCAACGCGGAAGCGCCGGTTGCGGAAGCCGCCCGGCCACCCGCCGCCGACCAGGCCGACGGCATGCAATCGGTCATCGTCACCGGCACCGCCAAGGGCCGCACCAAGCTCAGCGCACCGTTCGCGATCAGCACCTTCAGCGAGGCGCAATTGCAGCGCGACGCCTCCGGCAGCACCGTCGACATGCTCAAGCGCGTGCCCGGCCTGTCGGTGGAGGCCTCCGGCGGCCAAGGCGGCGGCCAGAACATCTATGTGCGCGGCCTGCCGGCCGGCGGCTGGTTCTACGTCCAGCTGCAACACGACGGCCTGACCATGTTCGACGAACCGCAGGAATCGTTCTTCAACATCGACACCCTGTACCGGCTCGACCTGATGACCGAACGGGTCGAGGTGGTGCGCGGCGGCACCTCGCCGATCTTCGCCAACAACGCCCCCGGCGGCACCGTCAACATCATCGGCCGCAAAGGCAGCGACGAGCCCGAGGGCACGGTGCGCGCCACCGTCGGCAGCCACGGCCTGACCCGCTACGACGGCTACGTGTCCGGCCCCGTCAACGACCGCCTCAGCTACGCCGTCGGCGGCTTCTACCGCCGCGACAAGGGCTGGCGCGAGCCCGGCTACACGGCCGACAAGGGCGGCCAGTTGACCGCCGCCGCCACGCTCAAGCTCGACGGCGGCCACCTCGACGTCGAGGCCAAGGTGCTCAACGACCGCACCGCCTTCTACACAGCCATCCCGCTGTTCGATCCGCGCAACCCGTCGCGCTCGCTCAACGGCCAGCTCGACGCCGGCACCGGCACGCTCAACTCGTCGGATTTCCGCCACTACACGGTGCGCTCGGTCGACAACGGCGTCGCCAGCAAGGCCGGGCGCGACCTGGCCGACGGCATCCACACCGACCTCAAGCAGTTCAGCGTCAATTTCGACAAGCAGCTCGGCGACGGCTGGAGCGTGACCAACCGCTTCGGCGCCGTGCGTGCCGACGTCAGCTACGACGCCGTGTTCTCCGGCGCCAGCCCGCAGGACGCCAACGGCTACCTGAACGGCAAGCTGGCCGCCGCCCGCGCCGGCTTCGGCGCCTCGGTCGGCCGCCTCGGCTACGTGCTGGCCAACCAGACCGGCGCCAACGGCCAGCGCGTGGCCTTCGACCCGGCAACCCTGGGCGGCCTGGTGCTGGAAAGCCAGCTCAACGCCGTCGACACCCGCCTCAAGACGATCACCGACGACCTGCGCCTCGGCAAGAAGATCGACTCGCCGCTGCTGGGCAAGCACGAGCTGACGGCCGGCCTGTACTACAGCCACTTCGACTTCACGCAGCGCCGCATGCCCAACGTCATCCTGACCACGGTCAGCTCGCAGGCCAGGGCGCTCGACGTGCTGGCCTACGACCAGGGCGGCGCGGTGGTCGGCTCGGTCACGGAGGACGGCTTCGTCCGCTACGGCAACGGCGCGGCCGCCGGCCATGCCACCGGCACCTACCTCTCGCCCTACCTGGCCGACGCCTGGCAGGTACTGCCGCAACTGACCCTGGACGCCGGCATGCGCCGCACCATCTTCACCGACCGCGGCTACAACGCCGGCACGGTGGTGCAAAACCAGCAAGACGGCGGCACGCTGGCCGACAACAATGTCGGCGGCCTGAGCGGCGCCACCACCGGCAAGCGCGAAACCCTGACCGGCAATTCCTGGACCCTCGGCGCGGCCTACAAACCGGCCGACTCGCAGCAACTGTTCGCCCGCCTGACCAAGGCGGTGCGTTTCCCGCGCCTGCAAAACGTCTACCTGCTGCAAACCACGCCGGTGACCGACATCCGCCAGGCGGAAGCGGGGTGGCGGGTGGCCGGGCCGCTGTCGTTCTCGGCGATCGGCTTCTACAGCCACTTCAACCGGCTGTCGCTCAACGGCCTGGTGCTCAACCAGGCCACCGGCAACATCGAAACCTTGCCGCTGATCGGCGAGACCGAAACCAAGGGACTGGAACTGGAAGCGAACTGGCGCGCCTCGCCGCGCTTCTCGGTCAACGGCAGCCTGACCTTGCAACAACCCAAGACCAAAAGCCTGGCCAACCCGGCGACCGGTTCGTCGGGCGCGGCCTACGACGGCAAGCAGTTGACGCAGATCCCCAGGCTGCTGGCCAGCGTGCAGCCGATCTGGAACATCGAAGTGGCCGGCCAGCCGATCGAACTGAGCGCGACGGCGAACAGGATCGGCAAACGCTACGTCGACTACGCCAACAGCACCGCCCTGCCCGCCTACACCACGGTCGACCTGGGCGCGCGCGTTCCCGTCGGGTCATGGGAATGGCAGTTGTCGGTTAAAAACGCCGGCAACTCGACCGGTCTGACCGAAGGCAACCCCCGCACCGACAGCCTGAGCGGCCAGGGCACGGCGACCGCCATCTACGGCCGTCCGGTGTTCGCACGCCAATACCAGGCGTCGCTGGCGTACCGCTGGTAGCGCCGAGCGGTCCCACCACGTCCCCATGGACCGGGCTCGCCCGGTCCATTTTTAAGAAAGCAGTGTTTTATGAATGTGATCCGACCCCGCCGTAGCGCCATGCAACTGATGCTGGGCACCGGCCTGCTGGCCATCGCCGAGCCGGCGCTGGCGCAATTGCCGGCGCGCCCCGCGCCGCCGTCCAACGGACTGGACGAGGCGCCGAAATTCCACGCCGACGGCAAGCCGGCGCACTGGCCGGGCAACACGATCATCTGCCATATCGACAAGCGCAGCGACACGTTCATGACGATGCTCGAGCTGCACACGGCGCTGATGCGCAGCGGCCTGACGCACAAGGTGGTGCCGCTGCCGCCGGCCAGCTACCACATGACGGTGTTCGAGGGCATCTCGTATCCGCAACGCGCGCGCCGCTTTCCACGCGACCTGCAGCGCGACGCCGGCGAGGCGGAATGCAACGCCGCTTTCCTGAAGAAGCTGCGGCAGTTCGACCTGGGCTGCAGGCTGCCGTTCCGCATGCGTCCCAGCAAGCTGGAATTGCAGACCAATCCGTACAACATCCAGCTCGAACCGGTCGACGCCGCCGAGAACCGCAAGATCCGGGGTTTGCGCGATCGGCTGGCGGATGCGCTGCAACTGCGCGACGGCGAGCACGACACCTACCGCTTCCACACCACGCTGAACTATTTCTCGTCGCCGATGAACGACGCCGAACAGCGGGCGTTCTCGCAGTTGCGCAAGCGCATGCTGGTCACCTTCATCGCACGCTCGCCGGTCATCGAACTGCACGCGCCGGAGTTCGCCTACTTCGACGACATGTTCGAGTTCCGCACGCAGCTCGTACTACGGAACAAGTCCTGAGCCGGCAGGATCTGTCGCGCCCCGGCGCGCGCGCACCACCCGGCACGCACGATCCACTTCACCCACAAGGAGAAACACCCGTGACACTACGCACCGCTTTCGCAAAACGCCTGGCCCTGGCGCTGCTCGGACTGGGAACCATCGCCGGCGCGGCCTCGGCCGCCAACACTTACAACCCGACCCACATCCTGTGGGTACTGAAGTATCCGCATTCCGCGCTCGCCGTCGGCAACGTGGTCACCATCGCCCACCGCGGCCTGCCCGGCCCCGGCTGCCCGGAAAACTCCGCCTGCGCCATCTACAACGCCTACAGCGACAATGTCGAAGCGATCGAACTGGACGTCAAGGAATCGAAGGACGGCACGCCGTGGCTGTTCCACGACCAGAACGCCGGACGGCTGCTGCACCGCCCGGGCAACGACTTCGACATCTACAGCGGCAGGGGCTGGAATCCGGATTTCCGCACCATGACGGACGCGGAGATAGGCAACACGATGATGAAGGATCATGACTTCAAGGTCACCAACTATAGTCCGCTGACGGTTTCGCGGGCGCTGGATGTGGTCAGGACCAATGCCAATCACATGGTCATCGTGTTCGACATCAAAACCGTCAGCGCCGTCTCGGCCATCGCCGACATGGTCAATCAGCGCGGCATGAAAGACCAGGTGGTCCTCAAGTTCAGCGCCTCGCTGTTCGCCAGGAATCCCGCCGACATCATCGACAAGACCAAGGGCGTGCACTTCGCCCCGACCATGTACACCGGCGACATGGACAACATCATCAACAGCGGTTTCGGTACCAGCGCCGCGCCCGTCAAGTGCCTCGGTCCGAAGATCTACCAATGCCGCATCCAGCTGTGGGCCGACGAGGCGTTCAAGGTCCACAACTACGCCTGGCTCGAGATCGGCAACAAGGAGCCCACTGCCAGCGACCCGACCACGTTCCTGCTGAACTACATGAAGAGTCAGAAACGCGCCATCGGCGCCTACAACCCGGTGCCGGAGTACCGCGCCAACGCCGGCGACGGCGCCTACTACATCCGCTCCAACGGCGAATGCTGCGCCAAGTTGTCGGACTACCTGAGCAAGTCCAACTATTTCGGCAATGAGACCATCGACGACCGCTGGCAGGTGGGCAACCAGCTCAACGCCGGCTTCACCAGCGTTATCAGCGACAGTCCCTCGGCCGTCAACAGCGCCGCCACCCACCTGGGCCGGCGCAATACGCAGCTGTACCAATAAACCGATAAGTCAATAAGCTTTCGGACACCGCCTTCGCGCTTCCGGTTCATCGGCAGGGCGACGGCGGAAACGACACCGCGGATGTGGTACATTCACGCCTCGAATCTTTTCAGCCGTCACGCCATGTCCTCCCTGAAGTACCTCAGCGCCTACTCCGAACAAACGCAGCAGCAAGTGAGCCAATTGCTGGCCAAAAACCAGCTGGGCGACGTCCTGCTCAAGCGCTACAAGAAGCCGCACGAGCTGCGCACCGACAAGGCGCTGTACAACTATGTGCAAGAGTTGAAAGATGAACACTTGCGCAACGCCGAGCCGATCAACAAGGTCGAGTACGACAGCAAGATCCACGTGATCAACCACGCGCTGGGCTTGCACACATCGATCTCGCGCGTCCAGGGCGGCAAGCTCAAGGCCAAGCACGAGATCCGCGTCGCCACCATGTTCAAGGAAGTGCCGCTGGAATTCCTGCGCATGATCGCCGTGCACGAGCTCGCGCACGTCAAGGAGAAGCAGCACGACAAGGCCTTCTACAAGCTCTGTACCTACATGGAGCCGAACTACCACCAGTACGAGTTCGACCTGCGGCTGTACCTCACCCATCTCGATACCGGCGCCGGCCGGCTGTGGGCATAATCCACCGCTACAGCGACCACAAACTCTCACGTTTGGCGAAGGTCAATAGCGATCGATTCCGCTGTACGATGATGGAGCTTCGCGTCCCTACGGCGGAGACGGTCAATGATGTTTTCCGAATCAGATTGGTGTGTTTTTTTACGGACGAATGCGCTTTGGCTCTCCGTCAATGTCGTTGTTCCCGTATTGCTTCCCTATCTGATGCTGGTATTGATAGCGATTGACCAAGCGACACATGGCGCGGGCAACAGGGGAACGACGACTTGGCGCAAACTATTGAAGAAGTCCGTCGATACGGGGCAGCTTTTTTGGACGGCGATCTCGATGCTCGCTGCATGCGCCTATGATGCCATGAGTGCATGGGAAAGACACCCTGACCTGCGCACCGGAATAGGCGGAACCATTGGAGTCTGTATATTAATAGGCTTTGTGTGTACTGTGCTGGTCGGATTTAGTACACTGAGAGCAGCGAAGGGCGGCAACACAAATTGGTATGTTATCGGACTCTCCATTTTTCTAACCGCCCTCCTCTGTATCTTCTATCCTATAGTTCACTTCAAGTTCGCTTAGCACTTGATGAACGAGGAAATCAACATCCTGGGAAAGAAAAATGCTGAAACTAATGGAATCCATCGTGGCAGATGATGCGAAATTCGCAAAGACAATGTTGGCTCTCGGTGCGATCGGCGCACTCGCCATTGCGGCCGGCATCGCTATCGTCCTCAGCCTGTAATTTGTTCGGCAAGCCGCGCCAGCGACACGCAACGCCGCGCCAGGATCGCGGTCGGATCGAGCAGCGCGACCTCCCGACCGCCGATGGCGAACGCCGCGTCCTCCCCCAACAATAAAGGCAACTCGGTGCATCCCAATATCACCACAGTGGCGCCGGCGTCGGCCAGGTGCGCCAATGCCCGCATCAAGTCGTCCCGGCATTCGCCGTCGACATAACCGGCCTTGACGCCGTGCTCGCCATAAATGGCGCGCATCACCAACGCCTGGTGCTGCCGGTCCGGCACGAGCAGCCCGAACGGCGCGCCGGCGGCGGCCTCGTGATACACCCTGCTACTCACGGTGCCGGTGGTCGCCAGCAACCCCACCCGGCGACACCCAGGCTGGTGACGACCGATGTGCCGCACCGTCTCATGCAGCATGTTAACGATCGGGACCGCGACCTGCCGGCGGATACGCTCGACGTACGCGTGGGCGGTGTTGCAGGGGATGGCGATCAGATCGGCTCGGTTGGCCTCCAGCCGTTTGCAGGCGGCATAGATCGCCAGCGTCGGGTCCTCGCCGTCGCCGATCAGATTGGCGGTGCGGTCGGGGATCTGCGGATTGTGGTCGACGACCAGCTTGATATGGTCCTGATCGCGCCTGGCATCGGTGCTGGCGATGATCTTGTCCATGAAATCCACCGTCGCCGCCGGACCGATGCCGCCAACGATGCCGATCTTGAAATCGTTCGGCGGCTGGAGCCGCTGCTGCGTCCCGTGCGCCAGCGCGAAGTCGACATACGCCTGGTTGCTGTCCAATACCGGCATGCCGGCGGCGCGCAGCGCGCCGGCCACCATCCCGATGTCCGTGGCGCCGGGCAAGATGACCTCCGCGCCCCGCGCCATCAGATCGCGGCACGCCTCGAGCAGCAGCGCCAGCGCGCGCGGCGAGGCGCCGCCGGCCTGCAATCCGCCGGCGCCGTAGACCGCCCCCATGACGCAGCGCAGCTGGATCTCCGGATGCGGATGGACCAGCCGGTAACCGGCCGGTTCCAGGTGGCGCTCGAACAGGCGCTGGCCGAGCACGTAGTCCGACGTGAGCACGCCGACACGGCGCGCGCCGGCACCGTCCCGCTCCAGCCCCGCCTGCACCGCGTCCATCAGACTGATGATGGGCAGGCGCAGCTCGGTGCGTAGCTGGTGCAGGAAAGTGTGGCTGATAAAGCACGGCAGCATCACGCTGTCCGCGCCGGCCAACGCGTAACGCTGCACCATGTCGTAGATATACAGCTGGCGCCCGTGCAGCGCCGCGCGGCCGGCAGGCCGGCTGTCGTCGCCGTCGAAATGATGGTGCTGATACAGGACGCGGTACCTGCCGGGAAAGGCGTCACGGGCCACCCCGCCCAGCATCTTGCGGTGCACGTCCGCGCCCGCCAGTGTGCCGAGGCCGCCAATGATGCCGATACATGTTTGTGTGGAAGTCATGCACCGACGATAACCGCCCTGCGACGCCACGTTATGCAATGTGGAACTGACCCTATGCGGCGCCGGAATAGCCTATGCGACCACGCGCTCCCTGACGATGCCGCGATAGACCAGCCACGTCGCCACCAGGCTGATGGCGCCGGCGCCCGCCATCCAGTAGCCTGGCGCGGCCTTGTCGCCGGTGCTCTCGATGAGCAAGGTCGACACCAGCGGCGTCATGCCGCCGAACAGCGCGGTGGCCAGGCTGTAGGCCAGCGAAAAGCCGGTGGTGCGGACGCTGGCCGGGATGATTTCCGTCAGCGCGACGATGGTGGCGCCGTTGTAACTGCCGTACAGGAAGGACAGCCACAGCTCTACCATAACCATGTGCTCGAAGCTGGGATGGCCGACCAGCCAGGACAAGGCCGGATACGCGGTCAGCACCGTCAGCGCCGAGCACACCGCCATGATGGGCCAGCGCCCGATCCGGTCCGACAACGCCCCCATGACCGGCAGCCAGATGAAGTTCGACAGGCCGACGCACAAGGTGACGAGCAGGCTTTCCTCGGTGCTCAGCTTGAGCACGCTCTTGCCGAAGGTCGGCGTGTAGACGGTGATCAGATAAAAGGCGACCGTCGTCAGCACGATCAGCATGGTGCCGGCGACGACCAGCGGCCAGTTGAGGCTGATGGTCTTGAGCATTTGCCGGAACGTCGGATGGGACTTGCGCGCCAGGTAGGCCTCGGTCTCCTGCAGCGAGCGCCGGATGTAGAACACCACCGGGATGATGGAGCAGCCGATGAAAAACGGAATGCGCCAGCCCCAGTCGGCGATGAAGGCCTTGCTCAAAGTCTCGTTGAGCGCGTAGCCGAGCGCGGCGGAGAAGATGATGGCGACCTGCTGGCTGGCCGATTGCCAGCTGACGTAGTAGCCCTTGTTGCCGGGCGTGGCCATCTCGGACAGGTAGACCGACACGCCGCCCAGTTCCACGCCGGCGGAAAAGCCTTGCAGCAAGCGTCCGATCAGCACCAGCAGCGGCGCCAGCAAGCCGATGGTCTCGTAGCCGGGTACGAAGGCGATCAGCGCCGTGCCGGAAGCCATGATGGCCAGCGTGAGCACCAGGCCCTTGCGGCGGCCGATGCGGTCGATATAGCTGCCGAGGATGATCGCGCCGAGCGGACGCATGAAGAACCCGGCGCCGAAGGTGGCGAACGTCATCATCAAGGCCGCGTATTCGCTGGTGGCGGGGAAGAACGCCTTGGAAATATAGGTGGCGTAGAAGCCGAACAGGAAAAAATCGTACATTTCGATGAAATTGCCGCTCGTTACCCGGATGACGGTGGCGATGCGGGACGGGGCGCGCGCCGGTTCAGCGGGCGGAGCGGCCTCGGCGAGGCGCTTGGCGCTGGATTGAATAGCCATGTGTTACCTATCGATGAAAAAGTGAAAAACGTTGACTAGCGCTGCGTTGGCGCGGCCGCCGGTTGCAGGCCGGTGGCCTCGATCGCGGGGGCGTTGGCGGGCGACGCGAGGAAACGCAGCAAGGCGCGGCCGGCCTCCGGCTGCCGGGCGTCGCGCACCAGCGCGGCCGAAAATTCGGTCATCAACTGCACTTCCGGCGGCAGCAGGCCGACGATGTCGATACCCTTCACCGGCATCAGTTCGCTGCGCTGCTGGCAGCCGAAATCGGCGTCGCCGTGGGCGATGATCTCGCCGACCGGGGTGGCCGGGATTTTCGCCGCCTTGCCCTGCATCTGCTCGGCGATGTCCAGCTTCTTCATCAGTTTGCCCTCGATGTATTCGCCGCTGGCGCTGTCCGAATAAGCCACCTTGCGCGCCTTCAGGAAGGCATCGCGCAAGCCGTCGGTGGTGCTGATGTCCGGCTTGGCCGCGCCGTGGCGCACCGCGCAGGCGATCGGCGAGTTCGCCAGCACCACCTTGGTGCCGGGGACCAGGCGTCCCGCCGCCATCAGCTTGTCCAGCGCATCGCCGACCATGATGACGACGTCGATCTGCTCGCCGCGCGCCAGACGCGCAGGGATCGCCTTGGCCGTGTTGCCCATCGACGGTCCCCATTCGGACAGCAAGTGGTCGCCGCTGGTGCGCTCGTATTCGCTCGCCAGGTTTTTATAGGCCTGGGCGAAACCGCCCGAGCTGACCACGCGGATGTCGGCGGCATGCGCCGCGCCGGCGGCGAATAAAGCCAGTGCGACCAGCGCGGCCGGCAGTGGGCGGGATTGCCGTACAAGATGATGTTGAAGCATGGTCGTTTCTCCGATCGTTAAAATTTCTGCATAAAGCCGAGGGTCATGGCCGCGCCGTGGCGGTCGTTGGCGCGCGTGCCGGTGGTGCCGGCGGCATCGCCGCGCCACCGCGTGTAGTCCGATTCGAGGTAGAGCGTCGAGCGCGGCGACAGGTTTTTTTCCAGGTAGGCGAAGGCGCGGTCGAAGCCGTCGTCGACAAAGCCGGTGGCCGCGCGCCGCACGTGGTAATAAGCGGTCGTCAGCAGCAGGTCGGGCGCCAACTGCCGGCTCGCGCCGGCCGACACCACGCGCTGCCGGACCGACCGGCCGACGCCGGTATCGGCGTCGTTGTACCCGACGTTGGCCTTGAACTGCCATGCAGCCATTTTGTAGGCGGCGCCCAGCGTGGCCGCATCGAGGACGAGGTTGTCGCGATTGCGAAAGCGCATCACGGCGCCGGACACGGCCAACCCCGCCTTCTGGTAGGCCAGGGCGCCGCCCCAGGTCGACAATGGTGACGTCGCGCCCGCCACCTCGCCGAAGGAGTATGTCGCGCGCGCCACCACCGGTCCGAGGTTGGCGGTGTACTTGACCATGTTGTCGAGCCGGTAAAAGTTGTCGGGATAGCCGCTGGCGCCATATTGCTGGCCGAACGAGTGGCCGCCGAACGCGGTGTTGCTCAAACCGGTGATGTTGACGTTCGGATTGAAGCTGGCGTAGCGGATGCCGAGCGGGTCCACCGGCGCGATGGCGTCGGCCAGCAGGGTCGCCTGGCGCCCCAGGTATACCGATCCCAGCGGCGACTTCAGGCCCACCCAGGCCTGGCGGTCGAACAGCTTGTCGGATTTGGCCGAGCTGCCGGTGTCCAGATTAAGCCCGCCTTCGAGGCGGCAGACGGCCTGCCAGCCGCCACCGAGCTCTTCCTGCCCGCGCAGGCCCCAGCGGCTTGTGTTGTTGACACCGCTGCTGACGGAGGGCAGCGTGCCGCCCACCATCGGCGCGTTGGCGGCGTTCAGGCCTTTCCCATAACGGATGCCGACATCCGCTATGCCATAAATGCTGGCGCTGGACTGGCCCAGGCAGCTGCCGCTTGCCACCACCAACAGCGCGAACGTATAACGATGCCGCATCGTGTCTCCATTTTGAATGACGCCTTCTTATTTTTGACGAGGCTGCTAATTAGCGGCCAATCATCGTTGAAATGGCATAATTTGAGAATTGCAATTTTTCTGGAGATTAATGCATGCAACGCATCAATTACGAGCTGCATGATTTACAGGCCTTTGTGGCGGTGGCCGAGCGCAACAGCTTTCGCCAGGCCGCGACCGATCTATTCCTCTCGCAGCCGGCGCTCAGCCGCAGGATTGAAAAACTGGAGGAGGCGCTGGGCGTCAAGCTGTTCGAACGGACCACGCGGCGCGTGCAGTTGACCAACGTCGGCCAGGCCTTCCTGGTGAACGTGCGCGACGCCCTCAACGGCCTGGAGGATGCCGTGCTGGGCGTCGCCGACCTTGCCGCCCACCGCACCGGGACGGTGACCTTCGCCTGCGTGCCGTCGGCCGTGTGGCACTTCCTGCCGGACGTGCTCAAGCGCTTTAGCGCGCAGTTCCCGAAAATTCGCGTGCGCGTGCACGACGAAAGCGCGCAGGACGTGCTCAACCTGGTGCTGACCGGCGAAGCGGACTTCGGCATCAGCTTCACCGGCGCGGAAAATCCGGAAATCCATTTCCAACCGATCCATGTCGAAAGCTACGTGCTGGCGATGCGGCGCGACCATCCGCTGGCCAAGCGCAGAAAGCTCAACTGGCGGGACACCGTCGACGAACGCTATATCTCGGTGGCCAAGTCGAGCGGTAACCGCAGCGTGCTGGACGCCGCGCTGTCGGGCGTGGAAAAGCACCCGTGGATCTCCTGCGAGATCAACCACGTGTCAGGCGTTCTGGCGCTGGTGGAGTCGGGGCTGGGGGTGGCGGCCGTGCCGGGGCTGTCCATACCCCGGGAGGCACACAGCACGGTGATCGGCGTTCCGCTGGTCAATCCCACCGTCAACCGCACACTGGGCTTGATCAGCAGGCATCAACACGCGATGCCGCCGGCCTCGCGCACCCTGTTCGACATGCTGGTCGCGGGCATCGGGAAGCCGGGGCGGCGGGCGGCGCGCTAGCGGGCGGCCTGCCCTGTCTGGAACCGGACCGTCGCCGGCGCAAGGCCGGGCGACCTGGCCGTTAAACTGGCCTCGCCGGCTTGCCCGGTCGATTGCACGATCACCTGTGCCCAGCCGTTGAACACGCGCCGCTGCCACGGCGCCGCCGGCGCGGTGACGCGCAGCACGCCCCATTTGCTGGTGCCGACGGAACGCTCGAACATGCCCTGCACGCCATCCTTCGGTGTCGCCACGACGTAGGCCAGGCTGTTGGTGTCCTTGAGCTGCGCGCCATCGAGCGCGATCATCAGGCCGCCATCGACCGGCGCCGCCTCGACCGCACGGCCGTTCACATACACCGCCTGGCCGGCGTCCAGCCGGTCGATGAACAGGGCGGCGCGGCCGTCCCGCGCCATGGCCGGCCGGGGAAACTCGCCGCGCAACACCAGATAGCGCGTCAATGGCGGCTGCTCGGTGGGCGGCAACCACGCGGCCGGGTCGCGCCATGACGAGGTGTCGGCCGTCGCGGCCACCGCGGCCGGCTGGTCGGCGCCGTCGACGGCGAGCGTGCGCCAGCCGGAAAGCTGCACGAAGCTGTGGCGGTCCGCCGGGCGGTCGGCCTCGTGCGAACCGGGATCGCCGTTGCCGACGCCGATGATGCGGATCGGGCCGGACGCGTCGAAGCCAACCAGGTCGCCGGCGGTCGGCACGATCTTGCCGGCGACGTCGGCGACGTTGACCCACACGACGGCGACATCGGTGCCGTCGGGCTTGAGGACGGCCTTGTCGGCGCTGAGCGCGACACGGGCGCCGGCGCCGGTGGTCGCCACCTCGGCCGTGGCCACCGGCTGGCCGTTGCGGTAGGCGGTCGCGGTCAGCCTGCCCGCTTGGTAGGGCACCATCCACTCAAGCTTGCCGTCCTTGACCATCGTCTTGCGGCCCAGCGGGCGGCCGTCCTGGAACAGCTCGACCGCGTCGCCGTTGCTGTAGACGTGCACCTTGATCGCTTGTCCCTCCCTGCCCGCCCAGTTCCAGTGCGGCAGGATGTGCACCATCGGTTCGCGCGTCCACACCGACTTGAGGTAGTAGGCCGTGTCCTTCAACACGCCGGTGGTATCGAGCATGCCGAACTGCGAGCCGACGGCCGGCCAGCCGAACGGCGTGGTCTCGCCCCGGTAGTCGAAGCCGGTCCAGACGAACATGCCGCTCATCCAGTCGCGCTCCTGGACGCGGCGCCAGCCCTCTTCGATACTGAGGCTGCTGCCCGGCCGGCCCTGGCGGTCGTAGGCGTTCAGATGGGAGCGCGCCGGCTCGTCGAAGTAGATGCCGCGCGTGGTGAAGGTCGAGCCCTCCTCCGACATCATCGCCGGCTTGGCCGGATGGTCGCGGTGGAACTGGTCGACGTCGTGCTGCGCGCCGTAGTTGAAGCCGATGACGTCCGCCCCCAGCGACACGCCCTTGCCCGATCCGCTGGTGGCCACCATGGTGCGCCGCGTCGGGTCCATGCGCTTGACATGCTCGTCCATCTCGCGCGCCAGATGGGGACCGGGGTCCTTCCACTCCAGCGCCCATTCCTCGTTGCCCACAGACCAGATAATGACGCTCGGGTGGTTGCGGTCGCGCCGTATCATGCGGTCGAGCTGTCCGCGCACCTCGGGCGTCGTGCCCATCATGCGGTGCTCGTCGATGACAAGCATCCCCAGCCGGTCCGCCTCGTCCAGCAGTTCGGGCGTCGGCGGATGGTGCGAGGCGCGGTAGGCGTTCACGCCGAACGACTTGAGCTGTTTCAGGCGCCAGGTCTGCAAGCCGTCCGGCAACGCCACGCCGACGCCGGCGTGGTCCTGGTGATTGTTGGTGCCCTGCAGCTTGAGCGCCTTGCCGTTCAGCGAGAAGCCCTTGTTCTGATCGAACACCACGGTGCGGATGCCGAAGCGGGTGTCGTAGCTGTCGACCACGCGTCCGCCTTGCAGCAGCGTGGTCTTCAGGGTGTACAGGTTCGGCTCTTCGAGCGACCACAAACGCGGACGCGCCACCGTCAGCATGGCGCTGAACTCGCCGTCACGCACGGCGGGCACGTTGCGGCCGGCCTGTTCGGCCTGCGCCACCAGCTTGCCGTCCGGCGCGTACACCTGCTGGCGCAGCGCGAACGACTGCGCGCTCTTGCCGTCGTTGGCCACAGTGACATCGACGTCGATGCGCGCCCGCCCGCCTTCCACCTTGGTCTTGACGAAAGTGCCCCACTGCGCCACGTGCAGTGGCGCGGTCTTGGTAAGCCAGACATGGCGGTAGATGCCGGCGCCCTCGTAAAACCAGCCCTCCTCCACGGTGGCGTCGGCGCGCACGGCGATGACGTTGTCGCCGCCGACGTTCAGATAGTCGGTGATGTCGTAGCGGAAGCCCGAGTAACCGCTGGGCTCGGTGCCGATGTAGTGGCCGTTCACCCAGACCACGCTGTTGCGGTAGACGCCGTCGAACTCCAGCGAGATGCGTCGCCCTTTGTCGGCGGCCGGGATGTGGATCACCTTGCGATACCAGCCGACGCTGTTTTCCGGGAAGTTGCGGCCGATCGCCAGCGAGCCATGGTTGGTGTTGGCGCGCGCATCGAACGGCAACTCGACCGCCCAGTCGTGCGGCAGGTCCAGCTTGCGCCAGGCGGCGTCGCTGAAGTCGGCGGCGGCCGGGCCGTCGCCGTAGCCGGCTTTGGCGAAGAAGAAGGGACGCAGGCCGTGCCGGAAGTCCTTTTGCGCATCGTAGGCGTGGCCGTGGGCGAAGCGCCAATCCTTGTCGATGTTGATCCGTTCGCGGCCGTCGACGGCGCGCGCGGCGGCCGGCGGGGCCGGCTCGACGGCCGTTGCAGACGTCGCAGCAATGCAGGCACAGCCCGCGAGAATGAAGGCGATCAGCACCTTGCCCAGTCGATGAGTCACTTCGTCTCCTTGTTGTTTTTCTAAAATTATGGCGGATTATGCGGCACTTCCGCCGCCAACGCCACGATCAAATCGGCGATCTGTTCGGCCGGCGGGCGTTCGGACGCCAGCTTCGCGGCCAGCGCCGCGCAGGCGGCGGCCACCTCCGGCCGGTCCAGCAGACCGGACATCGCGGCGGTCCAGGCGGCGGGCGCCGCGTCGAGCTTGACCATGGCGCCAACGCCGAGGCGCGCCAGGCGCATGCCGTTGTCTGGCTGATCGTACGAAAACGGCACGATCAACTGCGGCTTGCCCGCCGCCATCACCGTGGCGCTGGTACCGATGCCGCCGTGGTGCACGAACGCCGCCACGCACGGCGCCAGCGCGTCGAACGGCGCGTACGGCACGTGGTGCACAAATGCAGGCAACACCGCTGGAAGCTGGTCGCGGAACGGCGTGACCACCACCACCCGCTGTTGCAGGGCCGCGGCCGCCGCGATCGCGCGCTCGATGAAGACGCGGCCGTGCGCCATCGCCGAACCGGGTGTGACGGCGATCGGCGCCGGGCCGGCGTCGAGGAAGCGCCGCAGCTCCCCGCCGAGGGCGTCGTCCGGCGCGGCCGCCATGCGCGGGAAGCCGGTGCAGACGGTGTGCGGCGGCCAGTCCGGCTGCGGCGCGGCGAACCAGTCCGGAAAGGCGCAGATGACGCGCTGCGGCGAATGCAGCCAATGGCTCATCACGCGCCGCACCGGCGCCAGGCCGAGCGAGGCGCGCAAACGGTTCACTTCGGGACGCACGGCGGGATCGAGAACCAGGCGCTCGATCAGGCCCAGCACGCCGCGCACGAGCCACGGCGGCATCCGCGCCAGCCACTCCAGTCCGGCGCGCGCGGCCGGGTCGTAGGCGGAAAAGAAGCACGACGGCGCCAGGTGGACAGTGGCCAGCGGCACGCCGCGCGCCTCCTGCAGCATGCGGCCGGTCATTGCCAGGGTGCTGGCCACGATCACCGTCGGCCGTTGTTCGACCAGCGCCAGCTGCCGCGCGTACGACGGGGCGAAATGCCTGCCCATGGTCTTCCAGATCGTGAAGAAGCCCTTCTGTGGATGCCACAAGTCGGGGTCGTGCACCAGTTCGTCCAGATCGGCCTGGCTCAGGCCGGAGGCGAAGCCCATGCCGGCGCGCTCGACCCGTTCCTTGAAATTGTCGGAGGCGACCAGGGTGACGTCGTAGCCGCGCCGCAGCAGGGCCTGGCCGATGACGATGAAGGGATAGACGTCGCCGGCGCTGCCGGCGGCAAGGATCAGGATGTGGCGCGCGCCGGCCATACAGCGAAGGCTAGGCCTTCAGCAGTTTCAGCAGCGCCTGCGGATCGGATTCGGACATCATCAGCGCCGCGTGCTGCGGACGGATGAAGCCCTGCGCGCTGGCGTGGGCGATGAAGTCGATCAAGCCGTCGTAGAAGCCGTCGACATTGAGCAGGCCGATCGGCTTGGCGTGGATGCCCAGCTGCGACCAGGTCAGCATCTCGAACAACTCCTCCAAGGTGCCCATGCCGCCGGGCATGGCGATGAAGCCGTCCGACAGGCTGGCCATCATCGCCTTGCGCTCGTGCATGTCCTTGACGATGAACTGGCGCGTCAGGCCGGTGTGGCCCACTTCGCGCTCGACCAGCGCGGTGGGGATCACGCCGGTGGCCTCGCCGCCGGCCCGCAGCACCTCGTCGGCGATGATGCCCATCAATCCGACGTTGCCGCCGCCGTACACCAGCGCCAGGTTTTGATCGACCAGCGCCCGGCCCAGCGCGCGCGCCGCCTCGGCGTAAACGGGGCTGACGCCAGCGTTGGCGCCGCAATACACACAAATCGTCTTCGTCACTGCTGCTTTTCCTCCATGAGTTCCTGTCGCGCGGCCTCGACATCGAGCCGCTCCATCGCGTCGCGCGGGGCCAGGCGCGCGGCCTGCTCCAGCAGGGCCGTGGCGTCGGCCATTTTCTTTTTACCGTCGAGCATCGCCAGCGCGTGGCCGTACTGGATGCGCGCGATCGCCGAATCGGGATCGAGCCGCAGCGCGGTCTCGAAGTGGCGGTAGCCCTCCTCCTTCTTGACGCCGTAGGTCAGGCCGCCGATCATGGCGCCGACCTTGTCGACGATCTCGGTGTGGTACACGCCCAGGCCGACATGGGCGTCGGCGCGCGCCGGCGCCAGCTGGACGGTTTTTTCCAGGCTGGCGCGCACGCGCGGGCCGAGCCCCTGCGCCAGCGCCTTGACCACCGAGATGCCCTCGGCGTAGTAGCCCAGCGCGTAGGCGTGCCAGTAGTAACCGGCCGGGTTGCTTGGCTGCTCGCGCTGCTGGCGTTCGCAGCGCTCGGCCACGCATTCGAAGGTGGCGATGCGCTTCTTGACGCTCGTTTCCAGGTACTGGGCGTAGATGCAGATCGCCTTGTGGGCGACCGAATAGCCGTTCACGCCGGCGTCCAGCCCCAGCCGCGCGGCCCGCTCGAACTCGCCGGCATGGAAGGCGATCCAGGCCTGCAGCAGCGCCGGATTGGCCGGGAACGGCTCCAGGTCGCCGCTGTGCAGCGCCGGCCAGGCCGCCTTCAGGCCCTCCGGCGTGTAGCGGTAGGCGGGATCGGGATAAGGAAAAGGGGTCCAGGCCATGGTGTCTCCGCGGCTCACTTGAGCTTCTTCAGATATTCTTCGGACAGTTTCTGGAACAGCAAACTGGTCTCATTGCGCAGATACGGCCCGATCTGCGACAGCACCTGGTAACAGCCGCGCGCCAGCGCGTCGGCCATCGACTGCTGCTCGCTGTACTTGCGCGGGTTGCGCACGTACTCGTACGACAGCCAGTACGTTGCCACCACCACCATGTTGGTGGCCATGGCGTCGATGGCGGCGTCGGACGCCTCCAGCGATTTTTCGCTGCGCAAGTCCTCGCACAGCTGCTTGGCGACCTTGATCTTGTGCGCCAGGATCTGCTTGAAATGCAGCTCGAGCTTGCGGTTGCGCGACAGCAGATCGTTGAGGTCGCGGTAGAAGAAGCGGTAGCGCCAGATCAGCTCGAACATCAGGTGCAGGTACATCCAGACGTCGTCGATGTTCGAGCGGCGCCCGTTGGGCACGGTGAGGATGCGTTCGATCTCGGCCTCGAACTGGACGAAGATCGAGTTGACGATGTCGTCCTTATTGCGGAAATGGTAATACAGGTTCCCGGGAGAGATATTCATCTCCTCGGCGATCACGGTGGTGGTGATATTGGGTTCGCCGAACTCGTTAAACAAGCGCAGGGACAGTTCCAGTATGCGTTCACGGGTGCGGCGGGGTGCTTTTTGTTGCATGACGAGGATCTCTGTTTATTCTCATGCAAGCATAACACCTCTGCACCCGAAGTGAGAACACCGGGCCGGTTTAAACGCAAATGATGGCGGATGGTCGCAAGATAGGCGCTCGATCTTCGGCGAAGCGACGGCACGGACGCGGCCGAGCCGCCGCGGCCCGGAGCACGGATACATCGCATCTTGGCGGCCGTGTCCGCCGTGACGGCCGACGCGCTCGACACCGCCCTTCAGCGTCGGCGCAGCGCGTCCACCGCCCCGGTCACCGTGACGACCAGGGGGTAGCCCTGGATATTCCGGGGCAGGCGCGCCGCGACGGCGGCATCGGCCACGCCAACCACCAGCGCCTCCCCGCCTGGCGGCCCATAACCGATGCCAACCGAGGTCACGCCCTCGATGGCCAGCAAGCGCGCCTCTTCGCGTGCCAGCACCTCCGCCAGCCCGCGCGCGGGCGCGGCTGGAACCGGATTGTATTCAACCGGGCCGTAACCGGAAAAGTCCGGCGCCCGATGCGGTTTGTCGGTCATGGCGTCTCCTCAAGGTATGTCGCTGCTTAAGTATAGACGCTTGGCCGCCCCGCCGCCGGCACGGCTACCGTCGCCCGCTATGGAAGCAAGCGGATGTCCAACGCCGCCAGCACCGAACCGATCGGGTTGGCGAATGTCACGCCGCCGCCGCCCGCGAACAGCAGGCCGACGGGCCGCACGCCGGTGGCCCAATGCCAGATCAGCGAACCGGAATCGCCGCCGGCCGAGAACGGGCTGAAATTGACCGATTGGATGGCGATCTGGTTGCGGAAAAGCGCGACGCCCCGGCCCGGATAGTTGACATTGACCGACACGCCGATCTGCGTCACCCGCCCCTGCGTCAGGCCGGTGGTGCGCCCGCTTTTCCCGACGATCAAGCCCAGCGGGGCGGCCAGCGGCGCCGTGCCCGTGCTGTAGTAGGCCGGCAGGCCGCCCGACAGATAGTATTGCTCGCCACGGATGCGTTCGTGCCATGCCCAGCCGATCGCCGCGTCGACATAGTTCGGCGCGCCGCCGAAAATAATCGGCACCCAGCGCGCCAACACCGCGATCTGGTCGGCCGGATGCCGCCCGCCATCGGCCGCGCCGGGTTGGATGATGCTGTCGCCGACCAGTCCGGCATTCGAATTGGCCAGCACGTGGTTGTTGCTCAGGACCAGATGGCGATTGTTCCAGGGCGCCGTCAGGCCGATCGCGCGGCTGCCGTACGTGCCCGCCGTGACGTTGACGTGCCCGACCGACACGCCAGCCGGCGCCGGGCGGTGGCGGGCGCGGTGCGAATAGGCGTCGACCACGCCGACCGCTATCTGTTGCAATGGCACGCTAGACAAAGCCCGCGTGCCGGCGCTTTGCGCGAGGTGATTCAGCAGTTCATCGCGCGGCAGGACACTCTCGGTGTACAGGGTCAGCGTCGGCTCCCCGGGGCCGCCGGCGCCGAAGGCCATGCCGGCGGGGTCGGACAGGCCGATGCCGACGCCGACAATGCCATAGCCCGGCGCGGCGCCGGCCAGCGCGGCGAAATCGCCCGACACGGCAAGCAGCGAGGCCTCCACCGCGTCGCGCAGCGCAAGCAGGTCGTCCGACACCCCGGCCGCCACGAACACGGCTTGCTGTTCGGCCTCGTAACCCAGCGCGTCGAGGCCGGCCGACGAGGCGTCCGGATTCTCGGGGCCGGCCGCGGCCGGTTTCCCGATGGGTTGGCCACCGGCGTTGTCGGGCTCGCCGGGGTTTTCCGCTTGCGGGGGTTCTTTGCTCCTTGTTGCCATGATTTCATCTCCCAATTGATCTTCGTGGACGAAAATAAGTCAGCGATACGGTACGGGACGCGTATCGAGTACTGGAACAAATCGCGGGATGCGGAGCGGCGCCGGCCGCGCGGGTCGGCGGCGCGATGGGCTTTTCCGAGGAATGACAAGGCAGACCGCTTACCCCCAAGTGGGCGCCCAGGCGCCCCCATCGGTCAAGACAATGCGCCAGGGAGTTTGCGCTGGGTCAAGCAGGCGCGCGACGCCCCGCCTCAGGCCTTGACGGCGTCGGCGATGCGCAGCGGGCCGTGCGCGCGGGCGTGCAGGCGGAAGCCTTCGCGGATATTCTCCCGCAGCACAGCGCCCTTCCACGGCTTGGTGTAGAAGCGGTCGATGGCGCCGTGGTTGATGGCCGCCATGATCGGCGTCAGGTCGGCGTAGGCCGACAGCATGATGCGGAAGGTGTCCGGGCACAGGTTCTTGACCCGCTCCATGAACTCGGTGCCGCTCATCAAGGGCATGCACTGGTCGCACAGGATCACCTGCACCCGGTGCTTGGCCAGGATGTCGAAGCCCTCGGCCGCCGTCTGCGCCGTCAGGATGCGGTAGCCGTCCTGCGACAGGAAGTCGGTCAGCACGTCGAGCATGAAGGCGTCGTCGTCGACGATGAGCAGGGTCTGCTGGTCGAGCACCGTCTCGTCGACCGGCGTCTGCAGGTGGCGCCCTTCGCGCATCATCGCCTCGAACTCCTGCTCCGGCAGCGGACGGCTGAAGAAGTAGCCCTGCAGCTCGTCGCAGCCGTGCCGGCGCAGGTAGGCCAGCTGCGCGTCCTTCTCCACGCCCTCGGCGATGACCTCGAGCTTGAGGCTGTGCGCCATGTTGATGATGGCCAGCACGATGGCGGCGTCGTCCGGGTTGCTGGTGACCTCGCGCACGAAGGCGATGTCGATCTTCAGTTTGTCGATCGGGAAGCGTTTCAGGTAGGCCAGCGACGAGTAGCCGGTGCCGAAGTCGTCGATCGAGATCTTGATGCCCAGCGCCTTCAGGTTCTGCAGCACGGTGATGGTCTCTTCCGCGTTCGACATCAGCGAGCTTTCGGTCAGCTCCAGCTCGAGCAGCTCGGGGGCGATGTCGTGCTCCTTGATCGCCCTGAGCACCTCCTCCTCCAGCCCGCCGACGAAGAACTGGATGCCCGAGACGTTGACCGACAGGTGCACGGCCCAGCCGTTGGCGCGGCGCCATTCGGCGATCTTGCGGCAGGCCTCGTGGATCACCCACGAGCCGACCCGCACGATCAGGCCGGTCTCTTCGAGGATCGGGATGAACAGCGCCGGCGACACCATGCCGTGGCCGGGCCGCTTCCAGCGTATCAGCACCTCGGCGCCGCTGATGCGCCCGGTGCCGATGTTGACCTTGGGCTGGAAGTACAGCACGAACTCCTCATTGTCGATGGCGCGCCGCAGCGCGTTCTCCAGGTCCAGGCGCGCCAGGGATTGCGCGTTCATCTCGGCCGTGAAGAAGCGGAAGGCATCGCGCCCGGCCTCCTTGGCGCGGTACATGGCGGTGTCGGCGTACTGGATCAGCACGTCCGGATCGGTGCCGTCGTCGGGGAACACGGCGATGCCGATGCTGGCCGTGACCGTCACCTCGTGCCCCTTGAGGTCGAACGGCCGGCGCATCGACTCGCGGATCTTGTCGACCACGGCGATGGCGTTCTGCGCGCCCTCGGGCAGCATCAGGATGGCGGCGAACTCGTCGCCGCCGAAGCGGCCGATGGTGTCGCGCACGCGCAGGCAGTCGACCAGCCGGCTGGAGAACTGGCGCAGCAGCTCGTCGCCGATGGTGTGGCCCAGCGTGTCGTTGACGTTCTTGAAGCGGTCGACGTCGAGGAACAGCACCGCCAGCGACCATTTGTGCTCGCCCGCCTGGCGCAGCGAGTGCGTCAGCGAATCGTAGAACTGGCTGCGGTTGGGCAGGCCGGTCAGGGTATCGAAGTGCGCCAGTTTCAACAACCGCTGCTCGGCCTCCTTGCGCTCGGTGATGTCGCGCGCCACCGCCACCAGGATCCAGCTCGGACCCGAGCGCAGGGTACGGCGCTGCACTTCGACCGCCAGCGGCTTGCCGTCGCGGCATTGCAGCAGCAGCTCGGTCATGGCGCCGCTCTGGTCGCCCGACAGCAGTTTTTCGTACAGTTCCTCGAGTTTGCGCAGGTCGCCCTCGGCCGCCATGCCAGGGCCGATCTTGAGGAAGTCCTCGCGCTCGTAGCCGAGCATGCGGCAGGCGGTGGCGTTGACGTCGACGAAGCACATGCCGGCGCGGTCGACCAGGAAGATGGCGTCGGCGGTGGCGTCCATGGCCAGCCGGAAGCGGCGCAGGTCCTCGTCGAGGCGGATGCGGGCGTTCATGTCGAGCGTGAGCTGGGCGTGGTGGCGCTTGATCTCCTCGTACAGCAGCAGGTTCTCGTAGGCCACCGAGATCTGCGCGGCCACCGTGGCGGCGACGCGCTCGTCGACTTCGGAGAAGCCGTCGGCGCCGAGCTTGTCGACCAGGTAGAGCCAGCCGTGGGTGCGCTCGCGCGAGGCGATCGGCACGCCCAGGAAGGAGTGCACCGGCGGATGGCCGGCCGGCAGGCCAATGTTCGTGGGGTCGCCGTCGAGGTCGTTGATGCGGCACGGCAGGCGCTGGTCGAGCAGGCCGCGCAGCACGCCGGCGCGCGGCGACTGGGCGATCTGGCGGATCGGCACGCCGGCGCCGCAGCTGGCGTAGTAACTGAGCTCGGCCGCGCCGGCCTCCAGCACGCCGATGCAGGCGTATTTGGACACGCAGATGTTCTGCGCCACGCGGCAGCCGATCTCGACGAGCGCGCGCGGGTCGCGCTCGGTGCCCAGCTCGATGCCCAGCTCGATGAGCGCGGTCAGCCGCAGGCTCACCGCCTGCAGGCTCGACAGGGAGCTCGACAGCCGCTGCGTCATCAGCGACAAGTGCTCGGACGGGCCGTCGGCCGACTCGGTCGAGCCGTTGGCGAACTGCGTGATGAGCTGGCTGCTCGATTCGAGCTCGCCCAGGTACTCGGCCACCTTGTCGTCGATGTTGTGGAAGCGCCCCTCCTGCGGCGGCTCGGGCGCGAAGGCCGGCAGGTCGTCGCCATGCCCGCCGTCGGCGACCGCGGCCAGCCCCAGCGCCTCGTGCACGGTGCGCAGGATCACGTCCGGGTCCGACGGCTTGGGCAGCACCCAGCGCACGCCGCACGACTGCGCCACGGCCATCGCCTCGCGCTCGCGGTAGGTGGCGGTGTAGAAGATCACCGGCACGTCGGCCGTCTCCGGATTGCCGTGCATGCGGGTGACGAACTCGTAGCCGTCCATATTGGGCATGAGGATGTCGGAGATGACCAGGTCGGGCCGCTCGGCCAGCACCATCTTCAGGCCCTCGGCGCCGTTGGAGGCCTCCAGCAGGCGGTGGCCGCCGTAGCCCAGCAGGGTCATCAGGAACTCGCGGTTGAGCACGTGGTCGTCCACGATCAGGATCGTGGCGATGTCGTTTTTAGACGGGGTCGACATCTCCCCGTCCAAAAAAGACTCGATTTGCGTGACGAAGGTGTCGGGCTCGATCGGCTTGCCGATGTAGCCGTCGAAGCCCGCCTCGAGCAGGCGTTCGCGGTCGCCGACCATCGCCAGCGCCGTCACGGCCAGGGTCGGGATGTGGCGTACCGTCGCGTCGCCTTTCAACGCGGCGACCACGCCGTAGCCATCGAGCTTGGGCAGGTGGACGTCGCAGATGATCAGGTCGGGCAGCTCGCGCAGCGCGGCCGCCACGCCCGCCTCGCCGTCGATGGCCGACAGCGGCGTGTAGCCGAACGCGCGCAGCAGGTAGACCATCAACTCCATGTTGGTGGCGTTGTCTTCAATAATCAGTATGCGTGCCGACACCTTGTGACTCCCCTTGTCATGACCCCAGCGGCAGCGTCAGTGTAAAAATACTGCCGACGCCATACTCGCTGTCAAACAAAATTTCCCCATGTAGCAGCGTCGCCAACTTCTGGCTTAAATGCAGCCCCAGTCCCGTGCCCTCGAACTGGCGCATCGAACTGGCTTGCAACTGCGATACCGCCTGGTGCTGCCGCCCGCCCTGACCGGCGTCGGCACCACCCTCGCTATCGCTGATGCTGATGGTGGCGAGCGCCCGCCCGTCCGCCTCCGCCGTCCCCAGCCGCACCAGCACCGTGCCGCTGTCGGTGAACCTGATCGCGTTGTCGACCAGGTTCGTCAAGATCTGCTGCAGCGCGCGGCGGTCGGCCTTGACCGTCACTTCCTGTTCGGAAGCCACCAGCGCCAGCGCCAGTCCCTTGTTGCGCGCCTGCGGCTGCAACAACACCAGCACCTCGTCGATCACCGGCCGGCACGGCAGCGGCACCAGCTCGAGCTCCACCTTGCCCGACTCGATCCTGGTCAAATCGAGCAGGTCGTTGATCAGCGAGAGCAGGTCGCGCGCACTGCTCTGCACCATGCGCAATTGCTTGGTCTGTTCCAGATTAATGGGCCCAGGCAACTTCATCAACATAGTACCTGTAAAACCGATGATCGCGTTCAACGGCGTACGCAGCTCGTGCGACATGCCGCCGAGGAAGCGATCCTTGGTCGCGACCGCCTTCGCCAACTCGACATTCTTCTCCTGCAGCGCCAGCTCGATCCGCTTGCGCTCGCCGACGTCGCGGATCGCGCTCATGATCAAGGTGCCCTCCTCCGTCTCGATCGGGCTCAGGCTGATCTCCACCGGGAACTCGGTGCCGTCGCTGCGCAAGCCATACAGGTCGCGGCCGCTGCCCATCGGCCGCAGCGTCGGCCGAACGCCGTAGTCGTTGCGGTGGGCCCGGTGGCCGTGGCGGAAACGCGCCGGCATCAGCATCTCGAGCACCACGCCGCGCAAGGCGCCGTGCTCGTACTTGAACATCGCCTCGGCCTGGCGCGTGGCCAGCACGATGCGGCCGCTGGCGTTGGCGACGATGATCGCGTCGGGCATCAGCTCCAGGATGCCGTCGAAGCGCGCCTCGACCAGCTTGGCGTCGCGCAGCACCTTGAGCGTGGTGACGTCCTTCTTGCTCCACAAAATATATTCCGGCGCGCCGGCGGCGTCGCGCAGCAGCTTGCTGGTGCTATCGATGTACACCAGCGCGCCGTCCTTGGCGCGGCGCACCGACTCATAGCTGGCCGCGCCGTCGCCGAGCGTCTGCCGCACCACGGCGCCACCGTCGGCCAGTCCCGGCACCTCGATCAGCTCGGCGAGCTTGCGGCCCATCGCCTCTTCGCTGCCGTAACCGAACATCCGCCGCGCGCCGCTGGTCCAGTGCACCACTTCACCGTCGAGCCGCGTGATGACCACCGCGTCGGGGGTTTCGTCCAGGATAAGGGTGCCGAAGTCTATAGCCATCGCTCCGCCTGTTTACTGTACTTCATACGAGTAACCATACAGCAACAAATCACGCGAAAAATCACACAAAATCACACAGGTGTTGCGGTTTTGATTTCTGACAACGCGCAACGCATGATTTCCGGGTGACGGCCCAGCGCAACATGGCCAATTGCACCAAACACGAGATTGCGCGCCCCGGGCAAAACGCTCGAATCCTGGGGCGCGACGATGTTGTCGTGGACAGAGTAAATGGACGAAAATAATTTGCGTTGCAAATCCGCCTCAGTGCCGGCGAGCGACGCCAGCCACGCGCTGTCGCGCCGCATCTGCACGGCGTTACTTCCAGGACCGAAGCCGGCCAGCGTGGTGCCGTGATGGGGCGTGCCGAGCGTGATCACGCGCGCGATGCGGGCGTGGCCATGGCGGCGCAGATACGCGCGCGCCACCAGCCCGCCCATGCTGTGCGCGAGCACGACGACTTGCTGGCTGCCAGTCTCGGCGCACAAGCGCTCGACGGCCGCGCGCACCTGCGGCACGAAGTCGTCGATGGAAGCGCCGGGCGGTTCCAGGTCGATGCCGTAATGGCTGATGTGCGCCCGCGTCAGCAGCTTGCTCATCGGAAGCCAGTAGCCGCTGTTGCAGGCGTAGCCGTGGAGCAGCAGCACCGGCAGGCCGCGCGCGTGCGGCTGCAGGCGCAGTCCCACCGGCCGCAGCATGTAGTAAGACGATGTCAACATCGATGAGAAAAATTCATGCGCGAACAGTTTGATCGCGGCGAGGGGATTGAGCGTGTGGCCGGCCGGCGTGGGGCTGCGCGCGCGCCGGCTCAGGCGGAAGTTGTTGGCGTTGATGAGCAGGCGCACCAGCAGCACGAAGGCGGCAGCGGCCGCCAGGCAAACGAGCGCCGCGACAGGCGCGCCGACAGCAGCGCGCCATGCCGGATGCCACCAGCGGTACAGCGACAGGGACAGCGCCAGCATCGCGCCGATCTGGACCGCTAATAGAACGATAAGGAAACGTTTGATCATGGTCTCATCATACTCCCGCGATACGAACGGAGGGAGCGGCGCAAGCGAACCGAACAACGTTGACATGACGTTGACGACGTAGGGCGGATTAGGCGGAACGCCGTAATCGGCCATCGATGCGCCGTTGGCGGCGCAACCATGGCCGATTACGCTGCGCGAATCCGCCCTACGTGTTTCCGCGTCATTTCAGATGCCAGGCCGCTGGCCAGTCGCGCGACCACGCCGTATACCGACAACTGCGGATTGGCGCCGATCGACGTCGGGAACAGCGAGCCGTCGTGCACCGACACATTGCGCAGGCCGCGATAGCGGCCGCCCGCGTCCGTCACGCCCAGCCGCTCGTCGGCCGACATCGCGCAGCCGCCCATCACATGCGCCGACACCACGCGCGTGGCCAGCAACTTGAAAGGCAACGCCGCGATGGCGGACTTGGCCTGCTGCCAACTGCCGTACTCGCCTGCGGCCTCGTGCACCGGCATCACCGTCTTCGCGCCGGCCGCGAACTGGATCTCGGCCATGCTCAGCAAGGCGCGCCGGGCGCCGTCCCACAGGTAGTCGCCAATCGGATAATCGAGCACCGCCGCGCCATCGCTGGACAGCGCCACGCTGCCGCCGGGCGCGTCCGCGTGGAAGCCGTCGCGCAGCAGCGCCAGCAACGCCTGCGCGTGCGGGAACTGCGCCATCATGCGCGCGTGCCGCGCGCCGAAACCGGCCATCGTGGTCGACATCAGCACCGGATGCAGCGGCGGCGCCTCGAGCTTGTAGCCGATCGCGCCGTCGATGGCGTCCGTATGCAGGAAGTGATCGGAGTACACCGACTGCGGCGCGCCGGCGTAGGCCTCCACGCGCTGCCCGAAGACGGCGGCCGAGACCAGGGTCGGATGCAGGAAGGTGCGCTTGCCCAGCAGGCCGTGCGGGTCGGGCGCGACGGAACGCAGCAGCAGCGCCGGCGTGTTGATGGCGCCGCCGGACAGCACGAAGTGTTTGGCGCGCAAGGTGATGCGGCGGCCGGTCGGCGCCAGGCCGGCGGCGTCGAGCGCCACGCAATCGAGCTGCGTCACCCTGTCGTTGCCATCCCTGCCTTCGATCACCAGCCGCTCGGCGCGGGCGCGCGTGAGCAGGACCGCGCCCAGTTCCAGCGCCGCCGGGATCGTGGTGACCAGCATCGACTGCTTGGCGTTGGTCGGACAGCCCATGCCGCAGTAGCCGAGGTTCCAGCAGCCGTTGACGTTGCGGTGGATGATGCCGGTCGCGATGCCCAGCTTGCCCGCGCCGCGCCGCAGCACATCGTTGTTCTCGTTCGGCGGCGGCGCCCACTCGGCGATGTCGAGGCGGCGCTCCATCATGGCGAACCACGGCGCCATCGACTCCGGCGTGTAGCCGTCCAGGCCGTAGTGCTTGTTCCAGTACGCCAGCGTGCCGGGCGGCGTGCGGAAGCTGCTGGTCCAGTTGACCGTGGTGCTGCCGCCGACGGTGCGCCCCTGCAGGATGTTGATGCCCTTGTCGCGCGTCTTGCGCGCCGCCGACTCCTGGTACAGCGCCGGATAGGCGTCGGCTTCGCGCATCTTGAAATCGGTCGACGACTTCAGCGCGCCCTCCTCGACGATCAGCACGCGCAGGCCGGCGCGCGCCAGGATCTCGGCCGTCACGCCGCCGCCGGCGCCGCTGCCGACGATGACCACGTCCGCTTCCATGACCAGGTCCTCGTCCAGCCGCGCGCAGTCGGTCACGCGCCAGCCGGCGGCCAGGCCGGCGTGGATCGGATCGGGGACCGGGCCTTTCTGGGCGACGATGGGGATGTTGGTGTTTTTCATATGGCGTTCATGCCAGTTCCTTGATCGGACCGGGGTAGCCGATCGCCGGCCAGTTGGCCGGCTGCGCGTACCAGGCGCCGAGGATCAGGTCGTGCAGCGCGAGGTAGGCGGTTTGCAGGGTTTGCAAACGGTGGTGGCGCCAGCTGCGCAGGAAGGCATCCACGTCCGCCGGCGAGGCGTGCGCCCAGCCGCCGGAGACGCCGGCCAGCATGCGCCGCACCGGCGCCAGCGACAGCAGGCCGAACAGGTCTTGTACTTCTTTTTGCGAGGACAACGGCAGGCCGGCGATGGCGCCGGCGACGTGGTCGACGGTTTGGCGGATGGCGGCGGCGCGGGCGGCCGGTTCGGCCGGGAGTATCGGCCCGAGCATGGATGGGATCACGGCGGTGAGCAGCGTCGTGGCGGGGCCGTCGAGCGCGAAGTGGTGGCCCGGCGTCGGCGCGCAGGCCAGGCGGTAGAAGGCGCCGCCGGCAGCGAGTGCGATCGCGCCGGCCACGCCGATCTTGAGAAAAGATCTGCGGTTTGAATACATGGTCCCCACCCTGTCGTTATATTTTTTATGTCTTCACGCTGCCTGTGTTCCGCCGACGTATCTCCGTGGTCTTTTTGAATCGATGGTCATATTTTGTCGTCTTTGCCGGCTTTCTGCTTGCCCGTCATGTGCCGCGCAATGCCGCGCAGGATGTTCACTTCTTCCTTCTCCAGCTGCGCGCGGGAAAACAGCCGCTTGAGCCTGGGCATCAGCTTGCGCGGGTTGTCCGCGTCGAGAAAGCCTATCCCCACCAGCGCCTGCTCCAGATGCTGGTACATGCCCTCGATCTGTGCCAGGCTGGCGGCCTCGCCCTGGAAGCCGACGTCGCTGGCGTCGCCGGCCGGCTGGCGCGGCGTGTGGGTGACGCCGGCGCCGTCGAGCACCGCCATCCGGCATTCGTAGGCCAGCACCTGCGCCGCCTGCGACAAGTTCAGCGACGAATACTCCGGGTTGGCCGGGATGTTGATCAGCACATTGCATTTTTCGACCAGCTCGTTCGGCAACCCGAAGCGCTCGTTGCCGAAGATCAGCGCCGCGTGCAGCTCCGGCTGCGCCACCAACTGCGTGGCCAGCTGGCGCGGTGTCAGCACCGGCGGCGAGAATTCGCGCAGCCGCGCCGAGACGGCGGCGGCGAAGTTGATGCCGTCGAGCGCCTCGGCCATGCTGCCAACCACCCGCGCTCCGGCCAGGATATCCTGCGCGCCGCTGGCGAAGGCGACCGCCTCCGGATCCTGCGCGGCATTCTCGAAACGGGGGCTGACCAGCACCAGATCGCTGTATCCCATGGTTTTCATGGCCCGCGCGACGGCCCCGATATTGCCGGCCCGGCTGGTTTCGACCAGAATAAATCGCAGTCGCGTGAAAAGATTCGTGTTGATGTCGGGCGGGTTCATTTAAATGGCGAATTGTCCGGTATCGATAAACAAGGGATGGCGAATGCGCCACAAGCCCGAATTCTAACCCGCCGCCACCCCGGCGGCCTAACTCGCGGGCGCGCCGAACGGCATTTGTTCGCGTATCCACCGCAGGAACGACGAGCGGCGCGGATCGGCCTCGAACGGCAACATCGACAGCAGGCAGTATTCGGAGCCGTCGCGCACAAAGCCGAACGGCGCGACCAGGCGCCCGCTGTCGATCTCCTCCTGCGCCATGAAGACCGAACCGATGGCGACACCAAGCCCGGCGCCGGCCGCTTGCAAGGTCAGATAGAAATGCTCGTAGGTCTGGCTGCCCGCGTGGGCGGCCGTGGTTTTGGTGACGGCGCGCCAGCTGGCCCAGGCGTTCTTGCGCGAGGACGTATGCAGGATTCTTTGCGCCGGCAAATGCAGCTGCTTGCGCTTCAATAACGCCGGCGCGCAAACTGGGCCCACCCACTCGTCGCACACCTTTTCCGCATGGACGCTGGCGTCCCACTGGAAATCGTTCCTGCGCAAAGCCACATCGACGCCGTCGCGTTGAAAGGCGACCGCCCCCCCGGAAGCGAAGATGTGCAGCTGTATGTCCGGATGCCGTCGATAGAAATCGCCGAGCCTTGGTATCAGCCATTTCATCGAGATGGTCGGTTCGCAGGAGACGACCAGCGGCAGGTGGCGCACCGGCTTGCACAACGACGCCATCGCCGTGTCGAGGTGCTCGAACGCGTACTGCGTGGCGGCCCATAAATGTTCGCCCTGCGGGGTCAAAAACACGCCCCGGTTGCGGCGCTCGAACAAGTCCACGCCCAGCGACTGCTCCAGCATGCGGATTTGCCGGCTGACCGCCCCGTGCGTGAGCCGCAGTTCGTCACCGGCCTTCACAAAGCTGCCGAGCCTTGCGGCGGCCTCGAAAAAACGCAGCGAATTCAACGGCGGCTGTCTGCTCATCATCTGTCAGTTTTTCTCACATGTTATCGAAAGTATAAATCGCTTTTTTCTTGGCATGAATATATCGATAATTAAAAAGCAATGCAAGCCTATCGGCTGCCCTCCGTGGTTGGTCGATGATTTTTCACTGACAACTATGCGTCAAAATGATGCGTTACTGGAAATTACAAACATGACTATTCTATTGGACGAAGGCCATATCACCGCGTCGGACATGGCCATTGATCGCCTCTGCAATCTTCTCGCCCGCAAGGACCGGTGTTTCATTCCGTCCGAGCGGATGAAGCAATACCTGGCCGACGGCGCCATCGAGCCGATGACGGATTTGCAGGCCTTCCAGGACAGCTGGAACAATTTGCCGTGCGACGAATATATGGCCGATGGCGGCCGCTATCGCTCGCGCCGGCACGCCACCTTGCGGGCCCTGCCGTCGAGCCACGTCATCTATGTGGAGCCGCACCAGCCGCACTATCAGAGCCTGAGCTACAACAATCTGAACGGCGGCATCGCGCGCCATTACCAGCCGATCGAGCCGCATATTTTGTGCGGCCCGACGATGACCGCGATCCTGCGCTTCTGCTGCGGCGTTTTCGGACGCTTGTCGCCATACGCCCATTGGCATATCGAGGCGCACCAGTTCCGCATCGACGCGAAACTGGCCGCCGAGGGCAAGCCCACACCGGAAGGCATCCATCGCGACGGCGTCAATTTCGTGCTGATGCTCATGGTCAACCGCAAGAACGTCGTCAACGGCTGCACGCAAATCTATGATCTCGACCGGCAAAGGATCGACAGTTTCACCCTGGCCGACAGGTTCGACGCGGCCATCGTCAACGATCATCATGTGCTGCACGGCGTCACGCCGATTGTCCAGCTTGACGTCGACCAACCCGGCAGCCGCGACGTGCTGGTCGTGACGTTCCGTAAAAAGTAATTGCTCCGCGTGTCGCGCGGCACCGAGCCGCGCGACACGCCACTTTCAGAAAGAAGAAAAACATGACTGAACTTATCGCCGTCGCCTTGATCACCATACTCGCCACCATCAGCCCCGGCCCGGACTTCGCCATGGTGACGCGGAATAGCTATCTGTACGGCCGCAACGCCGGCCTGCTGGCCGCGCTGGGCATCGCCCTTGGCGTACAGGTCCACGTGTTCTACACGATGTTCGGCGTCGCGCTGGTCATCGCCCATTCCCCCGCGCTCTTTACCGCCATCAAAATCGCCGGCGCGCTGTATCTGATCGTCATCGGTTGGAAGACGTTCGCGAACAAATCGAAGCTAACGATCGACCTGCACGAGAAACGCGCCATCTCCCCCCTCGGCATGCTCAGCAATGGATTCCTGACCAACGCGCTGAATCCGAAAACCACCATGTTCGTCGTCAGCACCTACACCCAGGTGGTGCAGCCGGCGACGCCGCTGTCGACGCAGTTTGGCTACGGCCTGTTCATGTCGTTCACCCACTTTTTCTGGTTTGGCCTGGTGGCGCTGTTCTTTTCGCGGCAGGCGCTGCGCGCGCGGATGGTCGATCATCAAGGCGTGATCGACAAATCCATCGGCTCCATTCTGATGGCGCTGGGCATGTCGCTGGCGTTCGCCAACTTCAGCCACTAAGGGGGAACAGATGACGAACGTCGCTTGTGTCGACCTGGAGGGCGTGCTGGCGCCCGAGATGTGGCCGTTCATCGGAGCATGCGCCGGCATCCCCGGATTGAAAATCACGACAAGGGAAGAGCCCGACTACTACAGCCTCATGGTTCATCGCATCGCCCTGCTGCGCAAGCACGGCTTGAAACTGCGGCATGTCCAGGATATTGTCGCCACGCTCCCGCTGCTGGACGGGGCGGCCGATTTCCTGGCCGCGTTGAGGCGGCGTTATCGCGTGCTGATCGTGTCGGATGCCTTTATGGAATTCGCGGCCCATTTTGGCTCCCTGCTCGGATCCCCTGAACTGCAATGCCACCGCTTGTCCGTCGATCCGGACGGATACATCGATAGCTGCCTGTTCCTGCCCAGGCGCGGCAAGGAGGAAACCGTCCGGCGGCTGCAAGAGGAAGGGCATCGCGTCCTGGCCA
Organism: uncultured Duganella sp.; assembly: GCA_963511605.1. Taxonomy (GTDB): domain Bacteria; phylum Pseudomonadota; class Gammaproteobacteria; order Burkholderiales; family Burkholderiaceae_D; genus Rugamonas. The sequence continues at coordinate 86,791 of CAUPJZ010000016.1, read as the reverse complement.
TCGGGGATGCCTTCAACGACCTGGCCATGCTGCGCACCGCCGATCGCGCCTTCCTGTTCCGCCCGTCGCCGCAAACCCTCGATTCCGCGCCGGACCTGTGCGTGGCGCGGCACTACGGCGAGATATTGCGGCAGCTGGGGCCAGACGGCGTCCCGCAGTGGATTTGCGAGGCGATAGCGAAATAAATGGCGGCTGCCCGAAAAGATTCGTGTTGATTTCGGGCAGGTTCATTTAAAATAGCGCTATTGCGCGGTATCGATACAATAACTTCAACCTTGCGGCCCGGCCAACAGCCAGCCCGCAAACCCGGATTTACCCTGTCGGCGCCGCTCCGCTCTTTAATTCACTCTTGTCCTCTAGCGCGCCGCCGCGGCCCCGTCCGCCGGTGGGCGTTAGCGTTCTTTTAACGGAAAAGCTTACATGCACCCAATGCTCAACACGGCGATCAAAGCCGCCCGCCGCGCCGCCGCCGTCATCAACCGCGCCTCGTTCGACCTCGATCGCGTCATCGTGACCGAGAAAAACCACAAGGATTTCGTCACCGACGTCGACCAGGCCGCCGAACAGGCGATCATCGAGGTGCTGTCCAAAGCCTATCCCGACCACGCCTTCCTGGCCGAAGAGTCGGGCCCGTCCAAGAACGCCAACGACGAGACTGAATACACCTGGATCATCGACCCGCTCGATGGCACCACCAACTTCATGCACGGCTTCCCGCAGTACTGCATCTCGATCGCGCTGTCGCAGCGCGGCGTCATCACCCAGGGCGTCATCTACGACCCGGTGCGCAACGACCTGTTTACCGCCACCAAGGGCGCCGGCGCCTACCTGAACGACAAGCGCATCCGCGTCACCAAGCTCGACCGCATCGCCAACGCCCTGCTCTCGACCGGCTACCAGGCCGGCAACGCCAAGGCGCTGGACGAATACCTCAAGATGTACGGCATCATGGCCGAACGCTCGCACGGCGTGCGCCGTCCGGGCAGCGCCGCGCTGGACCTGGCCTACGTGGCCGCCGGCCGCCTCGACGGTTTCTATGAGAAGGGCCTGAAGCCTTGGGACATCGCCGCCGGTTCGCTGATGGTGACCGAGTCGGGCGGCATCGTCGGCGAATTCAACGGCGAGTCGGACTACCTGTACAAGGGCGACATCATCGCCGCCAGCCCGAAAATCTTCGGCCAGATGGTCGGCCTGCTGACGCCTTTCGCCTGATCCGCCGCGCTGCGCCCCATAACGGGGCTTAAATAGACAATCTGTTACAAAAAAAGGGAGCGTATGCTCCCTTTTCCATTTCCCATTTGAAACATCAAGCGGACTTAGCTGCTATACTGATAGCTGCGGCATCTGACCAGTCCTTTGCGCCGCAATCCAAAAATCCGATTGCCTGCGACTGGCGCCCTCCGAGGCGACAGGCCGATCTCCATATAAAGTTACCATGTCATTCTCCTCCCTCGGTTTGTCCGACGCTATTGTCCGTGCTGTGACCGAAACCGGTTACACCACGCCGACCCCGATCCAACTGCAGGCGATCCCCGCAGTCCTGAACGGCGGCGATTTGCTGGCGGGCGCGCAAACCGGCACCGGCAAGACCGCCGGTTTCACCCTGCCGCTGCTGCAACGCCTGTCGACCGACGCCGCCGGCGCGGCGCTGACGAGCAACACCACCACGCGTCCGATCCGCGCGCTGATCCTGACCCCGACCCGCGAACTGGCGGCCCAGGTCGAGGAAAGCGTGCGCGTCTACGGCAAGTACACCAAGCTGAACTCGACCGTGATCTTCGGCGGCGTCGGCATCAACCCGCAGATCAAGCAGCTCAAGCACGGCGTCGACATCCTGGTCGCCACGCCGGGCCGTTTGCTCGACCACATGGAACAGCGCACCGTCAACCTGTCGAAGGTCGAGATCCTGATCCTGGACGAAGCCGACCGCATGCTCGACATGGGCTTCATCCGCGACATCAAGAAAGTGCTGGCCGCGTTGCCGGCCAAGCGCCAGAACCTGCTGTTCTCGGCCACTTTCTCGGACGAGATCAAGGCGCTGGCCGACGGCCTGCTGAACAAGCCGGCGACGATCGAAGTGGCGCGCCGCAACTCGACCGTGGAAGTGATCGCGCAAAAGATCCACCCGGTCGACCGCGACAAGAAGCACCCGATGCTGGCGCACCTGATCAAGTCGAACGACTGGTCGCAGGTACTGGTGTTCACGCGCACCAAGCACGGCGCCAACAAGCTGGTCGAACAGCTGGGCGCGGATGGCATCGGCGCCATGGCGATCCACGGCAACAAGAGCCAATCGGCGCGCACCAAGGCGCTGTCCGAGTTCAAGGACAACAAACTGCAAGTGCTGGTGGCCACCGACATCGCCGCGCGCGGCATCGACATCGACCAGTTGCCGCACGTGGTCAACTACGACCTGCCAAACATTCCTGAAGACTATGTGCACCGCATCGGGCGCACCGGCCGCGCCGGCGCCACCGGCGAAGCGGTGTCGCTGGTCTGCGTGGACGAGCACGACATGTTGAAGGACATCGAAAAGCTCATCAAGCAAACCCTGCCGCGCGAAGTGATCCCGGGCTTCGAGCCGGATCCGACCGCGCGCGCCCAACCTGTGCAGCTGCGCAGCGCCGGTCATCGTCCCGGTGGCGGCCGTAACGGCGGCGGTGGCGGCCAAGGCCGTGCCAAGAGTGGCGGCGGCGGTGGCGGCGCCAAGACCGGCGGCGGCAACAAGCCACGCGCGCCTGGTGCGTCTGCCGGCGGCAACGGCGGCGGTCCGCGCACGGGCACCAGCGCCCCGCGCCCGGCGGCCCCGCACCGCTCGGGCGGTCGCGGCCGATAAGCCGACCTCGCTCTGATGCATGCCGTTCAATGCGAATTGAGCGGCATTTTTTTCGCCCCCACCCCGGGGGTTGAAATGGCGCGGGGGGGTGTAGCTTTTTTGTGTGGTCGGCCAAATATCGTTTACGATATCGGATTGCTAACGATTATCGGAACGCCATGCCCCGCTTCGCCGCCAACCTGTCGATGTTGTTTACCAACGTCCCCTTCCTCGACCGGTTCGCGCTGGCGCGGGAGGCCGGCTTCGATGCCGTCGAATTCCTTTTTCCGTACGCCTATGACGCCGCGCAGATCGCCGAACGGCTGAATCGCAACGGACTGAGGTTGGTGCTGTTCAACCTGCCCTGCGGCGATTGGGATGCCGGCGACCGCGGCATGGCCTGCGACCCGCTGCGCGTCGAGGAGTTCCGCGCCGGCGTGCGGCCGGCGCTGGATTACGCGCTGGCGCTGGGCGCGACCCAGCTGCACTGCATGGCCGGCAAGGTGCCCGCCGGCCTGGCGCCGGAAACGGCGCGCGCCACCTATGTCGACAACCTGCGCTACGCCGCCGATCTGGCCGTGCCGCACGGTATCGATCTGCTGATCGAGCCGATCAACCACTTCGATATGCCCGGCTATTTCCTCAACCGCAGCGCGCAGGCGCTGGATATCATCGCCGAGGCCGGCCGCGCCAACCTGTTTTTGCAGTACGACATCTATCACATGCAACGCATGGAAGGCGAGCTGAGCAATACCATCCGCGCCAACCTGCCGATGATCAAACATATGCAAATCGCCGACACCCCGGGCCGCCACGAACCGGGCACCGGCGAGATCAACTACCGCCACCTGTTCGCCTTCATCGACGGCATCGGCTACACCGGCTGGCTGGGCTGCGAGTACGTTCCCGCCGGCGACACCGTCGCCGGCCTGGACTGGCGATCCGCCCTGACGCCCTCAGCTGCGCTTTCTCAAAACGGCCGTAAACACCCAGCGTAACAATTATCCCAACCCTAGAGGAGCCCCCATGAAACTGCCGCGTCTTTTCCTGTTACTCGGACTGCTGGCCCTGCTTGGCGGTTGCGCCAGCAGCACGCCGCGCATGGCCGAGGTGCGCGCCTTCGCCGCCCAGGCGCCCAAGCTCAACGCGTATCACGAATTGACCGAGCGCTACCGCACAACCTACCAGCGCGAACAGCCCTTCCTGAGCGCCGCCGCCAACGCCCGCGAGGCCGAACTCGACGCCAGGCGCAGGCAGGCGTGCGACGATTTCGTCAAGCTGCAATACGGCGTGCAGGCGTACATGCAGACGCTCGGCGTGCTGGCCGGCGACGAGCAGTACGAGCTGCGCGACCAGCTCAAGACCATCGGCGGCGGCATCAAGGCCTGGCCGGACTCCGGCATCGAAGAGAAACACGTCGACGCCTTCACCCGGCTGACGACGCTGATCGCGCGCGCCATCACGGCCAAAACGCAGGAACGCGCCGTCAACCAGGTCATGCGCGAAGCCGAGCAGCCGGTGCGCGACTTGCTCGAGGCCATGACCACGCTGCTGAGGCTGTACGACAAGTCCAGCGAGAACGAGGAGCGCATCGTCATCGGCATGCTGGAGTCGGAGATTCCCTTCCTCGACCCGACCCGCGATCGCCTGCTGACGGCGCTGGCCAAAAGCCAGCAACAGAGCAAACAAGCCGAATACCGCCTGATCGGCCAGCGCCAGACCCTGGCGCAGAAAAACCTGGCGGCGATCGAACAGAGCCACCGCGCGCTGCTCGACCAGATCCCGCCCAACTAAGCCCACACAGGAGCAGCGATGACTACCAATCCCATCCAACTGGACATCGAAGCGCTGGCCGACAGCCTGTCCGCCAGCGCCGACGCCCTGCACACCCGCCTGATGCGCGAGATCCGCCAGAAACCGCCCAGCGTCGCGCAGACGGTCGCGCAGGCGCTGTTCGAAAACGAAGTGGCGCTGCGCCAGCGCGCCAACAGCCTGTACCTGGAGGCGGCGGTGCTGGCCGCGAGCGGACTGGGCGGCGTCCAGAAGCAGTTGTTGGACGTGACGGCCCGCGCGCAGGAAAAAATCCGCAAAATCCAGCACACCAAGGATTTGATCCAGCTGACGGGTGAACTGCTGAGCCTGGCGGCGGCCATCGCCACCGGCAAACCCGACAAACTGGCCAAGCCGTTCGAGACCATCAAGCACCATCTGGAGGCGATGGACAGGCAAGGCTAACGCCCGCCGCATCGACGCCCGCTTCCCGCTGGGCCGAACAAAACCGCGCCATCACCGGTCCAACGAGGTAAGGAGCGCGCGGCATGAACGGACTGGACGAACATCAATGGCAGGCCTTGCGGGCGCGGCTGGAGCGCGCCCGCAAGGCCCTGCTCAGCCAACTAGCGGACGATCTGGACCGCGACACCGACGTGCGCCTGCCGCCGCCGCACGAGGCCGAAGCCTCGCCGGCCGACAACGCAAGCCAGCGCACGCTCAACGCCCTGGTCCACGAGACGGCGGCACACACCGCCGAACAGCTGTCCCTGGTCAGGCAGGCGCTGGCCAGGTTCGACGACCAGCGCTATGGATTGTGCGAAAACTGTGGCGGGGAAATCGGCTTTTCGCGGCTTGACGCGCGGCCGGAGGCGCGCCTGTGCATCGCTTGCCAGACACGCATGGAGCAGCGACGGCGATGACGCCGCCGGCCCCGGGTATCGCCGCAACGGCGTGCTCGCGCTACGCGGGCACGGGCCGCGAGTTCGGGTTGAAGTCGCGCCAGTCGCCGCCGCTGATGCTGCCCTCGGCCCGTTCTACATCCTTGGCGCCCAGGCCGCGCAGCACGTCGAGCGCCTGTTGCTCCTGGCCGCTGTCGACCACCTCGACGGCGATCATCATGCCCGACTTGCGCGGCGCGCTCTGGTTTTCCGAACTGCCCTCCTCGGCCTCGCCGGCGTCCTTCATTTTCGAAAAACTGAACAGCGAACCGACGTGGGCGCCGACCAGCGCGCCGACCACCGGTCCCAGCGGGCCGGCCACCGGAATCGCGGCGCTGCCGGCCACGGCGCCGGCGATCGCGCCGGTGGCGCCGCCCTGGACCACGCCGTCGTCGGTCTCCTTGGCGCCGGGCGACTTGTCGTGGTCGCCGCCGAGTTCATACATGTCATGTTGTCCCTGTGGATTGACATAGAACGCGCTGATGCGTTCGGCCGCGAAGCCGGCGCGCAGCAAAGCGATGCGCGCATCCGCGATTTCATCCTGTAACTGGAAATGCCCCGCGATAATATTGCTCATGATGTTCTCCCTGATTTCGGCCGCAGCCCGTCAGCGCAATATGCGCCCGCGCGCCGCGCATTTCCGTGCGCTCGCGCACTGTGGGCGCCCGTTTGCCCGCGCGCTGGCGCGGGACTGTCCCATGCGTGCAACGCGGTCGTACCGGATGACAACTAAACCTGGTCTTGGCCGTATAATCGACCACGTGACGGCAGAGGTTTTGTTGCAGCAACCAGCTTGCATTTCAATAGGAACGCCGATGACTACCGCCCAATCCCCGCGGTCCCCTTTCGCCCAGGCCACCATCGACGATGCCGCCAGCGCCGCGCGCGCGCCGACGCTGGCCTCGCCGCCGGCCGGCGGGCACGCCGACCTGGGCGCCGGCCTGCGGCAGGCGCTGGCGTCCGACCAGCTGGTGCTGCTGTACCAGCCGCTGGTCGATCTGCAGACCGGCGCGGTCGCCAGCCTGGAGGCGCTGGTGCGCTGGCGCCATCCCGAACACGGCATGCTGGCCGCGCGCGAATTCCTGGCGCTGGCCGACGCCGCCGGCCTGGCCGGCGCCATCGACGACTGGGTGCTGGCACGCGCCTGCCGCGACCTGCACGCGTGGCACACCGACGGCCTGAGCGGCTTGAGGGTGGCGATCAATGTCGCCCCCAGCCGGTTCCGCGACCCGGCCCTGGGCGCGGCGGTGGCCGCCATGCTGAAACATTGCGACATCGCCCCCGGCATGCTGACCCTGGAAGTGACCGAGAGCGCGCTCACGCAAGCGGGCGCCGGCTGCGACGCCCTGCTGGCCGGCTTCAAGGCGTCGGGGCTGAGCCTGACCCTGGACGACTTCGGCACCGGCTACGCCTCGCTGAGCAACCTCAAACGCTTTCCGTTCGACGCGCTCAAGATCGACGCCCACTTCATCCGCGACGTCGTCACCAGCGGCCAGGACGCGGCCATGTGCAAGACCCTGATCGCCATGGCGCACCATCTGGGCATGAGGGTGGTGGCCGAGGGCGTCGAGACCGAGGCCCAGTGCGACTTCCTGCGGCGCAATATGTGCGACCTGATCCAGGGCTATTTCTTTTCCCCGCCGCTCGCCGCCGACGAGGTCGGCCACCTGCTGGCCAGCGGCCGCGCGCTGGCGCCGCACCTGCGGCGCATGCACAAGCCGCCGCGCCGTCTGTTGCTGGTCGACGACGAGCCCAACATCGTCTCCGCGCTCAAGCGCCTGCTGCGCGCCGACCAGTATGAAATCTACAGCGCCAACGACGGCCAGCAGGGGCTGGACTTGCTGGCCCGGCAGCCGGTCGACGTCATCATTTCCGACCAGCGCATGCCCGGCATGCTGGGCGCCGACTTCCTGCGCAAGGCCAAGCAGCAGTATCCGGAAACCATACGCATCATGCTCTCCGGCTACACCGAACTGCAATCGGTCACCGACGCCGTCAACGAAGGGGCGATCTACAAATTCCTGACCAAGCCGTGGGACGACGATCTGCTGCGCGGCCATGTGGCCGAGGCGTTCCGCCTCAAGGAAATCGCCGACGACAACCAGCGCCTGCACCTGGAGGTGCGCAGCGCCAACCTGGAGCTGGCCGCCGCCAACCGCCAGCTGGAAGAACTGCTGCTGGAAAAACAGCGGCAGATCAGCCGCGACGAGGTCAGCCTGAGCGTGGCGCGCGAGGTGCTGCAGCATCTGCCGTTGCCGGTGATCGGCATGGACGACGCCGGCATGATCGCTTTCATCAACGGCGCCGCCGAGGGCCTGTTCCACCACAGCGGCGCGCTGCTGGGAAACGAGGCGGGCAGCGTGCTGCCGCAACTGTTTCCACCGGCCGGCGCCGGCAGCCCCGCCGGCCACGACGGCCCCACATGCCACCTGGCCGACATCGACGGCCGGCACTACGCGGTGGTGGTGTATCCGATGGGCGAGAGCTCGGCCTCGCGCGGCAGCCTGATCACACTGAGCCTGACGGCGGAGACGCCATGAACGCCGGCAAATCGACCGAGATCGACCTCGACCATGCCGCCGCCGGCATGACCCTGGCCTGCGCCCTGCTCGACGCCCACGGCGGCGTGCTGCTGCCGCGCGACGCCGCCCTCACCGACAGCATGCTGGCGTCGCTGCGCCGGCGCGGCGTGGAACGCTGCGTGGTGTGGGCCGACGAGGACGCCGAGGAAGCCGATCCGGCGCAACTGGCGCGCGAACGCGAGCTGCGCATGCAGAGGCTGGAGCGGCTGTTCCGCCACAGCGGCGACGACGCCGGCGCGGACACCGCCGGACCGCTGCTGCTGCGCGCGCTGCGCGCCTACCGCGACAAGGACCCGGCGTGATCGCGGCCGACGATGTCATCAAGTGCGTGCGCGACCTGCCGTCGCTGCCGGCCGTGGTGGCCGAACTGCTGGCCACGATGGAGCAGGAGGACATCGACACCCATGTGCTGGCGACCAAGATCGCGCTCGACCAGGCGCTCACGGCCAAGACGCTGCGCCTGGCCAACTCCTCGTTCTATGGCCTGCAGTCCAAGGTCACCACCATCCAGCAGGCCATCTCGGTGCTCGGCTTCCACAGCATCCGCACGCTGGTGACGGCCTGCTCGGTGACGGCCAGCTTCGCGCCGAGCAAGGACGTCGAGTTCGACTTCCAGGCGTTCTGGCGCCACGCGATCGGCAGCGCCGTGTGCGCCCGCGTGCTGGCGCCGCGCTGCGGCATCAATCCGGAAACCGCCTTCACCGCCGGCCTGCTGCACGACCTCGGCACACTGGTGCTGTGCACGCGCTTTCCGGCCGACTACCGGCGCGTGGCGGCCTACCGGCGCGAACACGATTGCGTGACCTCGGCCGCCCAGATGGCCGTGTTCGGCATCGACCACGCCGCCGTCGGCAGCGCGCTGACGGCCCACTGGAAATTCCCGCAACAGATCCAGGCGGCGGTGGCCGGCCACCACCTGGCCGGCGAGGCCGCCGCGCAGGCGACGGGACGCGGCCGCGCCGCCCCCACGCTGACCACGGTGATCTACATGGCCAACATCCTGGCCCACGCGCTCGACATGTCCGGCCAGCAGGACGACCAGGTGCCGCCGGTGTCGCTGGAGGTGTGGCAGGCGCTGGACCTGGACGACGGCGCCTGGGACAGCGCGTTCGCCGAGGCCGAGCAGTTGTTCCACGACATGTGCCAGACCCTGACGCCATGAACCACGCGACCACTTCGATGACCGCCGAGCACGACGCCGGTCCCGACATCGCGCTGTCGGCGTTTTTCGACGGCCACCCGGTGGCCACCTTCGCCATCGACACGCGCCACGTGGTCACCCACTGGAACCGCGCCTGCGAACACTTGCTGGGCTGGGCCAGGGCCGACATGGTCGGCACCGCCAACCACTGGCAGGCGTTCTACCCCCGGTCGAGGCCCTTGCTGGCGGACGTGATCATCGCCGGCGACGCCGACGAACTCGAGAGCGAGCTCGAGCGGCTGTATCCGGGCAAGCACCGGCGCTCGCCGCTGATCCCGGACGCCTACGAGGTCGAGGAATTCTTCCCCAACATCGGCGCCAGCGGCCACTGGCTGCATTTCACCGCCGCCCCGCTGCGCGACGGCGGCGGGCGCGTGGTCGGCGCCATCGAAACCTTGCGCGACGTCACCGAGCGGCGGGTGGCGGAGAACGCGCTGCGCCGCGCCCACGACAACCTGGAGCACATGGTCGAGAAGCGCACCGGCCAGCTGGCCGACATGAACGCCAAGCTGCAGGAGGACATCGCCCAGCGCCTGCTGGCCGAGGCCGAGCTGCGCCGCAGCAACCTGGAATTGACCGAGCTGAACCAGCAGCTGTCGCGCGCCCAGCAGCAATTGCTGCAGGCCGACAAGCTGGCGTCGATCGGCCAGCTGGCCGCCGGCGTGGCCCACGAGATCAACAATCCGATCGGCTATATCTTCTCCAACTTCCGCACCCTGCAAAACTATCTGGACCAGCTGTTCGGCATGCTCGACGCCTACCAGCGCGCCGAGCCGTCGCTGTCGGCGCCCGACGCCGCCACCCTGCGCGCCATGCGCGAGCGCATCGACCTCGACTTCCTGCGCCAGGACATCCCGACCCTGATGGCCGAGTCCGGCGAAGGCATCGTGCGGGTGCGCCACATCGTGCAAGACCTCAAAGACTTTTCGCGGGTGGACGCCAACCAGGAATGGGTCTGGGCCGACCTGCACCGCGGCATCGATTCGACCTTGAACATCGTCAGCAACGAGGTCAAATACAAGGCCGACGTCATCAAGGAGTACGGCGACATCCCCGACATCCAATGCCTGCCGCTGCAAATCAACCAGGTGGTGATGAACCTGATCGTCAACGCCGCCCACGCCATCGGCGAGCAGCGCGGGCGCATCACCGTGCGCACCGGCCGCGACGGCGACGACCACGTCTGGCTGGAGATCGGCGACAACGGCAGCGGCATCGCGCCGGAGACCGTCTCGCGCATCTTCGACCCCTTCTTCACGACCAAGGCCATCGGCAAGGGCACCGGCCTCGGCCTGTCGCTGGCCTACGGCATCGTACAAAAACACAGCGGCAGTATCGACGTCGATACCGCGCTCGGCCAGGGTACCCGCTTCCGCGTGCGGCTACCGATCCGCCATGGCGCCGCCACCGAGGACCCACCAGCATGAATCAAGCGCTCACTCCACCGACTCCCACGACCACGTCGATCTCGCCGAACGCGGCGGCGGGTCCCGGCCCAACCGCGGCCACCGTGCTGTGCGTCGACGACGAACCGAACATCCTGTCGTCGCTGCGGCGCCTGTTCCGCGCCAACGGCTACCGCGTGCTCACCGCCGAGGGCGGCGCGCTGGGGCTGCAGGTGCTCGAGAAAGAGGCGGTCGACCTGGTCATCTCCGACATGCGCATGCCGGAGATGGACGGCGCCCGCTTCCTGGCCCAGGTGCGCGCGCGCTGGCCCGACACGGTGCGCATCCTGCTGACCGGCTACTCCGACATCCAATCGATCCAGGACGCCATCAATTGCGGCGAGATCTACCGCTACATCACCAAGCCGTGGGAAGACAGCGACATGTTGTTGCTGGTGCGCCACGCGCTGGAACGCCGCCAGCTCGAGATCGACAAGCAGCGCCTGGAAGCGCTGGCGCTGCGCCAGAACGAAGAGCTCAAGGTGCTCAACCAGAGCCTGGAGGCCAAGGTCGAGGCGCGCACCAGGCTGCTCAAGGTCGAGCACGAGGCCACGGTGGCGGCCAACAACAAGCTCAAGACCAATTTCGTCACCACCATCAAGATCTTCTCGACGATGATCGAGCTGCGCGCGCACAACCAGCCCGGCCACGCGCGCCAGGTGGCCGACCTGGCGCGCCAGCTGTGCGTGCGTCTCGAGCTCGACGCCAAGGAAAGCCAGGACGTGTTCATCGCCGCGCTGCTGCACGACATCGGCAAGATCGGCTTCAGCGACGACATGCTGTCGACGCCGCTGACGATGCTGACCGGCGACGCGCTGGGGCTGTTCCGCAAGCATCCGATCCGCGCCGCCGAACTGCTGATGCCGCTCGAGGAATTGCGCGGCAGCGCCGCCATCCTGCGCGCCCAGCTCGAACGCTTCGACGGCAACGGCTTCCCCGACGGCCTGGCCGGGCTGGCGATTCCGCTGGGCGCGCGCATCCTGTCGCTGGCGGTCGACTACTACAACCTGCAACAGGGCGGCATGGTGCAGCGCCACCTGCGCGCCGACGAGGCCAAGTCGCTGATCCTCGACGCCAGCGGCAAGCGCTACGATCCGAACGTGGTGGCGGCCTTCCGCCAGATCATGGACGGCGGCGTCAGCGCGGCGGTGGTCGGGGTCGAGGTGTTGTCGGGCGAGCTGTTGCCCGGCATGGTGCTGGCGCGCGACCTGGTCAGCCGCGACGGGCTGATGCTGCTGACGGTCGACCACACGTTCGACGCCCGCATGATCCAGCAGGTGCAGGATTTCGAATCCAAGGCCGGCGGCCGGCTGTCGATCTGGGTGCGCAATCCGAAAGCCGACTGATATTAATTCCCGTAGGGCGGATTAGCGGGCGAGGCCCGCTAATCCGCCCCGAGGCCCATCGAAGGAACGCCCTACCTGCCGGTAGGGCTTAGAGGCGGAACGCCGTAATCGGCCATCGACGAGCCGCCGACGGCTAAACGATGGCCGATTACGCTGCGCTAATCCGCCCTACGTGTCTCCATGGACGGCTATCCCTTTGACGGTGCGGATTCCAAAGATTGCGGCGGACGCACCGGCAGGTGCACCGTGAAGCGCGTGCCCTTGCCGACCACCGAGGCGACATCGATGCGCCCGCCATGGCGGTTGACGATGCCGTAGGACAGCGACAACCCCAGGCCCGTGCCGCTGCCGACCGGCTTGGTGGTGAAGAACGGTTCGAAGATGCGCTTGAGGTTGGCCTGCTCGATGCCGACGCCGTTGTCGCCGACCTCGATCCACACCCAGCCGTCGGCGCCGGCGCCGGTGGTGCCGGTGCGGATCGTGATCACGCCGCCCTGGTCGCGCAGCGCGTGGGCCGCGTTGACCAGCAGGTTCATGAACACCTGGTTCAGTTGCGAGGCCAGGCAGGTGACCGGCGGCAGCACGCCATACGCCTTGTCGACCCGCGCCTTGTACTTGATCTCGTTGCTGACGATGGTCAGCGTGCTGTCGAGGCCGTGGTGCAGATCGGCCACCTGCCATTCCGTCTCGCCGACGTGCGAAAAATCCTTGAGCGCCTGGACGATGTCCTTGACCCGCTTGAGGCCGTCCATCGATTCGCGCACCAGGTCGGTCACGTCCTCCTTGAGGAATTCCAGGTCGGCCTGGCTGCGCAGCGCGGCCAGCTGGGCCGCCAGGTTGGGATGGGGCGCGGCCGCCTGCTCGTACTTGTCGATCACGCCGAGCAGGGTGCCGACATAGTTCTTCAGCGAGCTCATGTTGGAATTGACGAAGCCGACCGGGTTGTTGATCTCGTGCGCGATGCCGGCGGCCAGTTGACCGATCGAGGCCATCTTCTCCGATTGCAGCAGCTGCTCGTGGGCGCTGCGCAGTTCGCCGATCAGTTGTTGCTGCTCGACGCCGCGCGCCTGCAGCGCCTCCTCCATCAGCTTGCGCTGGGTGATGTCGGTCAGCGAGCCGATCACCTCCAACGGGGCGCCCTTCTCGTCACGGATCAGGCGCAGCGAATCGTGCATCCACAGATAGCTGCCGTCGTGGATGCGGAAGCGGTATTCATAGGCGCGCTGGCCCTCGGTGAAGATCAACGCCAGGCTGGAGAAGATGCTGGGGGCGTCGTCGGGGTGGATGTGGTCGAACCAGAAGTTGGGGTCGGCCACCATCTGCTCGGGACGGTAGCCCAGCACGTTGAAGGCGTTGTTGCTGACGAAGGTCATCTTGAAGTCACCACTGGGCACGGTGCAATAGATGATGGCCGGGGTGTTGTCGACCAGGTACTGCAGCCGGACGATGGGCGATGTCGCCTCGGCGGCGGCCGGGGCGGCGCGTGGCGCGCTGGCGTCGGAGGAAAATAATTCGAACTCGTCAAATTGCATGGTGATAGCCTCGTTGGCGTCGCGCATTGAAACCAATTATGCCTCAACAGTGATCGCGTAGGGCGGATTAGCGAAGCGTAATCGGCCATGTGTGCGTCGCGGCGGCGCATGCATGGCCGATTACGGCGTTCCGCCTAATCCGCCCTACATGGATCCACGAGTTTCAAGCGTTCGCGGGTCGTCAGTGCGACCAGGTCGGCGTCCAGCCGTACGAAGGATCGGCCGGCGGTTCGGGCGGCGGCGGCGGCAGCCACTCGCGCGGATCGACGCGGTAGTACTTGAGGAACTCGGCGAACAGCTCGCCGTGGTGCTCGGCCATCTGGTACGGCTTTTCAAAGAAGGTTTCGGTGGCCACGGCGAAAAACTCGGCCGGATTGGTGGCGCCGTAATGGTCCATCACGCTGTGCTGGCGGTACATCGCGCTGTGCCGCAGGTTTTGGAAATTGCGCGACAGGACCTCGGCCCACTCGTTGTAGCTGTCCGGGCTGCCCAGATAGGGCGCGCCGTTGGCGCGGCCGGACTCGCTGTCGAGCTGGTGCGCGAACTCGTGCAGCACGATGTTGTGGCCGTCGGTCCAGTCGTCGGCGCCGCGCCGCACATCGTCCCAGGACAGCACGACGCGGCCGTCGTCCCACGATTCGCCCAGCATGCTCTGGTGGCCGGGCGTGACAACGCCGCCCGGGCCGACCTCGGCGCGGCGCGCCACGAACTCGCTCGGATAGACCAGGATGGTGTGCAGCGCCGGGTAGACCTTGGTGGGACGGTTAAGCAACAGCAGGCAAGCCTGGCCGGCGATGATGACGGCCATCTCGTCGGTCACCTCGACGCCCTCGCAGCCGACGAATTTTTTCTGGTGCAAAAATTGCACGACCAGCCGTTGCAGCTGCTGCTGCAACCCGGGCGTCATGCGGCGGTAGACGGGGATGTTGCGGTATAAAACGGCTTGCGCCTCGGCCGGCAACGGCCTGGCCAGCACCCTTCGCAGGCGCCAGCGGGGCACATAAAAAGGCAGCGCTATCGCCAGCGCCGTCAGGCCGATCCAGATCAAAGCTTCCATGTGCCGCGTCCGTGTTGTCTATCCAGTGCTGGCTAAATGGGGCGGCTTGTCTGCTTTTCAATATGCAAACAGCCGGGCTTGCCCCGGCTGTCGATGATACACCTGCGCGCGGCGGCGGCTTAGTCGGCGGCTTTTTGCTCCGAAGGGGCCGAACCGAACAGCGCTGCGACCAGCGGATCGCGCATGACCGGGCCGCGGTTGACGCGGATCGCATAGTGCGTGTCGTCGGCCAGGATGTGGAAGTGGCGGCCGCTGCCGGCCATGGCCTGCTCGCGGATGCCAGGACGTTCCTTGCGCGGCGGCGCGCCTTCGCGCTTCGGCTGGACGATGGCGGCCAGGAAGGCGGCGACGCGCTCCGGGTCGGGGGTCAGCTGGTAGACGGCCTTGCCCAGGTAGGTGGCGGTGCCTTCGACATAGCGGGCCAGCTCGATGACGCCGGCTTCGCGCAGGTCGCGGATGTATTTGCGGGCGCCGGACGGCGAGAATTTGAGGAACCAGGCGATTTCGTCGGCCAGCATCTCGTGCATGGACAGCTCGCCGATCAGTTTTTGCATATTTTCTATGCGGCGCAGGGTCGCGGAGGTCGAACGCACACGCTCGATCGACGCCATCGACAGCGCCGGTTTGCGGTCCAGCGGCGCCGGGGCCGGACGTTCCACCAGCATCAGCTTGGTGGTCGCCTGCATTTCCGGCGAAGCTTTCATCTCGTTTTGAACCAGATGTTGAGGTTGTCTAACTGCATGCATTTGAACACTCCTTATAACAATTTGCCGAGATTAGTGGCAGCAAGAGGGGTGGCCTACGGTTTGAAACGCCACAGTCTCTGCATCTGACTCAAGAATGCCGTTTCGTGGCGCACCAGTCTGTGCGGCAACGAACATTAGTGGCAGAACTTCAGACTTATTGATCTGTGAATGATCTGTGAACCCGTTTTCGGCGACTCCGCCGCCATGACTTTTGGTCCCCATAGACGTCGGACCAAAGGAATCAAGCAAAAGTTTCAAGATTTGTGTACGATTTGATACAGCGCAAGCTTTTGTGCGGTAGCGAACCGACCACATGATGAAAGTTACCTATTCTTCGGTCCAACAGCGGTAAAACACTGCACTGCTGCTGATGAAGCAACAAACCGCCATATTTATCAATCGGGAGCATACTTTGAATAAAACTAAGAAAATCGTCCTCGCCGCCGCAGCCCTCTGCGCGTCGTTCTCCGCCGTCGCTCAAGACGCGGTCATCAATCCATCGTGGTACGTACAGCCGAGCATCAACGGCATGAAGCCTGACAACGACGCATTCGGCGTTGACAAAAAGGGCTACGGCGGCGGCCTGAAGTTCGGTAAAGCCCTGAACGAGCAGTGGGACGTCCAGCTGGGCGGCACCTACGCCCGCGCGAAGGAAAACGGCGAGCGCTATCAGCAGCAGAGCCTGGGCGCGGACGCCCTGTATATGTTCTCCCGTAAGTCGTTCCGTCCGTTCATCCTGGTCGGCGCCGGCGTCGAGCGCGACAAGTCGAACCTGAACACCTTCGGCGAAATCGCCAAGAACTCGCCGTACGTCAGCGCCGGTCTGGGTTTCCAGGCCGACCTGAACGAGCGCACCAGCTTCCAGGCGGACATCCGCAACCAGCACGCCTTCCTGCGCGGCGATGCCTTCCCTCCTAGCAAAGCGGACAACGTCTACGTGACCGTCGGCCTGAACTTCGCGTTCGCCGCGCCACCGCGCCCTGCCCCACCGGCACCGCCGCCTGCACCGGAAGCCGTGCAGCCGCCGCCACCGCCGGCACCGGTCGCGCCACCGCCACCACCGCCAGCGCGCTTCGAAAAAGTGACGATGTCGTCGACCGAACTGTTCTCCTTCGACAGCGCCAAGCTGAACCCGAACCAGCCTAAGCTGGACGAGATCGCCACCGTGCTGAACGCCAACCCGACCGTCGACAACGTCGTCATCACCGGCTACGCCGACCGTCTGGGCAGCGACAAGTACAACCAGAAGCTGTCCGAGCAGCGCGCCAACACGGTCAAGGGCTACCTGGTCGGCAAGGGCGTCGCCGCCAACCGCCTGGTCGCCGAAGGCAAGGGCGAAGCCAATCCTGTTGTCACCTGCGACAACAAGAAGCGCGCCGACCTGATCAAGTGCCTGGAACCTAACCGTCGCGTCGAAGTCGAACAGATCACGATCGAACGCCGCGTCAATTAATTAATTAATCGAGGAGCCCCGCGACGCGAGTCGCGGGGCTTTTTTTTTATATGAACAAAAACATAGTCTCGGTACTGAAATGCACCGTCTACGAATGGCTCGACCATCGCGGCGGCAGCATGGGCGCGGCGCTGGCCTTCTACACGCTGTTTTCGCTGGCCCCCATCCTGGTGCTGGTGCTGGCCATCGCCGGCTGGTTCTACGGCCCGCAGGCGGCCCAGGGCGAGCTGTTCGCGCAGCTGCGCGGCCTGGTCGGCAACCAGGGCGCCGAGGCGATCCAGCTGGTGCTGGCCGGTGCCCGCAGCAAGGAGGAAGGACGCCTGGCCACGCTGATCGCCGGCGCCCTGCTGCTGTTCGGCGCCACCACCGTGTTCGCCGAGCTCAAGGCGAGCCTGGACGCGATCTGGCAGGTGCCGCCGCTCGAAACGGGCACGGTGTGGGACGTCGTCCGCACCCGCTTGCTATCGTTCGGCATGGTGCTGGTGCTGGCGTTCCTGTTGATGGTGTCGCTGGTGGTCAGCGCGGTGTTGACGGTGCTGGAGAAATACGTGCACAGCGTCTGGGTCAACGCCGGCGACCTGCTCACCGGCATCAACTACGCGATCAGCTTCGCCGTGATCGCCGCGCTGTTCGGCGTGATCTTCAAGATGCTGCCGAGGGTCAGGCTGTCATGGCACGACGTCACCATCGGCGCGCTGGGCACGGCGGCCCTGTTCTCTCTGGGGAAGTACGCGATCGGCGCGTATATCGGCAACAGCGGCGTGGCCAGCAGCTACGGCGCGGCCGGCTCGGTGATCGCGCTGCTGCTGTGGGTGTACTACTCGGCGCAGATCTTCTTCCTGGGGGCGGAGTTCGCGCGGCAGTATGCGCTGCAATTGGGTAGCTTGCGGCACCGGCCACCGCCCCAAACCACCACGGTCACCAAGCAAAACACGTAAAACACACCACGGGTCGTCATTCCCGTGACAAAAAAAGGCCGGCGCATTGCCGGCCTTTCGCCATGTCCCGCCGCCCGGCTACTCGCCCAACAACTCCGCCACCACTTCCATCCCCTCGACCCGCTCGGCGACGACCTTGACGATCACGATCACCGGCACGCCCAGCAGCAAACCCCAGACGCCCCACAACCAGCCCCAGAACAGCAGGCTGACGAACACCGCCGCCGCGTTCATGCGCGCGAAACGCCCCGTCATCCAGGTCGTGATCACCGTCCCGACCAGGGTGGCGATGGCCAGCGAACTACCCATCACCAGCAAACTCATCTGCAGCGATTCGAATTGCAGGAAGGCGACGATCCCCGTGGCCAGCATGATCAACAACGGACCGAAGTAAGGCATCAAGTGCAGCAGGCCGGCCACGATGGCCCAGGCCCCCGCGTTCTCAAGGCCGATCCAGCGCAGCGCCACCCACATCAGCAGCGCCAGCAGGCCGTTGGTCACCAATAACATCAGCATGTACTTCTGGATCGAGGTGTTGATGTCCTCGAGAATATGCACGGTGATCTTCTTCTTCGACAGCGACGGCCCGGTCAGCTTGACCAGCTTGCGCTTGAACGTATCCCCCGACAGCAGCAGGAAAAACACCAGGAAGATGACCATCGTGGCCTGGCTCAGGAAACCCACCAGGCCCATCGATCCGGCCCATACCCAATCCATCAACGGAAAATCCGAGGCCGGGGCCGGCGTGGCGCGGCGCGAGTTACGCCGTTCCTGCGCACCGGCGGTGGCCTGCTGCAGTTCGGTGGCGACCGCCTGGATGCGCTGCAGCGCGCTGGAGCCGCCGTGCAAGCGCTCCGAGACCAGGCGCGACAATTTGTGGCCGGCGCTGGGCAGCTCTTCAACAATGGATTCGAATTGGCCGTGCAGCTTGTCGACCACCAGCGCCGAGCCGCCCACCATGGCGAAGGTGATGAGGGTGGCGCCGATGATGCGCGGAACCCGGCGGCGCTCCAGCCAGCCCATCAATGGACTGAGCGTGTAACTGATCAGAATGCCGAGCAGCAGCGGTACCAGGAAGCCGCGCGACCATTGCAGCGCGTAGACAAAGGCGACCGTGGCGATGACGCCGAGCGCGAGGCCTCGGGCGTTGACATGTAGGGGAAGGCGGGGGAGATTGCTTGGATCGGGTTCGGCCGCGAGGATCGGACCGGTGGCCACATGGCTGGCCGGAGTTGGAGGAAGGGAAATCTCTACAGGCGGCTGGCTCATGATGACTCACAAAAAAATGCCGGCGCGGCATGCTCGGGGGAGCATGGCGCGCCGGCAGATAAAACTTACTTGACGCGGATGTCGTTCTTGACCGAGGTCACGCCTTTGACGCCGCGGGCGACTTCGCCTGCTTTGGCGATGTCAGCCGGCTGGGCGACGAAGCCGCTCAGCTGCACGGTGCCTTTGAAGGTTTCGACATTGATTTCGGTCGACTTCAGGGTTGGCTCGTTGAAGATGCTGGCTTTGACTTTGGTGGTGATGACCGAATCGTCGACAAATTCGCCGGTGCCTTCTTTGGTGGACGTCGAAGCGCAGCCGGCGGTGGCCAGCAGCGAGACGGTGAACAGGGCGGTGGCGATTTTATGTGCGATTTTCATGGCGGTTCTCCTTGGAGTTATTAACTAAATGAGTTTGTCAGCCAGCGGGACGTTTGGACATCTCTGCTACCGATGTAGACGTTTTACGTGGTTTCCAAATGGACATCTGTACGGTACCGTACACAGATAAAATTTCGGCGCCCTTGTGGCTTTCCCGCCCTCCTCCCCACTTGGCAACCTTCGTGCGAGACCGCACAGACCCACCGATCCGGCCTGACTATTCTGGAATCACATTTTCAGGAGAACAACATGAACCACACAAAAACCCTGGCTGCACTGATGATCGCCGGCACCGCCGTGTTAAGCGGCTGCGCCAGCACCAATAGCGCGCCGCAACAAGTGTCGTACCAAAATCAAAACGAATCGGCCAGCTACGGCACGATCGAATCGATCCAGATCAAGCAAGCGAAGGCCGGCACCAGCGGCGCCGGCGCCGTTGCGGGCGGCCTGGTGGGCGCCCTGCTGGGCAACCAGGTCGGCTCGGGCAGCGGCCGCGCCGCCGCCACCGTGGCCGGCGCCGTTGGCGGCGCCGTGGTCGGCAACACCGTCGAGGGCAACCGCAACGAAGCGAAACAGGAATACCAGATCAGCGTGCGCATGGACAATGGCGACTACCGCATGGTGAGCCAGGACAGCGTGTATGACCTGCGCGTCGGCAACCGCGTGCGCCTGGTCGACGGCCGCCTGTACCGCTATTAACCCGCCTGGGCCGCAACCGGCTGAACGCCGCGAAAAAAACTTATACTAATCA
This sequence comes from uncultured Duganella sp., assembly GCA_963511605.1. Classification (GTDB taxonomy): domain Bacteria; phylum Pseudomonadota; class Gammaproteobacteria; order Burkholderiales; family Burkholderiaceae_D; genus Rugamonas. Next base: position 66,568 of record CAUPJZ010000016.1, on the reverse strand, counting down.
AGGGGAACTACCATGGGCACCATCATTCTAATTATTCTGGTCCTGGCATTGATCGGCGCGTTGCCGACCTGGCCGCACAGCCGCAACTGGGGCTACGCGCCGAGCGGCATCACCGGCTTGATCGTGCTGATCCTGCTGATCATGCTGTTGACGGGCCGATTGTAAATACAGGAGGACATCATGACTCGTTTCCATCACCTTGCCTGCGGCGTCGCGCTCGCCTGCGCGGCGGTGTTATCGCAGGCGCAGGACAACACGCCGCCGCGCAACGCCCAACTGCAGCAGCAGGAGATCGCCAAGGGCGATCCGGCGCGATGGTACAAGGAGGACGCCACCGGCGCCGAGCAAGCGCGTACCTTGCGCAAGGAAATCGGCGCCGCGCTGGCGGAGTCGACCAACGCCTGCAAGCACGGCCCGGCTAGCGAACGCGACGCCTGCATCCGCGAGGCGCGCGAGACCTACAAGCGCGACATGGAGAAGGTGCCGCATGTTCTCGCGGAGAATAAACGGCAGTAGTCTTCATGAAGCGGGGACGACGAGCACAAGCCGCCCGAGCGATCAGGCGGCTTTTCCACGCGCGGCGGCCGGCCTGGCGGCGGGCAGCGGCGGCAGTTCGTGCACCACCAGCGGTGTGTCTTCGGAGACGAAGGCCAGCCATCCAGCGGCCTCGACAGCGCGCATGCCGTCCTGGTAGCCTTGGTCCCAGCGCCATTCGGTCGAGCCCTTGGAAAAATTGATGTCCTTGGCCGCCATGTTCCAGTCCCGGCCCGCGTATTCCAGGCGCACCACGTGCAACGTGGTTCCACAGCCCAGCTCGGCCAGATCCCGCTCGCCCTGCTCCGTGCGCGCGTGCTCCGGCAACGCGGCGTACAGGCCGCGCAGCTTTTGCTGCATCTTGTGGCGCGCGACGTAATCGTCCAGATGGCGCTTGGACCGCGAGGCGTAGGTGACGTCCTTCTGCCGCGTCTGCACCTCGTCCAGCGTGGTGGGTTCCTCGCCGTCGGCGCTCCACAGGTCGACCATGAAGCACAGCGTATCGACCGGCGCGCGGTCGTCGAGCACGGTCTCGAGCGGCGTGTTGGAGTACAGGCCGCCGTCCCAGTACAGGTCGCCGTCGATACGCACCGGCGGAAAACCGGGCGGCAACGCGCCGCTCGCGCGGATGTGGTCGACGTTGATGTCGAGGTCGCGGTTGTCGAAGCTGCGCAAGGTGCCGCACGTGACCTTGAGTGCGTTGACGGTCAGGCGCATGCCTTCCGCGCCATTGAGGTAGTCGAAGTCGATCAGGGAATTGAGTGTCTCGCCCAGCTCGGCGGTATCGTAGAAGCTGGCTTCCTCGGGCGGGACGGCCATGCCGGCGGCAAAGGGGCTGAACATGCGGGGCTTGAAAAAGCCCGGCACGCCGCGCAGCAGCGTATCCCAGGTTTGCAGCAAGATATTGGAGCGGCGCTGCGCGTCGGGCAGGCGCCGCATGTCGACGGGATCGCGGTGCGAAATCCCTTGCCAAAACTGGCGCAGGCGCGCCAGCCGGGTTTCGTGTGGGTTGCCGGCCAAAATGGCGGCGTTGATGGCGCCGATCGAGGTGCCGACGATCCAGTCGGGCGCCAGGCCATGCTCGTGCAGCGCATGGAACACGCCCGCCTGATAGGCGCCCAACGCCCCGCCCCCCTGCAGCACCAGCACGATGCGCATGCCCGAGGGGTTCAGTTTGTTGGACGTCGAACTCAAGGCGCTAGTCCGTGGAGGGCTTGCGGCGCATCAGCCAGGCCGCGCCCAGCCCCAGCACCGCGGCCACGCCGAGCGCCGGCTTGACCAGCTTCTTGCGGGCGATGAAGGAACCCACCGTCAGCGCGTACGGCATCAGCGCCTTGTAATTGAAACCACTGAGGCCGCCCGGCTGCAGCAGGCCGCCCAGACGGGCTTGCGCCAGTCCGACGGCGTGGTCCACCGCGCCATGAAACAACGCATCCGGATGCAGCGCGTTGGCCACCAGGGCCTTCGAGTGCACTACCTTGATGCGGTACAACTCGCCTTCGCGGATCAGCCGCTGTTTATCAGCGTCGAATGCCGCGCTTTCCGCGTCTTTCGTCATATGCGCTCCTGTTACAACAGCATGTCGCGGTCGGATTTCAATTCGGCCATCGTCGCCGGCATGCCCAGCTTGCCGCTGCGGATCAAACCGCGGGCGTACGCCATCAGGCCGATCGCGAGCAGCAGGAAGACGCCGGTCATAATGGGCAAAATTGTCCAGCCCAGCGCATCCCACGCCAGATAAGCAATCGTGACGGTGGCATAGGCGAGCGCGAAACAGCCGGCCACCACCGCCAGCGCGAACGCCAGCACCAGATGCATCAGGTGGTTGCGCACCTGGGACAACTCCAGCGCGGCCAGCTCCAGCCGCGTCAGCAGCAGGCCGATGCTGTTGCGGGCGATATTGCCCAGCGACGCGATCAAGCCTGGCGGACGATTCAACTCATCAGCTTGCCCCATGGATTACTTGCGGCCGATGATGACACCGATCAGCAGGCCAACGGCTGCCGCGCCGGCGATCGAGCGCCATGGGTTCTCTTTAACGTAGACGTCGGCGTGCTTGACCGCTTCCTTGCTGGCGGCGAGGGCGCTGATCTGGGCGTCGTGCGCCTTGGCCAGCGCGGTGTCGAGCGCGCGCATGCCGCGGCCGCGCAGTTCTTCGGCTTTTTCACCGGTCAGGGCGGTGGCGGCGGTAAACAATGCTTGCGCATCTTTGACCAGAGTTTTCACGTCGTTATTCACGGTAGAGATATTTTGTTCCAGCATGATGGAGCTCCTGTTATGGTTGTGAGGTGTGAAAACTTTACAGCAAAATCAAAAAGTTAGTCGTTATTCAAGCAAATCGCGCATATCATCGGCGTGTTCTTCTTCCACGGCCATGATGCTGATCAAAAGATGGCGCGTGGTCGGATCGGTATCGCCGATCTGTTCGATCATCTGGCGGTACGATTCGATCGCCACCCGCTCGGCGATCAGGTTCGAGCGTATCATCGCTTGCACGTCTTCCGATGCATCATACTCGGCATGGCTACGATCGAGCAACGTTGCAGGATTGAAATCAGGTTGGCCGTTCAGCTGAACGATGCGTTCGGCCAGCGAATCGGCGTGCTCCTGCTCCTGTTGGGCGTGCTCGAGGAACTCGGCCTTGATCGGACCGTTCTGCAAGCCGCTGACCGTGTAGTAGTGACGCTTGTAACGCAGCACGCAGACCAGTTCGGTCGCCAGCGCCTCGTTGAGCATCTTGATGACGGCGGTGCGGTCGCCCTTGTAGCCGGCGGTGACCGGACCGTCCTCGAGATTGCGGGCGGCGGCGCGGATGGCTTCTCGATCGATGCCTGCCGGTTGGGTGGGGTTGGATTCAGCCATGATATTTTCCTTAAAAAAGTACAGAAAGTCTTGATAGCGATGCGTTGGCGCCGGCACCGGATGCTGCCCGGCGCCGGCGCCCTACCACCGGCTATTAGCGGCGGTTGGCGATCGGCGCGCCGTTTTGCGACAGCACGATCTCAACGCGGCGGTTCAGCTGGCGGCTGCCGGCGTCGCTGTTGCTGGCGACCGGGTAGGCGGCGCCATAGCCACGGGTGGCGATCTTGTCGGCCTTGACGCCCAGACGGATCAGGGCGTTACGCACGGATTCGGCGCGGCGCTGCGACAAATCCAGGTTGTGCGCCGACGAACCGGTGGAGTCGGTAAACCCTTCGATCAACACGGCGCTCTGTGGTTCCTGCAGCAGCACATCGGCCATCTTCTGGGCGGTGCGCATGCCTTCGGCGCTGAGCTCGGCCTTGTCGACATTGAACAGCACATCGTTCAAGGTGATGACCAGGCCACGGTCGGTTTGCTTGGCTTGCAGGTCGGCCAGCTGCTGCTGCAGCGCGGCGGCCTTGGCCTGCTCGTCGCGCGCGCTGGCGGTGGCCGCCTCGGCCTGGCGGCGGGCGGCGTCGGCATCGGCCTTGGCTTGCTCGGCGCTCATCTTGGCCTTGTCGGCTTCCTGGGTGCGCTGCTGCAGGCGGATCTCGTCGCGCTGGCGGCCGGCGTTGGCCACATCGGACTCGGCTTGCTTGCTCTTGGCCACTTCCTGGGCGACGGCGATCTTCTGCTTGGCCAGATAGGCCAGCTTGTCGATCGCTTCCACGCTTTCCTTCTTGTCGGCGGCGGCGTTGGCGCGGTCCAGCGCGTCGGCGGCGGCCTTGAACTCGACCGGCGCGTTGGCCGCGACCGACGGATTGCTTTGCGCCGCCGAGAAGTCGCCACGGGTCTGGTCGAGCAGGCTGGTGGTGGTCGGCGCGGAGCTGCAGGCCGCCAGCATGATCGACACCGCCAGCACGGTAGGCATGACGCTCAGTTTTTTCAGGTTCAGTTGTTTCATGATGATTCCTTCGTCTCTATTATTGGGTGGTGGTGCTGTTGCGGTTCAGCTCTTCGCGCAGCACGCGGATACTTTGTTGCAGCTCGTCGGCGGCGGCGGTGGCCTTGGTCGAATTAGCCTTGCTTTGCGCCAGCTGGGCGTCTGCCTGGGCTTGCGCGGCCAGATCCTGGGCGGTCTTGTAATCCTTGTTGGCCAGCGCCTGGTTGGCGCGCGCCATTTTCTCACGGGCCGATTGCATTTCGGCCGGGGCCAGCTCGGCGGCGCCGGCGGAGGTCGCGTTGGCCACGGCGGCGCGCGATACGGCGACGTCGGCGGTGGCAGGGGTTTTGTTGCTAGCGCAAGCGGTCAGGCCCAGCAGCACCGCGGCGCCGCAAATCATGGTCAGTCTTTGGTGTAAGGTCGTCGTCATTATTGTTCTCCTTGAAAGTTTGTGTGGACAGGTAACGTTATAGGCTGTTGCCCGCAGTGCTTCAGTACGCTGCCGCACATTGAGTAGGGGGAGCCTCGCGGGCAGCGCCAGAGGGTGCGCCAGCGCACAACCGGGCCCGCTTGCGCCGCGTAGGGTGTGTAAAATGCCGTTACTAATAAGAAAGGCCAACCGATGACCCCGCAGGACCAGAACCGCAGCTCCCCCGCCACTTCCCGCACCCGTCGCCTCCCGGGCAAAACCCGCATCGCGATCGCAGTCGCCGGCGTGGTGATCGCCGTTCCCGTGATCGCGGCCATCGTGCTGGCGACCTACGACTGGAACAGGGCGCGGCCCTGGCTCAACGACAAGATCGGCGAAGCGATCGACCGGCCATTCGACATACGCGGCGATTTGTCGTTGACGTGGCAACAGCAGGGATTGTCCGGCGCGGACCGCACGTGGCGCGACTATCTGCCGCTGCCGCACTTGGTGGCCAAGGACGTCCACGTGGGCAATCCGGCCGGCATGCGGGCGCCGGCGGAAATGGCCAGTGTCGGCGAGTTCGCCTTCGGCGTCGAGCTGCTGCCGCTGCTGCGGCACAAAATTTCAATCCCGGTGCTGCGCTTCAACAATCCCACCGTGCTGCTGCAGCGCGACGCCGACGGCAAGAACAACTGGACCTTCAAGCAGGCCGACAAGCCGTCGCCGTGGAAGCTCGACCTGCAGCGCGTGGTCTTCTCCAAAGGCGCGGTGCACTACATCGACGCCATGACCCATGTGGACGCCACCGCCGCCGTCGACTCCATCAACGCCGATCCGACCTACGGCGTGTCGTGGAAGCTGCGCGGCAAATGGAACAATCAAACCATCACCGGCAGCGGCAAGTCCGGCGCGGTGCTGTCGTTGCAGCAGCAGACCGTGCCCTTCCCGCTCGCCGCCAGCCTGGACGTGGGCGGCACCCGCATCGCCGTCGAGGGCACCTTGACCAAGCCGAGCGCGCTGACCGCGCTCGACATGCGCCTGAAGATTTCCGGCCCCAGCATGGCGCGCCTGTACGGCATCACCGGCGTGCTGCTGCCGGAGACGCCCGCCTTCGCCACCGAGGGCCATCTGACCGGCAACATCGGCGCCAACGCCAGCCACTGGATCTACGACAAATTCACCGGCCGCGTCGGCAACAGCGACATCCACGGCAAGCTCGACTACCGTTCCGGCAAGCCGCGTCCGGTGCTGACGGGCGCGGTGGAATCGAAGCTGCTGCAGTTCTCCGACCTCGGGCCGCTGGTCGGCGCCGACTCCAACGCCAGCAAGCAGGCGCGCGGCGTCGAGGCCGTCCAGCCGGGCAACCGCGTGCTGCCGGTCGAGACCTTCAAGACCGAACGCTGGACCGCGCTCGACGCCGACGTCAGCTTCAAGGCGCAGCGCATCACGCGCGACGGCGGCCTGCCGATCCACAACCTCGACACGCTGATCCACATGAAGGACGGCGTGCTGTCGCTGACGCCGATGAACTTCGACATCGCCGGCGGCCGCTTCACGTCCAACATCATGCTCGACGGCAGCGGCAAGACCAATCCGAACGCCATCCGCGCCGAGCTCAAGGCGGGCGCGCGCAAGCTGCAGCTCAAGCAGTTGTTCCCCACCATCGACGGCATGCAGGCCACCGTCGGACAGGTCAACGCCGACATGTCGCTGTCGGCCACGGGCAACTCGGTGGCAAGTCTGCTGGGTTCGTCGAACGGCGAACTCAAAGGCGTGATCAACGAGGGCAGCGTCAGCAAGCTGCTGCTGGAGGAAATGGGACTCAACCTGGGCAACGTCGTGCTGACCAAGCTGATCGGCGACAAGCAGGTCAAACTCAACTGCATGGTGACCGACTTCAGCGTCACCAACGGGCTGATGAAATCGCGCCTGTTCGTGGTCGACACCTCCGACGCCAAGATCGACGTGGCCGGCACGGTCAACCTGGAGAACGAGAAGCTGAACCTGACCTTGCGCCCGGACGCCAAGGGGGTGCGCGTGATCTCGCTGCGGGCGCCGATTTATGTGCGCGGTACCTTCAAGGACCCCGACGTGAGCATCGACAAGGGCGTGCTGGCGATGCGCGCCGGCGGCGCGCTGGCCTTGGCCGTGGTGGCGCCGGTCGCGGCGATACTGCCGCTGATCAACGCCGGGCCGGGCGAAACGACCGGCTGCGAAGCCCTGCTGGCCCAGGGCGGCGGCAAGCCGGTGGCGCCCCCGCCGGGCAAAACCTTGCGGGAAAAGCCCGGAAAGAACGCGCAAAACGTCCAGCCCCGGCCTAAAGGGTAACAAGGTGTTTCAATGTGCGCTGTCGTACGGAAATTGGCGAGGCGGAGACGTACTCTGTCGTTATTGGAGCGGGCCGGAAGCCGCGCCTTAACAGCGTAAGGAGAAGATTATGAACATCAAACGTATCGCATCGACCGCGGCAATCCTGGCCGCCACCCTGGGCCTGAGCGCGTGCGCCGGCATGTCGTCGCAAGATAAAAGCACGGCGGTGGGCGCCGGCGTGGGCGCGGTGGCCGGCTCGGTATTGACCGGCGGTAGCGCGGTCGGCACGGTCGGCGGCGCGGCTGTCGGCGGCGTGATCGGTAACCAGGTCAACAAGCCGCCGCGTTAACCAGTAACAAGCGTCGCGAAGCAGTTTTACGCGGCATGCTAACCGCCCCTGTCGAGCCGAATCCCGGCTCGACAGGGGCGGTTTTGCTTTCGCGCCGGATTAATTTATCCGACGGAGATGAACCAAGGCTCTTGCATAAATAGCCTTACAAAATTCCACATGGAAATTCTGTTAAGATAGTTGTTTTATTTTAATTAGATTCCAACCATGCGACTGAATTCCTCTCTATTGTTGTTTTGCTTTTTTGCTTTGACGGCGTGCGGCGGCGGCGGCGGCGGTAGCAACACAGCCACGGCTTCTCCCCAGCCATCGGTCCCGCCAGTACAATCAGGTAACATGATCTTCATCGGAGATCGGGGCAACCAGAAAATGGCTGCCATCGATACGCTCACTCCCACGCCTGGCGCCTTGGCCGCGAAGGTATTTGCCACCAACGAATCCTCCTGGTTTGATGCCGCGTTCGATAGCACCCGTAACGAACTTTATGTTGCTGCGTTCACCCAAATCAACGTCTACGCCAATGCGAGCAAACTGGACGGGACGATTACCGCCTCCCGCACCATCATTCCGGCCATCAGTGGCTACAATAGTCTGAAGCGCGTGGTCCTGGACAAGGCCAATGACCGCCTCTACATCGGCTTCAAGGCACCCTTCAGTGGCGGCTTGGCCGTGTTTGAGCAAGCCAGCAAGCTCAACGGAACGGTGCCCCCTTCACGCATTATTTCGGGCAACATATCCATAGACAGTTGGACCCTGGATCTGAAGCGCAACCTGCTGTACACCAGCGCGACCGACACGGTCGTGGCGGATGTGTACGTCTACGAGAACATCGACACTTTTAAGGGCGAGGCGGCTATCGCTCGCCGCATCAGCATGCCGAATGTCGTAAAACGGCTTGCCATCGACAGTAGCCGTGATCGGCTTTATATGGTCGCGGGCACGGGGGGCGCCATGATACTGGACGGTGCGAGCAAGGCGGCCGGAAACCCTGCGGTCACCACGTTCTCGCTACCGACATCGGGCTTCGCCAGCGCGGTAACAATCGATGCCGCAAATGACCGCTTGTACCTGGGCTTCGGCCAGCAAGCCTTCGTACTCAATGACGCAAGCAAACTGACCAACAGCAGCGGCGCGGCACAGGCGGTGGCCATCATGGGCCCGCCCAACACCGCCATTTCCTATTTCGCCGTGGGGCAATAGACGGCGTCGGCGCGGTTGCCGGTGGAGTGATCGGCAACCAGGTCAACAAGCCACCGCGTAATTTCCAGCCACCTTTAGCGCGCCAAACGAACCGCCCCGTTCAAGCCGAAGCCCGGCTTGAACGGGGCGGTTTTGCATTGGCGCCGGCGAATTTATAGCCGACTAGTAGCCGACGGTGCTGGTGTAGGCGAACAGGCTGGTGCCGTAGCTGCCGCCCCACTCGTAACCGTAACGACGCTCGGCCTCGACATTCATGATGTCGTATTGCTTGCCGGCGCCGGGAGGATTATCGGTCGGCAAGCGGCCGCTGAAGAAGCCGGTATCGGCGTTCAGATCGTAGAAGCGGTACCACGTGGTCGATCCCGCCTTGGTGATGAACGGCGACGTGTTGGTCGCTTTGGAATTGGTCTTCTCATACGCCGTGTTCGCCAGCTTGACCTGGCTGCTGTTGTACCACGCGATCGCCGCCTTGGCCGACGCCGCGATGGCCGCCGATTGCGGGCGTGTCATCAGGAACGCCACGATCTGCGCGGACTCCTTGCCGCTCTTCGATGGCAACTCGTACGAACGGGCGCCGCGCGGCGCGAAATTGACGGGATCGTGCTGGGCGCACCAGACCGTCTTGACACCGTTCTGCACGATCTGCGCGTTGAGGATGTAGCCCACCGCCAGGTTGAGCGCGTTCGTCATGCGGGTGCGCTGCGCCGACGTGAAGAACTCGCCCGTGAACGGCGCCTTCTGGTTCACCGCATGGTCCAGCAACACCAGCGCGCGCACCATCGCGTTGTCGTTGAAGGTGACGTGATTGGAATACGAGGTGCCGGTGCGCGCCGGATACACCTGCGGAAGACCGCCGGACGAATACTGCATGTTCAGGATGAAGTCCATCGCCTTGCGCGCGCTGTCGCGATAGGCGACCGTGCCGGTGCGCGCGTACACATCGCCCAGGAACATGATTTCCGTGACGGTGCCGTCATTGTCGATGGTGCCCAGCTCGACACCGTTGGCGCCGAACCACTCGGAACGCGGGGCCGAGCCGTTCCACGGCGCGTTGTACCAGGCCGGCAGCTTGTAGAACCCGCCGTGCGGCATCTGCCAGGAGACGATGTTGGTGGCCTTGGTCTTGTCGGCGGCCAATGCGGCGGCGCTGTCGCTGTTGGTGCTCAGCCAGCTTTTATAACGCTCGATCTCTTTGTAGACCGGGTTGCCTGTTTGGTTCAGCATAGGATCGGCTGCGGCCGCATTGACGGTAAGCTCCGCCGCCGTGCTGATGGCACCGGCGGCGCCGGATGCCGTGTCGGCGGAACCGCCGCCGCCGCAACCGCCAAGCGATGCGCCAACGACCAGAAATGCCCCCAAATAGTTATAGTTTTTCACGTGTATCTCCTCACAGTGTTTGTCGAAAAATCAGTACGGCAAGCCGATGCTAGCCGTAATGTCTTCCGTAAACATTGCAAAACAGATACAGTTTCCTATAAAATCAAGCAAATGATTTATTGTGCGTTTAGCACAACGTTGGCGCGGGGGTGACTACAAAAACACGTTGCCCATGCCGATGGCGCCGTCATCCTTGACCAGCTCGTAGCATCGGCACGATACCGCTTCCAGCCCGGCCGAATCGAGGATCTCGATGTTGCCCCGGCTGTAGGAAATCAGTTTCTGGTTCTGCAGGGCGCTGGCCGCCTTGGTCACGCCGACACGGCGCACGCCCAGCGCATGCGCCAGGAACTCGTGCGTGAGGTGGAACTTTTCCGATTGCAAACGGTCGCGGGTGATCAGCAGCGAGCGCGCCAGGCGCGCCTCCAGCACATGGAAACGGCTGCAGACGGCGATCTGGATCGCCTGCGCCAGCAGGGTGTCGGTGTAGCGGTACAGCAGGCGCTGCAGCGCCTCCATGCGCGTAAACTCGGTGGCGAACTCGGCCGCGTCGATGCGCGTGGCGCGGCCGGCGCGCTGCACCACCGCGCGCACTTGCGCCATTTCGTGGCCGAGCACCACCGAGGCGCCGATCATGCCTTCGCGGCCGACGGCGCCCACTTCGAGCGTCATGCGGCCCTCCGCCACTGCCAGCAGCGAAATCAAACTGTCGATGGGAAAATAGATATAACGGATGCTCTGGCCGGGTTCGTACAACACGTCGCCGACCTCGACTCTGACGGGTTCGCTGAGCCTGGCGAGCTGACCTTGTTCTTCTTCTGGCAAGCTCGACAGTAAGCGATTGACCGCCGGTCGTGGCTGGCTCCTGTCTTCTTCGGATAGGTGTGAGAGATGGGTATGCATGAATTGAGCGTAAGGGTAATCATTTACCATGTATGTACGCTGACGCACGGAAGCTAAACATGTCCTATAGGAAAATTCCGCGCGTAAGAGAAGAGCATGCGAACACGCGTACAAACACGAAAAAAGGACACCTCATGACTACCCCGAACACCCCAACCAAACAGACTTTGCACCCGCTGATGATTATCGCCGCCGTCGCGGTGGTGCTGTTCTGCGGTGTGGGCACCGCCGCCATCATGGGCTGGCTGCCGACCTCGAACGCCAACGGCAGCGTGCCGGGCGCGGCCCCGCTGCCCGGCCAATTGTCGTCGGTGCCGCCGGTGGAGCAGCAGCCCGTCGCAGGCTATAACAACGGCGCCAACAATTCCGCAGCAAACAACAATGCCGATCGCAACGCCGACAACAACAGCTCGGGCCGCAATCAGGAACGCGCGCCGGAACCGGAAGTCAAGCAAGCGGCGGTGTGCAAGAGCTGCGGCGTGGTCGAGTCGGTACGCTCGATCGAACACCGCCCGCAGGGTAGCGGCGTGGGCGCGGCGGGCGGCGCGATCCTCGGCGGCCTGCTGGGCAACCAGGTCGGCGGCGGCCACGGCCGTCAACTGGCGACGGTGGCCGGCGCCGTGGGCGGCGCGGTGGCCGGCAACCAGGTGGAAACCCATATGAAGACCACGCGCACCTGGCGCATCGTCGTTCGCATGGACAACGGCACCACCCGTACCTTCAACCAGTCGGCTCAACCGGCATGGGGCTCGGGCGACGCGGTGCGCGTTGTCAACGGCCAGCTGCGTTCGGCCGAGTGATAGGGATTTGCAAATAATTCCGCTGAAATCGATCGTACGTACGGCACCGTACAGAAGCTTAAGCTGGTTTTAAAGATAATAGATTCCAAGATACGAACAACAGTTCGACATCGCCTTCGATGCCCACAGTGGACGTCGCAATAACAACTTGAGGAGAGAATCATGCTCTATACCATCGCTGTAGTTCTGTTGATCCTGTGGCTGCTGGGCCTGGTCACTTCGTACACCATTGGCGGCTTCATCCACGTACTGCTGGTCGTTGCGATCATCATGGTGCTGCTGCGCCTGATTAGTGGACGCGGCGTGTAGCACACCGCGACCTGATCGAAGCGGCGCCCCACCCTCGCGGTGGTGCGCCGTTTTTTCGTTTATGCTGTGCGCTGGCTTTTCCATGGAGTGACTATGAAACGTTTTTTGATCGCGCTGGCCATGTTGTCCCTGGCCACGGCGCAAGCGCAGGCGCAAACCATCAAGCCTGGCTTGTGGGAACTGAATAACACGGTCAAGACCGGCGACATGCAAACCGACGCCGCGATCCAGATGGCGATGCAGCAGCTGGCCAATATGCCGCCGGCGCAGCGCGCGCAGATGGAGGCGATGCTGGCGCAGAACGGCGTGTCGGTGCCCAAGGTCGGCGGCGACGGCAGCATGACCGTGACGGCGTGCGTGACGCCGGAAATGGCGGCCAAGAAAGAATTGCCGCTTAACCAGAAGGGCAATTGCAGCTCGAAGACGGTGCCGGCGGCGGGCGGACTGGACGTGTCGTTCAGCTGCACCAATCCGACCTCCAGCGGCCAGGGCCAGATCCGCTTCAGCGACGACAGCCATTACACGATGATTATGGATGTCAACACCGAGGCAACCGGCGCGCCGCAGAAGGTCAAGGTCAATTCGGCCGGACGCTGGGTGGGCGCCAACTGCCCGGCCAAGCCGAAGGGCTGAATTGGAATATACCCAAGAGACACGTAGGGCGGATTAGGCGGAACGCCGTAATCGGCCATGGTTGTGCCGCCGGCGGCTTCACGATGGCCGATTACGCTGCGCTAATCCGCCCTACGTGCAACCGTTGTCATTTCAACGGTGTCGACGAAACGGGCATGGTCTCGTTACTGGCTGTCCGTAAACGCCATGTAGCGCTCGCGCGCCAGCGTGGCGATCGGGCCGACCGCCAACTCGCGCGTTTCATAGCGGATGCACGGCATGACCTTGCCATAGTTGCCGGTGTTAAAGATCTCGACGGCGCTCTCCAATTCCTCCGGCAATACGGCGCGCTGCTCGACCATGATGCCCTCCTCCGCCAGCAGCGCGATCACGCGGGCGCGGGTGATGCCCGACAGGAAGGTGCCGTTGGCGGCCGGGGTCACCACCCTGGCGTCCGGCGTGACGAAGAACAGGTTGGCCGACGCGAACTCGGCCACCTTGCCGCCGCTGTCGCAGACGACGGCGTTGTCGAAGCCGCGCTTCTGCGCTTCGCGGATGGCCTTGGCGGTGTTGACGTACAGCGAGGACGCCTTGGCGTCGGTCGGCGCCATCAAGGCGTCCGGACGCAGCTGCGCCGACAGGCAGGCGGAAAATCCGGTGAACGCCGGCATCGGCGCGTCGAACAGGGTCAGCGCGAAAGCGCTCTTTTCGGGAACCGGCACCAGGAAGCCGTCGGTGCCGAACACCAGCGGACGGACGTAGAGCTCGGCGTCGACCGGGAACTTCGCCACGCCCTCGCGCACCAGCTTTTCCATGTCATCGACGCTCAACGGACATGCCAGCCCCACCCGCTCGGCCGAGGTGATAACGCGCTGCAAGTGCAGACGCAGATCCGGCAGATGGCCGCGTATCGCGCGCGCGCCATCGAATACGGACGAACCCAGCCATACGCTGTGGTCCATCGCGCCAAACAGTGGAGTGTTGCCCTCGGCCCATTCGCCGTTGAAGTAAGTCAGATGCATGCTTGTTCCGAAATCAGAGAAACAAGCAATTTATCACGTTTGGGCGGGCGGCCTTAAATCAGCTCACAGCGTGCAGCCTACAACGCCCCACTCAGAACGCATGGCGCATGCCGACGTTGAACGCCTTGTCGCCACGCCCCGGGCTGGTGGCGTTGCCAACCGTGTAGCCGCCGCCGTTGCGGTTCTTGATCCTGGCCAGCGAGGCATAGAAATCGGTGCGCTTGGAGAGCGCGTAGCTCGCGCCGATGGCGATCTGGTCGGCGTCGCGGTCGAGCGCCGTGCGGTCGTCCTTGCGGATGAACGAGGCCAGCAGGGTGGTCGCGCCCAACGGTACGGCCACGCCGAACAGCGCGTCGCGGCTCTTATCGGTCGGCAAGGTCTGGGCGACCGCGCCGTAGGGGTTGGACATGTCCCAGTGCGAACTGCCCTCGCCACGACTCTGACCGTATGCTGCGTAGCCGATGAAGCGGCCGAAATCGATATTGGCCGCCACCAGGGTGTTGCGGGCCGACTGGTCGACCGCCGGCGTGGTGCCGGTGGCGTCGAGCAGGTTGTCCTTGCGCTGGTGCGTGATGCCGATCTTGACCGGTCCCTTGTCGTAGCCCAGGCTGCCGCCGTATGCGCGGTTGACCTTGCTGTTGAACGGCGATTCGCCAAAGCTGTACTGCACCGCGCCGATCAGACCGCTGCGGGCGCGCTTGGTCTTGTACTTGACGGCGTTGTCATAGCGCTTGGTGGTGTAGCCAACCAGATTGGACGCCGCACCCGCCATGCCGCCCTGGAAGGGATCGGCCACGTCGGTCAAGGTCTCGTAGACCAGGTTGTATTGACGGCCCATGGTCACCAGCCCCATCGGCCCGTCGATGCCGACGTAGGCCTGGCGGTTGAACAGCTTGCCGTTTTGCTCGGCCGCGCCGGTGTCGTTCGACACGCCGGCTTCGAGCGTGTACACGGCCGACGTGCCGCCGCCCAGTTGTTCGCGGCCGCGCACGCCGACCCGGGAGCCGGAGGCGATACCGCTGTCGACCTTGGTCCGGGCGCAGTCGCTCTTGCAGCCGCTTTCCACCACAACACCCGCGTCCAGCAACCCGTACACCTCGGCGGAGGACGACTCTTGCGCTCCCGCGGCCAGCGGCGCGATCAGGGACAGCGCGGTAACGAGAAGGTTCGGTTTCATGATGAGCAGTGAACTTTAGTGAATTGTTAGGTTCATAATAGGTCGACCTTGGTCACCGCTCTGTGCGGCTTAACACGTTAACGTCAAATTCTTCGCGACTTGGTTTATAGTGGGATTTCATTATGTGAAAGGCAGACGCCATGCATGTTGAATACGCCGGCAAACGTTGCTCCCCCGACCAGGCCCTGGAATTGCTGAGGAACGGCGACACCATCATCGTGCCGACCGGCGCCGGCGAGCCGCCCTCGCTGCTGCACGCGCTGTCGGCCAGGCGCACCAGCTTCCAGGACGTCAAAGTGGCGCAGATCCTCGCCATGCGCAAATACGCATATTTCGATTGCGACACCGTCCACCACGTGCGCCACGTGGCGCTGTTCTTCGGCGGCGCCTCGCGCTCGGCGGGACAGGCCGGCTGGGCCGATTTCATCCCGGCCTATTTTTCCGAACTGCCCGGCCTGATCCAGCGCGACCTGATCCCGGCCGACGTGGTCTTTTCGATGGCCTCGCCGATGGACGAGCATGGCAATTTCGCGCTCAGCCTGGCGGCCGACTACACGATGGCGGCGGTGCGCAAGGCTCGCGTGGTGGTGCTGGAGGTCAACCCGAACGTGCCGGTGGCGAATGGCGAATGCATCGTCCACCTGTCGCAGGTCACGGCCATCGTCGAAAGCGACGAGCCGGTGATCGAGGTCGGCCTGCCGGCCATCGGCGCCGTGCAGGAGGCCATCGGCCGACAGGTGGCGGACATGATCGAGGATGGCTCGACCTTGCAGATCGGCTACGGCGGCATTCCCGATGCCGTGGTCCAGCAACTGGCGTCCAAGCGCGACCTCGGCGTGCATACCGAGATGATCGGCGACGGCATCCTCAAGCTGGTCGAATGCGGCGCGGTCAACAACAGCCGCAAGACCTTCATGCCCGGCAAGATGGTGGCCACCTTCGCGCTCGGCTCGCGCAAGCTGTACGACTTCATGCATCAGAACCCGGGGCTGGAGATGCATCCGGTCAGCTTCACCAACGATCCCTACCTGGCCGGCCAGAACGACAAGCTGGTCGCCATCAACGCCAGCCTGCAAGTCGATTTGCTGGGGCAATGCGGCTCCGAGAGCCTGGCCCACCTGCCCTATTCCGGCACCGGCGGCCAGGTCGACTTCGTGCGCGCGGCCAACCGCTCGAACGGCGGCAAGGCCTTCATCGTGCTGCCGTCGACCGCCAGGGAAGGCGCGATCTCGCGCATCGTGCCCACGCTGACGCCCGGCACCCATGTCACCACCGGCAAGAACGACGTCAACTACGTCGTCACCGAATACGGCGTGGCACAGTTGCGCGGCAAATCGGCACGCCAGCGCGCCGAGGCGCTGATCGGCATCGCCCATCCGGACTTCCGCGCCGAGTTGCGCCAGGCGGCCAAAAGAATCTTGTTATGTTAAGCAGGGGAATTTCCTGAAGGATAGGAATATGTACGCCAGCGTACATACCGGGTGATGCTGACTGGCTATACTGCGGTTTTTAGTCAAAACTGCGGTAAGTCCGCCCTTTGCATGCTCGAAATATTACAACGTATAGATGCGGAAAGCACGGACATCGGCCTGATGGTCGAACTGTTCGATACACTGCGTCCCAAGCGCCCCGGCGATGGCGCCCGCGCCACGGCCAACGTGCGCACCCTTGCCCAATTATTGAAAGGCAGCCCGGCGCACGCCTTGGCGTTGCGCGGCTACGCCTGCAGCCTGCTGTCGAGCCGCCGCCATTCCAGCCTGTACACCGAAATCGGCGTACTCTCCAACGATGGCTTTTTCTCCGAACTGCGGCGCCGCGTCGCCTATCGCATCCTGCCGCCGGCGCTGGGTAACGATTACCTGAGCGAGGCGCTCGACCAGGTGATCTACAAGCGCACCGACCATGTCTGGATCGGCGCGGTGCCCGCCGCCGATTGGCTGGCCTTGATCGACGTGATCTGCCACCCGCCCGACCGGCGCGAGGCCAGCCGCAACGACGCCACCACCCGCTGCGCGCCCAACCTCATGCTCCCGGGCCTGCTCGAAGCGATACGGACGCTGTCCTACCGCATCTGCGCGATCGGCCTGGAACCGAAGCTGACCAATTTCCACACCGAAATGGAGACCTACGAATCGCCTTTCATGGGCCAGAATTTCGAGGTCAACGCCTATCTGGACAACTACGCGCGCAACCTCGCCGGCGAGGATGTCGAGGTCGAGGACGCCCGCCACCTGCTGGTGATGCTGGACCAGTGCGACGTGGTGGTCGGCAAGATCCGCAAGAAGGCGCTGCACCAGGGCACCAGCATCGCGCTGACCTACCTGCTGGTGGCGCTCACGCAAAGCATCGCCCGGCTGCGCAAGCTGCTGTTCCTGGTCGACGTCAGCGGCGAACTGAAGGCCGAGGCCGTCGCACCGGCCGCGCTGCTGATCGCGCCGGCCGAGCTGCAGGCGCAGCACCCGCAACCGGCCGGCCAGCAAGGTCCGCCGAGTCCGCGCCACGCGGCCGCCGTCGGCCTGGCGCTGGAACTGGTCGAGGCGCACAACAACAAATACGCCGTCAGCGACCTGCTGCGCGACAATATCGACCTGTTGGCGCGCAACGTCACCGAGAACGCCAGCCACACCGGCGAGCACTACGTGGCCGACCACCGCAAGGAGCTCGGCGGCATGTTCATGTCGTCGGCCGGCGCCGGCGTCGTCATCGGCTTCATGGCGCTGTTCAAGATCCTGATGTCCTACCTGCGCGCCGCGCCGCTGGTCGAGACCTTCTTGTTCAGCATGAACTATTCGCTCGGCTTCATGTTCATCCACGTGCTGCACTTCACGGTCGCCACCAAGCAGCCGGCGATGACGGCCTCGCGCATCGCCGCCGGGCTGCACAGCAGGGACGGCCGCAACATCGACATCGAAAGCATGGCCGAGCTATGCAACAAGGTGATCCGCACGCAGAACATGGCGGTGCTGGGCAACCTGGCCACCGCGATTCCGACCGCGTGGCTGATCGCCATGGCATGGCCCCACCTGACCGGCCACCATCTGGTCACGCCCGGGAAAGCCATGCACCTGCTGGCCGACATCGATCCCTTCGGCGGGCCGGCGCTGGTGTACGCCGCCATCGCCGGCGTCTGCCTGTTCGTCGCCGGACTGATTTCCGGCTACTACGACAACAAGGCGCTGTACACGCGCTGGGCGCAGCGCATCGCGCAACTGCGCGGCCTGCGCTGGCTGCTGGGCCAGGAACGCCTGGACCGCTTCGGCGTCTATATGGAAAACAACCTCGGCGGCCTGATGGGCAATTTCTTCTTCGGCATCCTGCTCGGCGTCATGCCGCTGCTGGGCTTCCTGTTCGGCATGCCGCTCGACATCCGCCACGTGACGTTCTCGTCGGCCAACTTCGCCACCGCCATGGTCGGGCTCGACTACAACGTCAGCTGGCAGCTGGTGGTGACGTCGGTGGCCGGCTTCGTGTTGATCGGCACGGTCAACCTGCTGGTCAGCTTCGGCCTGGCGTTGTGGGTGGCGCTGCGCTCGCGCCAGGTACGTTTCAAGCACGGCTGGCAGCTGATGAAGGTGCTGGGCCGCAGGTTTATACAGGGGCCGATCTCGTTCTTTTTCGGCTCTTCCGCAGAAGAGGCGGCGCCGCTGGCGCTGTCCGATGAATCGAAATCACCGCCAAAGGCAAACCGATGAAATCCTCAAGCATGCGTATCTGGCTTCCCATGTTCCTGATGTGCTGGGGCTTGCTGGGCGCATGCGCCTCGCTGCCCGATGTGGCCGCCATGGGCGACAAGCTCGAACCGGCGGCGGCCACGCCCACGGTCAAGGGCAAGAACGGCGATCTCGGCGCGGCGCGCACCAAGGCGCTGCTGGCCAAGCGCTGGCCCAAGGGCTCGCTCGACCTGAAACAGCAGGCGGTGCTGGAGGAAGCGGCCACCGGCGTGCCCCTGATCGACGGCAACAAGGTCACGCTGCTGTTCGACGGTCCGCAAACGATGAGCGAAATGCTCAAGGCCATCAACGGCGCGAAGAACAACATCAATCTGGAAACCTACATCTTCGACCAGGACGAGCTCGGTATCCAGTTCGCCGACGCGCTGATCGCCAAGCGGCAATCGGGCGTGGTCGTCAACATCCTGTACGACAGCGTCGGCACCCTCGGCGTGCCGGCCGAATTCTTCGAGCGCATGCGCAAGGCCGGCGTCAACCTGCTCGAGTACAACCCGATCAATCCGGCCAAGGTCAAGGGCGACGACTGGAAGGTCAACAACCGCGACCACCGCAAGGTGTTGATCGTCGACGGCAAGACCGCCTTCACCGGCGGCATCAACATCAGCGCCGACTACTCCAAGGGCTCGCTGTTCCGCTCCAGCGGCAAGCAGGCCAAGCAGAAGGACGACGTCGGCTGGCGCGACACCCACATCAAGATCGAAGGGCCGGCGGTGCACGCCTTCCAATGGCTGTTCGTGCGCCAATGGGCGACGCAGGACCGCACCGATCTGCCGGAAGCGGAATACTTCCCGCAACAGGTGATCGCCGGCGACAAGGTGGTGCGCGTGCTGGCGAGCGACCCGGGCGGACAGTTTGAAATCTTCAAGGCCTACAGCCTGGCGATCCAGGAAGCGAAGAAGAGCATCCACTTGACGTCGGCGTATTTCGTGCCGGACCGCCAGACGATCGACGCGCTGATCGCCGCCGCCAAGCGCGGCGTGGACGTCAAGATCGTGCTGCCGGGGGTGTCGGACAGCGGGCTGGTGTTCCATGCCAGCCACTCGCTGTATGACGAGTTGCTGTCGAACGGCATCAAGATCTACCACCTCAAGCTGGCCGTGCTGCACGCCAAGACCGCGGTCATCGACGGCACCTGGTCGACGGTCGGTTCGACCAACATCGACATGCGCAGCTTCCTGCACAACAGCGAGCTCAATGTGGTGGTGCTGGGCGCGGCGTTCGGCAACGAGATGGAAAAGGCGTTCCAGGAGGACATGCGCGATTCGAAGCAGATCACGCTGGCGGACTGGCGCAACCGGCCGTTCACGGACCGCATGAAGGAATGGGCCGCGCGGATGATGAATTACTGGTTGTGATGCGTGCTGCGTGCGGGCGTGCGGCGGCAACACAATCCGCCAACATCTAAACCACGTAGGGCGGATTAGCGAAGCGTAATCCGCCATGCATGCGCCGTCAGCGGCTCACAGATGGCGGATTACGGCGTTCCGCCTAATCCGCCCTGCGTGTTTTCGTGGTTACTCGAAGCGTCAGGCCTTCGCGGCCGTGTGCCACGCTTCGCCGATGCGGCGGAAGCACTCGGTCATCACCCGCTCGAAGCTGCCGGTGCCGTCGATCCAGCTGTAACGATCGACCTCGATCTGCTGCGCATCCACCCGTATCACATTGAACGAATTCGATTCCCCCCGCCCGCGCGTGGACGTGGCCGTGCCGGCCTGCACCACCAGCGCCGCGTATCCGCTGAGCTTGTAGCGCTCGGCGCTATTGCCCGCGTGGCTCGAATGCAAATGACCCGCCAGCAGCAAGTCGATCCCGCACTCGGAAAACGCCCGCATCGCCATCGGCGCGCGGTCGACCAGGTCGTCCTTGTCGAACGTCTCCGGCAAATCGAACGGATGGTGCGTGACGATGATGCGCGTGAGATTGGGATTGACCGCGCTCATGCGCTGGCGCATCTGCGCCACCTGCTCTTCATTGATACGCCCGTCCTTGAACGTGAGCGAGCGCGCGGTGTTGATGCCGAGGATGGCGATCTCGTCGTCGATATACTCCGGCGCCAGATCCAGCGTGACATAGCGCGTGTACTTGCGCAGCGGCGTCAGAAACCGCGTGGCCACGTTGTACAAGGGGATGTCGTGATTGCCCGGCACCACGATCTGCGGCCCCGGCAAGGTGTCGAGAAAGGCGCGCGCGGCCTTGAACTCCTCGGTCTTGGCGCGCTGCGTCAGGTCGCCGGAGACGACCACGACATCGGGCGCCAGCCTGGCGGTCAGTTGCTGCAGCGGCGCCAGCAAGGCGTGGTCGACCCTGCCGAAATGCAGGTCCGATAAATGAACGATGGTTCGCATGCTCCCCCTCCTACGTGGCCGGCACGACAGGGACTATCACGTTCAGCGCCTTGGCCCTGGAACGATAGCATAGTGGCGGCGTCATCACGGTCACCTCACCGTCCGTGGCGACGCGTACCTGCCGATGGCGCGTTTCGATCACCAGGTCGGTGGACGAGAGCACGTCGAAATCCTTGGCCTCGGAGAGCCGGCCGAACAGCGCGTGGATCGCGTAGCGAAGCAGGCCCAGCCGGGTGGGCTTTTGCGCGACGTACAAGTACATCCTGCCGGTGTCGAGCCGCTCGCGCTCGCCCATGGTCAAGCCTTGCATGTATTCGTTGTTGCCGATGAAGACGAACGGCGTGCGGCGCAGGTGCTCGCTGCCGTTGATCTTGAGCCGCACGCTCATGAACGGAAAACGCCGCGCCGCGACGAACACCGCGCGCGCGAACGCGTGCCACTTGCCGCGCCCCAGATGCTTCTGCTGCTTTTCGCGGTCGCGCACGATGTCGGGGTAGATGCCCAGGCTGGAGTTGTTGAGGAAGATGCGGCCGTTGACCTCGCCAACGTCGACCTGCGCCGGCTTGCCGCGCACGGCATTGGCGACCGCCTCGTCGAGGTCCAGCGGGATGTTCAAATCCTTGGCGAAGTGGTTCAACGTGCCGAGCGGCAGCACACCCAGGCGGGTCGCGCTGCCCACCAGCGCCGACGCGACCGCGTTGATGGTGCCGTCCCCGCCGCCGGCCACGACGACCGGGGCGCCCTCGGCCACGGCGCGCTTGGCGCGGGCGATCATTTCCTCGCCGCTCTTGGCCAAGGTGATGTCCGCTTCGGCACCCTGCGCGCGGAATTTTTCCGCCAGCGCGGCGGACCAGCCGCCGCAATAGCCCTGCCCGGCGCTGGCGTTGACGATGACTACAATACTGTTCAGAGCATTCCCCCGGAATCGTTCGACAAGCTTTTCGCCTCGCGCCGGCGGCGCAGCGTGGAAATCGCCGTGATGCAAATCGTCAGCCACGCCGCGCTGCCCGCCATGCCGGCGAGGACATCGCTCAGATAGTGCGCGCCAAGATAGACGCGGCTGAAGGCCACCAACAGTATCATCGTCGTACAGGCCGCCGCTGTGCCCAAACGCACACTCCAGCCCTTGCGGGCGATCATCACATAGCACGCCACCAAGCCGTAGAACAGGGTCGCGGCCGATGCATGCCCGCTGGGGAAGCTGTAGGTCGCCAACGTGACCAGGGGCTCCTCGAACACCGGACGGCTGCGCTGGAAGGTGTACTTGAGCAGCACGTTGAGCAGCATGCCGCAGGGCACGCTGAGCAGCAGCGCCCAGATCCAGTAGACCTGCCCCCGCTTCCACAAATAGTAGCCGAACGCGGACGCCATCAGGATCACGCCCGGCATCATGTGTACGGTCGTTATCGCCATCATGATGGACGTCACCGGCTCGAAGTGGTTGGCGTTGAACCAGTTGGCGATGTGCAGGTCGAGCACGGTGAGGTCGTCCTGTTCCATGACCTCGGAGGCCAGGTTGCCGAAGATGGAGACCGTAATCACCATCAGCAGCACGCCGATGGTCAGGTGCAGGCCGAATTCCCCCTCGGGTGACAGTCTTGCCTCGATGAAACGCTTGGATTTGCTGAAAATTTGGTGCTCCCGGATAGATGGCCGTTGAAGTTGGCGGAAAAACTACGAAACAACGAATTTACTGTTTATTTACACAGTACCTGTTTATTCATACAGTACTTATGCTATTCTGAACTCCTCGTTAAACGCTTCTCCCAAAAGGAAAATGTCATGACAACAGTTAATAACAGCTTCAGCTCCCGCTTCGGCCTGGAATATATGCCTACTTCCTTCCTGGTCCGCATGGGCAAACGCGAATTGCTGGTCTGCCGTGATTTCCGTAAGCGCTACTACGCGGTCAACCCTGTCATCGAATGCGACACCGGCGTGCAAGCCGGTCACCTCGAGGTTCTGCTGTGCCGCCGCTGGCTGTTGATCCTGTCGAAGGCGCACTAATGGTTGCCGGTGCCAGCTGCCCCATCCAGTCGCAAGACAGGCCGGCCGATGCCGCGACCTCGCTCGCGCTCCTCACCTGGATCTGGCAGCTGGCGGGCCGTCATCAGACAGATGCATCTTGCCGCAGCCCCGCCGAACGCGTCCAGCCAGCCGTCCAGACGCAGTTCAACGACAAGCAACATTGCGCCTCATGAAGCTATGTTAAGGGGTTTTGCCATCGCTGCAAGTGCGCGCGCTGTTGCTTTAATGACTTTTTAAGCGAGTTGTTCAGTGCTGGCCGCGCCCGCCGCGATGTCTGCACTACGCTTTTTCGCACTGCGCGCGGAGAAAATCCCGCAGTTGCAGCACCGTCGGCGTGATCTGCGAGCGGTGCATGCATAACATATTCAGCGGCGTCGGCTCCCCCGGCACGTCCGGCATCAGGATGTGCAGGCGCCCGCTACGGATATCGTCGCGGAGATCGAGCCGCGATTTATAAGCCACCCCCATTCCCGCCACCGCCCAGCGCCGCACCACGTCGGCGTCGTCGGCGCTGCGGTTGCCGTTGACATGGATCGCCACCGCTTCGCCGTCGGCATCCGGGTAAAAACTCCAGCGGTCATGGATCACCTCCTCCAGCATGAAGCGCAGGCAGTTGTGACGGGCCAAATCCTTTAGCTCGGTCAACAAGCCGTGCTGCTTGATGTAGTCCGGCGAGGCGACCAGCACGCGGCGGTTGTCCGGCGCCAGCGGCAGCGCGATCAGACTGGAATCCTCCTGCCTGCCGTAACGGATGGCGATGTCGACCGGCTGCCGGTACATGTCCGAAACCCGGTCGCTGATGCTAAGCTGGAAACTGACCTTCGGATACCGCTCCTGGAACTGGTCCAGCCAGCCGACCAGCATATTGCGCCCCAGATCCGACGGCATTGAAATCTTCAGCGTCCCGCCCAGGCTCTCCTGCCCCTGGATCAGCGCGTCGTGGCCATCCTTCAGCAGCCGCAGCGCCTCGCGCGCGTGGCGCAGGTAGTGCTCGCCCTCCTCCGTCAGCCGCAGCGAGCGCGTGGTGCGGGCGAACAAGCGCAAGCCCAACTCGCGCTCCAGGCGCTTGACGCCGGCGCTGGCCAGCGCCGGGGAAATCTCCAGTTCGCGCGCCGCCGCCGACAGGCTGCCACGGTCGGCGGTGCGGACAAAAACAGTCAAATCATCAAGTCGCAGCATTTTCTTCGTTTTTTTGAAAGTGTTTCGCTGAAGCGCCCCTTTTTCCGCGCCACGAAATAAATGATGATACTCCCATCCGCATCCCATCCCTATTCTCAGGAGAATTCCATGAAAGCAGTTGCCTACCGTAAATCGCTCCCGATCGACCATGCCGACTCGTTGATCGACATCGAGCTGCCCGCGCCACAGGCCCACGGCCGCGATCTGCTGGTCGAAGTCAAAGCCATTTCCGTCAATCCGGTCGACGTCAAGATCCGCGCCAACGCGGCGCCGGCCGAAGGCGAAGCCAAAGTCATCGGCTGGGACGCGGCGGGCGTGGTCAAGGCGGTCGGTCCGGACGTGACCTTGTTCAAGCCCGGCGACGAAGTCTGGTACGCCGGCGACCTGACGCGTCCCGGCACCAACAGCGAGCTGCACCTGGTGGACGAGCGCATCGTCGGCCACAAGCCGAAAAATATCGACTTCGCCCAGGCCGCCGCGCTGCCGCTGACGGCCATCACCGCGTGGGAACTGTTGTTCGATCGTTTGGAAGTGAGCCGGGACAAGGGCGTGCGAGGACAATCGCTGCTGGTGACCGGCGCGGCCGGCGGCGTCGGTTCGATCCTGGTGCAGCTGGCGCGCCAGTTGACCGGGCTGACGGTCATCGGCACCGCCTCGCGTCCGGAGACGGCGGCTTGGGTGAAGGAGCTGGGCGCCCACCACGTGATCGACCACAGCAAGCCGCTGAACGAGGAAATCGCCCGCCTTGGCCTGCCGCAGGTGAGTTATATCGCCAGCTTGACCCACACCGACCACCATTGGAGCGCGATCGTCGAAGTGCTGGCGCCGCAAGGCAAGGTCGCGGTGATCGACGACCCGGCCGCGATCGACGTCCGCCTGCTCAAACGCAAGAGCGCCTCGCTGCACTGGGAATTCATGTTCGCGCGCTCGATGTTCAACACGGCCGACATCCAGAAGCAGCATCAACTGCTGAACGATGTGGCCGTGCTGGTCGACACCGGCGTGCTCAAAACGACCGTGGGGGAACACTTCGGCACGATCAATGCCGCCAACCTGAAGCGGGCGCACGCCCTGCTCGCGAGCAATCGCGCCAAGGGCAAGATCGTGCTGGAAGGGTTTTAAAACTTAGGACGTGGACCCGGCGGCCGCGCGCTCGCGCTCGTGAATCTGCTGGGCCCGCAGCACGGCCAGTACCGCGCTGTCATGCGCCACCAATGCTTCCTGCATGGTGCTGGCCGATACGCAAGACGTCTCCAGCACCTGCAGGAAGGTCGCCTGGCGGCGTCTCAGTCCCTGCGACTGGTAGCCGAGCTGCTCGAACATGCGGCCGACGTCGATACAATAACCGCGCAGTTCCCACATGGTTTTCTTGGTGACTTCGATATCGTCGCGCATGCTTTGGTCGACATCGATCAATTCCAGCCGCGCCGGCCCTTCCTTGCCGAAATCGCGTATCGTCGGCAGCCACTGCTCGAACTTGCCGGCGATGCGGCGGATGCGGACGATTTTCTGGTCGAGCGTGCGGCAGTAGTGCCAGCACAGCCAGCACACCGGCAGGCGCGCCACGAAACGTGGCAGGCCGACGGTGTTCAGGGTGTTCTCGAGTTTCTTGACGGCAGCGATCAGGCGCCGCGTGCTGTCGCCGATAGGCAGTGGGGGCATAATGGAGCTCCTGGATTGGTTCAGGAGCTACATTAGCCGCCGCGTCGGACGATGCGTTTGATGCGGCTTAAAGAGCGCGCAGATTTATTCCATCACTTTGCGCAACATGGCTTTGATACCACGCAACCCTTGGCGTATGCGCGCCTCGTTTTCGATCAAGGCGAAGCGCACATACTCGTCGCCGTAGTCGCCGAAGCCGATGCCGGGCGACACGCAGACCTTGGCCTCGGACAGCAGCAGCTTGGAAAACTCCAGCGAACCGAGATGGCGGTAGGCTTCCGGGATGCGCGCCCAGATGTACATCGACGCCTTCGGCTTGTCGACCGGCCATCCGGCCTCGCACAGTCCTTTGTGCAAGACATCGCGGCGGCTCTGGTACATCGCGCAGATCTCGCTGACGCTGCTCTGGTCGCCCTCCAGCGCGGCGATCGCGGCCACTTGCACCGGCGTGAAGCTGCCGTAGTCGTGGTAGCTCTTGATGCGCGCCAGCGCCGCGACCAGTTCCTTGTTGCCGACCATAAAGCCGATGCGCCAGCCGGCCATGTTGTAGCTCTTGGACATGGTGAAAAACTCCACCGCCACGTCGCGCGCGCCCGGCACCTGCATGATCGACGGCGCCTTCCAGCCGTCGAAGGTGATGTCGGCGTAGGCCAGGTCGTGCACCACCAGAATGTCGTGCTGTTTGGCCAGCGCCACCACCCGCTCGAAAAACTCCAGCTCCACGCACTGCGCGGTGGGGTTCGACGGGAAGCCGAGTATCATCATCTTCGGCTTCGGATAGCTTTCGCGCACCGCGCGCTCGAGCTCGTCGAAGAAATCGACACCCGGCGTCATCCGCACCGAGCGGATGTTGGCGCCGGCGATGACCGCGCCCCAGATGTGGATCGGATAGCTCGGGTTCGGCACCAGCACGGTGTCGCCGGCGTCCAGCGTGGCCAGCATCAGATGCGCCAGCCCCTCCTTGGAGCCGATCGTGACGATCGCTTCCGAGTCCGGATCGAAGTCGACCTCGTAGCGGGTCTTGTACCATTTGGTGATCGCGCGCCGCAGCCGGGGGATGCCTTTGGAGGCGGAGTAGCCGTGCGTGTCGGGACGGCGGACGGTGTCGACCAGCTTGTCGACGATGTGCGCCGGCGTGGCGCCGTCCGGATTGCCCATCGACATATCGATGATGTCTTCGCCGCGACGGCGCGCCGCCAGCTTGAGCTCGGCGGTGACATTGAAAACGTAGGGAGGCAGGCGATCGATGCGCGAAAATCTGCGCGGAGTTTGGGTGTCAGTCATGGATGTCTCACGTAAGCGCCCGGAACCGTCCGAGCGACGTCGATGCAATGTTGCATCGGCATCCATACTAGCCCATCAGTTCACGTTCTGGCAAGCCCGTGGCAAGACCTTATGCGGGCGACTGGTTTTGCTCGTCGCTGAACCATTCGAACAGGATCAGGCCGACGATCGACGCGATCGGAAAGCCGCACAGCGCGATCACCACCCACAAGGCCGGCGAGCGGCCCAGGCGTTTGGCGGCCACGCCGACAAAGATCAGATGCAGGATGGCGCTGACCGCGATGCCGATGCCGGCCAGGATCATCAGCGGGACCGAGCTCGTCGTGTACTTGCTGAGCGGCGGCAGAAACGATGCGATGCAACCGATCCAGATGACCAGGGTGACGGCGGCTGCGGCGATCGGTTGTTGGGCGCGGGCGACTTGCATGGTTTCTCCTGGATGAAGCGACCATGCTGCCACGATCTAGCACGAAAAGCAACACTAGCGGGCCGCAGGCGCTATTTCAACGTCGTCAGCGCCGACGCCAGCACGATGGCGGCGATCGCCAGCCACTGCGTCAACGTCAGATGCTCGCCCAGCAGCAGCATGCCGGCCAGCGCGCTGAGCGCGGGCGCGGCGCTGCTGAACATGCTGAACGTGCGCGACGACAGATTGCGCATCGATAGCATCTCCAGGGTGTACGGCAAGGCGCTCGACATCACCGCGATCGCCAGCCCGATCGCCATGTACGACGGCGTCAACAGCACCGCGCCCGAGTACCACGCGCCAACCGGCAAGATGAACAGCGACGCGGCGGTCATGCCCCAGGCCACCGACTGCCCGCCATGCATGACCGAGACCCGCTTGCCGAACACGATGTACAACGCCCAGCACACCGCCGCCCCGG
Source organism: uncultured Duganella sp. (assembly GCA_963511605.1). Taxonomy (GTDB): domain Bacteria; phylum Pseudomonadota; class Gammaproteobacteria; order Burkholderiales; family Burkholderiaceae_D; genus Rugamonas. The sequence goes on along the minus strand of CAUPJZ010000016.1, from coordinate 38,603 downwards.
CCGCATAGGCGACGCCGACCGGATCGAGCTGGTCGACATGGCCGTGTATCGGCAGCAGAAAATACAGCCCTGCCACCGCCAGCGCGATCGCCACCACGTCGCGCGGCCGGCGCGACGACAGCACCGCCACCGTCAGCGGTCCGGCGACCTCGATCGCCACTGCGATCCCCAGCGGTATCAGATTGAACGAGCGGTAGATCATCAGATTCATCAGCCCGATCACGCTGCCGTAAACAGCGACGTTGCAGGCCTGTTGCCACGTCAGCGGCGTGCGCCACGGCCGGAACACGGCCATCATCAACAACGCGGCGAAGCCCACGCGGTAAGCCGTCACCCCCTCGACGCCGATCAGCGGAAACAGATGCTTGGCGACGGCCGCGCCAACGTTCAGCGACAGTTGGCTGCACAGCAGCGCGAATCCGGCCAGCAGCGCGCCGCCGCCGACGTGGGATTTTTCAGCGCTCATCTATTTCGCCGCCAGTCCCAGCTTGAGCGCGACCGGCTTGCCGATGGCGGCGTCGGTCTTTTCCGGCGCGGCCGTCTGTATCGCGGCGGCGTTGACGCCAGCCTCTTTCAGCGCCGCCACAATCGCGGCGGCACGCCTGGCGCCCAGCTGCGTCAGCGCGCCCTCCGGCAACGGCTGGGTTTGCTCCAGGCGTTCCTGCAACTTGCCGTAGAACGCGCTGGCGTCGGCCACCTGCGGTTCGCCCTGGACGATCTTGCCCAGGCGCTGCAGCATCGGCAGCTTCTTCTGCGCGACGGGATCGGCGGCCTTGGCCTCGTCGTCGGCCTCCGCGGCCGCCGGCTTGGCGCTGGCCGCGCCCTCGGCCGCCTTCTTCTGCTTGTCCAGCTCGGCCGCGCCGAAGCGCTCGGCGTACAGGTCGCGCAAGGCGCCGCGCACTTTGCGCTGGCCGATATCAAGCGGCCCTGGCTGTTCGTCCGGCGCGAGTGTGATCTCCGCCCGCGTCACCACCAGGCGGCGCAGCGCCTGCGTCCGCAAGGCGGCGCCATCGGCCGCCTCGTTGTACTGGCCCGGCACCGACAGCTTCAACTGCGGTTTGGCTTCCAGTATTTTCGCCACCTGGCGCAGCTTCTCGCGCTCCGGCGGCAGCACGGTGTCGCTGCCGGCATCGAAATCGACCGCGTCCAGCTTGTCGCCGCTGACGCCGAACAGATTGCCCAGCGCGCGGAACGGCGACAGCGCGACCTTGCTCAAGATGTTGCCGATGGCTTTCCACACCAGCGAACCGTAGCTGAATTGCGGATCGCTCATATCGCCCGACACGGGCACGCCCAGGTCGATGCGGCCGTTGCTGTCCTTGAGGATGGCCAGCGCCAGTTCCAGCGGCAGCTTGACCGCGTCCGGACTGTCGATGCGTTCGCCAAGCGTCAGGTTGTCGAGCACGATCTGGTTGTTCCCTTCCAGCTGGCTGTTGCGCACCTTGTACTGGAGGTCGAGCGAAATTTTTCCCTGCGCGATCTTGTAGCCGGCAAATTTCATCGAGTACGGCGACGCCGACACCATGTCGACGTTCTTGAACACGACATTGACGTCGGTGTTGTCCGCCGGGACGAAGGGATTCAACTGGCCGCGTATGCGCGCCAGACCGTAGTCGTCGACGCGGCCGTCGAGCTCGATCTGGCTGCGGGCGTCGGCCTTCGACGACAGCCCGGTGATCAGCCCGCTAAGCTCATAAATCTTGGCGCCGAATTGCGGGCGCAGGCTCAAGTCGGTGAAGTCCAGCTTGGCGTTCTGGAAGCGCACGCGGCGTATGCGCATCGGGAACGGCTCGCTGGCGGCGGGCGCGGCCGACACGGTTGGCGAGGGAGCTGTTGCCGGCGCGGGCTCGGGCTTTTTCACCAGCAGCCGCTGCGCATTCAAGCTGCGATCGTCCTCGATGATCAGGATCGCGTTCGGCTCCACCACGCGCAGCTCGGCCACATCGAGCAGATTCGGCGACACGCTGAGCGCCAGCTTGTCGGCGCGCACCGACTTCCAGCGCGCAAAGTGGTCGTTGTCTTCTTCGTCAAGCGCCAGCTGGGCCACTTCAAACGAGCCATCGTAGCGAACGGCGGGATTGGCCCTGCTGCCACCGGCGCCGGTGCGCAGGCGGCCCTCGCCGGAAACGCTGCCATCGGCCAGCTTGAGCTTGACGTATTTGCTGAGCAACGGCTGCACCGGCGCCAGCGCCAGCTTGGTCAGCTTCAGCCCGGCATCAACGGCGCCGGTGGCCGGCACCACCTTGCCTTTGGCCGTCAACTGCCCACCTTCGCGCAGGTCGACGCCCCCCTGGAAAGCCAGCGGCTTTTTCAGGTCGCTGCCGACGTCCGTCAGCTTCAGATTGAAGTCCTGCAGAGTGGCTTTGATGCCGGTGCTGGCGTCGTCATAGCGCGCGCCGAATTTACTCAGCTCGACCGTTTTGACGGACGCGGCCCAAGCGGCCCCGCCCGATTTGACAGGCGCCGACGCAGCGGCCGGCGCTGCGGCACCAGAGCCCGAGCCCGGCAGGCGGTCCAGGAACAGGAAACGGCCGGCACTGTCGCGCGACAGATCCAGCAAGCCGCCATCCGCGTACAGGCGACCCAGGCTGACGCAGCGCGCGGCCAGATCGAGCGCGCCGTCCTCAAAGCCCAGCTGTCCAAGTTTCAACGGCGTCATCGCGCCGCCGACCAGCGCCAGATTGTCCATCGAAAATGCAGCATCATCGATATTGAGCTTGAGCCCGCTCGCAGCGGTTTCCAGCTGCAATTGCAGCTTCAGCTTCAGCTTGTCGGTGCTGATCTTGAGCGCGGGACTGGCGGTTTCATCGAGCGCGTTGACGGCGATATCGTCGAGGCCGATCTGCTTGACGCGCACTTTCCAGCCGCCCTCCTCCTTCGGCGCCGGCTTGGCCGCGGCGGCCGGAGCGGGCACGGGCGGGGGCGTGGAAGCGGACGGCGGCACCATCAAATTCGCCAGGTCGATCCGGCCTTGGGCATCGCGCCGCACCGCCAGCGCGCCGCCGCTCAAATTCAGTCCGCCAACTTCGACCGAGCGCCGACCCAGATCGACGCCAACGCCGCTCACATCCAGCGACTTCAGCTTGACGAACGGGGCCGCCACGCCGGCATGCTGGACCGCCAGGTCGTTCAACACAAGGCTGGCGCCGGCCAGGCTCGCGTCCAGCTTGCCGTCCTTGTAGGCGAATCGGTAGGGTAGCTTGGCCGACAGGCGGCCGCCGCCGACAACCACCCGCAGGAACGACTTCAGGTACGTCGACATGCCCGGCAACGCCACGTTCTCCAGCGACAGCATGCCGCTGCCACCGATCGGATTGAGCGCGGCGGCACCCTTCCAGCGCAGCTTGCCCCCCAGGCCGGCGTCGGCGCTCAAGGTGTAGTCGCCGTTTTCATCCGGCAGCGTGCTCAGATGGTTCAGCTCGAAGGCGATGGGGGCGAACGTGTCGTTATAGCCGGCATGGCGGTCATGCATCTCCACCTTGCCTTGCTCGAGCGCGAAATGTTCGATGATCAGGCGCGGCATGCCGCCGTCGCTGTCGTCCTTCTTGCGCTTGTCCAGCGTCTCCATCAGCTGCGCGATGTTGAACTTGCCGTCGGGCGAGATGGCCAGCTGCAGCGACGGCGCGGTGACGCGGATCTCGGCCAGGCTCCAGGCCCGGCGCACCAGCGAGCGCCACTGCATCTCCACCGCCAGCGCGCCGACGCCGAACAGCGGCGCGCCGTTGGCCTCGGTCAAGCGCACGTCCTTCGCTTCCAGCCGCAAGGTGAACGGATTGAAACTGACGTCGCCGATGCTGGCTTTGCGCTCCAACTCGGTTTCGACAAATTTGGGGACCTGACTCTTGATCAGCCACGGCAACGCCCAGCCGCCCGCCAGCGCATACACTCCCACCGCGCCAGCCACGCCCAAGCCCCACCGCTTCCATCGTATCGTCATCGCCCGCAAAACTGCTTTCCGTGATTTATGTTTAACAAGTAACAGTATAGCAAGGGCAAGGCTTTCTTACTGGACATCAAAACCATTCCCAAAAACAACATATTTATATTTCTTAGTGTTTCCCGTGCCACCAAATATATAACTAGTTGTAAGTTTAATGTCTAATGGAAATTAAAGTTGCTAACTTCTTAGCGCCTTGCCTTTGTCGTTAAATCCGCTGGAGACCTTATGAAAACCGCAATCCGCGCCACCTTGCGCACCACCGCCGCAGGCGGCGTCCTCGCCCTGCTATCGATCGCCGGCCACTGCGCCGAACCGCAAGCGCACCCGCACTGGTCGTACAGCGGTCACACCGGCCCGAGCAAGTGGAGCGAAATCGACAGCAAGTTCACCTCGTGCTCGCAGGGCAAGGTGCAATCTCCGATCGACATCCATACCGCCGACGCCAAGCATGCCGCGCCGTCCGAGCTCAAGTTCGAATACCAGGCCAGCCCGCTCAAGCTGATCGACAACGGCCACACGATCCAGGTCAACTACGCGCCGGGCAGCTTCCTGACGGTCGACGGCAAGCGCTACGAGCTGCTGCAATTCCACTTCCACAAGCCCAGCGAGGAACGCATCGACGGCAAGCGCTACGCGCTGGTCGCCCACCTGGTGCACAAGAACGCCGAGGGCGAACTGGCCGTGGTCGGCGTGCTGATGGAGCCGGGCGCCAAGCGCCCGATGATCAAGACCATCTTCGACAACCTGCCGCTGCAAAAAGAAAAGGAGGTGGAAGTGCCCGGCGTGAGCATCAATATCGCCACCTTGCTGCCGGAGAACCACGCCCACTACAGCTTCAACGGCTCGCTGACGACGCCGCCATGCAGCGAAGGCGTGAAGTGGTTCGTGATGAAGACCCCCGTGCCGGTCTCGTCCCAGCAGATCGCCCAGTTCGGCCATGTCTACAAGATGAACGCCCGTCCCGTGCAGGCGTCCAACGGCCGCGTGGTGGAAGTGAGCGACTAAACGGCCGGCACCAACGGGTTCGTTTTGCCTTACACTATTGGACCTCCCCGACCATCGGACATCCATGCAAGCGCAACTCGACCCGTTCCACGCCGTCGGCATCAGCCGCCTCGCCCACGCATTGAAGGCGGAAGGCCGCTCCATCATCCACATGGAATTCGGCCAGCCGTCGACCGGCGCGCCGAAGGCGGCCATCGCCAAAGCCCACCAGGTGCTCGACGCCGACAACATGGGATATTGGGAAAGCACGCCGCTGAAGGAACGCCTGGCGCGCTTCTACGACGAGCGCTACGGCATCAAGGTCGACGCCAGCCGCTTTGTCATGACCTGCGGCGCGTCGCCGGCGCTGGTGCTGGCGTTGAACTCGCTGTTCTCGCCGGGCGACCGCATCGCGCTGGCGCGGCCCGGCTACGTGGCCTACCGCAACACCCTCAAGGCGCTGCACATGGAGCCGGTGGAAATCGCTTGCGGCGCCGAGGTGCGCTACCAGCTCACGGCCGCCGCGCTGGAAGCGATCGAGCCGGCGCCGGCCGGCGTGATCATCGCCAGCCCCGCCAATCCGACCGGCACCATCATCGCCGCCGACGAGCTGGAGGCCATCGCCAAGGTGTGCCGGGCGCGCGGCATCCGCATCATCTCGGACGAGATCTATCACGGCCTGAGCTACGTCGAACCGGCGCAGACCATCCTCGCCTATGCGCCGGACGCGCTGGTGGTCAGCAGCTTCTCGAAGTACTTCAGCATGGCCGGCTGGCGGCTGGGCTGGCTACTGGTGCCGGCCGAACACCTCGACCGCACGTGGACCTATTGCGGCAATATGTTCCTGACGGCGCCGTCGCTGAGCCAGCACGCCGCGCTGGCCGCCTTCGACGCGCTCGACGAGCTTGAAGGCCACCTGGCGGTGTACAAGGCGAACCGCCGCCTGCTGCTCGACGCCTTGCCGGGGCTGGGCTTGAACGCCATCGCCCCGCCCGACGGCGCCTTCTACATCTACGCCAGCATCGCCCACCTGACCGACGACAGCCTGGATTTCTGCAAGCGCCTGCTCAACGACACGGGCGTGGCGACGGCGCCGGGCATCGATTTCGATCCGGTCGAGGGCAAGCGTTTCATCCGCTTCAGCTTTGCGGTGTCGACGCCGGAAATCGCCGAGGCGATCCGCCGCATGCAGCCATGGTTCGCCGCCCAGGCGGGCGCGGTGGTGGCCGGGCAGTAAGCTAGCTAGGCTTCGGGCATTCCGCGCAGGAATTCGATATCGGACACGGCGCGCGACCATGCCGCGTCCGGGTCGAGCCCGGGCGTATTGTGGATATCGAGTTGAATGTCTTTCAGCACCCTGCCGTCCAGGGAGATCCTGTAGCGCAGCGCCGTGTATTCGACGTCATAAGTGTTTTTCAACCCTTGCTGACGGGTGTAGGTGTCGTGGGAAGCGGGCATGATGTCCTCCTTACGAAAGTGAGGAAAAGCATAGCACGAAGCGATCCGGCATGTATTTGCCGCATGACAAGCAAACCGGGCTGCGCGGTCGACGGGTGCCGGGTAAGGTGGCGTGGCGGTTCGCGCATTTCGGGTATCGTAAGGTTCCGCACCGAAGACGATCAGGAGGCTCTATGCTGACCGGACAATGTTTTTGCGGCGCCGTCCGATACGAGACCGCCGAGCACATCCGCAACCAGACGCTATGCCATTGCACCATCTGCCGCCGCACCACCGGCGCGCCGGCGGTGGCGTGGTTCACCGTGGCGACCGGCGACTTCCGCTTCACGGCCGGCGAGCCGGCCAGATTCCGCTCGTCGCCGCACGCCACGCGCACGTTCTGCCCGCGCTGCGGCACGCAGTTGACGTTCGCCGACGACGATAGTCCCGATGAGATCGACGTCACCACGAGCAGCCTGGACACGCCCGGGAAGGCGCTGCCGCAGGTTGAAATCTTCGTGGCCGATGCGCTGCATTGGCCGCAGGGTCTGCCGCGTTATCAGCAAAGCAGAACGACGTCGTGAAGGAACCGGGTGAACGTAGCAAGCCCTTTCTTGCTTGTTCACCGAAGCGAAATTTCACTAAGGCAGGGAATACGGAACAATCACATCCACATTGTTGTAACCGGCGGGGACCTGCGCCAGCGGCGTAAAGTCGCGTGGATTTCGAGTCACGATAGGCCATCCGTTCAGCATTGCCGTTGCGTGGATTACAGTGTCCGGCAGTTTCTTTTTCGTCTGCTTGCGAACCTCGATCGAAAGGTCTGCCGTCTCCTCGTCGATCGGCAGCACCTTGAACGTGGAATGTATCCAGGCACGAGTCATGTTTTCCACCGAGGCGAGGATGCGCTGGAATTCTTCGGGCAGCGCGACGCGAGCTAAAGCGAAGTGTTTGCACCCGACCATGACTTCCATGTAAACGATTTTACTGATGGCGGGATTGGCACAGCCATCAATAATCGAAAGAGCCTCTATCTGGCCGCTCAAATAATCGATCAGGATGTTGGTGTCGAAGACGAGATGAGTCATTCAGAACGCAACTCATTCTGGTACTCGACTCCATCAACACCAGCGCCCTTCCACCCACCAAACATCGTGTTGTCCCGCTCAGGATGCTTTAATGCGGCAAAAGCGGCTTTGCGCCGCATTTCATAGTCAGCGTCCAACAAATACTTAGCGACGGCTTCGCGAACCAGCGACTGAGGCGATTCCCTTCGCAGAAGGGCCAATGCTACCACCTCGGCATTTTGTTGCTCATCCAACTCATAGACTTTATCGGGTGCACTTTGTTCCATGAACACACCTCATTACGGTTTGGTAGAGCAAGTCTACACCCGTCGTCAATTTTTTTCACCTGTAAAGAGCGTATGCCGATGGCGGCCTATCCGCCGGGCAGCACTTCAAAAGCCAGCAACTGCGTCACTTCGTCGGCGCTGAAATTATCGTCGGAGATCAGCACCAGGCTGCGGTGGCCGTTGGCTAGCACCGGCCCCCAGCTCATGCCCTCGAGGTTGTCGACCTTGGCCAACCCTGCACGGTTGAAGTCCATCAGCAGGTGTTTTTTGAGCGGCGTGTAGACGGCGCCATCCAGCGTCGGAAAAGCGGCGATGTTGGTGGCGCCATCCACATCGACCAGATACAAGCGGATGAAGAACGCGAAGCGTCCCGCCGCATCCTGTACTCCCGAGCGCTCCAGCGCCAGCAGATGACGGTTGTCGACCACCAGCATTTCGGACACGCCGTTGTCGCCCAAGCGCCCCGGCGCCGGACGTCCTTGCACGCGATCAACCGGATAGGCGTATTGCGCCAGCACCTTGCCGTTGCGATCGAACCGCGTGAAACGGCTCACCGCGCCGCGCTCCGGGTTGGCCGGAGCGCCGTCCTGGTACAGCGGCGCCTCCATGCCCACCCACAGCGACCGGCCGTCCGGCGCGAACGCCAGCGCCTCGAAACTGAGATTGCCGCGTGGTCCGGCCGTTTTGTCACGCCTGGACTTGAACATGTCGGGCAATGGCAGCGTCGAACGGTAGGCGCCCTCTCCGCCCGCCTGCTTGACGAACGGCCCCGTCGCCAAGGCGTCGCTGCCCTCGCTCGCATAGCAGATGCCGTCGCCCAGCGGATCGAAGCGGACCGCCTCGATGTCGGCCACCTCGCCGCCACGCGTCGCGGCGTCCTTCAATGCCGGATAGGCGCTGCCGTCGGCTTGCCGGAACGTGTGCACAGACTCCAGCTTGACCGCCCTGAACCCACGCGCGTCGTAATCGAGCCTCGCCTTGTAAAACCGCGCGGGCCCCAGCTCGGAGCGGTCGTCGCTGGCCATGATCCAGGTGCCGCGGGAGTCATAGTCGATACTCGACAGACCTCCCACCAGCGTACCCTGGAACACTTGGCGGTGCGCTATGCGTTGTTCGCCGATAAGCCGCAGTCCGACCACCGCATCCGCGTCCTCCGACTTCCGCGCCGCACACCCGCCAAGCGACATGCCCGCGCACACCGCCGCGACAACGGCGCGCGCCAGCAAGGCCGATCCCTTCATCAGAAGCGAACCCGCATCGAGGCATACAGCGTGCGCGGGCTGCCCAGGAAGTAGCGCCCCGTGGTGAGCGGATTGGAGCTCGACAGCTCGGCGCCCACACCGCCCAGGTAGTGGCGATCGAACAGGTTGTCGACGTTGAGCGCGAACTCGGTGCGGCTACCGTAGCCAAACAGGCTGCCGCGCGGCTTGTAGGTGAAGTTCAGGCCGACCAGCGTGTAGGCCGGCATGTACTGGCGGGGATACACCGCCGGCCCGCCGGCGATGACGGTGTTGGTCACCGTGCCGTAGGTGCCGGCCGCCTCGCCCACGTAGTGCGCGTTGGCCGTCAGGCGCCATTCCGGCGTCGGCTTCCAGGTCGCTTCGGCGAAGGCGCTGCGGCGCGGCGCGCCAAGCACGGGGTCACCCGACTTGATGCCCTCGGCCGGCGTGTCGCTCGAATAGTGGGCATCGTTATACGAGGCGTTGGCATACAACTCGTAGGCGGTTCCCATCGCGCGCAATGTCAGCTCCAACCCCTCGGAACTGATACCGCCCTGGTTGGCGAACGTGGTGGTGGCGTCGCGCGAGAAGATGTCGCCGTTCGGATTGCCGTTCTGGATCGAGATGCGGTCGCGGTAGGCGATCTTGTAGGCGGTCAGCGCGGCGCCGTAGCCATTGTCGCTGGTCCAGCGCACGCCGACATCCTTGTTAACCGAGGTTTCCGGCTTGATGCCGTTTTTGGAGTCGACCGCCGCAGTTCCCTCGAACACGCTGTCGGGTATCGCGCTGAAGTTCTTCGAGCCGCTGGCGAAGACTTCCCAGTCGTCGTTCACGCGGTACAGCGCGGCCAGTTTCGGCAGCAGTTTCGAGCTCACCTTCAGCGATCGCGTGCCGCTGAATTCCACCGGCGACGAGTAGTCCTCCTTGAAGCGCTGATAGGTGGCGCCAAGATCCAGCAGCAGCCGGTCGTCCAGCAGGCTGACCTTGTCCTGCGCGTAGACCATGGCGGTGTCGGACGAATAGTGGCGGTCCTGGGTGATCGAATACAGGGCGCTTTCCTCGAAGGCGCCGCTGACCTTCGGATCGGTGGCGGCGAACCAGTTGCGGTCCTTGTCACGCTTGGTGCGCTCGATCCAGCCACCGATGCGGATGCGCTGGTGCTCGCCCAGGGTGTCCGAGACTTCCGCCAACGTTCCCTTGCGGTCGATGGCGTTGTCGCTGCGGCGCGTGCTGGCTTCGCGCGCGCCCCACTGGCTGACTGGATTCATCGCATACCTGGCCGCAGTGGGGCAACCGGCCGACGACAGCGCCGCGCTGCTGGAGCCGGCCGGAATCGTCACCGCGCCGACTGGAATCAGGGCGCCGTTGGCGTCGCGCCGGTATTGGTTCTGGTAGCACTCCTGGACCGTGGCCGTCGGCCTGGCACCCGCCGCCACCGCGCTGTACACCTGGCCGTTGGCCGGCAACTGAACGTAAGGCACATAGAACCAGCCGTTGCCCTCCTGCTTGTGCCAGTAAGGCTTGACGGTCAGTTTTCCGCTCTGGCCGAAGCGTTGGGTCCAGTCGACATGCGCCAGGATGTCCTCGCTGTTGATGCCACGCGTGCCGCGATAATTCTGGTCGATGGCGGGATTGCCGGTCCAGTGGTCGGTCAGGCCGTCGGTGGTCGGATTGCCGTAAAAGGTGGCCTTGTAAAACCTGGACGACTCGGCCAGCAGCGCGACGGCATCGTAGTCGTTGTCGCTGAATTTATTGTAGCTGACAGTGCCGCGCAGGCTGGAGCCGCCGCCCAGGTCCTGCAGCACGCGCAGGTCGGCATGACGGCGGCTGTTGCGGCCCGATTCGTCGCCCGGCCAGGTGCGCACGTATTCGTGCGAGTAGTCCAGGTAGGCGCTGGTGCCCGCCGCCGATTTGCCGGTGTCGACGCGCACGAAACCGCGCCGGTAGCCGAAGCTGCCGGTCGCCAGTTCGATCTCGCCACCGCGCTCCCTGGACGGATCGCGCGTTTTGAAGTCGATGTAGCCGCCCAGCGCCTGGTTCGACGGCGTGCCAAGGTCGCCGGCCGTCTGCGAGGCGTCGACGCGTATCAGGTTGGCCGGGTCCAGCAAACGGTTGGGCATCGTGCCGCCGTTCGACAAGGTGGAGCCGTTGGGAATACCGTCGATGGAGATGCCGATCTGCTCCTTGTTAAAGCCGCGCATCGACAAGCGCATCGAGAAGCTGCCCGTCAGCGCGTCGCTGGAGCTGACCTGCATGCCCGGCACCCGTGCCAATAACTTCAGCGGATCGAGACCGGCCGGTTGCTCGGCGATCACGGCCAGGTCGATCACGCTGTTGGCGCGCGCCTCGCCCTTGCCCAAGGCCTGGCCGGTAACCTGCACCACCGTCGGCGCCACCTCGCCCGCCGCCTCCCTGGCCGGCTGCTGCGCGTGCGCCACCCCCAACTGCATCACCGCCGCCGATCCGGCAGCGAACATCCCTAGTCGTGCATACATCGAATTCCCCTAATTGTGGTTTCAGCGCCATGTGACAGAGGCGAACTTGTTGTGTCGGACCGCTTGTCTCCGGCGGTCTCGTTTAATTTAGGATCATGTTATAGTGGTTCGTACCACTTTGCAATGTAAATGCCATGGATTAGCATACATATCGATGTGAAGCTAAAAAAGGTTCGTACCAATGTAACGAAACCGTCATAATCCTGGCGGTTCTTTACACGCTTTCACCGGGCCGCAAACCATTTGGTTACAATACGCTTCCATCCATCATTCACTCGACAGCAGGTACATTGAATGCGATCACGAACCACCGACACTCCCGCCGCCGCCACCAAGGCCGTACCGCTGTACCAGCAGTTGGCGGAAACCTTGAAGCAGTTGATGGAGTCGGGGAAAATCGGTGCCCGCGAGCCGATGCCGGCCGAGCGTGATCTGGCGATCACCTACCAGGTCAGCCGCGACACTGTCCGCAAGGCGATTCGCCTGCTCGAGGAACAGGGCCTGCTCTATAGCGACCATGGGCGCGGCACCTTCGCCGCGCCGGAGTCGGTGCGCCAGATGTCGCGCTTCCTGGACAGCTTCACGGACGACACCATCAAGCGCGGCGGCGTGCCCGGTCAAACCATCCTGGCGATGGAAACGGTGGCAGCCAATATGGCCGTGGCCAGTCTGCTGCACATGCAGCCGGACGAGCCGCTGCTGCGCATCAAACGCGTGCGCCTGATGGACGGCAAACCGATCGGGCTGCAGGAATCGTTTTTGCGGTTGCCGGCCGGCGCAAAGCTGGAGCAAAAGGAGCTGGAACAAGTAGGCTCGCTGTACCGCATACTGATCGAGAAGTTCGGCATCAAGCCGTCCGAAAGCCTGGAGAGCGTGGGCGCGGTGGCCGCCCACGCCGAAGACGCGGCGCTGCTCGGCGTGCAGGCCGGCACCCCGCTGCTGCTGTGCGAGCGCGTGATGCTGTCCGACCGGCGCGAACCGGTCGAATACTGCGAGATGAAGTACGTGCCGCCCTACCGCTACAAAACCCGCATCAGCAAGGGCAGCGCGTCCTGACGTTCAAACGATGGCGCCGCGCAGCACCAGGTACAGCACGAACACCGCGTCCAGCCCCAGCACCATGGCGCCGGGCCAACGCCGCCGCGCGGCCAGCATCAGCGTGTAGACGAAGCAGCCCAGCGCCAGCGCGACCATCAGGTCCGCACAGCAGGCGGTGACCAGCAGCATCAGCAACGGCGGCAGGTAATTCTCCGGCGTGCTGGTATCGAGGTCGCGCAGGCCGTCGAGCATGCACAGTCCCACCATCACCAGCACCGGCGCCGTGGCGCAGGCTGGAATGGCCGTCAGCAAAGGCCCGAAAAACAGTGCCAATCCGAATAGCGCGGCCACCACCACGCCGCTCAAACCGGTGCGCGCGCCCGCCTCCACCCCGGCCACCGATTCGACGAAAGCGGTGACCGTGGAGGTGCCGGCGGCCGCGCCGATCACGCTGCCCAAGGCGTCCGATGCGAAGGCCGCCCGCGCGCTCGGCAAGTCGCCGTTAGGCTTCAACAGGCCCGCGCTGCGGATCACGCCGAACATGGTGGCGGTGCCGGAGAAGAATTCGATCAGCAAAAAATACAGCGTCACCGGCAGCAGCATCATGAAGTGCGAGAAAAAGCCACGGAAATCGAGCGCGAACAGCAGTTCCCCTGTGAAGGCCGGCACGCCGAACCAATGATCCGGCAGCCGGGTGAGCGGACGCCCTTCAGCGTCGGCGACGAACAGGCCGACCGCGCTCACCACCAGCATCGTCAACAGGAAGGCGCCCGGCACGCGCCGCACCAGCAGCATGGCGGTGAACAGGATGCCGCCCAGCGTGAGCCACGCCGCGCCGTCGTGCAGCCGCGAGAACGCCACCAGCGAGCCGGCGTCGCCCACCAGCAGGCCGCCGCTGCGCAACCCGAGCCAGGCGATGAACACGCCGATCGAGCATTGCATCCCGATTTTTACCGGCTCCGGAAATGCGGCCACAATGCGCGCCCGCCATCTGGTCAGTGACAGCACCAGGAACACCAGCGCGTTGAGCAGCACCATCGCCAGGCCGGTTTGCCAAGGCACGCCCATTTGCGCGACCACCACCTGGGCGAACACGATGTTGGTGCCCATGCCCGGCGCCAGCGCGATCGGCAGGTTGGCCCACAAGGCCATCACCAGCGTGGCCGCCATGGCCGAGACGATGGTGGCCAAAAACAGGCCGTTGCGGTCCATGCCCGCGGCGGCCAGGATCAACGGGTTGACGACCACGATGTAACTCATCGCGGCGAAGGTGGTGCAGCCGGCGATCGCTTCGCGCGCCGGCGTGGTGCCGCGCGCACTGAGCTGGAAGAAGCGGTCGGCCCGCGCGGCAAGGCTCATGGCGCGTCCTTCGGTGGTTGTAGGGCTATGCATGATCGAGCAGCGCCTGGATCTGCGCGCGGGTCGGCAGCGCCGAGCGGGCGCCGGTGGCGGTGACGGCGATGCTGCCGGCAGCGCAGGCGTAGCGCAACGCGCTCGCCGTGGCCTGCCCTTCGAGCAGCGCGGCCAGGAAGGCGCCGTTGAAACTGTCGCCTGCGCCGGTGGCGTCGACCACGCGGGCGGGGAAAGCCTGCTGTGTTAAAAACTGAGCGGGATCGCGGGCCGCCAGCATGGCGCCGCGCGCGCCGCAGGTCACCACCAGCATGCGCGGTCCGTGCGACAGCAGGCCGGCCATGCCGGCGGCATCCGGCTCGGCGCCGATGACGGTGCGGTAGGTGCTGTCGTTCATGAACACCAGATCGGCCATGGATAGCAGCCGGTGCATTTCATCCGGACCGGCCACCATCGCCGCCTCGATATCGATCGCCAGCGGCACGCCCGCCTCGCGCGCCAGCTGCTGCAACCGCTCGAATTCCGGCAGGTTGTAGGGCATCGCATACAACAGGCGGCACTGCGCAAGCGCCGCGGCGAAGGTCTCCTCGTGCAGGGTCGGCCCCGGCATCGGCGAATACACCAGCGCCTTCTCGCCGCTGGCCTCGATGATGATCAAAGCCGTCGGCGACGTCGCCCCGGGCACCACCCGCACATGATCGAGCGCGACGCCGAAGCGCTCGTACTCGCGGCTCAGGAACGCACCCTCGGCATCGCCGGCGATACGGCCGTAGGCCAAGGTCGGCCGGCCCAGCAGACTGGCCGCGCAAGCCACGTTGGCGACGGTGCCGCCGGCGAACGGCGGCAGGCGCCGCCCCAGCACCTTCTGGTCGGCCGCCGGCGCCCGTTCGACCGTGAACAGCAGATCGATATTGGGGTCGCCAAAGGCCAGCAGGTCGAAACGGCGGCCGTCTGGAAAACTGAAAAGATCACGCATGCACATATTCCTGAAAGACCGTTCCGCTCAAAAGCGCCGGCTGAACTGGCCGCCGAAGATACGCGGGTTGGAATCGTTGACAAAGCCGGTCAGATTATTGAAGTCGATACCCCCCACCAGCTGCACGCGGTTGGTGATATTGCGGCCGAACAGCGCCACCTCGTTGCGGTCATTGTCCCATTTGTACCCGAGCCGCAATCCCCCTGTCAACAAAGGCTTGCCGGTGAATTCGGCGGAACGGTACAAGGTAAAGTTGACGGCGCTGCGATACACCCAGTCGGTGTAGACGTAGAATTCGCCGTTGGCCACCGGGTAGGTGTATTTCAGCGAGGTGTTGGCGCTCCAGCGCGGGGCCTGCGGCAGCGGATTGCCGTCGATCAGAACCAGGGTCGAACCACCCTTGACGACCGTCGGATTGAGCACCGTGCAGGCGGCGCAGGCGCCGACCGTCAAGCCGGGATCCTTGATCCTGGTGTGGTTGTAGCTGCCGCCAAAACTCCACAGCAGGTTCTCCCCGAGGTAGGCGTCCAGGTCCAGCTCCGCGCCACGGCCGGCGCTGCGGTCGGCGTTCAGCAGGATCGCCGAGTTGGAGGTGCCGCCGACGGCCGTCAGTTGCAGGTCCTTGACCGTGTAGCTGTAGACGTCGAAGCTCAGACGCGCCTTGCGCTGGAAAAGGTCCGTCTTGAAGCCCACCTCATAGGACGTGATGGTTTCCGGCCGCGCCACCGACATAGGATTGAACGTGGCCGCCGGCTGGATGGTCGCGCCCCTGAAGCCGGTGGCGACGCGCGCGTAGAGATTAGCCGCCTCGGTGAGCTTGTACACGCCGCTCATATCCCAGTTGACCTTGGAAACGCCGGTGCTGGTGGCCAGCCCGGTCGAGGCGTCGACGTCGGAACCGCCACCCGGCTTGTTGTTCGGCTCCGTGGCCAGATCCTTGTTGTCGCGCGTATAGCGCACGCCGGCGCGCAGGTTGACGCGTGGCGTGACGTCGTAGTTGGCCGACCCGAAGATGGCGTAGGCGTCGTTCTTTTGGTGCGAGCGGATGTCCGACGTGAGCGCACCGCCGCCCAGCGTGTCGTAGCTGTAGCTGTCGATCTGGTAGCGCTCATCGAAGTAGAACAATCCGGCCTGCCATTTGAGCGCCTGCCCGGCATCGGACTCCAGGCGCAGCTCCTGGGTGAACTGGTGATGGCCCTTGGTGCCGTCGGCCGATTCAACCACGAACGGGATGAATCCCGGGCCGGAAGGCGGCGCGTAGACCGCCCCGTAACCGCCGTCGATGTCGCCGCGGCTGAATACGCGAACGGTTTCGTAACCGGTCACCGAATGCAGGGTGACGCCGTCCAGGCGCCACTTCAGGCGCAGGTTGCCGCCGTGGTTTTTCAGGTACTGGCCGTTCTGGCCATCGGTGGCGACGCTGCCGACGTCGAAGCCCGGCACCAGCGCGTCGCTGCCCTTCTGGATGATATTGGCGCGGAACAACGACGCGCTGCCGTTCATTGTGCGCTGGTGCAGATTGGCCAGCGCCTCGAAGCCGCCGCTCGGCTTATACAGCAACTGGGCGCGCACGGCGGTGTCGTTGTAGCCGCCATACTGGTCGGACGTGCCCTGGCGCGAATTGCCGATCCAGTCGTCGCGGTGTTGTCCGAGCAGCGACACCCGGGCCGCCCAGTCGCCACCCAAGGGCAGATTGAGCGCACCCTCGACGCTGGAGGTGTTGTGGGTGGCGCCGGACAAGGTGAGATAGCCACCCGGAGTTTGCGACGGCCGCACGGAATCGAATTTGACCACGCCGGCCGGCGTGTTGCGGCCGAACAGGGAACCCTGCGGCCCGCGCAGCACCTCGATGCGCTCAAGGTCGAAAGCCGGGAAGCCCTTCAGCACCGCGCTCTCCTGTACCACGTCGTCGTAGATCAGCGAGACCGGCTGCGAGGCGTTCTGATGGAAATCGACGTTGCCATAGCCGCGCAGATAAAAGCGCGGGAAGCCACGTCCGAACGAGGACTCCACCTGCAGGCTGGGCGCGCGGCCCGCCAGCATCTGCATATCCTGGCCACCGGAGTTGAGCGCGTTCAAGGTCTCCTCGCCGATGATGGTCGCCGAGACCGGCACGTTGCGCACATTCTCCGCGCGCCGCTCGGCGCTCACTGTCACGGTCTGCAGCTGGCCGGCGGTGGCCGGCGACCGGGTCTGCTCCGCCTTCTGCTCCGTCTTTTGCTCCTGCGCCCGCACGGCGACAGGCACCGCCGCCACAACCAAGGCCACACCCACCATGGCCGCGCCTTCAATTTTGAGCATCCGCATACAAGTTCCTCCCGCGTTGATTAGATTAGCTTTTATGTCCGTAGTAAATTCTATAGTGGTACGGACCTCAATCTAATTTATTTTTTTATTTTAGATATTTGTTGCGTTTACAGCGAATTAAGGTTGAGTTTCTTCCGCATAGATGCAATCATGGTACGTACCACTAAACATTCAGGCAAAAATGACAACCGATTACACACCACCCGCCTACATCACTTTCACCGGCATCGACCGCGCCGATCTTTTGCCCGGGATGCTCGCGCTCTCGGCGCGCTACCCGATCGAATGGGGCGTGCTGCTCGACGCCGCGCAGGAGGGATCGCCGCTGTTCCCCACCTCCGGCGTGCGCCGCGTTCTGCAAAGCGCGCCGCTGCGGCTGTCGGCCCACATCTGCGGCGCCGCCGCGCGCAGCATCGTCGAAACCGGCGACGCCGCGATCGACCTCGCGGGGTTTTCCAGGGTTCAGATCAACCATGGGCGCGCAGGCAGCAGTGACGGAGAGATTCGCAACAGCGCCATCTTCGGCGCGCGGCAAGGCGTGCGGGCCGCGTTGCAATGCCAGGGCGACTTCCCGTCCGACACGCGTGTGGACTGGCTGTACGACGTCTCGTTCGGGACCGGCGTGCGACCGACCACCTGGCCGGCGGTGAAGGCGGGCCAGCCGTTCTGCGGCTACTCGGGGGGACTTGGTCCGGACACGGTCCGCGACACTCTGCTAAAGTTCCAGATCGCCGCAGGCGCCAGCTACTGGATAGACATGGAATCCGGCGTGCGCACGGAGAACCGCTTCGACCTGGCAAAATGCGAAGCGGTGTGCCGCGTCGTGTTCGATGAACTGCGACTCGCTAAATAACGCGTCAACTGAATACATCTGAAACACGTAGGGCGGATTAGCGCAGCGTAATCGGCCATGCATGCGCATCGGCGGCTCATACATGGCCGATTACGGCGTTCCGCCTAATCCGCCCTACGTGATTCCCGATTTTTCAACCGTAAACTGGAGAGGATAGTGCGGCGAACAATTATCATCATGGCCTGCGCGTTGGCGCTGATCGGCACGCAGAACGCCGTGGCAACGACGACCATCCCCAAGATCATCATCGACAGCGACTTCGGCACGCTCAACGACGATGGCCAACTGCTTGCCATCGCCGCCCAACTCCAGGCGCGCGGCCGCATCGAGGTACTCGGCCTCACGGTCGTCTCGGGGAACAAATGGCTGCGCCAGGAAGTGGGCGACGCGCTGAAAGCCGTCGAACGCCTGGGCATCGAACAACAAGTGGGCGTCTACGCCGGCGCCAACCTCGCGCTGTCGCACGACCTTGCCACCATCCGCGAAGAACAGCGACAACACCCGGGCGGCGACGGCTACCTGGGCGCATGGAACTGGCCCGAACCCAAGTCCGACACCGATATCAAGTCACCACCCGACGGTCCCGCGCAACGCACCAAGGTACGCGACCAGCAGGCCGCCGACTTCATCGCCGACAGCGTCCGGCGCCATCCGGGACAAGTCACGATACTGGCCATCGGCCCGCTGACCAACATCGCGCTGGCCGTGCGGCGCCACCCCGACATCGTGCCGCTGATCGGCCGGATCATCTACATGGGCGGCGCGTTCGACGTGGCCGGGAACACCACGCCGACGGCGGAGTTCAACTGGTGGTTCGATCCCGAGGCCGCGCGCGAAGTCCTGCGGCTGCCACTGCGGCACGTCATATTCCCGCTCGACGTCACCAACACCGTCCAAATCGACAAGCAGGTCTACGACCGCGTCGTCAACGGCGCGGCCAGGGATGGCATCATCGCCAGATTATTCAAGCAGCTCAACGGCTATGGCTACGACGGCAAGAACGGCTTCGAAACCAATCCGGCCTACCGCACCGACGTTTGGGACACACTCACCCTCGCCTACCTGGTCGATCCGACCTATGCCACCCGCTCCGCGCGGCGCTGGATCGACGTCGACACCACGGTCGGCGCCAACAACGGCCGCTCGATCGGCCACGCGACGGCGCAACCGGGACTGCAACCTGCGACCGTGGTGCAACGCTTCGACAACCAGCGCTTCTTCGATTTTTATGTGGACGGCCTGACAGCCCCGGTCCCGGTGTCCACCAAAGCGGCAGCGGGCAAAACCGACTAAGAAGCAAAGCAAT
The DNA here is from genome assembly GCA_963511605.1 of uncultured Duganella sp. Lineage (GTDB taxonomy): Bacteria > Pseudomonadota > Gammaproteobacteria > Burkholderiales > Burkholderiaceae_D > Rugamonas. The sequence goes on along the minus strand of CAUPJZ010000016.1, from coordinate 19,343 downwards.
TTGGCGGCCCCTCTGGCGACGCGCTGCGCTGTTATCGCTATACTTGCAAGCAGCCCAGCCGACCAAAGGAAAACCCCATGCTTGAACTCAGACCGACCTGTGAACACTGCGACAAATCCCTGCCGCCGCATGCCTTGGATGCCCGCATCTGCAGCTACGAGTGCACCTTCTGCGCCGACTGCGTCGAGAACGTCGTGTCGAACGTCTGCCCCAATTGCGGCGGCGGTTTCACGCCAAGGCCGGTCAGGCCGTCGAAGAACTGGAAGAACAACAATTACCTCGGCAATGATCCGGCCAGGACGGAGATCAAGCACAAGCCGGTGGATGCGGCGACGCACGCCGCCTTCGCCGCTGACATAAAAGCGATCCCGCCCGAGGCGAGGTAAGGCCGGACGCGCTGCGGCTGATCACTCGGCGTGGATCAAGCCGAGGGTCAGCCCTTTCAAGGTGGCGGCGGTCCGGGTCGAGCATTCGAGTTTGCGGAAGATGCTCTCGACATGGGTGCCCACCGTGGAGGGACTGATCTGCAGCTCGCGCGCCACCTCCTTGTTGCTTTCCCCAAGACTGAGCCGGCGCAGCACCGAGATCTCCCGCTCGGATAACAGCTTCTTGCGCGGCGACGCGGGTTCGCCCGCCTCGACGCAAGTGCCGTCGGCGGCGGCGATCACGAAGTTCACCGCCTGCATGTCGAAGCGCCCGGCCGCCGCGTCCGCCGACAGGATACGCGCCGCCTCCGGCGCCGCGCACGCGGCGCGCCAGGGACGCGGCATGCACAGCGCGGCATACGCTGCAGCTGCCGCCAGTATCCGTTGCGGCATGTTGAGCGAGTCGGCATCGAGGTCGCGGTAGTAGCCGCTGCCGTCGAGCCGTTCGTAGACATGGGACGCGAGCGCCGCCTCCGCCCGCAGCGAGGGAATCTGCACGCCGGCACGCGCCATCCAATATGGCACCAGACGCACCTTTTCCCAGTCCGCCATCCCCAGCTTGCCGGCGCGCTCCCAGACGATGTTCGGCACCGCCGCGCGGCCGACACCGTGGATGAGCGCGGCGCGTCCCAGGCAGCGCTGCTGGGACGGCGACAGGCCGGCCATCGCCCCCGCGCGTTCGGCAAGGTCGGCCACGCGGCGCGAATAGCCCAGCAACCATGGCAATTTCAGCTCGATCGTGTCGGCCACGATGGTCAGGGACACATGTTCGGCCAACGCCGGAATCTGCGCCGGACAGTCCGGCGCCTCGATCGCCTCGAGCCATGCCCCGGCATGCGTGGCCAGCAGGCGCACCAGATCGACCGGATATTTCTTGTCGGCGCGCGTGGCGATCAGCCGCAGCGCCTCGTCCACGCCACGGGCGCGCGTCAGGAGTTCGAGATCCCCCGCCAAGTTGGCGTGGTAGACCAGGCGAGGAATCTGCGGGTCGGACAGGCGTTCGGGTGTGCCGCCGCCGTCGTAGTGCTCCCAGAAGCGCCGCAGTCCGGTCTCGACCTCCTCCGGCAAGCCCATCACCTGTGCGATCGCGCCCGACACCTCGCAGTGGATGCGGGCGAGCGGCTCCACGCTGGTAAAGGTCATGCGGTTGTCGGGCGGGAGGGTCCCCAGCAGCATCGCGTCGCGCCCGGCGACATCGTCGCCCAGCAGCGCGGAAAAACCGCTGGCGTTGGCCGTGCATCCCGACCAGCGCAGCAAGGTCACCAGCCGCACGTGGGCGCACGCCCCCGGCTCGGCGCCGTCGGCCAGCGCCAGCCGCTCGGCCAGATGGGCCGAGCGGATCGATTGATTGGTGGGCTGGCCCATGCTCAAGTCGCCGACCATGGCCAGCAGTTGGACGGCTTCCTCTACGGTAACGGTGTGGTCATGTTGCATTTTTGTACTGTAGTGGAAAACCCCGTCCACGGCAACTCGAAGCGGCGCACGGCCTTGTCCACTGCCGCCGTCTAAACGGTCGGCGTGGTACCGCCATCGATCACGAATTCGGCGCCATGGACCGAGGCCGCCAGCGGCGACAGCAGAAACGCCACCAGCTCCGCCACCTCGTTGGGCCTGCCGGGACGGCCGATCGGGATGCCGCCCAGCGACGCCATGAGTTCCTCCCGCGCCTCGTCCTCGCTGCCTTGCCTGTGTGTCGCCATGCGGGTGATCAGGGCCTGGGCGGCGGTCGTTTCGATGAAGCCGGGCGAGACGGCGTTGACGCGAATCCCGCGCGGGCCGAATTCGTTGGCCAGCGATTTGCTGTAGTTGGCGAGGGCGGCCTTGGCGGCGGCGTACGCCACGGTCGACTCGAACAACGGCAACCGCCGCTGGATCGACGTGATATGGACGATGGCGCCGGCGCGCCGGTCGAGCATCGCCGGCAGGAAGGCGCGGTCGAGCCGCACGGCCGCCATCAGGTTGACCTGGAGCGCCGCGTCCCACATGTCGTCGGTCAGCGCCAGCGCGCCGCCGCTGGGGGCGGACGAGCCGCCCACGTTATTTACAAGGAAATCGAGGTGGCCGAATTCGCGCTTGACCGCGTCGGCGACGCAAGCCGCCCCCTCGGCGCTGGAAACGTCCGCTTGGAGGTAGCGTACCCCGGCCAGCGGCTCCGGCGGCAAATGGCGCGCCGGGGCGACGACAGTCGCGCCTTCCTCCACCAGCTTGCGGACGATGGCCTCCCCCATCCCCTTTGTGCCGCCGGTGACCAGGGCGTGCTTGCCTTCGAAGAGATAGCGGCTCATGGCTTGACCTCCAACGATTGGATGCTTCCGGCGCGCAGCACGAAGTTGAAGTTCAACGCGACGGGGCTGCCCGGGAAACTGCCCCGGACGGTCGCCCGCAGAATGTGGCGGCCATCGGTTTCCTCCAGATCGACCGGCTCTATCGTCGCGCGGTACTTCTCGCCGGTTTCGGCGACCCATGCGGCGATTTCTTCCCGGCCGTGATGCGTGTGGTCTTCGTCATGGACGATGGCGTCCTCATGGAAACACGCCGCGGCGCGCGCCGCTTCCCGGGCGTTGGTGGCCTCGACGTACTCGGTGATGGTTTGTGGAAATTTGTTCATGTCATTCTCCTCAATGTGTGCAGCCAGTGTATATTCGGCCATCATGAAGAAAAAGGATGTCAATGGACATGCGCTATGAACCAATAGTTCAAAATAGGCCGTTATGAGTTCGCTTGATTTGATTCGACTGTTTCTCGCGGTGGCGGATGACCGGAGCTTCACCCAGGCGGCCAGGCGGTTGAACATCACGCCGACGGCGGTGAGCAAAGGGGTGCGCGCGCTTGAGAAAAAGCACGGCGTGCCGCTGTTCGTCAGAACCACCCGCAGCGTGTCGCTGACGGACGCCGGGGCCGGGCTGCTGGCCGCGCTCAAGCCGGCGGTCGGCCAGATCGACGAGGCGTTCGACGAGTTGTCGCGATTTCAGAGCCGCCCGTCCGGCCACTTGCGCCTGACCGCGCCGCGCGCGTTCGGCTTTCTCGTCGCCCGCTTCCTGGTGCCGCGCATGCGCGCCGCCTACCCCGACATCACGTTCGACCTGTCGCTCGACGACGGCCTGGTCGACCTGGTGACGGCGGGCTACGACGCCGGCATCCGGCTGGGACAGGCGATCGCGCAGGACATGGTGGCCATCAAGCTCAGCCGGCCGCTGTCGTGGTCGCTGGTGTCGTCGCCGGGCTACTTCGAGCGCTCCGGCACTCCCGAGCGGCCACGCGATCTGCTGGGGCATCAAACGCTGCGCTATCGTTTCTCCACCTCCAGCCGCCTGCCGCCCTGGCGCTTGACCGGCGGCGACGGCGAATTGCTGCTCGATACCGACGCCGCGCTGACCGCCAACGATACGCAAATGCTTGCCGAGTGGGCACGCCAGGGCATGGGCATCGCCTACCTGCCCGACCTTGAAATCGACGAGGACGTGCGGCGCGGGCGACTGGTGCGGGTGCTGGCGGAGTTCGTGCCGGAGACATCCGGACTGTTCCTCTACTTCCCCATGCGCACCCAGAACCAGCCGAAGATGCGCGCGCTGATCGAGCAAGTGTCCCTGCTTGCCGACGAAGGCGCGCTGGATGTCAGCTGCGCCCGCTAGCGGCGACTGCCTACCTGGTCGCCGCGACGGCGTCGAGGATCACCTTCGCCACCTCAGCCGGACGCGACTGCTGCGGCACATGGCTGGCCGACAGTTCGGTGGTCTTGGCGCCGATCTTTTTGGCCATCGCGTGCTGCAAGCCGGGATCGATCATGCGGTCGCGCGCGCTGACGATGAACCACGACGGTTTGCTGGTCCAGGCGGCGGCGGTCACCTTGTCGGCAAAAGCCTTGGCCTGGATCGGGCCTTGGGTCGCGGTCATGACGGCGGCCTGGGCCGGCGTCACATCCTGGGCGAAGTCTTCGCGCATCGCCGCTTCCGGCAGGCTCAGGAAGCCTTCGCCGTCGGCGACGAAGCGCTTGGTGCCGGGGGCTGCGGGATAGCCTTCGCCGGTTTCGGCGGTCGACTTGCCGGCGTCGGGCGCGAAGGCGGCCACGTACACCAGGCTGCGCACCTTGTCGTGCTGGCCGGCATCGGTGATCACCGTGCCGCCCCACGAATGGCCGACCAGAACGACCTTGCCCGGCTGGGCGGCGATCGCGCGGCGCGTTGCGGCGACGTCGTCGGCCAGTGAGGTCAGCGGGTTCTGAACGGCGGTGACCTTGATGCCCTTGGCCTGCAGCAGCGGGATCACCTTGGCCCAGTCGGAACCGTCGGCGAAGGCGCCGTGCACGATGACGACGGAAGGTTTAGCGCTGGCATCGGTGGCGGCCGCGCTGACTTGCGGAGTGATAGTGGCGAAGGCGGTTGCTATGGCAAGCAGGCGCAGCGAGGTTTTGATGGTGGTCATGGCGTTCTCCGTTTGGTTTGTTGGGTAAGTGAAACCAGTGTAGGGAGAATGTTGGTAAGGCGGTATCGGGTGAATGGCCTATGCCGCCCATGTCGCCCTCCATGTGCGCGGTGTCCAGGGCCTCGCTTGATCCAGCCAGCAATTTCAACGACACTGTCGGATACCGCTGCCGCCAGCGTTTTTAACCGCCATCCGGAAATGGGCAATGAAGAAAATAAAACTAGCAAGCCTGCTGTGCGCGTTGGCGTTGACCGGGTGCGTCGGCGTCCACAACAACTCGCTTGAATCAAAGGGCGCCATCGGGTCACAGCCGAAGCAAGCTGAGTGGATACAGCTATTCAACGGGAAAGACTTATCCGGCTGGACCCCGAAGTTCAAAGGCTATCCGGCAGGCGTCAACTACAAAAATACATTCAAGGTTGAAAACGGCATCCTCAAAGTCGACTACAGCGAGTACGACAAATTCAACGGCGAATTCGGTCACCTGTTCTGGAAGCAGAAGCTGTCGCACTACCGCATTCGGGCGGAATATCGTTTCGTCGGCCAACAGCTCGCGGGCGCTCCCGGTTGGGGCTTTCGCAATAACGGCATCATGATTTTCAGTGAACCGCCGGAGACCATGGAGCTCGACCAGGACTTTCCCGCATCGATCGAAGTGCAGATGCTTGGTGGAGGCGGGCCTGGTGACCAGAACAACGGATCGTTCTGTACCCCTCACACCAAGGCGGTATTTAACGGGCAGCTGACCACGACCCACCGCACCTCGGCCAAGTCGAAGGTGTATATGGGGGACGATTGGGTCACCATCGAGGTGGAAGTTCGCGGCGGAAAATTAATCAAGCATATCCTCGATGGCGAGACCGTGATCAGCTACAGCCAGCCTCAACTCAACCCGAGCGATCCACACAGCCAGCGGCTCATGGCGAAAGGCTTCCCTCAGATGCTGGAGAGCGGATACATCGCCATCCAGGCGGAGACCCATCCTACCGAATTTCGCCGGATAGAAATCCTGCCGTTGGAAGAATCGCTTTAGGCAACCTTCGTTTAAGACACAAAATTTCATGCAGCGCGCGTTCAAGCGTTCCATCATGTTCAAATTCAACGAAAAATCCACGCACCTGAGATCAGCCAGTGCCCAATTGCTGTGCGGATCGTTTGATGCCTCCGAAGATAGTTTTCGCAACTCGGTCGGGAAAGTCAGATGGCAACCGCGCCTCTACTGCCTCGATCGCGCCGGAGGTTCGCGCCAGCACGCTTTCAATAACTTCTTCCGCATCGGCGCGTAGGAAACACTTGGCGGCGGTGCTGTTGAAGTGCCGGCGCTGCACGCCTGCGAAGCGGTAGTGTTTATTTTTTCCCAACAAGGCCATCGCCAGCTCGGCCTTGTGAAGCGAATATTGATTCGCGCCGCCGCCTTCAATCGGCCAGATCGACATGACGTCGTACAAGGGCGCAAGCGCGTAGCGACCTGCGGGCAACAAGTGGATGCTGAAGTTCTTGGCATGGCCATCTGGTGCGGCCATCAGCCAGAACAGCAATTGGCTGGTCAGCAGCGTGGTCAGATCCGCCTCCGCGCGCTCGGAGCCGCGCAGCACCGCCGCCAATTGCGACAGACCGGGACCGCCGTCGCTTTCGTACTTCAGATGCGGCGGGACCCCAAGGGCCTGGCAGAAGTCTTCCTGCGGCAGGCGCATGATCCATTTTCCGGACGAGTTCATTTTTCGGTCGAAGCGTTCGACGCCTAATACCTTTTGAGTACCAAAATTCAAGATGGCGGTTTTGGCGATCGGCAGGCCGAATTCCGCAAGCAGATTCATGCACAGCCATTCGTTCTCGACCGATGCGGTCAAGTCGGCCTTACGGTCGCCGACCAAGCCCAACGGCAGTTTGAGTATGTGCGTGGTGGGCGTGGAACCATGCGGACGCATCCAGCCGCCGTTGTGCCACAGCAGCGCGGTCTTTTCCTGTGCGCCGGCCAGCGAGATGCGCAGGTCGTCGGCGTCCTCGCCGCGCCCTAACGGTCCCGACCGCGTCAGCTGGATCAAGTGTCGCTCGACGTCCTCCTCGGACATGGGGCTGCCTTCGATGCGCTGGACGTCGGTCGGCGCCTCGTCCTCCTTCAACAACTGGACCGCGCCAACGCAGTCCCGACCGATTTCTTGCAGCAAGTCGAATGCCTCGATGGAGGCGAGCTTGTAGTGGGACGCCAAGCGCTTGCGTATCGGCTCGCTGTCGGGAAGGAGATTGTCGAAGAAATCGCGGACGACGTCGCCTCGCAATGGCTGATCACCGGTATAGGGCAGCGATAACGACAATGGCCGCCCCACCGCCGATTCCCTCCAGGATTTATCGTAAAGAAATTGCGTTTCGCCACGCGGCGGAATGGTCCAGGTTCCGACGCGCTCGCCATTGCTCCACACCGACAGCGACCGAGAATGTGATTTGCGTCCCATGGCTTACCATTCCGGCGTATTCGGACCACGCTCCTCGGCGACGCTCATCTTCGGCTGCACCAGCACTTCGTGATTCAACGCGGCTAGCAGCGCCAGTAACTGCTCGACGTTGATCGATCCCGGATCGAGTTCCATCGCCGAGATGCGGCTTTGGCTAATGCCCAGGCGTTGCGCAAGCTCCGTCTGCGACAGCCCTGCGGACTTGCGCGCCGACTGGATAAGCGGACCAAGCTGTTTGGAGAGCGATAGAATTTGCTTCATGGGACTTCGCGCTTTACCTTTATAACGAATATTTGCAGATTACGCTTATAACAGGTATTCGTCAAATACCCGTAAAACAAGTAATCATCACTTACGGCTTTTAGGCTGTTTTTTGATGGCAATAGTCTGACCAGGCCTGCATCAGCGCCATGCTCTTGTCGAGCAGGCATGCCCATCATCGGCCGCATGTTCGTGCGAATGAAGATGGCCGGCATCAATCCAGCGGAGCTGGCCAGCAGTACTCAGGCCGGCGGCTGGAACATGGATATGAGCAAGGTGAGGTAAGCATGCGGCCGAAGACCACCGGCAATCAGCTGCCGCCACGCATGATCGCCAGGAAGCGCAAGCGCGCTGGCGGCAAAACCTACACCCTCTACATGTACAACGGCCGCGATGAAAAAGGTAACCGTAGGGAGATATCCCTAGGCACGGATTTGAATGAAGCAAAGCGCAAATGGGCCGAACTGGATTGCTCCCCGGTCCCCGTCGATGCAAAGTTGATGGGGCCGCTGTTCGACCGTTATATCCGCGATATCTTGCCGAAGAAGGCGACAAGCACCCAGCACGAGAATATGCTTTGCTTCACACAGCTGCGCCCGGTGTTTGACCAGGCGCCGATTGATGCTATTACGCCCGCCGCAATCGCATCATACAGGGATGCACGCAGCGCGCCAGTGCGAGCGAACCGCGAAATCGCGCTGCTATCCCACGTCGAGCCGTAGCTCATGGGTTGAATGCAAAAGCTCGTGACGATTAGATAGTGCACCAGCGACTTGTCGCCGAATCGTACGTAACCCTGCCGTCCCTTCGAAGAACCTGTAACCGTTCATTGACCGTCGTATCTGCACTGTCACTCGGCGATACACCTGTTCTTCGAATGTTCAGGCGTAATGCCTGATTACGAACAGAAGGAATTTCTGACAGTTCATCACGCCGGAACGAACGGTTCGTGAGCGTTTCAACGATTGCCGAGTCAAGAGCGGTGAAATCACGTTTCATCATGCATCATTTGGCATATTCAAGCGGTAGGTATAGTTGAATCTCACAATTGATAGTCCGCTCCTGGCCGAAACCAAGCAGTCAACGGCCTTTTGCCAAAATCGCGTTGGAAATGAGGACTACCGCTTTAAAGTTAGCAGGTTTCGTTGACCGGCCGACGCACATCCTACATAGGCAACAATGGACAGGAGCAACAGCTTTGTATTAATTCTAAAGACCTAGAAGTTTGCCGAACGGCTGCTTGTGACCCGTAAGCGCCTCTCGAACTTTAACTTAGCTGACAGTCAGTGTCAGGTCAAGCATTAGTCAGTACAACCCATGGAGTTGCGGAACGCCGTTCCGCAACTATGCAAATCCCGCGCAATTGCAACGCCTTGTCGTCAGATTCCAATGTCTTCACGGAAAATGAAAAAGCCCTTGAATATCAAGGGCTTATCTAAGAATTTTGGCGGAAGCGGTGTCAGTCACACAAGATGTCGCCAATGGTCGCCACTGTACGCGATCATAGCGCCAATCGGGATTTGACTGTATTTTCACGTCGCCTTTGCGCGCCCGTTCGTCCGTATATACTTCATGTCGGTATGTGTTGCGGGTGTATGTTGAAATTACAGGTGTGCTTAACCACTATCGTCAGTGTACCCTCCCAGAAACAGAAGCATCCTAAGGAGAGTATGCCTTGCAAGGTTCTAACAATAAGCTGTCCGACACACGGATCGAGAGTTCAATCAAAGAATGCAAGACCGCGAACGGTGGCCTTGGAAAACGCGGGATCGTCGGCGACGGAGGCGGGCTCTATCTGCAAATTAGCGCGAGTGGGAATGCATCATGGCTATTCCGCTACAAGATCGGCTACACACCGAAGTCGATCGGCCTTGGCGCATACCCAGCCGTCACTTTGAAGATAGCACGTGAAAAGGCCGCCGCGTACCGCGCCCAGCGCGCCGAAGGGAGAGACCCCTCGACCGAAAAACAGGCCTTAGTTGTCGGCGCAAGCTCGGCGTCGTTAGATGTCAAGACTTTCGACCAATGTGCCGGCGAATACATCGTGGATCATCGTGCAGAATGGAAGAACGCCAAGCACGCCCAGCAGTGGGAAAATACTCTTTCGACGTACGCGTCGCCAGTGATCGGCGACAAAGCAGCGTCAGACATCACCGTTGCAGATATCAAACGCATTCTCTCGCCGATCTGGACCACCAAGCACGAAACGGCAACTCGCCTTCGAGGAAGAATTGAATCCATCCTCGGTTGGGCAACGGTGCATGGCCTGCGAACCGGCGATAATCCGGCACGATGGAAAGGCCATTTGGAGCATTTATTGGCGAAAAGCTCGGCATCCTTGCGCGTTAAACGCCACCACCCGGCGTTGCCTTACACCGAAATTCAGGAATTCATGCGAGCACTCGAATCCCAGGAAGGTATAGCACGATGGGCGCTTGAATATTTGATCCTAACTGCATGTCGGACGACGGAGGTCTGCCAAGCTCAGTGGGCAGAAATAGACCACGACAAGAAGCTATGGACTATTCCCAAAGAGCGGATGAAAGCGGGGAAGGAACATCGAGTGCCGTTGTCTGAGCGTGCACTAACCGTATTGAAAAACATCCAGCCGCTCGCCCAAGGAAACTTCGTTTTCCCCGGTGGTGTCAAAGATAAGCCCTTGTCGAATATGGGCATGGCGATGTTGTTACGCCGGATGGGCTACGATAAGATCACAGTTCATGGCTTTCGGTCCACTTTCCGGGACTGGGTTGGCGAGACTACAGCGCACGATTTCCTGGTGGCCGAAGCCGCTCTGGCACACGGCCTGCGGGACAAGACCGTGGCCGCGTATGCGCGCGGCGACCTGTACGACAAACGCTTTGCGCTAATGCGCGAGTGGGAAGCCTATTGCACGGCGTCCACGACGACGGAAGTTCGCAGTCCAGACAATTGAAGAATTCCCAGGAGATACGATGTTAGCTAAGCACAAGATTTATCCTTCACCTATCAATTTTGAAAGGCCTCGCGGCGCGTTCCACCCAACATTGGTAAAAAGCGCTTATCCCGCGCATCGTTTTTGGCCAGAGGAACCAGGGGATGAAAACTTTTATGGAACATTAAGCGATTCTTCGCATTATCGAGAGTATGCGTGGGAATTTCTGCGCCGGAATCGTTTCTTCCAGCAGCAACATGACTGTCGAGTAGATGATCGCCCCCCGCCGCTTCTTGAGAATCAGTGGGGCTTCCAATTCCATGCTGAGTGGGAGCCAAGCAGCGGACTCGAAGTTAATACACACTACTCCCAGCCTTATATATACCCATCGGAAGCTCACAGCGGATCGCAGTCGTTCTTATGCGTGCGATGGAGTTTTTTGCAGCACTTCAAAGATCAATTTCGATATCTTGCGGCCTCGTCGCCCGAATTAACTTCAAGAAAACTCGAAGACGGACAAGTTACAGTCGTGTTCGACCTCTTATCGTTTGCCGGAAGGAGCCACACGATAAATCAGCAAATCGAAATCGCACGTGCGGAACTTCAGCGGCTCGCGAGCAAAATGGAGGCTACATCAAAGGAAAGGCGGAACTCGGAACAACCATACAAATCCAACCTCCGCAACCTTCTCCGGATTGCCGATCTGTACTCCAGCCAAAAGGAATATAAGCTACAGCGGATAAGTAAGCTCTTTCACCAATACGAATCCGACTATCCAGAACCATATAGTCCCTCAGAAGCTGAAGTAAAACGTGCTGAAAATCGGGTTTCAGGTCTTGCGACAGATGCGTTTGCATACATCTACAGAGGAGAATATTTAGATCTGTTATCGCTCGATTCTTGGCCTTGGGACGAGTTACAGCCCCAGGCAAAATTGTCGACTGAACTCACCCCATCACCCTGAAACATTTTGTTACAAATCAGGCGGTTCGTGCGAATCTGGAAAAATGTTCGTCACTTCTTTCCAGAAACATAGGATTCTCGAACTTGAAGTCAAATTCTTCATGATTCCCAACGCACTCACCTCTTTCATGTGCAGATATCGACAATTGTTGAAAATTTCGACTTTTAACTTTCAATATTTGCCGATCTACAGGTCCGTATGATTTGAATCCAAGGCACTCGCATCCGCAAGTGCACGCGATGAGGATCATATATGGACACTACCAAACGCATTCCCCACAAGCAGAAATCGGCAATTCGTTCGCGTATCGAGGAACTTGAACGTTCAATGGCAACTGGTGCAATTACCCAGCACGCCGAAACACCCTGGGCCGCTAACGAGAAATCCACGTTGTCCTCGGTGCCACGCCAAACCGATCTCAACAAGCCACGCATCCAGCTCCTCACTGCGGACGAGGTACAAGAAATCCTCAACGTGAAGCGTACGTTCTTGACGGAGCACGTAGCTGCCAAAACAATGCCGCAACCTTTGAAGTTTGGGAAAGGCCGTCGTGCCGCGATTCGCTTCTTCGAGCACGAAATCCATCAGTACGTTATGGACTTAGCTGCTCAACGCGACCAGACCGGAAATGGTTCCGCACTGGGAGCGAGAACCGCTGACATGGAGGGTCGTTAAAATGAATAAGCCCAACCACAGCGTGCCGCACTCGTCCCACGATAACCCGCAGGTCAGTGCAGCGGAACGCCATTTGGACGGACTCATCGCGGGCATGACGACCAGCGGCTCCGACCACGAATATCTGACCGCAAACGCACTGGATGGTGTGACGGTGCAGGTCCTCGCTGGCAAAGCCAATGTAGGTCCAACTCAATGCGATTACGCCGCTGCGGCAATCATCTATAACCCAATAAAACGACCTGCCAATCTACTGGCAATGGTCATCGACGCAAATGGCAATTACGAAGACGTACTGATTCCTGGCGCTCAGCTGGCCGGCTGCTACGCTCGTATCGGCGAGAAGTCTGATTCAGTTTTGATTGCGGAAACTTATGCTGAAGGATTCGCGCTGCACTGTGCTACGGCGTCTTGTGTTGCCGTCGCCTTGTACGCGGAGAACATTAAAGATGTAGCAATGAGTGTCAAGCAGTACTTCCCGGATGCGTCCATCATCATCTGCGCCGGGAAGCACGAAGGACCTGATGGCGAAAGCAATATGCGAAACGCGACGGAAGCCGCTTCGGCGGTCCAATGTAGCATTGCCATCCCGAAGCCAGCAGCGACTTTCGACGAACTGTATCGCCTGCATGGCAGTGGCGCAGTACAGGAGCAAATTGCCGCTGCTTCCTTTCCAGAAGGGGCCCCGTTCATTAGTACGGGCCACCTCCCCAGCCACGGCATCCCAAGCAATCCTCGCCTCTGGCCAAACGCGGTCAACGGACCATCAATGATCGAAGCGCTCATTGTTCGGCTTACGGAACACATCGTGATGACATCCCACGAGCTTCTGGCTTTGGCGCTCTGGATTCTCTTCACGCACACCCTTGACGCAGCACGCGTGTGCCCGATTTTGTCCGTTCGTTCGCCTGTCAAACGCTGCGGGAAGACTTCATTGATGACTTTGCTCGCCGGCTTAGTCGCAAATCCATATGCCGCCTCGAACGTTACGGCCGCAGTACTGTATCGCATGATTGACCAAAACCGCCCGACGTTGCTGCTTGATGAATCGGATACCTACCTGGGCGAAAGCGCAAAGGCCATGACCGGGATTATCAATTCAGGCCACACGCGCACGCTAGCTGTAGTGCGCAGAGTGGAAAAAAACGAGGTAAAAAGCTACTCGACTTTCTTCCCCAAAGCAATTGCCGGCATTGGCCCAGCGCCCGATACGATCAAAGACCGTTCTATCAGTATCCACTTGAAACGCAAACGTCCAGAAGATTCAGTCTTTAAATACGCACCGGGCCCTAATGACAACATCGTGCCGTTGCGGGCCCAGATCGCACGCTGGGGTCGCGACAATCTGGATCGCATCGCAGCCGCTGTTCCAGCACTTGGGAACCTGAAAAACGACCGGTATGAAGACAACTGGCGGCCGCTTTTTGCAATTGCCGAATGCTTGGGTACCCCTTGGCTTGAAAGAGCGCAAACGGCCGCTCTCGCGCTTTCCGAAGAACGCGACACTGAAGCTGCGGGCAGCGAGGCATTGCTGCGCGATATCCGTAAAGCCTTCGATGCTGAATGCACTGCCAAGCTCACCAGCAGCAGGCTCATTGAGCTTCTTTGTGCTGACTCCGAACGCCCTTGGGCAGGGTACGCCAACGGCAAGCAAGTTACTCCGCGTGATGTCGCGACGTTGCTCGACGTTTTCGATATCAAAAGCAAGAGCCTGCGCGTCGGTGCAGTTGTGATGAGAGGCTACGAATTAGAGCAATTCGAGGACGCTTTTGCACGTTACTTGCACGATCAAACTCAATAAGCCGCTACGCCGCTACATTGACTGATCGAGGTGGGCGGCGTAGTTAAAGCCATAGCTATAGTAGCTCAGATTTGTTCACAATTTAAACACACCATTGACCGCTAGGGCAGTTTGACGATGCGCCCTACAACTTAAAATTAGATACCCAAATGAAACCAGCTAATATCCACATCGATAAGATCTGCATCACAGCTCAGTGGACCCACACCCCCACTGGTAAGCCCCACTACTTCGACGAGGACGAACTCGGCTTGCTACCGTCAGGCAGTGCGACCGCAAACCAGAAGGCCTTGAAGGATGGTGGCGAGCAAGCCTATATTAAGTCAAAGGGTATTGACGATTACGGTGTCGCACACCAGATTGAAATCCGTTGCTGCCCTCCTCTCGTTTTGCAGAAGCACAACCTCTTCGGCCACTGCGTATTGCAAGACTATGTGTTCGCAATTCTGGAACTGGCTGCTGCACGCCTGGGCCTGCCGGTTAGTGCTGCTCAGCGTGCAGAATGGCAGAGTGGCGATGTATCGATCACGGAGATTCACTTGACCGCAAATTTTGGCTGCCCTGAGCGCGCCGTGCTGCCAATCATCAATGCAATGGACGCCGCCTATACCCAAGGAAAGTGGCGTTCAGAGGAAACATCGATTACTGTGCACATGGCGAAAAAGCGCAGGTCTAAGAATCACGCGCTGACCATCTACAACAAGGCTCTGCAACTGATTTCCATGTTCAGAACAGCCAACGGCGGCAAGAGTCCTGGCAAGTATCAAACCATGCTGATCAAAGAGGCGCATAAAGGCATTCGCGCCGAGGTGAAGCTATATTCCGCAGGCCTGAAGGAACTCGGCCTCGGCGTGGTACGCAACTGGGCTAAAGAAGACGTCACGGAGCTGTATTTCAGCGTCCTCAACAAGTACAAGGTCGCGCATTGCATTCAACGGTTGCTGACAGATGATGAGGTGGAAGTTCTCGCAAATGCCGAGCGCAAGCTTTACACCCTGTGGTTGAGTGGCGCGAACTTGGAAGACCACTACTGCCGGACCAGTTTGTGGAAGTACGCCAAGTCTATCGGCGACAAGGTCAATATAGATATTCGCGGTGGCCTGCCTGAAAAACTGCCAGCGGTCGACACCAGCGCAATCTTCGTGCCCGAGAATGTGCTGCCAGTACCGGCGTGGGCCATTGGAACCGAGTACTACTCGCCTCCTGTGGTGGTTGTAACTCCCAACGCGGCGGGGGGTATCAACAAGATCCCGGTTCCTGACTACGAACTGGAGGACTAATCAAATGCGGTGCCGCTACAGCGCTACAAAACAGCGGACGATGTAGCGCTGTAGCGGCATTCTGACCCCTGCCCCGCAGTGCCGGCGCGCATCGGTTCGTGGCAAATGACATGCTGGCACCGGCCTGGGCAGCATTTTTCGCTGGTAGTAGTTTGGGCTATTATTTTTGCGGAGGTTGCATCACTTTTAGCAACTGCCGACTCTCCAGGGAACTTTGTGGCGCCGATCACTCCGATTCCGTTCAGACCACCCTGCATATACCACTATTTTACTTACGGGATGAGACAGTTCGACGGTGGTGAAGCCGTCAAAGCCCCACAGGATATGTCTTGCCGAAGCTGACACCCTCGCGGTTAAGTGGCCCGATTGAGCACCTGAGATACCCACGGTTGCTTATGAAATCTATGTCTACCGCAATGCTTTCCAAAGATGCTATGCTTGCCGTTCAAAAATATTCATCAGAGGAAAAAAATGGAAGTCTGGATTAAGTCATTAGAAGTGGACATGCAGGTAAAGCAGAAGGGAATTGAACTGGAGGTCCGCGCCGCTGATGGCAAAACACAGCTTGGCGACTGCTACGCAACAATGACCGGCTTAGTCTGGTGCAAAGGTCGCGTAAAAAAGGAAAATGGCGTCAAGCTTAAGTGGGATGACCTACAGTTGCTCTGCTCTTCGGACGAGGTTCTAAAGATTGCAATCAAGGCGGCTAAACAGGCACTCAAGTGACAGGCGTGAATTCGTATCGCTAACTGGCCCAAGGCCATTATCTTGCCCCGAGCGACGCACAGCCGGCCCAACGGAACTAGCAGAAAGAGAGCTGGATTAGACAGTATCGCTGACGATTTTCCGGTGATGGATTTGAGCGATAGAGGCGGTTGCCGAAATTGGGCATGAACTGCGCCAATGAAAATGCGTTTGCGTGTCTGAAGTCAGCCGCCCCCCAACACTAGATCCTCAGCCAAATATGCCACTACAGTTTGAAGCCTTTGACGTGGAGTCCGGCGCGTTCGCTTACCCTGACGACTGTTACGACGGTCTCCTGGCAGAATTCGACGGCCTGCTCGATGCGCATGAATCGTGTGAACTCAACGACACGCGATATCTCGCGGCGCTGAATCGGCTGCTGGCCGAAGCCCCGGACTTCGTTGACGTGCACGCGCACATCGCGTCCCACTGGCATCGACAAGGCAAGCCGAAGAAGGCTCTCGATGCGGCGCTACTGGGACTGAGCGTTTCAAAACGGCTGATCCCTGAGGGCTTCGCTGTAGAATTGCAGTCCCCCGGTAGTCGATGTGCCTCATCAGTAGAACGTTGTCTTCGATAGCGCAGATAGAATTGCAAATTTACCACCAAATTCGATTTGAATTTTGGTAGTCTATTAGGCTATAGACCTTCTAGAGATCGCGACTTCACCTGATACCTTGGGGCCGGCATGCCCATGAAAAGGCGTGAATTTTAACAACCATTACCCCGAGGTCTCGATGCTATCATTTTCTCGCAAAAGCCGACTTTTGCTAAGTCTTTTCATATCGTTCGTTTCGGCTCCAATTCTGGCGAGTCCAGAGTTCGCAAAGGCGAAGAACTGCTTGGCATGTCACACGCAATCTCAGAAACTTCTCGGCCCTGCCTTCGACGACATAGCCAAGAAGTACAGCGGACAAGAGGGGGCTGATATCCGCCTCGCCGCCAACATTCGTAACGGAGTCGTTGGCGTGTGGACACCGTTTGGAATGCCGCCGCAGCCTCAGGTAAGTCAGGATGATGCTTTGCAACTAGCGCGCTGGATTTTGAACGGCAAAACGATCACCGCGTCCGCTGCACCCCCGCCATCGCCGCAGACTCGTGGAGCGGAATCCGAGACATCCAACGTGCTGTCTTTATTATCTGAGGCACTTGCAATTCGTAACGAACAGCGTACGCAGGGTGTACAGCAGCGCGCGCAAGTAGTGCAACAATCAAATAGCCAGCCCTCGGCGCAGGTCCGGTCGGGTCAGTCCAACCCTACAGGCTCAAGCACTGTTCATGTGCTTAGTGGCGGGCCTCTTGGTAATTCAGATAAACGGCGACAAACGGGAACCGTGACCGAATTATGTGTAAAGTTTCGCAATCTACATGTGAATGAAAGCGGGATGCAATGGTACGAATTCACGAACGGTTGCACTGAAACGATACAGATTTGGCATACGTTCACTAGCGACAAATTTGGCAATTTAGCCGTTCTAAAAGCTGGTCAGTCTGACAAGTCTTGGTACTCGGTGACCGGGCAGTACGCACGAACGGGGATCCGTTACTTTGCATGCCGAGAGACGGAGCGTGGACAACGAGTTTATTACTCGGAGAAAGACGGTTTCTGCTATTACATGGAGCCATGAAATAAGTATTGCAGGTAGCCCGAGCTTCAGCGGATGTTCGGGTCTACCATCAGCCAATAACCGATAAATGCTCAGTCATCACTCGAAAAATTAGATGACCTTCGCATTCCATTTAGCGTCACGGGCACTCTAACCCCAACAGCTCAGGCTGAGTAACGCCATCAGTGAGTTCGCGCATGTTCGCGCCGATTCTCAGCCAGTCGGCCCCGAGTGTCCAGCCCGACCAGGAATCGATCAATGAACTGCTCCGTCTCGACAACCTGGTCCGTCGACATTTCGACGAAGTGAATCGAGTGCGGGTAGTAGTTCTTAGTCTGATAGACCTTGTTGAACGGCAGCTTGTGCTTCACGACTATCTGCACGGCAGCGGTCAGCAGGGGGCTCGCGATCTTGAACCGTGCTTTTGGCCAGCGTCTTCTAGGTCGTTTAAGTTCCCTCAAAGCCTTGCAGCGATTCTCTCGTCAATGGACATCAGCGTTTTTTAGGGGACCAAACATATCTTCCATCTGCGCGTAACGGCAGCAATGCAGAGCGCTCGGCGTATCGAAACGCGATGGCAGCGGAAGCCACTTTCCCTGATAGTCGGCCATGGGCAGCAAATAGAAAGATACAATTTCTCGATTGTACTCATCCAACTGCGCCGCGATAGTGAAATCTGCGCCCGCAGTAAGCGCCAAGCGCACGCGCCAACGTAACTGCTTCTCGCCTTCACGTTGGCATCGGATTGCCATTATTTTCAGCGTCAGGCTATCGTTCACTATCAGCATGTCTTGGCCTTCGGCGATAACGGAACCGCCACCCGCGCGCGCGATGAGCTCTACCGCCTTTCCCATTAGGACTGCACGAATCGCTCGAAGTGCCCGCCGGGACTCGACATACGAGAAATTCTCCGAGCTCGCCACGCCAGCTAACGAGTAGGCGTTCGCCAAGGTACCGAAATGATATTTGAACGTCTGGGACTCGGCGCTGCGCTCCGTGCAGAAATCAGCAATGCCGTCACCGTCCCGTGCTCAGCATGGATCTCCCGAAGTATGTTCAATAGGTCCTCGTCCGAATAGCGTGCGTGCCTGCGTGCTCGCTCCGCGAGAGCCTCAGTGAACATGGGCGCTGTCACAAGGGAGGGAAACGCGCCGTTTTTCCGAATCCACATATCCACTGGATTTTGGACCACGCGCTTCCTCAGCTTGTAGGAGGTGCGGTTGTAGACAGCGTTGCCTATGTATTTTTCGTTCGTGAGTATGCTTCGGACCATCTTCTTTGTCCAAGGCCGAGATGAAAGTTCACTTGGAATGTCCGCTGCGTTAAGCATCGTCGCGATACGCGAATCAGACAGTTTGAGCCGCGCATACCAGTCGTAGATAGCATAAACAACTTGGGCCTCATCGCTAGTTCCGAGTGCGAGGACGACGCGGTCGGTCTGAGCTCGCTTGCGTTCACCCTGGTGCAGAACCACTCTTTTATTCCCGACTAAGTCGACCGAAACCCGCCTGAGGCCATAGCCAGCGCTACCACGCTGCTTGAATCCCAAGAGCGTGAAGTTGGACTGCGCCGCGAAGACTTTTGACGACAGTTCCCTACTGTATTCGCTCGCCATTAACCGCTTAAGACTTTTCAGCAGCGCGCCCATCGGAGATTCGGTGTTTGTCAACGTAGTTGTCGCGTCATCTCAAGCAACTTGCTTTAGTTCTTCTGGCCGAATCCGTTCCGGATTCAACCAGACTTGATCTTCGAGTTTCCAATCCCTCGTGTCCCGCGACCAGCGTTGTGGATTGCGGT
>CAUPJZ010000015.1:0-156740 GCA_963511605.1 uncultured Duganella sp. | reverse complement strand
GCGCGGCAAATCCAAAATGTCGGCCATTGGGGCCGCCATGCGCAAACTCGCACATTTGTGCTTCGGTGTCGTCAAGACTGGACGGGCTTACGATGAAAATTTTGCCATTCAGGCTTGACGATCAAGACGGTATCTACGTGTTTCCATTGGATTTTTTGGGGTGGTGGCCGGGGTCCAGGTTGGGCCGAATCGCTCCACGATGAAGTCGATGAAGGTGGTCAGTTTTGGCGTGGCTTGCCTGTCGCGCGGGTAGACCAGGTTCATCGGACGCGCTGTCGGCATGTAGTCGCACAGCACCGGCACCAGCCGGCCGGCGGCGATGTCCTGCGCCAGCAGCACCTCCGCCTGCATCACCAATCCAAAATCCTGTAGCGCGGCCATGCGCAAGGCCTGGCCGTTGTTGGCGCGGAATCGGCTGGCCTCGATGTTGCGGTTGCCCGTCTGCCCTTGCAGGCGCCAGCGCATGTTGAGCGACCACGCCATGAAATCCAGGCACTCGTGCCGCGCCAGGTCGTCCGGCGTTTGCGGCGTACCGTGTTTTTCCAGATACGCGGGGCTGGCGCAAATCGCCATCGCGTAGTCGAACAGCGGCCGCGCCACCATCGTCGAATCCTCCAGCCGGCCGATGCGGATGGCGGCGTCATATCCTTCCTCCACCAAATCGACCGTGCGGTCGCTCAGGCTCAAATCCAGACTTACCTCGGGATACCGGCGCAGGTAGTCCGTCATCGCCGGTGCGATCCATTCGGTGCCGAAGGATACCGGTGCGGTGACTTTGAGCCGTCCGCGCGGCACGCTGCGCATCGCTTCGGCGCCGGTTTCGGCGGCGGCGATCTGCGCCAGGATGGCCCGGCATCGCTCGACATACTGCGCGCCGATCTCGGTCAGGCTCTGGCGGCGCGTGGTGCGGGTCAGCAGGCGCGCGCCAAGCGTCGCTTCCAGCTGCGCGATGTGCTTGCCGACCATGACAGGGGAGATCTTGAAGTTGTCGGCGGCGGCCGTGAAATTGCCGGCGTCGACCACCGCGACAAAAATCTCCATGCTGCGCAGCTTGTCCATGATTGCTAACCATATGTTTGTAATGAACTTAATCTTAGCTCATTTATTCATGACGTGATCGCCGCGATACTGGTTGTACTTAACCAGACAAGGAGTGGATCATGAAAGTCGTCGTTATCGGTGCCTCGGGCACGGTGGGCAAATCGGTGGTGGAGGAGTTGGGCAAGCGTCACGAGATCGTGACGGTGGGCGCGGGCAGCGGCCAGTATCGGGCCGACTTCACCGACATCGCCCAGGTGCGGGCGGCGTTCGAACAAATCGGCAGGGTCGACGCGGTGGTGGTGGCCGCCGGATCGCTGCATTTCGGCCCGCTGGCCGACTTCACGCCGGAGCAGTTCCACGTGGGCCTGAACAGCAAGTTGATGGGACAGGTGAACGTGACGCTGGTGGCGCGCGAGTATCTGAACGACGGCGGTTCGATCACGCTCACCAGCGGCATCGTCGCCGAGCAGCCGATCCGCAACGGCGCCAGCGCGACGATGGTCAACGCGGCGGTGGAAGGCTTCGTGCGCGCCGCAGCCATCGAGTTGCCGCGCGGTCTGCGCATCAACGCCGTCAGCCCCACGGTGCTGGAGGAATCGATGGGCAGCTACGGTCCGTTCTTCATCGGCTTCGAGCCGATCGCCGGCAAGCGCGCCGCGCTGGCGTATGCGCGCAGCGTCGACGGCGCTCAAACGGGGCAGGTGTACCGGGCCTGGTAGCGGCAATCCGATAGTTTGGGTCGCGAAGGCGGAAGTACCCGACGCGGCGCGCTTGTCGCGGCATCCGCGGCCGCGCCGCCTTATCGGGTGGACGATCTTGTGCGGTATTGGCGTGGCGAGAAATTCATC
The DNA here is from genome assembly GCA_963511605.1 of uncultured Duganella sp. GTDB lineage: Bacteria > Pseudomonadota > Gammaproteobacteria > Burkholderiales > Burkholderiaceae_D > Rugamonas. Next base: position 154,851 of record CAUPJZ010000015.1, on the reverse strand, counting down.
ACGCGCTTAAAGGCGGAGCCGAACGCGCTTTCGGAATCATAGCCGACCGACGCCGCCACATCGGCCAGAGAGCGGCCAGACTTGGCCAGCCGGTCCGCAGCGAGGAACATGCGCCAACGTGTGAGATAGGCAATTGGCGTCTGCCCGGTGACCTGCTCGAAGCGCGCAGCAAAGCTCGATCTCGACATGCCCGCCACGGCAGCCAAATCCTGCAAGGTCCAGCGACGGGCGACGTCGGCATGCATGGCCGTTAGCGCGCGACGCAAGGTTGGCACCGAAAGCGCAGCGAGCCATCCCTGGCTGGCGGTCGCATTCTCCAGGTGCGCGCGCAATGCCTCGACCAGCAGGGCCTGCGCAAGATGACTAGCGATCAATTCACTGCCCGGGCGCGGATCCCGCAGCTCGCTCATCAGGCGCTTCACACCGCTGTAGAGGGCTGTCTTGCTGGTCGCGGAATGGACGTGGACGACCGGAGGGATTGCGGCAAGCAAGCCCCTGCCGTCCGTTCCTTCCAGGCCGAAGTAGCCGCCGATACCTCTGCACTCCCCACCGCCATTGAGCGTTGCCACTTCGCCTGGCGGCACTTGGGACAGAAACGCTTGGGCGTCTAGCGATTCCGCCGTCTCATCGGAATACAGCTGCACCGCACCACCACCGGTTAATAACACGACGTCGCCCGCTTCCAGCCGCGTCGGCGCCGCCGCGTCGGCGAGCCGGAGCCAGCAGCCGCCGGTCTCGATCGCGAAGCAGAGAACGCCGTCGGCCGCGGCAAACGCGAGCGCCCATTCGCCGGCGGCGTCCAGACCGCGAAAGCCGTAATCGCAAGGTCGCATGAGCATGAGAAAGTCAGATAGTGGATCCATCAGATTTGGACGATAGCGATAAATATTGCGACCATCGCGCATGGATGGTCCGAATGTTCACGCTTATAGTAACCGCTATCCTTCAACGATGAGATGATTATGACTCGACAGACACACCTAGCGCTCCTGCTGCCCGGCAAGCGGGCACAATTAATCATCGCGTCGGTCCCCGACGTCAGTCCGGGTGCGGGCGAAATCGCGGTGAAAGTCCGCGCGCTCGCCGTTAACCCGTTCGATCGCTACGTACAGGCGGTTGGCGATGTCGTCACGGGCTACCTTGCCTATCCCGCAGTCATCGGAACGGATGTGGCCGGCGAGGTGGTGGCCGTGGGACCGGGGGTGAGCCGTTTCCGCATTGGCGATCGCGTGCTTGGGCATGCTGCCGGGATCGAAAAAAGTCGCAACAAGGCGGCGGAAGGCGGATTCCAGGAGGTCGTGCTGCTGCTTGCGCACATGGCCTCGCCCATTCCGGCCGACCTATCGTTCGAAAACGCGGCGGTTTTGCCGTTAGGTCTGTCCACCGCGGCGTGCGGACTTTTCCAAAAGGACTTTCTGGCACTCGCACCGCCGCGGGTGGACCCCGTGCCAACGCGCGAGATCGTGCTGGTATGGGGAGGCTCCTCCAGCGTCGGCAGCAACGCGATTCAACTGGCGCGCGCAGCGGGCTATGACGTCGTGACGACCTGCTCGCCCGCTAACTTCGATTACGTCCGCCAGCTGGGTGCGGCGCACGTATTCGACTATCGCCGTCCATCTGTTCATGCGGAGATTGTCGACGCGATGCGGGGGCGCCAGGTGGCCGGGGCCATCACGATCGGCAAGGGGGCGGGCGCCGCTTGCATGCGTATACTTGCACAGTGTGAAGGCAGACGCTTTGTCGCGCAAGCCAGCGCACCAGCGTCGTTTGATGACGTGACGGCCACGCCGGGCCGTTGGCGCAAACTGCTGCCAGCACTCGCCAAAATGGTGGCCGGCAGCATCGCGCTGAAACTCTTGGCAAAGCGGACCGGGCTCAAGACAAAGATGATCTGGGGTGGCTCGCTCATCGAGAACGAAGTGGGGAAGATGATCTACGGCGCATTCTTGCCGGAGGCGCTGTCGCGCAAAATATATGCGGCGATGCCGCCTGCCGAGGTGGTCGGGCACGGCCTGCAATCTATCTCGGAAGCCATGGCGCGGCAACGCCGTGGCGTGTCGGCGCGCAAGCTGGTGGTGACGTTGTGACGGCGCGGACTTCCGCCGCCGCTGGCAGCGGGGAGGGGACGCCCGCCTGGGGTTGGTTCGCCTGGGGCGGCATGGCGCTGATCAGCACCGTCATCGCGCTCGTCTCCTGGCGCTATCTACCCGGCAAGGGGCCGGTTCCCGAAGTGACCGCGTTGAACCGCTACTTCAATCCTTGGATCAAGGTGCATGCGGCCGGTGCGGCCTCGGCTTTGCTGCTGGGCGCGACGCAGTTTCTGCCAGCGATACGTGCACGTTGGCCTGTGTTGCATCGCACCGGCGGCCGCCTGTACGTGCTCGGCTGCCTGATTGGAGGCGTGTCGGCGCTGATACTGGCGGCAGGCACGTCGGCCGGCGCAGTTGCCGGCGCCGGATTTGGCGCCCTGGGTTGCGCCTGGCTGGCGACCACCAGTGTCGCGGTCTACAACATCGTCAAAGGCAACGTGCCCGCGCACCGGCGATGGATGACACGCTCTTTCGCACTCACGTTAGCGGCCGTCACATTGCGTGTCTATCTGCCGTTATCAAGCCTGCTGGCGCTCGACTTCCTGGTGGCCTATCAAGTGGTTTCCTGGCTGTGCTGGGTGCCCAACATCCTGCTTGCGGAATGGTTTCTTGGCCGCCGCGCGTTCGCGCAAAAATGAGCCAACGATACCTCGGCGTTCGATACCTGCAAGCCACCGTGATGCAATTTCCGCTATTGGCGGCGATGGGACGGCGAGCCGCGCCGATATTCACAGCCGCCGCCCTGCTGATTTCATCGATGCTGTGCGGTTGCCAGGCATGGCGGGAGAGCAGCGCAGGCGACCGGCCGGCGGCGATTGCGGCTTCTGCCGAGTGGCGCGGCGGCCGCTTCCGGAATGCCGAAGGAAGCCACACCGATCTGCCCAAAGCGCTGCTGCGGGCGCTCTCGGGCGCACCCGACGACGTGCCGGCTTCACCCGTACCGGTTGTGATGACAGACCCGGCTATGCTGGCAATGGCGCCCGACAGCGGCTTACGTGTAACGTGGTTTGGCCACTCATCGACGTTGGTGGAAATTGATGGCATCCGGATCCTGACGGACCCGATCTGGAGTGAGCGCGCGTCGCCGATCGGATGGCTGGGCCCGCGGCGCTGGTACGCCCCGGTCATCGCGCTGACGCAGTTTCCACGCATCGACGCGGTCATCATCTCGCATGACCATTATGACCACCTGGACCAGGCAACCATTATAGCGATGCGGGATTGGAGCAATCTCTTCATCGTGCCACTCGGTGTGGGCGGGCGGTTGGAGCGGTGGGGCATTGCGCGGACGCGCATCGTGGAGCTGGACTGGTGGCAATCGACCCAGGTCGGCGCGCTGGCTGTCGCGATCGTGCCGGCGCGTCATTCGTCGGGGCGTCTCGATCCGCGCAGCGACCACACCTTGTGGGCAGGCTTTGCATTGCTGGGGGCGCGCCACCGGGTGTATTTTTCCGGTGACACCGGATTGCAACATGCGATGACGGAAATAGGAGAACGCTACGGACCTTTCGACCTGGCGCTGATTGAATCAGGTCAATACAGCGAAGCCTGGCCCGATGCGCACCTCGGCCCGGAGCAGGCGGTGCTGACGGCGAAACAAGTCAACGCGCGTGTGCTGCTGCCTGTACATTGGGGCTTGTTCAAACTGGCGCCGCATGCCTGGACCGAACCGGTGGAGCGCGTATTGGCTGCGGCGCGCTGCGCCGACCTGAAAGTGATCACGCCACGGCCTGGCCAATCTGTCGAACCGACCGTGCTGAGACCTGAAGACGTGCAGCGTTGGTGGCCGACATTGAGATGGACGTCAGCGAACGAAAAGCCGATCATCGCGACGATCAATGGTAGTCCGGCCCAACGATTTGCGCCGACAACCTGTCCTGTTGTTCCGACTCGCGAGGCTGTTCCCGACTAAACCCACGTCGGGAAAAGGTTCAGTCCACAGCGACTGAATGTTCTGCAATAAATTCCCTGAACCAAAGTTGAGCGGGGTTGTTATCGCTGCGTCGATGCCAGATCAGGTGAAAAACGATTTCAGGCAACGCCATGGGCGGCGGGAACAGCATCAGTCGATGACTTGCCTGCGACTCAAGCGCTGCACGTTTGAGTACGGTGGCGACCCAGTTGGTGCGGGCAATAACCGCAGGCACGGCAAATAGTTGTGGCAAGGTCAATGCCAGCTTGCGCTTTTTCCCCTGTTGGGCGAGGGTTTGATCGACGAGCCCATGCATCTGCCCTTCGGGTGACACCAGCACGTGCTGCAATTCGAGGTAACTGTTCAAGTCCATTGGACGTCTCGCCGCCGGATTATCGCGTGATACGATGGTGACAAACTCGTCGCGCAGCAGTGGCCGCGTCCGGATGCGGGCATCCGTATCCGTCGGCGACACGCCAATCGCGGCATCGATCTCCCCTGCATCGAGCAAATCGACAGCGGCGTCACGGTCATTAAACGCAATGATGTTCAAGGTTACTCCGGGCATGGAGCGTTCAAGTGCGGCGATCAGGGGCGGAAGCAGGACCACCGTCGGGTAATCCTGCAGGCCCAGCTTGAACGTCACCGACGCCGTCCCGGGCTGAAAAACGGGCTGGCTGATCATCGCCAATTCAATCCGGCGCAACGCATCTTCGACCGGTAACGCCAGATCCCGCGCGCGCGGCGTGGGAATCAAGCCCGTGCTGCTGCGCTGGAAAAGCGGATCGCCCAGCAAGATACGCAGCCGCGACAAGGCTGCGCTCATGGCAGGCTGGCTCACGCCCACCTGTGTCGCGGCACGCGTCACATTTCGTTCGCTCATCAATGCATTGAAAGCGACCAGTAAATTCAGATCGATGCCATGAAAATCCATAATTCAAATAATCACTTATATAGTTTATTTGTTGGACTGATTGTACTGCAAAGAACACACTGACACTTCCTTCAACTCCGAGCAGATCCTTCCATGACTATCCCAACTACCGACCTTTCCCAGCAATTACGCGCCGAACTCATTGCTGTGCAAACGCTTTATCGGGCTTTTAGCGAACAGAACCCGGACCTCGTGGACGCCGTGCTCGCCCCCGACTGGGACGACATTCCGCTGGCGCCGGGACAGCAACCCGGCCCTGCAGGCATCAAGCCCATCATCCGCATGCTTGCCGCCGCATTACCAGACGTGCAAATCACGATCCACGACACGGTCCAGCAGCCTGGCAAGGTTGCCGTGCGCGCCGAGATCAGCGGGACGCATTTGGGTGAGCTGTTCGGCATCGCTCCAACCGGGAAAAAAGTCAGTTTCCGCTTGCACGAGTTTCATACGCTCGCCGACGGCCTGGTCACCACCACGTGGCACATGGAGGACTGGTTCGGCCTCTTCCTGCAACTTGGCCAATTCCCGCCACAAGGTTGAACCCTTATCTAACGGAGGCACTCATGCAAACAGATCCCATCTTGCCGGCGATGCGCCGGCAAGGTCACGGACTGTTGATGTACGTCGGCAGCACGACCGCGCGTTTGCACGAACCATTTCTGGGGCCTTACGTTGCCGGTAAGGTCGCTGGCGATGCACTGGCTGAAATCATGGGCATGGAGGTACGTCCTGTTGGCATCGAAAGCGTGACACTGGTCCCCGGCGCCTTTACGACAGGGACCGAACACTTCGCACACGCGCAGGCGCCCGCCTATGCAGCGATTGCTGAGCAGTATGGCGATCTTGCCGCGCGCCTGGGCATCTCCCGTGGATTACAATGTGACCCTCACTCCACCCGAGGTTCGAATGAAAAAAATCCTGCTCCCATTGACGTTGGCGCTCGCTTGCGCCGCCGTCTGCGCCGCGCCGGCCGACGTGGCCGACTTGAACAAAATGAGCAAGCGGTACGCGCCGATCGCGCTGACCGCCGACACCGGCAAACTCTCCGCCGGCGACAAGAAGGCCATCGTCAAACTGATCGAAGCGGCCAAGATCATCGACGTGCTGCAACTGCGCCAGCGCTGGTCCGGCAACGAGGCGCTGTGGGCCGCGCTGAAGAAGGACAAGACGCCGCTGGGCCAGGCGCGTCTGAGCTACTTCTGGCTTAACAAGGGGCCGTGGTCTATCCTCGACAGCCACGAATCGTTCCTGCCGGCCGAGATCGACGGCATCAAGATTCCGGCCAAGAAGCCCGAGGGTGGCAACTTTTATCCGGCCGACGCCAGCAAGGCGCAGCTGGAAACCTGGATGAACGCCTTGCCGGCCATCGACAAGGAACAGGCGCAGTGGTTCTTCACAACGATACGCCGCAATGCCGACGGCCAGTTCACCACCGTCAAATACTCGGACGAGTACAAGGCCGAACTGCAGCAGGCCGCCGCGCTGCTCAAGCAAGCCGCCGCCGCGACCGACAACGCGTCGCTGAAGAAGTTCCTCGAGTTGCGCGCCGACGCTTTCCTGAGCAATGATTACCTCGCCTCCGACTTCGCCTGGATGGACCTGGACGCGCCGGTCGACGTCACCATCGGCCCGTACGAGACCTATAACGACGAGTTGTTCGGCTACAAGGCCGCGTTCGAGGCTTACGTCAATATCCGCGACCAGAAGGAGACGCAAAAGCTCGACTTCTTCGCCAAGCACATGCAGGAGCTGGAGGACAACCTGCCGCTCGACGCGCAGTACCGCAATCCCAAGGTCGGCGCCATCGCGCCGATGGTGGTGGTCAACCAGGTGTATGGCGCCGGCGACGGCAACATGGGCGTGCAGACGGCCGCCTACAACCTGCCCAACGACGAGCGCATCATCAGCCAGCGCGGCTCCAAGCGCGTGATGCTCAAGAACGTGCAGCAAGCCAAGTTCAAATCCACGCTGACGCCGATCTCCAAGCTGGTGCTCAAGCCGGCGGACCAGAAGGATGTCGATTTCGACTCGTTCTTCACGCACATCCTCGCGCACGAAATCACGCACGGTCTGGGACCGCACGTCACCAAGGTCGACGGCAAGGAATCGACGCCGCGCCAGGACCTGAAGGAAGCCTATTCCACCATCGAGGAAGCCAAGGCCGACATCACCGGCCTGTACGTGCTGGCCTACATGATGGACAAGGGCCAGCTGGCCGGCACCCTGGGGCAGGGCGAGGCGGCAGAGCGCAAGCTGTACACGACCTTCCTGGCGTCGGCCTTCCGCACCCTGCACTTCGGCCTGACCGATTCGCACGCGCGCGGCATGGCGATCCAGGTAAATTATCTTCTCGACAAGGGCGGCTTTGTGTCGCACGGCGATGGTACGTTCGCGGTGGATTTCAAAAAAATCAAGTCGGCCGTCACAGATCTCGACCGCGAATTTCTGACGATCGAGGCCACCGGCGACTATGCGCGTGCCAAGGAGATGATGACCAAGTATGTCGTCATTCGTCCCGACGTGCAAAAAGCGTTGGATAAAATGAAATCCGTGCCCAACGATATCCGTCCGGAATTCAAGACGGCGCAAAGCCTGCTGGCGAAGTAAGTCCTTACCTTCCTCAAGCGGGGACCGTCCGGTCCCCGTTGCTATAACGCTCATACAGTAGCGTTTCCTACAAATAGTTACACTTCGTCTACGTAGAAAAATACTTCCGTACGGCAATAAAAGTTTCCGTGATCGTGATAAAGTTGGTTTGAGGAAACCAAATCATGATCACGCGCCTACTTATCTCCCTGCTGCTGTTGTGCTCCAACTTCGCTTCCGCAGCGGAGCTGACCGACATGGAAACCCGCTGGCTCACCGCCGGATCGGCCATGCTGAAGTACGCCAAGAAAGAACTCAAACTGCCGATCGACATCATCGTCCAGCCCACTGGCAAGCCGACCGACGTGCCGCTGGCGCTGGGCTTTCAAGACGGACGTTGCAAGCTGGTGTTGACGATGCGCAACAGGACCAACGTCGAGGACGTCCTGGCCAGCGTGCCAGCCGAACAACGGCCGCTGATGATCGAAGCGATGTTCGCGCACGAAGTGGGCCACTGCTGGCGCTACGTGCAGGGCCAGTGGCACGAGATGCCGGCCGGTTTCGAGGAGCACAACCACGCCGAACAGGCCGCGCACAACGCGGCGCAAGCCCAGGAACTGGAGCAGACACGCCGCGAGGAGGGCTTCGCCGATCTCGCCGCGCTGGCATGGATACAACAGCGCCACCCGGAACAGTACGGCGCCGTCGCCGAATGGATGCGCCAGGTGCGCCAACCGTCGTCGTCCACCCCGGTTGTCGGTTCGCACACCACCATGGAGTGGCTGCAACTGGCGCCAACCGGCGAAGCCTTCGCCGCCGAGCTGCCTTTGTTCGAACAGGCGGGCAGCCTGTGGCGCAAGGGTTTGCTGAACCAGGACGCGCGCCAGGATGCACGCCAGGAATGGCGCCAGGCCTCGCTGCAGCGCTAGCGACATCGAAGTCATACCGGCGTCGTTCATAGGCCACAAAATAGCAATTCCCCAACTCTGTTCGTTCCCGCACAGAGCTTTCTCAGCCGCCGGCGTTTAATGTGTCCACCAACCACCACAACAAAGGGACACATCATGAACAAGCTCCTCTTCCTGGTCATGGCCGGTGCGGCCAGCGCCAGTTTCGCCGCCACGCCAGTCAACGACACGGTGGCCTACAAGGCAGCCACCAACAAGGCTGCCAACGATTACAAGACCGCCAAGTCCGCCTGCGACGCGCAGTCCGGCAACGCGAAGGACGTGTGCGAAGAGCAGGCCAAAGTGGCCCGCGCGACGGCCGAGGCCAACGCCACGATGCAGTACAAGAACGATAAAAAATCGATTGAAAAAGCCCGTATCGAACTGGCCGACGCCCAGTACGGCCTGGCCAAGGAAAAGTGCGACACGCTGGACGGCAACGCCAAGGATAGCTGCGTGAGCACCGCCAAGTCGCAGCAGGTCGCGGCCGTCAACGCCGCCAAGGCCGGCAAGGATGCCGCCGACGTCGCCCAGACCGGCATCGACTGTAGCGCCATGACCGGCACCGACAAGGCATCGTGCGAAGCAAAATCGAAAACCGAGCTGGCCAAGGATGCGGTCGCCGACACTGTGATCACCACCAAGGTCAAAACCGAACTGATGGCCGAGCCGGCGCTCAAATCGCTGGACGTCAAGGTTGAAACCAACAATGGTTCCGTGGCGCTGAGCGGCTTCGTGCCATCGCAAGCCGAGGCTGACAAAGCCGTTGACGTGGCACGTAACGTTAAAGGCGTCACCGACGTGAAGAGCTCGCTGCGCATCAAATAAGCGGTAGCTGGCTGTAACTCCCCCCGACAGGGGCCTCCGCCGAGGCCCCTTTCTTTTCCTTGCATTCATTATGACCATAATCTAAAATGACCGGCAGCGCGGGCTTGTCGCTACGCCGCCTCCCTGGTCATTGCAAGGAGCATCATGTTCGCACTATCGCTTTCCAACTGGCTGCGGCGGCGCGGCCTGCATTATTCGTGGGTGATCGTCGCCGTCACCTTCCTGACGGGGCTGACCTCGTCGGCTGCGCTCGGTCTTCCGGGCGCGCTGCTGCAGCCGCTGGCCACCGAGTTCGGCTGGGATGTCGAACAGATCTCGTCCGCCCTGGCCGTGCGCTTCGTGCTGTTTGGTTTGATGGGACCGTTCGCCGCCATCCTGATGGAGCGCTTCGGCCTGCGCCACGTGGTCGTCACCGCGCTGACCCTGGTGGCCGCCGGCATGGCGCTGGCCACGCAAATGACGCAATTCTGGCACCTGGTGCTGTTCTGGGGGATCATGCTCGGCATCGGTTCGGGCATGACGGCCCTGGTGCTCAGCGCCATCGTCTCCAACCGCTGGTTCGACAGCCACCGGGGCCTGGTGGTGGGCATGCTCACCGCCAGTTCGGCCACCGGCCAGCTGGTCTTCCTGCCGGTGGGCGCGTGGCTGATCGAACGCTTCGGTTGGCGCATGGCTGTCCTTCCCGTTTTCGCCGCCTGCGCCCTGGCCGCCGTGCTGGTACTGCTGCTGATGCGCAACCGGCCGAATGAGCTCGGCCTTACTCCGTACGGCGCCGCACCGGGAACGGCAGTCGCGCCGCCGACGCCGACTATGCACATCACGTTCGCCACGCCGTTCAAGGTGCTTGCCAGCGTCGCCGGCAACCGGGTGTTCTGGATCTTGTTCGGAACGTTCTTTATCTGCGGGCTGAGCACCAACGGCCTGATTCAGACACACTTCATTTCGCTGTGCGGCGACGCCGGACTGGCCGCCGTGCCGGCCGCGTCGGTGCTGGCGATGATGGGGGCCTTCGATCTGGTCGGCACCATCGGCTCGGGCTGGCTGTCGGACCGCTACGACAACCGCAAGCTGCTGTTCATTTATTACGGCCTGCGCGGCTTGTCGTTGTTCTGGTTGCCGTATTCGGAGTTCACGTTTTATGGCTTGTCGTTGTTCGCGATGTTTTACGGCCTGGACTGGATCGCCACGGTGCCGCCGACGGTGCGGCTGGTGGCCTCGGCGTTCGGCAAGGAGCGGGCGGGGATGGTGTTCGGTTGGGTATTCGCCGGGCATCAGTTGGGGGCGGCGGTGGCGGCGTGGGGCGCGGGCAGGGTACGGACCATGATGCTGACGTATAACCCGGCGCTGTTCGCGGCGGGGGCGGCTTGCTTGATCGCGGCCGGGGTTATTTTGTTGATCAGGCGGCCGGCGGTGGCTGTCGCTGCGGAGGTCAAAGCGGCTGCGTGAGGTGGTGGCTGCGGCGCGTGCATGGCCGATTACGCGCTGTGCGCTAATCCGCCCTACGTGCCTCCGTGGTCTGGTGAGGGCGCGGGTGCAAGCTACGGCTTTTGTACTATTGGTAGTGCGTGTATTTTGCCATGTAATCAACCTGTCACACCGGGGTGCCACAATGCGCACCACCCAATACAGACAGATGGAGATTGCATGCGCAATACCTTGAACGCCCGCCGGCCGCTGATCGCGGCCGCCGCCATGATGTCGCTGTTATCCGCATGCGGCAGCGACAGCGTCCCGACCACCGACCCCATTCCGGCCGACGGCTACACGTCCACCCCGGTCGCCTTCATGAGCGACGTGCACTTCGAGAACATTTATGGCGACTTCAAAAGCAGCCAGTTCTCCGGCATCCCCACCAAGGACGGCAGGAACGCCACCATCCGCACGATGTACGCGCAACTGACGTCCACCCGCCTGTTCAACGAAAACTATTTCGCCTTCCGCGCCGCGCTCGATGACGCCTACGGCAAGAACATCCGCCTGGTCGCGCTGCCCGGCGACATCTCCGACGACGCCCAGCCGATCAACATCGACGGCCTGGCCGACATCCTGCGCGAGTACCAGGCCAAGGGCATGCGCTTCTTCATCGCGCCGGGCAACCACGACCCGAACGAGCCTTACGACGACGATGAAGCCGGCAAGAACGACTTCCTCACCCGCGACGGCAAGGAACAAAAGATCTACGCGCCCAACAACGCCGCCTGCAAGGCCAAGGACCCGACCGTGGTCTGCACCGCCCAGTTGACCGAGCAGGGTTACGAGCGCCTGCTCACCAAGCTCGGCGACTTCGGCTATATGCCGAACAAAGCCGACGTCTATTGGGAAACTCCGTTCACCAAATACGCCGACGGCAAATACAGCTTCGACGCCGCGTCGGCCTCGTCCGCGCTGAACAAGCGCCAGTTCGAGATTTGCGCCGAAGGGGAGGGTGGCAGCTACAAGGCCGCCGGCGAGACCAAACTGGGCAAGTCCTACACGCGCTGCACCAACATCATCGACGCCAGCTATCTGGTGGAACCGGTCAAGGGCCTGTGGCTGCTGGCGGTCGACGCCAACGTCCACGTCCCCAACGGCAAGTTCGACCCGGCCAATCCGACCGCCTTCGCCGGCTTCGACAATGCCGGCAACGCCGGTTGGAACAAGGTGACCACGCACAAGATCCATCAAATGGAGTGGATCAAGTCGGTGGCCGCGCGCGCCAAGGCGCAGGGCAAGCAGTTGATGGCGTTCTCGCACTATCCGACGATGGATTTCTACGCGAACCAGACCGACGCGATGAAGGCGGTGTTCAAGCCGGGCGCGTTCCAGACCGCGCGCGTGCCGGACGCGGCCACGACCAGGGCGCTGGCCGCGACCGGCCTGCCACTGCATATGGGCGGCCACATGCACTTCAACGGTACCAACGATTATCAGGATGCCGCCGGCAACTACCTGGTCAACGTGCAGTCGCCGTCGCTGGCCGTGTTCGGCGCCGCGTACAAGATCGTCAGCTACCAGAGCAAGGAGCTGGTCGATGTGCAGACGGTTGGCCTCAACAACGTGGCGCGCTATAACGAGCTGTTCCCGTTGTACCAGACCGAGTACGACTACCTGCAGGGCAGCGTGCTGACCGGCGACGTCGCCAAGCGCTGGAACCGCAATATCCTCGACACCCGCTCGTATGGCGAATTCACCCGCACCTACTTCGGCGAGCTGTCGCGCCTGCGGTTCATGGACGAGTACTGGCCGTGCGAAATGAAACAGGCGGCGACCTCGCTCGATGCGCGCCAGATGTTGATCTTGTCGCAGTTGCAGACCAAGGTGACTTTGGCGCAGTTGAAGGACAATCCGGGCGTGGTGCCGTTGACGGCCGCGTGTGCGGCCAAGGGGACCGCTGCCGAGGGTGGCGTGGCGGCGAGTCAGTTGACGGCGGACTGGGCGGCGGCTACGGCCAAGGCCGAGCAACTGGCGTCGGCGGCCAATCTGAAGCTCGATGATTTCGCCAGGATCAGCGCGTACGAGTTCTACGGCGACTTCCACCGGACGGTGTATGCGGGCGAACTGGCGTTGCGCGACATGGGCGCGCAGCGGGTGGCGCAGTACAAGGTGCTGATGGCGGCGTTCCCGGCATCGCCGGCTGCCATCGTGAAGATCGGCGATTTGCCGTCGGATCAGAACCCGGTCAATGTGCTGTTCCAGTCTCAGTTCAAGCAGGTGTTCGCGATTCTGAAGGGGCTGGGTTCGGGCAAGCCGAGCGATAGTTTCCGCATCGACCTGAAGGCCAGGACGTTGACCAACACCAGTGCCACGGGGTTGAGTTTCAACTAGAAGGAGAGCCGCTTACATGGGGATACACGTAGGGCGGATTAGCGCAGCGTAATCGGCCATCGGTGAGCCCTCGGCGGCGCATCGATGGCCGATTACGGCGTTCCGCCTAATCCGCCCCACGTGTCTCCGTGGTCACGCTCGGCACAGCGTGCGCATCACTTCAAATACTTCGCCAGCCAGCCGTGTACTTCGCTGTAGAAGTACCGGCTGTTATCCCCCTTCAAAATCCAGTGGTTCTCGTCCGGGAACACCAGCAGCTTGCTCGGCACATTCAAGCGCTGTTGCGTGGCGAAATTCATCAACGCATTGTTGGCCGGCACGCGATAATCGAGCTCGCCGACCGAGATCAAAATCGGCGTTTTGAACCCGGTACCCTTCTCATGATTCCCCGCCTGCATCACCGGGCTTTGCTCGCGCCACACCGGCAAATTGCCCCACACCGGTCCGCCGCTGTTGACCTCGCGCCCGAAGATGCTGTCGCTGGTGCCCCACTGCATCACCAAATCCATCTCGCCCGCGTGCGACACGATCGCCTTGTAGCGCGTGGTGGTCGCCTGCAGCCAGTTGGCCAAATGGCCGCCATAGCTGGCGCCGCCCGCCGCCAGCCTGGCCCCATCGACGAAGCTGTACTTGCGCACCGCCTCGTCGACCGCCTCGTTGACCTCGTCGCCGGGACCCTTCAACGGATCGCCCTGGATCGCGCGCGCAAATTCCTCGCCGTAGCCGGTCGAGCCCTTGTAGTCGGTCAGCAGCACCACATAGCCCGGCTGTGCCAGCAGGTGGTAGTTCCAGCGCAGCACGAACTGGTCGCGCCACATATTGGCCGCGCCGCCGTGGATCACCGCGAACAGCGGATATTTTTTCGCCGGGTCGAAGCCGGCCGGCTTGACGATCATGTTGTGGATCATGCGTCCGTCGCTGGCCTTGAACCAGAAGTGCTCCGGCGCCTGCCAGTCGATGGCGGCCGCGCGCTCGGTGTTGAACGCGGTCAAACGCTTGGGCGCGCCGTTGCCGAAGGCGTACACCTCCGGCGGGTTGATGGCCGATTCCCATACGCCGACGACCGCCTTGCCGCCGGCGTTCAGCGAACCGATCGAACCAGTCGGCAGCGACGGCTCGGCACGCAAGTCGCCGCCAGCGTAGTTGATCGAGTGCAGTTGCTCAAGGCCCGCGTGCTCGAAGCTGAACACCACGCGGTTGCTGCCATCCGGCAGCACGAAGCGCGAGATCGAGCGGTCCAGCGGCGCCGTTAAAATCTTCGGGGAAGGATCAGTGATCGGCCAGGCGAAACTGGCGATGCGGCTGACGTCGTAGACCTTGCCCGGCTCCTCCGCCTCGGTCAGGCTGAACAAGGTCTTGCCGTCCTTGCTGAACTTGAGCGCGCGGTAGCTGTGCTTGTCGCGCGTCAGCTGTTGCGCTTCGCCGCCGGCGGCCGGCACCGAGAAGATTTGCGTGTAGCCGGCCGCGCGCGCCGCCTCGTCGCGGTTGGTCGACGCGGGGAACACGACCTCCTTGCCGTCCTGCGACCAGATCGCGTCGAGCGACTGGCCCTCGTCGCCCTGGCCGCCGCCGAAGCCCGGCAGCGCGGCCAGCTTGGTGCCCGACAACAGGTCGCGCGGCTTGGCGCCGACCGCCGCCTCCATCACGAACAGGCGCACCTGTTTGTCGTCGAGCCACTTGTCGAAGAAGCGCGGCGGGAAGCTCTCGTAGGCGCGCACGTTGTACTTGCGGTCCTTGCGTTCCTTGGCGATCTTCTTGATGTCGTCCTCGCCGGTCGAACCGGGGAAGATATCGCTGACGAACAGCAACTGCTTGCCGTCCGGGCTGAATTTTGGCTGGCGCGCGCCCAGGGTCAAGGTGGTCAGGCGCTGGGCCTCGCCGCCGGCCGCGACGTCGATGCGGTAGATCTGGCCGGTGTCGTCGCCGTCCCGCTTGGCGACGAAGACCAGTTGGCGGCTGTCCGGCGACCAGTTCAGCGCGCCTTCGCCGCCTTTGCTGAAGGTCAGGCGGCGCGCCGGCGTGTCGTCGGTCAGCGATTTGATCCACAGGTCCGACCATTGCTCCTTGCTGTCGTAGGCCGGATCGGTGACGGCGAACACGGCCCACTTGCCGTCCGGGCTGGCGGTCGGCGCGCCGACCCGTTTCATCAGCCATACGTCCTCGTGGGTGATCGCGCGTTTGGCGGGCGTGTCGGCCGCCAGGGCGTGGCCGCCGAGCGCGGCGGAAAGGAGCAGAGGGAGCAAGGAAAGGCGGCGCGGTGGATTCATGGCGTGGTCGTTAAAAAGACAAAACGACGATAGTCGCCAAAACTGCGGTTGCTGTCAATCAAGTTTCTGCGGGCCTTGCTCTTGGCCCGCGCTATCGGTCAATCCCATTTCCTCAGCAGGCGCGCCAGCTCGCCGGTTCTTTCCATCTGCTCGACGGCGCGCCGCACGCGCGCCGTCACCGCCGGATCGACGTGGGTGCCCATGGCCATGTAGGTTTCGGTCTGGTACATCACCTGCGGCAGGATCTTGACCTTGGCGCCATAGCCGGAGCGCTGCACGAAAGTCTTCAGTCCCGGACCCCGGTGCAGGAAGAAGCGGCCCCGGCGCGCCACCAGCTTTTGCAGATTGTTCATGGGGTCGGCCGCGCTGGCGCTGAAGCGCAGGTTGCCGATGCGCTCCAGCGCCTCGGTGGTGCCGAAACCGCGATTGGTCAGAATCACGCCGTTCGCCCCCAGTTTGCGGACATCTTCCCAGCTGCGGATGACGACGGGGTCGTCGGCGCGCGCGAGCAAGTGGAAGCGCAGCGGCAGCAGCGGCAGGTCGATATAGTTGTATTGCACCTCGCGTTCGGGCGTGCGCTGGATCGCGCACAGCGCGTCGTGCTGGTGGTTGACCACCTCGGCGTGGGCGCGCACCAGCGGCAGCCACTGCTGGTCGCCGACGAACACCAGGCCCGGATCGATGCGTTCGATGGTGCGCAGGATATCGATACACACGCCGATGACGCGGCCGTCTCCGGCGTCAATGAACTTGGGATCGGTGCCGGCCTGCGCCGCCACCCGCAAGGTGACGACCGGTCCGGTCGCGGCCGCTAGTGCCGGAATCGACGTCGCCAGCGCCAGATGGAAGGCGAGCAGGGCGCGTGCGCGCCACATCAAGCCGTTTCCTTCCGCAGGGTTGTCCACACGTCCATTCGCATTCCAAGATCGTTATACATTTATTTTTGGAAAGTATAGCAGTGTGCAGATTTTATGAGCACGAATGCAATTATTCAGGTCTCGTCGCAGGCTCGCCATGCCAAAGGAAGGTGTCGAGTTCGACGGCGCCGTGTGCAGGCACGCCTTCCGCCATCAGCCTCGCCGCCTGGCCGGGGATGGTGGCGAGCAATTGGCCGCGCGCGCTGACGATGCGGTGCAGCGGCAAGCCGGTGGCGAGGCCGCGTTTGATGTAGCCGGGAATGGCCCGGACAAAACTGGTGTCGGCGCCGATCGCCAGCGCGACATCGCTGTAACGCACGACCCTTCCGCGCGGTATCGTCGGCACGAAATCGAGGAACTTTTGGTAGACCGATTCTGGCAGGGCGGGATAGCGGCCGGGGATCAATTCGAGCGCGTCGCCGCGCCGCAGATGGCCGCCGCCGACGACCACGCCGAGGATGCCGCGCCGGCCGATCATGCCGGCCAAATCGGCGACCAGCGGCAGCAGTTGTTTGCAGGGTTCGCAGTACATCGTCAGGCGGATCTCGACGCCGCCGGCACCGGTCAGCGCGCTACCGGGCTGGAAGTCGCCGGGCGTGTCGGTCGTGATGACCAGGTTTTCGCGCAGCGCGCCGGGAGGCAGGGCCAGGGCCTCAAGCTCCGATGCAACAGTCACCAGGATCTGGCGCGGACTGAGTCGATGGGCGTTGAGGTCGTCCATGATGCCGAGCCCCGCAACCAGTGTCAGCGTATCGGTCTCCGCCATGGGCTTGCCGTGGCGGGCTTTGACGAAGAGATGTTCTGCCTTGGCGGTCATGGACGCAGTATAGCGTGAGGGGTCTCGTTCACGATGGTCGGCATCGAATTCCACCACAGTAACGTGGTATTTTTTAATAGACAATTAAATAATTTAACTTTAGCATGGCTTCACTGCCGTGCCGCGTCTGGCGCGTCTTTCCCTCCAGTCATGCCGGGCCGCTATGCTTTTCAACTCGTTCAGCTTTATTCTGCTGTTTCTGCCGATAACAGCGCTGGGCTACTTTATGCTGGCCCGGCGCGGCCAGGTGCTGGCCGCCGGCTGGCTGGCGGCGGCCTCGCTGTTTTTCTACGGCTGGTGGAGTACTGAATACATCCCCTTGCTGCTGGCGTCGATCGGCTTCAACTACCTGGCGGGACGGCGCATCGGCCACAGCGACGGCCAGGCGAAGTTGCGCTGGCTGGCGCTGGCCGTCAGCGCCAATCTGCTGTTGCTGTGCTACTTCAAATATGCGGACTTTTTCATCTCCGGCGTCAACGCCATCGGCGGCACCGACTGGCCGCTGTGGCATGTGGTGCTGCCGATCGGGATCTCGTTTTACACCTTCACCCAGATCGCTTTCCTGGTCGACACCTACCAGGGTAAGGTGAAGGAATACCGCTTCGTCCACTACCTGCTGTTCATCACCTATTTCCCGCACCTGATCGCCGGCCCGGTGCTGCATCACGCCGAGATGATGCCGCAGTTCGAACTCAGGGAAAGCTACCGCTTGTCCGCCGCCAACGTCGCGATCGGCTTGAGCATCTTCGCCATCGGCCTGGCCAAGAAGGTGCTGATCGCGGATAACTTGTCGCCGCACGCCAACTTCTTCTTCAACCAGTCCGACCCGCAGGGATTGCTGGTCGCGTGGGGTGGCGTGCTGGCCTACGCCTTCCAGCTGTACTTCGATTTTTCCGGCTACTCGGACATGGCGATCGGCATCTCGCGCATCTTCGGCATCCGCCTGCCGCTCAACTTCGATTCGCCGTACAAGTCGGTCAACATCATCGAGTTCTGGCGGCGCTGGCACATGACGCTGTCGCGTTTCCTGCGCGACTACCTCTACATTCCGCTGGGCGGCGGCCGCGGGGGCACGGTGCGCCGCTACCTGAACCTGATGCTGACCATGCTGCTGGGCGGTCTGTGGCATGGCGCCGGCTGGAACTTCGCCGTGTGGGGCATGCTGCATGGCGCTTATCTGATGATCAACCACGCCTGGGCGGCGCTGGCGGCGCGCCTGCGCCTGCCCACCGGCGCGCTGCCGTGGCGGCTGGCGAGCGTCGCGCTGACCTTCGCCGCCGTTTGCTTTGCGTGGGTGTTTTTCCGGGCCACCGATTTTTCGCGCGCCGTGACGATCGTCGGCGCCATGTGCGGCAACGACGGTGTCGCGCTGCCGGAGTCGCTGGCCGCCCATCTGCAGGCGCTGCAACCTTTGCTGGACAAGCTGGGCGTCACCTTTTACGTCGGCGGCGGCACACGCTTCGTGCAGACGTGGCTGTGGGTGCTGGTGGCGGCCGCGATCTGCTTCACGATGCCGAACACGCAGCAAATCATGCGGCGCTGCGAGCCCGCGCTGGATTACAGCGCGACGCAGGGCGGCTCGCGAACCTTGCCGGCCGTGCCGCTGGCGTGGCTGCCGAACCGTCGCTGGGCGGTGGCGGTCAGCGTGCTGATGCTGACTTGCTTGCTGTCGCTGGGGCGTCCGGCCGAGTTCTTGTATTTTCAGTTTTAGGAAGCGCGCATGGACGAGGACCGCAGCTATGCCGGATTTATCAAGTGGATGGCCGCCTCGCTGCTGGCCGGCGTGCTGCTGACTGTGCTGTTCGTGGTGGTGGTCGATCCCTATCGGCTGTTCCGCCTGGTCGACATCGCCGGCTTCAACGCCGTCAAGCCGCGCCCCGATCATTACCAGTCGGAGATCAAGCTGGCTGGCGCGCGGGCGCTGCGGCCGGCCATTGTTTTGATGGGCAATTCGCGCGTCGATGTCGGCATCGATCCCGACAGCAAACAACTCGGTGGAGCTAACCGCCGCGCCTACAACCTGGCGATACCGGGCACCGGCGTGGGCACGTCGCGCGAACAATTCGACCGCTTGCGGGCGGCCGGCGCGGCCCCGGCAACGATGTTGCTGGGAGTCGAGTTTTTTGATTTCCTGCGAGATCCGGACGGCGCCGACGCGCCGGACAAGCCGCCGCCGACGGGCCAGGCCAGCCTTCGCTGGAAGGTCGACACGGTGTTTTCGCTGGACGCGCTGCTCGACGCCGTGAAGACGCTGAGGATACAGAACGATGCGAATGCCGGCACCATGACGGCGCGCGGCTTCAATCCGCTGTTCGACTATTTGCGTATCGCGCGCGAGGAGGGGTATTACGCCATTTTCCTTCAGCGCGCGCTGGAGAACGCGCGAAGCTTTTCGCTGGCGCCGCACGGCATCGTCCGGACGCGCGACGACAGTTCCGCGGACTGGCGCGACCTGGATGGATTGCTCGACGCCGCCGCGCGCGAGAAGACCGGGATCCATCTGATCATTTATCCGTATCATGCGCAATTGATGGCGATGCTGGAGCAGACCGGATTGTGGCCCGTGTTCGAACAATGGAAGCTGCGGCTGTTGCGCGAAGTTGCCCGGCTCAACGCGGCCCATCCCGAGGCGCGCGTCGTGCTGTGGGACTTCAGCGGCTACGGCGCGCTGCAATGCGAGGCTATCCCGGCCAAAGGCGATGTGGTGAACGGCACGCGCTGGTATTGGGAGTCGGGGCACTTCAAGGCGGCGCTCGGCGAGCGGATGCTGGAGAGTATATTCGGCGCGGCGGGTGAGGAGTCCCAGCCAGCGGCATTCGGCTTCCGGCTGAACGCGGCCAACTGGAACGAGAACCGCGAGCGCATCGCGCGTGAACGCCAAGCTTGCCTCGCCGCCGAGCCGGCGATGTTCCGCGACGCCGCCGCGATGGTTGCGGATTTCCAGGCGCGCCAACCGACAAGAGCTGCGGGGCGTTCGCCGCGATCGGCCGCCCCAACGCGTTAATTTGTCCGGTGCGCCAGTAGAAGTTGGCTGGATTGATATGGGTCAACCCGGTCTAAGTTGAACCGGCTTATGCTCGTTGACTTTTAGTTGGAGCAAACAATGAAAATCCCTTTCGAAGACAAGTTCGACACATTCGGCAAACTTATGGGTGCGCTGCTCAAATTCGGGATATTCCTCGGAGGCACGTGTGTCGTGGCTTACTAGCTGCGCATCGGCCGATTTCCGCAAGGCCTGACGGTTGGCGATAGTCTGCTGCTTTTAATGGCTGCAATCTGTTTCGGTGCCGTTGCTAGCATGTTTATCCTCAGTCTCTTGGGGCTTGGGATCACGTTGTCACCACTGGTTCGATTGATCTTTTGGATCGCAAGCAAGATTTCTCCCAAGTTCGCGGAGACCAGGGGGAAGGCTCTATATGCTCTTGCTCCCTTTTCCTGGTTCGCCGGACTCGGGGCGTTATTCGCGGTCATCATCATCACCGCACTAGCGCAGCGCGAGCTTCCACTTGCCTGGATGTTGCCGCTGCTGTCGATTTTTCTCTACTTTATGTATTCGATATACCTGTCCGCCAGCAGTCAACTGGTTGAACTCGCTCGGGTTGTTCAAAGTCCCGTCGACACCCGACTGCAATCTGACTACAGCACGCGCGATAAGATGGCCAAGTTGAAGGTATCGCGCTGGGTTGCTCCATTTTTTATTATCGCTGTCCCATTGTTAATGGGCGGAGCAACCGGCGAATTACTGGATGCGTCGATGCGCGCGGCGAAAATTCGGCTTGAGTCGCCGGTCGTCCATATCAAAGAGCCTTATTCATCGCTGATGCCGAAGTCGCTCGTCGCATCCACCATTCAAGCACCTGCGGATTACGTGGCTTATGAAGGTGCGACCGTTTTATTCAATGGATTTGGCACATTGACGGTTTTGTCCTTCCAGGACGGTATCAAACGCCGAACACTTGATGTGCCAAATGAGTACATCATCGTTGAGCGCCGCTAACAGCTGGCCTTGCGGCTGTTCCTCGAGGCTGTGGTGTGTATGTGCCGTGCGCCAGCCGGAACATATGCCAGCAGGAGAGATTGCCCAAACAAAAAAAGCAGCTGCGATTGCTCGTAGCTGCTTCATCTGATTACTGCTGAATTCGGTGGTAGGCCGTGCGGGATTCGAACCTGCGACCAACGGATTAAAAGTCCGCTGCTCTACCAGCTGAGCTAACGACCCCCGAAAGAGGCCGTATTATATACAGCCCCCGGAAAACTGCAAAGGGTTTTCTGAAATCATTTTATTGTTTCCTTCATCCCCAGCGCGGCCGTGACCTTGAGCACTTCGTCGGCGGTGGTCGCGCCCTCCTGGATTTTCATCGCGCCGGCGATGCGCAGCGGCTTCATGCCGTCGGCCACGCTTTGGCGCCGCAGCGCGTGGATGTCGGTTTCCTCGCGCACCTGCTCGCTGAACGCCTGGGTGACCGTCAGCAGCTCGTAGAGGCCGGTGCGGCCCCGGTAGCCGGTCTGGCGGCATTCCGGGCAGCCGACCGGCCGGTAGATCGTCGCCGGCTTGGGCAGTGCCCAGTCGCCGACGATGCTGTGCCAGATCTCGTCGCCCAGCTCGCCGTCGGCGGCCTTGCAATCGGCGCACAGGGTGCGCACCAGGCGCTGCGCCATGATGCCGATCACCGTCGCCTCCAGCAGATAGTAGGGCACGCCCAGTTCCAGCAGCCGCATCACGGCCGACGGCGCGTCGTTGGTGTGCAGCGTCGACAGCACCAGGTGGCCGGTCAGCGCGGCCTGGATCGCCATCTCGGCCGTGGCCAGGTCGCGGATCTCGCCGACCATGATGATGTCCGGGTCCTGCCGCATCAGCGCGCGCACGCCGTCGGCGAACGACAGGTCGATGCCCGGCTGCACCTGCATCTGGTTGAACGCCGCCTCGACCATCTCGATCGGGTCTTCCACCGTGCAGACGTTGACCTCCGACGTCGCCAGCGCTTTCAAGGTCGTGTACAAGGTGGTGGTCTTGCCGGAGCCGGTCGGCCCCGTCACCAGGATGATGCCGTGCGGCCGCTTGGTCAGCGCGTCCCAGCGCTCGGCGTCGTCGAGCGGGAAGCCCAGCTCCGGCAAGGTCTTGACGACGACATCCGGATCGAAGATGCGCATGACCAGCTTTTCGCCGAAGGCCGTCGGCAAGGTCGACAGGCGCAGCTCGACCTCCTGGCCGCCGGCGGTGCGGGTCTTGATGCGGCCGTCCTGCGGGCGGCGCTTTTCGATCACGTCCATGCGCCCGAGCAGCTTGATGCGCGCGGTCATGGCGATCATCACCACCGCCGGCACCTGGTACACCTGGTGCAGCACGCCGTCGATGCGGAAGCGGATCGCCGCCATCTCGCGCTTCGGTTCCAGGTGGATGTCCGAGGCGCGCTGTTCGAACGCGTATTGCCATAGCCAGTCGACGATGTTGATGACGTGCTGGTCGTTGGCGTCGACCTGTTTGTTGATCTTGCCCAGCTCGACCAGTTGCTCGAAGTTGTTGCGCAGCGAGAGGTCGTTGCCGTTGGACTTGTTGGCCTTCTTGATCGACTTGGCCAGGCTGAAGAACTGCGTGGTGTATTGCGCGATGTCGAGCGGGTTGGCGATCACGCGGCGGATCGCGCGGCGCGAGACCTTGGAGATCTCCGCTTCCCATTCGATCGAGCAGGGGTCGGCGGTGGCCACCACCAAGGTGTCGTGCGTGAGCTCGACGGGCAGGATGTTGAAGCGGGCGGCGTAGCTGGCCGACATGACGTCGGCGACCTTGGTGAAGTCGATCTTGAGCGGGTCGATGCGGATGAACTGCAGGCCGGTGCGCTGGGCCAGCCATTCGCACAGCGCGTCGAGGGTGAGCATTTTGTGCGGCGGTTGCGCCGACAGCAGCTTGGCGTGGGCCACCGCGCATAGCGGGTGCATCGGGCCGACCGTGTTTTTGAGGATGGCTTGGCTTTGCGCGTACAGTTCCTTGACCTCGGTCTTGCGGATCATGCCGTCGGCCAGCAGCCAGGTGTAGATCTGCTGCAGATCGAGCGGGGCGGGCTTTGAGGCGGGCTGGGCGGAAGGCATCGTTGCGGTCACTTTCTAAAGTTGGGCGGAACGGTGATGCGACTGCGAGTGCTTAATTCGATTCCTTCTAAAACACGTAGGGCGGATTAGGCGGAACGCCGTAATCGGCCATCTGCGCGCCGCTGGCAGCGCATGCATGGCCGATTACGCTGCGCTAATCCCCTACGTGTTTTAGATGTGCTCGTCACACGGTAGCCAGGCTTTGCGCTACTCCTTTGACCCATGACTTCGCCGGGAGTTTGGTCTCGGCGACGATTTGCGCGGCGCGCTCGGCCAGCGCCCCGGCATCGATCGCGCGCTTGCGCTTGAACGCGATGGCGACCACGTTGCCGTCATGGACTTCCGGCAGGCACACCACTTGCTCGAACGCGAACTTGATGGCCTTGATGTTGCGCGCGTAGCTCGGGTGGTCGCCGAACAGGTTGACCGTCATGATGCCGTCGTCTTTCAGGCAGGCGTTGCAGGACTGGTAGAACTCGGCGCTGTCGAGCACCGGACCGCGCGCGGTGGCGTCGTACAAGTCGACCTGCAACACGTCGAGCGCGCCGGCGTTGGCTTCGTCGTTGACGTAGTCGAGCGCGTCCATCTCCACCACGCGCAGTCGGGCGTCGTTCGGCGGCAGCTTGAACATCGAGGCGCAGATGGCGATCACCGACGGGTTCAGTTCGACCGCCGTGACCGAGGCTGACGGAAAGCTCGCGTGGCAGAACTTGGTCAGGGTGGCCGTGCCCAGGCCCAATTGGGCGATGGCCGCCGGCTCCTTCAGCCACAGCATCCACGCCATCATCTGCTGCGCGTATTCGAGCTCCGGCCAGTTGGGCTTGCGGATGCGCATCGCGCCCTGCACCCACTCCGTGCCGAAGTGCAGATAGCGCACGCCATCCTGCTCCGACAAGGTCACCGGCGCGTATTTGGCCTTGCGCGCCGGACGGGAGGATTCTTCTTTTTCGATGGATTTACGTTTGATCAGCATGGAGAGGCGTCGGGGAGGGGGCGGGAGGTCAGTGTGCATTATCCCGCGTTGGCTTACCTCAAGGCAAGCCAAAAACGGCAATGCCGGTCGATGGACCGGCATTGTGGACATTAAAGCGGATGGAGGATCACTGCTGCATCGGCTCGACCACCACGCGCAGGCGCACGCGCTCGCCCGGGTCGTACGACATCACGCTGGTGTAGTTGCGGCCGCGATAGTCGTAGGTGACCTCGTAGCCGGAGGTGCGCGATTCCCAATGATCGACGGTGCGGCACTGCTTGACTTGCTGTTCCTGCACGCCGCCGCTGTTGGGCAGGTTCTGGTTGTCGACGCGGTCGCCGACGACGGCGCCGGCGATGGCGCCGGCGGCGGTGGCCACCGAGCGGCCGCTGCCGCCGCCGACCTGGTTACCGGCCAGACCGCCGATCAGGCCGCCGAGAATGGCGCCGCCCACGCCGCGCTGCGGCGCCGGCTGCTGGACCTGGACGTATTCGGTGCGGCATTCCTGGCGCGGGCGGTTGATTTGTTCCACTTGCGGGGTGACGCGCACCACTTTGCCGAAATCTTCAAAGTCGGCAGCCTGGGCGAAAGGCAGGGCGCTTACGCAAAGTACGGATGCGATCAATTTGGCTTGCAAGTTCATTTGGGTACCTCGTTGTCTGTCAGGGGTGTCTTATCAGGGATTCTGATATTGCATACCTCCTATGGTATTCCCGTTGGCGGGGCGGGACCAGTGGCTAATCGGTATCTGTGGCAACAAATTGTAACAGCGACCAAGCCTGCGCTGCGGCGGCGGAATGCTATTCCGCGCCGAAACTGTGCGGATTTCGGGCCAAAACAGCCCAAAATTGTTCTGTTTTTGACAAATCTTGCGTGGGCAATCACATTCGTGTTGATCTGGAAGGAACAACACGTTACCCTAATATGCGTATGGGATTCGAGAAAGATGTTGAATCAGCCACGGCAAGCTTAGACCAGCGGGCCGTGTTAAGTGGACAGGTGCTCAAATTATTTACTCATTAATCAACAAGTTAGGCACTCACGACAGCAAAGTGGACACACCGTACATACCAGGTCAAATGGCGGAAAACGAGACGCTGCTGATGACCGTGCCGCCCAACCTCGTGCAGTCGATCCGCGCCTTCCGCGTCGTCGAGTTGCAGGAGGAGGCGGCCCGCCTTGGGCACCACTTTCTGTACGCGCACTGCAACGCCGGCGCGACCAAGCAGCAGGTGCTGGGCATCATCGCTGAATCGTTTCTGTTTCCTAAAGGTATAGGCAAGAATTTTGACGGGCTGCGCGAGACGCTGACCGACACCATGGCCAAGGCCGGCACGCAGGAAGGTTTCCTGGTGGTGCTGGAGCAATTGCCCAATACCCAGAAATTTGACAAGGAAGCGCGGGAAACCCTATTGGACGTCTTCCGCGACGCTGCCGATTATTGGGCCGAAAAGAAAGTTCCATTCCGGGTGTTTTACTCCTTCGAGTAAACCGGGATCCCCTTCCGCATCCCGCTTCGAACCAGGGGCGGATGCCTGCTGCGCCGCAGCAATTCTTGGCATTTTCTGGTCCGGTCCGTGTGGACAAGGTACAATGTCGGCCTATGAAAAACATCGTCATCCTTATTTCGGGTCGCGGCAGCAACATGGAAGCGATAGTCCGCGCGGCGCAAGCCGAGCGCTGGCCCGCCCGTATTGCCGCCGTCATCAGCAACCGCGCCGACGCCTCCGGGCTGGCGTTCGCCGCTGAACACGGAATCGCGACGGCTGTTGTTGCCAACAAAGACTATGCCAGCCGCGCCGAGTTCGACGCCGCTTTGCAGACCGCGATCGACGGCTTCGCGCCCGATCTGGTGGTGCTGGCCGGTTTCATGCGGATTTTGACGGAGCCTTTTGTCGCGCATTACGCCGGCCGCATGCTCAACATCCATCCATCGCTGCTGCCGCTGTTCCCCGGCCTGGCGACGCATGCGCAGGCGCTCGCCGCCGGCGTGGCCGAGCATGGTGCGACGGTGCATTTCGTGACGGCCGAACTCGACCACGGACCGATGGTGGCGCAGGCCGCCGTGCCGGTGCTGCCCGGCGACACGGTGGAAACCCTGTCGGCGCGCGTGCTGGAACAAGAGCATGTGATTTATCCGCGCGCGGTGCGCTGGTTTGTCGAAGGCGGGTTGACGATAGCGCAGGGCCAAGTTCAGGGCCAGGTCCATGTGGACGAGCATGTGACCACCACAAAATAATTTAACCAAGGAATTCCATGAGATTGCCACCAGCGATACTCGCCAACGCCGAAGAAGTGTTGCGCGAGATTTTGCGCTTTGCCGCGCCCGCCGACACGACGTTGTCGCGCTACTTTAAAGACCATCCGCGCCTGGGCGGCCGCGAACGCGGCGGCATCGCCGAGTGCATCTACAACGTGCTGCGCAACAAATCGTTTTATACCGATTTTTCCGAAGCCGGCGGTGGCGCCACGATGCGCCGTCTGACCCTGCTGGGCATGGCCGACGCCGTCGGCCTCGATTCGATGGGCGGGCTGACCGAGGACGAGATCGCGTGGGTCGAGCGCATCCTGCTGATCGACCGCAAGGTGATGCACAAGTCGAGCCGCTCGAACATGCCGAAGTGGCTGTTCGACAAGCTGGTCGAGCAGATGGGCGAAGAGGAAACCCTGGCGCTGGCCGACGGCATGAACCAGCCTGCGCCGCTGGACCTGCGCGTCAATGCCATGAAGGGCACGCGCGAGGAAGTCGCCGCCGGCCTGGCCGAGGCGCCGATCCGCAGCACGCCGACGCCGTATTCGCCGCTGGGCCTGCGCGTGCTGCAAAAGCCCGCGCTGCAAAACCTGCCGCTGTTTAAGAGCGGCCATATCGAGGTGCAGGACGAGGGCAGCCAGATCCTGTCGGCCATCGTCGGCGCCAAGCGCGGCGAGATGGTGGTGGACTTCTGCGCTGGCGCCGGCGGCAAGACCCTGGCGCTGGGCGCGACGATGCGCAACACCGGCCGCCTGTACGCGTTCGACGTGTCGGAAAAACGTTTGGCCAAGCTGAAGCCGCGCCTGGCGCGCAGCGGCCTGTCGAACGTGCATCCAGTGCAGATCGCGCACGAGCGCGACGCCAAGATCAAGCGTCTGGCCGGCAAGATCGACCGCGTGCTGGTCGACGCGCCGTGCTCGGGCCTGGGCACCCTGCGCCGCAATCCGGACGTCAAATGGCGCCAGCAGCCGAGCGCCATCGGCGAACTGCAGGTCAAGCAGGCGGCGATCCTGGACGGCGCGGCGCGCCTGCTCAAGGGTGGCGGCCGCCTGGTGTACGCCACCTGCAGCTTCCTGGAAGACGAGAACGACTTCATCGCCAAGCAATTCCTGGAAACCCACGCCGACTTCGAGCTGGTGCCGATGAGCAAAGTGCTGGCCGAGCAAAAGATCGACCTGGAAATGGGCGATTACCTCAAGCTGCTGCCGCACAAGCACCAGACCGACGGCTTCTTCGCCGCCGTGTTCGAACGCAAGCCGATGCCGAAGAAACCGGCGCCGGTGAAGGAAGAAGAGGAAGCGGCCGACGAGGAGTAATCTTCGCCGCAGCAACAAGCGAAAGACCGGGAGATCGACCTTGCCCGGTCTTTTTTAACATCCGGACGACCTGGCCGCGCGTTTACGCTACGCTACGGCCTCCAGCCACACTCAGCACTATATATGCCCAGACAACAGCCGCTTTTTAATCTGATCGAAGACCTTTCCGGTGACCTGCGCGACCCGGCCCTGCTATGGCAGATCGCCGCAATCGTCGTGTCGGTGGCGTTGGGATGGACATTGGCGCGGCTGTTGCGCAAGTACACGGGACGCGATGAGAGCCGCAACGACATCATGCGCTTCGGCGTCGAGAGCGTTGGGCGCGTGGTGCCGCCGATGCTGGTCGTCGGCCTGCTGACCTTGTCGCGCATCGCGCTGCTCGAGTTTTACAAGCATCCCAACAACCTGCTCAAGGTGGCGATACCGATCTTCGGCTCGCTGGCGGTGATACGCTTCACCGTCTACCTGCTGCGCCGCGTGTTCGCGCGCCGGGGCGAGATCAGCCCGACCATGCTGGCGTTCGAGAAGATCTTCCAGTTGCTGGTGTGGCTGGCGTTCGTGGTCTACATCACCGGCTTGTGGGACGACGTGTTCCTCTACATGGACAACACCATCCTGCCGATGGGTAAATACAAGGTGTCGATCGCCGACGTGCTGCAGGCGATCGTGTCGGTGATCGTGATGCTGATGCTGGCGCTGTGGGCCGGCACCGCGCTGGAGGAGTGGCTGATGCGCCTGCAGGGCATGCACACCAGTCTGCGGGTGGTGCTGTCGCGCACGGTGCGCGCCGTGCTGATCCTGGCGGCCGTGCTGGTGAGCCTGTCGCTGGTCGGGATCGACCTGACGGTGCTGTCGGTGTTCGGCGGCGCGCTCGGGGTCGGCCTGGGCCTGGGCTTGCAGAAGATCGCCAGCAACTATGTGTCCGGCTTCATCATCCTGCTCGACCGCAGCCTGACCATCGGCGACATGATCACGGTCGACAAATACAGCGGCAAGGTCACGCAGATCAACACCCGCTACACGGTGCTGCAGGCGCTCGACGGCATGGAATCGATCATCCCGAACGAAATGCTGGTGTCGGGCGCGGTGCAGAATTCCTCGCTGTCCAGCAGCATGGTCAATATTTCCACCAGGGTATCGGTGGCCTACGACACCGACGTCGACATGGTGCTCAAGTTGCTCGAGGACGCCGCGTTGAGCGTCGAGCGGGTCAACAAGGAGCGCCTGCCGTCGGCCACCTTGCTCAATTTCGGCGCCGATGGTCTCGATTTGCAAGTCGGCTTCTGGATCGACGACCCGGAAAACGGTCGCGGCGGCGTTACATCCGACGTCAACCGTGCGATCTGGCGCGCGTTGAAAGAGCACGGCATTTCGATACCGTTCCCGCAGAGGGAAATGCGCATTTTGGGAACGCTGCCAGCGGCGCTGGGCGGCGAAGAAAGCACGACCGTGCCAAAGGAAAACCCTGTGACCGCTGGAAATCCTTCCTCAAATCACCTTTGATTCAGCGTACAATTGCAGGTTGTTAGCACGACTAATGGACTTCCTGCGCCTGTCGAAAACGCAATATTTGCGGAGCCACCGCGATGCGTGACACGCCCACTTTGGAGTATTAATGAGCTTTAGTTTACATGCGGTCTTGGATTTTCTGTCTAACGGGGTCACCCGGTTTAGCGCCTGGGAAGTGTTTTTCTACACCCTGGCCGTTACGCACATCACCATTGCCAGCGTCACCATCTATCTGCACCGCCACCAGGCCCACCGCGCGCTCGAGCTGCACGCGATTCCAAGCCACTTCTTCCGTTTCTGGCTGTGGTTGACGACCGGCCAGGTCACCAAGGAATGGGCGGCGATCCACCGCAAGCACCACGCCAAATGCGACACCGAGGAAGATCCGCACAGCCCGGTCACCCGTGGCATCAAAAAAGTGTTCTGGGAAGGCGCCGAACTGTATCGCGCCGAATCGAAGAACATGGAAACCATGGAAAAGTATGGCCATGGCACGCCGACCGACTGGATGGAGCGCAATGTGTACACCCGCTTCAGCTGGGCGGGCGTGGTGGCGCTGCTGTTCATTAACTTCGCGCTGTTCGGCGTCATCGGCATTTCCGTGTGGGCCGTGCAGATGATGTGGATACCGGTGACGGCGGCCGGCATCATCAACGGCATCGGCCACTACTGGGGCTACCGCAACTACGACTGCTCCGACGCGGCCACCAACATCATCCCGTTCGGCATCCTGATCGGCGGCGAGGAATTGCACAACAATCACCACACCTTCGCGACGTCGGCCAAGCTGTCGTCGAAGTGGTACGAGTTCGACATCGGCTGGGGTTACATCCGCGCGCTGGAAATCATGGGCCTGGCCAAGGTCAAGAAGCGCGCGCCGGAGCCGAAGTTCGCCAAAGGCAAAGTGGAAGCCGACTTCGATACCCTGCAATCGGTCATCGCCAACCGCTACGACGTGATGGCCAAGTACGCCAAATCGATCAAGGCCGCGTGGCACGAAGAGCTCGAGCACCTGAAAACCAAGGCCGAGCTGGAATCGCGTTTCCTGAAGTCGTCGCGCAAGCTGTTGCAGCGCGAGCCGGGCAAGCTGGAGGCGCCGCAGCAACAGCAACTGGTGGAATTGTTCCAGCACAGCAAAGCGCTCGAAACCATGCACAACATGCGCGTGGAACTGGGCGTGATCTGGGAGCGGTCGCACTTCACGCGCGACCAGCTGCTGCACAAGCTGCAGGACTGGTGCAACCGCGCCGAAGCGTCGGGCATCAAATCGCTGCAAGAATTCTCGTTCCGCCTGCGCAGCTACGCATAAGCAATCTTCCGCACCAACATCAAAGGCCCCGATTCGGGGCCTTTTTACATCCGTGGGGACGTAAAAAAAACCGCCGGGCTTGCGCCGGGCGGTTTTTTCGGAAGCGAAGATCGATTACTTGATCTTGGTTTCTTTGAACATGACGTGCTTGCGTGCTTTAGGATCGAACTTCATGATCTCCATTTTAGCAGGCGTGGTGCGCTTGTTCTTGGTGGTGGTGTAGAAGAAACCCGTGCCTGCGGTCGATTCCAGTTTGATTTTGTCGCGGCCAGTTTTTGCCATGGTAGCTCCTAATTAGACTTTTTCGCCACGGGCGCGCATGTCGGTCAGGACGGCATCGATGCCGACCTTGTCGATGACGCGCAGACCAGCGTTGGACAGACGCAGGGAAACCCAGCGGTTTTCAGATTCAACAAAAATACGACGGTTCTGCAGGTTAGGCAGGAAACGACGTTTGGTTTTGTTGTTTGCGTGGGAAACATTGTTGCCGACCATCGGCTTCTTCCCAGTAACTTGGCAAACACGTGCCATAACGCACTCCTTAAAAGACATTCCACAATTGGAAAAACGAGAGTATATCCAAAAAACTTAGCTTTTTCAATGACTTGTGAAAAACAATTGTGTCTTGATAATCTCAATAAATTTAACAATTGTGACTTTGCGCGGGATTTCCGGTCTTTCCCCTATGTAAACCCTTGCCTGGATAGGGGAAGTTCACATCTGGCCGTGCTCGGCAAACGAGTGAACCTGATGGCCGGCCACCACAAAATGGTCGAGGATGCGGATATCGACCAGGGCCAGCGCCTGCACCAGCGCCCTGGTCAGCAGCAAGTCCGACTCGCTGGGATCGGGCGTGCCGGATGGATGGTTGTGGGCGAGCATGACGCTGGCGGCGTTGCGCGCCAGCGCTTCCTTGACCACCTCGCGCGGGTAGACGCTGGTGTGCGTCAACGTGCCGCGAAACAATTCCTTGCTGTCGATCAGGCGGTTTTTGACATCCAGGAACAGCACGTGGAACGATTCGAAGGGCTTGCCGCTGAACAGGAGCAGCAGATAGTCCTTCACCGCGCGCGGCGAGCCCAGCGTGGTGCCGGACTTTACTTCCTCCAGCATGGCCCGGCGCGCCAGCTCCATTACCGCTTGCAGCTGGGCGAATTTGGCCGGCCCGAGGCCGTGGATCGCCGAAAACTCCTGCAGGCTGGCGCCGAACAGTCGTTGTAGTGATCCAAAATGGTGCACCATGTGTTGGCCGAGTTGCACCGCGTCCTGTCCCGGCACGCCGATGCGCAGGAATACCGCCAGCAATTCCGCATCCGACAGCGCGCTGGCGCCCTCGCGGATCAGCCGTTCGCGCGGCCGGCGTTCTGCCGGCCAGTCATTGATCGTCATCGATATCCTCCGCAAATCGTCACAGGCGGCGGGCGCGAGGGGCAAGGTGGCTTACAATATAGCCTTTGCCAGCTCACCGAACCCCAGTCATGTCCAACGCGCAACCTGTCGTCACCAAATCGGCCTATCTCACCCTGCATTATCGTCTCGCCTCCCTGGACGGTACTGATATCGTCACTACCTTCAGTGGAAATCCCGCGACCCTGATGCTGGGCCAGGGCCAGCTGGCGCCGGTGCTCGAGGAATTGCTGATCGGCCTGCCCGAGGGCACGCACAAGACGTTCGAACTGGAACCGGGTGTCGGCTTCGGCCCGCGCAATCCGGAACTGGTGCGCGAAGTGACGCGCGCGACCCTGGACGAGAATTCCGTGCCCGGCGCCGACTATAAAGTGGGCGACCTGGTCGACTTCGCCGCGCCGGGCGGCGGCCGCTTCGCCGGCATCCTGCGCGAGCTGGGCGACGAAACTTGCTTATTCGACTTCAACCATCCGCTGGCCGGCCAGCCGCTGAAGTTCGAAGTCAACCTAATTTCCGTTCTGTGAGGCACTGATGAGCGATAAAGAACTCCTGTTGGCCCAGCCGCGCGGCTTTTGCGCCGGCGTCGACCGCGCGATCGAGATCGTCGAGCGCGCGCTGCTGCAGTTCGGCGCGCCGATCTATGTGCGCCACGAAATCGTCCACAACGCCTATGTGGTGGAGGACTTGCGCAACAAGGGCGCGATCTTTATCGAGGACCTGGACGATGTCCCGGCCGGTAACACGCTGGTGTTTTCGGCCCACGGCGTGTCCAAGGCGGTGCGCGCCGAGGCGGAGTCGCGCGGCCTGAGCATCTTCGACGCGACCTGTCCGCTGGTGACCAAGGTGCACGTGGAAGTGGCCAAGATGCGCAAGCAGGGCTGCGAAATCATCATGATCGGCCATGACGGCCACCCCGAGGTCGAAGGCACGATGGGCCAGACGGAAGAGGGCATGTATCTGGTGGAAACCGTGGCCGACGTCGAGCGCCTGGACGTGAAGAAGCCGGAGCATCTGGCCTATGTCTCCCAGACAACGTTGTCGGTTGACGACACCGCCGAGATCATCGAGGCGCTCAAACGCAAATTCCCCGCCATTATCGAGCCGAAAAAAGGCGACATCTGCTACGCCACCACGAACCGCCAGGAGGCCGTGAAGTTCATGGCGCCGCAGGTCGAATTGGTGATCGTTGTCGGCAGCCCGAACAGCTCCAACTCCAACCGCCTGCGCGAGGTGGCCGAGAAGATGGGCACGCCCGCCTACATGGTCGACAACGCCACGCAGATCAACCCGGCCTGGCTGGAGGGCAAGCTGCGGGTGGGCGTGACCGCCGGCGCGTCGGCGCCCGAGGTGCTGGTGCAGGCCGTCATCGACCGTCTGAAAGAGTGCGGCGTGCGCAGCGTCCGCCCGCTCGACGGCGTGCAGGAAGCGGTGACCTTCCCGCTGCCGAAGGGCCTGGACGGCCAGAAACCGGCGACGCTCAACAGCCCGGCCTGAGCCCGGCGGCGGGGCGGCAGAACTTAATTCAGCACTTTTGACGTTATTCCGCAGTTAGTTTTTCGGGAATCTCGCTATCATTGCCTCGCTCGCAAAAACTTGTCGATTCGGCCCTTAACCCGGCCCAACGACACCCAGCCAGTTCGCAGGGTTTGATGTCGCTCAGGCATGAAACTTGCATGATTATCGTGTAGTCAACCGCGGCACTACGGGGACACCTAGCCCCGGGTGCCGTTTTTGTTACTTGGACCGTCTGTGCAATACAAAAGTAAAGGCTCTTAATGGATACTTTTATCCAACAAATCATAAATGGACTGGTGCTGGGCAGCATGTACGCACTGGTCGCGCTGGGCTACACCATGGTGTACGGCGTGCTCAACCTGATTAACTTCGCCCACGGCGACGTGCTGATGGTCGGTGCCATGACCGGCCTGACCATCCTGAAATACCTCAACGAGTACGCGCCGGACCTGCCCGGCTACGTCAAGCTGGCCATCGCCATCGGCGGCGCCATCCCGGTTTGCATCATCGTCAACATCCTGATCGAACGTGTCGCCTACCGCCGCCTGCGCAACGCGCCGCGTCTGGCCCCCCTGATCACGGCGATCGGCGTTTCCATCCTGCTGCAAACCTTTGCCATGATGATCTGGACCCGCAACCCGCTGCCGTTCCCGCAGTTGCTGTCGTCCGAACCGGTGGTGGTCGGTGGCGCGCTCATCTCGCAGACGCAGATCCTGCTGCTGGTGCTGGCCGCCGTGTCGATGGCCGGGCTGGTGCTGCTGGTGGAAAAAACCAAGATGGGCCGCGCCATGCGCGCCACGGCGGAAAATCCACGCGTCGCCGGCCTGATGGGCGTCGACTCGAACAAGGTCATCGTCGCCACCTTCGCGCTCGGCGCGGCGCTGGCCGCCGTGGCCGGCGTGATGTGGGGCGCCAACTACGCGTCGATCCAGTTCGCGATGGGCTTCGTGCCGGGCCTGAAGGCCTTCTCGGCGGCGGTGCTGGGCGGCATCGGCAACATTTACGGTGCGATGATCGGCGGTATCGTGCTCGGCATTATCGAGAGCCTGGGCGCCGGCTATATCGGCGACCTGACCGGCGGCTTCCTCGGCAGCCACTACCAGGACATCTTCGCTTTCGTCGTGCTGATCCTCGTGCTGACGGTGCGTCCGTCCGGCATCATGGGCGAGCGCGTCGCCGACCGCGCGTAACAGGGGGACATCATGGCTATTCTCAATTTCGACGTTTCCCGCAATCCGCGCAAGGCCTACGGCAGCATGGCCGTGGTCTTCATCGGCTTGCTGATCTTCCCGTTCTTCGCCGCGCAGTTCGGCAACTCGTGGGTCCGCATCATCGACATGGCGCTGCTGTACATCATGCTGGCGCTGGGCCTGAACATCGTGGTCGGCTTCGCCGGCCTGCTCGATCTGGGCTACATCGCGTTCTACGCGGTGGGCGCCTATATGACCGGCCTGCTGGCCTCGCCGCAATTCGCGGCGCTGCTTGAATCGGTCATCAACCAGTATCCGGTGCTGGGCGAGTCGCTGGTCTCCATCTTTGGACCGGAGATCCAGCAAAACGGCATCCACCTGTCGGTGTGGGTGATCGTGCCGCTGGCGGCCGCCACGGCCGGGCTGTTCGGCGCGCTGCTCGGCGCCCCGACCCTCAAGCTGCGCGGCGACTACCTGGCCATCGTGACCCTGGGTTTCGGCGAGATCATCCGTATCTTCATGAACAACCTGAACGAGCCGATCAACTTCACCAACGGTCCGCAGGGTATCAATCTGATCGATCCGATCCGGGTGTTCGGCGTCAATCTGGCGGGGGAGCCCGGCTCGCGCGCCACCGTCGTCTTCGGCGGCTTCTCCATGCCTTCCGTGAACGCCTACTACTTCCTGTTCCTGTTCCTGTGCATCGCCATCGTGTTCGTCACGTCGCGCCTGCAGCACTCGCGCCTGGGCCGCGCCTGGGTCGCGATCCGCGAGGACGAGATCGCGGCCAAGGCGATGGGCATCAACACCCGCAACGTCAAGCTGCTGGCGTTCACGATGGGCGCCTCGTTCGGCGGCATCGCCGGCGCGCTGTTCGCGTCGTTCCAGGGCTTCGTGTCGCCGGAATCGTTCTCGCTGACCGAGTCGATCGCCGTGCTGGCGATGGTGGTGCTGGGCGGTATCGGCCATATTCCGGGCGTCATCATGGGCGGCGTGCTGCTGGCGGCCTTGCCGGAAGTGTTGCGCCACGTCGTGGAACCGTTGCAGCAAAAGCTGTTCGGCCACATCCTGATCGAGGCCGAAGTGCTGCGCCAACTGCTGTACGGCCTGGCCATGGTGCTGATCATGCTCAACCGTCCGGCCGGCCTGTGGCCGGCGCCCAAGCATGAAGACCGTCCCGACAGCGATTCGGATACCAAAGATCAATCGTCCGGCACCGTGGTGGCCTGAGGAAAGCAGACATGAGCGAACAAGTAATTCTCAACATCGCCGGCGTCAACAAGCGCTTCGGCGGCCTGCAGGCGCTGACCGATGTCGGCATCAAGATCCTGAAAGGCCAGATCTATGGCTTGATCGGTCCCAACGGCGCCGGCAAGACCACGTTCTTCAACGTCATCACCGGCCTGTACCAGCCGGACACCGGCACCTTCGAGCTGGCCGGCAAGCCGTATTCGCCGTCCGCGCCGCACGAGGTGGCCAAGGCCGGCATCGCCCGCACCTTCCAGAACATCCGTCTGTTCGGCGAGATGACCGCGCTGGAAAACGTCATGGTCGGGCGCCACGTGCGCTCGCACCAGGGCGTGTTCGGCGCCGTGTTCCGCCACAAGGCGGCGCGCGAGGAGGAGGCGGGCATCCGCAAGCGCGCGCAGGAGTTGCTGGACTTCGTCGGCATCGGCCAGTTCGCCAACCGCACGTCGCGTTTCCTGTCGTACGGCGACCAGCGCCGTCTGGAAATCGCCCGCGCGCTGGCCACCGATCCGCAACTGCTGGCGCTGGACGAGCCGGCCGCCGGCATGAACGCGACCGAGAAACTGGCCTTGCGCGAGTTGCTGGTCAAGATCAAGAACGAGGGCAAGACCGTGTTGCTGATCGAGCACGACGTCAAAATGATGATGGGTCTGTGCGACCGGCTGATGGTGCTGGAATACGGCAAGCCGATCGCCGAGGGTCTGCCGGCGGAAATACAGAGCAATCAGGCGGTCATCGAAGCCTATCTGGGAGGATCGCACTAATGAGCGGCAATGTTCTAAAAGTATCGGGACTGAAAGTCGCGTACGGCGGCATCAAGGCCGTCAAGGGTATCGACCTGGAAGTGAACAAGGGCGAGCTGGTGGCGCTGATCGGCGCCAACGGCGCCGGCAAGACCACGACCCGGAAAGCCATCACCGGCACCTTGCCGGCCTGTAAGGTCGAAGGCACGATCACCTACGAGGGCGAGTCGCTGAAGGGCAGCAAGTCCTTCCATCTGGTGCAGAAGAAGCTGGCGATGGTGCCGGAAGGGCGCGGCGTGTTCACCCGCATGTCGATCCAGGAAAACCTGATGATGGGCGCCTTCACCCGCAACGACAAGGCCGGCATCGAGGCCGACATCGCCAAGTGGTTCGACGTGTTCCCGCGCCTGAAGGAGCGGGCGGCGCAGATGGCCGGCACCTTGTCGGGCGGCGAACAGCAGATGCTGGCGATGGCGCGCGCGCTGATGTCGCATCCGAACCTGCTGCTGCTGGACGAGCCGTCGATGGGGTTGTCGCCGATCATGGTCGAGAAGATTTTCGAAGTGATCCGCAACGTCTCGAAAGAAGGCATCACCGTCTTGCTGGTCGAACAGAACGCCAAGCTGGCCTTGCAGGCGGCGCACCGCGGCTACGTCATGGATTCGGGCAATATCACGATGACCGGCAATGCCAGCGACATGCTGGACGATCCACGGGTCAAGGCGGCCTATCTGGGCGAGTAACTATCCCGGGTAATCGCTGCCAGTAAAGCGGCGGGCAAAAAAAAGCCCCGGCACGGGCCGAGGCTTTTAAGGACATCCGTCAGGAGGTAGCCACGGATGCCGAGGAGACCGCAGAACGGGCGCCGGCGCCTGCGCGCCGGCCATTATTGCTGATTACTTGCGTGCCGGAGCGACCTTGGCGGCGGCTGCGGAGAACTGGTTGACAGCCTGGGCAACGTTGCTTTCGATCGACTCGGCAGCTTGCTTGGCGGTTTTGCTGAACTGCTCGTAGCCCGCGTTGGCGTTGCCAATGGCCGATTTGAACAGGGCGACGGCGTTTTCGCTGCCGGCCGGGGCGTTCTTGCTCACTTCTTCCACCAGCGAGATGACTTTGCGGTTGGTTTCGGCGATTTGGGTTTCAGCGGCTTTGCTGAACTCGGCGCTGGTGCTTTGGGCGATGTTCGCCAGGTGACGACCGTAAGCGATGGTTTTTTCAGCGGTCGGCTGGGCCTGAGCGGATGCCAGCGAGAAGAATTCTTGCGGATCTTTGGCCGACAGCAGTTGCTTGGTGGTGATCGACGACTCTTCCAGCGATGCCTTGGCGGCGGTCAGGTTCAGGTCGACAAACTTCTCCACGCCTTCGAACGCCTTGTTGGTCAGGGCTGTGAAGATAGCGAACTGCGCTTCAAAGTTGGCTTTGGTCGCATTGGAAAATTGCTCAGGGATCGAAAACATTTAACTCTCCAGGAAAATAGTCATTAATTGGATACTGCCGTTCTACTCGGCGAGAAACAGAACATGCATGTTTCAAACCGATCAAATTGTGCAACGCAACAAAGACGATTTTACGACGTTGGGAAATTAAGTCAAGCGATTTTTTGTGCGTTGCATCAAGGCATGAAACATCGTTTTGAGGAAGCATTTCCCAATTAAAACTTATTGCGGTGCACACCAAGCGATGGCGTGGTTGCTTGCTTCAAGGCTTACGCCGATGCGCAAACGCCCGCCGTGATAGACTCGGCAGACCCTGAACCGGTGCCGTTTCCGGCCTCCGATTCCCTTTCAGTCAGCTAGTCAGTTTTCATGCCCGATACCCCTACCGCCGTTTCAGCCGCAAAACAGCCCACCGCGACAGGTGCGCACGCGACTTTTCTGTCGCCGATGCCGTTGTTTTTTGTACTCTTATGGAGCAGCGGCTTCATCGTGGCGAAGTTCGGACTGCCGTATGCGCCGCCGCTGACCT
Source organism: uncultured Duganella sp. (assembly GCA_963511605.1). Lineage (GTDB taxonomy): Bacteria > Pseudomonadota > Gammaproteobacteria > Burkholderiales > Burkholderiaceae_D > Rugamonas. Next base: position 116,236 of record CAUPJZ010000015.1, on the reverse strand, counting down.
TCCTGCTGATGCGTTTTGTCGGCGTGCTGGTGCTGCTGGTGCCTATCGTTCTGCTGCTGCGCGCGCCTTGGCCGCGCGGCAAGATCTGGCAGGTGGGACTGGCCGGGGTGCTGGTGCAGGCTGGTTACCTGATCGGCGTCTGGTGCGCCATCAAATTGGGCATGCCGGCCGGCTTGTCGGCGCTGATCGTCGGCATGCAGCCCATCCTGACCGCCTTCGCCGCGCCGCTGATCGGCGAGAAGGTGCTGCCCCGTCAATGGCTGGGGCTGCTGTTCGGTATCGGCGGCGTCGCCCTGGTGGTGGCCGCCAAGATCAAGCTGACCGGATTGTCGGTGGAGGCGATTGCGCTGTGCGTGTTGGCGCTGGTGTCGATTACGGTGGGCACCATGTACCAGAAACGCCATTGCCCGCAGTTCGACCTGCGCACCGGCACCGTGATCCAGTTCGCCGCGTCGACCGTGGTTGTGTTGCCGCTGGCTATCATATTTGAAGGCTGGACGCCGGCGTTTGCTGCGGTGCAGTGGACGTCCCAGTTTATCGGAGCTCTGCTGTGGTCGGTTTTGGGCTTGTCGATCGGCGCCATCTTCCTGCTGTTCGCGCTGATACGGCGCAGCGACGCCACCCAGGTCACCAGCTTGATGTATCTGACGCCGCCCACCACGGCCGTGATGGCCTGGCTGATGTTCGGCGAAGTGTTCAATCTCCTCGGCGTGGCGGGCATGGCACTGGCGGTCACCGGGGTGTTTTTCGTGGTCAGCAAGAGCAAACCCAAATAGCGAGGACACATGATTTCTACTCCCGAACAGCAGGCGGTGGATGCCGCGATCACGTCGCGCCGCTCGATCCGCGCCTATACGCCACAGCCTGTGGCGCGCGAGGACATCCTCCAGATCCTGCAGGTGGCGGGCAGGGCGCCGTCCGGCACCAATACGCAGCCGTGGAAAGTGTATGTGCTCGAAGGCGAGCGCAAGCAGGAGTTGTCTTCGGCGATTCTGGCCATACATAACGATCCGGAGCAAGCGAAGCTGCACACCGAGGAGTATGCGTATTACCCGAGGGAATGGGTCTCGCCGTATATCGACCGCCGCCGCAAGGTCGGCTGGGATTTGTATGCCTTGCTGGGGCTCACCCGGGAGAACAAGGCCGGCATGGCGGCCCAGCATGGCCGCAATTACGAGTTCTTCGGCGCGCCGGTGGGGCTGATCTTTACGATCGACCGCATCATGGAGCAGGGCTCGTGGCTCGATTACGGGATGTTCTTGCAGAGCGTGATGGTGGCGGCGCGCGGACGGGGACTAGATACATGTCCGCAAGCCGCCTTTACGCAGTATCATCGGGTCATCGGTTCTGTCCTGAACATCCCCGAAAACGAAACCGTAGTGTGCGGCATGGCCCTCGGTTACGCCGATACGACAAAAATTGAAAATTCTTTGATCACCGAGCGTATGCGCGTCGAAGAATTTGTTAAATTTGTCGTTATGGACTAGCTTGCATAAAAGGGTAGTTAAATGCGTATTGCAGATCCGCAACCAAAGATGCTGCGAGGGATAATTTAGCTTGCGCTCCCTCACCATTTTGCTACACTGCAACAGTCGATTGTGAAATCCGGCTTTTCTTCTTTTGGGGATACGAATGTATAAACTAGCGTTAAGTGCGCTCATTTCGCTGATGTTTGCATCCGCCGGCATGACTGCCGCCCAGGCTGCGACCGCCAACACCGCCGCGCCGAAAAAAGCCGTGGTCAAAAAGGCCAAGGCCCGCCAGACCGTGCGCATCGCCGCAGTGGATTCCGGCGACCGCATGGTCAAGCGCGTGACCAAGGTCAACGGCCGCCGCAAGGTGGTCTATCAGCGTCTCATCACCGCCGCGCCGGCGATGCCGACCATGGGCGACCTGGCGGGGTTGAATTCGACGCACGATCCGCTGGACCTCAAGTCCAACGTGGCGCTGGTGCTGGACCAGGCCAACTCCGAAGTATTGTTTGAAAAGAATTCCAACGTCGCCTTGCCGATCGCCTCGATCACCAAGATGATGACCGGCCTGGTCGTGGTGGAAGCCAACCAGGACATGGACGAAGTGCTGACCGTGACCGACGCCGATGTCGACCGCGAAAAATTCAGCAGCTCGCGCCTGCGCGTCGGCGCCCAGTTGACCCGCGCCAACATGCTGCATATCGCCCTGATGAGCTCGGAAAACCGCGCCGCTTCGGCGCTCGGCCGCAACTATCCGGGTGGCAAGCCAGCGTTTGTCGAGGCGATGAATGCCAAGGCCCGCGAACTGGGCATGACCGACACGCATTATGTCGATTCCAGCGGCTTGTCGAAAATGAATGTGGCCAGCGCCCGCGATCTCGCCAAGCTGGCGATGGCGGCCTACCAGCATCCGATGCTGCGCCAGTTCTCCACCGATTCCAAGGCCATCGTCGAAGCCAACGGCCGTCCGATGCAGTTCGGCACCACCAATCACCTGGTGGCCAGCCCCGACTGGGCGATCGGCCTGCAGAAGACCGGTTTCATCAACGAAGCCGGCCGCTGCCTGCTGATGCAGGCCGTCATCGAAGGCCGGTCGGTGATCATGGTGTTCCTCGACTCCAAGGGCAAGCAGTCGCGTACCGCCGACGCCGGCCGCATGCGCACCTGGCTGCAGGCGCTCAAGCCTGCCGCGCTGACCAACAGCAGCAGCTCGCCGGTTTATTCGACCGGCATGTAACCGAGCGTGGCGGAGATCTGGTTGGCGGTCGTGACCAGATCGTCCAGCCAGTCTTCCTGCAGACGGTCGGCCGGCGCCGAGATCGACAGCCCGGCAATCAGCTTGCCGCTGTCGTCGTGGATGCCGGCGGCCATGCAACGCACCCCCAGCTCCAACTCCTCGTTATCGCGCGCGTAGCCGCGCGACTTCACCAGGCTGAGCTCGCGCTCGAGCTTGGACAAATCCGTGATCGAATTCTTGTTGTGTCCGGCCAGCCCGGTGCGCGTGGCGTAGGCGCGGATGGCTTTCGGCTCGTCCACCGACAGGAACAGCTTGCCGGTAGAGGTCAGGTGCAGCGGGCCACGGCCGCCGATCGCGCGCACCACCTGCATGCCCGATCGTTCCGAGAAGGCGCGGTCGATGTAGACGATCTCGTCGCCCTGGCGCACCGACAGGTTGATGGTCTGCTGCGTCTTCTTGTGCAATGCACGCATGAAATCCAGCGCCGCCTCGCGCACCGACAGCCGGCTCTTGACCACATTGCCCAGTTCCAGCAGCCGCATGCCGAGGCGATACGTGCCCGGTTCGATGCGGTCGACAAAGCGCGTGAGCACCATGTCGTTGAGGATACGGTGCGCGGTGGAAGGGTGCAGCCCGGAAACCTTGGACAATTCCTTCAGGCTGACGGGATCGGGGTACTTGGCGAGAGCGTCTAGTAACGCCACCATGCGTTCGATCACCTGGATAGTGGTCTTTTGCTCAGGAACGGTTTCGATTTTCATGATGTGGTTGGTGCAGTGCAGTATGCGGTATCTACGTTATACCATAATGTGAAAAAAATGGGAATTGATGCATAATGCGTCATCATTATCTCGTCTTATCGTTCATGGAACCTGTCAGCGAATTCAAAAGCAAAAGCGGCCTGAAACGGATTTTTTCCGCCTTTTTCTACTCGATGGACGGCTTGAAGGCCGCCTGGAAACACGAGCACGCGTTCCGCCAGGAGCTGGGCTTGTTCGTCGCCGGTACGCTGGTCGCGCTGGTGCTCAAGGTCTCGGCGTTCGAAAAGCTGGTGCTGATCGCGGTGCTGGTGCTGGTGCTGATCGTCGAACTGATTAACTCTGCAGTCGAGGCGGTGGTTGACCGGATTTCGCTGGAACGCCATCCGCTGTCGAAAAACGCCAAGGATTTCGGCAGCGCGGCGGTGTTGCTGGCTTGCCTGCTGGCGGCGGCGACTTGGGCTGTCGTACTGTTCAATCGTTTTTATTAGTCCGGCTGCGTATTTCTGAAACACGTAGGGCGGATTAGCGCAGCGTAATCGGCCATCGATGCGCCGCCGGCGGCTCACCGATGGCCGATTACGGCGTTCCGCCTAATCCGCCCTACGTAACTGGCGGACTCCATATGCGCTTTTGGTATATGGAACTGACAAAAGCTTAGTTCTCATTAATAAGGGACGGCATTATTCTTTGGTCTAACACAACCAGGGGAATTAAATGCTGTCCAAAAAAATCATCGCCGCAGCCATTTTTGCCGCTACGGCCGCTTCATCCGTCATTGCCGCTGAAATCTCCCTGCTCAACGTCTCCTACGACCCGACCCGCGAGCTGTACCAGGACGTCAACGCCGCCTTCGCCAAGGACTGGAAAGCCAAGACCGGCGATACCGTCAAGATCAAGCAATCGCACGGCGGTTCGGGCAAGCAGGGCCGCGCCGTCATCGACGGCCTGGAAGCGGACGTGGTCTCGCTGGCGCTGGCCTACGACATCGACGCCATCGCCGAGCGCAAGATCCTGTCGCCGGACTGGCAGAAGAAACTGCCGCACAACAGCACCCCGTACACCTCGACCATCGTGTTCCTGGTCCGCAAGGGCAACCCGAAAGGCATCAAGGACTGGAACGATCTGGTCAAGCCTGGTGTGGCCGTCATCACCCCGAATCCGAAAACCTCCGGCGGCGCCCGCTGGAACCATCTGGCCGCCTACGGCTACGCGCTGCGCCAGCCGGGCGGCACCGAAGCGAGCGCCAAGGATTTCCTTGGCAAGCTGTACAAGAACGTGCCGGTGCTCGATTCCGGCGCGCGCGGCGCCACCACCACCTTCGTCGAGCGCGGCATCGGCGACGTGCTGATCGCCTGGGAAAACGAGGCGCTGCTGGCCATCAAGGAATTGGGACCGAGCAAGTTCGACATCGTCGCGCCGTCGGTCTCGATCCTGGCCGAGCCGCCGGTGGCCGTGGTCGACAAGGTGGTCGACAAGCGCGGCACCCGCAAGGTGGCCGAGGCTTACCTGAACTTCCTCTACACCGATGAAGCACAGGAAATCATCGCCAAGAACTACTACCGTCCTGCCGTCGAGAAAGAGGCGAAGAAATACGCCGCCCAATTCCCGGCCGTGAAACTGTTCACGATCGCCCAGATCTCGGGCGACTGGGCCAAGGCGCAAAAGATCCACTTCGCCGACGGCGGCGTGTTCGACCAGATCTACCAGCCGAAGTAAGCGCATTCCGGCCGCACGGTTCCGAAATCTTGTATTTTTTAATAGATAGGGTGCAGAATAGCGTCTGCTAAATCACGTAGGGCGGATCACGGCGTTCCGCCTGATCCGCCCTACGTTTCCCCTGAATAAACCTGGAGACTCCCATGACACTACGACTCGGCGATACCGCCCCCGATTTTGAACAAGACTCCTCCATCGGCAAGCTGAAGTTCCACGAGTGGGCGGGCGATTCCTGGGTGGTGCTGTTCTCGCACCCGGCCGATTTCACGCCCGTCTGCACCACCGAGCTGGGCTTGACCGCCAAGCTGAAACCGGAATTCGACAAGCGCAACGTCAAGGCGATCGCGCTGTCGGTCGACCCGGCCGAATCGCACAAGGGCTGGATCGCCGACATCGAATCGACCCAGGACACCGTGGTCGGCTTCCCGATCATCGCCGACGAGGACCGCAAGGTCGCCACCCTGTACGACATGATCCACCCGAACGCCTCGACCACGGCCACCGTGCGCACCCTGTTCGTCATCGACCCGAACAAAAAGGTCCGCCTGAGCCTGACCTATCCGATGAGCACCGGCCGCAACTTCGACGAAGTGCTGCGCGTCATCGACGCCCTGCAACTGACCGACGCCTACACCGTGGCCACGCCGGGCAACTGGAAAGATGGCGACGACGTCATCATTCCGCTGACCGTGCAAGACCCGGAAGTGCTGAAGCAAAAGTACCCGAAAGGCTTTACCGCCGCTAAACCTTACCTTCGAGTGACCCCTCAGCCGAACAAATAACGTATAAGCAAATAAGGATTGCGTTGTTTGGATATTTCCCTAGAGTAGGTAACCTTCGGGCTACTCTTGGGGAATTGCATGGATGTATCGTTTGTCATTTCAGGTTTCGCGGTGGGGCTATTAGTGGGCATGACCGGTGTCGGCGGCGGTTCGCTGATGACGCCTCTGCTGACCCTGCTGTTCGGCGTCTCGCCGGCGGTCGCCGTCGGCACCGACCTGGCCTTCGCCTCGCTGACCAAGGGCGTCGGCACCTTCACCCACCGCCTGCGCGGCACGGTCCACTGGGACATCGTGCGCCGCCTGTGCATCGGCGCCTTGCCGGCCGCCGTGGTCGCCAGCCTCGGCCTTAAATACTTCGGCACCCTCAGCCCGGAACTGGGCCAGATCATCCGTTATTCCATCGCCGGCTCCGTGATGCTGACCGTCTGCGCGCTGCTGTTCCGCCGCAAGATGCTGGCATGGATCAATGCCAGCCCCGAGCGCCAGCTGCGGGGCAGGGCGCTGGCCGCCGCCACCATCGTCTCCGGCGTCGTGCTCGGTACGCTGGTCACCATTTCGTCGATCGGCGCCGGCGCCATCGGCGCGACGGTGCTGGTGATGATGTATCCGAAGCTGACCCCGGCCGAAGTGGCCGGTACCGACATCGCCTACGCGGTGCCGCTGACGGCCATCGCCGCCGTCGGCCACTGGTGGCTCGGTTCGATCAACTGGATGTTGCTGCTGACTCTGCTGGTAGGGTCGCTGCCGGGCATCACCATTGGTTCCTACTTCGCCAAATCGGTGCCGGAGCGGCTGCTGCGCGGGTTGCTGGCTTTCATTCTGGTAGCGGTCGCAGCCAAACTCATAATGTGATTAGCTATATACCGTATTCGTCTAACCAAATGAAAAATGCTTCGTTTGTAATATGACGCGCAGATGAGATTATGCAGCCCTTATAGAAGAATTTGTAATAAGGGAGCAAGTCCATGTCTGCAGTTCTCGCAGCGCCCGCCACGGCCCCCGCGGCCGCCAGGGGCGCGCCATTCCGCGTGATGCCGGGCTTCCGGCTATCGCTGGGATTCACGATTTTCTACCTGACCCTGATCGTGCTGATCCCGTTGTCGGCGGTCTTCCTCAAGACCTTCACGATGACATGGGAAGGCTTCTGGGCCGCCGTCACCTCCGAGCGCGTGATGGCCTCGTACCGGCTCACCTTCGGCGCTTCGCTGATCGGCGCATTTATTAACGTGGTTTTCGGCGGCATCGTCGCCTGGGTATTGGTGCGCTACGAGTTTCCCGGCAAGCGCATCATCGACGCCCTGGTCGACCTGCCGTTCGCGCTGCCGACCGCCGTCGCCGGCATCACCTTGACGGCGCTGTACTCGGCCAACGGCTGGTTCGGCCAGTTCATCGAGGGCGTGCTCGGCATCAAGGTGGCGTTCACGCCGCTGGGCGTGGTCGTGGCACTGACCTTCATCGGCCTGCCGTTCGTGGTGCGCACGGTGCAGCCGGTGCTGGAGGACGCCGAACGCGAGCTGGAGGAGGCCGCCGCCAGCCTGGGCGCCAACGCCTTCCAGACCTTCACCCGCGTGGTGTTCCCGACCATCATGCCGTCGTTGATGACCGGCTTCGCGCTGGCCTTCGCCCGCGCCACCGGCGAATTCGGCTCGGTGATTTTCATCGCCGGCAACATGCCAATGATTTCCGAGATCACGCCGCTGTTCATCATCACCAAACTCGAGCAGTACGACTACGCCGGCGCCACCGCGATCGCGGTGGTGATGCTGGTGGTGTCGTTCATCATGCTGTTGACCATCAACCTGTTGCAAGCCTGGGCTCGCGGAAAGTCGGGTAAATAATATGAGCGGACTGCCTCCCGTCCCGGCGCGTCGCGGCGAACCGCCGTCGGCGCCGCAAATCCTCGAACCGCTGTGGGTGCGCGGCGTGCTGATCGCCATCGCGCTGACCTTCCTGACCGTGTTCCTGTTCGTGCCCCTGGTGGCCGTGTTCGCCGAAGCGTTCCGCAAGGGCTGGGAAGCCTACGTGGCGGCCATCGTCGAGGAAGACGCGATCTCGGCCATCAAGCTGACCCTGATCACGGCCGTCATCGCCGTGCCGCTGAACCTGGTGTTCGGCGTGGCCGCCTCGTGGTGCATCGCCAAGTTCGAGTTCCGGGGCAAAAGCTTTTTGCTGACCCTGATCGACCTGCCGTTCTCGGTGTCGCCGGTGATCTCCGGCCTGATCTATGTGCTGTTGTTCGGCGCGCAAGGCTGGCTCGGTCCGTGGCTGCAGGAGCACGACATCAAGATCCTGTTCGCCGTGCCGGGCATCGTGCTGGCGACCATCTTCGTCACCTTCCCGTTCGTCGCGCGCGAGCTGATCCCGCTGATGCAGGCGCAGGGCAGCGAAGAAGAAGAGGCCGCCATCGTACTGGGCGCCTCCGGCTGGGACACCTTCCGCCGCGTGACCTTGCCGAACATAAAGTGGGGCCTGCTGTACGGCGTGATCCTGTGTAACGCCCGTGCGATGGGCGAGTTCGGCGCGGTGTCGGTGGTGTCCGGCCACATCCGTGGCGAGACCAACACCGTGCCGCTGCAGGTCGAGATTTTGTACAACGAGTACAACTTCGCCGCCGCCTTCGCCGTGGCGTCCCTGCTGGCCTTGCTGGCGCTGGTGACGCTGGCCCTGAAATCCTTTATCTCTTGGCGCTTGAACGAATCGATCGCCGATGACGCACGTTCCAAGGAGCACTGACATGACGATCGAAGTTAAAAACATCAACAAGCGTTTCGGCGATTTCGTCGCACTCAACAATGTCTCGCTGGACTTCCCGGCGGGCGAGCTGACCGCGCTGCTGGGACCGTCCGGCTGCGGCAAGACGACCCTGCTGCGCATCATCGCCGGCCTCGAGCATCCGGACTCGGGCCAGGTGCTGCTGGATTCCAGCGACGCCTCGCACCGCCACGTGCGCGAGCGCCAGGTCGGCTTCGTGTTCCAGCACTACGCGCTATTCAAGCACATGACGGTGTTCGAGAACGTCGCCTTCGGCCTGCGCGTCAAGCCGCGCGCCGAGCGGCCTTCGGAAGACCAGATCCGCCGCAAGGTCAAGGAGCTGCTGGAGCTGGTGCAGCTGGACTGGCTGGCCGACCGCTATCCGCCGCAACTGTCGGGCGGTCAGCGCCAGCGGATCGCGCTGGCGCGCGCGCTGGCCGTCGAGCCGCGCGTGCTGCTGCTGGACGAGCCGTTCGGCGCGCTCGACGCCAAGGTGCGCAAGGAACTGCGCCGCTGGCTGCGCCGCCTGCACGACGACCTGCACGTGACGTCGATCTTCGTCACCCACGACCAGGAGGAGGCGCTGGAAGTGGCCGACCAGGTGGTGCTGATGAACAAGGGTAACGTCGAGCAGATCGGCGCGCCGGACCAGGTCTACAACCATCCGGCCTCGCCATTCGTCTACGGCTTCCTGGGCAACGTCAACATGTTCCACGGCCGCGTGCAGGATGGCGTGCTGGCCAGTGGCGGCGCCACCTTCCAGGTGCCGGGCCAGCCCGACGCCGACGGCAAGGGCACGGCCTATGTGCGGCCGCACGACCTGGACATCGAACGCTACACGCCGGGCGCCGAGGGCATCGTCGTCAAGCTGCGCCGCGCGCACGCGATCGGCCCGCTGGCGCAACTGGACCTGGAGCGCGACGACACGTCCGAGCTGATCGAGGCGGTGATGTCGAATGAGCGTTTTAGTCTTCTGCAACTGAAGGAGGGTGAGGCTTTGGTGGTGCGTCCTAAACGCCTGCATGTGTTTGTTGACGCTGGAGCTTCAATATGAATTTTCAACAACTGCGGTCGATCCGCGAAGCCGCCCGACGGGGCTACAATTTGACCGAAGTGGCGAATGCCTTGTTCACCTCGCAGCCTGGCGTGAGCCGCCAGATCCGCGAGCTGGAGGACGAACTGGGCGTGGTGATTTTCGAGCGTAACGGCAAGCGCCTGACCGGCATGACCGAGCCGGGCAAGGGCATCCTCAAGATCATCGACCGCCTGCTGATCGAGGCGGAGAATTTGCAGCAGGCCAGCCTGGAATACACGGGCCAGCAAAGCGGCACGCTCAGCGTCGCCGCCACGCACACGCAGGCGCGCTACGCGCTGCCGAAGGTGGTGCAGAGTTTCCGCACCGCGTATCCGGACGTGCGCATCGCCTTGCAGCAGAGCGCGCCGGAGCACATCGCCGAATGGATTTTGTCGGGCAAGACCGATATCGGCATCGCCACCGAAGGTCTGTCGCAGTTCCCGGACCTCGTGTCCTTCCCATGCTACCGCTGGAGCCATTTGATCGTGGTGCCGGACGGCCATCCTTTGCTGGGCCGCTCGCCGATCAAGCTGGAGGATCTGGCCGAGTTCCCCTTGATCACCTACGACGTCGGCTTCACCGGACGCGGGCATATCGACGCGGCGTTTTCGCAGGCCGGCGTCAAGCCCGACATCGTCTTGACGGCGATGGATTCGGACGTCATCAAGCAGTATGTCGCGCTCGGCCTGGGCGTGGGCATCGTCGCCTCGATGGCGTTCGACCACGGCCGCGACAAGGGCATGCGCGCGGTCGAAGCGTCGCACCTGTTCGCGCCGAACACGACGCGGCTGGCGGTGCGCAAGGGCGCCTACCTACGCTCGTACGCCTACCATTTCATCCAGCAGTTCGCGCCCGATCTGACGCGGCCGGAAATCGACGCCGCGCTGAATGGCGGCGACATCGCCTGACGAAAATGGCCGCTGAAAAGCGGCCATTTTTTGCGATGTCGAATACCATCTGAAAAGTTCTGACTTACGTAGGGCGGATTAGCGTAGCGTAATCGGCCAATGCGTGCTCCGCCGGCGGCTCATAGATGGCCGATTACGGCGTTCCGCCTAATCCGCCCTACGTGTCTTCGCGTTGGATCGGGCGCCGTAAGCCACCTCGAATCCACGTGGGGCGGATTAGCGCAGCGTAATCCGCCATCGACGAGCCGCCAATAGCACCTGCGCGTTACCAGCTATAGCCCGCCTTGGCATAGTAATACCGGCCGTTGAACCCGTTCGGCGCCCAACCGCTGTACAGGTTGATGCCGTTGAGGTTCAGGTTCGCCACCGACGTGATCGTGTCCGGATACTTGTCCGTCACGTTGTCCACGCCCACGCTCAGGCGCCAGTTCTTGCTCAGCTTGACGCTGGCCGACAGGTCCAGCACCCATTGCGGATCGTACACCTGGTCCTGCGCCGGATTATTCTGCGGCACCGTGAAGCTGCCATAGCGGGTGAGCACGCCGCGCGCGTTCCACGCGCCCAGGGCGTAGTCCGTCGCCAGGCTGAACTTGTCCTTCGGCGAGCCGACCGTCAGGCGATTGATGGTCTGGCGGTCGATCAGGGTCAGTCCGTTGGCGGTCAGGATGGCGGGGTTGTCGTTGACGTGCTGCACCGAATTCTTGTTGCGGTTGTACGCCAGCGTGAAGTCGTAGCGGCCGGCGGCGGCCAGGTCCCAGCGGTAGGTGCTGACCACGTCGACGCCGGTGGTGCGGGTGTCGATGGCGTTGGTGAAGTAGCGCGCCGCGCCGACCAGCAGGCCCTGGTTGGCCAGCGTATTGCGCAACGCCGGCGACAAGGTCATGCTGGTCGACAGCGCGATGCGGTCGTCGATGTCGATGCGGTAGGCGTCGACGCTGGCGCTCCAGTTGCGGGTCGGCTGCACTTGCAGGCCGATGCTGTAGTTGCGGGCTTTCTCGGCCTTCAGCTGCTGCGCGCCCAAGGCGTCGGCGGCGGCGCTGCCGACCGCGAAGGTGCCGGTCTCGATCGGGGTATTGACGTTGTTGATCACCGAGAAGTTTGTCGTCGTGATCGTGTAGAACTGCTGTGCCAGCGACGGCGCGCGGAAGCCCGACGAGGCCGTGGCGCGCAGCGATACCAGCGGATTGAACGCGTAGCGGGTCGAGCCTTTGACCGAGGTGGTGTTGCCGAAGTCGCTGTAGCGCTCGTGGCGCACGGCCGCCGACGCCGAGAACCGCCTGGTGATGTCGGCCTCGAAGTTGGCGTAGATCGACTTGTTGTTGCGGCTATTCTTGTCGGCGTTGACCGGACGGAAGCCGGAGAAGCCCTGCGCGCCGCCGCGGTCGTAGGAGGCCGGATCGCCGGCGCCGATCTCGTATTGTTCGTGACGGGCTTCGACGCCCAAGGCCACGGTTAGCGGACCGCTGAAGGCTGCCACCGGGAATTCCTTGGCGATATCGAAGTTGAACAGGCCTTGCGTGTTCTGCAGCTTGCCGGCGTAGAAATGTGTCGGGCTGTTGTCGCCGAGGTCGAAGTTGATGGTGTTGTCGAGGTCGAGCTCGAATTTGTTTCTGCCGTAGTTCAGACTGGCGTCCCAACGCCAGCCGGAAAGCTCGCCGCGCAGACCGGTCACCAGCGACTGGTCGGTCGAGGTGCTGTCCTGCAGCGGCAGAAAGCCGTCCGGATACAGCTTGCGCGTGGGGGACGGCGCGCGCCAGGTGGCGGCCGCCGAGGTCTTGCGCTCGCCGTAGCTGGCGAAGGCGTACCAATCGATATCGTCGGTCACGCGGTACTGGCTGTTGGCGAAGATCGTACGTGGTTTGCTGTCGGGGTCGCCGTAACGTTGGTTGACCTTGCCGATCTGGGAACCGGCGACCGGGCGCGTATCGACGCCGGCGCGGTTGGTCGGATCGCGGTCCGCCGCCTCGATGGCCACGCGCACCCAGCCCTGGTCGCCGAGGTTGAAGCCGGTCGAGCCGCGCAGGGTGCGCTGCTTGCCGTCGCCTTCCTTGTACTCGCCGTAGCCGACTTCGACATCGCCGCCGGCCGCGCCTTTTTTGAGGATGATGTTGATCACGCCGGCGATCGCGTCGGAGCCGTACTGGGCCGCCGCGCCGTCGCGCAGCACCTCGATGCGTTCGATCGCCGCCAGCGGGATCGCGTTCAGGTCGACCGGCGCCGAGCCGCGTCCCTGGGTGCCGTTGACGTTGACCACGGCCGAGGTGTAGCGGCGCTTGCCGTTGACCAGCACCAGGGTTTGATCGGGCGACAGGCCGCGCAGCTGGGCCGGACGCACGGCGTCGCTGGTGTCGGCGCCGGACGGGCGCGGGAAGTTCATCGACGGCACCAGGCGGCCGAGCACGGTGGCCAGTTCGGTCGATCCGCTGGCCTGCAATTCGCGCGCGCTGATGATGTCGACGGGCGACTCGGAATCGATGGTGCGGCGGTTCTTGGCGTAGGTGCCGGTGACGACGACCGACTGCAGCTCGCCGTCGGCGGGCGCGTCCTGGGCGAAGGCGGGGATGACGATGGTGGCGATCAGCGTGCTCAGCAAAAGCGGTGTGGCGATGTGGCGTGTGGTCATGTGGCGGTCTCGTGTGCGAAAGTGGTGGCACAGCATAGCAGCCGCACAATTGAACACCAACGAACGATTGCGTCTAAAGATATACCCGCACGCCGGGGTCAGGTCCACCATTTCTACACGGGCTGGTCTGTCATGTGTTGTCGGCGGCGCACGCATGGCGGATTGCGGCGTGCCGCCTCTTAACGCCTACCGGCAGGTAGGCGGTCCCTTCGATGGGCCCCGGGGCGGATTAGCGGGCCTCGCCCGCTAATCCGCCCTACGTGGTTTAGATGTCATCGCGCTTTACTGGCCGGGATTGGGCAGGGTCGCGTGGATGGCGTCGATTTGCGCGATGATGTCCGGCGTGAGCGTGACGTCGTGGGCGTCGATGTTTTCCTTCAGCTGCCCCAGGCTGGTCGCGCCGATGATGGTCGAGGCGACGTTCCAGCGGCCGTAGCACCATGCCAGCGCCAGTTGAGTCGGCGTTAGGCCGTTGTCGCGCGCGAGTTCGGTGTATTGCGCCACCGCCGCCAGCACCGTCGGCCGCAGGTAGCGCGGGCTCCACGTCGGCGGGAAGATCGTCAGCCGGCCGCGCGTGTTCGGGTCGTCGTGGTATTTGCCTGTCAATTGGCCGAAGGCCAGCGGGCTGTACGCCAGCAGGCCGACGTTTTCGCGGAAGCAGGTCTCGTCGAGGAAACTGGTCTCGTAGTGGCGCGCCGTCAGGTTATACAGGTTCTGGATGGAGGCGATGCGCGGCAAGCCCTTCATCTCCGACTGCTTGATGAACTCGCTCACGCCCCAGCACGATTCGTTGGAGACGCCGATCGCGCCGATCTTGCCTTCCTCGATCAGCCCGGCCAGCGCGGCCAGGGTTTCCTCCACCGCCACGCACTCGCGTTCGAGCTGCGGATTGAAGACGCTGGCGCCGAAGATCGGCACGTTGCGGCTGGGCCAGTGCAATTGGTATAAATCGATGTGGTCGGTCTGCAGGCGTTGCAGGCTGGTGTCGACCGCAGCGCGCAGGTTGGCGGCGTCGAAGTTCTGCTTGCCGCCGCGTACCCAGCCGATGTTGGGGTTGGGGCCGGCGGCCTTGGTCGCCAGCACCACCTTGTCGCGCATGCCCGATTTTTTCAGCCAGCTGCCGATGAAGCGCTCGGTGGCGCCCTGCGTTTCCGCGCGCGGCATGACCGGATACATCTCGGCGGTGTCGATGAAGTTGACGCCGCGCTCGAGCGCGTAGTCGAGCTGGCTGTGGGCGTCCGCCTCGGTGTTCTGCTCGCCGAACGTCATCGTCCCCAGGCAAATCTTCGTGACCTTCAGATCGCTGGAACCAAGTTGTATCTTCCGCATGCCCGCTCCCAAATTAATGTCCGCGCACGGCCCGCGCGCAATCGTTGACCAGCGCCGGGCCAGCGTAGATCAGGCCGCTGTACAACTGCACCAGTTGCGCGCCGCAGTCCATTTTGACCTTGGCGTCCGCACCGCGCATGATACCGCCAACGCCGATAATCGGCAGGGCGTCGCCCAGTTCGGCCTTGAGCAGGCGGATGACGGTGTTGGACAACTCGAACACCGGAGCGCCCGACAGTCCGCCGGCCTCGGCGCCGTGGCGCATGCCGGCCACGGCGTCGCGGCTCAGGGTCGTGTTGGTGGCGATGACGCCGTCGATCTTGTGGCGCAGCAGCGCGTCGGCGATGTTCTTGACCTGGTCGCCGTCCATGTCCGGCGCGATTTTCAGGGCCAGCGGCACGTAGCGCTTGTGCTGGTCGGCCAGGCGCGCCTGCGCGTCCTTCAACTGCGCCAGCAGACCGTCGAGCTCGGAGCCGCCTTGCAGCTGGCGCAGGTTCTTGGTGTTGGGCGAAGAGATGTTGACCGTCACATAGCTGGCGTAGGGATAGACTTTTTCGAGGCAGTGCAGGTAGTCGTCGGCCGCGCGCTCGATCGGCGTGTCGGCGTTCTTGCCGATGTTCAGGCCCAGCACGCCCGCCTTGTCCTGGTAGAAGCGCGACGCTTGCACATTGGCGACGAAGGCGTCGACGCCGCCGTTGTTAAAGCCCATGCGGTTGATGATGGCGTGCGCGGCAGGCAGGCGGAACATGCGCGGCTTCGGATTGCCCGGCTGGCCGCGCGGCGTCACGGTGCCCACCTCGATCGAGCCGAAGCCCAGGTCCGCCAGCGCGTCGATGAAGGCGCCGTCCTTGTCCAGCCCGGCGGCGAGGCCGACCGGATTCTTGAACGTGATACCCATCACGGTGCGCGGGTCGGCCGCCGGTTGCCTGACCAGCTTGGTCAGGCCCAGCGCGGCGGCGCGTTTGAGCGCGGGAAGGGTGAAGTGGTGCGCGGCTTCGGCGTCCATCGAGAACAGCAGCGGACGGGCCAGGGAATACAGGAATTTTTCGGACATGAGGGGGCTCTGGTTGTTGGCCCCGGTATTTTATCAGCGTTTGATCGGCGCAAATCAGGCCTCCAGCACGCTCCACACGCCTTTGATGCGCGCTTCCAGCGGTTTGAAGTTGGTTTTATAGGACATTTTCGGGCTTTCCCGGATCCAGTAGCCCAGGTAGATGTAGGGCAGGCTGAGCTCGCGCGCCTGGGCGATCTGCCACAGCACGTTGAAGGTGCCGTAGGAGGCGCCCTCGACATCGGGGTCGAAGAAGGTGTACACCGACGACAAGCCGTCCGACAGCACGTCGATGATGCTGACCATGCGCAGGGTGCCGCCGGGCTCGCGGAACTCCACCAGCCGCGTATTGACCCGGCTTTGCAGCAGGAATTGCGCGTACTGGTCGCGGCTGTCCTGGTCCATGCCGCCGCCGGCGTGGCGCTTGCTCTGGTAGCGCAGGTACAGTTCGTAGTGCTCGTCGGAGAATTGCAAGGTGGCGACGCCGGCGCGCAGGTCTGCGTGCCGGGCCCAGGCGCGGCGTTGGCCGCGGTTCGGGGCGAACCGGTCGACCACCACGCGCACCGGGATGCAGGCCTGGCAACCGTCGCAATATGGTCGATATGTAAAGATGCCGCTGCGCCGGAAGCCGTTCTTGACGAGTTCCGAGTAAACGTCGGCGTTGATCAGGTGGGAAGGCGTGGCCACCTGCGAGCGCGCCTGGCGCGCGTCCAGATAGCTGCAAGGGTAGGGCGCCGTCGTGTAAAACTGCAGCGTCGCGAAAGGCAGATCGTTCAGGTGCGTCATGCACGTCCTATCGATGGCGAGATTCTGATCCTGTTCCAGTCCTGATGATAGCGCTTGTTCGGCCGGGGCGCTTGTCACCTTTAGCTTAACTGTCCGGAGCCAGCGGTGCAATGGGTTCCCACACGGTGATTTGCGGCAATTCAATATTGTTGCGCAGATGCGCCAGGAATTGCGCGCGCGGAATCGGCGCCGCGCCCAGCGAGGCCAGGTGTCCGGTCTCCTGTTGGCAATCGATCATCTTGACGCCGTGCCGGCGCAGGAAGCCCACCAGGTAGGCCAGCGCGATCTTGGAACCGTCGGTCACGCGTGCGAACATCGACTCGCCGTAGAACATGCGGCCGATCGAGACGCCGTAGGCGCCGCCGACCAGCTCGCCGTCCAGCCACACCTCGGCCGAGTGCGCGTAGCCGAGCCGGTGCAGGCCGGTGTATCCGTCGATGATGTCCTCCGAGATCCACGTGCCGGGACCGTCCCGGCGCGGCGCCGCGCAGGCGCGCATGACGTCCTCGAAGGCGCTGTCGAAGCGCACCTGCCAGCGCCCGCCGGCCGCCATCTCGCGCTCGACCTTGCGCAGCGTTTTCTTGAGGCTGTCGGAGATGCGGAAGCGCTCGGTCATCAACACCATGCGCGGATCGGTGCTCCACCACAGGATGGGCTGGCCCTCCGAGAACCACGGGAAGATGCCGTGCCGGTAGGCCATCAGCAAACGCTGCGGCGACAGGTCGGCGCCGGCTGCCAGCAGGCCGGGCGCCTCGGACGTCAGCGCCTGCGAGACGTCGGGAAACGGCGAGTCGCGTTCGAGCCAGGGGATCACGTCGGTTCCGTGTCCGAACGCATCGCGCGGATGATGTCCTGGGCGTGGAAGCCGTAGCCGGTGCTTGTGTTTTCCCGCATGCGCGCGCGGTCGGCGAAGAACAATTCCAGCGTGGTGCGGATGGTGGGGAAGGCCAGGTCGTCCCATGGGATCTGCGCCTCGCTGAACATTTGCACGTCCAGGCTTTCCTCGCCGGGCGCGAAGTCGAGGTCGAGCAGAGTGGCCAGGTAGAACATATGAACCTGGTGCACGCGCGAGACGTTCAGCAGTGAAAACAGTTTACCCAGTTCGATGTTGGCGCCGGCTTCCTCCTGCGTCTCGCGCATCGCCGCCTCGGCCGTGGTTTCATCGTTTTCCATGAAGCCGGCCGGCAAGGTCCAGTAGCCGTGGCGCGGTTCGATCGCGCGCTTGCACAGCAACACTTTCAATTCGCCGTCGCGTTCCCACACGGGGATCGTTCCCAGCACCATTTTCGGGTTCTGGTAATGGATGGTGGAACAGCTTTCGCAAACGTAACGGGGACGGTTGTCGCCGGCTGGTATCAGCAGGCTGACGGGGGAGGCGCATTCGGAACAGAATTTCATAGGGGAGGGTGCTCAGGGGCGGACATTTTTGTTCATATTGGTTACTTTACACCGATTGCGCCGCGCACGGCATTGGCTACGGCGGCGGGGGAATGCATTTATTCGGACTATCGCGCGCGATTTCAGGATTAACATTGCCTAAATTGCTGAACTGCCCTATAATGATTGCACAGACGCGGGGTGGAGCAGTCTGGCAGCTCGTCGGGCTCATAACCCGAAGGTCACAGGTTCAAATCCTGTCCCCGCAACCAAATTTGAAAGCCGTTGATTCTTTTACAGGGATCAGCGGCTTTTTCTATTGTGCTGCGCTTTATGGCAAATAGTCGGGGTCGAGCAGTTGATCCCTGGTGAACGGCATCTTAGTGGGGAAAGCCGACTTGGGCAGGCGTGTTTCGTCGGCGGCGAGGGCCACGGCCCTTGCGTAGTTTCGCGTTGCGTAATTGTCCAGCAGCGGTTTTAGACTGGGCATTTCTTCCATGAGATCGGCGATGCTATAGCGTTGTTCCCTGATCGAACGCAGCCAACTGCCTGAAATGTGGTCCGGTTGTACTTTCCATTTCAGCAGATGCATCATTAATTGCACGATGCGGTTTTTGAATTCGTGCCTTTCCTTGCTACCCATGCTCTCGAGCTCCTCGATCAAATGTTCAAGGTCCAGTCGTTCGAATTGCCTGGCGCGCAGTAGCTCGGCCTGGCTTTGCAGCCAGACGAGAAAGTCCGTGTCGTAATCGGTTTTGATGTGATCGTCCATGGGGCACCTCCGCCAAGGTAATGCGGTCGTCGGAGCTTTACTTTACGCCCGCTCAAACGGGCGGGCAAGTCAGGCCGGCGGCAACGTGGCGCAGGATGCGCGGATGAAATCGAGCATCGCGGGCGTGACCCAGGTGCCGACCAGCAGTCGCGGCTCGCGCGTATGGGCATGGCGTATTTTTTCCAGCGTCGCCGGGTTGTCGCCGAAGCGGGCGCTGAATAATGTCATCCATTCGCGGGCAAGCGCTTGCGATGCCGGAGCGGCGGGATCGGCGCCGGCATCGAGTTGCCGGTGGACCGCCGCGATCAGCGCCATCCACTCGGCGCCATGCTGGCTGGCGCCGACGCGCATGCGGCGCAATTCGTCCTCGTCGAGATAGTCGGCGTACAGCGCCAGTTTGTGTTCGCCGAACGCTTCGATCACGTACTGCTTCAGTTGCGGCGTGATCCCCGTGTGCAGTTGCGCGGCCGGCTCCATCTCCATCATCACGGTGATGCGGCGCGCGAAGTCGGGATTGGCGGCGGTGTCGCGTTCGAGCATTTGCATCCAGCGCTCGGCCAGTTGGCGCGGTTCGGCGTTGGTGGCCAGGACGCCTTGCCGCATCAGGTCCTGTATCTGCGCCACCAGCGCGGCCCAGCCGCTGTTGCGGCGTGCGTCCTGCTGCCAGAAGGGCAGGCGGTGCAATTCGTCTTTCGTGAAGTATTTGTCGTAGAGGTTCATCAGCTCCAGCGTGGACAGCCAGTCGGCCAGTTCCGGCTCGCCGCCGCCGGCCATCTGCCGGTGCAGGTGCGAGAGCTGCTCGCGCAGCGCACTCGCCTGCGCGATCTGTTGGTCGAGCGTGGCGATCTGCTGCGCGACGACGTCGGCGAAGGGCGCTTCGGGACTGGCGAGGAAGGTGCCGATGTCCGCCAGCGACATGCCGAAGCGGCGCAGCGCCTGGATCTGGTGCAGGCGGGCGACGTCGGCGCGGTTGTAGAGGCGATAGCCGGAGTCGGTGTGCGCCGATGGCGTCAGCAGGCCGATGCTGTCGTAGTGGTGCAGTGCGCGTACGGTGAGCCCGGAGCGCGCGGCCAGCTCGCCGACTTTTAACACGGCTTGATTGCGATGTTCGTTCATGGGCGATAGTGTACGCCAGCCGGGAATGTCACGTAATCGCGTAGTGACGTAATGACGTAATCACGTAATCACGTAGGGCGGATTAGGCGGAACGCCGTAATCGGCCATGCATGCGCAGCCGACGGCGCACGCATGGCCGATTACGCTGCGCTAATCCGCCCTACGTGATTCCGAGGTGTCATTGGCGATGGCGTCCGTCGGTAGCTTGAGCAGCAAGGCCAGTAGCGACGCCAGTTCGGCGCGCATGTCGCGGCGGTCGACGATCATGTCGATGGCGCCGCGTTCGAGCAGGAATTCCGAACGCTGATAGCCCTCCGGCAGTGTCACGCACAAGATGCTTTTGATGACGCGCGCGCCGGTGAAGGCGATCAGCGCCTTCGGTTCCGCGATCACCAGGTCGCCCAAGAAGCAGAACGAGGCCGATATGCCGCCGGATGTGGGGTCGGTCAGCACCGAGACGAAGGGCAGTTTCTTCTCCGCCAATTTGGCCAGCATGGCGGTGGTTTTCGCCATTTGCATCAGCGACAGCAGGCCTTCCTGCATGCGCGCGCCGCCGCTGGCGGTGATGCAGACGAATGGCACGTGCTGGTCGATCGCGGCCTGCACGCCGCGCACAAAACGTTCGCCGACCACCGATCCCATCGAGCCGCCCATGAAGTCGAATTCGAAGCACGCCACCACCACCGGCACCGACAGAATCGCCCCGCCGATGACGATGATCGCGTCGGTCTCGCCGGTCGCTTCCATCGCCGCTTGCAGGCGCGCGGGATAGCTTTTGCTGCCTTTGAACTTGAGCGTGTCGACGGGTAGCACTTCCTGGCCGATCTCGTGCCTGCCGCCTGTGTCGAGCAGGGCGTCGAGACGGGCGCGCGCACGGATACGCAGATGGTGGCTGCATTTGGGGCAGACGTGCAGGTTGGCTTCGAGGTCGGCGCGGTACAGCACCGCCTCGCATGCGGGACACTTGATCCACAGGCCGGCGGGTATCGATTGGCGCGGCTCGGAGCCGTTGCGGTTGAAACGGGGCGGCAGCAGTTTTTCGATCCAGCTCATGGCATCCTTGATAGTGACGGAGATGCCGGAATCGTAAAGCCTGACGTTACGTCAGGATCAAGCGGAATCTTTGTCGTCGCTGTCGCCGCGCGGGTGCAGGCTGGCCCACAAGTGGGCGGCGGCCATCGTGCGGTGGGGCGCGTAGCGGGCCAGGATTTGTTCGGTACGCGGCATGTCCGGCTTCGTTTCTTCACCCAGCAGCGCCTGCAGCGCCGCGCGGATGGCGACGTCGCCGTGCAGCGAGCAGTCGGCGTAGCCGTAGCCGCGCAGCAGGCCGTAGTTGACCGTCCATGGCCCGATGCCTTTGACGGCCAGCAGCGCCGCCGAGATCTGTTCGATGCTGTTGGTGGGCGTGACGTCGAGCAGTAGTTCGCCGCTGGCGACCAGGTTCGCCAGCCGCAGCAAGGTTTCCGCCTTGGCGCGCGAGAATTTGCGGCTGCTCAGATCTTCCATGGATAGCTTTACCGCATCGGCCGCCTCCGGGTAGCACCACAAGCCGCTGCTGTGCTGGCGGCCCGCCTGCAGGATGAAGGTGCGGCGCAATGAGATGGCGAACGGCAGGTTGATTTGCTGGCCGATGATGGCCCAGGTCAGCGCTTCGAACACGGTGGCCGATTGCACGATGCGCAGCCCCGGCTGCACCACGGTCAACGGGCCGAACATGTCGTCCTTGGCGGCGAAGACGCAAAATGGTTCCGGATCGATGCGCAGGCCGAGGATGCTGAGCGCCGCTTCGCGCACGCGCTGTTGCGAGGCTTTGGACAGTTTGCCGTCGGCGTGTACCGTGCAGCTGGCGCTGGCGGGCGCCATTGCGCTATCGATCACCACCGCGAGCACCACCGGCACGCCGTCCACCACTATTCCTTTGCGCAGGCTCGTGTCGCCGACTTCTTCGGCCACGCTTTCGCTGTCGCGGCTGTGGAAGGCCAGTACGTCGTGCAGGCGGTAGTTGGCCGGCAGGTCGAGCGCGAAGCTTTTCATACGGTTTTGGTTTTGCGCAGCGCGCCGAAGTTGGGGCGGAAGCCGGTCACCAGCGCGGTGCCCGCGATGACGATGGCGGCGCCGGCGATGGTGTACCAGCCGACCGTCTCGCCGAGGAACAGCGTGCCCCACAAAATGCCGAACAAGGGGCTGAGGAAGGTCACCGTCAGCGCCGACGACGGGCCGACATCCTGGATCAGGCGGAAGTAGATCAGGTAGGCGATGCCGCTGCACAGCACTCCCAGCGCGATCACGGCGCCCATGATGCCGACGGTCGGCTCGCCCGGCGCCGGGAAGAACGGCACGATCGGCAGCACCAGCAAGGTGGACGCCCACATCGAGCCGTGCGCGTTCGACAGCGGTTCGACGTCCTTGACCGATTTGGCGTAGTTGCTGGCGATGCCGTAGTTGAAGGAGGCGAACAGCACGGCGGCGATCGCGAGGCCGGCGCCGGGTTTGGTGCTGACATGGTCGAAGCCGACCAGCAGCGCGACGCCGCATGCGCCCAGCACAAGGCCGAGCATGACTTTGCCGCCGACCATCTGGCGGGTGAGGGCGGCGGCGATCAGGGTGCCCCACAGCGGCGTGGTGGCATTCAGCACGGCCAGCAGGGAGGCCGACAGCGTGCGGGCGGCGAAGGCGAACATCAGGAACGGCAGCGCGGAGTTGAACAGGCCGAGGATGAGGTAGTGCTTCCAGTGCTTGCGCAGGTTGAGCGGCTTTTTCAGCACGACGGCGATCGCCGCCAGGAACAGGGAGGCGAACAGCACGCGGTATTCGATCAGGACTGCGGCGCCCAGCACCGGCGCGGCGATCCGCATGAACAGGAAGGAGCCGCCCCAGATGGCGGCCAGGAAGATCAGGCGGAGGAGGTTGGCGGTGCTCATGGACTTTAGGTTCGCTATTTTGGTTTTCGTAGGGCGGTTAGCGGGCGAGGCCCGCTAACCGCCCCGGGGCCCTCGAAGGGACCGCCTACCTGCCGGTAGGCGTTAAGAGCGCGTAGCGCGTAATCGGCCATGAGCCGCCGATGACGCATGCATGGCCGATTACGCTACGCTAATCCGCCCTACGTGTTTCCGTCTCTCCGCTTCTTGCTTTTGAACTTACACAGCGCCGCTGTCGACCGCGCAGACGGTGTCGCCCGGCGCCACCGGCGAGGCGGCGTGCGGGATCAGCATCGTCGTCGGTACGCCGTTTTTGATCGCCGTCAGCTCGGCCAGGATCGAGATGGCGATCTCCGACGGCGTTTTGCTGCCGATGTACAGCCCTATCGGTCCATGCAGGCGCGCCAGCTGCTCCGGCGTCAGGTCGAATTCCAGCAGCCGCTCGCGGCGCTTGCTGTTGTTCAGGCGCGAGCCGATCGCGCCGACGTAGAACGCGTCCGATTTCAACGCCTCCATCAGCGCCAGGTCGTCCAGCTTGGGGTCGTGCGTCAGCGCGACGACGGCGCTGCGGTGGTCCAGCTTCATCGACAGGACGATATCGTCCGGCATGTCGTGCACCAGCTGCACGCCGTCGACGTGCCAGCCGGCGCGGTATTCCTCGCGCGGGTCGCAGACGATGACGTGGTAGTCCATCGCGGTGGCGATTTGTGCCAGGAAGCGCGAGAGTTGGCCGGCGCCGATGATCAGCAGGCGCCAGCGCGGTCCGTGCAGGGTGACCATGGCGCGCTCGCTCACCTGCATCTGCGCGCCGGGCGCCGCCTGCGACAGCTCGACGTCGCCGGTTTGCAGATCGAGCCGGCGCTGTACCAGTTCGTGCCGCTCCAGCCGCTCCAGCAGTTCGGCGACGCGGCTACGCTCCGACAGCGGTTCGATCGACAGTTCGTTGGTGCCGCCGCAGGGCAGGCCGAAACGGTGCGCCTCGTCGGCGGTGATGCCGTAGCTGACGATTTCGGGCAAGGTGCGGCTGATGCCCTCGTCGCGCACGCGCGCGATCAGGTCATCCTCGATGCAGCCGCCCGAGACGGAGCCGATCACCGTGCCATCTTCGCAGATGGCCAGGGTGGCGCCGACCGGACGGGGACTCGAGCCCCAGGTCTTGATGACGGTGATAAGTTCGCAGCGGCGCCCGGAGGCGATCCACGCGGCGCTGGTTTTGAGTACTTCGAGATCGATGCTGTCCATGGATGGAATATACTACGGCTCTACAAAGCTTGCAGGAACTGCCATGACCGACCACAAGGAAGACGACGGCTCACCCAAATTCGGCCGCCTGCTGATCGTGCTGATTATCGCCGTGGTGTTTTGCGGCGGCCTGACCTGGCTGATGGGAACCGTGTTCCCGGACTTCCCGAACATCCGCTAAAGCCCGCGCGAACTCAGCGCTTGCACACCCTCGCCAGCGCCTTTTCGAACGGGCTGCCCGGGGCCACTTCCTCCGGGCTGAATTTTTCGTAGATATAGTTCTCGACCGGTTCGCCCCTGCCCATCGTCTCGGGATAGAACACCTGCGACAGCATCACCGCCGTGCGGTCCTCGCAGGAATACAGGTGCTGCGCCTTGACCGAGCGGTAAGGCTTGCCCTCCGGCGTCTGCTGCGCCTTGGCGTAGGAGTGCAGCGACCACACCTTGCGCGTCCTGTCTTTTTTGACCACCTTGGTGCTATCGATGTAGAAGACGTTTCCCGGACCCGAACTGACTTTGCGCCATTGCGCCGCCTGGGCCACGCCCGATACGGCCATCGACATCAGCAAGGCCGCCACCAACGCCGTTTTTTGCATGCGGGTCACGGCACCAGCGGCTTCTTGGCCGCCTGCTTGCCCTTGATTTCGGCGACGGTCTTGTCGATCGCGGCCAGGCGGTAGTTGATGCCCGGGTGGTTGGCGGTGTACCCGTTCAGCACCGAGGCCGGATACTGGCTGGCCAGTCGCTGCCAGAACGCGCGCGCCTGCGCGGTGCTGTAGCCGGCCCGCGCCACCATGTACAGCGACAGCGAATCGGCCGCCGCGTCGAGTTCCTGCGGCATCGGCTTGATGCCGGCGCTGCCGATCAGCATCGACAGGTCCGGCCGCACCGCGACCAGATTGTCGATGATGCTGCCGACCGTGTAGGCCGACCGAGTTTTGGCGGCGTGGCCCAGCACATTGTGCGCGATGTCCTTGGCCAGCACATAGGCGATGGCTTCGTCGGTCTGCGCGAAGTTGATCATGCCGCGCGTGATCATCACGCGCTGGCCGTCCGAGTAGGCGTTGATGTTGTCCGAATTGCCGATGTCGATCTTGAAGGCGCAGGCGCGCGTGACCGGCACCTTGAGCGCCTGGTTGCTGCCATTGCGTTCGACGATCAGGTTGAGCGTCTGGTTGTTGGCCACCAGCGGGCCCAGTACGCCGGCAGCCTCGGTCTCGGCGTGTTGGCCGGTGGGCAGGCTTTTTCCTTCGGCCGCCAGCAGCACGTCGCCCTTGCGCAGGCCGACGCGCGCGGCGCCGCTGCCGGTCAGCACGCTGGCCACTTCGAGCCGGTCGCCGTAGTTCAGCACCGCCTGCGCGGCGTCGACGAACTCCCCGGAGTACGAGTATTTGTTCTTGGCCGTGAAGCCGAGCAGGTTGCGGGCCTGGTTGCGGCACAGGTCCGCGTTGTTGATCAACAGCGGACCGGCGATGCGGTACAGGCGGTCCTGCAACGCGACCATTTGTCCCAGCGCCTGGCGGGCGGCGGCCATCTTGGCGGTGACCACCGGCGCGCCTTCGTCGACGGTGCGCGCGACCACCGGACCCTGTCCTGGTTCGGCCGTCCCGGAGGTGAAGGTCGAACAGGCCGACAGCAGCATGGCCGCGGCCAGCAGGGATATAGTGGCGAATTTCTTCGAATTGTTTTGCTGGACCATCCCTAGTCTCCGTATTTTTTTAGTGTTTTCCGGTGCTGCCAAAACCGCCGGCACCGCGTTCGCTGGTGTCGAATTCCTCGACGACGTTGAAACCGACTTGCAGGACGGGAACAATGATCAGCTGCGCCAGGCGCTCCATCGGGTTCAGGGTGAAGGCGCTGTTGCCCCTGTTCCACGTCGAAATCATCAACTGGCCCTGGTAATCGGAATCGATCAAGCCTACCAGATTCCCCAGCACGATGCCGTTCTTGTGGCCCATGCCGCTGCGCGGCAGGATCATGGCGGCGTAGCCCGGATCGGCGACGTGGATCGCCAGGCCGGTCGGGATAAGCACCGTCTGGCCGGCTTCGATGGTGATCGGCGCGTCGATGCAGGCGCGCAGATCGAGGCCGGCCGAACCCGGGGTGGCGTAGGCCGGCAACTGGTCTTTCATGCGCGGGTCGAGGATTTTGACGTCGATGTTTTTCATGCGTTTACTTTGTTATTTTGCGAACAGCGAATGCTGCGAGATGCGTTTGGAGATTTCGGAAATCAGCTGGCGCGCCAGGGTCAGTTTGTCGGCGCGCGGCAGGATGGTGTGGCCGTTTTCGTCGAACAGGATGATGGTGTTGTCGTCCTGGCCGAAGGTGTGGTGGCCGATATTCCCGACCAGCAGGGGGATGCCTTTTTTCTCGCGCTTGTCGGCGCCGAACTGGATCAGGTTTTCCGATTCGGCGGCGAAGCCGACGCAGTACGGATGGCCGGCCAGCGAGGTGCGGGCGGCGACGGTGGCCAGGATGTCAGGGTTCTGTTCGAACTTCAGGTCCGGCACCGAGCCGTCCGGATTCTTCTTCAGTTTCTGTTCGCTCGAATTGGACACGCGCCAGTCGGCGACGGCCGCCACGGCGATGAAGATATGCTGGTGGTCGACGTTGGCCAGCACGGCGTCGTGCATCTGCATCGCGCTTTGGACGTTGATGCGCTGCACGCCGAACGGCGCCGGCAGCGCGGTCGGGCCGGACACCAGCACCACTTCGGCGCCGGCTTCGCGCGCCGCGCGCGCCACCGCGTAACCCATTTTGCCGGACGACAGATTGGTGATGCCGCGCACCGGATCGATCGGCTCGAAGGTCGGGCCGGCGGTGATCAGGATGCGTTTGCCGGCCAGGACCTTCGGCTGGAACGACGCGATCAATTCCTCCAGCAGCTGCGCCGGTTCCAGCATGCGGCCCATGCCCACTTCGCCGCAGGCCTGGTCGCCGGCGGCCGGGCCGAAGATGACGATGCCGTCTTCCTCCAGCTGGCGGGCGTTGCGCTGGGTGGCGGGGTTCTGCCACATTTCCACGTTCATGGCCGGCGCCACCAGCAGCGGCACGCGGCGCGGGCGCGCCAGGCACATGGTCGACAGCAGGTCGTCGCAGACGCCGTGCGCCAGTTTATACATGAAGTCGGCCGAGCAGGGCGCGATCAGGATCGCGTCGGCGTCGCGGGTGACGTCGATGTGGGCCATGTTGTTGTCCACGCGCGGATCCCACTGGCTGCTGAACACCTTGTTGCCCGACAGGGCCTGCATGGTGACGGCGGTGATGAAGTGGGTCGCGGCGTCGGTCATCACCACCTGCACCGAGGCGCCGGCCTTGGTCAGCGCGCGGCATAGTTCCGCCGCCTTGTAGCAGGCCACGCCGCCGGACAGGCCGAGGACGATTTTTTTACCAGTCAGTTCCATGATGCCGCTCTCCCGCTTATTTGTTCACGCGCCGCAGTTCGTCGAGGATGAACAGCGCCGCGCCGATGCAGATGGCCGCGTCGGCGATGTTAAACGCCGGGAAGTGGCCCCAGCCGGCCCAGTGGAAATCGAGGAAGTCGATCACGTGGCCGTACAGCAGGCGGTCGATGACGTTGCCGACCGCGCCGCCGAGCACCAGCGACAGCGCCCAGGAGAACATGCGTTGTCCACCGTGTTTTTTCAACAGGTAGATGATGTAGGCGGCGGCGGCGATGCCGATGCCGGTGAAGAAATAGCGCTGCCAGCCGCCGGCGTTGTGCAGGAAGCTGAAGGCCGCGCCCTTGTTATAGGCCAGCACCAGGTTGAAGAACGAGGTGACGAATTTTTCCTCGCCCAGCTGGAAGGTGCGGGTGATGGTGATCTTGGTCAGCTGGTCGACCAGCATGATGATGAAGGCGATGCCGAGCCAAGGGATCAAGCTGGAGGACGACTTGGTCGGGAAGATTTTTTTAGTGGCCATAAAATATCAGAGAGGTTCGTGGCGACGGCGCCGCCGATTTCTTGTGAAAATCGGCGGCCCCAATATTAAGCGAACTTGCGTTTTTCGCCCGCACCAAACAGATTGCTGTGGCAACGGCCGCAGAGCGTCGGATGGTCCGCGTGCGCGCCGACGTCGGCGCGGTAGTGCCAGCAACGCTCGCACTTCTCGGCCGTGGAGGCGGCCACTTCGACCGCTTCATCGGCTTCGGCGGCCACTTCGACGGCTTGCGCCAGCGACGTGATGAAGACGAACTTGAGGTCGTCCTCCAGGCTGGCGAGCAGCTTGTACTTGTCGCCGGCGGCCTTGATGGTCAGCTCGGCCTGCAGCGACGAACCGATCGCGCCCGAAGTGCGCAAATCTTCCAATTGCTTGGTCACGTCGGTGCGCACCGCGCGCAGGGCCGTGTACTTGGCCAGCAGCGTTTCGGCGTCGGCCAGTTCCGGCAGCTGCCACCAGGTTTGCGTGAAGATGGTCTCGTCGCTGGCCTTGAACGCTTCCTCGCCGGCGAAGATGGCCCAGGCTTCCTCCGCCGTGAACGACAGCGCCGGCGCCATCACGCGCAGCAGGCTTTGCGTGATGTGCCACAGCGCGGTCTGCGCCGAACGGCGCGCGTGCGACGTCACGGCCGACGTGTACAGGCGGTCCTTGAGGATGTCGAGGTAGAAGCCGCCCAGGTCCTCGGAGCAGTAGTTCTGCAGCTTGGAGTAGACCGGCTGGAATTCGTACTGCAGATAGTGCTCGGCGATTTCCGCCTGCAGCGCGGCCATGTTGGCGATCGCGTAGCGGTCGATTTCCAGCAGCTCGGCGGCCGGCACGGCGTCCCTGGCGGCGTCGAAGTCCGACAGGTTGGCCAGCAGGAAGCGCAGCGTGTTGCGGATGCGGCGATAGGCTTCGGTCACGCGCTTGAGGATCTCGTCGGAGATCGACAGTTCGCCGGTGTAGTCGGTGGTGGCCACCCACAGGCGCAGCATGTCGGCGCCGAGCTTGTTCCAGACGTCCTGCGGCGCGACGGTGTTACCGACCGACTTGGACATCTTCTTGCCTTCGCCGTCGACCACGAAGCCGTGCGTCAAGAGCGCTTTGTACGGCGGCACGCCGTTCAGCATCGAGGACGTCAGCAGCGACGAGTGGAACCAGCCGCGGTGCTGGTCCGAACCTTCCAGGTACAGGTCCGCCGGGAAGGCCGATTGCTCCTTGTGCGAGCCGCGCAGCACCGTCTGGTGGGTCGAGCCGGAGTCGAACCAGACGTCCAGCGTGTCCTTGTTCTTCTCGTAGCCGGCCGCCTCGTCGCCGATCAGGTCTTTCAGGTCGAGCGCCAGCCAGGCGTCGATGCCGCTCTTTTCGATCAGCTTGGCGACCTGCTCCAGCAGCTCCGGCGTGCGCGGATGCAGCGCGCCGGTTTCCTTGTGGACGACGAAGGCCATCGGCACGCCCCACTGGCGCTGGCGCGACAGGGTCCAGTCGGGGCGGTTGGCGATCATGCCGTGCAGGCGCGCCTGGCCCCAGTCCGGGAAGAACTTGGTCTCGTCGATGCCTTTGAGCGCGGTTTCGCGCAAGGTGGCGCCGCCGTCCTTCGGCTTGACGTCCATGCCGGCGAACCACTGCGAGGTGGCGCGGTAGATGATCGGCGTTTTATGGCGCCAGCAGTGCATGTAGCTGTGGTCGAACATCTTCACTTCGAACAGCGCGCCGGCTTCTTTGAGCGCGCCGCAGATCGGCTTGGACGCTTCCCAGATCGTCATGCCGCCGAACAGCGGCAAGGTCGAGGCGAATTTGCCGTCGCCCATGACCGGGGTCAGGATCTGTTCGTCCTTCATGCCATGCGCGCGGCAGGAGATGAAGTCGTCCAGGCCGTACGCGGGCGCCGAGTGCACCACGCCGGTGCCGCTTTCGGTGGTCACGTACTCGGCCAGGTACATCGGCGACAGGCGGTCGTAGAAGGCGTCGGCCGCGTGCAGCGGGTGGCGGAAGCTGATGCCTTCGAGCGCCGCGCCGTGGCAGGTGGCGATGGTGACGCCTTCGAGCTTGAAGCGCGCCAGCGACGATTCGACCAGGTCCTGCGCCAGGATCAGCAGCAAAGGCTGGCCGTCACGCTCGGTCTTGACCAGCGCGTAGATCACTTCCGGATTGACGTTGAGCGCCTGGTTGGACGGGATGGTCCACGGGGTCGTGGTCCAGATGACGACGAAGCCGTTTTCGGTCGGCAGGCTATCGAGGCTGAAGGCCTTGGCCAGCTTGTCGAATTCGGCGAACTTGAAGCCGACGTCGATCGCCGGGTCGCGCTTTTCCTGGTATTCCACTTCCGCCTCGGCCAGCGCCGACTGGCAGTCAAAGCACCAGTTGACCGGTTTCAGGCCGCGGTAGACATAGCCTTTTTCCAGCAGGGTGCCGAGCGCGCGCAGTTCGTCCGCCTCGTTCGAGTAGTTCATCGTCAGGTAGGGATTCTGCCACTCGCCCAGCACGCCCAGGCGGATGAAGTCCTTGCGCTGGCGGTCGACCTGTTCGAGCGCGTAGGCGCGGGCCTTGGTCAGCACCTCGGCGGTCGGCAGGTTTTTGCCGTACTGTTTTTCGATCTGGATTTCGATCGGCATGCCGTGGCAATCCCAACCCGGCACATACGGGGCGTCGAAGCCGGCGAAGCCGCGCGACTTGACCACCATGTCCTTCAAGATTTTGTTGACGGCGTGGCCGATGTGGATGTCGCCGTTGGCGTACGGCGGGCCGTCGTGCAGGATGAATTTCGGACGGCCGGCGGCGGCCTTGCGCACGCGCTCGTAGATTTTCTTTTCCTGCCATTGCTGCACCCAGCCCGGTTCGCGCTTGGCCATGTCGCCGCGCATCGGGAACGGGGTTTCGGTCATGTTGACCGGGTATTTGCTTTCAGGCTTCTTCGGGGCTTTGCTTTTATCGGACATGTTTTTTCTTCAGTGATGTATGCGGGAATTCTGGATGGCCGGCGCGCGTGGCTGGTGGCGCGCTCAAATTCGGTCGGTGGCGTTGGTCGCGCTAATCAGGTCGCCAGAGGCGGCGGCCGCGCCGTCGCGCCGCGCGAAATAGGCGCGGGCGAGGTCGGCGTCGCGGTGGATGGCGGCCGTCAGGGTCGGCAGGTCGACGTATTTTTCCTCGTCGCGGATCTTTTGCAGGAATTCGACGCGCACCTGCCTGCCGTAGCAGCCCTGGTCGAAGTCGAACACGTGCACTTCGAGCAGCACGCGGCCGCTGTCGTCGACGGTCGGGCGCACGCCCAGGCTGGCGACGGCGGCCAGCGGCCGCTCGGCCAGGCCGTGCACCTGGACGATGAAGATGCCCGACAGCGCGGGCCGGTGCGGCACCCGCAGGTTGAGGGTGGGGAAGCCCAGGGTGCGGCCCAGCTTCTGGCCGTGGATCACATGGCCGGAGATCGCGTACGGATGGCCCAGCAGCGCCTCGGCGTGGCCGAAGTCGCCCCCGGCCAGCGCGGCGCGCACGGCCGACGACGAGATGCGGGTGGTGCCGTTCATCACCGTCGGCAGGGTCTCGACGTGGAAACCGTATTGTTTACCGGCCTCCAGCAGCATGTCGACGTTGCCGGCGCGGCGCGCGCCGTAGCAAAAGTCGTCGCCGACCATCAGCCATTTGACGTGCAAGCCCTCGACCAGCACCTTTTCGGTGAATTCCTGCGGCGTGAGGGCGGCGAACGGCGCCGAGAAGTGCTCCACGATGACGCGGTCGATGCCGTTGTCGGACAGCGATTGCAGCTTGTCGCGCAGGTTGGCGATGCGCGGCGGCGCCTTGGACGGGTCGCCGGCCTTGTTGGCGAAAAATTCGCGCGGATGCGGCTCGAAGGTCATCACCGCCGCTTCCAGGCCGAGGCCAGTGGCGGCGCCGCGCACGCGGGCCAGCAACGCCTGGTGGCCGAGGTGGACACCGTCGAAGTTGCCGATCGTAAGCGCGCACGGCGCGCGCGCCGCCGCGTTGGGGAGACCTCGAAATACCTTCATGGGAATCTGGGGGAACTATCGCTAAATGGAGGATTATACGGTTTGTTTCGGCGATGCACATCCGCAAAGGGCATGGGCGGGGGCGGGAAGGGCCTTTTTGCCCGATTTTGGGTCCCCGAAATGTAAAAAAGCGCCGCCTGC
The DNA here is from genome assembly GCA_963511605.1 of uncultured Duganella sp. Classification (GTDB taxonomy): domain Bacteria; phylum Pseudomonadota; class Gammaproteobacteria; order Burkholderiales; family Burkholderiaceae_D; genus Rugamonas. The sequence goes on along the minus strand of CAUPJZ010000015.1, from coordinate 84,254 downwards.
CGGAGCAGACAGCGCTTTCGGGACCAAACGCGGCCGGATTAAGCGGCTTTGTTCAGGCCCAGCGTCCAGTAGCGGGCCAGGTCGGCGGTGCCGTCCGTGCCTTTGACCGATTTCAAGGTCGACAACGCGGCCGATTTCTTGCCGGCGATCGATTGCGCGATACCGTAGTGCAGCTTGATCGCTTCCGGATTGCGGCCGGTGCCCAGCTTGACGGCTTGTTCCAGCAGCGGCAGGCCCTTGTCGGCCTTGCCGGCCGAAACCAGCGCGTAGCCCATGTTAGCCAGCGCGTCGGCGTCCTTGTTCTTGACGGCTTCGGCTTCGTTGGCGGCCTGCTTGGCGTCGAACTCGGCCTGGGTCTTGGCGGCCAGGTCTTTCAGGCGCTGGTGGCGGGCGGCGTCGGAACCGGTGCCCAGCGCGCCTTTTTTGTAGCCTTCGTTGATGATCTTGATCGCTTCGGCCGGGTTACCCGCCTGCAGCGCCAATTGGCTCATCTCCATGTACTCGGATGGCTTGCTCAGCAGGCCATTGGCCAGGCGCAGGCGCAGCACGTCCAGCGACAGGCCCGACGAGAAGCCAGGCTTGGCTTGCACGCGTTGCAGCAGGTCGGCCCAGGTTTGCGGCTTCGGATAGCTGGCGGCCATGCGTTCCAGCGTCTGCACGTAGCCGGCCTTGTCGTTCTGCTTGAGCTGGATGTTGGCCAGCATGCCCAGCTGGGCTTCGTTCAGGTTCTTCGACGCTTGCAGTTCCTTGGCCGCTTCGGCGTACTTGCCGCTGATGTAGTAGGTCTGGATCAGCAGTTCGTGCATGGCGCCGTCGTTCGGATTGTCCTTGAGCGCGCGCTGGATCCAGGTGATGGCTTTCGGGTAATCCTTGATGCGGTAGTAGATACCGGCCAGCGCCTGGGTGAATTTCGGTTGTTCGGCGGCCGACAGCTTGCCCGAGTTGATCACGCTCTCAAAGGCGCGCGCGGCGGTGTCGTAGTCGCCAGCGGAAGCGGCGGCCGAGGCGCGGGTGCGTTCGATCAGATAGGTCTCGTTGGCGCTTTTGCCGCCGACGGAATCGGTTTCCTTCAGTTTTGCTACTGCTTCTTTGTTCTTTCCTGCCGCAGCCAGTTTCTGTGCTTCCTGCAATGGTTTGCCGATTTCAGCGCGCACCGCTTCGGCAGCGTAGGCGACCGACGAAAAACCTGCAATAGGAGCTGCTGCTGTAAAACCAATAGCGGCCATTACCAGGCCGAGATGAGCGAGACGAAACTTGGTCATGGGTAAGTTTTCTTTCTTCAAAATGCGAAATAGGCAGGAATGGTCCTGCCTATCGTTGAACATAGAACTGATTTATTGGAACTGTTCGTTGCCGACCAGGCCAATTTTGGTCACGCCGAGACGCTGTGCGGCAGCCATGACGCCTGCCACGGCCTTGTATTCGACCAGCTTGTTCGGACGCAGATGCACCTCCGGCTGATCGGGTTGGGCCGCGACGTCGGTCAGTTTCGCTTCCAGGGCGCCGCGGTCGGGAACGACCACGTTATCCCACAGAATCGTACCGTCGAAGTCCACGTCGATCGTGATGACCACTGGGTCCTTGGTCGGTGGCGGCGGGGTGCCGACCGGCATGTTCAAGTTGACCGAGTGGTTGGCTTTCGGAATCGTAATGATCATCATGATAATCAGCACCAGCATCACGTCGATGAGGGGCGTCATATTCATTTCCATCATTGGTTCCGGATCCGCGCCTGCGGCAGCCGGAGAGCCGACATTCATACTCATGATGTTTCCTTTTAAGAAGGGCAGGCCGTGTTTCAGGCCTGCGATGCACTAACGGGAATTAACCCTTATCAGGCGGTTCGGTGATGAAGCCGACCTTCTGAATACCAGCGCGCTGGGTAGTGTAAATAACCTTGCCGATCGATTCGTAGCGTGTTTCTTGGTCGCCACGAACGTGCACTTCCGGCTGCGGCACTTTCACTGCTTCCACCTTCAGATTGTCGAACAGCTCATTCGCGTCGCGCATCTTCTTCTGGTTCCAGTAGATGTCGCCATCTTTGCTCACAACGATGTTGACATCTTCCGGCTTGGTCTGAATAACCTGGTTGGTTTCCTCTGGCAGCTTGATCTTGATCAGCTTCAGAACAACCGGGCTCGTGATCAGGAAGATAATCAGCAGAACCAACATGATGTCCACGAGGGGCGTCGTGTTGATTTCTGACATGACTTGGTCTTCTTCTCCGCTATCGGAGCCTACGGACATCGACATGATTAATTATCCAATCTTTTTAGCGCCAGCCAGACGGCCGGCTTCGCTGGTGGACATCGCGCCGGAGATCAGCACCGAGTGCACGTCAGCCGAGAACGAACGGACATCTTCCATTGCTGCCTTGTTACGACGCACCAGCCAGTTGTAACCCAGAACGGCTGGAACGGCGACGAACAGACCGAAAGCGGTCATGATCAGCGCTTCACCGACCGGACCTGCAACCTTGTCGATCGAGGCGTTACCCGACATGCCGATGGCGATCAGCGCATTGTAAATACCCCAAACGGTACCGAACAGACCGATGAACGGCGAGGTCGAACCGACGGTTGCCAGGAACGACAGGCCATCTTGCAGACGCGACTGAACTTTGTCGACAGCGCGCTGGATCGACATCGTCACCCAGGTCGACAGGTCGATTTGTTCCAGCAGGGCGCCGTCGTGGTGCACGGTGGCCTTGGTGCCGGTCTCGGCGATGAAGCGGAATGGCGAGCCTTCTTTCAGGGCAGCCGAACCAGCAGCGATCGACGAAGCTTTCCAGAACTTGGCCGAGGTTTCTTTCGACTGTTTGAAGATCTTGGCCTGGTCGATCAGCTTGGTGATGATGATGTACCACGAACCCATGGACATGATGGTCAGGATGATCAGGGTGGCGCGCGAAACGAAACCTGCATCCCACACTGCCTTGAAGCCGTATGGGTTTTCCACTTCTTCATGACCGCCGGCGGCGGCCGGTGCTGGAGCTGCTGCGTCTGCTGCTGGAGCGGCGGCTGCGTCGGCTGCCGGTGCTGGTGCTGCTGCCGCATCCGCTGGAGCGGCTGCTGGAGCCGAAGCTGCCGAGGCTGGCGCGTCAGCGAAAGCTGGGGCGCTTACCAGGGCGGTGGCTGCGGTCACGGAAAACAGCACAGCGGCCAGTACAGCGGACAAACGGGTATTCTTAAACATGCTTCCTCCAAATTGATAAAATAATCAGATCGCTGAATGTATGACAACGAAACTTACTAAGTGAGACGACACAGCTGTCTCGGTTTTTACTCCAGCGTCCAGACGTATTGCATCTGCATCCACGCTTCCGTCGGTTTCCCGTCGGTCAGACCCGGTTTGAAACGGCATTTGCTGATGCCGCTAACCGCTGCCTTGTCCAGATCCCTAAAACCACTCGATTTGACGACTTTGGAGTCGGCAACGCGGCCGTCGGCGGCAATCAGGAACGACAACGTTACCGTTCCCGTTTCCTCGTTACGCAGCGACGACTTCGGCCATTCCGGCTTGGCGCAAGTGCTGAAGTCGGCGACCGCGGCAACGTTGACAGCCTTGGCCGGACCAGGGGTCGGCGGCGCTGGGGGTGCCGGCGGCGCTTTCTGGATCTCGGTCGTTGGCGGCTTCACGTTGGTCGCGTTGGCGATCACGTTCTGCTGCGGCGGCGGCTGCTGCACGTTCACCTCGACTGGCGGGATGAATGGCGGCGGGGGAGCCTTCATCTCTGGCGGAGGTGGCGGTGGTGGGAGTTCCTTTGGTGGAGGAGGTGCTACTTCCTCGATGATCTTTGTCTCCACTGGGGCGATCATCTTTGCCACCAGGCGGGTTCCCAGGCCCGTTATGATTCCATAAGCAACCAGGACGTGCAACAAAACGACAATGGTAATGCCTGTAAAGTTCTTCCCGGTGCTTTTCTCGTTGTGCGTGAAATTCATGCCTGCTTTCTCCAATACCAACTCTTTTTGTTGCTACTAAACCCCAAAATGGCGACATAAAACAACAGCCGCATCCGGGACGTCGGCGAATTATACATACGAATTCTTGATTTTACATAGAATTTTCATCCCTAAAACCGGTTAAATTTCATAGGGTTTTCCTATGTGATAGCGCTCACTTTGCACCAAAGTGGTTCGCCGGGCAAGCGTGCACGGCGCAGAATTGGGGCATTGCGGGCTACCACGTTACTTAGTTTTCCCTTAAGCGCAATCACGGAATATTATCAGCGTAATTTTACTACCAACAGTTGATAATTTGGCCGCGAATGTTTCGTTTGCGAAATTATTGCGGAATGAAATTTGCGAAAACCTGCAAAAATCTGTTGACTTCCGGATCGCGCCATGCATTCACCAAAAAAAACCGGGGCCAGAGCACCGCCCCTGACCCCGACTTAGACCTTGCAAGAGCCGTGCCTGAAACCGCACAGCCGTTCGCGTAAGCACTATATATATGTTGGTCAACTTCCCCGGGCGCGTTTCTCCCGTTTGACCTCCATCGTGCTGACCACCTCGCCGTTCGGCGCCACCGTTTCCAGGTGGACGTCGAAGCCCCACAACCGCGCCACATGCTTGAGCACCTCGCCGGCCTGCTGGTTCAGCGGACGGCGCTGGAACTGCGTGTGGCGCAAGGTCAAGGCCCGGTCGTCGCGGGTATTGACGGACCAGACCTGGATATTGGGTTCACGGTTGCCGAGATTATATTGTTCTGCAAGCTGCTGGCGCACGTAACGATAGCCGAGGTCGTCATGGATGGCGGAGATCGCCAGCTTCTCGTTGTTGTCGTCGTCGAGCACGGCGAAGAAATGGAACTCGCGGATCAGCTTGGGCGACAGGTACTGGGCGATGAAGCTCTCGTCCTTGAAGTTGCGCATGGCGAAGTCCAGGGTCTTGCGCCAGTCGCTGCCGGCGATGTCGGGGAACCATTCGCGGTCCTCGGCGGTCGGGTTCTCGCAGATGCGGCGGATGTCCGTCATCATCGCGAAGCCGAGCGCGTACGGGTTGATGCCACTGTAGTAGGGACTGTTGACGGGCGGCTGGTAGACCACGTTGGTATGGCTCTTGAGGAACTCCATCATGAAGCCGTCGGCGACCACGCCCTCGTCGTACAACTGGTTGAGGATGGTGTAGTGCCAGAAGGTGGCCCAGCCCTCGTTCATCACCTGGGTCTGGCGCTGCGGGTAGAAGTACTGGCTGATCTTGCGCACGATGCGCACCATCTCGCGCTGCCACGGCTCGAGCAACGGCGCGTATTTCTCGATGAAGTACAGCAGGTTCTCCTCCGGCTCGGGCGGGAAGCGCGGCGCGGCCTTCTCGGCCTCCTCCTCCTCGCGGCGCGGCAGCGTGCGCCACAGGTCGTTGATCTGCGATTGCACGTAGGCCTCGCGCTCCTTCTGCCGCGCCCTTTCCTCCATCATCGACAGCTTGGCGGGGCGCTTGTAGCGGTCGACGCCGTAGTTCTGGATCGCGTGGCAGGAGTCGAGCAGGGTCTCGACGGCGTCGATGCCGTGGCGCTGCTCGCACTCGGCGATGTAGTTCTTGGCGAACACCATGTAATCGACGATGGCCTCGGCGTCGGTCCAGGTGCGGAACAGGTAATTGCCCTTGAAGAAGGAGTTGTGGCCATAGGCCGCGTGCGCGATCACCAGCGCCTGCATGGTCAGGCTGTTCTCCTCCATCAGATAGGCGATGCACGGATCGGAGTTGATGACGATCTCGTACGCCAGGCCCATCTGGCCGCGCTTGTAGCCCTTCTCGGTCGACAGGAAATGCTTGCCGAACGACCAGTGGTTGTACGACACCGGCATGCCGACCGAGGTGTAGGCGTCCATCATCTGTTCGGCGGTGATGATTTCGAGCTGGTTGGGATAGGTGTCGAGGCCGAAGTTCTCGGCGACCCGGCGGATTTCCTGGTGGGCCTGCTCGATCAGTTCGAACGTCCACTCGGACTGTTCGGGCAGGGCGCGCGGATGGCGCGGCTTGGGGGAGGGCTGGTGCGTCATGTCGTTCATGGGGCGCTCGCTAGGTGGGCGGCCGGGCGGCCGCCTATTTCGGCTGTTTCTTGAACAGTTCGCGGAACACCGGATAGATATCGGCCGGCGTGACTATTTTCTGCATGGCGAAGTTGGCGTGGTGGTCCGGGATCTGCGAGTACTGCTCCCACAGGTTTTGCGGCGGGCCGTCGGTGATCTCGACATAGGTGTAGTACTGCACCTTGGGCATGATGGTGTTGATCAACAGCTGGCGGCACAGCACCGAGTCGTTGTCCCAGTTGTCGCCGTCCGAGGCTTGCGCCACGTAACTGTTCCAGCTGCCGGCGCCGTAGCGCTCCTCGATGATCTTGTCGAGCAGGTGCAGCGCCGACGACACCACCGTGCCGCCCGATTCGCGCGAGTGGAAGAATTCCTCCTCGTCCACCTCGGCGGCGGCCGTGTGGTGGCGGATGAAGACCACGTCGATCTTGTCGTAGGCGCGCTTGAGGAACAGGTACAGCAGGATGAAGAAGCGCTTGGCCGTGTCCTTGCGGGTTTCGTCCATAGAGCCGGACACGTCCATGATGCAGAACATCACCGCCTGCGTCATCGGCTTGGGCACCTTGATGCGGTTGCTGTAGCGCAGGTCGAACGGGTCGATGAAGGGGATGGCCAGCAGCCGCGTGTGCAGGTGGTGGATCAGCTTTTTCAGCTCCAGGACATGCGGGGCGTCGAGCGGTTCGCCGTCCAGCAGCAGTTGCTCGAGCTCGGCCTCGGCTTCCTCCAGCCGCTTGCGCGAGTTGCCGCCGACGGCGATGCGCCGGCCCAGCGCGCCGCGCAGCGAGCGCAGCACGTGGATGTTGGACGGCGTGCCCGACATGTTGTAGCCGGCGCGCTGGTTCTTGAATTCGGTCGTCGCGGTCAGCTGCGTCTTGACCATGTGCGGCAGTTCCAGGTCCTCGAAGAAATAGTTCATGAACTCTTCGCGCGACAGCTCGAAGATGAAGTCATCCTCGGTCATCTGGTCGCTATTGCCCGCCTTGCCGCGGCCGGACCCGCCGCCGCCCTTGGGCCTGTTGATCAGGTCGCCCTTCTGGTATTCCTGGTTGCCGGGGTTGATGGTTTCCCACACGCCGCCATGGGCGTGGCCGAAGGATGGCTCGCCCACGTCCTTGACGGGGATCGAGACTTTTTCGCCGTTTTCAATATCGGTGATGGAACGGCCCTTGATGGCCCGTCCCACCGCGTCCTTGATCTGCGACTTGTAGCGCCGCAAGAAGCGCTCGCGGTTGACCGCGGATTTGTTCTTGCCCTGCAAACGTCGATCGATGAGGTAAGTCAAAAGATGCCTCCTGCTGCTATGGGTCGGCGACGCGCCGGCCGCCGCTGTCGGCGGGCCGGCGCGCATGCGGCCGCGCGGCACGGCCGCGCGATATTGCCGAAAATACTGCTTAAGACGACTTCCTCACGCGCAAATACCATTCGCACAGCAAGCGGACCTGTTTGGCCGTGTACCCTTTTTCCACCATGCGCGCGACGAAGTCGGCGTGCTTGTTGGCGTCCTCGGCGCTGGCTTTGGCGTTAAAGGAGATCACCGGCAGCAGTTCCTCCGTATTGGAGAACATCTTCTTCTCGATCACCGTGCGGAATTTCTCATAACTGGTCCAGGCGGGATTCTTGCCGCCATTATTGGCGCGCGCCCGCAGGCCGAAGTTGACGATCTCGTTGCGGAAATCCTTGGGGTTCGAAATGCCGGCCGGTTTCTCGATCTTCTCCAGTTCGTTGTTGAGCGACTCGCGGTCGAAGCTCTCGCCGGTGTCCGGATCGCGGTATTCCTGGTCCTGTATCCAGAAGTCGGCGAACGTGACGTAGCGGTCGAAGATGTTCTGTCCGTATTCGGAATAGCTTTCGAGATACGCGGTCTGAATTTCCTTGCCGATGAACTCGACGTACTTCTGCGCCAGGTGCTCTTTGATGTACGAGAAGTATTTCTGCTCTGTCTCGGGCGGGAACTGCTCGCGCTCGACCTGCTGCTCCAGCACATACAACAGGTGGACCGGATTGGCCGCCACTTCGGTGTTGTCGAAGTTGAAGACCTTGGACAGGATCTTGAACGCGAAGCGCGTCGACAGCCCGTTCATGCCCTCGTCGACGCCGGCGTAGTCGACGTACTCGTGCATGGACTTGGCCTTCGGATCGGTGTCCTTGAGGTTTTCGCCATCGTAGACCAGCATCTTGCTGAAGATACTGGAGTTCTCCGGGTCCTTCAGGCGCGACAGGATCGCGAACTGCGCCATCATCTTCAGGGTGCCGGGCGCGCACGGGGCCTGGTACAGCGACGAGTTGGCCACGAGCTTGTCGTAGATCTTGATCTCGTCGGTCACGCGCAGGCAGTACGGCACTTTGACGATGTAGATACGGTCGAGGAAGGCCTCGTTGTTGCGGTTGTTGCGGAAGGTTTTCCATTCCGACTCGTTCGAGTGGGCCAGGATGATGCCGTCGAACGGGATCGCGCCGAAGCCCTCGGTGCCCTTGTAGTTGCCTTCCTGCGTGGCCGTCAATAATGGATGCAACACCTTGATCGGCGCCTTGAACATCTCGACGAATTCCATCAAGCCCTGGTTGGCCAGGCACAGGCCGCCGGAGTAGCTGTAGGCGTCCGGATCGTCCTGCGAATAGTCCTCGAGCTTGCGGATGTCGACCTTGCCGACCAGCGAGGAGATGTCCTGGTTGTTCTCGTCGCCCGGCTCGGTCTTGGAGATGGCCACCTGTTTCAGCACGGAAGGGTAGCGCTTGACCACGCGGAACTGGTTGATGTCGCCGTTGAACTCGTGCAGGCGCTTGACGGCCCACGGGCTGGGGATGTTGCGCAGGTAGCGGCGCGGGATGCCGTAATCCTCTTCCAGCAGCACGCCATCCTCTTCCTCGTTGAACAGGCCGAGCGGCGATTCGTTGACCGGCGAGCCTTTGAGGCAATAGAAGGGCACGTGTTCCATCAGCGACTTGAGCTTTTCGGCGATCGACGATTTGCCGCCGCCAACCGGACCCAGCAGATAAAGGATCTGCTTGCGCTCCTCCAGGCCTTGCGCCGCGTGGCGGAAGTAGGAGACCACTTGCTCGATCACTTCCTCGGTGCCGTAGAACTCGCGGAACGCGGGATAGATCTTGATGACCTTGTTGGCAAAGATGCGGGACAGCCGGGTATCGTTGCGGGTGTCGACCAGGGTCGGTTCGCCGATGGCGGCCAACATGCGCTCGGGGGCGCTCGCGTAGGTAAGTCGATCTTTTTTGCAAAGCTCGAGATATTCCTTCATGGACATCTCTTCTTCCTTGGTCCGTTCGTACCGTGCGGCGTAGTTGTCAAAAATGGTCATTTGGGTGTCCTTTAATGTAAGCCTACTAGTCACGGGTCACCGGCAGTTGCGGCTGCCCTGGCCCTAATTTGTGCGTTCCCTTCTATCTTATTTTTCTTGTCTCCAGCTTCCTTTGATGGCACGGATTGCCCGTGTCCTTGAGCTGGCTTTATTGCCGCTGGCTGCATGCCGGTGGACGGCTTTTATGTGTTGGTCGTAATGCTTCTTACGTCTATGAAATTTATTATTGCTCTATTGCCGCAGGAAGTCAAAAGATATGTCGTAATATCGTTAATACTCTTTCGTAACATGATGATTTTAAAGAATATTATTGCGAAATTTTTGAGGTTTCCCGTGAGTTTTATGGCACTTTTTTAGCTCGTTTTTACCACACTGATGCCACAGTATCATGCCTGTGCGCGCCGTGCTGATCGCGCCTCATAATAGATAAATTTTGCCGCAAGTCGGCGTCCGCTGTCGCACCGCGCGAGCGGCCGCGATGAGCCCTGCGCCGGGATAAGATAAGATAGCCGGATTACGTTCCCCCATCGCCACCCGTACCAGGAAAAAGAACATGTTGAACCCACAATTGCGCGCCGTGCTCGAGGGCATGCCCAAAGCCGAGCTGCACATCCACATCGAGGGCTCGCTGGAGCCGGAGCTGATCTTCGCGCTGGCCCGGCGCAACAACGTCAGCTTGCCATATGCGTCGGTCGAGGATTTGCGCGCCGCCTATGCCTTCACCGATTTGCAATCGTTCCTCGATATTTACTACGCGGGCGCCAGCGTGCTGCTGCAAGAGCAGGACTTCTACGACATGACGGCCGCCTACCTGCGGCGGGCCGAGGCCGACAATGTGCGCCACACCGAGATCTTCTTCGATCCGCAGACGCACACGGCGCGCGGCGTGCCGATCAAGACCGTCATCGACGGCATCCACCGCGCCTGCCAGGACAGCCCGGTCAGCGCCACCCTGATCCTGAGCTTCCTGCGCCACCTGTCGGAGGAGGACGCCTTCACCACCTTGGAGGAGGCGCTGCCGTACCGCGACAAATACATGGGCATCGGCCTCGATTCATCCGAGCTCGGCAATCCGCCGGAGAAGTTCGCCCGCGTGTTCGCGCGCTGCAGGGAGCTCGGCTTCCGCCTGGTCGCCCATGCCGGCGAGGAAGGCCCGCCGGCGTACATCGAAACGGCGCTCGACGTGCTCAAGGTCGAGCGCATCGACCATGGCGTGCGCTGCCTCGACGACGCCGCGCTGACGCAGCGCCTGGCGCGCGAGCAGATCGCGCTGACGGTGTGTCCGTTGTCGAACGTCAAGCTGTGCGTGTTCCAGCACATGGGCCAGCACAACCTGCTCGAGCTGCTCGACGCCGGCATCGTGGCGACCGTCAACTCCGACGACCCGGCCTATTTCGGCGGCTATATGAACGACAACTTCATCGCCACCTTCGACGCCTTGCCGCTGGGCCTGTCGCACGCGCACCGGCTGGCGCGCAACGGCTTTAGCGCGGCCTTCCTGCCGCCGGCGGAGAAACAGAAATTCCTCGACGAAGTGGACGCCTACTTCGCCGCTGTCGCCGTCTAAGCGCCATCAAGATAGACACCAGGGGTCACACCAATGTTCAAGCTTGCTCTGAAAATGACGGCGCGCGACTGGCGCGCCGGCCAGTTGCGCTTCCTGCTGATCGCGCTGACGGTGGCGGTGGCCGCGTTGTCGGCCACCGGCTTCTTCGTCGACCGCCTGCGTAGCGGCCTCGACCGGGATGCGCACCAGTTGCTCGGCGCCGACGTCGTCATCAGCGCCGACAACCCGGTCGCTGCGGCGTGGCGCGCCGAGGCGCTGCGGCGCGGCCTGGTGGTGACCGACACCGTGGTCTTCCCGAGCATGGCGCAGGCGGGCGAGGGCGAACAGTCGACCTCGATGCTGGCCTCGCTCAAGGCCGTCGGCCCCGGCTATCCGCTGCGCGGCAAGCTGAAACTGACCACCGATCCGGCCCAGGCCGAGCAAAGCTACGGCACCCCGGCCGCCGATATTCCGGCGCCCGGCACCGTGTGGATCGACGCCGGCTTGCTGGGCAGCCTGGACACCAAGGTCGGCGACGCGCTCAAACTTGGCGACAAGACCTTCAAGATCGCGCAACTGATCGCCTCCGAGCCGGATCGCGGCGCCAACTTCCTGGCCTTCGCGCCGCGCGTGATGCTGGCGTTGCAGGATCTGCAGGCAACCGACCTGATCCAGCCCGGCTCGCGCGTGACCTACCGTTTGTTGCTGGCCGCGCCGGCCACGCTGACCAACGGGCCCGCCGTCGCCGCGTCCTTCCAGAAATGGCTGGATGACAAGATCAAGGCGGACAACATCAAGGGCGTGCGCGTCGAGTCGCTGGAAAACGGCCGTCCGGAAATGCGCAACACCCTGGACCGCGCCGACCGCTTCCTGTCGCTGGTGGGCCTGCTGTCGGCGATGCTGGCCGCCGTGGCGGTGGCGATGGCCGCGCGCCGCTTCATGCAGCGCCATCTGGACGCCTGCGCCATGCTGCGCTGCCTGGGCCTGACGCAGAACCAGGTGACGGCGATGTACTTGTATGAATTCCTGATGGTCGGCCTGGTCGGCAGCGCCATCGGCGTGGCCGTCGGTTTCGGGGCGCACTACGTGCTGCTGGAAGTGCTGGGCAAGCTGGTCGCGGCCGATTTGCCGGGGCCGACGATCTATCCCGCGCTGCAGGGCCTGGCCATCGGCATGCTGCTGCTGGCGGCGTTCGCGCTGCCGCCGATCCTGCAATTGCGCAAGGTGCCGCACAACCGCGTGATCCGCCGCGAGCAGGACCCGCCGCAGGTGGCGGCGCTGGCCACCTACGGCCTGGGCATGGGCGGCTTCGGCTTGCTGTTGCTGTGGCAGGCCGGCGACGCCCAGCTGGCGGCGTACACGGCGGCCGGCTTCCTCGGCGCCTTTGTGGTGTTCGGGCTGGTGGCCTGGCTGGGGCTGAAGGCGCTCAAGCCCCTGCGCGGCGCCATCGACCATCAAAGCTGGCGCTTCGCCATCACCTCGCTGCAACGGCGTCCGGGCGCGACCATCGTGCAGGTGGTGTCCTTGGCGCTGGGCATGATGGCGCTGCTGGTGCTGACCGTGGTGCGCGAGGATTTGATGTCGGCCTGGCGCAACGCCACGCCGCCGGACGCGCCTAACCGCTTCATCATCAATATCCAGCCGGAACAGCGCGAGCAGGTCGCCAAGCGGCTCGAGGCGGCCGGCGTGCGCTACGCGCCGCAGTATCCGATGATACGCGGCCGCCTGACGGCGGTGAACGGCCAGCCGATCACCGCCGAGACCTACACCGAGGACCGCGCGCGCGGCCTGGCCGACCGCGAGTTCAATCTGTCGACGATGGCGCAGATGCAGGCCGAGAACAAGATCAGCGCCGGCAAATGGTTCGCCGACACGCCGGGTTCGGCCGAGGCGTCGGTGGAGGAGGGCATCGCCAAGACCCTGCGCTGGAAGCTGGGCGACAAGTTGCGCTTCGACATAGCCGGCGCGCCGGTGGACGTGACCATCACCAGCCTGCGCAAGCTGGAGTGGGGATCGATGCGGGTCAATTTCTTTGTGATTATCAATCCGGCGGCGATGAGGGAAGTGTCGCAAAGCTGGATCACGGCCTTCCACCTGCCGCCGCAGCAGGGCGGGGTGATGAACGCGTTGACGCGCGATTTCCCGAATTTGACGATCGTCGATGTCGGCGGCTTGTTGCGCCAGGTGCAGTCGGTGCTGGACCAGGTGGTGACGGCGATCGAGTTCCTGTTCATCTTCACCTTGGCGTCCGGCTTGCTGGTGCTGTACGCAGCGCTGATGGGATCGCAGGATGAGCGCACGCGGGAGTCGGGTCTGTTGCGGGCGCTGGGGGCCACGCGCAAGCAGTTGTCGCAGGCGCAGTTGATCGAGTTCTCGCTGGTGGGCGCGCTGTCGGGTGTGCTGGCGGCGACGGGCGCGGCGGCCATGGGTTGGGCGCTGGCGACGTACCAGTTCAAGTTCGCCTGGGCGTTCAGCCCGTCGGTGTGGATGGTCGGCCTGGTGGCCGGCGCGGTGTGCGCCATCGCCGGTGGATGGCTGGGCTTGCGCAACGTGTTGCGCCAGCCGCCGTTGCAGACCTTGCGCGAGGCGTAATGCGGATGGCACAGGCGCGATGGACATTCCAGTGGATACATCACGGATTACACCACGTATCCACGTAGGGCGGATTAGCGCAGCGTAATCGGCCATGGTTGCGCCGTCGGCGGGGCCGATTACGGCGCTCCGCCTCTTAAAGCCTACCGGCCAGATAGGCTGTCTCTTCGATGGGCCCCCGGGGCGGATTGGCGGGCCTCGCCCGCTAATCGGCCCTACGCGGCGACGCGTTCCTGCGCCGCATGCTCCTTCAAAAACTGCGCGTACGCATACGGCAGCTTGTCGAAATAATGTCCCGGCAAATCGAACAGCGCCCAATAATACGTCTCGCTGCCATGGCACACCTGCGGCGCCGCGCAATAACGGTGCCAACTGTCGCCGACCTGGCGCGAATACATGCCGTCCCCCTCGGCATCCGAAAAGAACGGCAACACCCGCCGCGCCAGCAGCGCGTCGAGCAACGACGGCGGCGCGTCGCTGTCGCGGGCGATCTCGTACTGCGCGTACATGCCTTGCTCGGTCTCGATCATCATCAGCTTGGCCTTGCCGTGTTTGTCGAGGAACAGGATGCCGGTCGGATTCGGGAAAATGTAGTGCTCGACAAATCCCATCGACGCCATCAGATGCTGCACCAGGCCCGCCAGCACCGGGTCTCCCAGGAAATGGTAGTGATGCAGCAGCACCAGCTCGCGCAAGGTCTCGGACTTGTCGTCGAAATAGCTGCGCTGCAACGCGGCGATCTCCACTTCCAGGATGTCGAGCGCGTGGTCGTCGCTCTTCTTGATGTAGCGGTCGATCAGGCCCCGGTTGAAGGCGCCGACGGCGATCTTTTCATCGGCCGTGCCGGTGAACAAGATCTTCTTGCACGGCAGGTGGCTGACCGCCTCGCAAAATTCCAGCCCGTTCATTTGCGGCATCGAATAATCGATCACCAGCACCGATGGCGTGGAGAAGCGCCGGCGCTGCTCGCCGATGCGGTAGATGCGCTCCAGGTCGAGCGCGATGTTGCACTGGTCGCCGGTGAGGTTTTGCATGTCGAAGTTCACCTGCAGCAGCACGCCGTCGTCCGCTTCGCTTTGGCGCAGCCATTGCAGCGCGGTGGAGGTGTCGTGGAAGGTTTTGCTCGCCAGCATGGGATCGAGCTGGAACGACAGGCTTTTGAGGAAGGAATCGCTGTCGTCGACGAGGACGGTCAGCGTGGGATGCGAATAGACGGGCAGATGCATTGGATTCACCTCGAAGTGGACAGCTGCTGGGGAAACTCCAGCACGAAGATGGCGTACGCGCTCTCGCGCGACACGCAGCGGATGGTGGCGTTCCACGCTTCCATGATTTCCTGGCACAGCGCGAGGCCTATCCCTGCGCCGTTGTGCGGCGGGTAGGAGTAGAAGCGACGAAAAATCAGCGACATCTGCGGCGCCGGGATGCCGCAGCCGGTGTCGATGAACAGCAGGCGCGGCGGCTCGTGGGCGCCATCGACGACGATGCGCACGCGGCCCTTGCCGGCGCGCTGTACCGCCTTGAGGGCGTTGCGCAGCAAATTGAGCAGGATCACCACCGACAGCTCGGCCTGGCCGGCGAAGCGGAAGTTGTGGCGCACCTCCAAGGTGACCATCTTTTGCTGGCCGGTGCTGGAGAACGGATAGCGCTTGAGCACCGCCTCGACCACCGTCTCCATCGACACCGTCTCGACCGGGCGCAGGTTTTGCCGCACCGCCGTGGCGCTGAGCAGGAACAGGTCGATCATGTGGTTCATGTGCCGCACCTCGAACTGGATGCGGGCCAGCGCGTCGATGGTGCCGAGCCGGTCGTCCGCCACCCGGCCGTTGATGTCCGAGAACAACCTGAGCAGGCCGCGCACGTTGGCGTCCACGCTGGTGAGCGGCGTGCGCAACTCGTGGGCGACGGTGGCCAGGCCGGCGCCCAGCCCGGCCAGTTTTTCCTGCGCCAGCACGTTGCGGCTGATCTTGGCCGCCGACAGCACGGCGATGGTGAACCAGTGCACCGGCAACTGCTGCAACACCGGCTTGCTGAGCAGGGTGGCGGTCTCACCGAGCGCGACGGCGGCGACGCAGGCCAGCGCGGTGCCGATCACATAGGCCCGCAGCGCCAGGCTGGTGTCGAAGTGGAACAGCACAACCAGACCGATCAGCAGCGACTCCCCCCAGACCCCCGAGGCGTGGTTCATCACGAACATGAACGTGAAGAAGAACGGAAAGATATAGCTCAGCGCGACGAGCAGGTACAGCTCGAGCATGCGGCGGGTGAACTGGCGCGCGAACAGGCCCAGCGCGCACAGCAGGATGCCGACCATGCGCAGCGGCAGGCTTTCATATTCTTGCGGGAAAAAATGCTGCCAGATCACGTAGTACAGCGGCATGCCGACCGTGCCGATGCACGCAAGCAGCAGCACGCGCACGGTCGCATGGTCCTCACGGCCATGATAAAGCAGCAGCGACTGGACCACTCCGTGTTGCCAACGTTTCCAGCGTGCTTGCAGGGGATGCTTCATGGCCAATATGACGTGTATCAAGTTTGTATCATCGCCTGAAATTGGACCGAGCTCGGCCATATCAAATCACAAGTTGATTTGTATCAATCTCCTTCTCTTTATTTGCTGCAAGGTGCGACATGGGATTCACAAATAGCAACCTTTCAACTTCTCAGGAGAACAAGATGTCAAACGCTATCGCTGGTCACCGCACCCTTTCCGATTCCGCTTCCGTCTTCCGCGCCATCACCCTGTCCGCCGAGCAGGTGATGCCGGACTATGTCAACGCCCGCATGGACGAGCACTACGTCACCCGCATCGAGCAATTGCTGGGCGGCGAGCATCCGCACGCGTGGCAGCCGACGCCGCGCGGCGCCGTGTTTTTGGCGGGCAACGACTACCTGTGCCTGGGCGGGGAGCCGGCGCTGGTGGGGGCGCAGATCGCCGCGCTGCGCGACAGCCAGGGGGAAATGCTGATGTCGGCCGTGTATTTGCAGGAGGGCAGCGCCCAGCATCGGCTGGAGCGCAAGTTCGCCGCGCTGATGGGCGCGCAGGACGGCATCCTGGCGCAATCGGGCTGGGCCGCCAATGTCGGCCTGGTGCAAACCCTGGCCGCGCCGGGCATCCCGGTGTATCTGGACATGCAGGCCCACGCGTCCTTGTGGGAAGGCGTGCAATCGGCCGGGGCGACGCCGGTGTCCTTCCTGCACAATGACATGCAGCATTTGCGCAAGCAACTGGCGCGCCATGGACGCGGGCTGATCGCCGTCGACGCGCTCTACAGCACCAACGGCAGCCTGGCGCCGCTGCGGGAACTGGTGGAGATCGCGGAGGAGTACGGCTGCTTGCTGATCGTCGACGAATCGCATTCGCTGGGCACGCACGGGCCGCGCGGCGCCGGGCTGGTGGCGGCGCAGGGGCTATGCGAGCGCGTCCATTTCCGCACGGCGTCGCTGGCCAAGGCGTTCGCCGGGCGCGCCGGGTTCGTCACCTGTTCGAGCAAGTTCAAAGGGTACTTCCTGTCGGAATCGCGACCGGCCATTTTCAGCTCCTGCCTGCTGGGTCACGAGCTGGCGTGGTTCGACGCCGCCATCGATTTTGTCGCGGCCGCCGACGACCGCCGCGCCGCGCTGCACGCGAGCTCGCTGGAGTTGCGCGAGGATCTGGGCGCGCTCGGCTACAACGTCAGCGAGGGCAGCGAGCAGATCATCGCGTTGGAGCCGGGCCCCGAGCCGAAGACACTGGCGTTGCGCAAGCTGCTGGAAACGCACGGCATCTATGGCGCCATGTTCTGCGCGCCGGCCACGGCCAAGAACCGCTCGCTGGTGCGGCTGACGCTCAACTCGGGTCTGGACCGGTCGCAATTGGCGCGCATCGTCCAGGCGTGCGAGGATATCCGCCCGCGGATCGATCTGGAGAGCTGGTCGTCGACGCGTCGCCTGAACCGTCTGGCGCTGGTGTAAGCGGCGCGCTGTTACGCGTGGGTACGTCGCGCGCCGCGCGCATGGGCCGGCGCGGTGCGCTATCATGACGGCTATGACTGAACCACAAACCCTTTATGAAGTGATCGGCGGCGAGTCGCGCGTGCGCGAGATGGTCGACCGGTTTTATGATCTGATGGAACTGGAGCCCGAGTTCGCGCTGCTACGCGCGGCCCATCCGCCGACCTTGGACAACGCGCGCGAGCGTCTGTTCATGTTTCTCAGCGGCTGGATGGGCGGGCCGGACCTGTACATCGAGGCGCACGGCCATCCGCGCCTGCGGATGCGGCATATGCCGTTCGCCATCGGCACGCAGGAGCGCGACCAGTGGCTGCGCGCGATGGCGTGGGCGATGGAGGATGTCGGCATCGACGAGGCGTTGCGGGTGCGGCTGATGGAGTCGTTCTACCAGACAGCCGACTGGATGCGCAACAAGCCGGATTGATACGATGACCCAGACCGAATTTTTTGTCCTGCTGGCGGCGCTGGCGATGGTGCTGGTAATGCAGGTGGTGGCCCTGCTGCGCGGACGCGCCGGCGGCGCCCAGGCCGACGCCGGCCTGGCCGACCGCATCGAACGGGTCGAGCGCGAGGTGCGCATGCAGCTGCAAACGACGGCCCAAACCACGCACGCCGCCACGGTGCAGCAGTTCGAGGACATGCGCCGCCAGTTGCAGGCGCAAGGTCTGGTCGGACGCGAGGAGCAGAGCCGGGGCTTGAAGCAGTTCGCCGACAGCATGAACCAGGCGCTGGCCCGGCTGACCGAGTCGAACGCGGCGCGCATGCAGGAGGTGCGCGCGACCCTGGAAGCCAAGATCAAGGATCTGCAGGCGGACAACGGCGCCCGGCTCGAAGAGATGCGCAAGACCGTTGACGAGAAGCTGCACGCGACCCTGGAGACGCGGCTGACCGCGTCGTTCCAGCAGGTGTCCGAGCGGCTCGAGCGCGTCCACCAGGGACTGGGCGAGATGCAGCAGCTGGCGCTGGGCGTCGGCGATTTGAAGCGCGTGCTGACCAACGTCAAAACGCGCGGCACCTGGGGCGAGGTGCAACTGGAGATGCTGCTCGAGCAGGTGCTCACGCCGGAGCAGTACGCGAAGAACGTCGAGACCATCGCCGGTAGCGGCGCGCGTGTCGAATTCGCGCTCAAGCTGCCGGGCCAGGTGGAGGGCGGGGCGCCGGTGTGGATGCCGATCGACGCCAAGTTCCCCAAGGAGCAGTACGAACGCCTGCTGGACGCCGCCGACCGCGCGGACGCCGAGGGCGTGGCGCTGGCTGGGCGCGAGCTGGAACGGGCGGTGCGCGGCGAGGCCAAAACGATCTCGGAAAAATACGTGTCGCCGCCGCACACCACCGACTTCGCCATCCTGTTCCTGCCGACCGAGGGGTTGTACGCGGAAGTGATGCGCCGTCCGGGGCTGGCCGATGAACTGCAGCGGCTGCACCGCATCAGCATCGCCGGGCCGTCGACGTTGTCGGCGCTGCTCAACAGCCTGCAGATGGGCTTCCGCACCTTGGCGCTGGAGAAGCGCTCGTCGGAAGTGTGGCAGGTGCTGGGCGCGGTGAAGACGGAGTTCGCCAAGTTCGGCGACGTGCTGGCCGCGACCAAGCTGACCCTGGAGCGCGCCGCCAAGAACATCGAATCGGCCGAAACCCGCAGCCGCCAGATGGCGCGCAAGCTCAAGACGGTGGAGGCGCTGCCGAGCGAGGCGGCGCAGTTGCTGCTGGGGCCTGAACCAGACAAAACAGATCTCGAGTCCGACTAAAAGCGGGATTAAGAAAAGGAGCCGATCATGCCGGGACGTAGCCTTGATTTTTCCACCGTCGGCATGCCGGCCGTCCAGCGTAACAAGATCGTCGGCGCGGCCGACGCGGTCGGCCTGATACGCGACGGCGACACCATCGCCACCGGCGGGTTTGTCGGCGTCGGTTTCGCCGAGAATATCGCGGTGGCGCTGGAGCGGCGCTTCCTGGCGCCGGCGTCCGACGGCGGCGGCCACCCGCGCGACCTGACCCTGGTCTACGCGGCCGGGCAGGGCGACGGCAAGGATCGCGGCCTCAATCACCTGGCGCACGAGGGCATGCTCAAACGGGTCGTCGGCGGGCACTGGAGCCTGGTGCCCAAGCTGCAGCAGCTGGCCATCGGCGGCAAGATCGAAGCCTACAACCTGCCGCAAGGCGTCATCAGCCAGCTGTTTCGCGACACCGCCGCCGGCAAGCCGGGATTGCTCACGCACGTCGGCCTCGGAACGTTTGTCGATCCGCGCCACGGCGGCGGCAAGATCAACGACCGCACCACCGAGGAACTGGTGGAGGTGGCGACCATGGGCGGCAACGAATACCTGTTCTACAAGGCGCAGCCGGTGCACGTGGGGATCATCCGCGGCACGACGGCCGACGCCAACGGCAACGTCACCATGGAGCGCGAGGCGCTGACCCTGGAGGCGCTGGCGATCGCGATGGCGGCGCACAACTCCGGCGGCATCGTCATCGTGCAGGTCGAGCGGATCGCCGAGCGCGGCACGCTCAATCCGCGCCAGGTCAAGATACCCGGCATCCTGGTCGACTGCGTGGTGGTGGCGGAAAAGCCCGAGTACCACATGCAGACCTTCGCCGAGCCTTACAACCCGGCCTTCGCCGGCGAATTGCGCGTGGCCTTGTCGGCGATGGCGCCGATGCCGCTGTCGGAGCGCAAGATCATCGCGCGCCGCGCCCTGATGGAGCTGCGGCCGAACAATGTCGTCAACCTCGGCATCGGCATGCCGGAGGGCGTGGCCAATGTCGCGGCGGAGGAGAAGCTGCTCGACCTGGTGACGTTGACGGCCGAACCGGGCGTGATCGGCGGCCTGCCGGCCGGCGGCTTGAACTTCGGGGCTGCCACCAACGCGGACGCCATCATCGACCAACCCTACCAGTTCGATTTCTACGACGGCGGCGGGCTCGATGTGGCCATCCTCGGCCTGGCGCAGGCGGACCGGCACGGCAATCTGAATGTCAGCAAATTCGGCAGCAAGCTGGCCGGCGCCGGGGGCTTCATCAACATCAGCCAGAACGCGCGCAAGGTGGTGTTCGTCGGCACCTTCACCGCCGACAAGGGGCGCACGCGAAAATTCATCGACGAAGTCGAGCATCGCACCTATAGCGGCGAGTATGCCGCGCGGCGCGGCCAGGAAGCCTTGTTCGTCACCGAGCGGTGCGTCTTCAAGCTGGTGATCGACGGCGGCATGTCGGGGCTGGAGTTGATCGAGCTCGCGCCGGGTGTCGATCTGGAGCGCGATATCCTGGCACAGATGGATTTCAAGCCTGCGGTCAGCGCGGAGCTCAAGCTGATGGACGCGCGCATTTTCGGGCCGTTGCCGATGAACTGGCGGGTCGACTTCCTCGCGCAGCCGCTGGAGCAGCGGCTGGTGTACGACGCGCAGCAGGAGCTGTTCTTTGTGAACTTCGAAGGTTTCGAGGTGGGCGACGCGGCGACCATCGAGCGTATTTGCGCGCTGGTGTCGGAGCGCCTGGCGCCGTTGGGACGCAAGGTGCCGGCGGTGATCAATTACGATAATTTTTCGATCGCGCCGGACTTGATGGACCAGTATGTGGAGGCGGTCAACCAGCTGGCGGAGCGCTACTACAGCAAGGTCACCCGCTACGCGCACAGCACCTTCATGCGCGCCAGCTTGGGGCGGGCGTTCCGCCGCATCGAGAAGGACGCTGCGTTGTTCGCCAACTCGGCGGAGGCGTTGTTGCGGTTGCGGCAGGATGACGGCACAGGGCATACCCACGCGTGAAAATTCCGGAGACACGTAGGGCGGATTAGGCGGAACGCCGTAATCGGCCATGTGTGCGCCGCCGACGGAGCATGCATGGCCGATTACGCTTCGCTAATCCGCCCTACGTGGTTCCGTGGTTACACGACGACCTGATAGCGTCATTCGCGCTAAATCAAACCATCGAACAGAATGATGTCGACCGTGTCACCTACGGCGACGCTGGCCTGCTCATGCCCCAACACGACAATGCAATTCGCCTCCGTCATGGAACTAAGTATGCCCGAACCCTGCGCCCCGGTGAGCCGCACCCGCGCCTCGCCATCGGCGCCGGTCGTCACGATACCGCGCTGATATTCGGTGCGGCCGGGACGCTTGCGAATCGCCTCCGTGGCGCGCGCCCGCATCGTTTGCGGCGCCGCCTGCGTCTCGCCCACGCCCATCATGCGCAACAGCGCCGGACGCGCGAACATGTAAAACGACACCATCACCGCCACCGGATTGCCCGGCAATCCGAACAGCCACGCGGCGCCGTCCTCCGTCCTCACCTCGCCGAAGGCGAGTGGACGGCCCGGCCGCATCGCCAGCTTCCAGAAGGCGACGTCGCCGAGCAGCGCCATGATGTCGCGCGTGTAATCGGCCGCGCCCTCGGACACGCCGCCGGAGGTGATGATGGCGTCCGCGTCCCTGCACGCCGACCGCAGCGCCGCTTGCAGCGCGACCGGGTCGTCGCGCACGATGCCCAGGTCGACAACCTCGCAGCCCAGGCGCGTGAGCATGCCGAACAAGGTGTAGCGGTTGCTGTCGTAGACGCAGCCCGTATCGAGCGTGTCGCCCAGCGAGCGCAGTTCGTCGCCGGTGGAGAAGAACGCCACGCGCAGGCGGCGCCGCACCGTCACTTCGGCGATGCCGAGCGACGCCACCAGTCCCAGGTCGGCGGGTCGCAGGATCTTTCCCTGCGCCAGCGCGACGCCGCCGGCTTTCAGATCCTCGCCGGCGAAGCGGCGATTGGCGCCTGAGCGGATCGCGCCGTGCGCGATGGTGACGCTCGATTCACCGATCGCGGCCGCCAATTCCTGCGGCAGCACGCTGTCGCAACCGGGCGGCATGGCGGCGCCGGTCATGATGCGGACGCATTCGCCGGGCGCCGCCTCTTGTTCGAACGGGCGGCCCGCATAGGCGGCGCCGACGACCCTCAAGGTGACCGGCCCGGAGCCCGCGTCGAACGGCAGGTCGGCGCCACGCAGCGCGTAGCCGTCCATCGCCGAGTTGTCGTAGGCGGGGACGTTGATCGGTGAGATGATGTCTTCGGCGAGAACGCGGTCCAGCGCGGAGCACAAGGCGACTTTTTCGGTCGCCGTGACCGGCGTTATGCGCTGCGCGATCAGTCGGCGCGCCTCGTCGACGGGCAGGGCGTCCGGGTCGCCCGCCATGCCCGCCGGGGATGCGGCGGGGGCGGGGGGCGCGTGTTCGGGCTCGTGCCGCTTCAGGTCTTCCAGCGTATTGATATTGCGGAAGGCGGAGGCGTCGTCGAACATCACCTCGGCCACGCGCAGCGACTTGTGCCAGCCCTCCACGCGGCGCGCGCCGGTGGCGAGGTAGGCCTCCAGTTGCGGCAGCAGGCTGGCCTTGAGCAGGCTGAATACGGGGTGCGGCTGGCGATAGGGGGCGCCGCCATCCTGTTCGTCCGTCTCCATGGTCACGGCGACTGCCAGGTCGGCGTCCTCCGTCTCCAGCGCGGCGTACAGGCGCGCGGCCAGGTCGGCCGGCAGGAAGGGCGAGTCGCACGGCGCCGTCAGCAGCAGCTCGGTGGCGCAGTAATGCAGGCCCGCCTGCAGGCCGGCCAGCGGGCCTTCGAAGCCGCTCATCCGATCTGGCATGACGACGGTGTCGGCGCCGGCGGCGGCCTGGTACTGCGGCAAATTGCGGTTGGCGTTGATGGCGACGGTGTCGACCTGCGGCGCCAGGCGTCGCAGTACATGGGCGATCATGGTCGTGCCGCGGAACGGTTGCAAACCCTTGTCGACGCGGCCCATGCGGGTGCCGCGCCCACCCGCGAGTATCAGCCCGGTGATCTTGCTCTTCACTGAACTACCCTCCGATGTAAGACATTTCGACCTTGTTGGCGCTGCGGGGCAGGCCGTCGGTATTGTTGGTGCGCAGCTCGGAGTAGCGGTCGCCGCGCGCGCGCCACAGGTGCGCCAGCACGGTGCTGATTTCCTCGTCGCTGCGGCCCTCGCGCAGCAGCGCGCGCAGATCGTGGCCGCTGGTGGCGAACAGGCAGGTGTAGAGCTTACCCTCGGTCGACAGGCGCGCGCGCGAGCAGTCCGCGCAGAAGGCCTGCGTGACGCTGGAGATCAAGCCGATCTCGCCGCCGCCGTCGCTGTAGCGCCAGCGCGCGGCCGTTTCGCCGGCGTAGTTGGCAGCGACCGGTTCGAGCGCCATCTCGGCCTGGATGCGGCGCACCACCTCGGCCGACGGGATCACCTCGTCCATCTTCCAGCCGTTGGAGGCGCCGACGTCCATGTATTCGATGAAGCGCAGGATGAACGGCGTGTTCCTGAAGTGGCGCGCCATCGGCAGGATCTGGTCGTCGTTCATGCCGCCCTTGACCACCATGTTGATCTTGATTGGGCCCAGGCCCACCTGGTGCGCCATGTCTATGCCCTTGAGCACATCGTCGACCGAGAAGTCGACATCGTTCATGCGCTGGAAGGTGGCGTTGTCGAGCGCGTCGAGCGACACGGTCACGCGTTGCAGGCCGGCGTCCTTGAGCGACTGCGCTTTGCGCGCCAGCAGCGAGGCGTTGGTGGTCAGGGTCAGGTCGAGCGGCTTGCCGTCGATGGTCTTGAGTTCGGCGAGCATGCCGATCAGGCGCTCGAGGTTCTTGCGCAGCAGCGGCTCGCCGCCGGTCAGGCGGATTTTCTCGACGCCGTGGGCGATGAAGGTATTGGCCAGCCGCGTGATCTCCTCGAACGACAGCAGGGAGGTATGCGGCAGGTACTGGTAATCGTTGTCGAACACCGCCTTCGGCATGCAATAGACGCAGCGGAAGTTACAACGGTCGGTCACGGAGATGCGCAGGTCGTGCAGCGGCCGGGCCAACTGATCGCTCAGCAGGCCGGTCGGCGCTTCCAGGATCGCGGGAATGGCGGGCGCGCCGCGGCGCTGCTCGGCCATCATGATGATTTTTTCTGCCATGACTCTACAATATTGCTGTTTATGAAATTGGCTTGCCGCCGAAGGAGCTACGATAGCACGACGGCGCCGGCCGGGTTTAGCGGCCATATCAAACAACGCGGAGAGGGATGAAAAAAGGGAAGCGCGCGGCTTCCCTTTTGGTTCGCTACTTGACCCGGTGAGCGGGTTAGCGGCGGGTGTCGACTTGAACCAGTGGTTCGTCGGCTTGCGGTGGCAGTGGCTTGCGTTCGCGTGGAACGCGCACCGGGGCCGCCACCTTGGCGGCGGCTTCCTGCGCCGCGCGCAGCTTGGCCGGGTCGGTGGCTGCCAGGGTCAGGCCGGCGGAGCCGAGCACTGCCTGCAGGTCGATCGGCGCGGCTGGAGCCGCGGCTGCCGGAGCTGGCGCCGCCACCGGTGCCGGCGCTGGCACCGGTGCGGGCGCAGGCGCGGCGGCGATCGGCTCGGCAACGACTGGCGCCTCAACAACTGGCGCTTCAACCGGTGCTTCGACCTTGGCTTCCACCGGAGCATCGACCTTGGCTTCCACCGGAGCAACTTCGGCTGCCACTGGCGCGGCGGCTTCGGCAACCACTGCCGGGGCTGGCGTAGGCTCGGCGACCGGGGCCGCGAAGGCGTCCTCGGTTTGAACCGGCGTTGCCGCTTCGACAGGCGCTTGGGCTTGCATCACCACGGTGCCGTCGAGCGAGGCGGCGACCGGCTCGGCAACCGGTGCCGATTCGATCACCGGAGCCGGGGCAGGGGCTGGCGCAGGGGCAGCAGCCGCTTCAACCACCGGCGCAGGCTCGGCCGCTTCGACTTGAGCAATAACGTGCTCGGTGGTGAACGATGCTTCGACCGGTACCGGTGCGACGTCGGCGACGGTGGCGACGACAGCCGTCTCGGCAGCCGGAGCGACGCTGAAGCTCGGCGCTTTGTGCTCGCCGTGCTCGCCCGCTGCTTCGGTTTCCTGGCCGTCAACACCTTCGACGCCCTCGCCACCTTCGCGGTCGCGGCGATTGCGGTTGCGACCGCCACGACGGCGGCGGCGGCGCGGCTCTTCGCCGTCGGCCGTCACGTCGTTCTCATCGCCCTCGGGACCGGCGTTCGGCGCGGTTTTGAGGATGCTGGTGGCGGCGTCGGTGCCGGTCAGCGGACCGGTCGACGCCAGGCCCGCGTTCAATGCCAGCTCTTCCACTTTGGCTTCGACCGGGGCCTTGTCGGCGCGCGGTTCGCGTGGTGGACGCGGGGTGCGCTCGGCACGTTCCGGACGCTCGGCGCGTTCAGGACGTTCGGCGCGCTCGCGCGGCGCCTGGCCTTCGGCGGCGACGCCCGTGTTCTCACGCGGCTCGCGCGGTTCGCGCGGCGGACGTGGCGGACGGGCGGGGCGGCCGGTGGCGTCGACCGGCTTGGCTTCGTCCGCTGCCGGACGGGCCGCGCCTGGTTCGCGCTCTTCGCGCTCGCCACGGGCGCCCTTGCCGTTACGGCTGCGGCCGCGCGGGCCACGGGCGTTGCGGTCGCCACGGTCCGGCGACGGCGCCTTGACGACGATGGTCGGTTGCTGCGGCTGCGCGACCGGGGCCGGTTTCGGGCTCAGGAAGCTGAACAGCTTGGCGAAGAAGCCTTGCTCGGCCGGCGCCGGCACGGGGGCCGGGGCCGGCGTGATGACGGTTTCGGCCGGCTTGCGTTCGACCAGCGGTGCCGGTTGGTCAGGGGTGATGGTCTTGACCATGGCTTCCTGGCGCGGCTTGGCTTCTTCCTTCTGACGCTTGCTGTAGGCCATGTCGGTTTCGGCGGTCTCGGCCAGGGTGTAGCTGGCCTGGCTGTCTTCCAGACGCGGATCGTCGTGCTTGATGCGCTCTAGCTTGTAGTGCGGGGTGTCCAGATGCTTGTTCGGGATCAGGATCACGGCGATGCGGTGGCGGTTTTCGATCTTCAGCACTTCGCCGCGCTTTTCGTTGAGCAGGAAGGCGGCGACGTCCACGGGCACCTGCACGTGGATGGTGGCCGAGTTTTCCTTCATCGCCTCTTCCTGGATGATGCGCAGCACTTGCAGGGCCGACGATTCGGTGTCGCGGATGTGACCGGTGCCGGAGCAGCGCGGGCACGTCACGTGCGAGCCTTCCGACAGCGATGGACGCAGGCGCTGACGCGACAGTTCCATCAGGCCGAAGCGGGAAATCTTGCCCATTTGAACGCGTGCACGGTCGTGGTGCAGCGCGTCCTTCAGGCGCTGTTCCACTTCGCGCTGGTTCTTGGCCACTTCCATGTCGATGAAGTCGATCACGATCAGGCCGCCCAGGTCGCGCAGGCGCAGCTGGCGGGCCACTTCCTCGGCCGCTTCGCAGTTGGTGTTGAACGCGGTCGTCTCGATGTCCGAGCCGCGCGTGGCGCGGGCCGAGTTGACGTCGACCGATACCAGCGCTTCGGTGTGGTCGATGACGATGGCGCCGCCCGATGGCAGCGGCACGGTGCGCGAGTACGCCGTTTCAATCTGGTGTTCGATCTGGAAACGCGAGAACAGCGGCACGTCGTCGCTGTAGCGCTTCACGCGGTGCACCATGTCGGGCATCACGTGGCTCATGAACTGGTGCGCTTGTTCGTAGATATCGTCGGTATCGATCAGGATCTCGCCGATATCGGGCTGGAAGTAGTCGCGGATCGCGCGGATCACCAGCGACGACTCCTGATAGATCAGGAACGCGCCGGAGGCCGACTTGCCGGCGCCTTCGATCGCGCGCCACAGTTGCATCAGGTAGTTCAAGTCCCACTGCAGCTCGTCGACGTTGCGGCCGATGCCGGCGGTGCGGGCGATGACCGACATGCCTGGCGGCAGGTCCAGCTTGTCCATGGTTTCGCGCAATTCCTGGCGCTCTTCACCTTCGACACGGCGGGAAACACCACCACCGCGCGGGTTGTTCGGCATCAAGACCAGATAGCGGCCGGCCAGCGAGACGAAGGAGGTCAGGGCGGCCCCCTTGTTGCCGCGCTCTTCCTTTTCGACCTGGACCATGATTTCCTGGCCTTCGCGCAGCGCTTCCTTGACGGAGGCGGTGCGGACGTCGACACCTTCACGGAAATAAGTGCGGGCGACTTCTTTGAAAGGGAGGAAACCGTGGCGATCTTCGCCGTAACTGACGAAGCACGCTTCCAGGGACGGCTCGATGCGGGTGATCACGCCTTTGTAGATGTTGGACTTGCGCTGTTCGCGTCCGGCGGTTTCGATGTCGATATCGATCAGTTTCTGACCGTCGACAATCGCTACGCGCAGCTCTTCTTGCTGCGTAGCATTAAACAACATGCGTTTCATTTTTATTAACTCCGCGACCCGTAGGCCATCTCTATGCCGTTCGCCCTGAAGCGAAACGGCGAGGTACAGGGATATACGCGAGAATTAAGACGATTGCGGTGGGTATGCCCATCCTGTGCGGCGCAGCGACGCGGGCGGTGAGCCAGCATCGCGGCCGCAACTGGGCGCATGAGGTCGATCGACATGCCGAGTGCTCGCATCACCTGCAACTCTTCCATGCGGCCCGTAGGGGAGGCAGAGAAATGCAGGCGGTGAGCAACGTCGTTGAAAGCCAAATCCTGACCAGGCTTACGTACTACAAGTATTACAACTTCGATATTTACAACTTCGCGAAGTTGCAATGTAACCAGGCTGGTTTTAGCCTTCCGTCGCTTGCAGCAAAGCATGGGGTCTGGCGAAAACGGCAAGCGTTATCAACTTCATCAACCGGCCAGCCTGGCTCGACGCCAGGCTGGCCGGACTTTATCCTTACAATCCAATCATTTTAATTCTGCATCCATGCCGGCATCCGATTACAACAACGGTGCAACCTTGATTCCCGCATGGCTGGTGCGTATACATATTTTCCTCTGAATTTGCAATTTGGCGAGGCCAGTGGAGACGCCCCTGTGTAAAATGTGCTTTTATTCTTACACTTGCCGCAGTTCGAACCGCAGCGAAACAATTATATATTCAAAATGAAGGACTTAGAGAGATTTCTGGGAAGACAGAGCAAATGAAGATGCAAAATGATGTTGTTCCCCCTTCAACACCGCTGCCGCTGCAAGCACAATTCGTCACCATCACTGAAGAAGAAGCCGGTCAACGCATCGATAACTACTTGTTGCGTATTTGCAAAGGCGTGCCGAAAAGCCACGTTTACCGCATCCTGCGCTCGGGCGAGGTGCGCGTCAACAAGGGCCGCATCGACCAGCTGTACCGTCTGGTGCAGGGCGACGTCGTGCGCATTCCACCGGTGCGCATCGCGGAAAAAGCCGACACCACGCACGTGCCCGCGGCCGAATTCAAGGTGATTTTCGAAGACAGCCACTTATTAGTGATCGACAAACCGGCCGGCGTGGCCGTCCATGGCGGCTCCGGCGTGTCGTTCGGCGTCATCGAACAGTTGCGCGCCTCGCGTCCCGACGCCAAATTCCTCGAGCTGGTGCACCGGCTCGACCGCGACACGTCCGGATTGCTGTTGCTGGCGAAGAAACGCTCGGCGCTGACCAACCTGCACGAGCAGATGCGCGACGGCCACACCGACAAACGCTATCTGACCATGGTCGCCGGCGACTGGAAAAACGCGCGCCAGCACGTCAAATTGCCGCTGCACAAGTACACGACGGCCGACGGCGAGCGCCGCGTGGCGGTGCAGGCCGACGGCTTGCCGTCGCATACGGTGTTTTCGCTGCTGAAGAAATTCAAGGATTTCGCGCTGCTGGAGGCCGAGCTGAAGACCGGCCGCACGCACCAGATCCGCGTTCACCTGTCATCGTCCGGCTTCGCCATCCTTGGCGACGACAAATACGGCGATTTCGCCTTGAACCGGGTCCTGCTGAAGGCCGACGCCACGCGTGGCGCGCTCAAGCGGATGTTCCTTCACGCCCATCAAATTACGTTCACCCACCCTGATTCCGGAAAAATCATGACGTTGAACGCGCCATTGGCCGCCGAATGTGAACGATTCTTGGTAAGCTTGGGAAAACCTCTTAACTAATCGCAAATATTCTAAGGAGCCGGCCGCGATGCGTGGCCGGAACACATGGCAAGAAAGCAATTTGATCTGATCGTCTTCGATTGGGATGGAACGTTGATGGATTCCACCTCAACGATCGTGAAGTGTATACAGGCGGCGGCGCGCGACCTGTCCCTGCCGATCCCGCGCGACGATGTGGCCGCGCATGTCATCGGCCTCGGCCTGCACGAGGCGATGCAGGCGGTGTTGCCGGAGATCGACCCGTCGTACTATCCGCGCATGGTGGAGCGCTACCGCTACCACTTCCTGTCGCGCGATCACGAGCTGGTGCTGTTCCCGGGCGTGCACGATATGCTGATGGAACTGTCGCAGAACGGGTATTTCCTGGCCGTGGCCACCGGCAAAAGCCGGGTCGGCTTGAACCGGGCGATGAACGACGTTAAGCTATTGTCGATGTTCGATGCCACGCGTTGCGCCGACGAAACGTTCTCCAAGCCACACCCGGCCATGTTGCAGGAGTTGACGCGGGAATTAGGCCAGGATATGCGCCGTACGGTGATGATCGGCGATACTACCCACGACTTGCTGATGGCAAACAACGCCGGCGCGGCCGGCATCGCGGTGCAATATGGCGCCCATCCGGTCGACCAGTTGGCGGCCTGTAATCCCTTGTATTCGGCGGCGACCGTGGCCGAGCTGCATCAATGGTTGAGCGAGCACGCTTGATGGACGAAGAAATACTGGTCTGCGCGTCGGACGCGGTGCTGGAGGGCGGCAAGGGCGTGCGCTTCGCGGTGACCGCCGGCGGCGCCGACGGTACCGGATTCGTGGTCCGCTACGGCGGCAAGCCGTATGCCTACCTGAACCGCTGCGCCCACGTGCCGATCGAACTCGACTGGGCGGAGGGCGAGTTTTTCGAGTCCAGCGGTCTGTACCTGATGTGCTCCACCCACGGTGCGATCTATGTGCCGGAAAGCGGCTTGTGCGCCGGCGGCCCGTGCCGGGGCGGACGCCTGCGGCCGATCGGCGTGGTCGAACGCGACCAGCGGATCTTCTGGCAACCCGACGACTACGTGCGCCCGCTTATCCCCAAAACGCCTGAAAACCTCCAACCAAAGTAATCCATGAGCGACAACATCGACAGCCACCATACCCCACCGACGCCGGCCCAGCCGGTCACGCCGACCGTGCCCGCTTCCAACTGGGAGCGCGAAGTGCTGGAAAAACTGGTGTTCGCCACATTGAAAGAACAAAAGTCGTCGCGGCGCTGGGGAATCTTTTTCAAGTTCGCCACCTTGCTGGTGATAGTCGTCGCCCTGAGCACCTATTTCGATTTCAGCTGGACCGGCTCCGAGGAGACGCTGGGCCGCCATACGGCGCTGATCGAAATCGACGGCGCCATCGAATCGGAAGGCAGCGGCGCCGCCTCGGTGGTGATCCCGGCGCTGAACAAGGCGTTTTCCGACTCCGGTTCGGTCGCCGTCGTCATGCACATCAACAGCCCGGGCGGCAGTCCGGTCCAGGCCGGTATGATCGTCGACGAGATGAACCGCTTGCGCAAGGGCTATCCCGGCAAGCCGCTCTATGTGGTGGTCGATGAGATCTGCGCCTCCGGTTGCTATTACATCGCCGCCGGCGCCGACCGCATCTACGTCAACAAGGCCAGCATCGTCGGTTCCATCGGCGTACTGATGGACGGTTTCGGCTTCACCGGCTTCATGGACAAGGTCGGCGTCGAGCGCCGCCTGCTGACGGCCGGCGAGAACAAGGGGTTCATGGACCCGTTCACGCCGCTGACGGACAAGCATAAACAATACGCGCAGGCAATGCTCGACGAGATCCACCAGCAGTTCATCCAGGTGGTGCGCAACGGCCGCGGCAAGCGGCTCAAGGAAAGCCCGGAAATGTTCTCCGGCCTGTTCTGGACCGGCGCCAAGTCGATCGACATGGGCCTGGCCGACGCGCTGGGCACGGTCGACAGCGTCGCGCGCGATGTCGTCCGCGCCGAAGACATCGTCGACTACACCCAGCACGAAGGCCTGCCCGAGCGCGTGCTGAAGAAATTCGGCGCGGCGATGGGCGCCGGCGCGATGAAGTCGGCGGTGCAGACCGTGACGCCGAGCCTGCGCTGACGCCTTAGTCGCCAGGGACGTATTCCTGGCGGGGCGATAAACATTAACAATCCGGTCTTATTTCGGCTTGCATATCCGACTTGGTGGACTATAGTGAGGGGGTAGTTCTTTCCAAGGGAGGCCGATATAAACAGTTTATCTCGTTGTCAGCAGATCTTGATTCAGTGTGATTGAACTACTTAAGCCGCATCGTGGATGCGGATTTGAGAGAATTTCGATTCCTCGTCAGAGTCCCTTCATGGGACTGAAAACAGCGGCGCAATGCCGCTGTTTTCTATTGGGCGCAGCAGGGCCGGGTCGATATCGGCCGGCGCGTCCGTCGACGGGCCACCGTCGCGCAGCGCGTGTCCCGCGCGCTCCTGTTCGTGGCGCTCCGGATAGGATTGCGCAAAGCCGCCGGCCTCCAGCCAGGCGAGAAAATGGGTCTGGCGCTGCTCGTGCCAGCGGCTCTGGACGCCGGTCACCAGAGCGCGGGCAGGGGCGCAGTTGCGGCAGCGGGCCAGCAGTAGTTCGGTTCGGTGCATGGCGGCCTGTTCTTGTGCCGCCGGGTTCGCGTTGCGTACGGTAGTCATGTTGTCGTCCTGCTGAGTATTTCCTAGTCCACTAGGCGGATTCCTAATGAGTTTTGAGTCTACCGATTCAATCTTTGCGGCACTTGATGTGGATCAATAAAATGGGGTGTCCAGGACATTGCACTGTGGCGCGGACGCTACCTTCCCGCTGGTTGGCGCATCCTGTAAAATCCGGCCATGAGTAAATTATCCCTGGACCGCATCCTGCAATCGCAGGGCTATGGCACCCGCAAGTACTGCCGCTCCCTCATCGAGGATGGCGAAGTGAGCATCAACGGCGTCGTGCACGACAACTATAAAGCCGGCATCGAGACCGATGGCCTGGTGTTGACCATCTTCGACGAAGAGTGGGTATATCGCGAGCATTTGTACATCGCCCTGCACAAACCGGCCAATTTCGAGTGTTCCCGCAAGCCCAGCCACCATCCCGGCGTGCTGACCTTGCTGCCTGAGCAATTCACCTGGCGCGACGTGCAGCCGGTCGGCCGGCTCGATCACGACACCACCGGCATGCTGCTGATGTCGGACGATGGCCCCTTTATCCATGCACAATCGTCGCCGAAGCGGCATGTTCCGAAGATTTACCAGGCCACCACGCAGGAACCCGTCACCGAGGAATTGGTGGCGCAATTGCTGGCCGGCGTGCAGTTGCACGACGAACCGGCGCCGCTGGCGGCGCAAACCTGCGTCCGGCGCGGCGATCACGTGCTCGAGATCGTGCTTGAGCAGGGCAAATACCACCAGGTCAAGCGCATGCTGGCCGCCGCCGGCAACCATTGCAGCGCGCTGCACCGCTCGGCCATCGGCGGCCTGACCCTGGAATCGCTCGGCATCGCCGAGGGCGAATGGTGCTATCTGACGGCCGAACAGCTGGCGCTGTTGGCGCCTTCCCCGGCGAGCGCCGCCACCGCGCCCGCGCCATGAAGCTCGCCACCTTGAAGGACGGCACCCGCGACGGCCAGTTGGCCGTCGTCTCGCGCGACCTCAAAACGGCGCAGTTGGCCGACGGCGTGGCGCGCAGCCTGCAGCGCGCGCTCGACGACTGGGGCTTCATCGCTCCCCAACTGGAGGCGATCTACCAGGATCTGAACCATGGGCGGGCGCGCCGCGCGTTCGATTTCGAGCCGGCCAACTGTATGGCGCCGCTGCCGCGCGCCTTCCAGTGGGCCGATGGCTCGGCCTATGTCAACCATGTCGAGCTGGTGCGCAGGGCACGCGGCGCGGAGATGCCGGACGCGTTCTGGGACGAGCCGCTGATGTACCAGGGCGGCAGCGACGACCTGCTCGGTGCGACCGACGATATCGAACTGTTCCACGAGCAGTGGGGCATCGATTTCGAAGCGGAAGTGGCCGTGATCACCGACGATGTGCCCATGGGCGCGACGCCGGACCAGGCGCACCAGCGCATCCGGCTGCTGATGCTGGCCAACGACGTGTCGTTGCGCAACCTGATTCCGGAGGAACTGGCCAAGGGTTTCGGCTTTTTGCAAAGCAAGCCGGCTACCAGCTTCTCGCCGGTGGCGGTCACGCCGGACGAGCTCGACGACGCCTGGAAGGGCGGCAAGGTGCATTTGCCACTGCGCTCGACGTGGAACGGCAAGCTGGTCGGCCAGCCGCACGCCGGCGTCGACATGGTGTTCAACTTCCCGAAATTGATCGCCCACCTGGCGGCGACGCGCAACGTGCGGGCCGGTACCATCGTCGGCTCGGGCACGGTGTCCAACAAGGACGCCAAGCGCGGCTATTCCTGCATCGCCGAGCAGCGCGCGCTGGAAATGATCGCCGGTGGCGAGCCTGTCACGCCGTTCATGGCCTTCGGCGACACCATCCGCATCGAGATGCTCGACCGCGACGGCAAGTCGGTGTTCGGCGCCATCGACCAGAAGCTCGTCCAAAAAGCAAGCTAGCCAAACTGATAATTGCCGTGTGGAATCAGTGAGCAAGCACTGAAATACCGCCGTATTCCACCGATGGTCTTGTCCTGCCGCACTCGATAATGGCAACATCGAAATGAACCACGCGGCAGACGACCATGTCAGAAGATAGCGACGCAGAAAAGACCGAACCCGCGTCAGCGAAGCGCCTCGAGCAGGCGCGCGAGGAAGGCGACGTTCCCCGATCGCGGGAAGTGGCCACGTTTACCGTGCTGATGGCCGCCGGCGCCGGCCTGTGGCTGACCGGCGACGGCCTGATACGACAACTCAATTCCGCCCTGGTGTCCGGACTGACCCTGAGCCAGGAGCAAATCTTCAACCCCGATGTGCTGATCAACCGCATCCTGGTCGACGTGGTGCGGGTGATGATCGCCTGCCTGCCGCTGGGCGTGGCCGTGATGATCGTCGCGCTGGCCTCGCCGCTGCTGGTGGGCGGCTGGCTGTTCAGCGGCAAGGCCTTCATGCCCAAGTTCAGCAAGCTCAATCCCATCACCGGCATCGGCAACATGTTCTCCAAGAACGCCCTGGTCGAGCTGTTCAAGGCCATCGCCAAGGCGCTGGTGGTCGGCGTGGTCGCGTACATGGTGGTGATGAGGCAGAAGGAAGCGGTGATCGGCCTGGCGGTCGAGCCGCTCAAGCTGGGCAGCGTGCACCTGCTGAATATGCTCGGCAGCAGCTTCCTGTTCATCGTCGGCGCGCTCGGCCTGATCGCCGCCATCGACGGGCCGTACCAGATGTGGCATTACGCCAACAAGCTGAAGATGACCCGCCAGGAGATGATCCAGGAATCGAAGGAGTCCGACGGCAACCCGCAAATCAAGGCCAAGATCCGCCAGCTGCAGCGCGAGATGGCCAAGCGCCGCATGATGGCCGACGTGCCGACCGCCGACGTGGTGGTGACCAACCCGACCCACTACGCGGTGGCGCTCAAGTACAGCGACGGCATGCGCGGTGCGCCAAAAGTGGTGGCCAAGGGCACCGACGAGGTGGCCGCCAAGATCCGCGAGATCGCCAGGGACAGCAAGGTCACCTTGCTGGAGGCGCCGGCGCTGGCGCGCGCGTTGTACAAGCACACCGAGATCGGCGACGAGATTCCGGAGCAGCTATACGCGGCCGTGGCCGAGGTGCTGGCCTATGTCTTCCAGCTGCGTCTGTTCAGCAAGGGCGGCGGCAACCGTCCGGACGTGCCGAAGACGCTGGACGTGCCGCCCGAGCTCGATCCGCTGAATCCGGCCTATATCCCCAAGAATGGCAAGAAACCAGATTTGAATAACGGAGCTTCCGCATGAACGCAATGAGCAACATCAAACTGCCGCCATGGTTGCAGGGCATCGCCAACAGCAAGAACAAGTCGAGCCTGGCCGCGCCCATCCTGATCATCATGCTGCTGGGGATGATGGTGCTGCCGCTGCCGGCGTTCGTGCTCGACATCTTCTTCAGCTTTAACATCGCGCTGTCGGTGATCGTGCTGCTGACCAGCTTGTACACGGTCAAGCCGCTCGACTTCATGGCGTTCCCGACCGTCCTGCTGGTGTCGACCATGTTGCGCCTGTCGCTGAACGTGGCCTCGACCCGCGTGGTGCTGACCGAGGGCCACACCGGCCCCGACGCGGCCGGCAAGGTGATCGAGGCCTTCGGCCACTTCCTGATCGGCGGCAACTACACGGTCGGCCTGGTGGTGTTCATCATTTTGACCATCATTAACTTCACCGTCGTGACCAAGGGCGCCGGCCGTATCGCCGAAGTGGGCGCCCGTTTCGCGCTGGACGCGATGCCAGGCAAGCAGATGGCGATCGACGCCGACCTCAACGCCGGCCTGATCGGCGAGGCCGACGCGCGCAAGCGCCGCAGCGAAGTGTCGCAGGAAGCCGAGTTCTACGGCGCGATGGACGGCGCCAGCAAGTATGTGCGCGGCGATGCGATCGCCGGTATCCTGGTCACGGTGATCAACGTGATCGGCGGCCTGCTGGTCGGCGTGATCCAGCACGACCTGCCGTTCGGCGAGGCGATCAAGCTCTACACCCTGCTGGCCATCGGTGACGGTCTGGTGGCGCAGATCCCGTCGCTGATCATCTCGGTGGCGGCCGGTATCGTGGTCTCGCGCGTGGCCAGCGACGAGGACATCGGCACCCAGATGGTGGGGCAGTTGTTCGCCAAGCCGCAGGTGTTGTACATCACCGCCGCCATCATCGGCGGCATGGGCATCATTCCGGGCATGCCGAATCTGGTGTTCCTGCTGCTGGCCGGCGTGCTGGCCGGCTCGGCCTACCTGATGACCAAGCGCGCCAAGGCCGGCGGCGGGGCCGCGGCCGAGGCTGCGGCTGCCGAGGCCGCCGATCCGGCCGCCGCGCCCGAGCAGGAGGAGGCCAGCTGGCAGGACATCATGCCGGTCGATACGCTGGGGCTGGAAGTGGGCTACCGCCTGATTCCGCTGGTCGACAAGACCCAGGGCGGCGAGCTGCTCAAGCGTATCAAGGGCATCCGCAAGAAGTTCGCGCAGGAGGTCGGCTTCCTGGCGCCGCCTGTGCACATCCGCGACAACCTGGAACTCAAGCCGTCGGCCTACCGCATCACGCTCAAGGGCGTGGAGGTCGGCGCGGGCGAGGCCTTCAACGGCCAGTTCCTGGCGATCAATCCCGGCATGGCCAGCGGCACCCTGCAGGGCCTGGTGACCACCGATCCGGCCTTCGGCCTGCCGGCCACATGGATCGACGCCGGCCTGCGCGACCAGGCCCAGGGCATGGGCTACACCGTGGTCGACGCCGGCACCGTGGTGGCCACCCATCTGAACCATTTGATCACCAGCCACGCGTCCGAGCTGCTGGGCCGCGCCGAGGTGCAGTCGCTGCTCGACCACCTGGGCAAGGAGGCGCCCAAGCTGGTGGAGGACCTGGTGCCGAAGATGGTATCGCTGTCGACCTTGCAGAAGGTGCTGCAGAACCTGCTGATGGAAGGCGTGCACATCCGCGACATGCGCTCGGTGATCGAGACCCTGGCCGAGCACGCCGTGCACACGCAGGACCCGAACGACCTGACGGCCCTGGTGCGCATCTCGCTGGGCCGGGCCATCGTGCAGCAGCTGTTCCCGGGCGCGTCCGAGCTGTCGGTGATGACCCTGGATAACCGCCTGGAACGCTTGCTGATGCAGGCGCTGGCGGCCAGCGGACCGGACGGCGCCGGCATCGAGCCGGGCCTGGCCGACACTATCGCCCAGCAGGCCCAGCAGGCGGCGCAGCAGCAGGAGGCGCTGGGGCTGACGCCGGTGCTCTTGGTGCCGGGGCCGTTGCGGGCCTTGCTGTCGCGTTTCCTGCGCCGCGCCTTGCCGCAATTGAAGGTGCTGTCGCACGCCGAGATTCCGGAGACCAAAACCATCCGTGTGACGGCCTTGGTCGGACAGCAGTAACCGCCACCCGCGATACCCCGCGCGGGATTGATCCCGTCGCGGTCGCGTCCACGCCGGCGGCCTAGACTGGCGGCATGGACGACGATTACGATACGCCGTGGAAGGAAGTGGTCACGCACCACTTTCCCGAGTTCATGGCCTTCTATTTTCCGCAGGCGCACGCCGCGATCGACTGGTCGCGGCCGCACGATTTTCTTGATCAGGAATTCGCCGCGCTGGCTCGCGATGCCGAACTCGGCAAACGGGTGCTAGACAAGTTGGTGCGCGTCCATTTGCACACCGGCGGCGAGCAATGGGTGCTGGTCCATCTGGAAGTGCAGGGCCGGCGCGACAAGGATTTCGCCGAGCGCATTTTCGTCTACAACTATCGCGTCTACGACCGCTACCGGCACCCGGTCGCCAGCCTTGCGCTGCTCACGGATGCCAGCAGCCGCTGGCGGCCCTGCGCCTTCTCTTACCAGTTGCTCGGTTGCGAGATGCGCATCGATTTTCCAATTGTGAAACTACGAGACTATGCCGGGCAAATCGACCAGTTGCTGACGATGAATAACCCGTTTGCACTCGTTACCGTGGCGTATTTGCTCACGCAAAAAACCAAGGGCGACGCCCATGGCCGGTGCAGCGCCAAGTGGCGTTTGACCAAGCTACTGTATGAGCAGAATTGGGATCGTCAGCGTATTATCAACCTGTATCGCGTGATCGATTGGATCATGGCGTTGCCACAGGAATTGGATGTCCGGCTGCGCCATGGCATCTTGCATTTGGAAAGGAGAACGACCATGACTTACATGTCTTCAATTGAACGCATCGGCATGGAGATCGGCAGGAAAGAAGGGTTGAAGGAAGGGCTGAAGGAAGGACGACAAGAAGGGCGGCAAGAAGGACGGCAAGAAGGGCGGCGGGAGGCCCTCGCTGAAATGTTGACGTTGATGCTAAGCCAGCGGTTCGGCGAACTCGACGCGGCGACCCGCGCCAGCCTGGCGGTGGCCGATGCCGATCGGCTTACCGCTTGGGCCAAAAAGGTGTTGGACGCCGGCCGCTTGTCGGAGGTGTTTGCTGATAAATAGGCAATCCCCGCCGCCGAGGTGAAATGCGGCCCCTTTCCGCCCTTGTTCAGCGGATCGTTTCCTAAGTGCATCGTCAATAATGGCACTGTCCGAGTAGAAAAGCGTCTCGTCCGGAAGACGCGCTACTCAAGCTACAGGAGTCGATGATGGCCAAACCTACCTCGCAAGCACGCGGCACCCGGTCCCCGGGGAGCCAGCCATGAACGTCAAAAAATTCAGCGCGCCGACCTCGCGCGAGGCGCTGCGCAAGGTGCGCGAATCGCTCGGCCCGGATGCCGTGATCCTGTCGAACCGCCAGTCCGACGGCGGCGTCGAGATTCTCGCGCTGGCCAACGACGACGCCGCGTCGCTGTCGTCGCCGGCGCCGCATTCGCCGATGGCCGAGCCGGCGCCGTCGCTGGACCTGGGCCTCGGCCTTGGATTGCCGTCCGGCCGCCTCGAACAGCGCATGGAACCGCGCTTCGACAACCGCGCCGCCGGGATGCCGGCCGAGCCGGTGCGCCGCGTGGTCGCCTCGCCATCGTCCTATGCCAGCAAGACCGCCGCCGCTGCCACTCACGCTGCCGCGCCATCGGCGCCGGCCCAGCCCCGCGCGCCGTCGCTCGACGTCGACCAGATCACCGCGATGGTCGCCTCGGCCGTCGCCAGCGCCAAGCAGAACGCCGCCGCCGAAATGCAAGTGATGATGGGCGAGATCCGCGCCATGCGCGGCATGATGGAAACCCAGCTGGCCGAAATCGCTTGGGGCAGCACCCAGGCGCGCGAACCGCAGAAGGCCGCCGTGCTGCGCGAAATGCTGGCCGCCGGCTTCTCGGCCAGCCTGGCGCGCTACCTGATCGAAAAACTGCCGGCCGACCGCGACGCCGCCGACAGCATGCGCTGGATTAAAACCGTCCTGACCCGCAACCTGTCGGCCATGGCCAACGAGGACGCGCTGATCGACCAGGGCGGCGTGTTCGCGCTGGTCGGCCCGACCGGCGTCGGCAAGACCACCAGCACCGCCAAGCTGGCCGCGCGCTGCGTGATGCGCCACGGCCCGGACAAGCTGGCCCTGATCACCACCGACGCCTATCGCATCGGCGCGCACGAACAGCTGCGCATCTACGGCAAGATCCTCGGCGTGATGGTGCACTCGGTGAAGGACGAGGCCGACCTGCGCATCGCCCTCAAGGAACTGCGCAACAAGCATACCGTGTTGATCGACACCGTCGGCGTGAGCCAGCGCGACCAGATGGTGACCGAACAGGTCTCGATGCTGCAAGGCGCCGGCTCCGACGTCAAGCGCCTGCTGTGCCTCAACGCCACCGCCACCCAGGAGACGCTCAACGAAGTGGTGCGCGCCTACCAGGGCAGCGGCCTGGCAGGCTGCATCATGACCAAGCTCGATGAGGCGGCGGCGATCGGCAACGTGCTCGATGTCGTTATCCGCCAGAAGCTCAACCTGTTCTACGTCTCGAACGGCCAGCGCGTGCCGGAAGACCTGCACCTGGCCGATCCGGCCTACCTGATCGACCGCGCCTTCAAATTGAAACGCGACGCCGTCAACACCCAGTACCTCGATGCGGAATTGCCGATGCTGATGTCCAACGCCACCAACGCTACCAACGATTACTCGATGCGCGAGGTGCACCTTGGCTAATTTCGATTTCGACCAGGCGGAGGGACTGCGCCGCATGCTGGCGGGGCCCAAGCCCCGCATCGTCACCTTCCTGTCGGCCACGCCGCAGGACGACAAGGGCGCCATGCTGGTCAACCTGGGCGCCTCGCTGGCCCGCGCCGGCAACGACGTGTTGATCATGGACGCTTGCGCCAGCGCGCACGGCGTCGCCACCCGCCTCGGCGTCGACGGCGGCGCGAGTTTGCTCAATGTCGCGCGCCAGGAGTGCGCGATCAACCAGGTGATTCATCAGGTGCCGCAGGGTTTCGCTGTGGCGTCGATGACACGCGGCGCCCCGCGCAGCGGTCCCGATGAAACGCGCCGCCTGGCCAAGGCTTTCGATGTGCTGGTCAAGCAGACCGGCATCGTCATCGTCGACGGCGAATTCGACGGCGAGGCTTTCCCGGTGCCGGTCATGGCCAGTTCCGAGATCGTGGTGCAGGTGTCGAACAGCGCCACGTCGATCAAGGCGGCCTACAGTATGATCAAGCGCCTGAACCAGGAACTGGGACGCCGGCCGTTCGGAATTCTGGTCACCGGGGCTTCCGAATCCGAGGCAAAAGTGGTATACGATAATATGGCGCAAGCGGCAAGCCGCTATCTGGCCGTGAATCTGGTCTCCATGGGATCGGTGCCGGCCGACGAATACCTGCAGCGCGCCGCGCGCCTGGGGCGCGCGGTGGTCGACGCCTTTCCGCTGGCCGGCGCGTCGGTCGCGTTCCGTCAACTGGCGGGGCGCTTCGCGCTGGCCGGTTCGCCTTCGGTCGCACGTTCACTGTGAGCGGAAAGGGGCGGAAAGGAGCGGCGTGGCGAAGATCTTGGCGCATAGCTAACTATCAATGAACTATCAATAAGAATATAAACATCAGGCTATGTACACGGTCAAAGGGAAAGCGGACAAGAATTCTTTGCTGACGGAGCACATGCCGTTGGTCAAGCGCCTTGCCCATCACATGAAGGCGAAACTGCCGCCCAGCGTCGAAGTCGACGATCTGGTGCAAGCCGGGATGATCGGCCTGCTCGACGCCATCAGCCGTTACGAGGAAACCCATGGCGCCCAGTTCGAGACCTATGCGGTGCTGCGCATCCGCGGCGCCATGCTCGACGAGCTGCGCAACAGCGACTGGCTGCCGCGCTCGATGCGCCAGAACATGCGCAAGATCGAAACGGCGATGAGCACCCTGCAGCAGCGCCTGGGCCATCCGCCGACCGAGTCGGAGGTGGCCAAGATGCTCAAGCTGTCGCTGGCCGACTACCAGGAGATGCTGTCCGACGGCGGCGGCCACCAGCTGGTGTACTACGAGGATTTCCACGATGACGACGGCAACGACAGCTTCCTCGACCGCTATTGCTCGGACGAGGAGAGCGACCCGCTGCGCTCGCTGCTCGACGGCGACTTCCGCCAGGCCGTGATCGACGCCATCGACGCGCTGCCGCCACGCGAAAAAATGCTGATGGGGCTGTACTATGAAGAGGAGCTCAAC
The DNA here is from genome assembly GCA_963511605.1 of uncultured Duganella sp. Lineage (GTDB taxonomy): Bacteria > Pseudomonadota > Gammaproteobacteria > Burkholderiales > Burkholderiaceae_D > Rugamonas. The sequence continues at coordinate 42,621 of CAUPJZ010000015.1, read as the reverse complement.
TTGAAAGAAATCGGCGCCGTGATGGGCGTATCGGAATCGCGCGTATCGCAATTGCATACGCAAGCCGTCGCGCGCCTGCGCGCCTCGCTCAGGGAGAAGTCGTGGACTGGGCCAGTGTAATCGGGGTGCTGCTGGCGCTGGCCGGCATCGCCGTCGGCCAGACGCTCGAGGGCGGCAAGATCTCGTCGCTGCTGCAGCCGGCCGCCTTCGCCATCGTCGTCATCGGCACCTTCGGCGCCGTGCTGCTGCAGACCAAATTCCGCACCTTCGTGCGCGGCGTGAAGATGCTGCGGCTGGTGTTCGCGCCGCCCAAGGACACGCGCGCCGCGCTGGCGCGCGACATCAACGCCTGGAACCTGGCGGCGCGCCGCGACGGCCTGCTGTCGCTGGAGCGCTACATGCTCGCCTCCAAGGACAAGTTCAACACCAAGGGCCTGCGCCTGATCGTCGACGGCATCAATCCCGACAAGCTGCGCCACCTGCTCGACACCGAGATCACCGCCTACGAGACCGAGGAGCGCCAGGCGGTGCGGATATGGGAGTCGGCGGCCGGCTACTCGCCGACGATCGGCATCCTGGGCGCCGTGCTGGGCCTGATCCACGTGATGGAAAACCTGACCGATCCGAGCAAGCTGGGCGCCGGCATCGCCGTCGCCTTCGTCTCGACCATTTACGGGGTCGGGCTGGCCAACCTGTTCTTCTACCCGGTCGCCAACAAGCTCAAGGCCATCGTCACGCAGGCCGTGCACCAGCAGGAGATCGCCGCCGCCGTGTTCTACGACATCGCCACCGGCGACCACTCGCGCGTCATCGACGAGCGCATCGCCACCTTGCTGCGGGAGCACTGAGATGCAGTACCAGTACCGGCGCGCGCGCAGGAAGTTCGACGAGGAAGTTGAGAACCACGAGCGCTGGCTGATTTCCTACTCCGACTTCATCACACTGCTGTTCGCGTTCTTCGTCGTGATGTACGCCATCTCCTCGGTCAACATCGGCAAGTACAAGGTGTTCTCCGACGCCCTGGGCGACGCCTTCGGCGGCGCCGGTTCGGCCGAGCCGATCAACACGCAGGTGCAAAACCTGCCCATCCCCAATCCGGGCCTGAAGCGCCGCACCGAATTGCTGCGCAAGGAAAAAGAGCAGATGACCAAGCTGGCGCAGGATCTGCTGTCCACCCTGGCGCCGCTGGTCAAGGAGGGCAAGGTGCGGGTGACGCAGAACAGCCGTGGCGTCAGCGTCGAGATCAACGCCAGCGTGCTGTTCGACCCGGCCGAGGCGCGCCTGACGGCCGACTCGGTCGAGGCGCTGCGCGCGGTCGCCGGGCTGCTCAAGGACGACAGCCACAACGTGCAGGTCGAGGGCCACACCGACAATCTGCCGATCAGCACTGCGCTGTATCCATCGAACTGGGAATTATCGGCGGTGCGCGCCAGCAGCGTGGTGCGCCTGTTCATCGACGCGGGCGTGGCGCCGGAACGGCTGACGGCCGTCGGCTTCAGCTCCAACGTGCCGGTGGCGCCCAACGACGACCCGATCGGCCGCGCGCGCAACCGCCGCGTGGCCGTCACCATCCTGTCGGGCATCCCCGACACGGTCACCGAATTGCCGACGACGCCAGCGGCCCCGGCCCCGGCCCCGGTGCCGGCCGCGCCAACGCCAACGCAATAAGCATTCATCTAAAACACGTAGGGCGGATTAGCGAAGCGTAATCCGCCATGCCTGCGTCGACGCAGCGCATGCAGCGCCAATCAAGGCGCGCGGAAAACGTATAAATAGGGTGGGAGAAGCTCAGCCGGCCAAAAAGCCGCGGCTACGCGGAATCGTGCTCGACATCCCGCTGGCGCTGTAGAAGTTATTCGCGCCGGAAGACAGCGGCTGCAGCGCCTGCAACGCGCCCTGGGTATGGCCCATCTGCTTATTGATCAACATGCCGTTGATGCGGTTCAATTCCTTGGCCTCGCGCGTGTGCTCGAGCAGCAGCTTCCACGACTGGGCGATCTGCTCGTCGGCGCTGGCGGCGATCCAGTCCTCCATGCCCGACTCCTGCGCCGGAAAACCGGCCTTGCCCAATGCCCGGTGGCGCTGGGCCGACAACAAGGTCATCTGCGCGATCAGCGCGGTTTTTTTCGCCGTGACGGCCGGCAGGCCGTCGATTTCCGCCGTCACCAGCAATTGCTGCTCCTGTTTGAGCAGCTCCAGCAGCGTAGCCATGATGTGCTCTTCTTCGCGCAGATTGTTGAGCGGGGTGACGGTTGACATGACTATCCTAACGTTTTCGTGAGTGCAGCAGATCCTTGACTGTATCCAGCAAGCCATCCGCTACTTTTTCCGAGTTGACCTGGAACTGGCCGTCGGCGATGGCCAGCTTGATGCGCTCGACTTTTTTGGTGTCGAACACGCCGCTGCTGCCGCCGGCCGCGCTGGCCGCCATGGCCTGGCCCTGGGGCGACAGGCGCACACTTTCCGAGCTGGTGGCGGTCGGCGCCGGCGCGGCCTTGTCCGCGCCGCGCGAGGCGGGCGCGGAAGGCGCGTTCGACGCCGGCAAGCCGGTCGTGTTCTTTAATGTATCGTTGATTTTCACAGCATCATCCTTCTCTGGTTGGGGCCTAAAGCCCCGGGATCTGAGTATTTAACGGCGCCCGCTTGAAAAACTTTAGCCTCGCGCGTCATCAGAACCCGGCGTTCGCTCAAAACGCCACCTCCACCAGTCCGCCTACTTTGGCGATTCCGGTGATTTGTTGCCCACCGGAAGTTTTTACCTGTACCACCTGGCCGTCGCCCGCCGTACTCATGGCGCGCGCCTCGGCCGAGACACTGAAACCGGAACCGCTCGACACCAGCCGCACCAGTTGTCCGGATTGCACCACCGGCTTGGTGCGCAGGGTGTCGATCCGCATCGGCGTGCCCGGCGGCAGTGAACTATTGCTGCTGCGGCCGACCACCTGGCCGATGTCTGTGGCTATACCTGCTGGCAACATTGTCAAATCGCCCTTGAGCATCACCAACTGGCCCGCCTCGATGGCCTGGCCCTGGGCCAGCGGCGCGGCGCTGGCGACGTACTCGCCGATGACGGTCACGCTGGCTTGAATATATACCGTCCAGGCCGACGGCGTCGCACAGCGCACGCCGACGGTGGTCTTGCCCCAGGCGCGGGCGCCGGGCATGAAGAAGGCTTGCGGCGCCGGGCAGGGGGCCAGGCTCATGCGCGGGTCGATGGCGCCCACGGCCACCGTCACCTGTCCCGGCAGGCCGCCCGTTTGCACCTGCAGGAACTCCTCCACGGTGCGCTTGAGGGCGGCGCGGTCGTGATAGGCGGCCTGGCGCGGCTGAGTCTGCTGAGCGGACTGTCCAAGCGGGTTCTGCTGGCCGTGCGCGGCCGAGGCCGTCACCGACAACAGGGCGATCGTGGCGAGCCGCAGGGCTGATTGTATGGGTTGAGTCAGGCGTGATGTCATGGCGTAGGTTTCCCCTTCAATGTTGCCATCATAGTCCGGCGGGCCCGACTTGAAACCTCGAATAGCGCGGAAAAGCGGGTGCTTCTCTGTCGATGGTTCACTGAGGCAACTCCGTATGATGAATCCTGTCATAACAAGTTCGTCCATTGTTTGGGCGGTATCCGGAGGTTGTCATGCTTGGTAAACTCGACGATTACATGCGCTTTAACGAAGCCGCGCTGAGCCTGCGCTCGCAGCGGCAGACGGTGTTGGCGTCCAACATCGCCAACGCCGATACGCCCAATTACAAGGCCCGCGACGTCGATTTCGGCAGCGCGCTCAAGGCCGCGCTGGACAAGGCCAGCCCGAGCGCGAACGCCGCGCTCAAGACCACGGCCACCAAGCATTTCCCCAACCCCCAGCAAACAGGTGGAACATTGGCCGACGGCACGCCTCTGCTGTACCGCGGGGTGGTGCAGGGCGCCGTCGACGGCAACACGGTCGACATGGATGTCGAGCGCAACCAGTTCGCCGACAACGCCATCCGCTACGAGGCCGGCGTCACCATGATCAACGCCCAGATCAAAGGGATGATGGCGGCGATCCAGTCAGGGAACTAATCATGTCACTCTTTAAAATCTTCGATGTCTCCGGTTCTGCCATGAGCGCCCAGGCGCAGCGGCTCAACGTGGTCGCCTCCAACCTGGCAAATGCCGACAGCGCCACCAGCGCCAGCGGCGAGGCCTACCGCGCCCGCCAGGTGGTGTTCGAGGCCACGCCGACGGCCAATGGCGACTCGACCGGCGTGCGCGTGCGCAAGGTGGTCGAGGACCAGTCGCCGATGAAGCAGATGTACGACCCCAAGCATCCGATGGCCGACGACAAGGGCTACGTCACCATGCCCAACGTGAACGTGGTCGACGAGATGGTCAACATGCTGTCGGCGTCGCGCTCGTACCAGACCAACGTCGAGACGATGAACGCGGCCAAGTCGCTGCTGGCGAAAACGCTGACCATCGGTCAGAACTAACAAGATCAAGGGAGTCCCACCATGGCCACCAGCGGCATCATCGACACGCCCAAGGCGTCGACGTACAACACCACCAACAGCACCACTAGCACGAGCACGACGACGAGCAACGACATCGGCGCCGACCAGGACAAGTTCATGAAGCTGCTGATCACGCAGCTGAAGAACCAGGACCCGCTCAACCCGATGGACAACGCGGCCATGACCAGCCAGCTGGCCCAGTTGTCGACGGTGACCGGCATCAACAAGGTCAACGCCACGCTCGAATCGCTGCGCACCGACCAGGCCAGCGCGCAGTCGATGAACGCGGTCAGCCTGATCGGCAAGGGCGTGCTGGTGGCGGGCAAAGGCATCGAACTGAGCACGAGCACCGACGCGGCCGGCGTCAAGACCAGCAGCAGCGTGTTCGGCGTCGACCTGGCCTCCCCGGCCGAGACGGTCGACATCAGCATCATGGACAAGACCGGCAAGGTGGTACGCAGCATGGCGATGAAAAACGCCGACGTCGGCACCTACCCGATTACCTGGGACGGCACCACCGACGACAAGACGGCGGCGCCGGCCGGCAGCTACACCTTCAGCGTCAAGGCCGTCAGCACCGGCAAGACGCTCACCGACGCCACCCAGTTGCAGCTGGCGGCGGTGGCCAGCGTGTCGACCGGCGCGGCCGGCGTCAAATTGAATACCTCGCTCGGCCATTTCACGATGGCTGAAATCAAGGAAGTTTTGTAAGTCTCACACCATAGGGGAATACCATGTTCCAACAAGGACTGAGCGGCCTGAACGCCGCATCCAAATCGCTGGACGTCATCGGCAACAACATCGCCAATGCCAGCACGGTGGGCTTCAAGAGTTCGCAAGCCCAGTTTGCGGACCTGTACGCCAACTCGCTCAACGGCGTCTCCGGCAACAACCCGGGTATCGGTGTGACGACCTCCAAGATCGCGCAGCAATTCACCCAGGGTAATATCGAAACCAGCAACAATCCGCTGGACGTGTCGATCAACGGCGGCGGCTTCTTCCGCCTGGTGGTCAACGGAGCGGTGCAATACTCGCGCAACGGCCAGTTCCACGAAGATAACACCCACACCCTGGTCAACGCCCAGGGCGCGCAGCTGACCGGTTATCTGTCGAATACGGCCGGCGTGATCCAGCTCGGCGCCCCGGTGCCGCTGACCCTGGACAAGTCCGACTTGACGCCGGTGCAGACCACCAAGGCCAACTTTCAGATGAACCTGAGTTCGGCCGAGAAGGTGCCGAAAGAGACGCCATTTAATGCGAACGACCCGGACACGTACAACAAGCAGACCGTGCTCAACGTCTACGACAGCCTGGGCACCTCGCACATCATGACCACGTATTACGTCAAGACCGACGCCAATACGTGGGACGTGTACGCCTCGGCCGACAACAAGGAGGTGGTCTCGGCGGGTGTGGCGGCGGCGATCAACAGCAATGCGGATGTCGCACTTGCCCGTACCACCTATAACGATGCTGTGCGCGCCACGCCGCCGGATGCGGCCGTTATCAGCGCCGCCGCCGGCGCCTACGCTGCGGTCGCTTATCAGACGATGCTCGACGCCGCTAGCGTGCCACCGGCCGCCGCATCCCAGGAACAATTGGATGCCTTGACTGCCGCCTTTACCGCGCTCGACCCGACCTCCAGCGGTTCGATCATCGACATGACGCCGGACGAGATCGCCGCCAAGCTGGCCGCCGCCATCACCGTGCCTGCCGTCAAGGCCGGCACCTTGATTTTCGACCGCAACGGCGCGCTCAGCCCCGGCGCCATGGCCCTGCTGCCGACGCCGCAAACCCTGCCGTTCTCGATCAACCTGCCGATCTTCCCGGACACCGGCGCGCAACAGCCGATGACCGTGCTAACCACGTTCGACAAGACCACCCAATACGGCAGCGTCACCAACGATCTGGGCTCGACCCAGGACGGCTACTCGGCCGGTTCGTGGCAGCGTTACGCGATCGACGAGAACGGCGTCATCCTGGGCCAGTACAGCAACGGCAAGTCGCGCGCCATGGGCCAGATCGCCATGGCGAACTTTGCCAGCGTCGACGGCCTGACCCCACTGGGCAACAACGTCTGGGCGGAAAGCTCGAACTCGGGTCCTCCACAAGTGGGCGTCCCCAACGCTGGCTCGATGGGTTCGCTGCGCGCCAGCTCGGTGGAAACCTCGAACGTCGACCTGACGGCCGAACTGGTCAACATGATCACCGCGCAGCGCGTCTACCAGGCCAACGCGCAGACGATCAAGACCCAGGACGGCATCATGCAGACCCTGGTCAATCTGCGGTAATAGTAGAGGAGTAAGCCATGGACCGTCTGATCTACACCGCGATGACCGGGGCGCGGCACGTGCTGGAGCAGCAAGCCACCACGTCCAACAACCTGGCCAACGTCAACACTACCGGCTTTCGTGCGCAGCTCGACAGCTTCCGCGCCGTGCCGGTGGTGTCGGAGGGCTTGCAGACGCGCGCCTTCGTGGTCGATTCGACGGTCGGCGCCGACATGCGCGCCGGGCCGATCCAGACCACCGGCCGCCCGCTCGACATCGCCATCCGCGACCAGGGCTGGATCGCCGTGCAGTCGCCGGACGGCTCCGAGGCCTACACCCGCAACGGCAGCCTCAAGGTCAGCGAAAACGGCCTGCTGCAAACGGCGAGCGGCCAGACCTTGATCGGCGACGGCGGCCCGATCGCCATTCCGCCGGACGTGACGGTGATGATCGCCGGCGACGGCACCGTCAGCACCGTCTCGACCGACTACCAGCCCGGCCCGTCCAACACCCTGGGCCGCATCAAGCTGGTCAATCCGGACCCCAAGGGCCTGGTGCGCGGCAACGACGGCCTGTTCCGCCAGAAGGATGGCACGCCGGCGCAGAACGATCCGCTGGTGCGCGTGGTCGACGGCGCGGTCGAGGGCAGCAACGTCAATCCGGTCGATTCCATGGTCAATATGATCAGTCTGGCAAGGCAGTTCGAGATGCAAATGAGCCTGTTGAAGAACGCCGAGAATAACGCCGCAAAAGCCACCCAGATCCTCGCTTTGGGTTGATGACCTCTCCCGCATAATGGTGGTGTGGGATGAGTAGCTGTCGCTTCTGGCCGCTCCCATCCATGCTACGGGAGAAGGAAAATGATACGTTCACTTTGGATCGCCAAGACGGGCATGGAGGCGCAACAGACCGCGCTCGACGTCACATCCAACAATCTGGCCAACGTCAGCACCAACGGGTTTAAAAAGTCGCGCGCCGTCTTCGAAGACCTGCTGTACCAGAACATCCGCCAGCCCGGCGGCCAATCGTCGCAACAGACCAATCTTCCATCCGGCATGCAGCTCGGTACCGGTGTGCGTCCCGTCGCGATCGAACGCGTCCACACCCAGGGCAATCCCCAGTCGACCGGCAATGACAAGGACCTGATGGTCAACGGCAACGGCTTCTTCAACGTGCTGCTGCCCGACGGCACCACCGCCTACACCCGCGACGGCTCCTTCCAGCGCGACAACAACGGCCAGATGGTCACCTCCAGCGGCTTCGTGCTGCAGCCGGCCATCACCATCCCGATCACCGCGCAAAGCATCACCGTCGGCCGCGACGGCACCGTCTCGGTGACCTTGCCGGGCCAGATCGCGCCGCAGCAGATCGGCAGCATCCAGTTGTCGACCTTCATCAACCCGACCGGGCTGGAATCGAAGGGCGAGAACCTGTATGTCGAGACCGGCGCGTCGGGCAATCCGCAGACCAACACCCCGGGCACCAACGGCACCGGCGTGATCCTGCAGGGCTTTGTCGAAACGTCCAACGTCAACGTGGTCGAGGAGATGGTCAACATGATCCAGAACCAGCGCGCCTACGAAATCAATTCCAAGGCCATCACCACGTCCGACCAGATGCTGGCCAAGCTGGCGCAGCTGTAAGGGGCAGACCATGAAACACGCTATCGCCATCATCTTCTCCGCCGCCGCCCTGGGCGGCTGCATGACGACGCCGACGTCGATCGTCAGCTCGCCGATGTCGGCCCGTCCGCTCAACGCCGAGCAGCTGGCCGCCAAGCCCAACAACGGCGCCATCTACCAGGGTTCGGCCTTCCGCCCGATCTTCGAGGACCGCCGCGCGCGCCAGGTCGGCGACGTGCTGACCCTGGTCATCACCGAACGCACCACCGCCAACAAGGCCGGCACCAGCTCGGGCAACAAGTCGGGCAATGTCAGCGTGGCGCTGCCCAAGCCGCTGCAATCGACCTTCGGCAACCCGCTGGCCGTGACCAATGAAAGCAAGTACTCCGACGGCGACAACCAGACCGCCAGCAACGCCTTCACCGGCACCATGGGCGTGACGGTGGTCGAGGTGCTTTCCAACGGCAACCTGATCGTCGCTGGCGAGAAGCAAGTGGCGATGAACAAGGGCGTCGAATTCATCCGCTTCTCCGGCATGATCAATCCAGACAATATCGCCACCGGCAACACCGTGGCCTCGACCGCCGTGGCCGATGCCAAGGTCGAATACCGCACCAGCAGCCAGGTCGACCGCGCGGAAATGGCCTCGATGGCCTCGCGCTTCTTCCAGAGCCTGTTGCCGTTCTGAGGCCATGATGAATATTTCCGCCCTGATCCACGCTTCGCGCCGCCTCGTCAAACCGGCCAAGTTGGCGATGATCGTCCTCGCCTTCATCCTGCTGGCGACGCTCGTGCAAAGCGCCCACGCCGAGCGCCTGCGCGACCTGGCCAGCATCGCCGGCGTGCGCCAGAACCAGCTGATCGGCTACGGCCTCGTCGTCGGCCTCGACGGCAGTGGCGACCAGACCACGCAGACCCCGTTCACCGTGCAAAGCGTGGTGTCGATGCTGCAGCAACTGGGCGTGAACCTGCCGCAGGGCACCCAGTTGCAATTGAAGAACGTCGCCGCCGTCATGGTCACCGCCTCGCTGCCGCCGTTCGCGCAGCCGGGCCAGACCCTCGACATCACGGTCTCGTCGATGGGCAACGCCAAGAGCCTGCGCGGCGGCACCTTGCTGATGACGCCTTTGAAGGGCGCCGACGGCCAGGTCTACGGCATGGCGCAGGGTAACGTGCTGGTCGGTGGCGTCGGCGTTGCCGCCGGTGGCGCCGGCGGCAGCTCGCTGACCGTCAACCACCTCAGCGTGGGCAAGATTTCCGCCGGTGCAACGGTCGAGCGCGCCGTCGCCTCCAGCCTGGGCGAGGGCAACCAGATCAAGCTGGAACTGAACACCGCCGACTTCGCCACCGCCAGCCGCGTGGTCGAGGCCATCAACGAAAAATACGGCGCCGGCATCGCCTACGCGCTCGACAGCCGCGTGATCCGCGTGCAGTCGCCGAGCGGCAGCGACCAGCGCGTGACCTTCATCGGCACCTTGCAGGACATGCAAGTCAATCCGGCCGAGCAGCCCGCCAAGGTCATCATGAACGCGCGCACCGGCTCGGTGGTGATGAACCGCGCGGTGACGCTCGAAACGTGCGCCATTTCCCACGGGAATATGTCAGTCTCGGTGACAGCCGATCCGCAGGTGAGCCAGCCCAACGCGCTGGCCGGCGGCCGCACCGTCGTCACGCCCAACCAGACCGTCGATATCAAGAAAGATAGCGGCAAGGTCATGATGGTCAAGGGCGGCGCCTCGCTGGCCGAGGTGGTCAAGGCCCTCAACGCCATCGGCGCCACGCCGCAGGACCTGCTGTCGATCCTGCAGGCCATGAAAGCCGCCGGCTCGTTGCGCGCCGAGCTGGAAATTATTTAAGCGGAGTTCGCCATGACCAGTCCCAAGACCTCCAACGACCTCGGCAGCAATCTGAGCAATAAGTTCGCCCTCGACGTCAAGGACATGGGCGCCTTGCGCCAGTCGGCCAAGTCGGGCAGCGCCGAGTCGCTGAAAACCGCCTCCACCCAGTTCGAGGCGATGTTCGTCAACATGATGATGAAGAGCATGCGCGACGCCTCGCCGCAGGACGGCATGATGAACAGCGAGCAGACCAAGATGTTCACCACCATGCTCGACCAGCAGACCAGCCAGAACATCGCCAAGAAGGGTATCGGCCTGTCCGACGTGCTGATCCGCCAGCTGACCAAGACCGCCGACGCCAAGGCGCTGGCCATCGGCGGCGCCGGCGACAGCGCCAACGGCGCCAACGCCGGCAGCTTCAGCGGCGTGGCCAGCCTGATGGACGCCAAGTTGCAAAAGGCCATCGCGGCGGCCGGCGGCGCCGGCGCGGCGAATGTCGCCCCCAAGGCGGGGTCGGTCGACGACAACAGCGCCGTGCCGGCAACGGTGATCGGCAATCGCGGTTCGCAGGCGCCGCACGTGCGCAGCTTCCAGGAAAAACTGTCGTCCCACGCCGAGGAGGCCAGCCTGGCCACCGGCATCCCGGCCAAGTTCATGCTGGGCCAGGCGGCGCTCGAGAGCGGCTGGGGCAAGCGCGAGATCAAGGGCCGCGACGGCACCAACAGCCACAACCTGTTCGGCATCAAGGCCGGCGCCGGCTGGACGGGCAAGACGGTCGACGCCACCACCACCGAATACGTCAACGGCAAGGCCCAGACCCGGGTCGAGAAATTCCGCGCCTACGACAGCTATGCCGACAGCTTCAAGGATTACGCGAAGTTGTTGTCGAACAATCCACGCTACGAGAAGGTGCTCGCCAGCGCCGGCGACGCCAGCAGTTTCGCCCAGGGCTTGCAGAAGGCCGGCTACGCCACCGACCCGCATTACGCGGCCAAATTGACCAGCATTATCAAGCGCTCGCTGGCCGGCTGACCGTTGACGGCTGGCGCGCTCAAGCGGGTTATTCAAGTTTTCGCTTGCGCCGCCGTTAACAATAACAACATAGAGTGAACTATCATGAGTCTTCTCAGCATCGGCAAAAGTGGTCTGTTGGCAGCGCAGGTGGGGCTGGCGACCACCGGCAACAACATCACCAACGCTGGCGTGACCGGTTACAGCCGTCAGGTGGCGATCCAGGTCGACACGCCGACGCAGGACAAGGGCTTCGGGTTCGTCGGCACCGGCACCGAGGTGGCGGCCGTGCGCCGTTACTACGACAACTTCCTCGCCACCCAGCTGCGCAACGCCGAGTCGAACCAGGCCTCGCTCGATGTGTATAGCAAGCAGATCAGCCAGATCGACAACCTGCTGGCCGATCCGACCGCCGGCTTGTCGCCGGCGATGCAGGACTTCTTCAACGGCGTCCAGGACGCCACCTCCAATCCGGCCTCGGCCGCGTCGCGCCAGGCCATGCTGTCGAGCGCCGAGTCGCTGGCGGCGCGCTTCCAGGGCATGAGCGCGCGCTTGACGGAGATCGCCTCGGGCGTGAACGGCCAGATCGTCTCCAACGTCGGCGAGATCAATTCCTTCGCCCGCCAGATCGCCGAACTCAACAATACCATCGCGGGGCTGACCACCGACGGCAAGGCGCCCAACGACCTGCTGGACCACCGCGACGCGCTGCTGACCGAACTGAACAAGCTGGTCAAGACCAGCGTCATCCCGGGCGACAACAACACGCTGACCGTGCAGATGGGCACGGGCCAGCCGCTGGTGGTCGGCAACAAGGCCTTCACCCTGGGCACCTCGACCTCGCCGACCGACGTCTCGCGCGTCACGGTCGGCTACCTGGCCGATAACGGCGGCTTCAGCCCGCTGCCGGACCGGGTGCTGACCGGCGGCCAGCTCGGCGGCCTGCTGGAGTTCCGCAACGGCGCCATGGACCGCGCGCAAAATTCGCTCGGCCAGGTGGCGGCCGCCATCGCCGTCACCTTCAACGCCCAGCACGAGCTGGGCCAGGACCAGAACGGCGCGCTCGGCACCGCCTTCTTCGGCCCGATCAACGCCTACGTCGGCGCCAATACGAACAACCTGTCGACCAGCACCGCCGACGTCACGGCCGTGGTGAAGGACGCCAGCGCCTTGACGGCGAGCGACTACAGCGTCGACTTCGACGGCACCAGTTTCAGCGTCAAGCGCCTGAGCGACGGCCAGGTTACGCAGATCAACCCGTTCCCGCAGACCGAGCCGCAGGTGATCGACGGCGTGGCCTACACCATTACCGGCACGCCGGCCGCCAACGACAACTTCCTGGTGCGCCCGACCTATAACGCCGCCAAGGATTTCGACGTGCTGGTCGAGGACCGCACCAAGATCGCGCTGGCCGCGCCGATCGCCACGGCCGCGCCGACCACCAACGCCGGCAACGCCAAGATCACCGCCGGCACCGTCGACGCCAACTATCTGACGCCGGGCAACGCGCTGACGGCGCCGGTAACCCTGACCTTCGACAAGGCCACCAATACCTTGTCGGGCTTCCCGGCCGCGCAGGACGTGACGGTGACCGTCAACGGCGTGGCCACCGTATATCCGGCCGGCACGCCGAGCATTCCGTACACCGACGGCGCGTCGATCAGCTTTGGCGGCGTCAACCTCGCCATCAGCGGCACGCCGGCCGACCTGGATAAATTCACGGTCGGCCCCAACACCAGCGGCGTGGGTGACGGCCGCAACGGCGCCTTGCTGGCGGCGCTGCAGACCAAGAACACGATGGACAACGGCAACGCCAACTTCCAGACCACCTACGCGCAGATGGTCAACTATGTCGGCAACAAGGCGCGCGAGGCGCAGATCGGCGGCGCCGCCGCCGACGCCGCCGTGGCCCAGGCCACCAACGCCCAGCAGAGCGTGTCGGGCGTGAATCTGGATGAGGAGGCGGCCAATCTGTTACGCTACCAGCAGGCCTATCAGGCCTCGGGCAAGGTGATGCAGGTGGCCAGCCAGTTGTTCGATACGTTGCTCAGTTTAGGCAACTAAGTTGGGTCAATCAGGGATGAGCAACATTAAAGAGGTAGCATCATGATCATGCGCATCAGTTCCAAGACCATCTACGACGTCGGCGTCGGGCAGATCAGCTCGCTGCAGTCGGCGCTCGCGCGCACCCAGTCGCAGTTGTCGACGGGGCGCAAGAACCTGACCGCCGCCGACGATCCGATCGCCACCGCGCGCGCGCTGGAGGTGACGCAGTCGCAGGGCATCAACACCCAGCTGGTGACCAACCGCGCCAACGCCAAGAGCATGCTGTCGCTGGAAACGGTGGCGCTGCACAGCTCGGGCACGATCATGCAGGATATCAAAACGCTGCTGGTCAACTCCGGCAACGGCAGCATGACCCAGAAAGACCGGGAGTCGCTGGCGGTCGAGCTCGAAGGCAGGCTGCAGGATCTGCTGGGCCAGGCCAACAGCTCCGACGGGGTCGGCGGCTATGTGTTTTCCGGCTATAAATCGACCACGTTGCCGTTCACGCAGACGGCCACCGGCGCCGCCTACCAGGGCGACCAGGGCCAGCGCTCGCTGCAGGTGGGCTCGACGCGCACCTTGCCGATCAGCGACTCTGGCGCGTCCGTGTATGAGAACAACGCCACCGGCAACGGCACCTTCGTCACCGGCGCGGCGGCCGGCAACTTCGACCGCGGCGGCAGCGGCATCATCAGCGGCGGCTCGGTCAAGGACGCCACCCAGTTGACCGGCAACCGCTACCAGATCGATTTCCAGGTGGTGCCGGCCACGCCCGGCGTGCCCAAGGTGACCACCTACACCGTCACCGACCTGACCTTGAACCAGCCCGTGCCGGCCACGCCGGTGCCGGCCGTGCCGCAGCCCTACGTCAGCGGCCAGAACATCACCTTTGACGGCTTGCAGTTCGATATCAAGGGCGATCCGGCCGATCTTGACAGCTTCAGCGTCGAGCCCAGCACCAAGCAATCGGTGTTTACCACCGTCACCGACATCATCTCCGCGCTGCGCGCGCCCGGCGACGGCCCGGCCGGCCAGGCCAGCCTGACCAACAAGCTCAACCAGGCTCACCTGAACATCGACAACGCCTACGACAATATGCTGTCGATCGAGTCGGCGGTCGGTTCGCGCCTCAAGGAGCTCGACTACCTCGACAGCTCGGGCGACGACCTGAACCTGCAATACGCGACCACCTTGTCCGGCCTGCAGGACGTCGACGTGGTCAAGGCGATCTCGCTGTTCACGCAGCAGCAGACCAACCTGGACGCGGCGCAGAAGTCGTTCAAGACCATGGCCGGCTTGTCGCTGTTCAACTACATCAGCTAACTACAGCACCTGGTCGTATCAGTTAGTCGTAGCCCAGGTCGGCGACCGGCACCGCCAGCGGCGCGGCCGGCGAGCGCCCCAGCACCCGGTTGATGGTGCGGCCGAGCACGCGGATATCGTTGTCGAAGCCGCCGTGGCTGGCCTGTTCGGTGCGCATCGCCGACACCCTGATGCGGTCGCTCGTCACCTCGCAGGCGGCCGCGCCGTCGGCCTGCGGCGGCAGCGCAGCCACCCATGCGCGCCACGCCTTCACTTGCGGCCAGTCGGCCGGCTTCCACAGATCGTCGTCGTGCTGGTTGGCGCCCCGGTATAGCAGGCGCTGCAGGCCCGCCAGCGGCGTCTTGCGCAGGTTCTCGAAGCCCCGGCTCACCAGATACAGCAGCGACTTGCCGTACGGCCCGACCGTGTCGGCGCGTTCGCTCACGTCCGACAGCAGGTGCAGCCAGAAGCGGTCGGCGGCGACGAACTTGTCGGCCACGCGGGCCTGGTAGTGGCGCGCCGCGAAGTCGAGCGAACAGGCCGGGGCGTACAAGGTCACCGACGCGACCGGCACGCCGGCGGCCTGGCACAGGTCCAGCAGGTGGCCGTGCACGAAGGCGCCGGCCGAATGGCCGACCAGGTGCAGCTCCAGCTCCGGGTGGGCGGCGCGCAGCCGCACCAGCGCTGCGGCCAGCAGGTGCAGCGCGCCGCCGGCCAGCGCCGCCTCGGCGGCGTTGGCCTTCATTTCGTTCCACGACCACTTGATGTTGTGGGCGGCCGCCTCCAGCAGCTTGTCCCGGGCCTCGGCCACCGGGCCGCCGGCCAGGCCGCCGAACAGGGCCTGGCCGGGCGCGATGCCGAGCGCGTCGTCGAGCGCGCCGGCCACGGTGTCGAGGATGCCGGTGCGCCAGGTGTAGAACAGCGGATAGACGCCGTTGGCCTGGAAGTAGGGGCCCATGACGCGGATGCGTTGGATCGCGTCGTTCTCGGCGTTGAGGCCGCCGTGCGCGTAGATGACGATTTTCTTGCCGGCGCCGCCGGCGCCGCGCAGCCAGCGGTCGATATTGTCCAGCGCCACCCGCTCGACCAGGTCCTCGGCGCGGCCGATGTCGGGACGGCCGATGCGCACCGCGCCATTGTTGCCGGCCACCAGCGCGTGCTCGTAGGCGGCCTCGGTGGTCCACGGATGGGCCGCCGCCGTGGCCGTACCGGTGTGGGGACCGCTGTGCGCACGCACTTCGCCCGACACCAGCGAGTAGCCGATGCGCCGCGCGCGCGACGGCGGCAGCGCTCGTTCCACCCGCGGCACGCCCAGCGCGGCGACCCAGGCGTCGGTGCCGTTGGCGAGCCAGTCGGGGTAGCCCAGCACGGCAAAGCCGCCAGCGCCCCAATCCGTGCCCCAGCAATTCTGCACCACGAAGCCGCGCTCGTTGTAGCCGACCAGCGCGAAAGCGTGGCCGCCGGTCGCCTCTTCGCCCTCGCGCCAGGCGATGTCGGGCAGGCCGTCGTGGCCCCTGGCCGGCGCCTGTGGCGGGCTGGCGTCCAGCGCCCAGCCGTCGTGCACGGCGGCCGACACGTAAATGGCGCCGATCTCGTGGATGGCCGCCTGCATGTCGGTCACCGAGGCGCTGTCGACCCGGTAATAGGTGCCCAGCGGGCGCGCCAGCGCGTCGCGCGCCCAGTCGGCGGCGGGGCGGTAGGCCCTGGCGCCGGCGGCGTGCACGCTGCGCGTCCACAGCGCGCCGGCGCAGCTGCCGTGCTTGTTCCAGCCCTTCATGGCGCCGCGGCAGCTCGAACCGTCGTAATCCTCGCCCGGCCATTCGTCGTAGAAACGCGCGAGGTCGTACAGCATGTGCGGGCTGACGCCGGTGAAATCCCCCTTGTTTTTCGTGTTCGTCCACAGCAGGAAATTGACGGTGGCCGCCAGGCCGTAGCCGGTGCAGGCGCCATCGTTTTTCTGGTCCAGCACCAGGCCCTGCTTGATATAGGCCGGCAGCAGCTTGCGCAGCGCGGCGTCGTCGGGCCAGCGCGGCGGCAGCGAGGCGATCGGCGGCGCGTACGGGCGGTCGCGCAGGTCGAGCCGGTCCGGGCGCGCGTCCAGCTGGACGGTCTTGGCGCCGATCTTGATTTTTCGCGTGGGCATGCTGGTCGACCGGTGGAGGTATCGACGCTAGTCTACGAAGGAATCAACGTTGTGTAAATTACAAAATGCAAACGGACGGCGCAAAAAAAAACGGCAAGCATGGCGCTTGCCGCTTCCGTTGCTCCCCTTGTTGACCGCGACGCCTTACTTGGCGGCCAGCATGCCCGGTTGGGCCGGCTTGCGGAACCACTCGTCGGTGTGGGCCGTCGCGCCGCCGCTCAAGCCGGTGCTTGCCTGGTACTGCCTGATTTGCTCGCCCAGGGCGGCGACGCTGCCGCCCAGCGCACTTGTCGTCATGCCGGCAGGCATCGTCAACCGGCCGCCCGCGGTGTCCATCGTGGCCTGCGCGCCGGCGTAGCCGCCCAGCGCCTGCACCATCGCGCTCACCTGGGTGCCCACCTGGGTGCCCACCTGTGCACCGGCCGGGGTGGCGCGTTCGGCCCGGAACCAGACGTCGGCCACCTGATGCACGGCGCCGTCGGTGGTGGTGTAGCTGGAGCGCAGCCCGATCCAGTTGCCGTTGTCCAGCTCGCTGGTCTTGGCGGCGCCGACGTTCATGCCGGTGATGCCCAGCGCGTCCAGCGAGCGCAGCTCGCCG
This sequence comes from uncultured Duganella sp., assembly GCA_963511605.1. GTDB lineage: Bacteria > Pseudomonadota > Gammaproteobacteria > Burkholderiales > Burkholderiaceae_D > Rugamonas. The sequence goes on along the minus strand of CAUPJZ010000015.1, from coordinate 25,306 downwards.
GCCTGGCTGACGCCGTCCGCGTTGGCGTCCACCCACACGCGCAGGTCGCCGAACTGCGCGTCCTTTGCGTCGACGACGCCGTCGCCGTTGCTGTCGATGTCGGCCAGCGCGGCGAAGCCGTCGCGCGCCTTGCCGCCGCCGGCCGTGCGGGTCGACGTGCCGAACAGCTCGCCGCCGTCGTTGATCGTGCCGTCATGGTTGCGGTCCAGCGCGAGCAGGCCGTCGCCCTGGCCGACCCAGCCGGTGGCGACCTGGTTGCCGTCGGCGTGCAGGTCGAAGCGCACCCCGGCCTCCAGCGCCAGGGTGCGAATGCCATTGCCGTCGAGGTCGAGGATGAGCGGACTGGTCAGCAACGCCGCGCGCTGCTCGTCGCTCAACGCGGCCAACTGGTCGGCGGAGAACGCGCCGGCTTGCGCCATCGTGAAGGCCGACAGCTCGGCCACCGTCAGCGCGGCGATCTGGTCGGACGTGAGCGCCGCGATCTGGGTCGCCTTGAGCGAGCGCACCTGGGCCGTGGTGAACGCGGCGACCTGCTGCGCGCTCAGGTTGGCGATGGTGGCGCCCGACAGCGCGGCCACCTGCGCGGTGCGCAGCGCGACGATGTCGTTGGCGTCGAGCATCTGGATCTGGTCCGAGTTCAGCGCGTTGAACACCGACGCGTTCAGCGCCACCACCTGCGGCGCCTCCAAGGTCGCCATCTGGCCTGTGGTCAGGCCCAGCGCCTGGGTCGCGCCCAGCGCGGCCAGTTGGTTGGTGCGCAGGTTGCCGATCATCTCGACGGCCAGGCCGGCGATCTGCGCCGACGTGAAGCCGGTCATCTGTCCGGCGGTGAAGGTGTTCAGCGAGGTGAGTGAACCGAGCTGGGCGGTGGTCAGGCCGCGCACCTTGGTCACGTCCAGGCCGGCCAGGGTGCGCGTGCTCAGCGCCGAGAATTGCTCGATCGTGAGCGCGCCCAGCTGGTTGGTTTTCAGCGAACTCAATTGTGCCGAGTTCAGGCCTGCGACCGATACCACGCTGAGCGCGCCGATTTGAAGCGTGCTCAGCGCCGTCAGGTTAAGGCCGGGCATCTGCCGGGTGCTCAGCGCGCCGAGCTGGGCGGCGGTCAGCTGGGCCACCTGGGCCAGGCTCAGTCCGCCGAGCTGCGCCGAGCGCAAGGTGGCGAAGTGCTCGCCGTCGATGGCGGCCACCTGCTGCGTGGTCAGCGCCGCCACCTGGCCGGCGTTGAGCGCGCCCAGGGTGCGCAGGCTGTTGATCTGTCCGGTCGACAGCGCGCCGATGTCGGCCACGCTGATGGCGTCGATCTGGGACGTGTTCAACGTGGCGACCTGGGACAGGGTCAGTGCCGCGATCTGCGGCTTGGTCAGGGCGTCGACCTGGGCGTCGCTGAGCGCGCCGATATCCTCGAGCTCGATGTTGGCGATCTGGTCGCTGCTCAGGCCCGCCAGGGCCGCCACGTTGATGGCGCGCACCTGTGCCGTGCTCAGCGCCGCCAGCTGGGCGGTGGTGATGCCGCGCATCTGCGCCAGCGTCAGCGCGGCGACCTGGGCGGAGCGCAACGTGGTGAGCTGATCCATGCCGATCGCGGCCAGCTGGCCGGTGGTCAGCGCGGCGACCTGGGTGGTGTTGAAGGCAGACAAGCTTGTCAGGCCGGCCAGTTGCGCGTTCGACACCGCCTTCATCTGCGACGCTGTCAGCGCCGCCAGTTCGGCCGTCGATAGCACGCCGAACTGGTCGACGCTCAACTGGGAAATCTGCAAGGTAGACAGCGACGAGAACTGGCCCGGGCGCAGGCCCGACAGGTCCTCGATCTCCATCGCGGCGATCTGCTGGCTCGACAGGCCGCGCAGGGCGCTCGTGCCGACGGCGCGCCACTGGCCCAGCGACAGCGCCTGGATCTGGTGCGTGGTCAGCGCCTGCACTTGCTTGCTGGTGAGCGCGGCCACCTGGCGCGTGGTCAATCCGGCCAGCTGGGTGTCGGTCAGCGCCTGGATGCGGTCGGTGCCCAGCGCGGCCACCTGGGCCGTGCTGAACGAGCCGAGCAGGTCGAGCAGCACGAACTGTGCCGGCGTCAGATAGTCCAGTTGGTTCGCGCTGAGCGCGGCCACCTGGGTTGCCGTCAGCGCCAGCAATTGGGTGCTGGTCATGTTGCTGATCTCGTCCGAGGTCAGCGCGCGGATCTGGGCGGTCTTGAGCGCGGCCAGGTCGCCCGCTTCGAGCGCGACGAACTGGTCGACGCTGAGCGAGGCGATGGCGCGGGTCGACAGCGAGGCGGCCTGCGCCGCGCTCAGGGCGACGATCTGCTCGGCGCTTAGCGCGCGCGTCTGGTTGACCGTCAGCGCGCCGATCGCGCCGGTGGAGATGAAGCCGATCTGGTCGACGCTGAGCGCGGCGATCTGGTCGGTCGTCAGCGACATCAGCTGCGTCGAGCGCAGCGCGGCGATGTCGCCCAGCTCGATCGCGGCGACCTGTTCGATGGTCAGCGCGGCCAGCGCCCGCGTGCTCAGCGCCAGCAGCTCGGCGGTGGTCAGCGCGACGATCTGGTCGGTCGTCAGCAGCGCGGCCTGGGTGTTGCTCAGCGCGGCGATCTGCGCGGTGCGCAGGATGGCGATCTGGTCGGGCAGCAGCGCCTGCAGCTGGTCGCCCGTCAGCGCCCGCACCTGGGCCGTCGTCAACGCGCGGATGTTGGTCAGCGCGCGCAACTGGTCGGCGCTCAGCGCGCTCACCTGCTGCAGCTTGAGGCTGGCCACCTCCTGGCTCGTCAGCGCGCCGATCTGGTCGGCGGTGAAGGCCAGCAACTGGTCGGTCGAGAGGGCCTGTATCTGCGCCGTCTTCAGGCCCGGGATGTCGGCCGCCTCGATGGCGGCGATCTGCTCGGCTGTGAGGGCGCGCACGGCGGCCAGGCTCAGGGAGCCGACCTGGGCCGCGCTAAGCGCGACCAGTTGCTCGGCGCTCAACACGGCGATCTGTTCGGTCTGCAGCGCGCCGATCTGGCGCGAGTTCAGCAGTTCGATGTCGGACGCCGTCAGCGCGGCGATGCGCGCCAGCGACATGGCGGCGATCTGGTTGGTCGTGTACTCGGCCAGGTTGCCCAGCGCGCCGGCCTGCTCGGGCGTCATCACGCCCAGCTGGGTTTGCGAGAAGGCGGCGATGTCGGCGCTGCTGAGCGCGTGCAACTGGTCCAGCGTCAGCGCCAAGACCTGGTCGGTGGTAAGCGAGCGCAGCTGCGCGGTGGTGAACGCGGCCAGGTCCTCGACCTCGATCTGCCCGATCAGCGCCGGGTCCAGGCGCGAGAGCAGGGCGGTGCCGAGGGCGCGGATCTGTCCGGTCGACAGCGCCACCAGCTGGGCGGCGGTCAGGCCGCCGGCCTGGTTGCGGGTCAGCGCGGCGAGCTGGCGCGTGCCCAGGGTGACGAAGCGCTCGGCCGTCATCGCGCCGAGCTGGTCGGTGCTGAGGGCGGCGATCTGCACGCTCGTCAGCGGTGTCAGGCTGGCCAGCGCGGCCAGCTGGCTGGACGTCAGGTAGCCGATCTGGCGGGTGGTCAGCGCGGCAATCTCGCCGTTGGTGAGGGCGTTGTACTGATCGGCCGACAGCGCCGCCAACTGGTCGCTGCTCAAGACGACGAGCTGGCTGGTCTTGAGCGCGGCCAGGTCGTCGCCGGCCAGCGCGGCGATCTGCTCGGCCGTCAGCGCCGCGATGGCCGGGTTCGACAAGGCGCGTATTTGCGCCGTGGTCAGCGCCGGGATCTGGTCGGTGGTGAAGTAGCGGACCTGGGCGGTCGTGAACGCGGCGATCTGGGCGGTGCGCAGCGCGGCGAACTGGTCCGGCGTGAGCGCGAGGATCTGGTCGCTCGACAGGCCGGCGATCTGGCGCGTGCTCAGGCTGGCCAGGCTGCCCAGCGCGGCGAACTGCGCAAAGCTCAGCACGGCGATCTGGCGGGTGGTCAGCGCGCCGACCTCCTGGCTGGTCATGCTGGACAGCTGCGCCAGGGTCAGCGCGACGACCTGGTCGGTCGTCAGCGAGGCGACCTGGTCGGTGCGCAGCGCGGCGATGTCGGCCAGCTCGATCGCGGCGATCTGGTCGGTCGTGAGCGCCGCCAGCGCGGCCGTCGACAACCCGCGCACCTGGCGCGTCTCGAGCGCGGCGATCTGGCTGGTGCCGAGCGCGCGCAACTGGGCGTTGGACAGCGCGTTGAGCTGGCGCGTGTTCAGCGTGGCGATCTGGCCCAGGCCCAGGCTGTCGATCTGGGTGCTGGTCAGGGCCCGCATTTGCAGGGTGGTCAGCGGCGCCAGCGATGCCAGGCTGCCGAGCTGGGCGGTCGAGAGCGCGGCCACCTGCGTGCCCGTCAGGCTGGCCATGGTGCGCGTGCTCAACGCGGCGAACTGGCCGGGCGTGAGCGCGGCCAGCTGGTCGCTGTTGAGGGTGGTGATCTGGTTGGTGCCGAGCGCGGCGATGTCGACCGCCTCGATCGCGGCCACCTGGTCGGTCGACAGCGCGGCCAGGGTGGCGGCGTTGAGGCTGCGCACCTGCGCCGTGCTGAGCGCGACGATCTGCTCGGTCGTCAGCGCGCCGACCTGGGCGCTGGTCAGGCCGGCGATCTGGTTGGTGCGCAGGGTGGTGATCTTGTCGAGCGCCAGGCTGGCGATCTGGTCGGTGGTGAGGGCGGCGATCTGCAGGCTCGTCAGCGGCGCCAGGTTGGCCAGGCCGGCCACCTGGTCGGTCGAGAGGGCGGCGATCTGGCGCGTGGTGAACGCGGCGATCTGCTGTGTGCGCAACGTGGCGAACTGGGAGTCGGTCAGTTGGCCCAGCTGGGCGGTGGTCAGCGCCGTGATCTGGCGCGTCGACAGCGCCAGCACGTCGGCCAGCTCGATGGCCGGCACCTGGTCGCTGGTGAGCGCGGCGATCTGGGCCGAGCCCAGCGCGCGGATCTGCGCGGTGCTCAGCGCGACCACGGCGTTGGTGGTCAGCGCGCCCACCTGGCCGGTGGTCAGGGCGGCGATCTGGCGCGTGGTCAGGGTGGCGATGATGCCCAGCGACAGCGAGGCTATCTGGTCGGTGGTGAGCGCGGCGATGGCTTCGGTCGAGAAGCTCGCCAGCGACGCCAGCGCGCCGAGCTGGTCGCTGGTGAGGGCGGCCTTCTGCTCGGCCGTCAGCGCGGCGATCTCCTGCGTGGTGAGCACGGTGATCTGGTTGGTCGTCAGCGCCGCCACCTGGTCGGTCGACAGCGCGGCCACCTGGCGCGTCGACAGCGCGGCCAGCACGGTGTTGTTGAGCGCGACGATCTGGTCGGTCGTCAGCGCGCCGATGTTGGCGGTCGACACGCCGCTCACTTGGGCCGTGCCCAGGCCGGCGATTTGCTCGGTCGTCAGCGAGATCAGTTGGTCGCTGTTGAGGGCGGCGATCTGGCTCGAGCGCAGGCTGCGCAGGTCGGCCAGGTTCAGGTGCGACAACTGGTCGGAGCTGAGCACGGCCAACTGCTTCGACGTCAGCGCGCCCAGCGTGGCCAGGGCGTCGAGCTGGGCGTCGTCCAGGCTGGCGATCTGGGCCGCCGTCAGCGCGGCCACCTCGGCCGTGGTGAGCGCGCGCAACTGCCGGCTGCTCAGCGCGTCGAGCTGGTCGCTGCCCAGGGCGGCGACTTGGCGCGTGCTCAAGGCGACGATCTCGTCGAGGCGCAGCGCGGCGATGCGGTCCGTGCCGAGCGCGGCGATGCGGTCCGTGCCCAGCGCGCGTACCTGCGCGGTCGTCATCGCGCGCACCTGGTCGCTGGTCAGGGCGACGGCCTGATCGACGCTGAGCGCGGCGATCTGGGACGTTTGCAGCGAGATGAAGTCGGCCGTCCCCAGCTGGGCGATCTGGTCGGTCGTCAAGGACGACATCTGGCGCGAGGTCAGCGGCGTGAGCGCGCTCAGGGCGGCGATTTGGTCGCTGTTGAGCACGGCCAGCTGGTCGGCGGTCAGGGAGCGGATGCCCGCCGTCCCCAGCACGGTCAATTGGGCGGTCGTCAGCGCGGCGACCTGGTCGGTGGTCAGGCGCGCCACCTGCGCCGTGCGCAGCGCGCGGAAGTCGCGCGTTTCGATGGCGGCGATGGCGTCGGTGGTGAGCGCGGCGATGGCCTCGGTCCCCATGGCCGCCAGTTGCGCGCTGTTGAGCGCGACGATCTGGTCGGTGGTGAGGGCGAGCGCCTGGTCGCCGCCAAAGGCGCCGAACTGGCGGGTCGCCAGCGCGGCGAAGTCGGCGGTCGTGAGGCTGGCCACCTGGTCGCTCGTCAGGGCGCGCACCTGGCGCGTCGACAGCGCGGCGATGAAGCGCAGCGCGTCGATCTGGTCGGTCGACAGCGCCACGATCTGGTCGGTCGACAGCGCGACGGTGCCGGCGGTGTCGAGCGCGGCCACCTGGGCCGTGCCCAGCGCGGCGATCTGGTCGCTGGTGAGGCGGCTGACCTGGACGGTGTCGAGGCCGGCGATGTCGCGCGTTTCGATGGCGACGATCTGGTCGGTGGAGAGCGCCGCGAGCGTGGCCGCGCCCAGGCCGCGCAGCTGGGCCGCGCTCAGCGCGACGATCTGGTCGGTCGTCAGCGCCTGGGCCTGCTCGAGCGAGAGCGCGCGCAACTGGTCGGCGCCGAGGGTGGCCAACATCCTGGTCGTCAGCGAAGCGAGCTGTCCGGTCGTCACGCCGGTGATCTGGGCGCTCGACAGCATCGCCAGGGTCGGCAGCGCGTTGACCTGGTCGCTGGTGAGCACGCCGATCTGGTCGGTGCCGAGGGCGGCGACGGACGCGCTCGCGAGCGCGCCGAATTGTTCGGTGTTGAGGGCGACCATCTGGTCGGTCGACAGGCGCGCCACCTGCGCCGACTGCAGCGCGGCGATGTCGCGCGTTTCGATCTGGCCGATCTGGGTGCTGGTGAGCGCGTTGAGCATCGCCGTGCTCAGGCCACGGTACTGGGCGGCCGTCAGGTCGACGATCTGGGCGGCGGTCAGCGCCTGCACCTGCTCGGCGGTCAGCGCCGCCAGCTGGGCGGCGGTCAGGTTGACCAGGTCGCGCGTTTCCAGCGAGACGAGCTGGTCCGTCGTGAGCGCGGCCATCTGCAGGGTGCCCAGCGGCGCCAGGCTCTTGAGCGCGGCGATCTGGTCGGTGCTGAGCGCGGCCAGTTGTTCGGGCAGCAGCGCGGCCAGGTTGGCGCTGGCGAGCGCGGCCATCTGATCGGTGGTCAGCGCCGCCAGTTGATCGTTGCCGAGCGCGCGGATCTGGCCGCTGGTCAGGCGGGCCAGGTCGCGCGTTTCCAGCGCCGCCACCTGGTCGGTGGTCAGCTGCGCGACCATGGCGGTGGTCAGTCCCTGCGCCTGGGCGGTGCCCAGGCCGGCGATCTGGTCGGTGGTCAGTGCCTGCACCTGCTCTGCCGTCAACGCCGCCAGCTGGGCGTTGCCCAGCAGCGAAATCGTGCGCGTCGTCAGCGACACCAGCTGGGCGGTGGTGAGCGCGGCCATCTGCGCCGAGTTCAGCGGCGCCAGCGAGGCCAGCGCGACGATCTGGTCGGTCGACAGCGCCTGCAACTGGTCGACGGTCAGCGCGGCGATGGCGTTGCTGCGCAGCGCGTGCATCTGGTCGGTGCCCAGGCCGGCGAGCTGGTCGCCGTTGAGCAGGGCGATCTGGGCGGCGTTCAGCCAGATCAGGTCGCGCGTTTCGATCGCGGCGATCTGGTCGCTGGTGAACACGGCCAGCGAGGCCGTGGCCAGCGCGCCGATCTGCAGGGTCGACAGCGCGGCGATCTGGTCGGTCGAGACCAGCGCCAGTTGCTCGGCCGACAAGGCGTTGACCTGCTGCGTGGACAGGCGCGCGACGGCGGCCGTGGCCAGCGAGGTCAGCTGGTCGGCGCCGAGCGCCCGGATGGCGCCGGTGCTCAGGGCCACCAGTTGACGCGTGGCCAGCGCGTTGAGCTGGTCGGTGCTCAGCGAGGCGACCTGGTCCGAGCTGAGCGTGGCGATCTGGGCCGTTTGCAGCGCGCGCAGGTCGTCGGTCTCGAGCGCGGCGACCTGGGTGCCGTTGAGGGCGCTGAGCTGGCGGCTGGAGAGGGCGGTCATCGCGCGCGTGCTCAGCGCGACCACCTGGTCGGTGCTCAGCAGGGCGATCTGGCGGGTGGTCAGCGCGGCCACCTGGGGCTGCGATAGCGCAGGCACCTGGTCGGTGGTCATGCCGGCCAGGCCGTCGGCGGTGAGGGCGCCCAGCTGGCGGGTGCCGATGGCGCGCAGTTGCGCCGTGCTCAGCACGGAGAACTGGTCGGCGCTGAAAGCGGCCAAGTCTTCGGTCGACAGGCTGGCGATCATCGTCGTCGAGAGACTGATGATCGCGTCGGTGGTAAAGCCTGTGATGATTGAAGTCATTGCCGGGTCTCCTGGGGAGTTTCGATGATACGCTTAAAATTGCTACAAGGAAACCAAAATACTACCGAAAGGCGATTGAACGTCGCTATGGCGCGGGACCCGGTTGTCGGTTCGGCAAGCTTGCCGGGGCGACGGGCGGGGGCCGCTGGGACCAGGTGCGCGGCATCAGCCGCGCCCGTTCAATGCCATCCAAAAACAGGTTTTGTACCGGCGTCGCCAGGTACGGCAGTGTCATGGCGACCACCAGCAAACCCACACCTAAAGTGATCGGAAAACCGATACCAAACAAATTCAAGGCCGGCGCCGCGCGCGTCAAGATCCCGAGCGCGACGTTGGTGATCAACAACGCCGCCACGATCGGCAGCGACAGCTGGACACCGGTGCTGAAGATCCGTCCGCCCCAGTCGGCCAACTGCTTGAAGCCGCCGCTGTAGATCGGCGTGGCCGACACCGGCAACGACGAAAAACTCTCCACCAGCGCCGACAGCAGCACCAGGTGGGCGTTGACGGACAGGAAACCCAGGGTGGCCACCAGCGCCAGGAACTGGCTGATCGCCGACGAGCGCCCTTGCGTGTTCGGATCGAAGAACGTCGCGAAGCCCAGGCCCATCGTCAGGCTCGAGATTTCCCCCGCCATTTCGACCGCGGCGAAGATGATGCGGATGCTGAACCCCATCGCCAGCCCGATCAGCATCTCCTGCGCCAGGATCAGCAGCCCGGCCAGCGACATCGGATCGGTCGCCGGCAGCGCCGGCACGGCCGGCGCCACGATCGCCGCCAGCATCACCCCCAGCAGCACCTTGACGCTGGCCGGCACCGCCTTGTTGCCGAACAGCGGGGCGGCCGCCAGCAGGCCGAGGATGCGCGTGAGCGGCCACAGCAATCCTGCGATCCACATGTTGATATCGGCACTGGCGATGGTAATCATGAGGGTTTGTTAGGGTTTGTTACCAAGCGTTACATTTCCCTCTGGAACTAATGGCATTTAGCCAACAAGGTTGGGGATGCCGCCGAACACCTCGCGCATATAGTCGAGCATGACCGACAACATCCACGGGCCGGCCACGACCAGCGCGACGAAGATGCCGACCAGCTTGGGGATGAACGACAGCGTCGCCTCGTTGATCTGCGTGGCGGCCTGGAAGATGCTGACGACCAGGCCGATGATCAGCGCCACCAGCAGCATCGGCGCGGCGATCATCAGGGTGACCTCCATCGCGTGGCGGCCCATCGTCATGACGCTTTCGGGTGTCATCGCGGCCTCCTAGTAGAAACTTTGCGCCAGCGAGCCGAGCAGCAACTGCCAGCCGTCGACCAGCACGAACAGCATCAGCTTGAACGGCAGCGAGATGACCGCCGGCGACATCATCATCATCCCCATCGACATCAAGACCGACGCCACCACCATGTCGATGATCAGGAAGGGGATGAAGATGGCGAAGCCGATCTGGAACGCGGTCTTCAGTTCGCTGGTGACGAACGCCGGCACCAAAATCCGCAGCGGCACGTCCTCCGGTCCCTGCAGCGCCGGGCTGCGCGAGAGCTTGACGAACAGCGCCAGGTCGGCCTGGCGGGTCTGTTTCATCATGAATGCCTTGAGCGGGGCGGCGCCCTTGTCCATGGCGTCGGTCATGCTGATCTTGTTTTCCTGCAGCGGCAGGTAGGCCTCGTTGTAGATCTTGTCGAAGGTCGGTCCCATGACGAACAGGGTCAGGAACAGCGCCAGGCCGACGATGACCTGGTTCGGCGGCGCCGACTGCGTGCCCAGCGCCTGGCGCAGCAGCGACAGCACGATGATGATGCGGGTGAAACAAGTCATCAACAACAACGCCGCCGGGATGAACGACAGCGCCGTCATCAACAGCATGGTCTGCAGCGGCAGGGTGTAGTTGGTGCCGCCGCCGGGCGCCGGCGTGGCGTTCAGCGCCGGGATGCCGATGTTCGATTGGGCCGCCGCCAGCAGCGGCAGCGCCAGCGCGCCGGCCAGCAGCAGAGCTTTGAGCGCGCGCGACTTGTTGCCCTGCGTGTTATTTCGCATTGCGCTTGTCGATCGTTTGTTTGAACCACTCGGCGAAGTTGGCCGTCTGCAGCGTGGCCGGCGCCGCTTCGGCGTTTTCCTGGCGCGGCATCGTCGCCAGCGCGTTCATGCGGCCCGGCGAGGCGCCCACGACGATCCACTGGTCGCCCACCTCGACCACCAGGATGCGCTCGCGCGTGCCCAGGCTCAGCGAGCCGACCAGCTTGACGGTGCCGCCGGCGCCGCCCAGGTTCTTCGGACCGAAGCGCTTGAGGAACCAGGCGCCGCCCACCAGCAGCGCCAGCACGAACAGCAGCGCGAAGGTGGTTTGCATCAGGCTGCCGGCGCCCGGAGCCGCCGGTGGCGGCGTCGGAATCGTCATCGCCAGCGGGCCGGGCGGGGTGGCCGCCGGCGCGGTCGTGGCCGGGGTGGTGGTGGCCGGTTCGGCGGCGGCCGGGACGACCGGTGTCATGGCGGGGGCCGGTGCGGAAGTGGCCGCCTTGTCGGCGGCCGGCGCGGCGGTGGTCTGCGCCATCGCGGACGCGGCGGCCAGGGCCGCCGCGAGGATCAGGGAGAGGATCGGTCCGTGCTTCATTTATTCAGTTTTCGGATGCGTTCGGATGGCGTGATGATGTCGGTCAGGCGGATACCGAACTTGTCGTTGACCACCACCACCTCGCCCTGGGCGATCAGGCAGCCGTTGACCAGCACGTCCATCGGCTCGCCGGCCATGCCGTCGAGCTCGACCACGGAGCCCTGCGCCAGTTGCAGCAGGTTCTTGATGGCGATCTTGGTGCGGCCCAGCTCGACCGTCAGCTGGACCGGGATGTCGAGGATGAAGTCGATGTCGTTGTGGGTCTCGGTCTTGCTCGGCGTGCCGGAGAAGTCCTTGAAGACGGCCGCGCTGGCGGCCTGCTGCGCTTGCTGCGCCTGCAGCGCCTCCGCCTCGGCCTGGGCTTGTTCGGCGATCGCGGCGCCCCAAGGGTCGTCCATGCTTTGATCGTCGTCTTGATTATCCGACATGTTTCTCTCCTGTGTTGCGGTTACCGGCGGCCAACGCCGCGGTCTTATTTAAGGTCTTATTTAAGGTTTTCTGCATTGGAGAGCAATTTCTCGACCTTCAACGCGTATTGTCCGTTCATCACGCCGTAGCTGCAGTCCATCACGGGCACGCCGTCGACGGTGGCCGAGATCAGCTCCGGGATCGTCAGCGGGATGATGTCGCCCACCCGCATGTTGAGGATCTCGTCGAAATTGACCTTGGCCGTGCCCAGCGAGGCGACCACCTCGACCTCGGCGATCTGGATTTGCTGCGTCATCAGGCGGATCCAGCGCTTGTCGACCTCGAGCGCCTCGCCCTGCAGGCTGGAGGTGAGCGAATCGCGGATCGGCTCGATCATCGAGTACGGCATGCAGAAGTGGATCTGGCCGGACACCGATCCCAGCTCCACCGTGAAGGTCGACGCCACCACCACCTCGTTCGGCGTGGCGATGTTGGCGAACTGCGTGTTCATCTCCGAGCGGATGTACTCGAACTCGACCGGGTAGACCGGCTCCCACGACTTGGTGTAGGCCTCGAACACGATATCGAGGATGCGCAGGATGATGCGCTGCTCTGTCTGGGTGAAGTCGCGGCCCTCGACGCGGGTGTGGAAGCGGCCGTCGCCGCCGAACAGGTTGTCCACCAGCAGGAACACCAGGCCCGGATCGAACACCATCAGCGCCGTGCCGCGCAGCGGCTTCATGTGCACCAGATTGAGGTTGGTCGGCACCACCAGGTTGCGGATGAATTCGCTGTACTTGGACACCCGCACCGAGCCGACCGAGACCTCGGCGCTGCGGCGCAGGAAGTTGAACAGGCCCACGCGCAGCAGGCGCGCGAAGCGCTCGTTGATGATCTCCAGGGTCGGCATCCGGCCGCGGACGATGCGTTCCTGCGTGGCCAGGTTGTAGGTCCGTACGCCGGCCACGTCCTCTTGCTGCTGGGCGTCGTCCTGGTCGCCGTTGACGCCCTTCAGAAGGGCATCGACTTCTTCCTGGGAGAGAAAATTATCGGCCATGGTGGATTACTTACCTGTCAACTGCTGCTTACTGGATGATAAACGACGTGAACAGCACATCGATGATGTCCTGCTTGTCGCCGCGATGTTCGAACGGTTCCGACAACTGCTCGGTGATTTCCTTGGACAGCTGGACCTTGCCCTCGGGCGTGTTGATGTCGGCGGCTTTTTTGCTCGACAACAGCAGCAACACGCGGTTGCGCACCTTGGCCATGTTCTTCTTGATGTTGTCCGCCTCTTCCAGGCTGCCCACTTCCAACGTGAACGCCAGTTGCAGGTACTGGTCGCCGCCGGCCTCGCCCGGCTGCAGGTTGACGGTGAACGGCTCGACCGGGATGTACTCCGACGGTCCGGCCTTCTTGGCCGATTTTTTCTTGGCCGGCTTGTCGTCTTCCTCGTGGGCGTCTTCCTTGCCCTGCATGAAGAACCAGGCCGCGCCGCCGCCGGCCGCGCCCAGCAGCAGCACCACCGCGACGATGATGATGATCAGCTTTTTGCTGCCGCCGCCGGCGGGCGCTTCAACTTTCTGATCAGCTTTCACTTTTGGATTCGCTTTCAAAATTACCCTTGCCTTTGCCCGTATGGGACGAATGGATCATTTCGCCATTATGTCATTATCGGTTGTGCCTGCGCGGTTGGAAATGCCGAAAAGAACTGTGATCCAGTGGCTGCTTGACGCTTCCATAGTTGAACCGACAACAAAACCGCGATGGCCGCGGCGCCGTATCCGGCATGCCGGCCGATGCCCGCCGCCGTTCAGGCAAAGGTGTCGACCGCGCCGGCCGGCGCGCGGCGCGCCGGGGCGCTGGCGCGCGCCGCGCCGCCGTCATCGCCGTCGCCACGGCCGGCAAGGCCGCTGCCGCCGGCGCGTCCGCCGCGCTGGCCGTTGTTATCGTTTTGCATAGACGCGGCTTGCTGGTTGAAACCGTTGTTCTGGTCCGACATTCCGGCCGATACCGTCGCGCTGCCGAGCTGGATGCCGGCCTCGCTCATCATCTCGCGCAGCTTCGGCAGCGCCGCCTCGAGCGCCTGGCGCACTTCCGGCTGGGCCGAGCTGAAGGCGGCGGTGGCCTGGTCCTTGTTCACGCTCAGCACGACCTGCAGCGGACCGAGGTCCGGCGGATTCAATTCCATGGTGGCGCTTTGCTCGCCGCCGGCGGCCATGAAGATCACTTTCTGGCCCAGCTGCTGGTCCCATGCCTGGGTGCCGACGCGGCTGGTGAGCTTGTCCGCCGGGGCGGCGACGGCCGCCTTGGCGGTCTCCAGCGCCGCCTGCGCGGTCGGCGCGATGGCGGCGGTGTCTTTCAGCACCGGCAAAGTTTCGGCACCGGCGGCATTGGCGGCGCCCGCGCGCGGCGCGGCGGCGGCCAGGGCGGCGTCGGATTGGTGCTGCTGGGCTTGCTGTGACTGGGCCAGCTGCTGCTGGAAGTCGGCGGCCGGCGCGGCCTTGCCGGTGGCGGCGGCGTCAGCGCCGGCATCGGCGGTGGTCGCGGCCGTGTCTTTCAACACGGCGGTGGCGCCGGCTTTGTCGTCCAGGCTGGCCGCACCCTGGACGTTGGTGGTGGCGGTCATTTTGGACGAGGCGCTCGAAGGTATCGGGGTCAGCTTGCCGGCGGCATTGGCGGCATCGGCTGCGACCTTGGCGCCGGCCGCGGCGGCGGCGGCATCGGCCGCGGCCTGCGCCGTGGCGCCGGCATTGGTTATTGCGGCCTTGAAGTCGGCGGCGGCATCGGCGCCGGCGCCAGCCTTGGCGGCCAGCAGGGCGGCATCGTCGGGCGCGGCGGCGAGTGCCGGGTCGCTGGCGTCGGCGGCCAAGGCCTGCGCGTCGGCGCCCATGCCCGCATCGGCTGCTTTGGCGGCGGCCAGTTCGGCTGCCGCGGCGGCAGCTTCGGCGGCGAGCGCGGCCGCGCTGGCGCCGGTGTTGCCGCCTATCGCGGCCGAGGCCTCTGTGGCGGCGGCCGGGGCGGGCGGTTGATTGAACGCGGCCACCAGGGCCAGCATATCGGCCACCGGATCGGCCGATTTCGCGGCCTGGGCGTCGCTGGTCGCGCTGTCGCTGGCGCCATCGGTGCCGCTGTCGCCGGTGCTGGTTTTGGCGGCAGCGGTCGGCGCGGCGGCCGTTGTCGTTTCACCGCGCACGGCCGGCTGCGTCGCTTTGTCGGCCGCGTCGGCCTGCTGGTTCTGCGGCTGCGCCGGTTTGGCCGGCACAGTCTGTTTCGGCGCCTGCGGGCGCGACGCCGGCGCCGGGCGGTCCGGCGTCTTGGCGATCATGTTCGTGTTGTTGGCCTGGCGTTGATCCATCTCGCGCGACAGCGCCTTCTTGAACGCGTTGTTGTCGCCGCCCGCGCCCAGGTTCAGGTTGGCCTTGGGTGCCGAGACCGCGTTGGCGTTCAGTGTCGGAAGTTGGAGATTGGTGGTTTGCATGATCGCGCCGTGTCGGTAGGGTTCAACTGATTTCGGGTCAACGCTTGTAATAAGCCTGTCGTGCTGCGTGTTCGTCCATCTGCTTCTGGTCGCGCTTGTTTTCCAGCTTGAGCGCCTCGGCGTCCGCCCGCTCGTTGAGGGTGGAGTAGGACATGCGCTTGCGCTCGGCGGTCTGCCACGCGGCTTTTTCCTGGTCGGCGCGGTATTCGGCGTGCCGTATCATCTCCAGCTGGCCCTTGACGGCCACGTCGAGCTTTTCCATGAAGGCCTGGAAATTGCGGTAGGCCATGGGCGTGATGCCGGCCGCCTGCGCCTCCTCGAAGCGTTTGACGTATTCGTCGCGGTAGCCGACCAGCATCTGGTGCTTTTGCGTGGCCTCGTCGACCGCCTTGAGGGACGCGCCGAGCCGCTTGGCCGCATCGTCGGTTTCCCGGCGGGCCAGGTCGATCAATGTTTCAAGTTGCGCTTTGGATGCCATAGTGAATCAATTATAGGTGGCGGCGTACCGCGTCCATCACTCGAACAGAGAGGTAAGTTGGCCCAAACTCTCATCCATGGTGACCCGTTCGGTGATTTGTTGCTGAAGAAAGTTTTCTATCCGGTCATGCAGCACGATAGCCTGGTCCAATACCGGGTCGGTGCCGGGGGCGTAGGCGCCCACGCTGATCAGGTCGCGGCTGCGCTCGTAGCGCGAAAACAACTGTTTCAGGTGGCGGGCGCGCTGCTGGTGCTCGTGCGTGGTGATCGAGTGCATGGCGCGGCTGATCGATTGTTCGATGTCGATGGCCGGGTAGTGGCCGGACTCGGCCAGGCGGCGGTTCAGCACGATGTGGCCGTCCAGGATCGCGCGCGCCGAGTCGGCGATCGGGTCCTGTTGATCGTCGCCCTCGGTCAGCACGGTGTAGAAGGCGGTGATCGAGCCGCCGCCGACCTCGCCGTTGCCGGCCCGTTCGACCAGCACCGGCAGCTTGGCGAACACCGACGGCGGATAGCCCTTGGTGGCCGGCGGTTCGCCGATGGCCAGCGCGATCTCGCGTTGCGCCATGGCGTAGCGGGTCAGCGAGTCCATGATCAGCAGCACGTTCTGGCCCTTGTCGCGGAAGTGCTCGGCGATGGCGGTCGCGTAGGCCGCGCCTTGCAGGCGCATCAGCGGCGGCGTGTCGGCCGGCGCGGCCACGACCACCGAGCGGGCCAGGCCCTCTGGCCCGAGGATCTGCTCGATGAATTCCTTCACCTCGCGTCCGCGTTCGCCGATCAGGCCGACGACGATGACGTCGGCCTCGGTGTAGCGCGCCATCATGCCCAGCAGGACGGACTTGCCGACGCCGGAGCCGGCGAACAGGCCCATGCGCTGTCCCCGTCCGACCGTCAGCATGGCGTTGATCGAGCGCACGCCGACGTCGAGCGTGTCGACGATGGGGGCGCGGCCGAGCGGGTTGGCGGGGCGGGTGTTGATCGGCGCGCTGTCGGAGGCGTTGAGCGGGCCGAGGTTGTCGAGCACGCGGCCGGCGCCGTCGAGCACGCGGCCCAGCAGCTCGGGGCCGACCGGCAGGTGGCGCGCGCGGTCGCTGGGCCGGCGGCGCGGATGGGCCACGGTGCCGGGCTTGGGGATCGCCGGTTCGACCGGGAACACGCGGGTGCCGGGCACCACGCCTTCGACATCGCTTTGCGGCATCAGGAACAGGCGGTCGCCCTCGAAGCCGACCACTTCGGCCTCGATCTTGCCGCCGCCGGGCAGCGGCACGGTGCACGCGGCGCCGACGGCCAGGCGCAGGCCGACCGCCTCCATGACCAGGCCGGCCACGCGGGTGACGCGGCCCGAGATCTGCATCGGTTCGACGAAGCCGACCAGCGCGCCGCAGTCGCCAAGGTAAGACTTCCAGCGGCCGGCGTGCGGGCCGGGGGAATCGGCGGCGTCGGGTTTTTTGTCGCGGGCGGCGTTCATGTCAGTCCAGCCAATCCACTTCTTTGCCCAGCGCGTGGCTCAGGCGTTGCCAGCGCGCTGCGGCGGTGGCGTCGATCTGGTTGCTGGCGGTATCGACCTTGCAGCCGCCGCGGCCAACGTTGGCATCCTCGATCACGCGCCAGCCGCTTTTGTCGAGCTCGTCGCCGATGGCGGCGCGCACGATGGCGGCGTCGTCCGGATGCAGGTGCAGCTGCGCCGGCTGCTGCAGCGCCGGCAGGTAGTCGATGGCGTCGCGCACGATCGGCAGCACCAGTTCCGGCTTGACCTGCAGCGCGTTCTTGAGCATGCCCTTGGCCAGCTGCAGCGCCAGGTCCAGCACGTCGTTGGCGATCAGCTGGTCGGCGTCGCGCAGCGCGCCGCTGAAGCCGTCGGCCAGCGCGCGCATCTGCTGCAATTCTTCCTTGGTGGCGATTTCGCCGGCGGCGATGGCGTCGGCGTGGCCGGCCGCGTGGCCTTCCTCGTAGCCGGACTGGCGCGCCTCTTCGCGGATCTGTTCGAGTTCCTCGACGGTGGGGTATTCGAGCGGCGGCGGCAGCGGCGGGCCGATTTCGAGCAATTCCTGCTGCTCCAGCAGCGCCTCGTGCACGCGCTGTTCGGCCTCGACGCGGGCGGTCTCGGCGTCGCGTTCGCGCTGCTCGGCGTCGCGCAGCGCCACCACGCTCGGGCGCTCGTCGCCGAACGAGCGCATCTCCCAGCGCTGGAATGCGGTTTGCTGCTCTTTGGGCAAATTAGACAAACGAATCCTCGCCTTTGCCGCCTAACACGATCTGGCCTTCGTCGGCCAGGCGGCGCACGATTTGCAAAATCTGCTTCTGCTGGGTTTCGACTTCGGACAGGCGCACCGGTCCTTTCGATTCCAGGTCTTCGCGCATCATCTCGCTGGCGCGCGCCGACATGTTCTTGAAGATCTTGTCGCGCAATTCCTGCGACGCGCCCTTGAGCGCGATGATCAGCATTTCCGACTGCACTTCGCGCAGCAGCAGCTGGATGCCGCGGTCGTCGATGTCGATCAGGTTGTCGAACACGAACATCTCGTCCATGATCTTCTGCGCCATGTCGTTGTCGTAGTTCTTGATGTTGTCCATCACCGAACCTTCCTGCTCGCCGCTCATGAAGTTGAGGATCTCGGCGGCCGTGCGCACGCCGCCCAGCGACGATTTCTTGATGTTCTCGTTACCGGACAACAGCTTGGTGAGCACGTCGTTCAGCTCGCGCAGCGCGGCCGGCTGCACGCCGTCCAAGGTGGCGATGCGCAGCACGGCGTCGTTGCGCAGGCGGTCGGTGAAGTGGCTGAGGATTTCGCAGGCCTGGTCGCGCTCCAGGTGGACCAGGATGGTGGCGATGATCTGCGGATGCTCGTTGCGGATCAGCTCGGCCACGGACTGCGAATCCATCCACTTGAGCGACTCGATGCCGGAGGCGTCCTTGCCGCCGAGGATGCGCGACAGCAGCACCGAGGCCTTGTCGTCGCCCAGCGCCTTGGTCAGCACCTGGCGGATGTACTCGTCCGAATCGAGGCCGACCGTGGAGGCCGCCGCGACCATTTCGCGGAAGTTGTCCAAGGTGCCGACGACTTCCTCGTGCGGCACGTTCTTCATGGTCGCCATGGCCGCGCCGAGTTTGAGCACTTCGCGCGGGCCGAGGTATTTCATCACTTCGGCCGCTTCGCTCTCGCCCATCGCCAGCATCAGGATGGCGGCTTTTTGGAGTCCGGTATTCTCAGTCATTTGCGCCTATCCATTCCTTGATCACGTTGGCAACGATGCGTGGGTCCTCGACGGCGAGTTTTTTCGCCATCGCCAGGTTTTCGCGGTAAGTCTTGACGGTGTTCTCTTCCATCTTGCGCAGTTCTTCCTCGGCGATGAGGGCCTCGTCGGGGCCTTCCTCGACGACTTCCTCCGGCTCTTCCGGCTCCGGCTCCGGCGCGTTGATCTCGTCGATCTTCTTGAAGACCGGACGCATCATCGGACGCACGATGCGCAGCACGATGTACAGCAGGATCAGCGCGGTGATCAGGAACTTGGCCAGGTCCTTGGCCATCGGCAGGTTGGCCGGATCGCGCCACCAGTCGAGCGCCGGCTCGAACGGCCGGTCAACGCCGTCGAACGGCGAGTTGGCCACGCTGACGGCGTCGCCCCGGTCCTGGTTGTAGCCCATCGCCTGCTTGACCAGATCGTTGATCTTGGCCATCTCTTCCGGAGTATAGGCTTTAATGGTGACTTTGCCGTCCTTGTCGACCAGGCGTTTGTAATTGACCACAACGGCGACCGTCATGCGGCGCAGGCCGCCCATGCCGCGCGTCTCGTAGCGCACGGTCTTGTCGACTTCATAATTGGTCGTCGATTCCTTGTGTTTCGGTCCGGTGGCGTTGGCGTTGACGCCGCCCGGCGGCGTGCCCGGCGCCGGCGCGTTGGGGCCGTTGGCGGCGGCCTGGTCGAGCGGGGCGGTGGCGGTGCCCGGCGGCTGGTTCGACAGCGCGCCCGGAATGCCGCCCGGGTTGACGTTGGCGTCGCCGCTGGTCTCGCTGCTTTGCTGGCTGCGGATGGCCGACGCGGCCGGCGGCGAGTTCGGCTTGTAGGTCTCGGCGGCCTGCTCGACCTTGGAGAAATCGACGTCGGCGGTCGCCTCGGCGCGCACATTGCCCTCGCCGACGATGGGCACGATGATCGACTCGACCTGCTTGATCACCTGCAGCTGCATGTCCTTGACATACTTGAGCTGGGTTTCATCCATGTTCTTGGCGTTCAGGCCGCCGCTGCCGTTCTTGTTCTGGTCCGAGATCAGGTTGCCGGCCTGGTCGACGACGGTGACGTTGGCCGGCATCAGTTCCGGCACGCTGGAGGCGACCAGGTGGACGATGGCGGCGGTCTGGGCCGGGTCGAGCATGCGGTTCGGGTGCAGGGTCAGCAGCACGGACGCGGTCGGCTTTTGCTGGTCGCGCACGAATACGGACGGCTTCGGCAGCGCCAGGTGGACGCGGGCGTTCTCGACGGCGGCCAGCGACTGGATCGAGCGCGCCAGCTCGCCTTCGAGCGCGCGCTGGTAGTTGACCTGCTCAAGGAACTGGGACACGCCCAGTTTCTGGTTTTCCATCAGTTCGAAGCCGACGTTGCCGCCCTTGGGCAAGCCTTGCGCGGCCAGTTTCAGGCGGGCGTCGTGGACCTGCTCGGTCGGCACCAGGATGGCGCCGCCGTTTTCCGAGAACTTGTGCTTGATGTTCAGCTTGTCCAGCTCGGCGGTGATGGCGCCGCCGTCGCGGTCGGTGAAATTGGAGAACAGCACGCCGTAGTCGGGCGGTTTGTTCCACATGTACAGGCCGATCAGGACCGCCACGATCGCGGCGGCGGCCGCCGCGCGCATGAAGTTGCGGCCCATCGGGGTCCGGATGAAGGGCAGCCGTTCCGCACCGTCGTCGCCGGGTGCTGGCGGGGCTGCTGTGTCGTTGTCGATTGCTTCGGCTGCGGCCATGATGGTTGGGTTCCGGGTAACTGGGTCTGAAATGGGGGAGGCAGAACAGATTATTGCTTGTCGTCCGGAAATTTAATGCTTGGAATAGAGCGCCCTTTACCGTCTTGCTCGTCCATGTGCCGTTGCGCCGGGCTTGGTATTCTGGCAGGACTGATAGAGCCGTTCCGTATTGTAACGCCGGGCTCGGCCATGTCGTCGAATTTGTTTCGCGGCAGCAACAGATAGGAGTGTCAAATGAAAACAGGTGGCATCGACAGCAGCCAGATCCAGGCCATGATCGCCCAGTTGAAGGCGCACGCCACGCGCCCGAGCCTGACGCCGCCGGTGATCCAGACCGAGGCGCCGGCCGTGCCGAAGGCGCAGTTCTCGGACGCCTTGGAAAAGTCGCTGGCGGCGGTCAACGCCAGCCAGGTCAAGGCGGCCGACATGGGCAAGCGCTTCGCCATGGGCGACGACAGCGTCAGCCTGTCGGACACGATGATCGCCATGCAAAAGGCCAGCATTAACTTTCAGGCAACGATCCAGGTGCGCAACAAGCTGGTGTCGTCGTATCATGAGATCATGAATATGCAGGTGTAAGGGGGGCGTTACACGAGTTCGACCGTCAGGCGGCGGCCTAGCGCGGCGGCGGTTTGTTCGACAAAATCCAGCTTGGTCGCGTGACGCAAATCGAAAAGGCGGTCAATTTGTGGCTGATGCACTTGCATCTTTCGGGCCAAGTCCGCTTTGCGCATCTTTTGCTGGAGCATTTCATTCCACAACAGGACCTTAGCGGTTTCCAGCGCGGGCAGCGGCACAGTGTGCTGGCCTTCAGCCGCCGCCGATGGCATGGGTACCGCCCGGCGGTCGTCCATATAGAGTTCCACAGCGGTAATGAGACCGTCCACGGCTTCGCGGTGGGCTTCTTCGATGGTCTCGCCCACCGAATGCGCTTCCGGGAAGTCGGCGAAATCGACCAGAAAGGTCGCCTCGTCGTGTGTCAAAGTGATGGGGTAATTCAACATATTTTCTCCTGTCCGCTATCGTGGTCACTTTAAGCCAAGGTCTTTTTTGATCCTCTCAACCAATCCCTTGCTGATTTCCTTTGCGCCGTGGTCTGGGAAGGTAGAGATTCGATCATTCAAAGTGACCTTGTAGTGACTGCCTCGGCCAGGCGTAAATTTTGCTCCTTGCCGTTCCAGCCAACGTCGGAATTCGCTGTATTTCATACGACCTCCGGTCGGTGGCCACTGAGATAATCATACAACACATCTGTTTTTAAATAACAGATGTGTTTAAAAAATCCCGACTGATGCTAGTCGTGGCGTCGGGCGCGGTGGTTGGAGAGATAGATGTTGTCGCGCTCGATGGCTTGGCCTTCCTGCACGGCTTTTACCCAGTTGGCGGTGCTTGTTACCGCCGCGAAGTTCGAATGGAACACCGTGCTGTAGACCCGGTGTATTTCCTCGGCACTGGCTTTGCCCGCCGCGTTTTCGTAGGGCAGCGAGCCGGTCGCATCCGCCAGAAACTCCACCGTCAGACCGTCGTGCGCCGCGTGGTAGATCGTTGCCGCGTCGCAGTTGTGCGTCATGTAGCCGACGATCGTCAAGGTGTCGATCTGCTTGTCCTTGAGCCACCGCGCCAGATCGGTGCCGGCAAACACGCTTGAGGCTTGCTTGTGGATGTGGTGGTCGGCGTGGCGGCCGGCCACGTCCGGGTGCAGCCGCCACGCCGGGGAGCCGACGGCGAACACCGGGGACGCGGCGGGCGCGTCGTGCTGGACCGTGATCACAGGGATGCCCGCCGCCGTGGCGCTGTCCATCGCCAGCGCGATATTGGGCAGCGAAGTCGACACCGGAGGGAACTCGATCGGCAACCGGCCGGTGAAGTATTCGTTTTGCACGTCGATGACGAGCAGGGCGCGGCGCGGGGAGCTGGACATGGTGGATTCCTTTGGTGGTGGATGACGAGTCCATTGTCGGTCCATCACGCGCCCCCGGCCAGTGGCCCGAAGGCACCGTTGCGGTATAATCGGGCCATGAATGCCACCGACCGCCCCATCAGCGTCGCCGTGATCGCCTACGATGGCATCACGCCTTTCCATTTGTCCGTGCCGTGCCTGGTGTTCGAAGCGGGCCAGGACGGTGGGGCGGCGGCATTCGACGTGCGCGTCTGCGCGGCCGACGGCACGCCGCTGCGCACCTCCGCCGGCTTCGCCATCGCCACCGACTACGACCTGCACGCGCTCGACGACGCCGATATCGTCATCATGCCTTCGTGGCACAACGATTGCCGGGCCACGCCGCCCGCGCTGCTGGACGCCTTGCGCGCCGCCCATGCGCGCGGCGCCCGCGTGGTGGGACTGTGCCTGGGGGCGTTTCCGCTGGCCGAGGCCGGCCTGCTGGACGGCAAAACCGCGACCACCCACTGGCAATTCGCCGCCGCGCTGGCCGCGCGTCATCCGCGCATCGACATCGATCCCGACGTGCTGTATGTGGACGCCGGCCAGGTGCTGACGTCGGCCGGCGTCGCCGCCGGGCTCGATTGCTGTTTGCATCTGCTGCGCCAGCTACGCGGCGCCGACGCCGCCAACCGCGTGGCCCGCCAACTGGTGATCGCGCCGCACCGGCAAGGCGGCCAGGCGCAGTTCATCGAACGGCCGTTGCCCGTGTCCAGCAGCGACGGCCGCTTCGCCGACGTGCTGGAATGGGTCACGCAGCGCCTGGAGCAGCCCCACAGCATCGACGCATTGGCGGAACGGGCCGCCATGAGCCGGCGCAACTTCACGCGCCATTTCCGTCAGGCCACCGGCACCTCGTTCAAGCAGTGGTTGCTGGGTCAGCGGCTGGCCCACGCGCAGTGGATGCTCGAAAGCGGCGACGCGTCGATCGAGGTGGTGGCGCAGGAGGCGGGATTCGGTTCGGCGTTGTCATTGCGGCAGCATTTCCGCGCGGTGTTGCAGACCTCGCCGTCGGCCTACCGTGGAGCGTACCGCCGCTGATTACATCATGCCGGCGATGCGGGCGTTGCGTTCGCGTTCGAGCTTGGTGATGTAGCGCTGCACATAGGCCAGCGTGCTGCGCTGGATGTTGACGAACTCGCAGCCAAGGCGGCGGTTGGTCTTGTTGTTGAGCAGGGTCAGGTCGAGCGAGTTGCGCACCTGCAGCGCCGTGGTGACCTGGCCGATTTCCGGCAGGTCGATGCGGCAGTTCGGGTATTCCTTGCCGATGGCGTCGCCCAGGATCATCTTGTTGTCCAGGATGGCGATGCCGCCGCAGCTGATGTCGGCCAGCGGGAAGGTGGTGCTGCCGCCCAGTTCGTCCGGCAGCGCGATGACCACGCGCACCGGATTGGTCACCGGCGTGGCGATGCGGTAGTACTCGCGCCGCTGCAGGCGGATCAAGGTCGGCGGCACGGTGATTTTGAAGGCCGGATTGCCTTCAAAGACGGTCGCCTCGACTCTTTCGGCGGCGAACAGGATGCGCACCTTGTCGAGCGTGGTTTCAAACGACAAGCCCTGCGAGGCCAGGATGCGCGTGTTTTGCTCTTTGTCGATCGAGCTGTCGAGCACGACCGTGTCGAGCTGGTCGTCGACGTCGAGGATGGAGGTGACGCAGACGTCGGACTCGCCCTGGATCAGCATGCGGATCAGCTGGTTCTTCCCACCGATGCCGCGCAGCAGGGAGACGATCTCCTTGCGCGACTCGATTTCGTAGTCATGCCAGTTTTCCAATTCGACATCCTGAAAGTGTGGATACATCTGGGCCGGCGTCAAATTTCGGTGAGTGGGAGGCTGGTGTCCGGCGCTTCGGGTAGCGGCAAACCGGACTTTTGCGCTGATTCAATATGATATAGCCACGCCAATAGTTCCGCAATCGTCCTATAGAGCGTGGGCGGAATTTGTTGATCCAAATCCACATCCATGAGTAAAGAAACAAGTTCCTTCGATTCGTGGATGAACACGCCTGCTTCCTTGGCGACGCCGATGATCTGCTCGGCCACCAGCCCGCGCCCCTTGGCCACGACCTTGGGCGCCGGCGCCCCCTCCTGGTAGGCCAGGGCCACCGCCTGCTGCAGCGGCCGGCGCGGGGTGTCATCCGCCATCGCCGCCTCCGCCATCCTGTGTGATCAGCAGCGACGACAGCGGCGCCCCGGCCGCTTCCATCGCCCGCTCCAGCCGGCCGGCGTGGATGCGCAGGGTGTCGGCGGTGTCGTCGCTGCCGGCCTGCACCTGGATGTGGACCTGGCCGCCGACCAGGGTGACCGTGGCCGATACCTCGCCCAGCAGCGGGAAGCGGAAGCGCACGCCGCTGCGCCAGATCTGTTCCGGCGTCTCGTCGCCGGCGCCGCCATCCTGCTTGTCTTTTTCGCGCTGTTCGCGGCGCACGTCCCACTGCATCGCCTGGCCCGGCCAGGCCTCGCCTTGCCACTGGACCCGGCCCTGCTCGTGGGTGTGCAGTTGCTGGTTGATCATCTGTGCGGCCGTCAGGTCGGGGCCGTTGGCGGCCGCGCGCGCGGCGGCGTGCTCGCCGCCTTGCGCCATGCGCTGCATCTGCGGCTCGCGCATCAGGTCGGGCAAGGTGCGCTCGCCCTTGACCCATTCGGTGACATGGGATTCGTAGAATAGGCCGCTCTTGGAGATGGTGTCCTGCAGTTTTTGCGCCAGCGCGTCGGTGGCCGGCAGGCCGTTGCCGAACAGCGCGGTCTTGCCGATCAGCGCCAGTTGCGCCATCTGGCCGCCCTGGGCCGCAGTCAGCACGGTGGTCAGCACGCGGGCGGTGCTGCTCAACGTCGATTGCGGCGTGGTGTGGTCGAGCTCCGGTAGTTCGCTGGACGGCGTCAGTGGCGCCTTGCCCAGCAAGGTGGCCGCCAGGCTCTGCGGCTTGACGGCGTCGGCCGGCAGCGGCGTGCCGGCCGCTTGCGCGGCGGCGGGCTGGCCGGCGGCGGTCGGCAATGGCCGTCCCGCCGGGGCGGCCGCCGCGGCGTCGGCGGGTTTTCCCGGCGCGGCGGCGGCCTG
>CAUPJZ010000014.1:0-161313 GCA_963511605.1 uncultured Duganella sp. | reverse complement strand
TGAGGTAATCTGACATTGATGGACACTTCCATTTGATAAACTTGTCATAGGGAGTGAAATCATGAAATCAACAACATACACGCCGGAGTTTCGGGCCGAGGCGGTCAAACTGGTACTGGCGCAGGGATTGACGCTAGAGGAAGCGGCGCAGCGCATCGCGATGCCCAAAGGAACGCTGGCTAACTGGGTGAGTGCAGCCAAGCGCGGCACGGATCCTAAGGCGCCGCCAGGGAGCCGCAGCGTCGCCGAGCTCGAGGCCGAGGTGGCCAAGCTGCGTAAGGAGCTCGCTGTCGAACGGATGGAGAAGGACGTGTTAAAAAAGGCCACCGCGTACTTTGCCAGGGAGTCGCTGCCCGGTACGCGTTCATGAAATCGATGCGACTTGAGTACCCGCTTGGCCTGTTGTGTCGCGTCTTTGACGTGTCGCGCAGCGGCTTCTATGCAGCGCTCGATCGCGCGCCGTCGAAGCGGGCGCAGGACGATGAGCGCTTGAAGGTCGCCATCCAAGCGGCCCACGTGCAGACTCGAGAAACCTACGGCCCCTTGCGTCTGCAGCCAGAACTCGTCGCGCAGGGATTCGACACGGGCCGTGATCGCATCGTTCGACTGCGGCGCGAGCTTGGCCTGCGCTGCAAGCAAAAGCGCAAGTTCAAGGCCACGACCAACTCGAAGCACAGCCTCCCGGTGGCGCCGAACCTGTTGGAACAAACCTTCGCCCCGACGCGCCCGAACGAAGCCTGGGTCAGCGACATCACGTACGTCGCCACTGACGAAGGATGGCTCTACCTGGCCGGCATCAAGGACGTTTTCACGTGCGAGATGGTGGGCTACGCGCTGGGGCCGCGCATGACACAGGAGTTGACGGCGCAAGCGTTGTGGCGGGCCGTTCGAGGAAAGCGGCCGGCGCCAGGGCTGATTCTGCACTCGGACCGTGGCAGCCAATATTGCGCTGACGACTATCGCAAACTGGTCGCGCAATTTGGCATGCGGGCATCGATGTCGCGCAAGGGGAACTGCTACGACAACGCACCGATGGAGAGCTTCTGGGGCAGCTTGAAGAACGAAATGATTCATCATCAGGGGTATGCCACACGGGCCAATGCCGAAGCGGCAATCAAGGAGTACATCGAGATCTTCTACAACCGCCAACGGCGCCATTCTCGCCTTGGCTACGTATCGCCGGCGTCGTTCGCTGAGCACTTTAGAAAACAGGCGTTCGCTGCTTGAAACGGACGTGTCCACTATTGACAGTACACCTAAAACGGGTTGCTGATTGTCGATTTTTGAGGTTATGATTGCCGGTAATTGTTCTTTCAACAAGGAGCATGATGGACCACTGGCACGCCCCTACCTTGGCATCAAATCTGTTCCCCCAGAGCTCAACGAGTTCGAACTCAATACCTTTTTCACATTTTCGAAGAAAGAACGTCAGATCATCGACGGGCGTCGCCAAGTCCTGTACCGGCTTGCCATGGCATTACAACTCGGGTTCCTGCGTATGTCAGGCCGCACCCTTGATGCGTACAAGCAAATTCCAAAACAACTTTGGAGCCACCTCGGTAAGCAGCTCGGCATAGATGTTCCGGACATCTCCACCCTTCGCGCGCTCTACGATAGCCTCCAGCATTGGCTGTGGGCTGTTCCCCTGCGCCATTCGACCGTGCAGATGAAAGAGCTATTTGCAAAGCTTGAGCGATTGTCTAGCTTGAAGGTTGTGAGACCTTGGCCTGAGCGCGTAAATGAAGCCCTTGTACGACATTATGCAAGGCGCTGCGCGAACCGGCCACCGTCGATTAGTAAGCGCATCCACTCTCGCGGGCGTCGCCTGGAGACAGCATGCTTTATGCGTTACGCGTTATGTACTACAACGGACCAGCTGCTGGACATGTTTCGTCGTTGGCTCAAGGACGTCACCAATGATGCGGGTCGCCAGGTTGATGCCGGCAGGCCCGACGACCGGAAACTGCTCAATGAGTTCGTGGATGCTGTCGCAGCTTGCGTTGAGGATAAGTCGCTTCTTCCTCCCGATGCCATCGCGAAGATTGGTGAACTGGTGAAGTATGTTCGGCAACGCAAGCCGCCAAGCCGCAGCACCTTGATCCGACTCCAATTGTTGAGCAAAGGATCACAGGCGCGCGCGATGCTGGCAAGGCTAGTGCAACTGCCTTTCGAATCGGAATCCCAACACCCGGTGATCGATGACATAAATATGCTCCGAGAGATTTACAGCAGTCCTGGAAAGAATGAGTTGCCCGGTGCGGTCGAAATCAAGCTTGGTCGGGTTTGGCGTGAGCTGTACGGCGGCGATGACCGTGTCAATGCACTGTATGCCTTCGAGTGGGCAATCCTCTTCGCCTTGCGAATGGCCCTGCGAAACGGATCGGTTTTTGTCAATCACAGCTTTTCCTATCGCAGCCGGGCGACGCTGCTTATTCCGAAAGAGGAATGGGAAGCAAAGCGCAAGATTTACTGCGGCGCGATGGGATGCCACATGACGGTCAAGGAATTTCTTGCACCAAAAATCGAACAGCTCGATCTTGGCTTGGAACAGTTACGTAAGGCCTGTCTGCTGGGTGATCTGCGGATCGACGCTGCCGGTGTGCACACCACGCCAATTGTCGCAACGCAGGAAGAGAAGTATCTCGACGTGCTACGCCGTAGCCTGTTCGCAGAACGTCCTCTAGGCCAGCTACCGGATATCATTCTGCAGATCGACAGTCAGGTTCGTTTCTCGTGGTTTCTGCTTGGGCGTGAACCGCGCTCGCGAAGCGAGCTTTTGCTTGTCTACGCCGCTGTGCTGGCGCACGGCACCTCACTTTCCGCCGCCGACATCGCTCGGATGATTCCGGAACTGGCCTCTGCGGATGTCCGCAAGATGATGAAGCGTGTGGCAGATGAACGCAAACTCAGGGAAGCTTCGGACGCGGTGCTGCAGTTCATGCACAGGCACCCTGTCGCGGCGCACTGGGGGCGCGGCGACCTGGCATCGAGTGACATGATGAGCCTGGAGACTACGCGCACTGTCTGGCAAGTGCGAGCAGATCCACGGCGCCGCACCGCATCGATTGGAATCTACTCGCATAAAAAAGATGGCTGGGGCATCATCCACGATCAACCTATTTTGCTCAAGGAGCGCCAGGCGGGCGCGGCGATTGAAGGCGCCGTCCGCCAGGTAGCGACCCAGGACGTGGCGCAACTCGCGGTGGATACCCATGGCTATACAGACTTTGCAATCGCCATGGCAAAGCTGCTTAGATTTGATCTTTGCCCTGTGCTCGAACACATGCGTGATCGCCACTTGCATGTCCCCATCGGCCATATGGTGCCGGAGGAAGTGACATTCGCAACCATCGGCGACATCGACATGGAGAAGATCGAGTCAGTGTACGACGAACTGCTGCGCGTGGCCGCATCGATACATTCCGGGCGCTGCACGGCGGTTCAGGCATTGCAGCGCTTCGGCTCGGCCGCGCGCGGCCAAGATGCTTACGACGGCGGGGTACAGCTTGGCAGGTTGCTGCGTACTATTTTTCTGATTGACTATTTTACCAATCCGGTCTTCCGAAGGGAGTTGCGCCACGCCCTCAACCGTGGCGAGGCTGTTCATGTACTCTATCGCGCGGTGCACACCGGTAAAGTGCCCACCGAACTGGCCAAGCGCCAGGAAACCATGGCGGCGGTTTCGTCGAGCTTGTCGCTGCTGACCAACGCGCTGATGGCGTGGAATACAATGCATATGCAGGCTGCTGTGGAGAGAATCGAAACTGTTACCGGGGAAAAATTGCAGGCCGACGACCTGCGGCGAATTGCGCCGACAAATATCGAAGGCATCAACTTGCGCGGTACATTTGATTTCCCACTGGCCGATTACGTCGCACGCATTTTGCCCAGTATCGTTACCTCAGTCCAGACGGCCAGCAGTGCGGCCAGTGGATGATTTTGCAACATGTCCGCTTCCAGGACTGCCTGTATTTCAGCCCAAATCGCAGAGAGAAACTTAAATGATTAATGATGATTTCCGGGATCAAAAGCGCAGCATACGAACGCGCGAAGCGATGGCCGTAGTCTAGGCCGGACATGTCGTCGACCATCAGGCTGTGCAAGCGTGGGCAAACAGCCTCGGTACTGACAACCCGTTGCCGGCTCCGTCGGTCCGTAGTGAACCTGCACTCAAGCAGCAAGGCGATGTCGAACCGGATATGCGCAAATGTGGCAACCTCACCTCGATCGTGTGTTCGGTCGGTATGGCTGCATCGTGATCTGGAGTCGCTCAAGAAACGTCTGGCGGCGCTGGAGCGCCCCGTAGCGGAGACGGGCGACGTCCTCACCAAAGCCAAAGTCGTTGCGCTTGGACGCTTATAGATTATCCGCGCAGCCTACCGCTGATTAAGAAGATGGTCAGCAAGCATCAGCTACCAGTCGACGGCAACTGGCGCATGGACGTGACGCAAATTAATGTGATGTTGGCTGGAAATAACTCTATCGCGCCGTCGAAAACTGGGGCATGGCCATCAAATTCCTTCCGAAGCCGAAGCGACATGGCCGCAACGAAGCGCTTCCTCGACAAGACCTTGGCAACGAACGGCAATCTCGCCTGCAATTGTATGAGAATCAGGCGTCCCACTATCTATTTTGTTGTGAAAGTCCACGAAGGTTGTTCGAGTCCCTTGAAATAAATACCAGAAACGATGACCCATATCAAAATTCACCAATAAAAACTAATTTTGATAATTTTCTTTCAAAAAAACACAAAAACATCATTTTCATCGCTTTTTTGTTGTTTCCTCATAGAAATTAAAGTATATTGATTTCATTCGCTGCATTAGCGACAGACCACGTGTGAGATTGACAAATGACCAACAGTAAAGATTCCGTCCTGACCACCCGCACCACCGCTGAGTTGTTGGGCGTGGCTGTCAGCACGGCGCAACTGTGGATTGAGAATGGGGCGATTCCCTCGTGGAAAACGCCGGGCGGCCACCGCCGCGTACGACTTTCCGCCGTAAAGCGATTGATGGAAGATCACGGTCTGGTAGTGCCCGTAGCGGCCGCAGTCGCTGCAGCGCAGGCGGTGGCCAGTAGCGCAGAATTCCTTCCTTTGCCGACGACTGCCTACCCGGTGTCGCACGACGAGGCCCAGCGCTTGCTGGCGCTCGACACAGCACGCATCGTCGATACGCCGGCAGAGTCCGTCTTCGACCGCCTGACTTGGCTGGCGAGCCAAGTGACCGAATCGCCTATGGCACTGATCAGCTTATTGACATCGAAGCGCCAGTGGTTCAAGTCTCGCATCGGCGTGGCCGTGACTGAGACGCCGCGCGACTGGGCGTTTTGCAGCCACGCAATATTGCAGGACGGTTTGTTCGTGATGGAAGACGCTGCGTGCGATCCTCGGTTCCAGAACAATCCGCTGGTGATCGGTGAGCCTCATATCCGTTTTTATGCATCCTTCCCGCTGCTCGATGCAAACAAGATCCCGCTCGGTACGTTGTGCGTGCTGGACCGCGAGCCGCGCCGCCTTCGCGACCGCGAAATCCGGTCGCTGCGCGAACTGGCCGCCATCGCCTCAGAAGAAATCCAGCGCCGAACGTGACCTGACATATGTCTCCACGGCACGCCGCCCCTTCCCCGCCGGCACGCCGCAGTTTGTAATGCAAGTTGCAACCCACAGCAATCCTGACGTTCTGGCACCGCCCAAATCCCGCGACAACCAGAAAAAATAAGACAACTACTGTCGCCACTTTTCTGTCGCGTTTCCCCAAGCTGCACGTCGCCTGAGGAAACGTAAAACGTTTCAAAGGAGAAAATTATGAATGCACTAAAAAAACTCAAGGTCGGTACCCAATTGTCGCTGGGCTTTGGAATGGTCACTGCCTTGCTGCTGCTGCTGGCTGCCGTGTCCATCTTTGGTGTCACCTCGATCAACGACGCCTTCAAGCAGCAGGAAGAAATCAACACCGGACGCCTCGGCCCGCTGGTGGAAGCGCGTGAGGCTTTGGCGCAAACCGGTCTAGCCGCGCGCAACGCCTTTATCTTCACCGACAAGGTGCAGGCGGTCAAGGAACTGGCCATCCTCGACGAGCAAAAGGCGATATACCTCAAAGCACTGGAGCAAATGACTACGACCTACGCTGGCAACGTTCAGTTTGACAAAGTACGCACCGGCCTGCTGGCCATGGCCCAGGAACTGAACAAGCCGCGTAAGTTCCGCGACGCTGATGAGATGGAAGCGTACGGCAAGTTCTTGGTCAACGAGTGCAGCCCGCTGCGGCGCCAGATCGTGGCCGACATGGCAGTGCTGCTGAGCGCTGCCCAGAAAGAAGCTGCAGCGGCCAGTGAGCTGTCGGAACAGCGCGCCGAAAGTGCCCGCACCTGGACCATTACGCTGGCCGTGACCGCGTTCATCCTCAGCATTACCATTTCCTGGGCAATCAAGCACGTGCTGCTTCGCCAGCTGGGCGGCGAACCTGCCTACGCCACCGCAATCGCCTGCAAGATCGCCAATGGTGACCTGGCAGTAACCGTGAACGTCAAGCCTGGCGACCAAGACAGCCTTCTGTATGAAATCAAGAGCATGCGCGACAGCCTGGCTGCCATTGTGGGAAAGGTCCGCGAAGGCACGGTGGAGATCAACACCGCGTCCAGCGAGATTGCGGCCGGCAACGAAGACATGTCAAACCGCACCGCGCACCAAGCGTCGTCGCTGGAAAAAATAGCCACTGCCATGGAAGAACTGACCTCGACCGTGCGCCAGAACGCCAGCAATGCACAGCAAGCCAATACCCTGGCGCGGACTGCCTCGTCGGTCTCGGAAAAGGGCGGCTTGGTAATGCAGCAAGTGACCGACACCATGGCATCGATCAACGAGTCTTCGAAGAAAATAGTCGACATCATTTCCGTCATTGACGGCATCGCCTTCCAGACAAATATCCTAGCGCTGAATGCGGCAGTTGAAGCGGCCCGCGCCGGCGAACAGGGCCGCGGTTTCGCGGTGGTGGCCACGGAGGTACGCAACCTAGCCCAGCGCTCGGCCTCGGCTGCCAAGGAAATTAAGGGACTTATCGATGACTCGGTGACCAAGGTAGGCAGCGGCAGTGAGCTGGTGTCGAAAGCCGGCACCACGATGCAGGAGGTTGTCACCAGCGTAAAGCGCGTGACGGAAATCATGAGCGAGATCAGCGTCGCCAGTGCCGAGCAGACCATCGGCATCGAACAGGTCAACGGTGCCATCGGCGAGATGGACGGCATGACCCAGCAGAACTCGGCGCTGGTGGAGGAAGCCTCGGCGGCCGCCCACGCGCTCGATCAGCAGGCGTCGGCGCTGTCCGAAGTCGTAGGGGTGTTCAAGTTGGAGAGCGACAGCGCCATGGTGCACCATTTACGGAATGCGCCGCAGCGGGCTAGCCAGCTAAAGCGGGTAACCAGCCTGCGCCTGACCTCTATGCCAACATAACTTGAGACGGTTCAACTGGAATGGGCGCCCTCTTTCAAACGGCATCGGGGTACCCAAACAGGGGTGATATCTGCCCCTACCAGTTGCGCCCCACCCCCGAAGTTTCCTGCAATTTCTTGAGTTGACCGAGAGCAGCACCATTCCCGCCGCCAAGACGATCTGGCTGTTCCGCGACCGCCTCGCCCAGGCCGGCGCCGGCACGCTCGTGCTCGAGCAGGTCCAGTAGACATTGCAAAAACACGGCTACATGGCACGCTGCGGTCAAATCGGCGATGCCTCGTTGGTGCAGGTCCTCGTGCAAAGCAACAAGCGCGACGAGGCCCTAACTCTCTTGGGGTAGGAATGTAGCAAACTCTATTTTGTTGATCTGTGACAATCGGTGTATTTTGGATGGGAGAAATATGCATACAATCGCCACCAGCACGAGTCGATACCATTACCCGAAGCGTAGAAACGCAAGAATTACGCTGCTGCCTCTGGTTTCTAGACGCTAATGCCAGACGAAGACGATTGGCCAGCTTTCCACCTAGTTTGAAGGGGTTGCCTTTATGATTACTCCCTGCCCGGAGCCATTGCCGCCCGAGATGCACGCGCTGGAAGGCAATAGCGGGCTGTTCAAACATCTGGTTGAGTATTCGCCTAGCGCCTTACTGCTGCTTAATAAACAAGGCAAAATACTGCTGATTAACGCCGCGGCGGAGGTGTTGTTTGGCTACCAGCGCAGCCAGTTGCTCGGCGCTGCGGTGGAAATACTGATACCGGAACACCTCCGCGCTTGTCATCCGGCGCGGCGACAGGCTTTCTTCGCGCAACCCTGCGCGCGGCCGATGGGAGTCGGCCGGGAGCTAAACGGACGGCGTAGCGACGGTACTGAATTCCCCCTTGAAATCGGGCTGACCCCGATTGACGTCGCCGAAGGTCAGCTGGTGTTGGCAAGTATCATGGACATGAGCCGGATACACCAGGCTGAACAACGATTCCGCCACATCGTCGAATCGTCGCCCAACGCTATGCTGGTCATAGACCAAAATCGCCACATCACTTTTGTCAACCGCAAGGCTGAAGACGTGTTCGGCTATAAGCGTAACGATCTCATCGGCCAACCGCTGGAGATCCTGTTGCCCGAGCGCTATCGAGCACAGCACCCTGCGATGGTGGCCGGTTTTCATCGTGCGCCGTCAACCCGCCCCATGGGGGCTGAGCGGGCACTGTTCGCGCGGCGCAGTGATGGTATCGAGATACCGGTTGAAATCGGCTTGAATCCTATAGAGGGCCTCGACGGCGGCGCCACGCTGGCTTGCATCATCGACATCAGTGAACGTAAACGTGTGGAGACCGATCTGCGGCGCAGCAACGCCGACCTGGAACAATTCGCCTACGTCGCTTCGCACGATCTACAGGAGCCTTTACGGATGGTGGCCAACTTCACGGAATTGCTGTCCCAGCGCTATCAAGGACAACTGGACGCAAAGGCAGACAAGTATCTGCACTTCGCCAACGATGGCGCCAAGCGCATGCAACGGTTGGTCGCTGACCTGCTGCAGTTTTCGCGCGTGGGCAGCCAGGGCAAGCCCAAGGTGCGGACGTCAATGCAAAAAGTCGTCGATGGCGTCCTCAACCTACTGGAGGCGCCGCTGCAACATTGCGGCGCACGCGTCGATGTGGGCCGCCTGCCGCAAATGACAGTTGATGAAGGACAGATGCGGCAGTTATTTCAAAACCTGATCGGCAACGCGATCAAATTCCGTTCAGAGACACCTCTGCATCTTCGTATCGACGCCCAGCCGATAGACGAGACGAGTTGGCAGTTTTCAGTGGGTGACAACGGAATTGGTCTGGACATCGCGTTTGCCGATAAAATCTTCCAAATGTTCCAACGACTTCACGAACTCGGGCGCTATGAGGGTAGTGGCATAGGCCTGGCCATTGCCAAGCGTATTGTCGAGCGCCACGGAGGACGCATCTGGGTCGATTCCGCGCTGGGCGAGGGTACTACCTTCCATTTCACTTTGCGTACATAACCAAGGGGTAAGTTCATGAGACGTCCATTTCGTGCATTATTGGTGGAAGACAATCCGGGCGATGTTGAATTGACCAGAGATACGCTTGAAACGAGCAAGGTCCACATCAACATCACGGTGGCGATCGATGGTCAGCAGGCGTTGCAAATGCTCCGCCGCGAGCCACCATATGCCGATTATGAGTTGCCCGACCTGGTGTTTCTAGACCTGAATCTTCCGAAGATCAGTGGCAGGGATGTGTTGGCAGAGATTAAACAGCACGCCGATTTGCGTTCGATCCCGGTCGTTGTCCTGACATCGTCGGACGCGGAGCTCGATATTGTTAAGAGCTATGATCTCGGCGCCAACTGCTACCTGACTAAGCCGGTTGGACTGGAAGCCTTTCAGTCGATCGTGCGCTCGGTGGAGAACTTTTGGTTCACCTTGGTCAAGCTGCCATGAACACCCAGCCGGATTCGCCGCTGATGGTGCTGGTGGTCGAGGACAATCCCGGGGATGTCGCGCTGATTGAGGAGACGTTGGCGTCCAGTGCCGGCAGCTCCGTCGAGTTGGTCTACGCGACTAGCATGGGACAGGCGCTCGACCAACTTGATTGCAACGCGCTCGACGTCGTGCTGCTTGATTTAGGGCTGCCTGATGGCCATGGGGTGGCTTGTGTCGAGCAAGTGCGGCGGCACCATCGTCACTTGCCTATCGTGGTGCTCACCGGTCTCAATGACGAACAGATGGCGATGGCGTGCATCGCGGCCGGTGCCCAGGACTACCTGTGCAAGGATCGTGTGCTGTCGCATAATGTGCGGCGTGCGATCGACTACGCGATTGCGCGGCGCGACGCCGCCGTGCAGATGGCGCGTAGCGAGCAGCTGGAGCGGGAGAATACTCAGATGCAAGAAGTGAACCGCGCCAAGAGCCAGTTTATCGCTAGCATGTCGCACGAGTTGCGCACGCCACTTAACGCGGTGATCGGTTTTGGTGAGATGCTGCGCAAGGGCATAGTAAAGGCCGATTCACGCGATTACCAGAAGTGTGTTGATCACATCTGCACCAGCGGCAAGCATCTGTTAAATCTCATCAACGACATCCTGGACATGGCCAAGATCGAGTCCGGCAAGATGGAGTTCAGGTACGAACGCGCTAGTACCGCGGCGCTGGTCGCTGAAGTAGTCGACATTTGCGGCACACTGATGCGGGAGCGATCGATCTCAATCAGTGTTGTGAACGACCACGAACTAGATGAACTCTATATAGACGTACTACGCTTCAAGCAAATCCTTTACAACTTCCTGTCTAACGCTATCAAGTTCACGCCAGCCGGCGGGTGCGCCTCGATCCACACCAGTGTCGACGGCCTCGATCACATCCGACTGGAGGTGTGCGACAGCGGCGTCGGCATCGCCACCGAAGAGTTGCACCTGTTGTTCCAAGACTTCCAGCAAGTAGGCAACAGTGCTCAGTCACCACGCCAGGGAAGTGGCCTGGGACTGTCGCTGACTCGCAAACTCGTCGAAGCGCAAGGTGGCCGCGTTGGCGTGCGCAGTTCGCCTGGCAGGGGCAGTGTGTTTTTTGCAGTCTTACCCAGGCTCGTCGCGCCAGCATTAGCGTGCTCTGAAAGTCGATTTTCATGAGCGGGGACATGATTGTCGTCATTGACGACGCACCGGCTAACTTGGATCTGCTGCTTTTACTGCTAGGCAGTTTGGGTTACCGCGTGATTGGCGCCCCCAATGGCATGTTGGGCTTGATGGAGGTCGAGCGTCACCGGCCAGCCCTTTTATTGGTCGACGTGGAACTTCCGGATATTGATGGCTATGCGATATTGCGTAAGTTGCGGTGCAATATTGAATTCCATTCAATGCCGATCATCGCGGTCACCGCATTAGCGATGCCGGGGGATGCACTGCGCGGGACTACTGCGGGCTTTGACGATTATTTGACCAAACCGATCGACATTGAGACGCTGCCAGATCGGCTTGAGCGAGCACTGGCATCACGACGAGGTGTCGGACAATCAAATCTATGAGCATTTTTCGTCCTGTGCACTCCGCTCGGGGGGGCGTCGGTTGATAACCTGGTGCAACAACTCGCTGATGCACCCGGCTGTACCTAGGCTCGTCTTGTGTAAGAGGACATGACTTAACGGCTTCAGATCTGTACTGCGGCGTGTCGGCAATATTCGCTAGCCTGTTCAAAATCAAAAGCCAGTATCGCCGCCGCCAATTTCTTTTCGAACAATGGTATCCCCACAGAGCCGCGCCCGCACATCGGGCGCAACCTCCATCAATAATTCGACCGTTTCCGCACGTTCGCCGCCACCGAGCAGAAATGCTAGTTCAGTCAATAGGTTGTGCAAGTCAAATTCCTTGACCTCCAATACCAGCTTGCCCAATCCGACATAGGACAGATCGAGTACATCATCAAGCAGGCGCAACGGGTCTGTCGCATTAGCAAACCGTCGATGGCCGATCAAGTAAGCTACTGCGCCCGAACCTT
Organism: uncultured Duganella sp.; assembly: GCA_963511605.1. Lineage (GTDB taxonomy): Bacteria > Pseudomonadota > Gammaproteobacteria > Burkholderiales > Burkholderiaceae_D > Rugamonas. Next base: position 149,349 of record CAUPJZ010000014.1, on the reverse strand, counting down.
AGATGAATCGACATGCACAACTTCAAAGGAATGCGCTTTCCGATCGATGTGATCCTGGTCTGCATTCGATGATACGTGGCGTACCCGCTGAGCTACCGACACCTGGAAGAAATGATGGAGGAGTGCGGCGTGTCGGTCGACCATTCATCGATCAAGGTCCGTCGTGTTTGAGGGGCAATGTGCCATGCAGGAAAAATTCCGCTGTTTGATCAACAATGCGACAGAACCCCAATTTGCTTTGTATATGGGAGAAAGTGGCAGTGCGCGCATATTGCACAGGGTTAAACTGTTGCAATGGTTTTGCTAACAGGAATATATTAGCAAATCCCTTTGTTGCATACGGTGCTTGACTTCAGACCGGACTTTTTCGGGAAATATTATGCCTAAGTTTTCGGAGATGAAGCTGTCGCACAGCTTCGCCATATTGCTCGCCGTGTTCGCAGCCGGCTTTGCCGCCTACGGCTGGTGGTCGTTCCGCACGCTAGACCAGCTTAAGGTCAATGGTCCGGTCTACCAGAAGATCGTGCAGGGCAAGGATCTGATCGCCGACATTCTTCCGCCGCCCGAATACATCATTGAATCGTACCTGGTGAGTTTGCAACTATCGACATCCGACAAAGCTGGTCAGGCCGCGCTGCTGGCGCGCCTGAAGGTGCTGCAGGGCGAATACGAAGCGCGCCATGCGTACTGGCTTAAGCAGCCGCTGGAGGCGGACTTGAAGGATCTGTTTCTCAAGCAGGCGCACGCCCCGGCGATGGCTTTTTACAGCACCGCCACCGGCAAGCTGATTCCGGCCATTGAGCATGACGACAACGACGCCGCCGCGCTTGCCATGACGCGAATGAAGCAGCAATATGACCTGCACCGCGCCGCGATCGACCAAGTGGTTCAGCTCACCAACAAGCGCAACCTGGCGGACGAAAACGCCGCCGGGTTGCAGATCGCCTCCGGCACCGTGCTGCTGCTGTCAATACTGGCCGCCTCACTGGGGGCCGGCATCACCGTGGCGCTGCTGATCATGCGTGGCGTGCTCTCCAGTCTGGGCGGCGAACCGAAGTACACGGCCATGATCGCTCATCGCATTGCCGACGGCGACCTGGGCGGCAAGATCGACTTGAAGGCAGGCGACCACGATAGCTTGCTTTGGTCGATGAAAACCATGCAGGAAACGCTGGCGGGCACCGTCACCCGCATTAAGGCCGCGGTGGATAATGTCAGCACCGGCTCACACCAGATCGCGATGGGCAACAGCGATTTGGCGGTGCGCACCGAGCAGCAAGCCACCGCGCTGGCCGAAAGCGCCTCGTCGATGGCGATGCTGACCGACATCGTCAAGCACAATGCCGAGAACGCACGGCAAGCCAACGCACTGGCTGCCGCCGCCGCCGCTGTCGCCACCCGCGGCGGCGACGCCGTCAGTCAGGTTGTACACACCATGAGCACCATTAACGAATCGTCCCGGAAGATTGTCGACATCATCGCCGTGATCGACGGCATCGCCTTCCAGACCAACATCCTGGCATTGAATGCGGCGGTGGAAGCGGCGCGCGCGGGCGAGCAGGGGCGCGGTTTTGCGGTGGTGGCATCGGAAGTACGGAACCTGGCGCAGCGCTCGGCCACTGCCGCCAAGCAAATCAAGGGACTGATCGAAGACTCGGTGGACAAGGTGGGCATCGGCGCCCGGCTGGCTGACCAGGCCGGCCTGACGATGAGTGAAGTAGTCGACAGCGTGGAGCGCGTGAGCGGCATAATCAGCGAGATTACCGCCTCCGGCGAAAAGCAGACCGTGGGGATCGAAACCATCAATTCCGCGATCCGGCAGATGGACAGCTCCACGCACCAGAACGCGGCGTTGGTGGAAGAAGCGGCGGCGGCGGCCGGAAGCCTAGAGCAGCAGGCCAGCGAACTGGCGCGCGCAATGGAAATTTTCAAGCTCGGCCACGAGGCCCACGGTGGCGCGGCGCGCGTGCAAGGAGTGCAACGCCCTGTGCGGCCAGGCACGTCATTGTCGGCCCGATCCGTGCTCTAAAAGCGGCCTAGCCGGCGCAAATCGCGTACGGAAAGTTCATTAGTTGGTGTTAGGCGGGCTATATCGACATTATTTACGAGGGACGCGTACAGTCGACAGTAGTCTGCCAACAGCAGCCGCCTACAATGCGGACTTGACCTTAACTCAGGGCACGATACATATGAAAGATATCCTTTTTGATACATCTGATTGTAAAGATGACCCGCATCGGATAGTCAAAATCTTCTTTAACTGTTTTTTGAACAAAAAGCGTTGCTTCCCGTGCTTGACCAAATAACTCAGCGCACCGTTGAAAGTGAACTCGGCCACGGATGCGTTTTCATCATCGATTTGCCACGACGGACTATTCCCGTTGAAGCGGCAAGCTCCTAGATACCCGCAACTTGATATTGATACGACGCGCGCTGGGCCAAAAAGCACGGCAAATCGCACTTCAGCTACAACCTGCACGCCAGCGTGGATAAGCGCTACAAGCTCATCCGCAGAATCGCCGTCACCAACGCCGCAGTGGCCGACACTACCGTCTTCGAGCCCCTGCTCGATCCAAGCAACACCAGCAAAGCGGTGCATGCCGACCGGGGCTACCCCAGCGCTGAGCGCGAAAGCGCTCTGAAAAAGCCGGCTGGCAGGTCTACATCCAGCGCCGGGGCCATGCCACTAAAGGTATTTCCGCCGCGCAGAAGCGGCGCAACCGACGCATCGCCGCGTCGCGCGCCCGCGTCGAGCATCTGTTCGGCGCGTTGGCGCAGATGGGCGGAAAACTTGTGCGATGCCTGGGCATCGTTCAGACCACCTTCACGTTGCATCTCAAAACGGCCAGCTACAACTTGAAGCGGCTCGTCTATTTGAAAGAACGAGGGCTGGCACCGTTCTAAACAGCGAGGGGACCGGCTGGAAGGGGCCGTTTTTCCACCGTTTGATCCGGTTGCCCGCTCACTAACGCTTATTCCGTTCAGCCGCGCGATCCATTTCTTTGTTGCCATCACCGTCGGCTGGCAGGTGCGGTTACCTTCACATCATTACGAAAGCCAGTTATTCGAGGTACCCTTAAGCGAATCAGGTAAATCAGCCTAATTTCAGTTGTAGGCCCACCATATTCAGCGTGCGGGAGGGGGCCTCCGCCGGCGCCTGTTTTAAACTGTTGAGTTTGAAAACACTCACGACGATCTCTAGCCCTTGCGCATGTTCATGCATGGAGTCGGCGGCTGCGCTGGCTTCTTCCACAAGCGCCATGTTCTGTTGGGTCAGTCCATCCATTTGCGCGATGGCCGCGCGAATCTGGTCGAGACCAATCGCCTGTTCCTGACTAGCACCGGTGATCTCGCCCATGATACCCGTCACCCGTTGCACGCTCCCCACAATTTCCTTCATGGTCGCGCCGGTCTGGTCCACCAGCCGTGCGCCGCTGCTCACTTTTTGCACTGAGTCTTCGATAAGAGCCTTGATTTCCTGTGCTGCTGCCGCCGAGCGCTGGGCAAGGTTGCGTACTTCCGAAGCCACCACGGCAAATCCCCTGCCTTGCTCGCCTGCACGGGCAGCTTCCACCGCCGCATTAAGTGCCAAGATATTGGTCTGAAACGCGATGCTGTTGATCACACTAATGATCTCTACGATTTTGTTCGACGAGGCGCTGATCGACCCCATGGTATCTACCACCTGAGCCACCAGAACGCCGCCCTTCACGGCCACCTCGGACGCCGAGAGTGCTAGTGTATTGGCATGGCGAGCACTGTCGGCGTTCTGCTTGACAGTGGCTGTCATTTCTTCCATGGAGGATGAGGTTTCTTCAAGCGACGCAGCCTGCTCTGCCGACCGCTGTGACAGGTCCTGGTTACCGGCGGCAATTTGCGCCGAGGCGCTGGCTATCAGGGTGGTGCTGCCACGAACTTCGGCGACGATGCCGGCTAGGTTGCCTTTCATTTTGTCGAGCGCGGTCAACAAGGTGCCGATTTCGTTGGTGCTGTGGCTGGTGGCGCTGCCGCGCAGATCACCGGCTGCGACCCGCTCGGCAATCGTCATCGCCTCTTGCAACGGCTGGGCGATGGCCTTGATCAGCAGATAGCCAACAGCCAGCGCCAGAACGGCGCCCAAGATCAGGACAACAATGGTGCTGTAGTGCATCGTATCCAGACTGTTCTGCACGGTAGTGCGGTTGGCCTCGGCACGCTCGTCGCTGAACTTTTTCAGCGCGCTGAGCGCTACGTCGCCGACACGGTAAGTGGGATTGATTTTCTTGATGAGCACCAGCTCGGCACCGTCCCAGTCGCCGCTCTTGATGGCAGCGACGGCGGCTGCGATGTGGATCCGTCCCAGACCGTCGCTTGCGCGGTACGACTCCTGCGCCAGTTTCTTCTGCTCGAAGTTGTCGATGCTGTCGATATAGCGCTGCCAGCGATCATTGATACCTTGGCTGGCAGCTTCGATGACGCCCCAATGCACGCTCAGTTCGTGGTCGTGCAGCTTGGCCCATTCAAATTCGGTATTGTGTTGCAACGCCTGCAGGATCTGGCTGCGGTTGGTTTCCATGTCGAGCCGGATAGCGTTTCGCTCGCCGGATCTGGTCTGATCGGCCAGCGTGACATCGTTGACCAAGGCTAGCGAGCGGTCTGCCGCATAAATGCCATAGCCGCCAATGAGCAGAATCACGGTCATCAGTGCTGCCAATGCAGCGATCACCAGATGTCTAATTTTAATGTTGTACAGCATTGATTGCCTCGACAATTTGTGTTGAAGGGATAACTTGAGTTGCACTATAGCATTAAATATTTGAATTCGTCATATTTTTTTGTTGAATTTATCGTTTTTTGGACATTGAGTCTTGTTTGGCAGTAGCGATTGCGTTAAAGTCCTCGCATGATCACCAGATCCCCCCCTCCCATCACTGAAACTGACATTGATCAGTCCCCTATACTCACCAGCAAAGGCGTAGCTGCGCAGTTGGGCATTTCCGTATCGACCGCGCAGTTGTGGATGGAAAACGGCAATCTGCCGTCCTGGAAAACTCCGGGTGGGCATCGCCGGGTACACCTGTCTTCAGTGCAGCGCTTGCAACAGCGCCTGGCCCATGACATGGGCGAAGCCGAGGTCACACCGTTCAATGGCGACGCGGCGAGTCCTGCCGAAGCTCTACGGCTGGTGGCAGTGGAACGATCGGGATTGGGCGAGGGGGAGATCGGGCCGATGTTCGACCGACTAACTTGGCTGGCGGCCACCGTCACCACCGCGCCAATTGCGCTGCTCACGTTGCTCACGCGGTCGCAGCAACTGTTCTTATCGCGCCAGGGAGTGAGACTAACGAAGACTCCGCGCAACTGGGCCTTTTGCAATTACACGATTGCCCAGGATGATTTGTTTTTCGTGACCGACACGCTAGACGACGCGCGCTTTCGCGATAATCCCTTGGTGACAGGCGCCCCAAACATACGCTTTTACGCTGGGGTACCGCTTACCGATGTCGATGGTTTCAAGCTCGGTTCACTGTGCGTGATCGACACAGAGCCGCGTCGCCTAACTGGCCAGCAAGCTCGCGCCCTTCGTGAACTCGGCAATATCGCATGTCGTGAAATGATCCTCCGTCAGCAGCGTCCGGCTCCATAAAAACAACGCTGCGTCGGCCTGAGGGGATGTGAATTCATCGACTGCATATCTGTTCTACGGCGGACCGGCAACATTCGCCAGCCTGTTCGAAGTCAAGAGCCAATATCGCCGCAGCCAATTTCGTTTCGAGCAATGGTACCTGTTGCCTCAACGGGAGCCGTATTCGCTCAAAACTTGCGAGCGCCGCTAGGTTCGACGCTGATAACAATTCGGCGAGCGCGGCAATCTCGGTCTTGAGCGCCCCTGCGCCGATAGTGCTGATCCCATTCTGATCTTCAGCAATGTGCAATCGCCTCGACACCATCTGGCACTGGAGCTTGGTTTCCTCCATGGTCCTCAGTAATGCTTCCAGCCCGCTGGCCTGTTCACCGCGACGCAGTGCCTGCTCCATCTGCTCCGCCTTGCGAGACAATGCGTACGCGCCAATCGTAGCAGCGTTTCCCTTTATGGTATGCAACAGCCGCTGAGCATCTGATGCGTAGTGTGAGTCGAGTGCGAGTTGCAATGCCGAGGAAAAGGTCTGTGCCTCTAAAGAGAATACTTCCAACAGACGAAGGTAGAGGGGACACGAACCAGCCAAACGTCCGATGGCTGCATCGTAGTCCAGCAAAGCACCCCCGTCGGTAATCCCGTTCGTGCCATCCAAAGTTACAGGACGCGCTTCACCATAAACATGGTGCCGTATGACAGCCGCCAGAAACGCCATATCGAACGGCTTGCCGACATGGTCGTTCATACCTGACTCTAGCGCAGCATGACGATCGCTGGCAAAGACGTTGGCGGTGACGGCGACGATGGGCAGATTTCGCCAACGTGGCTGGCGCCGGATCGCCCTAGTCGTTTCGTATCCATCCATACCAGGCATCTGTATGTCCATTAAGACAATATCGAAGCCATCGCTATCGCCCAGTTTTTTCAGTGCGCGATGCCCATCTTCGACCAAATCGACGGCCGCCCCGTCAGCTTCCAGCAGTCCCTTCGCAATTTCCTGGTTTAGCATATTGTCTTCCACAACCAGAACTCGCAGGCCGGCCAGGCGGTGTATGCGCGAAGCCGAAGAGCTCGTAGAGGCAGCGCTAACCGGCCGGATTTGCTGAAGCTCGCCGAGCACTTCCTGCAGATGACTTGCAAGTATCGGCTTGATCAATGTCCTGCAGGCATGGCCACTGAGTACCTCCGCAACATGTGCCGGGAGCGGCAACGCCCCGGGCGTGCAGATGATGGTCAAGGGCTCCTGATTCCAACAATCGTATGCCTGCTCGAGCACCGACTCATGGCCGCATAGCAAACCCTGATCCACTACCACCAACTCATAACGCTTTTGCTGGCAAGCCATCAGCAATGCCTCCGCGTTTTCCACTTCTACTACGGCGTAGCCGCTGGCAACTAAGAGTGCGCTTAAGATCCGTCTTGCCCCCGGGTGGCAGTCGGCCAACAGGCAGCTACCCCAAGCTTGCTGCCTGTTGGCAGACTCGCCCGCGGTGGTATCGTCCTGCGTTCTGAGTAAGGCAAGATCGAAAAAAAACCGGCTCCCCTCACCATTCACGCTGTCGACCGCGAGCATCCCTCCCATCAATTCGACAAACCGCTTGCTGATCGCCAGCCCCAGACCGCTGCCGCCATAATGGCGGGCGGAGGAAGACTCTGCCTGAGTGAATGCATCGAAGATCCAGGCCAACTTGTCGGTAGCGATACCTATCCCCGTGTCAGTCACCTCAAAAACGATGCGCGCATCTCTACGCGAAACTATGAGCATAACTTCGCCGCTTCGGGTAAATTTAAGGGCATTAACGCACAGGTTCAACAATACCTGTTGCAGCCGAAGGCTATCCCCAAAGAGCCGCCCCGGCACATCGGGCGCGACTTCAATCAACAGTTCGACCGTTTCCGCACGTTCGCTGCCGCTGAGCAGCAATGCCAGTTCACCCAGTAAATTCTGCAGGTCAAATTCTTTATTCTCGAGTACCAGCTTGTTCGATTCGACGTAGGACAGATCCAGTACATCATCAAGAAGGCGCAACAACGCGCTAGCCGCCGTCTCCGCCCGCTGCGCATAGCTGCGGCCACATTCGTCCATCTCGACTCGCCGCATCAACTGCAACATGCCTAGCACCGCGTTCATTGGTGTCCGTATTTCGTGACTCATATTGGCCAGAAAAGCGGATTTAGCTCTGTTCGCGGCCTCAGCCTCAATACTGCGGGACACCAAAGAAAGATTGACCCTCTCCAAGTCCCGCTGCAACCCCTTCAGCTCGGTCACATCGGCGCTGAGGCTGATGAACCCGCTGCTTAATGCATCAGCATTGTCGGGCACCAGTTGAACCCAAGCATCGAAGGCGTAAGCCGGAGCCCCAGACCGTTTTAGCTCGTACTGGCATGCCTCACCGGCCAACGCCGAAAGGAGGTGGTCTCGCTGAAGTTCGTAGGTAGACGCACCAAAAACTTCGGCATAGTGCTGCCCAATGACAGCCTCCCGACTTTTACCCAAGGCATCAAGACAGGCACGATTAATGAAGCGACAATTGCAGTTCGCGTCCCAATAGGTCACATGTCCAGGCAAGCCGTCCGCTAGATTGGCTAAAAACCTTTGCTGCGCGGACAATGCCGCTGTGGCGTCTTCCGCCTCCTGGCGCGCCAGCACTAACTCGGACTCGAAGCGAGTTCGTTCATGCGACACGAAAAACACCCAGACATAGCCATGTCCATGGGCGACAGGACGGCAGTTGAGCAGCACAGGGATGTGTTTGTCACAGCTCCCCTTGAGTTGTATATGGAGCTCCGCCAACCTGCCCTCCCGAATGAGCATGGGCCACAAATGTGTATGCAGAAATATTTGACTGGCGAGAGGCAAAATGGCATCGAGCCGTTGGCCGCACCAGTCCGCAGCTTCTCCGCCAAGTAAACGTAATAATTCGGCATTCAATGATTCCACGACGCCGGTCGCATCGGTGACCAGCACAGCGCACGGCAGCGCATCGTAGGCGTTCATGCTAGGCTCACCCGGCTGGTGTGGCCAGATGCCGCTGCAGGGCGTCAATGACTTGGTCGGGATTACTCATATGGGCGCAATGACCGGACACTTCCAGCACTTCGAGTGTGCCGCAGGCCAGATGGTCTCGCAGAAACTCACCCACCTCCAGCGGAGCGAGGGCATCATAGCGGTGTTGCAAAATCAGGCAACGGCATTTAATCAGCGCGAGGTCGCTCCGATTGTCCGCGTAAAAGGTTGCGCGCGCAAACATGCGGGCGGTGCGCGGATCGGTGGAACAAAAACTGGTCGTCAATGCCGCACTGACAGCGCCCTCTCCGGACTTGCCCGCCACCATTGGCGCCACCATGCTGGCCCAGCCGATATAGTTCTGGTCCATCAACGATAGTAATCCTGCCAGGTCGGCACGCTCGAAGCCGCCACGGTAATCCGGTGGGTAATTCACGAAGCAAGGCGAAGGCCCCAGCCAGACCATGCTGGAAAACAAGGAAGGACGAGCGATGGCCACCAACCCGCCAATGCTGCAACTGACAGAATGCGCGACCAAGGTCACTTCGCCATCCAGACCGAGTGCATCGCACACCTCCATCATGTCCTGCGCATAACCGTCGAGCGTAACATAACGCTCTGGTGCGCGCGCTAGGTCGGCAGCTGGACCGCTACCCGTGTAATCGAATAGCACCACGCGGTAGCGCGCGCTGAACAGAGGAGCCACTGCGTCCCACATGTGCTGGTCGCATCCGAAGCCGTGGGCAAATAGCAAAACCGGACCGACGCTGCCCAGGACGCGTACTTTATTGCGTTGAATGATATCCACCCGCGCTCCTGGCTAGACCGCTCCCTCACAACGGGGCGATATTTTTTGACGATGCACGAAGGTCTGCTGGATCTGGGCGGACGGATATGGAACGACGAGGGCTGGGTCCTATCCAATGTCAACAATTATTACACAGTAACAGCGGAAATTCTCAACGCCCCGGCAAAAATACGCTGCGAACCCGGCCATGAAATCATCTGAGGCAACTTCGGCTCGTCGCGTTGCCGAATGGTTCTGGCGCTGCTGCAACTGGTCTACCGACGGATTACAAGGTAGTATGAGCACATTGCTTGAAGGACATTGGAGCGTCGTGTCCCCCGTCGACGAGGAGAACCATGCTGCAACGGAGACTTGGTCCGCAGGGCACAAAAGCCGCCCTGTTCATTGTGCTGATCGGTCTATTGGTGGTGGCCGCTATGCTGACCTACCAAGCTGGCGAACGCGCGCGACGACAGACGCTGAGCGCCTACGCTGCGCGGATGGGCGCTTCCGTCAACCTGCGCAGCGACGCCATCTCCACCGTGCTGGCGTCGATGCGCCGCGATGTGGTCTTCCTTACCAACGTGCCGCCTGTCGGCGGCATCACACGCGCCAGCGCCCATCATGGTTACGACCCTCAGGAGGAATCCAGCGGCCGCCTGTGGGAACAACGCCTAGGGCAGATCTTTGGCAGTTTCATGCAAGCCAATCAGGAATTGACCTGCATCCGCTTGATTGGCTTGGCGGACGGCGGCAAGGAGATCTTACGCACGCAGCGCCGGGACAAGAAAGTGGGCACCGTTCTGGCCAACGCGTTGATGCGCCAGGGCTCGGAAGATTTTTTCAGGGCGACGCGCCAGCTCGCAGCGGGCCAGGTCTATCTGTCGGACTTCCGCGTGGAACAATTGAGCGGCTGCGCACGTGGCCCCAATCAGCGTGTGATCCACGCCTCCACGCCGGTGTTCGATGCGAACGGCGCGGCGTTCGGAATGCTGGTACTGACGGCAGATGCGGACGCAGTGCTGACCAGTCTATACAGCAACCTTGCGCAAGAGTTCCAGTTATTTCTTACCGCCCCCGATGGCAGCTACCTGATCTCCCCACATGCCGCTTTGCCGCGCACAAGCTGGCAAAACGACTACAAAGACGTCCCCGACCCTTCCAATAGCGCCTTGGGGCTGCGTCGTCTAGCTGGTCCAGGTGGCGACCTGCACACCCGCAGCGCGCCGCTGCAACTCGACCTGGACTCCCCCGCGCGCAACCCGACGCTGACGCTGGCATTGCCCGACAGCGTCGCCGAGATCGCTAAGGCAACCGCACGCCGGTCGCAGCTGCGCATCGTGGCGGGTATCGGCATTGCGGCGGCGATAGTCCTCTACCTGCTTCACGCGACGCGGCGCTACGCAAGCAAACAGATGGAAGAACTTGCGGCTATCGTGCGCTGTTCGCACGACGCAATCATCGGCAAGGACCTCGACGGTCGAGTGACTAGCTGGAATGAGGGCGCACAGCGCATCTTCGGTTATACAGCCGAGCAGGCGATCGGCCAGAAACTATCCGAGTTGATCATCCCAGACTTCGCGCTCTCCCAGGACGCAGCCATCCTGACGCGGGTAAAAAGGGGCGAGGTCGTTTCCAACCAGCACACCCAGCGACACCGGCGCGATGGCAGTCTGATCGACATCTCGGTGACGGTTTCACCAATTTTGGACGCGGCGGGCCGCGTGGTCGGAGCCGCCAAAACCGCACGTGACATCAGCGAACAGACTGCGGCACAAGCGCGCATCCTGGAATTAAACCGCTCGTTGGAAATGCAGGTGGCCGAACGCACCGCGCAGATACGTCAGGTCTCGGCTATGCAACAGGCAATACTCCAGCATGCCGGCTACGCCATCATCGCCACCGACCTTGAAGGTAAGATCATCACGTTTAATCCGGCAGCGGAGCGGCTGCTAGACTACCAGGCCACCGATCTGATCGCGCAACACACGCCGGCCCTGTTCCATGACCCAGCGGAAGTAATGTCCCGCGCGAAGGAATTCAGCTTGCAGCTGGGCGAGGAGATTGAGCCAGGGTTCGACGTGTTTGTCATTAAGGCGCGGCGCGGGATGCAGAACGAGCACGAATGGACATACCTGCGGCGCGACGGCAGCGCGGTCCCGGTGCTGCTGGCCGTGACCGCGCTGAAGGATGACGGCGGTGCTCTCATAGGCTACCTCGGCATGGCTGCGGACCTGAGCGCCCAGCGCGCGGTGGAGCAAAAGCTAGTTGCCAACGATCGTTTCCTGAACAGCCTGGCCGACAATATTCCCGGCATGGTGGCGTACTGGGACTCCGACCTGCTATGCCGTTTCGCCAACAGCGCGTATCTGGCGTGGTTCGGCCACAGCAAGGCCGGGATGTCCGGCATCCACCTGCGCAGCCTGCTGGGAGACGAATTATTCAATCAGAATGAAAACTACGTGCTGGGCGCCTTGTGCGGAGAGTCGCAGCGATTCGAGCGCAGCCTAACCATGAGCGATGGCGCACAGCGCCACACCTGGGCACACTACATTCCGGATGTCGAGGGCAAGGAGGTGCGCGGCTTCATCGTGTTGGTGTCCGACGTGACCGAACTGAAGCAAGCACATCTGGATCTGGGATTGCTCAACCGCACACTGGCCCAGCGGACCGCCGAGGCTGAACAGGCCAGTCGCGCCAAGTCCGAATTCCTCGCTAACATGAGCCATGAAATCCGCACGCCGATGAATGCGATCCTGGGAATGTTGCAGTTGTTGCAGCGCAGTGGCTTGACGGCGCGCCAGTCTGGCTATACTAGCAAGGCCGAAGCGGCCGCACGCGCGCTATTGGGCATTCTGAATGACATCCTGGACTTTTCCAAAGTCGAGGCCGGAAAGATGGTCCTGGACGTACAGCCTTTTAATATGGACCGCCTGCTGCGTGAGATCGGTGTGATAGTGGCGACCAATCTGGGCGAAAAACCGGTGGAGTTGATCTTTGAACAGGGCGACGACGTACCGAGTTGGATAGTGGGCGACGCCATGCGCTTGCAGCAGATCCTGATCAACTTGTCGGGCAACGCCGTCAAATTTACAGATACGGGTGAAATCCAAGTGCGGGTGGCGGTGTTGGAAAGGCGTGGTGAAGAGCTCGTCCTGGAATTCTCCGTACGGGATACCGGCATCGGTATTTCGCCGGACCAACTGGCGCGCATTTTTGACGGCTTCGCCCAGGCCGACGCCTCCACCGCACGCCGTTACGGCGGATCGGGTCTGGGGCTGGCAATTAGCCGACGTCTGGTGTCGATGATGGGGGGGCAACTGCAAGCCGAAAGCCACCCTGGCAACGGTAGCACATTTCGGTTCACCATCGTCTGCCAGCGCGATTCGGCGCACCACCCTGTCGGCGCACTGCAGGAAATGACCGGCCTGCGTTGTCTGATCGTCGATGATCATGACGGTGCCCGCAGCACGTGCGCGACCATGCTTCACTCCATGGGTTGGCAGGTGCTGCAAGCCGCCAGTGGCCGCGCCGCCCTGGAGCTGGCGACCCTCGCCTGCTACGACGTGATCCTGCTCGACTGGCGCATGCCCGATCTGGACGGCCGCCAAACCGCCGAGCGGCTGCGGGGCCTGGACCTCACTCCAACCCCGATCCTGATCGCGCTAACGGCAGGCAATGGCAGTGAAGAATGTGCGGCGCTGCTGGAAGCCCAACCGGCATTGTTCGACGGAGCCATCAGTAAGCCGCTGACGGGGTCAGCCATATATGATGTCGTGGCAGAATTGCGCCTTGGTCCAACCACCGATTCGGCGGCCATGCCGCGTTGCGAAGGCCGGCTTGCCGGCCTGCGCCTGCTGCTAGTCGAAGACAACGCCATGAATCTGCAGGTGGCCCGCGAACTCCTGTGCTCGGAAGGGGCGACGGTAATGGTGGCCAATGATGGTCATACTGCGGTGACCATGGCCACTGGCATGGGCGACGCATACGACGCCGTGCTGATGGATGTGCAAATGCCAGGCATGGACGGCTATAGCGCGACCCGCGCCATACGCCAGCGCGCCGATCTAGCGAACTTGCCCATCATCGCCATCACCGCTAACGCAATGGTCAGTGATCGCGCCGACGCGCTGGCCGCTGGCATGAACGACCATGTGGGCAAGCCTTTCCAACTGGCAGAACTGGTCAGTGTGATCCGCCACCACTGCCAGTCCGACCGGCACCAGTCTGACGTCCCTGTGCCCGCCCCACCGGCGGTAGCGGGGCCGAAGCCGCTAGCAGCTGCTTGGAACGAAGCGGCCGCACTGGCGCGCCTGGAAGGAAAACAGGCCACCTATGCGCGAGCTTTGCAAGCATTTCCGCGAGAATCCCTCAAGTTGAGTGAGCGCCTGCGCGCCGCCACACAGGACGGACAGCGCAACAGCGCGGCCCAAATCCTGCACAGTCTCAAGGGCATCGCAGCGCTTGTGGGCGCCCAAACCTTGGCGACACTCGCCGCCGAGGTGGAACACGCCCTGTTGGCATCGACCAGCCAGCCTTGGCCATCGCTGGCCCCCTTGTTCGATGCCTGTGTCAGCGCTGCCGACCACGCGAGAAAGCGCGCCGTTTTCTACAGCCCTCCCACCCCGCCGCCACAGACGCCGGACCAGCTAGTTCTGTCGGACCAGCTCGATCGGCTGGCGCAACTATTGGCCACCGCCAACATGGCAGCGTTGCCCGCCTTTGACGAACTGGAACGTTTAAACCTACCAGTTCACCAGCGGACACTCGATGCGCTGGGCCAGGCGATACGCGCCCTCGACTTTGGCGCCGCCCTCAAGCTTTGCACTGTCCTCCGACGCGCGCTGGCTGCGGCCGGTTAGCGGCGACCAACTTAGGCCCGTCTAGTTCGCCGGCGCTTCGACCAGATCGCCGTCCGGACGCTGCTCGGAAATTTTTTGGCTGCAGACGCGCGCCCGGCCGTTTTGTTTGGCGCAGTACAACTGGGTATCGGCGCTCGCTAACAGCGCGGCGGCGGTTCCGCCCTCGCTAGGCCGCCCAACCGCCACTCCGATACTGACGGTGACGACTGGCGCGGCCTCTGAGTCCGGATGCGGCAACCGCAGCGCGCACACTCGCTGTTCCAGGTCGTTGCTGAAAATCAAGGCACCATCGAGCCCGGTGGCAGGCAGCACACAGGCGAACTCTTCGCCGCCATAACGCGCCAGCAGGTCGTGAGAACGGTTCAGTCGCTGTTGCAACGAGGCAGCTACCTGCCGCAAGCAATTGTCCCCCTCCGGATGTCCAAAGCGGTCGTTATACCGTTTGAAAAAGTCGACGTCGATCATGATGACCGCCAACTCCCCGCCCTCCCTGGCCGCTCGTCGCCATTCAATTTCCAGCACTGCGTCGAAACGACGCCGATTGGCCACACCGGTCAGTCCATCAACCATCGCCATGGCGCGCAGTATATCGGCCTGTCGTTTGACTGTCAGTTGAGTGTTGACGCGTGCCTTGACAACGGTGGCGTGAAAGGGCTTGACGATAAAGTCGACCGCGCCCGCCACCAGCCCGCGCGCCTCCTCCTCGGGATCGCTGTTGGCGGTGACAAAAATCACCGGTATATCGGCGGTGCGCGCCGATTCCTTAAGGCGCTGGCAAACGGCGAAGCCGCCAACCTTGGGCATCACAACGTCAAGCAAGATCAAATCGGGGATACGTTGATCGAGGAATTTAAACGCTGCCTCGCCCGAAAGCGCCATGCACACTTCGCAATCATCCTTGAATATGTCGAACAAGACCTGGATGTTGCTGGGCTGGTCGTCCACAATCAGCATTAGTGGCCGGCCGCACGCCCTCGTGTAACCGCTCCCTCCCGGTTCGCTATCGATGCTCATCGCCGCTCCCGCGCATCCCGCGCGCCTTGAATGTTGTGTTTCGAATAAAGCCGTGTTGCTGCTTTCCGAAGGCGCTTTTAGGAGGTCTGCCAAGTGCGCCAAATTCCGCCTACACAGCGCCCGATAATTCGGCGCCTCCTCGCTAGCGAACTATTTCAACTCGGACAAGCTACGCTCGGTCAATTGCATCAGGGTTGCCAACAACGCTCCATCTCCACCAACGCTATTTCGCCAACAGGTCTCTAGCTTTGCTGCACACGCCTACAGCGGCAATTCGCCAATCATGGCGGAGGCGCTTTTTTTAGCATGCAGTCGGTCCGTGCCGCCACCTAGCATGCTATCCCGTTGTGCCACGTCAGCGCCTTGAACATGCTTCTACATTCCTTGCAAAACGATTGTATCAGAGTCGCATACAGGCGAACATTGCCAGGCAGACGCGATAGCGCCAGCACGCTATCGATCACCAGCGTTGTAGCAGTGGAGGTGAAACACCGCTCACGACGCCCCCGTGGGCGGACACAAGCTGTCGGGCTTTGCAAACACTGAGCAAGGTCCGGACCAATTCTTCCTCCGCAACCGGCTTGCCCAGGTGCGCGTTCAAGCACGCCGTCAGGCTGGTGGCGCTGTCAAGCTCCAGTACATTGGAGGAGACCGCGATGATCGGCAAATCGGCGGTCTGTGGGGCGGCGCGCAGCCGGCGCGTGGTTTCCAGTCCATCCATTTCGGGCATCTGAATATCCATCAGGACGGCGTCGTAGGCACGATCGACGCCCTGCGCCAGTGCGATGGCCGCCAGCCCGCTTTCGGCGGACTCTGCATGTGCACCTTCCCGCTGCAGTAAATCACAGGCCACCTGCAGGATCGTCGAATTGTCATCGACCACCAGTATCCGCAGGCCCGTCTGACCTGCAATATCTACGAAGGCACAGCTGCGCTCGACCTCTAACGCCGCCGTAACCCGCTGCCGCAGCAGCAATAACGTCACCGGCTTGCTCCGGTAGTCATCGATCAACGCGCGTTCGGCATCGCCGCGGGCCGCCAGCTCAATACTGCCAAAGCCTGTAACCATGATGATGACCGGTCGGCTCTGTCCCCGTACCGTCTCCCACCAGCATCGCTGGCACTCCTGGATCGCAGCGCATCACGATCCCCAACGCCGTGCTCCCTTGCATTGCGCGCAACCCGATCGCCAGATCGACGAGCACGGTCTCGATCGCGAAGCTCACCACCAGGAAACACTGTCATGTGGCGCAGTATGCGCCGGCTCGCGGATATGCAGCTTGGCTTCAATCTCGCATCAGAAAGATATAGTTAATCTGAAGGCTGAGCGGAAGCTTACCCATCGCTTGCTTTAGCCTGGCGAGCTCTGGCATAGACCTCGCCGTCACGCATCGCCGTGCCAACGCCGCTAGGGCAGAATCGACGATGCTGACTTCACCGGAGCCAACGCCTTAGTGTTCTGGTTATTTATCTAGAAAATACTGCGCATTGCTGCCAAATACCCTGCCGATGCGGCGTCCGCGCAGGTTGGCGACAGTGCGCACGCCGTGGTCGACGTGCACCAGGAATCCCGCCGTCTTGCGTGAGCAAAAGACCGTGCTAGCGACCGCGATCTGGTTTCCTTTTGCAAAGGCCATCACATAGGGCGTATCGGCGACGACCGCCATGTCGGACCGTCCCTCGATCACAGCCGCCGACGCCTGTTTGCCCAGCGCATAACGAGGGGCTGCAGGACCAGACCATTATGAGGGAACAGCTGCCGCTGCTCGGCCACGAAAAGGACGCCGCTGGCAGCCTGCACCGGCAGGACCAGCGTCAACGGCAGCGGTAAAACCGGCGCGACCGTTCTCCCGGTTCATAGCGAGGCCAACCCTGCGACCGGCACAAGCTCCACGCCGGCAGCTATCCATCCGAGCATACGTTGCCGCAAGTTCCGAGGCCGCCTTCCCACATGTTTCTCGCCAAATCCACTCTCCTGTTGGTCAGCGGCGAGGCGCTTCCAACGGGTTCACGCCGGCACCGACGCGAAGCCAGCGATCGTTTCGCGGCGAAGCAAGGCCATCATTTCTTCGAACGGCAGCGGACGGCTATACAGATAGCCTTGCATGATCGCGCAACCCATCGCCTCCAACCGATCAGCCTGCGCCTGTTCCTCCACGCCCTCAGCGACCAAATCCATACGCAAGCTCCTAGCTAGGCTGATAATGGCTGAGATAATGGCCTCGTCGCTGTTATCTGTGAGCATTTCGCGCACAAAGGACTGATCGATCTTGAGCACATCGATTGGAAACTTCTTAAGATATGACAAGCTTGAATAGCCGGTGCCGAAATCATCGATTGAGGTCCGTATTCCCAACAGAGCTAACGCTCGCAGATTCTCCAGCGAGTGGGCAACATCCTCTATCAGAGTGCCCTCTGTTATCTCGACCTCCAGCAGATGGCTGGGTAGTTCATAGCTGGCCAGCGCCTCAGCAATGTCAGTGGCCAGAGACGGTTCATCGAACTGCTGCCCGGCCAGATTGATGCTGATCGGCACCTGGAGCTGCGCTCCTACCAGTCTGGCCAAGTCGCCACAGACCTGGCGCAGCACAAAATTACCGAGTGGTGCGATCAAACCGCACTCTTCGGCCAGCGGAATGAAACTGGCAGGCGACACCATTACGCCATTATGACGCCAGCGAATCAGCGCCTCAAGTCCGACCACGCGGTTTACCCTAACATCGACTTTCGGCTGGTAATGCATTTCCAGCCCGCCGTCCTCGATCGCCTTGCGCAATTCGCCGACCAAGGCATGGCGGGCCAGCAGTTTCTCCTCCAACTCGGCCGAGAAGAAGCAGAACCGGTTCTTCCCTTCCTGTTTGGCCCGGTACATCGCGGAGTCGGCATGCCGGTACAAACCATCCTGATCACAGCTATCTCCGGGAAATAGACTTACGCCAATACTGGCCGACAGATCAAAGCGCCGGGTGGCGACCATAAACGCTTCTGCTAACACCGCAAGCAGCTTGCGCGCGACCACACCGGCGTATTCCACGTCATCAATTGCGCCCAACAAGACAATAAACTCGTCGCCCCCCTGACGACAAATGGTATCACCGGCGCGCAGCGCCTGATGCAGCCGCAAAGCCACCTGCTGCAATAGCGTATCGCCAACGGCGTGCCCGGCTGTACTGTTTATAACCTTGAAATCGTCCAAATCGATCAGCAGCATCGCCACATTTTGATCTTGGCGTGATGCCTGCTCCAGTGCCTGCGTGGTCCGGTCCCGTAACAAGGTACGGTTGGGTAAATTGGTCAATGCGTCGTGTTGGGCCAGGTGAGTCATTTTGTAAGCCATCGCCCTCGCTTCGCTGACATCATGGAATACGATAATGGCACCGCTCTGCACACCATGGCGGTCGCGCACCGGCGCCGCCGAATCTTCGACTGCTAGTCGCCTTCCATCGCGACATACCAGCACACAGTCCAGCGCCATACCGACGATGCGATCCTCGCTTAGGGCCAATCGCACAGGGTTACGCGCCGTATCACCGCTCGCGCCATCAATCAAGGGCATCACGATCTCAATGGATTCCCCCACAGCCTCCTTGCTGCTCCATCCTGTCATCTCCTCTGCGATGGGATTTAGAAAGGTGACGCAACCGTAGCGGTCCGTGGCGATAACCGCATCGCCTATCGAATTTAACATGATGCGCATGCGCTCTTTTTCGTCGTACAGGGCCAGCTCGGCTTGTTTACGGGCGCTCACATCAGTAATAAGCAACAAGAAACCACTTTCCTGTTTGCCGCGCGTGCGCCGTACTACAGACGCTTGTGTGTGCAAGGTCCCCCCGTCAATGTTGATGAGGGACATTTCAAACGCCGGTGCCGCGTCTGGAGGCCCCAAATACAGGCGACGCCGTATCAATATAGCGTTAGCGCTGCCCACTACCTCAGGTAATGCCATGCCCTCCATCGACGCTGCGGCCACACCGAACCACCTGCCGGCGACATCGTTACAGAAACGGTTCAGATGCTGGTCATCCCAATAACTGACAAAAGCGGGTAGGTGCGCGACCACATCGGCCAAGTCCTGGCGGGCCTGCGCCAACGCACGCGTCTGCATCCTGAGCTTTAAATGATTGAACACCCGCGCCCGCACCACGGCCATATCCAGCGGCTTCTGCAAATAATCCACCCCGCCCTGTTGCAGCGAAATAAGCTCATGGTCCGAGCCGCTGTAACCGGTGACGAAAATCACGGCGCAGTCGGCTGTTAGCGGATCTGCCTTCAACGCTTCGCAGACCGCGTGACCGTTCATACCGGGCATGGCGATATCGAGCAACACTACGTCTGGACGACAATGGCGGGCCAACGTCAGGCCACTCGAACCACTGGTCGCAAAAAACACCTCGGCCAGCCCATCGACCGCATCCCGCAACACCGTAATGTTGCTGGCCATATCATCAATGATCAAGATCGACATGGGCAAAGCTTCTTGCAAAGTGAACATTCCGGCACCTAATCAATTTAAGATCCTATAGTGAAAAGATGCTAACGCTTGCGCCCAGCTGGCGCAAGCGCTAACTACGCGGCTATAACGCACCAGCGCCTCACCAAAGAAAGAACGAGTGTCTCGTATCCGCGCAGATGTTGTTCGGCCAAGCCTACCAGGGGCGGTGGCATCGTACGAACCGCTGGGGCCCGCACCAGGGTCTACGGCCAGCACGGCGTTCGGCAGCTGCTCTGCGTGCAGGGTGTCCATAGTGGCGCGCAGTGCCCCGTACTACAGTGCCAGGTCGTCGAGACAGCCGGCTTCCGAGTGCCGGTGCGCGGTGGCCGCATGCTCTATGACTCCCGGCAAGGTACTGGCGAAAAGCACATTTAGCCGGCACTGATGTTGTGGACCAACAACATCGGCAGACATTAGATGACTCACTTTGAAAGCGCGCGTCGAAGCGGGCGACGCTGCGGCCCGACTTTGAATAGTCGCCAGCATCTCCGGACACTCTATAGGTTTAGCGGTGAAATTGTTCATGCCGGCCTCAAGACAGGTATGACGGTCGGTTTCCAGCAAACCTACTGTCATCGCCAGTATTGGCAGCGTCATGCACAATTGGTGGCGGATCACCTGGATGGCCGCAAAACCGTCCATATCCGGCATCGGCACATCCATCAGTACCAGATGATAGTCTTCGGCGTTGCTGCGCAAAGTGCTCGTTCGCCTGCCGCTTGTCATCGACGACGTCGATCGCCGCGCCCTCGTGCCGCATCAGCTCGCAGACAACCAGCTGGTTCAGGCGTTATTCTCGCCCCATATCCGTATGCCGGTCAGGCGCACACTTGGCCCCGCCCATTACGACGTCGGCGTCGACCGGCACTGCGGAAATCAGCGCTTGCAGCGCCCGGCTCCGGCTGCTCCCTGTTACCGGCGGCTCTACCGACTCCGCGCTGCTGGGCCATTCTGCGGGACCACACGGGTCGAAGCGATTGGCCAAAATGATCAGTGGTGTAGGGACTGGCCGCCTGAGCAAAAGCACTACAGGACAAGAGATGATTTACGTGCGGACGTGTCCGACTACATAGAAAGGTTTTACAATCCACATCGGCGGCATTCTACCATCGGCTATCTCAGACCAGTACAGTTTGAAAATCTAAAATGCGTCTAACGGAAGTGTCCGTGACGTTGGGGGAAGGACGCTTGGTAGCGGTGTGACGCCATCTTCGACCAGATCTCCCACGTGCTCAAGGCGGCGTTAACCGATTACTTACGTCGCAACTACGCTCTCTCCGGTTTTTCGCACTACTTTAACCAGCAGCGCTCAGCATTTCTGCCGCTGCAGCGAAATCAAGCTGCTGTGTAAAGCCTACAATTTTCTTCATTCGATCACGCTGCGCCGGCGGTGCACCAGCGGCTAAATTCCGGACAGCGTCCAGCGCCTGCATATCCGCAGAGTAGAGCAATTTCAATGTTTCCACGCGAAGTGCCTGCCACGCATTGGGGTTAAGATTCTCCACAGGCTCGGCGGCGCGCAAGAGTGGCGCCAACGCCCCCCGCAGTTGTGATGCACACGCTGTCCCGATAGACTGCAGCGCAGCGCTATCTTCACTATTTAGCCCAGTTTCTTCTGCTCCATCTAGCATGCGTTGTTCCAGTAGCGTCGCGTGCTGAGCCAACGAGTTAGCCCCCAACGTTGCTGCCAAGCCTTTAATGGTATGCAAGGTCACCATCACCGCCTGATGTTCATGCGCAACAATTTGTTGCCGCAATGCTGCGCACAGGCGGCGCACTTCGTCATCGAACATAGCTAGCGCATCAGCATAAGCACGCTGATTGCCGCCAAACCGTTGCAGCACATTGTTAATCGGCTCAATGTCACCAGTGGCAACGCTAGATGTGACGCTTCCGCTCGATAGAGTCAGCCCTACGCGTCCACACAACTGCTGAATTTTGGCAATCAGCTCCGCCATCTCGAACGGTTTTCCGATGTGGGAATTCATCCCAGCCTGCAGACAACGCTCCTGTTCAGGGACCGAGACATTAGCCGTCATGGCCAGAATGGGTAGCTGCCGGTAGCGCCGATCGGAGCGGATCCGCCGGCTGGCCTCCAGGCCGTCAATATCTGGCATCTGTACATCCATCAAGACCAAGTCATAGTCCACCGTACCACCTAGCACCAAGCTCACGCCCTGCAAACCGCCCTCGACCAGGTCGACCTGCGCACCTTCACCGCTGAGCAACTCAAACGCTACCTGACGATTCAAGGCATTATCCTCAACTACCAGCAGACGCAGGCCGGCCAGAGGGTGCTTGGCGCCGTCATCATGGCGTCGCTGAGCGGCTGGCAGTGGCTCGCGCCGCACCGCCCTAGCCACCACCTCCTTCAGTTGGCCGGGCGTAATTGGTTTGATCAGATAGTCTGAGAAAGGCGCATCCGCTTGCTTCGCGGCCTCTTGCAATACCTCTTGGCCGTATGCTGTCACTATTATCACCGGTGGCGCTGACGCGCCTCCAGCAGTGCGCAGCCTTCCGGCAGTCTGTAAGCCATCTAGGTCGGGCAACAACCAATCCATCAATATGACGTCGTACGCTTCCGTTACTGCCATCTCCAACGCCTGCTCTGCATTGACTGCGAGTCGCGCGCTCCAACCCAGCGAATCTATCATTTGTAGCATGATTTCCGCCGTCACCGGATTGTCTTCGACCACCAGCAACCGTACCTGTGCAGGCACAATCATCTGCAGTTCCTGCGTACCTTCAGCAACAATGCCTAACGGCAGATCGAACCAGAAACACGAGCCCAGTCCCAGCGTGCTCTCGACGTGGAGTTCACCACCCATCAATGCAACTAGCCGCTGACTGATAGCCAGTCCCAGTCCTGTCCCGCCAAAGCGACGGCTGATCGAGGCTTCGCCCTGGCTGAAACCCTCGAAGATGGCTTGCAGCTGATCCGGATGGATGCCTATGCCGCTGTCACGCACACGGATCCGAAGCACCACCTGATCAGCGGTGTGCGCCAGTTGCTCCAGACTCAGCACGACGCTGCCGCGCTCGGTAAACTTCAGCGCGTTTCCCGCAAGGTTGATCAGAACTTGCAGTAATCGCAGGCGGTCGCCGCGCACCAAACTGGTCAGCATAGTCGGCACCGAGAACAAGACTTCGACCGGCTTGCCAGAATGATTGCCGGCCAATACCGCGCCTAGATCGCGCAGCAAGGTCTCAATATCAAAGACCATGTTTTCCAGCTCCAACTTGCCGGCATCGATCTTGGAAAAATCCAGAATATCATTAAGGATCGACAACAGCGCGCGGCTGGCGGCATACGATTTATCGATGTAGTCTTGCTGACGCGTGGTCAGCTCGGTCTTGCGTATCAATTGCAGCATACCCAGTACGGCATTCATCGGCGTGCGAATCTCATGACTCATATTGGCCAGGAATTGGCCCTTGGCCTTGCTGGCGTCTTCTGCAATCTGGCGTGCCTGCACCAGACTCGCCTCAAACGCACGGCGCTGGCTGATGTCGCTTGTCATTCCCAAATAACCTGTGATCTGGCCATTTGCGTCACGCATGGTGGTCACGACCAACTCAACCGGCAATCGACTGCCGTCACGCCGGACATAAGTCCATTCACGCCGTTCGGCGCCAAGCTGCTCTGACAAGTGAACGAACACCCGGAAGCCGGCGACCTCGCTACCGACCTGCAAGCTCAGTTCGCGCCCCCTAGCTTCCACCTCCTCACGCACGTGCAGACAACCAGGATCGCGTTGACCTACCATATCCTCGGCACGGTAGTCCAACATCAGCTCCGCACCACGATTAAACACGGTGATCAGGCCCTCGAGATCCGTGGCAATGATGGCAATCTCAGAAGACGAGTACAGCACGGTTTCCAGCAACGTATTCAGGGCGGACAGTTGCTGGCGCCCGGCGACCAGCTCGGTAACATCATGCACCACCACGTAAAAGCCGCGAACTTCACCTTCCTGTTTGTCGGGCAAATAATTGGCCAGCGAGTGTCGAAGCTTGCCGTCGGGTCCTGGGATACTACGTTCAAAATGCTGCTCCTCACCTCGCAGCACCGCTTCAACGTAGGGAAGATTGGCCTGAAACAGCGCATCGCCGAGCAATTCGCGCATATTGACGCCCGGGAGGCTGTCAGGTTCGACGCCGAACCAATCATGGTAGGCACGGTTGGCCACCTTATTAATTAGCTCATGATCCCAGTAGCCGATCATCGAAGGCACCGCATCGAGGACTGTGCGCAGCGTCTTGCGCGCAGCAGCCAGCTCGCCAGTACGTTGCTCGATTTCCGCTTCAAGTCCAGTATTCAGTTCGCGAATGCGCCGGTGCGCAGTCTGTAAATCGGAGATATCACGCACCGTCTTGGAAGCGCCGATCACCCGCCCAGCTGTATCCCGTATCGGCGCAACGGACACCGACACGTCGATCAGCCGACCATCCTTGTGTTGCCTAGTGGTCTGGAAATGAGCCACCTCCTGGCCCATGGCAACGCGCAACAGGATGTCACGCTCCTCTTGTGTTGCGCCCTCAGGAACAATGAGCTCCATCACAGAGCGCCCCAGCGCCTGGCCGCTGGTATATCCGAAAATCCTTTCCGCGCCACAATTCCAGCTTCGCACGATCCCATTTAGATCTTTGCCAATAATCCCATCAAGGGAGCTCTCCACGATTGCCGCCAAGCGTAGTTGATCTTCGAGCAAGGCTCTGCTCCCCAAATCGTGGGTACGTTTGAGGCCGAATGCAGTGGCTATGGCAAGACTGAGTCCTGAGCCCAATGTGAGCACAAGCCAAGGGTTCCAGAAGCCAAGTGCGGCTACAAACGACGACAAGGGTTCGAAGTGCAATTGCCATCGCCTGCCATGCACGGTCTGTTCAGTCATCGCCCCGGGCGCCGCCGTCTCTTCCGCTTGAGTGGTGCGGAAAAACTGCACGCCGGGAGAGCCGCTGGTGACATCGTACAGCGTGATGATGCCTGTGCCGCCCCCAAGCCTTGCGACATCGAGAATATCCCGGGTCATCAAGGGTGTATAGGTCCACCCCACCAGCGCAGCAGCCCTGCCCGCCGCATCGGGTGGGACGACATAGCCGCGATAGACCGGAAGCAACATCAGGAACGACTGCTCTGGATGGCCTGTCGCCTGTACCAGTGTGATGGGCGCCGTCAACTGCACTGTACCCGACTGCATTGCCGCATCGGCCGCCATACGGCGCCCGCGCTCGGAGGCAATGTCGAGTCCGATGGCGGCCATATTGGTGTCAGCAGGCTCTATGTACTGGATGATGTAACGCTCGCCATCATGCGGTTGAAATTGCTTGAAGGAAAAGTCGGGCTTGCCGTCGGCCCGGGCTGCGGCGACAAATGCAGCCGTCTCGGCCTGCGCGACACGGTGAATGTATCCGAATCCTCTGGCACCGGGAAACTCGGTGGAGATGTCGCGTGTCAGGCTGTAATTGTGAAACGCGGCGCGCTTGTCGCCTTGCTTTTCAAGCATGAGTATAGTGCCGCGCGCTCCACGCAAACCGTATTGGTAACGCCGAAGCGTCTCCGCCACATGGTCCAAGGACGTTTTCGCAGCCTCGGAGACAGCTTGCGAAAGCGTATGCGCGTTGTGCCAATGAGTGTAATATGCCAGAGTGGCACTGAGCGCGAGCAGTCCTCCAGCCAGCACGGACGTGGGGCGAACCACCGTTGGATTGAAAAATTGTAGTTTCATCCTCTGGTCCTGTCGGTGGCCTTAATCGACGCATCGAGTGGCTCCAAGCATGCCAACGCTGCCATAAAATCAAAGCGTTGCATGGCTTGTTGAAGTTGCTCGCAGGCCCGCTGTGACAGTAGGCTTGACAGCATCGTTTTCACTTGCTCGTACACTTCATAAGCCTCCATATCCTGGGACTCGAGCAGAGCCGTCCAACGCGCCAGCAGCGCCGTGTTCAATTCGACCTGCTCCGTAAGGCTGGCCGTTTGTTGCGTGGCCATCCAGCGCCGCGCGGCCTCCAGCGTGAGTGTTAAGGTGTGGCCGGCGTTCTCGAACAAGTTGGCGATCTCGTCACCTGCCTTCTGCTGCAACGCCTGCTCGAGCCGCAGCGCTGCGACGCTAAACTGTTGTGCACCAATCGATGAAAGTGCGCCACGCAAACTGTGCAAACTCCTCGCTGCCAATATCGACTGACCTTTTCGCCAGTGATCCCGCGCATTCGCCAACTCGCCATCTGCCTCAGCCACAAGCTGGTTGACCATGCTCAGTAATATATTGTGCTGTACTGGCTTCCCCTCACACATTGTGGCTACCGGTATGATGTAGAGTATTTCTAGGCTGCCAGCAGTGGGTTTCGGCGCGGTCAGTTCAGTCAGCAAGTCAGACTGCCGCCCGGTGTATTTCGTAAGAGTATCCTGAAGGCGCTCCAGCGTTACGGGCTTGGATAGGAAATCGTCCATGCCAGCATTTAAACAGCGTGCGCGCTCATATTCGGTGACGCCCGCCGTCATCGCTACCACGGGCAGCTTCAGCTTTAGCTCGCTGCGGATCATTCGTGTCGCTTCAAATCCATCCATCACTGGCATATGAATATCCATCAATACTAAATCGTAGTCGTGCCCCTCCGCTTGCAACATGGCGCAAGCTTGGGCGCCGTCTACAGCGACGTTCACCGCTACGCCTAATTGCTCAAGCATCCGACGCCCCACAAATTGGTTCATCGGGTTATCTTCCGTTAATAACACGCGTAACGGCGGCAACTCAGCTCGCGTTGGCGCCGCCGCGACCGGTGCTTTTTCTGTCAGCAGCGCCGTTACGGCGCCGGTAGTCAGGGGCTTCAAAATTCTTGGCTGAACATCGCGCGCTCTTGGCTCGTCACCAGACCCGACCATCCAGATCACCGGCCGTTTGAGTGACTGTCGCATCACGCTCAGCGCCTGCTCCAGGTGTTCCCGATGCGGCAGGTCGGCCGCGACCAGGAGCACATCATAGGTTTGCGCGGACTGATTGAGTTGGTTTACCGCCTGCGCACTACTGCTGCAGGCGTCCGTCTGCCAGCGAGGACCGCTAAAACTCAAGCTGAGCATGGTCAGGCTCCCCGGATGCGAATCCACCAGCAGCATTCGCTGGGGCAAGGTCACGGAACTCTCATCGGGCGTCAGAGTCGACATCGAACACGGGAGCAAAAGGCTGATCACGCTCCCCTGAACCGACGTGCTTTCTAGCCGTAAGCACCCTCCCATGAGACCGACCAGCCGATGGCTAATCGCCAGACCCAGCCCAACTCCGCCATAGCGCCGCGTGCTGCTACTATCGGCCTGCATGAACGGCGTGAACATCCGGTCACGCTGCGCATCTGCGATGCCTATGCCGGTATCGTGCACTGCGAACTGTATGACCATTTTGCCGTCGTCCCGTCGAGTGCTGACCTGTAGCCGGACTTCTCCACGTTCGGTGAACTTGATGGCATTACCGACTAATTGCACCAGTACCTGTTGCAAGCGCTGTGCATCGCCAACGATCACCAATGGTACTTCCGGCGCTACTCCAATCGACAGATCGACAGGTTTATTCCCCAAGCCCGCAGCCATACTCTCGGCCACAGCTTCAAACAGCGGCGCCAACTCAATGGGCATGGATTCTATGGTTATGCCGCCTGCCTCAAGGGAGGAATAGTCCAGGATTGCGTTTAACACTGCCAGCAAAGAGGCACTCGATGAATCTATTACATCGAGATACTCAGATTGTGTCGCCGTCAGAAGCGAATGACTTAGAAGCTGAGTTGCCCCCAGAACTGCGTTCAGCGGGGTGCGCAATTCATGACTCATATTGGCGATGAAGGCATCCTTCGCGCGGTTGGAGGATTCCGCCTCCATGCGCGCCTGTTCGAGCGCGACCTCGACCAACTTACGTGCGGCAATATCGTCGGCCAACTTTGTCGCGTGGCGTTGTAATTCGCTTTGCGCCTGATCGTAGTCCTCTATCTTGCGCTGCAAGGCGTGGATGGTTTGTTGCAACTCGGTAGTCATTCCATTGAACGCGTTGGCCAGCATGCCGAATTCATTTTGTCTGTTGAGTGCGACGCGATGATGCAAATTGCCGCCACCTACCAGCTCGGCAGCTCGCTGGAATTGATGCAAGGGACGCAACACCCAACGTTGTAGGAAGCCTGCGAACAGCGAGGCGAATATAGCTAATAGAACCAGTCCGGCTATACTGTATTGCTGCCGCAGTTCCAACAGTCTACTAATCTCCTCATCATTGAGGCTGCCGATCGATGTAGCGTCGTCCAACATTTCCTGGGTGGATACTAAAAGCGCCGCTACGACGCGTGCCCTCAGTTCCCGCTCCTCGTCGCTTATACTGCTGATCACTGCTGCAGAGGTGGGTATGCGCGTCAACTTTTCATGTAGCTGTACGGCGCTCGCCGTCTCTTTCAAGATCCCAGCTTTCAGCGCATTCTGCTCGGCTAAGCTATACGCGAAGAGTAGGCGCTGCGAGCGCATCGACTTGAGCTTACTTTGCCATAAGCGGGTTGCACGTTGTTCGCGGAACAACACTGATTCGGTCAGGATAAACCGCAGATCGGAGATGTCGCGTATCAAAGCTTTCACCTCTACAGCGTCGCGGCCGTGACGCGCCAACTGGGCCTGGGAGTAATACAAGGTTACAATAGATGCCGCCATTGAAAGCAACATCACCGTCAACAGCCATTTTAGTTGTGTCCTGAGAAGCATGTTTCACCGAATCATGGTGACGGCAGAGGGATCGACCTCCTGCAAGGCATCGAAATAGATGTAATCGATATAATCGGGTACGGTCGTGCGCGTCACCAAGCCGCTGCGTATCGCCCAGCGCGACTGGTCATCGAGCGCTATGAGTATCGCCTGGTCCAGCTTGATATCGAAATCGGCGGGATCATAAACGCGCGCAAGGGTTTTCAAGTCGATTCCCGTATATCTTGCAGTGATGGATCGAGCAGCACCCGGTTGCTGATCCATGAATTGCGTCGCCGCCGCCAGCGCTGCAACGACCTTTTTAACAGCATGCGCATGATGCTCTAGATAGTCACGCCGCGCGACCAGATGGAATCGGAAACGAAACAGTTGCTCGCCGAAAAAGAATTTAGTGCCTGACGGCGCGCTCTCCTGAAGTTGCGCCAGATTAATTTGCCATGCGGTCACAGCATCAACTTTACCACTGCGCAAGGCGGTGACGATTTGGTCGGGCCCGAGGTCAACGCGTTTAACGCTAGTTTCGGGCACACGGTTTTGTAGTAGCATCAAACTGAGCAAAAACTGCATATTCGTACCGAGCGGTAATCCGACACTATGCCCGGCTAGTTCGGCAAGTGAGTTAATCCCCTTGCCAGGGGCAACCACGATAGCTGCCGTGCGACGGCCAGTGGAAATAGCACAGACGATCGCGATCCGCTCTCCTGCCATGGCTTTGAACATGAATGGAGTATCTGCAACCACTGTAAGATCGGCCTGATGATCGAGAAGTGACTTCAAACCCTGCGTGCCCAGCTCATGTGACTGATGGACAACATGCAATCCCTGATCTCGAAAAAAACCCTGCTCGATCGCCACAAACATCGGTGCAGTCGATGCCTGACGTGGCAGGGCAATGGTTACGGTTTCCAACGCACCGGTAACGACCACGCGCGTGCGGTAATTGCTGGCGAGTGCTGCGAGCAGGACAACACCAGCCGCAAATATCAGGGCTAAGCCTTGCCGCAAAGAGAGCGCCATTATTGCTGGCTCCCTAGAGGCAGCGGTGACCTCTGCGTAAAATCAAGTCTCTCAAGCGGGATATCTGATGCCATGATGACCTTCATTTTCTAATAACAGCGGCGCCCCTCGCCGTTGGCATTGGGACGACTATAACCTAAATACGTTCACACACAAATGCAAACGGGAAACTACCAAGACTATAGCTAGAATTTTCCTTTTTGCAACACTTTTGAGACGCCGCCTCGCGGTTACGTTAAGATTCGTTCGTATCTTGTGACAGCGCTTCCTCTATCGCTTCCCTCATTGATTGGCAAGAACTACAAATGACTATGACCTCGCCACCGTTCGCCGATCAAACCGCCCCTAATGAACCGCAGAGGGCTCGCCTGCTTGTGGTTGATGATCAACCAGCCAATATTCAAGCTGTTTATCAGATCTTTTCGGGTCAGCACCAAGTACTGGTTGCGACCAGCGGCGAACAAGCTTTGACGCTTTGCCTGAAGACGCCGCCCGACCTTATCTTGTTGGACGTCGTCATGCCTGGCATGGATGGATTAGAGACCTGCAGGAGGTTGAAGGCGCTTGATACAACGCGCAACATTCCGGTGATTTTTGTCACCGGTGGCAGCAGGGTGGAAGAGGAAAACGAATGCTGGGAGGTCGGCGCAATTGACTTCGTTTCCAAGCCGATCAACCCGGCAACGCTGCGCAATCGGGTGCGGGCCCATCTGATGTTGAAACAGCAAACCGACCTTCTAAGGTTAATGGCGTTCCGCGACGGCCTCACAGGTGTTTCTAATCGCCGTTACTTCGATGAACGCTACAACGTTGAATGGCGTCGGGCAGAAAGGTCAGGCGGTGCGTTGTCAGTCATTATGATAGACGTAGACCACTTCAAGTTGTATAACGACCACTACGGTCACGCCGAAGGCGATAAATGTCTGCAAGTGTTGGCTAGCGAGCTCGATGCGCAACTAAATCGGCCGGCTGACTTGCTCGCACGTTACGGTGGCGAAGAGTTTGTATGCATTTTGCCGGATACCGACTCCAATGGGGCAAGGATAACAGCCGAGCGAATGCGAATGTCGGTAGAAAAAATGGCTTTGCCACACGCAGCGTCGCTTACGTCGAGCCACGTGACGATCAGTATGGGCATCGCTACCATGGAGGGCAAAGTCAGTGAGGAGGTTGCCGCGATCATAGTTGGCAAGGCTGATGAGCAGTTGTATATCGCTAAACGCTCAGGGCGTAATCGTATCTGTTCAGAATGTCTAGTGAGTAACGAGTTGTGAACGGGTATTAATTGAAATGCTGTAACGGAGATGATCAATGACATATATTTCCACGGCCTCCGTTAGCCGGTCAAACTCCCCCACCTCTGGCCACCCAAAATTCCCCCACCCTCTGACCTTATAGCGGCGCTTTAGAAGCGCCAGCGACCACCACCGGGAGCATCCCGTTGGCAGGACGTTATCTTTCTCCTTCGATCGTCGAGGGAGTTCGGAGTGAACGTCTTGAAACCGCATCTGCAAACCACCATCATGACCCTGCTGGCAGCAGGCAAGAGCCAGCGCGAGATCGCCCGCATCACCAGCGTCGACCGCAAGACCATCTGCAGCCTTCCCCAGCGCACGACTGGGGGAGTTTCAAATTCCCCCGAGGTGGCTACCGGCTCGGAAGTCCAAATCCCCCCCCGGCCACCGCTGAGCCTGTGCCAGCGGCAGCATGTCGGCCTGGCGGTCGCTAGGTACACCAGGCGCGTGGCAGGCAGTTGCGGCGCCAACTCGGCCAACCGATCATAACCTTAAATCCAACGCAGGCGTTCCTTCGGCCCGTCGGGTTTGCCCGACGCATCCTTTTTCTCGCGCGCCCACATCCAGCAATCAAGGATGCCCAGCGACTCGCGCTCGGGCGTAACCTTTGAGCCGATGTCTATTGTCAGCTTGCACTCGACACAGTGACCAACGCCCGCCTTATTTCGCTGGTGAAGAAAATTGGATCTGATTTCGCCCAGCCTTCTTGGCCTTATACATCGCATCGTGCGCACATCTAAGCAATTCAATCTGAGAGCTACTTTGCCCCAGAAACAGCACCACGCCAAAACTACCGGTGCATCTGTGTTCCACGCTATTCGGCGGCTGCCCCTCCTGTTTCAAGGCTAAGCAATATGGCTCCTCCATTGAAGCTCGGATCTTCTCAGCGATTTCTCGCGCACGATTTGTCGATTCAACCAAATCCGTCTTCAAGCCGCTGAGTAGCACAAAATATTCATCGCCGCCAAGACGCGCGACCGTGTCGGGTTCGCGAACGCAGTCCAACAAACGTTTCGCAGCTCCAACCAGCAACTGATCACCCGCATCGTGCCCATGGATATCGTTTAAGGATTTGAAGTTGTCAAGATCGAGAAATATCAGCGCGGAATAGTGCGCACTGCGCTTACTTGCAGCCATGGCTTGGTCAAGACGGTCACCTAAAAGGCGACGATTCGGCAGACCAGTTAGCACGTCTAGAAAGGCCATCTTCCGCACTTGGTCAAGCGCTTGGCGAAGTTGCAAATGGGTGTTTACTCGGGCGCGCACCAGAGCAGCATTGACTGGTTTCGTAATAAAGTCGACCGCACCAAGTTCCAGCCCAAGCGCTTGTTCGTAGGGATCGTTCTGCGCCGTTATGAAGATGATTGGAATCTCCTTCGTGTGCTCGTCGGCCTTCAATCGTCTGCAGACTTCATGCCCATCCATTTCTGGCATAATCACGTCGAGCAGAATTAAGTCGGGAAGCTTCACGGCGCAGGCGTCAAGTGCTGCTTTTCCTGTAGTAGCCGCCCGCACTTGATGCGTGTCGCTAAATATCTGGTACAACGTTACGATGTTGAGTGGCTGATCATCTACCACCAGCAAACTAGGAATATTATGCGACGCCGTATTGTCCATTAATTCACAACCTCCGTTTTAATTGTCGCACTCTAACTACACCTATTGGAATCCTGAGCTCAGTGCGTCGCATGCATCGATTGCACTGGTAAAATCGAGCCGTCCAAGAGCATGCTCCAACGCTAACAATTGATCAAGCTGATCCTTATCGAGCATACTCCCAAACCGTTGGCGAAGCTGTTCGCCAAGTTTGCTAGCCTGCATGTCCCTGAGCTCCAACGATGACCTTAGTTCCTGAAGCTTTGTGGAAAAGGTTACGCGATCCAGCAATCCAGCGACTTCATGTTCCGAATACACAGTCAATGAGGGCGGCAACGGTTGAGGCAAGGCCGCGAGTACATAAACGAACTGAGTCGCTAAGTACGTTGACATGTCCTCCAAGCCGGCAAAATTCAGGTTGCTAGTATCGGAGTGCATTTTCCGTAAAGTTGTCTCGATCTGCTCCGCCTGCGCGGATAAGGCCCCCGCACCTACAGTGTCTGCCAAACCCCTGAGCGTATGGGCCGCACGCATCGCCTGAGCATGATCCTTCATTGTGATGAAACGCTGAAGCTCAGCTACTAACAAGGCAGCATCGCTGCGAAAACCGAGCACCACCTTTTCGTAAAAATCCCGGCTACAGCCCATGCGCTTAATCGCAGAATCGACGTCGACGAAAGAGGCGTCCATTGCAAGGATCGGAGTAGGGATATTTGGCACTGGCTGGGATAGCGCCTCGAAAGTTGGCGCTGGCGCTACGGCATCATCGGCGCTGCCACGAGTGTGCCTCAAGACCGTAGTAATCAGCGTATTCAGATCGATTGGTTTGCACACATGATCGACCATCCCGACGGAAAGACAAATTTCCTTGTCAGCCTCCATGGCATTGGCGGTCATGGCGATTATTGGTACGCTATGCATGCGAGGCACTGCGCGCAAGCGGCGGGTGGCCTCCAGCCCGTCGATGCCCGGCATCTGCACATCCATCAGGATCGCGTCAAATGGAGGATCGGCTGCCACAGCTTCCTCGATGCCTTCGTGCCCGCCAACGGCGATAGTGATTTGCGCACCACACCGCTCCAGCAACTCTTGCGCTACCTGCCGGTTGAGCCGGTTGTCTTCCACCACCAACAAACGCAAACCGGCGAGCTGCTCGCGGGCATGCACGACGCTTTGGCGGATGTTCTCACCTTTGCACTCAACAATCGCTTCCGCCACCGCCTCATAAAGCATGGATGCCGTAATCGGTTTAACCAAGTAGCCGTCAATTAAATTGGTTTCAAGTGTCGACTTCTTGGTCAGTAGTTCCCGGCTGGCAGCAGTGACCATGATGACAACGGGCGCCTGCCCACCATGTTCGAACTGGCGGATTTTGCGGGTCGTCTCCCAGCCATCCATACCGGGCATACGCCAATCCATAAGCACAATATCGTAATGTGGAGCATCTGGTTGTTCAAGATATACTAATGCCGCCTCACCGCTGACCGAGCATTCAACCTGCCAGCCAATTGCGATCGCCATTTCCATCAAAATTTTACGGGAGAGCGCGTTGTCATCAACCACCAATACGCGCAAACCCGCCGTGCCTGGAATCAGCAATGTTTGCAGCGGGCAAGCTTCTGCTTGCAGTTGATTTGGGGTGGAGGCCGTAGCTCCCAAGGCGGGGCGTACTCCCAAACAGAGGCTGAAAAAGAAGCGGCTTCCCCTGCCGAATTCGCTCTCTACGTCCAACGTACTACCCATCAACACCACAAGTCGCTGGCTGATCGCCAACCCCAGCCCGGTGCCGCCAAAGCGGCGACTGGTAGACGACGCAGCTTGGCTGAAACCTTCAAATATGTAGTCAAGCTTGTCGGCCGGAATACCAATGCCGGTATCACGTATCGAGAATTCGAGTTCAACCTGCTCGACATCGCGCTTTAACAATCTAATACTCAGTACTACTTCACCCTGCTCGGTAAATTTCAGCGCGTTGCCCGCCAGATTGATCAAGATTTGACGCAAACGCAAAGAATCGCCGACCAGGACGGGAGGTACATCGGTCGCCACCTCAAATAGAATCTCGACATTCTTGAAACCCAGATTCGCCGAGAGGATAACCGACAACTCGCGCAGCAGATCGCCGATCACAAAGGGGTGTTCGTCCAATTCGAGTCTGCCCGCTTCGACCTTGGAGAAGTCGAGAATGTCGTTGATGATGCTAAGCAGTGCCTGCGTTGCACCTTCGGCCTTTTGGGCGTAATCGATCTGGCGCGGCGTCAGCTGGGTATGTTGCAGCAGCTTTAGCATGCCAAGTATTCCGTTCATCGGCGTGCGGATTTCGTGGCTCATGGTGGCCAGAAATTCGCTTTTGGCGCGGCTCGTCTTTTCGGCCTCGAGCTTTGCCTCATTCAATGCGACTTCCGCCAAATGCCAAGTCGTGACGTCACTTTTGATGCACATCAGGTGAGGTTCGCCACCGAGCAAGAACGGCAAAAAATGAACGTCGACCCAGATCTCGCGTCCGGAATCGGCTGTGTGATGGGCGGTGGTCTGTATGTTCGAGTTGCTGCCGAGAGCCTGAATCGCCTGCTCGAGAAGGCCGGCGGACCGCCAGGAATCGAGGTTACGAAAATTCTTTCGCATAATGTCATCGACGGCCTCGCCCAAAATCCCTGCATAGGCTTGATTGATGGCCACGCATTCGCCGGAAGCGCGGTAGACGACAATTCCAACCGGACACTCATTGATGATTTTCTGATTTAGGACGATGAGTTCTTCTAGCTGCTGCTCAACTCGCTTGAAATCTGAAATGTCAATATTGACGCCAATCATGCACACAGCATTCCCCATTTCGTCGCATTCAGCAATGCCAGACCCCTTCACATGCCTCAATTCGCCGTTGGAAGTGATGATCCGGAACTCGCTGTCCAAATCAATTTCTCCGTTTATAGCCGCCATAACTTCTGCAACGGCGCGATCTTGGTCATCTGGGTGCAAATAGGATCTCCACTGCTTGAAATCTATATTCGCGGTCATAGGATCGATGCCATAGATTTCATATACGCGTTGATCCCAAACCATCCTCTCTGTTTCGAGATTATATTCCCATACACCGATATTGCCTGATTGCGTCGCGAGAGACAGTCGTTCGGACGTCGCTCGGAGGCGTTTCTCCATCCGCTTTCGCTCACTAATATCATTAACGACACCATTGACCCCGATAATATTTTTTTGCGCGTCAAACACTGGATCGAAATTAACAATCCAATATGCGACAACCTTTGGATTGGATTCCAAGTAGCCGCTCACTTCGGTATCACGCAATGAACATCCGGAGGCAATCACATTTCGAAGCGCCTGTTCGAGGGAAACTCCCATTTCTCCAATGACTTCGGGTATTGTGTGTCCAACGTGATCGACAACAGATTTGCCGTTAATGTTGGCAAGATGTTTATTGGCCATGACATACCGTAAGTCCGTGCCGAAAACGCAAAGACCTACCGGGGCTGTGTCGTAGATCGTCCTGAGAAGAGAGTTCGATTGTTCAAGCTGGTGGGCGCGCTGGCGCAACTCATCCGCCTGATTGACTAAGCGTAGCTCAGCTTCTTTGAGAGCCGTAATGTCGTTATGTGCCCCAAGCATGCGTAGGGGCTTGCCGGTCGAGTCACGCACCGCAAGGCCCCTACAACGAACCCAAACTGTCGAACCGTTAGCATGACGATATCGGACCACTTGATCATAAGGATAGCTTGGATCTGCGCAGTGGGCCTGGAAATTAATAAGCGCGCCCTCAAGATCCTCGGGGAAGATTAAATCCTGCCACTCGGCGGCAAGATGTTGCTTCGTGGCGGCGTCATACCCTAGGAGTTCCCAAAAACGAGCACTCATCCATTCGTGTTCCGGCCTTTCGATATCCCAATACCAAAGGCCATCCAGCGATCCGCCTTGCAAAAAATCAAAAATGGAACCATCTTTCCGTATCAGCTGGTCAAGTTCAGACTTAAGATAATGAGTCGGGTCATCCATTATTTTTCCAAAAAAAACTTATGAAAAAAATTACATGGGCAATCAATAAGTGCCGACGTAAAGAGCTAGTCGATCTTCGATCTGCGAGTGTCAGGCTGCTAGTCGTTCCCTGCCGGTACAGCTACGTCTTAGTAAAAACGTTTTGGCCCGCTTGCTTCTACGTCCCATCACCATTCACATTTGCATAACGGATCGTGATCGTAATATCCAAACCGCGTGCTACCTCTACCGTATTTTCCGGAGGGTATGCCATCGCAGCCATCGCCACCATCAAGGCTGCTCGATCCTTCTTCCGTCGTCGCCCACCTTGAGGTGTGGTGTCATAGCGGAAACCCTTGTTTCAAGTCGCCTGCGGCTGTTTGCTGAAGAATTCAGCAAACAGCCGCAGGCGGAATAATGCCAAGGCGTGAGTGACGCCGCTGTCGGTTCTAGTAGCTCTCAATGTATTCCTGAATCGCAGACTGCGTGGCAACCCACGTGGCGTAGCGTTGGTGATTCACCAGTTCGTTCTTCAAACTGCCGCAGAAGCTCTCCATGGGGGCGTTGTCATAGCAGCTCCCTTTGCGCAACATGGAGGCCTACATGCGAAATTATTCCACCAGCTTGCGACAATTATGGGCGCAATATTGGGCGGACTCAAACCAGTCTTTGCAACACTATATTGTTGAACAGAGCACAGGTATCCGTCCAGTATTTTTGCCGATGTTTTCCAACCAAGCGTTTTCCGGGGTCTGAAATTCAGTGAATTGGCAACGGCCTGCATATGGGCACTGAGAAATACCTCGCCAATTCTGGCATGATGTTGGCGGACCGACTCTGACCTGATTCCCATGATCAAACACAGCTTGTTTGCCGACCAGGAGCGCGAAGCGAAGCTCAACGAGCTTGGCGACACCTTGCGGTTGCTGGAGCAGCATGTCGACTTCGCGGCATTGGCCGCATTGGTCGATCACGCCGCGCCCCGCCCAAGCCGCGAACGCGGCGGCCGCCCGCCGTTCCCCATCGAACTGATGGGGCGTGTCGTGCTGATCCAGCAACTGTTCAACCTGAGCGACGAGCAGATGGAATTTCAGCTGCTCGAACGCCTCAGCTTTCAGCGCTTTGTCGGCCTGCGCACCAGCAGCCAGATTCCCGACCGCACGGCGATCTGGACGTTCAAGGAGCGCCTGATCAAGGCTGGCACCAGCGCGACCGTGTTTGACGCTGTCAACCGCCAATTGTCCAAGCATGGTTACATGGCGTGCGGCGGTCAGATGATCGATGCGAGCATCGTGCAAACGCCGAAACAGTCGATCAAGAAAGACGAAAAGGACATCGTCGGAGAGCGGGCCACGTCGGTAGGCTGGTCACCGGCCAAGCGGCGCCAGAAGGACGTCGAGGCGCTCTGGACCAAGAAACACGGCAAGTCCTATTTCAGCTACCAGCTCTCGGCCAGCGTCGACAAGCGTTACAAGCTCATTGGCAAGATCAAGATCAGCGCCGCCAGCGAACACGACACGCTGCTCTTCGACGCAGTGAACGACCCGGCCAACACCAGCCGCGCCATCTATGCCGACAAAGGCTACGTCGACGGCGAGCGCGAAGCTCGGCTCAAGGGAGAAGGCTGGCGCATCCCCACGCTGGCTGCGCACCACGCTCGAAACGCTATCGCGCAAATCCGACACGGCGGCGGCGATCCTGTACGCGCTCAAGCTTTGGCCGGCGCTGCTGCGTTACTGCGACGACGGCGCCATCGAGATTGACAACTCGGCGGCCGAACGCGCCCTGCGTGGCGTAGCCATCGGCCGCCGCAACTACCTGTTCGCCGGCGCCGACAGCGGCGGCGAACGGGCGGCCGCGATCTACTAGTTAATCGGCACGGCCAAGCTGAACGGTGTCGACCCCGAAGCTTGGTTGCGTCACGTGCTAACGCATATCGCCTACCAGTTCAGCTTTGCGGGCAGGCAGCTCGTTCTCCGGAAGGGCTCAGCGCACAATCCTGGCGATTCGCGACAAATGGTCGCGGCCATGTTCGCGTGTCGCTCCACCGTTCTTTAGCACGGCCGCGCAATCGCAACGTGCTCGTATTTGCTCGTAAATGCGGGTCGGGCTCTTAATTGTATTTTTTCCTGAAACAGCCCAGTACGATGTG
Organism: uncultured Duganella sp.; assembly: GCA_963511605.1. Lineage (GTDB taxonomy): Bacteria > Pseudomonadota > Gammaproteobacteria > Burkholderiales > Burkholderiaceae_D > Rugamonas. The sequence continues at coordinate 110,798 of CAUPJZ010000014.1, read as the reverse complement.
AAACGGCCAGTAAAGACATGCTTGTCCCAATTGATCTTGTCGCGCCTGTTGTCCGCGATGGACTTTTCAAGCAACTCCCAGAAGCTACCCAAGCAGTGCCCGCCAAAAACGTGGTCGCAGACCCACTGCTCCGCATCAGCGGTCCAGCCGCTTGGGCAGATCGGTGCCTCCGCCGCGAGCCAGACCGGCAGGCCCATCGGATCCTTTCGCATTGGGGCGAATAAATAGCGAGGCGTTCCGCAAAACTCCCAGTGCATGCGCCACCGGATGAAGGCTTCGGCAACCGGACAGAACGCACACGTCGTCTCGCCGTCCATGTTCCACCAAAAATGCGCCGCGGCGGTGGCGATACAGCTCTGGTGGGCCTTCACAATATGGCGCCACAGATGGCGCCTAATGCCGCTGTAGACGTCGTAGCATGCCCGCAACTTTCCATCCCAGCCGCGCTTCACCTGTGCGGATGTCTGCAGGTCGATCGGTATGTCCTTTGAGCGATAACGACGGCAGACTTTCGCGGACGCGCGCAGGCTAGCTCCCCCCGGACGCTTTACGCTGACTGTCAGAGGCCCCAGGGGCAGGCCTTGCTGCCCCCCTGGAAGCTCGGCTTCCAGCACATCAATGACCTGCCTGACGAATCCCGTGTACTCCGATTCCAAGCGCCGCCAGTTGGCATGCGTAATGGCGAACTCGCCTAATCCGAGATGCTTGCGCTTGCGATTGAGGGCGAGCCGGACCGGTACCATCGTGTCCTCGAACACAAACAGGTTTACCAGATTTTCTATCCATGCCGCATCCTTGGCACGCAGTGTGAGCGCCCGAGGACGTATCTCCCGCAATTCAGGCGCCAGGTCGTGTGAGCATGCGGGACAGCAAAACGGTATCTCGAATACCTCCGGCGATAGCTGATAGGGGATCTCCCGCCGACACCTGGGGCACCGTGAGCGCAACATCTGACCATGGATCGGGCAGGCGCCGATCAGGTCCAGCTGAAATACGGCCGAATGGAACCCGTGTCGCGCGCAGCGCGCGCACCAGCGCAAAACATCGCTGGAGCGTCGCCGCCGGTTGACGAGGCGCTCTACGACAAATGCGTGATCGATCGCGGTCTGGTCCAGTCGCATGTGCTTAGTCAACGCGGACAGGTCGAACAGCTCGCTCGATCTAAGGTCGACCTTCGGTGCACGCAGAATTGCCGTGCGCTTGCCACACTCTCGATGGATGAAAAGGTCGGCCATTTCGCGCGCGCCCATGGCATTAAGCCGGCCGAATTTCGCAAACAGCCCGTAGGGCGAGTCATAACCGGTGAACCAGTCATCGCGTCTGCACCACGCGCTTTCAATCCCCCGGGGCGCTTCCAGAACAATACGCGCTGATCTCATTGGCCGCCTCTATTCGTCGAGCAAGACCATGCGCAGTTCCTCTTGCGCAGAAACGAAGTTACAATCGGCCACAGCCTTTCGCCATGCGTCAGGTGTCAAGATAAAGTTATAGTCATCAAGTTCGGCGTTCTCCAGCAGCGCAATCTCAACCGACCGCGTGAAATATTGCATGGGGATTTCCGTTGCATGCTCGAATCGGGCGCTTTCATGAGCTTCCAAAAACGCTTCCCATAAAACCGTGGCCTGATTGACCATCCTGAACCCGGTGCTGTAAGCGGCCGGCAAAAAAAAACGCGTGTAGCACCAGTCCGACTTTAGGGGGAAACACGCTTCGTCGTAGCCTGCCAGGCAGGTGGCCAGGTCCTCCGGACTTTGCAAGCCACGAAACTGCATCTCGTCGATCATAAAGCGGGACACGATCTGTGTTTGTTTGCCCACCCGGAAAGCACTTTTTTGGTTGAGAAGCTCAGGTTGCCCCACCAGCAACGTGATCATGCGCACACCCCGCCGCTCCAGCTCGTCATGCACGTCGCGCAGCCACTCGTACTCGATGATATCGAGCCGCTGCGCCTCGTCAGCGAAAATGACAAACCAGTTGTGCCCGGATCGATCAACCAATTCCATGATCTTTTCGGTCAGCTTGACGCGTTTCTTGGAAATCGTGCCTGTAAGTGCCCCCGGGTGGCCGGCGGCGGCTAGAAGGAGGGAAAAGAAAGCGTCTTCGGAATGATGCTTCTTCATTTGACAACCAAAGCTCAGCATAACGGCTTTTGGATAATCCTCCCTCAAGACGCTCATGACGTACCGTATGCCATACGTTTTTCCGAAGCGCGGATGGGCAAACATAATGCCGCCTGGGGTGCGCAGCCGGATGAGCTTTTTGACGCGGAAGTACATTTCTTCGATGGAGGGCGTTGGGACGATGTACTTTTGTTCGACCACCGGATGCTTATCGAATTCCACTGGTCGCTTATAGGTGTCAGCCACAATGAACTCCCTCTCCGTCAAAAAGTGATGGTGCGTTTGATCCTGAGCGTGTGCGGTTGCGGCGGCTGTGGCGCAACCGCGGGCGACGTGTCGCCCTCTGCCGCGCTCTGCGCATTCGCTTCGGTGGCCGGCTGTGGTTTGGCCTTGGGCGCCGGGACCGGCGGTGCTGGCAGCTTGGGCGCCAACTGTCGGTTCTCCGTTTGGGCTTTGGCCAGATCGGATGCTGCGCGCTTGTCTTTGCTTGCCAAGGAGCGTTTCAGCTTTTCCCACGCTTCGACCGGATCGTCGCCGTCTTTGTATTTAAGTTTGCCCAGGCGTTTCAACCTAAAAATTTCGGTGCGCACCCGCAGTGAATGTGGCGTATAGCACCAGGGAGCGGCCGCAGTAAGCGTGCCAAGCTCCGAACCATCCTCGAAAAACGCCTTGACCGTGCGAATGTCGCGGACATCAAAATATATCCGGATCTTCTTGCCGATCAGCCCAGAATTGCTTGAGAGGACATTGCTTGTGTACCGAACATTGAGGAAATTGATGTGTGGGCGCACGCTCGCCTTTGGATTGCCGTGAATAGGCACCACGCGCGCTTCCTGCAAGAGGCATAGGTTTTGACGTACGATCGCTGGAAGGGTGCGCAGAAAGCCTTGATTGCGGGCCAGCAGTTGCCCCATCGCCTCAAGGGGTGTGCGGCCGGAGACGCCATCGTGAGCATGCCCGTTGTAATCGCCTATCGTAACCTCGATCATGTCCTCCAGTTCATCGAGTTCGACAAGCAGCCGAAGGTCACCCTTCGGATCGCTCAGCGCCCGTTCGATTGACGCTGGATCGCTACCCGTGGTGCCGGGAAGTCGATGCGCGAAATTTCTTGCGATAACATCGAAAAAGCGCTCGATGAATGGTCGCTCATCCGGTTCGCCAGCCGGACCGTTGTCCGGCCAGCAGCCGACGATCTGCGTCAGCCTCGTTAAGGTATCGAGTGCTAAATGGCTTTTCGCGCCATCGAACCGCAGCCAATCCCAGCACGCATGACGCGTTTCGGGGAACACGGAGGATGGATAGCCTCCTTCCTGCCTGATGGCCAGCCCTGGAATTTTGTAGTTCCGCGGTCTGAACGGCGTCAGCGCCGCCTGAAACGCGCCTGCGACATCATCCTTGTTGTACTCCTTCGACAGCGCAAGTTTGTAGCCGATGACGGCGCGGCTGGCGACATCGAGCAGCACGAGAATCCAGATTCGCGATAGTTCCACCAAGTGTTCGAATCCGAGCGTATCCGTAAGCCGCAAGGTGACTCGCAGGTCGATTTTATGTCCATCAAACTCGATTACTTGGAACGCGCGGGTAGCCGGCGGTGCTTGTTCCATGTCCTCAGGCGCTTCTGGACGGACCCGGCCCACGCCTTTGCTTTTCGCAGCTGCGTCAAACGTAAGGTTGTCAATGCGTTTGAAATACGCTGAAAGCGACCGCTGGCCACCCAGTTCTTGGTTCAACGGATACTCGCTCGACTTTATGCCAAGGGCCCGGCACTCCTCCAAAAAGCGCTTGTGGATCCGCTTGATGGATCTGCGCACCTCCTGGGCGCCAGTAATTGGCTTGTGACGCTTTTTCGCCTCCTTCTGCAGGTATTCGGCCAGCGGCGGATACTGATGAAGCAGAAGGGCAAATGCTCCGGAGAGGCCAACCCCCTGCGCGCCTTGAGCGCGGTTGATTGAGTGCACCCGCTCATACTCCTTCAAGCGAGCATAAGGGATTGCCGCACGAAATCCGAAAATCCGGCCGTCGGCGTGCTTAGTGAGACATCGATCGATTATGCGGTACACCGTCTTAGGGTCGACGCCGGTCCGCTTTTGAATCGTCGTCATAGGTAAAAGCGGCTCTCCGATGAACAATTCGATAGCATCGCGCCGTGAGGAAAACGATGCAGCATCCGCTTCCGACAGTGCAGAGACATCGACAGAGGGCCAGGCCGAAAGGTCGCTCAATTGCTGCGGGAAGGAGGCCCGGTTAAAACGCAACTTGTCGAAGACGAATTTTGTCATCGCATTTCGACCAGCGAAGCGGGCCCGAGTGGCATTTCGGAAATATCGGGACACAGTGCAGAACCGGTGTGCAGCAAGGAATACGCCGCCACGCGCACCAGGACCGGGTCCTCCTCTGGGAGGAGGTTGCAGATGGCGGCGATGGGCCGCGGCATTTCCAAAACCTCTTGTACTGCTTTCAAAAGCTTTGATTTGACGTAGCGACGGTTGGCCGAAAGCTCGCGCACAACGACGCCCCAGTTTTCCAAATAAACCTTACTGGGTGCTTGATCAATTGAGGGAAACTGACGCAGTGTGAAGCGGTTGCATTTAGCCCATGCGGCAAAGGCGGGCAGCGAGGCCTGCAAGTCGGATACCCCCTCAGTGCCCCGGTGGGCTAGCCAAAGCTCTTCCCGCTTTACATACCCAACCCAGAAATCGACAAGAAGCTTGGGTTTGACGTCCGGCACCACCATTGGACGTTCGCAGTATGATAGGACCAGTGGGTCGGATTCGAGGAGGAGCCATGCATCGACTTGCGCTCGAGTGAAAAGCGTCAACATCCGCTGAATCTTTGGCCCAAAGACGTCGTACCGATGGCTCTTGTAGGGCCTGGTATTGTCTGCCGCCTTAACGAACCGTGCTGTAGTCGCCATCGCCACTCCGCCGATCGGGGATTAGCGTACTACATCACGACTTTCGGGGATTGTCAAACTCTCTTCATTTATTTTGGAAGAGAAAGTGCCCGACTCAGGCGATCAAGGTCTTACAAATCATAGAGTTACGCGAATTGGGTCTCGGGCGGTTTTATTTCCCCGAACGGACAGCAAATTACGACAGCAAGATAGATCGACTCGGAACGCGGCCAGAGGGAAATCCGTGGAATTTGGATACTCAAAATGCTGTCGGCGTACTCACTTGAGAATTCCAATGCTCTGCGAGTGCGAAGATCCCCATGCCGGTAACCATGGCGACGAAGAAAATGAGCGGCTTGCTCCCCCCTACCGCCAGCGACGCCAGTACCGGGCCGGGACAATAGCCCGCCAGCCCCCAGCCGATACCAAATGCCAGACCGCCAAAGACCAGGCGTCGATCGATCTGAGTCGAGGTCGGCAAGCGCATCGCATCGCCCAACAGGCTACGTTCCCGACGCGATGCAAAACGGAATGCCACGATGCCGACGAGTATCGCGCCGCACATGACAAGCCCCAGCGACGGATTCCAACGCCCCGCGACGTCGAGAAAACCAAGCACGTTCGATGGATCCGTCATTCCCGATACGATCAGTCCAATGCCAAAGACCAGACCTACAAGCCCCGCCAGTATGTTTTTCATGACGAGCACCCTAAGCGATGAGGTGGCGGACGACAAAAACAGTGGCGAAGCCGGCAAGCATGGAGGCCACTGGCGCCGCCAGCGAACGTGGTGACATGCGAGACAAACCACAAACACCATGTCCGCTGGTGCAGCCTGAACCATAGCGCGTACCCACGCCGACCAGAAGGCCAGCAATAATCAAGGTGGGGATATCGGCGTCAATCCTTACTTCCGGCAACGTCAGCACTGCGCCGTAGACCAATGGCGCGCCAATCAGGCCGGCAAGGAACGCAGGGTCGCCAATTGTTGTGATACCGACTGCGTCATTGCGCGATAGCCGCCAGATTGCATGGTCGCACCACCCTTCCCTGTTTCATTTGTTCACCGCACAAGTACTGATGCCAAACGGCAGATAAGCTGGGCAGAAGCGGAAAATGCCTGTCGCCAGGGGAATCGCACCCAGCCATCCCCAGGGGCCGATAGCGCCGGCCAGCGTGGCTGCGACCAGGCCCAGCCCCAGTAGTATCCGAATGGCACGATCGATATTGCCGACGTTCGCGTTCATGGTCTTGCTCCTCAATGGTTAATGGTCGCGATCACAACAAGAGACATGGCCCCTCGTTCCGATAAGCGTCATGCTTATCTAGGCATATTTCATGCCGGCGTTACACCAGGTGAGGAATGGATATAAAACAGGAACTTAGGACGACGCGACCGGTTGCAGCGCGCTGCCATTCGACCGGCGGCACTGCCACGCTGGCAGCTTGGCAGTAGCACCAGGCAACGACCGTCCTGCCAGCCTCGTGCTAGCCGATACCCAGCGCCTTCATGCGCCGGTACAAGGTGCGCTCGCTGAGGCCCAGGTAGGCCGCCAGTTCCTTGCGCGTGCCGCCGAAGGTGCGGTACAGCTCGGCCAACGGGACGCTGGCGTCACGCACCGGCTTGCCTGGCGCGGCCCCCTGCTCCACTGGCCCCGCCAACAGTTGCTCGACGCGGATCACGCCATCATCGGCAAACAGGCAGGCCCTTTCCAGTACATTGCGCAATTCGCGGATATTGCCCGGCCATGGGCGCCGTTGTAGCTGCGCCATGGCTTCGGCGTCTATCGTCAGCGTGCGCTTGCCCGCGCCCGTGCGGCGCAGGAATGACTGCACCAGCAAACCGATGTCGTCCGGCCGGTCGCGTAGCGGCGGCAAGGCGATGGGAAAGACATTGATGCGGTAGTACAAGTCCGGCCGGAACTCGCCCCGCGCCATCATGTGTTCCAGCGATTTGTGGGTCGCGGCAACCAGGCGGAAATTGGCGTGCTGGGTTTCGACACTGCCCACGCGCCGGTAAGTACCCGACTCGATCAGGCGCAACAGCTTGACTTGCATGGAAAGGGGCACGTCGCCTATTTCGTCAAGAAACAAGGTCCCGCCTTGCGCCGTATCGACCAGCCCCGGCTTGCGCGAGGTCGCGCCTGTGAAGGCGCCCTTTTCGTGCCCGAACAACTCGCTTTCAAACAACGTTTCGGTCAGTCCGGCGCAGTCGACCACGACGAACGGTCCTGTGGCCCGCGCGCTGTTTTCGTGTACTGCACGCGCAAACAATTCCTTGCCAGTGCCCGACTCGCCTAGCAGCAGCACCGGCAGCATCGAGGGCGCTACCCGCTGCAATGCCTCCAGCACCCGGGTGAACGGGGGCGAACGCCCAACCAGTCCTTCCTCGCTGGGCTTGGCCGACGCGCTGCGCACTACTTCCAGTCGCTCGACATAGGCGGTAATGCTGCCGCCGGCATCGAAGATCGGACGCATTTCGACGGCGACATGCTCGGTGCCCCGCGGCGTATGGTGGATGTGCAGCACGCGGTCGGGGCCGCGCAGTTCCCGCGCTTTCTTCATGGGGCAATGTTCACCGACCTGTACGCAAGGCGCATCGTGATGATGCGAGATGCGGTAGCACTTGTGACCGGTCACTGACTGGCCTGGACTGCCAAATTGGCGCTGGTAGGCGAGGTTCGCGGCCAGGATGGTGTAATCGGGATCGATGACGATCATCGGCTGGACCTCGTGTTCGAGAAACGAGATCAAGGATTGCACCGTGGGCGCGCCGCGGGACGAATCGATATTGGTGACCGGTGGCTTTTGCATGCTGGCTCCTTATTGTGTACCCATACTGTCGCAGGACTGCCAACGCGTCAAGTGACACTGCCATGGCAGCGTTCAAGACAGGCAGCGCATATGACAGTTCGGTCTCTCCAGCAGTAAAACGCATGGAATCAGGCATTTGGGAAAGCCGTGTGGCCCGCTTCGCACTGGCATCGTTCTTGCGTTACCTGCTGGACCTCATGCACGCGAGGCCTGCACCTCCAGGAGATAGACACAGCATGACCAGCACATTACCGCAAATAGAAGGTTTCTTCGACCCGGCCACCAGCACCGTCAGCTATCTGGTGCTCGATCCGGCGACGCACCGCTGCGCGTTGATCGACAGCGTGCTCGATTATGATCCGAAGTCGGGCCGCACCAGCACTGCCTCGGCCGACCACCTGCTCGCGCGCGTCGAGGCCCTGGACGCCAGGGTCGAATGGATATTGGAAACCCATGTGCATGCGGATCATTTGACCGCGGCGCCCTATCTGAAGGAAAGGCTGGGGGGAAAGATCGGTATTGGACGGCATATCGCCACCGTGCAGCAGGTGTTCGGCAAGCTGTTCAACACCGGTGACGAGGTGGCACGCGACGGCAGCCAGTTCGACCATCTGTTTGCCGACGGCGAGAGGTTTTCCATCGGTGTGCTGCAATGCCGCGCCCTGCACACGCCCGGCCACACACCGGCCTGCATGAGCTACGTCGTCGGCGAGGATGCCCGCGCCGCCGCCTTTGTCGGCGACACGCTGTTCATGCCGGACTATGGCACGGCACGCTGCGACTTTCCGGGTGGCGATGCGCGCACCCTGTTCCGCTCCATTAATAAGGTACTGAGCTTGCCGGACGATACCTTGCTCTACATGTGCCATGACTACCAGCCGGGGGGCCGCGAAGTGCGCTATGTCAGCACCGTTGGTGAGGAGCGCACCGGCAATATCCATGTCCGCAACGGCATCAGCGAAGAAGAGTTTGTTGCCATGCGCATCAGACGCGACGCGTCGCTGGAAATGCCGACGCTGATCCTTCCATCGGTGCAGGTCAACATGCGCGCCGGGCATTTTCCCGAGCCTGAGGCGAACGGCATACGCTATCTGAAAATACCGCTCAACGCGGTCTGAGCATGAGATCCCATACTCTGGCGGCGATAAAGGAGAGCAAGCGATGTTCTTAGCGCGCACATGCATGGTGCTGTCGGCCCTGGCTTGCAGCGGCGCGGTCTCTGCGGATGTCAACTGCAGCGATCCGATTGCAGACTGGAAACCTCGCGAGCAATTGCAGCGGGAGGCCGAGCAGCGCGGCTGGACTGTGCAGCGCATCAAGATCGATGATGGTTGCTACGAGCTGAGGGCCGTTGATCGCAACGGCAACAAAATCAAGGCCAAATACTCCCCGGCGTCGCTGCGCATGCGCAGCCTGGCGGTGGACTTCGGCAATGACGGCGACGCCTCCGACTACCTGCCCCCCTTGCCGCAGGGGCCAGTCAGGCGGCGTACCGGCCCAACAACCCATGGGGAAAAGCAATGAAAAACATGACAGTCTACGCCTGCCTGGCAGGGGCATTGGCGCTGCCCGGTCTCGTCCAGGCACGCCCGGTCGCACTCACCGCGCAACTGAAGAACTACGCTGGAAACGGCGCGTACCTCGCGGTGTATGTCACGGATGCTGCCGGCAAATACAAGAAAACGTTGTGGGTGGCGGGAAAGAAGACGAAGTATTACAAACACCTGAGCGACTGGGCACGCGGTAGCGGCCTGAACGCGCGCGAATTTGACGGGATCAGCGGAGCGAGCGTCGGCAGCGGAAAAACCCTCAAGGTGACAGTCGAACTGGCCGACACCCTGATTGATGCAGGCTACGAGATCCGCGTCGACAGCGCGGCGGAGGACGGGCGCGATAATCCGGCCGACGTGCGCACGCCACTGACCACACAGGGTGCCGGCAAACCCGTGGGTGGACGCGGTTACGTCAAGTCCTTCACTTACGACATGTAGCCGCCGCCCGCATGTTGCGACAGATACATTCGCTCGCCGGCCTGATCAGCGCACTGCTGGTCAGCATCATCGGCTTGACGGGGGCTGTTCTGTCGGCCACTCCCGCGCTCGACCGGCTGGCGACCAGCGTGCCGGCGGGCGTCAGCGTCGCCGAACTCGCGGGCCGGGTGGCGCGCCACTATCCGGGAGCGGAGCAGATCCAGCGCACGGCCTCAGGAACCATCATCGTCTACTATAGCGCCGGCGGCATCTCGGGCGTGGACCGGGTCGACCCGTCCAGCGGCAAGGCGATAGCGCCTTATGCGCCGCCGGCATACAGGCGCTGGTTCAAGGAGTTGCACAGGTCACTATTCCTCGACACGCCAGGCAGCGCCGCTGTCGGCATCGCCGCCCTGCTGATGCCGCTGGTCTCAGTCTCAGGCCTGCTGCTGCTGGTCAAGCGGGTGGGCGGTTGGCGCCAGCTGGCACGTCCACTGCATGGCAATCGCAGCCAGCGCTGGCACGCTGCGGTTGCCCGTCTGGCGCTCGCCGGCCTGCTGTTGTCTGCCTTGACCGGCAGCTACATGTCGGCGGCGACCTTCGCCCTCATTTCCGATGGCGGCCAGGACGAACCCGATATCCCCGCCATCACGTCCGGCGGATCCCCGCTGCCCGCCGCCCGCTTGCCAGCCTTGCTGGCAAGCGGGCTGGTCGATCTGCGCGAGCTGTCCTTTCCTCTTGCCGGTGACAGCAGCGCCGTCTATACCTTGCGCACCCGGCAAGGCGACGGCTATGTTGACCAGTCCAGCGGCGCGCTGCGCGCCTTCCGCGCTCACAGCAATGTCCGGGTAGCCTTTGAACTGATCTACCAGTTGCATACTGGCGAAGGCCTGTGGTGGCTGGGCCTGGCACTGGGTCTCAGTGCGCTCGGTGCCCCCTGGCTGGCGGTGACCGGCATTGCCGTATGGTGGCAGCGGCGGCGGGCCAAACCTCGCATCGCCAACAACGCCTCTGCGGGTTCTGCCGACACCGTGATCCTGGTGGGGAGCGAGAACAACAGTACCTGGGGCTTTGCTCGCGTGCTGCACGATGCATTGCGACAGGCCGGACAACGCGTGCACACGGCGCCGATGAACCAGTTCTCGTCGCGCTGCGGCGCCGCGCGCCAGTTGTTCATCCTGACGGCGACCTATGGCGATGGCGACGCCCCCGCCTCTGCCACGCACTTTCTGGCCAATTTGGCCGGCATCGCCGCCAACCCGGCGGCACGTTACGCTGTGCTCGGTTTCGGCGACCGCCAGTTCCCGACGTTTTGCCGGTTCGCACAGGAGGTCGACGCGGCGATGGCGGCGCGCGGATGGCGCCGGTTGCTTGAACCGGCCCTGATCGACCGCCAGTCGGCCCAGGAATTCGCGCGCTGGGGCAGCCAGGCCGGTGCGTTGCTGGGCCACGAGCTCGTCCTCGAATATGCCCCGACACATCCACGCACGCATACGCTGCAGTTGCGCGAGCGCATCGTCTACGGCCAGGAGGAGCACGATCCCACCGTCGTGCTGCGCTTCATTGCGGCCCCGCCGCCGGCCACTGCCGGATGGCTGCCAAGCCGGCTTGTCCCGCGTCGACTGCCGCGCTTCGAGGCCGGCGACCTCGCTGGAGTCATCGCGCCCGGCAGTTCCATGCCACGCTTTTATTCGCTGGCGAGCGGATCGAGTGAGGGCGTGCTGGAAATTTGCGTGCGCAAGCAGCCCGGGGGCGTATGTTCAAGCTATCTGTACCACCTGCTGCCGGGCGACCGCATCCAGGCCTTTATCCAGCCCAATCCCCAATTTCGTCCGGCCCTGGGCAAGGCGCCTGTCATCCTGATCGGCGCCGGTACCGGGATCGGGCCACTTGCCGGTTTTATACGCAACAATGCCGGTAAACATCCGATGTACTTGTATTGGGGTGGGCGCCATCCCGCATCCGATTTTCTGTATGAGCCCGAACTGCGCAACTATCTGGCCGACCGCAGGCTCACGCAGCTGCACACGGCCTTCTCACGAGTCGAGAATGGCGTCCACGTGCAGACCCGGCTGATGGACGACGCTGACAATATGCGCCGCTTGATTGCCGACAACGGCCAGGTGCTCGTCTGCGGCAGCCGCGCGATGGCTGCCAGCGTGAGGCAGGCGCTTGACCAGATACTCGCGCCGCTCAAGCTGGATGTGTCGGCGCTGCGGCAAAAAGGACGGTATCGTGAAGACGTCTTCTGAGCAAGCGCTGCGGCGCCACAGCCTGAATGGCGAAACCATGGGCAGCCGCTATACGGCCGTATTCTATACAGCCGGACAACCGGACCTGGCCGCCATCGGCGCCAGCCTGCACGCCGCCGTCGACAGGGTCGACCGGCAGATGTCGACCTGGAATGTCGCCTCGGACCTGTGCCGCCTGAACGCGGCGCCGCAAAACACCTGGCTTGCTGTGCCGCGGGAGCTCGCACAGGTGCTCGCAGCGGGGCTGCTGGTCAGCAGGGAATCGGGCGGCGCCTTCGATATGGCGGTTGGCCAGCTGGTGGAGGACTGGGGATTCGGTCCGTCGCAATGCGCGCCCTCGCCGCAGATCGCGGCCCGGCATGGCAAAACTTACTGCCCGGCCGCCGAGGCCTTGGACGTGGATCTGGCGGCTCTGCAGGTGCGCAAGCGCGCGCCGCTGGTGCTCGACCTGTCGGGCATCGCCAAGGGTTTTGGCGTCGACCAGCTGGCGCATTGCCTCGATGGCTGGTCAATCGCCAGCTACCTGGTCGGTATCGATGGAGAAATGCGCGCGCGCTCGACCAGACCCGATGGCAAGGCATGGACCGTGGCGATAGAAAAACCGACGCATGGCGTCCGCGAGATCGGTGGGGTGATGGAATTGCACGATGTGGCCATTGCCACCTCTGGCGATTATCGCCGCTGGGTCGACATTGACGGAACGCGCCATGCGCACACCATGCATCCGGCCTTGCGTCGCCCGGTGTCGAACCGTCTCGCGGCCGTTACCGTGCTGGCCCCCAACTGTATGCTGGCCGATGCCTGGGCCACGGCGTTCATGGTCCTGGGCGACGTCGACGGTGTCGCGCTGGCCATGAAACGGGGCATGGACGTGCTGTTCGTCTTGCGTCGCGGCGCCTTGCTCGAGGAGATTCTGATCATCAATGGAAAAATGACCTGATCTGCATTGTCGTGCATCACTGCGCGACCGCGCCGCGCCGCGCGGCCATCGCCATTTCGCCCCTCCCCCACTTGATTGGCAGTTGACATAGAGCCCAGCAGCACCGGAAGGATGGACAGGCCAACGATGGCTACATGCGCCGCGGCGATGAAGACGATGGCCTTGTCTTCACCTTGTTCACCCTGGCCGATCCGGTTCCCGCGCCGGCTCGTGGCTTACCAGCCGGGATAACTCGACCAATCCGATCGGAGGATTGATACGCCACGGCACAAGGAAACTGCGTGCCGCCAATCCGGCTTCGATGCGGCGCATTTGCCTGCGCTCTCCGGCCAGACGCGCTTGCAGCAGCGGATCGCGCGTGCCGGCGGCCAGCACGCTTTTGTTGATCACCCAGGCGTATGGCTCGATGTTGGCTCGGCGCAGGTCGTCCTGCAGGGCCGCCGCTTGCGAAACCGGGGTGACCTCCGGTAGCGTCACCAAGATGATCCTGGTGTACGCCCCGTCCTGCAACCGCATCAGGGGCGTGGTTACGCGCCCGCTCCCATGTCCTGAAAAATCGCGCAGCGTCTGCCGGTGGTAGGCGCCCGCGGCGTCCATCAGCAGCAAAGAGTGCCCGGTTGGCGCGGTGTCGAGCACGACGAAGGCGCTACGCGCTTCGTTGACAATCCGGGAGAAGGCGTGAAAGACGGCGACTTCTTCGGTACACGGGGAGCGCAAGTCTTCCAGCAATAGCGCTTGTTCCCGGGCGTTCAGTCCCGGCGATTTCGCAGCCATCACACGGTCGATGTAGCGTTGGGTTTCCATCTTGGGATCGATGCGATCGACGCGCAGGCCGGGCACCTCTCCAGCGAGGGTTCCCGCGAGGTGGGCCGCCGGATCGGTGGTGCTGAGATGAACGGTTTTGCCGCGCGCAACCAGCCCGAGGGCCAGCGCCGCGGCGACCGTCGTTTTGCCCACGCCACCCTTGCCCATCACCATAATGAGGCCGCGCCCGGACGCCGCCAGCTCGTCGGCCAGCGCCTCCAGGCCCGGCAAACCTGCGGCCGGTGCCATCGCCGCCCCGCCGCCGGCGATGGCACCGGCATCGGCCGCAAGCAGCGAGCGCAAGGCTGGCAAACCAACCGTGTCAAAGGCACGCAAGGGCACCTTGTCTTGCGGAAGCGATTGCAGGGTTGGCGGCATCGCGTCGAGCGCCTGCTGCCCCACGGATGCGATGGCGCAGGCCACCGCATCGCCCGGATCGCTGGCGTGGAATACGCCGTTGACGATCAGGCGTTGGTTGTTCAGGCCCAGCGCGCGCAATTCATCGGATGTGCGCGCCGCCTCCTCCAGTGCGCCCCGGTCGGCGCGGGCCACCAGGATGACGGTGGTGCGGGCCGGATCGCTCAAGGCATCGAGGGCAGCCTTGAAACGCACTTCCTGCATCTTCAATCCAGAGTGCGGGCCGAGGCAGGAGGCCCCGCGGTCGTTACCCGCCAAAAAACCGCTCCACGCCTGCGGCAAGCTCAGCAGGCGCAGGGTGTGTCCGGTGGGCGCGGTGTCGAACACGATATGGTCATAGCCTCCCGCATGGTCGGACAGCAGCGCGGCAAACTCGTCGAACGTGGCGATCTCCGTGGTGCAGGCGCCGGACAATTGCTCGCGCACGGTCGCGCGCTCCGTTTCACTGGCATCTGCGCCCATCTGTGCCAGCACGCGCTGGCGATACGACTCGGCCGCGTTGTCGGGGTCGATGTTCAACACCGACAAGCCGGGGACGCCAGGCACGGGCGTAGCGATGTTGCGCAGTTCGATACCCAACATTTCATCCAGATTCGACGCGGCATCGGTGCTAACCAGCAGGATCTTTTTACCGGCGTCGGCCAGCGCGAGCGCAGTGGCGGTCGACAGCGACGTCTTCCCTACTCCCCCTTTACCGGTAAAGAACAAATGCCGCGTTGGCGCGACGAGAAATCCCGGGACCGTGGCGGCGAACCATCCGGCCACCTTGTCGTGCGATGGGACACCGCCGCAGTGCACCAGCTTGCCGTCGATGAAAACGGCCGGTGTCGACGTGGCGCCGAGACGCCGTATCTCGTCAGTGCCGCTTACCTTGGCGATGTCGACTGTTACGCCGGCTGCACGGGCGAGCTTTTCAATCAATTCGACGGTGTAACGGCACTTGTTGCATCCAGGTCCTGCCACTGTAATGTTCATTTGCGTTTTCCCCAAAAATTATCGGTGGTGCGGAAAGCAAGGTGGTTTCACATCGATGCCCGTGTTGGGGCATCGACTGCGCCATGCGACAGCAGCGCCTTCAGTTCTGACCGTGCCGGGGTCGCTGCCCTCCATCGCCTGGATCTTGTGCGAACCGAGGTTGGAGGTCATGACGATCACGGTGTTCTTGAAGTCCACCGTGCGTCCCTGCCCGTCGCTCAAGCGGCCATCGTCCAGGACCTGCAGCAGTACGTTGAACACGTCGCTGTGGGCCTTTTCGACTTCATCGAGAAGTATCACGCTGTACGGCTTGCGGCGTACCGCTTCGGTCAGACAGCCCCCTTCATCATAGTCCACATAGCCCGGCGGCGCGCCGATCAGCCGGGCCACCGAATGCTTCTCCATGAATTCGCTCATGTCGATCCGGACCATGGATTCGTCGGTGTCGAACGGGAAGTTCGCCAGCGCCTTGCACAGCTCGGTTAATTCCCCTGCGGGGTCAAGGTGCCAGCAGCCAGAAAGGGAGCCAGCATGCCAGCAGCACCAGCGCCAGGCTGGCATTGACTTCCACGGCGTAGCGTACCCCCCCGGCCAGGGCCCCGATGGCCTTGCTGATCATGTTGGTGCTGACCGCAAGCAGCACGGCCAACATGGCGTCGCGCGGGGCGGCGGCGCCGCCGGCCAGCAGCGACAATGCCGAACCGGCGGCCGCGTGCATATCGAAAAATCCGGCCAGGGCGGTGCCGCCCAGCAGCGCCCCATGGCCGACGTGCGCGTTCAGGTAGGCCAGCGCGGTGGTGGCGGCGGTGAGCAGGACGGCGAACAAGGCGGCCTGGGGAATGTCGAAAGCGCGGCCCGACGCCGGCGTGAAGGCGGCCGCGCCGCGCCGGCGGAGCACGCCGAGCGCGCCGACCGCCAGCGCCACGCCGAGCCCGCTGGCAAGGATGGGCGCCAGCTGGCGCAGATGCGCCGGCGCGACCGTGACCGCAACCACCCACAGCAGGACGAAAGTGGCGACATTGGACAGCAAGGCGCCGGCCACACAGGCCGCCCGCAAGTCGGGCTGCTTGCGGCAGCGCGCCCCCATGGCGGTGATGGCGGCCACGCTGGAGACGAACCCCGCCGCGAAGCCCGACATCGCTAGTCCGAAGCGCGGCCCGGCCAGGCGCAGGCCGACGTGGGCCGCCGCCTGTATCCCCATGACCAGGATCACCAGGGTCCACAAGGTCTTGGGATTGACACCCAGCAGCCACGGGCTGCCGGCGTCGGGCAACAGCGGCCGCACCACCAGCGCCGCGCCTGCGAACAGCAGCGCGTCGCGCAGCTCGGAGCGGGTCAGGGATACGCGCGCGAAGTGGTGCAAGGGACCGCGCAAATGCAGCACCGTGGCGACGATGACGGCGGCGCCGGCCGCCGCCGCGGGGTTATCGACGGCGGCAACCCCGAGCAGGAAGCTCAGGAACAGGGCCAGTTCGGTGGTGATGCCGGGGTCGCCGGACCGGTCGCGCCCGTAGGCGACGACGATCAGGGCGCCCACCAGCGCCGATGCGGCCAGCACCAGGGCGCCGCCGAGCACCTGCGCGAGCGCCCCGATGAACGACGCGAGCGCAAAGCTGCGCATGCCGGCAAACGCGCGCGACGGCCCGCTGCCTTTGCGCCGTTCACGGTCAATACCGATCAGCAGGCCGCAGCCGGCGGCCACTGCCATGCCGGTAAGCGCGGACGTGGTCAACAGCATGGCTGCGCCGAGCGGGCCGCCGGCGCGGCGCTCCCCAGGCGGCCGGCGCCAGTAGCGGACCGGCGCCGAGTGACAACGGCGTCCGTCGCGGTTCCCGGCGGGCACTCCAGGCCGTGGCCTTCAATCACAAAATTCTTCACCATTGCCTTCTAATAATATTTGCTTTGAGGGTCACGGGACGATAGTACATTGGGGGCGATTTGATCCGGATCAACTGCACGGGCTGACTTTGTCCCGGCGCATGGTTACAGTCTCCCCAACGCGGTCATGCACGGCCGCCCACCCTTGCGGAGTCCATTATGTCCCACTACAGCGACAGCGATATCACCCACTTTGAATCCGAGCTCCGACGCCGGCGCGACATGGTGCTGGCCACGATCGCGCAGCGCCTGCACCAGTCCGGCAACACCGACGAGATGGCGCTGAAGAACTACTTTTCGGATGTCCGGGAACAGGCCGGCGCGGACGTGCTGGGCGACATCGACGAGGCGCTCTCGCGCTTGCGCGCACGCGGGGCCAGCGCCAACTTTGGCAATAATCGTACCGAGCCGGCGCTGGCACATTGCGGCGCAGGTCCGGTGGCGAATCCGGCAGTGCCCATGCCGCGGCGGCGACGACGGCACTATCCTGTCACGCGCTGTCCGGCCCGCTCTCCGAGCCCGGTTCGGGGTCGGCCGCCGACCCTCCCGTGGCAAAGCCGACCGATTGCGCCGCGACAACCAGCTGATGCGGTCCCAACCCCAGTTTAGCCCCAAGCTCGGCCCGATCCAGCCAGCCTCGAAACACCGTCGCCAAGCCTTCGGCGGCGCAAAACAGATACACGTTCTGGCCGATGAAACCGGTGTCCAGCGCAGCGTAGAATTGTTGTTCGGTGCGGGTGGCGGTATCCCGGTGGGGGAATGTCGCCACGTAAATCAGGTTCACGGCCGCGCCGGCGACATAATCCTGCTCGCCGCAAGCGGCACGCAGGTCGCCGGGCGCCACGGGCAGCAAAGCGAGCAGTCCGGCGTCGTAACGGTACACGCCGTTGCGCAGAGCCACGTAGATACCGATTTCCTGCCCGTTGGCGGCGGACGGGGCGGTACGCAGCCCCTGTTCCGGACGGTTAATGCCGAACGCCGCCCATAACAGCCGCGACAGCCGGTACAGCGACAGCTCGCCGGGGCCGAACTCCCGGCAAGAGCGCCGCCGCAGCAGCACTTTTGACAACGCCATGCTGAGCGCTGGAAAGTCGGCGTCGAGGGCCAGTTCCTGGGGCGGAACCAGTTCAATAGGATGCAAGTTTTCGGTGTCCATAATCAAGTTTTCGGTGTCCATCATCTTGTCGGGATCTCGGTGTGGAAGGTGCAAGCCCGCGCGGTTGGCGCCGGCCGCCTTGCATCGTTGGCTCGCAACGCCGCGGAATCGGGCGCTGCGGCGGCTCAGGGCGCTAACACGAACTGTCCAGGAGCCGGCCCCAGCGCGGGCTCCATGCCCATGGGCGGCGGTGCGATGCGGCTGCGGTCGGAATGGCGCGCCAGCCACTGCTGCCAGTGCGGCCACCATGAGCCCTGGCGGCGCTCCGCCTGGCTTAGCCATTCTTCGGGACTGCGATAGCCGATCGGCGCCGCGTTGGCAGGCTCGCTGCGATAGCTACGGTTCGCATGGCCGGGCTCCGAGACAATGCCGGCGTTGTGCCCGCCCGACGCCAGCACGAAGTCGATCGCACCGCCGCACAACAAGTGGACCTTGTACACCGAACGCCATGGCGAGACGTGGTCGCGCTCGGTGCCCAGCACGAACATCGGCGCCTGGATGTCGGACAGCGCGACCGGCTTGCCCGCCACCAGATAGCGTCCCTCGGCCAGGTCATTGTTCAAGAACAGGCCGTGCAGATACTCACTGTGCATTTTGAAGGGCAAGCGGGTGCTGTCGGCGTTCCACGTCATCAAATCGTTCGGCGCGCTGCGTTCGCCCAGCAGGTACTCGCGCATCATCCGCGACCACACCAGGTCGCGCGCGCGCAGCAGTTGGAACGAGGCCGCCATCTGGTCGCCGTCCAGATAGCCCTGGTCCCACATCAGCGCGTCCAGGAACGCCAGTTCGCTGTCGTCGATGAACAGGCCCAGCTCACCTGGCTCGGTGAAATCGGTCTGGGCCGCCAGCAGCGTGAGCGAAGCGAGCTTGCCCCCCGTGTGATGCGCGCCGTCCTCCATCGCGGCGGCCGCGATCGACAACAGCGTGCCGCCCAGGCAGTAGCCCACCGCGTGCACCGCTGCGCCACCCCCGATGGCATGCACCCGATCGAGCGCGGCAAACAGCCCGCGTTGCAGATAGTGCTCCATGCCAAGATCGCGATCCCCGGCATCCGGATTGCGCCAGGAAATCATCAATACCGTATGTCCCTGTTGCACCAGATAGCGCACCAACGAATTATGCGGCGACAGGTCGAGGATGTAATACTTCATGATCCAGGAGGGCACGATCAATACCGGTTCCCGGTACACCGTGGCGGATTGCGGCGCGTACTGTAATAGTTCGATGAGTTCGTTCCTGTATACCACCAGTCCTGGCGTGAGCGCGACATCGCGGCCCGGAACATAGCGTTCGCCCACCGGCTCGGACACCGCCGCGCCGGGTGGCGCCAGATGCCGGCAAAGATCCTTGCGCCAGTTCAGCGCGCCGTTGATCGCACTAAGGCCGCCGGTCGCCAGCGCGGCGCGCAACACCTCGGGGTTGGTCCACGGATAGTTCGATGGCGACCACATGTCGAGCAGCTGGCGCGCGGTGAACGCCACCACGTCGGCGTGATGGGGGGAAACGCCGGGCACGTCGCGGGTGGCCTCCGCCCAGAACTGTTCGAGCTGTTTGAAGCCTTGCCCGTAACGCGCAAACGGCCAGCTTCGCCAGGCATCGCCGGCAAACCGCGGGTCTTCGTCCGGCATTCCGCCCCGCCCCCCGCCAGCGAGCATGCCCAGCCAGTAACTGGCCAGTTCACTGCGCTTGCCGGGCGCCATCGCCAGATGTTGCCACCAGTCCTGGAAAGCCAGCTGCATCGCGATCGGCGACACCCCGCCGGTCGCCCGCGCCACCTGGCTTCGTACGTACAGGTCCAGCGCGTTGCGTTGCACCGTCTCCAACGTCTGCGCCGCCGGCGAAGGCGCGCAGTCTGGAGCGCTGACGAGTTTGAGCGCGTTGTTCTCCACATTCCCTCCTGATTGATCGAGCCCATGATTATGGTTGCGCGGAGTTCGGGAAGTATTTGATCCACGTCAATTACTTCCGTGATCACGCCCACTACACTGCGACGCATCGCGTCCCGCCCACCGCCCCCGCCCCGGAAACCCCATGCCTGAATCGGAAGACACCATTGAAAACGTCGTCTATGACGAGCTGTTCATCGGTCGCAGCGCGCGCCTCAGCCGCACCTTGCGCCAGGAGGACATCATCGCCTTCGCCACCGTCTGCGGCGATGTCAATCCCCTCCATGTCGATCCGGAGTATGCCGGGCACTCGCCGTTCCACGGCGTGATCGCCCACGGCATGTGGCTCGCGGCGCTGATCTCGCGCCTGCTGGGTACCTGTCTGCCGGGGCCGGGCACCATTTATCTGGCGCAGACGCTGCAATTTCTCAAGCCGGTCCGCATCGGCGACCAACTGCGCGTCATCGCCACGGTGACGTCCATGGACGCCGTCAAACGGCATGTGACGCTGCATTGCGAGATCAGGAACCAGACCGGCGCCGCGGTATTGACCGGCGTCGCCACCGTCATCGCGCCAGCCGAGAAGGTAAGCCGGGCGCGCGCCCGCCTGCCGCAGCTGAGCCTGTCGTAGGCGCGGCGCGACCTTGCCAGTCCGCCGATCGGTGCGCGATAGTGCGCGCCGGCCGGGCCAGGCGCATATTGGAACATTTGATCTGGATCATACAAATTCCAGATCGTCTTTGTTAGCCTGTACCCACCCGCCGCCCGCGCGCCGCATGCGGCTGTTTCAAGGAGTTCGCCATGTCCTACAAAACCATCCTGGTGCACGTGGACCAGTCGCCCCATGCCGCGGCGCGGATCGCGCTGGCCGCCCACCTGGCCCGCGCCCAGGAGGCGCATCTGATCGGCAGCGCGCTGACCGGCCTGGCCACG
This sequence comes from uncultured Duganella sp., assembly GCA_963511605.1. Taxonomy (GTDB): domain Bacteria; phylum Pseudomonadota; class Gammaproteobacteria; order Burkholderiales; family Burkholderiaceae_D; genus Rugamonas. Next base: position 89,760 of record CAUPJZ010000014.1, on the reverse strand, counting down.
GAGTACTACCGCACCAGCGAGATGGCGCTGGCGGGGCCCCTGTCGCAGCAGGAGCTCGACGCGATCACGCGCGGCAGCGAACAGGCGCTGGAACGGTTCGACGCGCAGGCGCGCGCGGCCGACGTCAGCCACGAACAGCGCTACGGCGACGACGACGCCGAAAGCGGGCTGGTGCAGCAGGCGCGCTACGCCGACCTGGTGGTACTGAGCCAGACCGATCCCCGCGCCAGCGGCTTCGCCATCATGCGCCAACTGCCCGAGCACCTTGCGCTGCACGGCGGCCGGCCGCTGCTGGTGGTTCCGCACGCCGGCGCCTTCACGCACCTGGATCGCCACGCACTGGTGGCCTGGGACGGCAGCCGCTCCGCCATCCGCGCCATCACCGACGCGCTGCCGCTGTTGCGGCGCAGCGCGCGCGTCACGCTGGCGCTGTTCGATCCGGGCCGCGCGCACGGTGAGGAACCCGGCGCCGACATGGCACTGTATTTGGCCCGCCACGGCATCGCCGTCGAGGTGCAGCGACACACCGCCGCGCCCGACATCGATGTCGGCAACGCCCTGCTGTCGCTGGCGGCCGACGTCGGCGCCGACTTGCTGGTGATGGGCGCCTACGGCCATCAGCGCTGGCGCGAGATCATCCTCGGCGGCGTAACGCGCCGGGTGCTGCAAACGATGACGCTGCCGGTGCTGATGTCGCATTGAGCGGGCGCCGATCCGAGCGACGAACTGGAGGCCGCCATGTCCTACAAGACCATCCTGGTCCACGCCGACCAGTCCTCGCACGCGCCGGCGCGCATGGCGCTGGCGGCGCGGTTGGCGTTGGCTTGCGACGCGCACCTGTCCGCGCTGGCCTGCACCGGCATCTCCCGCTACGCGCAACCCGGCGCCCCCGGGCACCAAGGGCCGCTGGTGCCGGAAACGCTGGACAGGTGGCGTGCGCAGGCGCGCGCCAGCCTGGCCGCGCTGGAGACGATCGCCGCCCGGGCCGGGCTTGAACCGCCCACCTTGTCCCTGCTCGACGCCACGCCGGAGGAGGGACTGATGCTGCGCGCGCCGTACTGCGATCTTCTGGTGTTGAGCCAGACCGACCCGCATGAAACGTCGCCGGGGATCATCCGCGACTTGCCACAGGACCTGCTGCTGCATTGCGGACGTCCGCTGCTGCTGGCGCCATGCCGGGAGCTGGCGCCGGGGACGGCGGCGCCGTTCCACCATCCTTTGCTGGCGTGGGATGGCGGCCGCCGCGCCGCGCGCGCCATCAGCGACGCCTTGCCGCTGCTGAGGATGGCGGACGCGGTTACGCTGCTGGTGCTCAACGCCGAGCAGCGGCCGGCCGCCCACGGCATGGAGCCGGGCGCCGACATGGCCCTGTTGCTTGCACGGCACGGCGTGCGGGTCGAGGTGGTGCGCGAATACACCACCGTCGAGATCGGCGCCGCCCTGCTCTGCGTGGCGGCCGAGCTGAGCTGCGACCTGCTGGTCATGGGGGGTTACGGCCACCGGCGTGCGCGCGAGACGCTGCTCGGCGGCGCCACGCGCACGGTGCTCACTGAAATGACCCTGCCAGTGCTGATGGCGCACTGAGCGGCATGCCGTCGGCACGCGCGTCAATGCTCCGCCACGATCCGTTTAACCTCTTGTGGCAGATACCTGGACGCGACAACCCGCCGGCTGATTTGCCGGCCCGCGGCGCAAACGCCATAGGTGGCGCGGCGTCCCGCGTTGACCGGCCGGATGCCTTCCTGCCGACCTACGCGGCGCTGTTCAAGCTGGCCAGTTTCGACATGAGCGTCGCGCTGGGCACCTATATACAGGCCGGCAGCCAGCGGCTGGGCCGGCTGCGCAACTATTTGGAACAAATCATCAGCAGCATGCCCTCCGGCGTGATGGTGGTCGACGGCGACGGCGCGCTGCGCACGGTCAACCAGGCCATGCTCGCCATGCTGGGCGAGGACGGCGGCCCGGCGCCGGAAGTTTGACCTGGATCAAATACAAGGGGACCGCGCAGCCCGTACACTGCGCTCGCCGGTGTTGTTCCGGCAATCGTCCGCCTACCACCAGGAGCCGCGTCATGTCCATGTCCCCGCCGTTGTCGCAGGCGAAACAACGCGCCCTGCTGCTCGGGGCCGCGTGGCTGGCCGGCTGCGCCGCACCGGCGCCGCCCTACGCGCGCCCGCCGCTGCCGGTGGCGCCACGCTACGCGATGGCGGCGTCGCCGCCGTCGGCCGCCGCCGCGCCCGAATGGCGCGGCTACTTCACGGCGCCGGCGCTGCAGCTGCTGATCGAACAGGCGCTCGAGCACAACCGCGACCTGCGCCTGGCGGCGCTGCGGGTCGAACAGGCGCGCGCCGCCCTCGGCCTGGCGCGCGGCGCCAGGCTGCCGACGCTGTCGGCGCAGGCGGCCGGCCAGCGCCAACGGTTGCCGGCCGACCTCAGCCCTACCGGCCGCGACGTCGAGGCCGGCCAGTACCAGGCCGGCCTCGGCGTCGCCGCCTGGGAACTGGACTTTTGGGGCCGGCTGGCGGGCTTGCGCGAGGCCGCGCTGCAGGAATACCTGGCCAGCGATGCCGCCCGCCGCGCCGTCACGGTGGCACTGATCGCCGCCGTGGCCGAAGCCTATTTCGAAGTGCGCGAGCTGGACCAGCGCATCGCGCTGGCCCAGCGCACGCTCGCCACGCGGCGCGAAAGCTATCGGATATTCGACCGCCGCGCCGCCGTCGGCGCGACGTCGCGCCTGAACGTGACGCAGGTGGCCACGCTGCTGTTGCAGGCGCAGGCGCTGACGGCCCAGCTGCAGCAGCAGCGCGACGCCAAGCGGCAAGCGCTGCAGCTGCTGGTCGGCGCGCCGGTGGCGCCGGCGCCGCCCCAGCCCGACTCGCCGGCCGACAGCCTGCCCGCGCTCGCGGCCGGGCTGCCGTCGGCACTGCTGGAACGGCGCGCCGACATCATCGCCGCAGAACACCAGTTGAAGGCGGCCAATGCCGACATCGGCGCGGCGCGCGCCGCGTTCTTCCCGCAAGTGAGCCTGACCGGCTCGCTCGGCAGTGCGAGCGCCGAGCTCGATCGCCTGTTCTCCGCCGGCAGCGGCGCCTGGAGCTTCGCGCCCACCATCACGCTGCCGTTGTTCGACGGCGGCCGCCGCCGCGCCAACCTGGCGGTGGCCGAGACGCGCCGCGACAGCGCGGTGGCCAACTACGAAAAGACCATCCAGGGCGCGTTCCGCGAGGTCAGCGACGCGCTGTCGGCGCGCGTGTGGCTCGACGACCAGCGGGCCGTCGCCGAGCGCACCGTGCAGGTGCAGCGCGAGCGCGCGCGCTTGTCGCAGCTGCGCTACGACAGCGGCGCGGCGCCCTTTCTCGACGTCCTCGACGCCCAGCGCGACCTGCTCGGCGCCGAGCAGCAACTGGTGCAACTGCGCCGCGCGCAACTGAGCGCCGGCATCGCGCTGTACACCGCGCTCGGCGGCGATCCCGTGATCGCCGCCGGCGCCCTTCCCTCCGACCGCCCATGACCATACGCCTCGCCCACAAAATCGCCGCCGCCGCCGTCGCCGCCGCCCTGCTGGCCGGCGCCGCCTACGCCTGGCAACGGTACCGGCACGCCGGCCCCGGTCCGCAATTTATCAGCGGCAACGGCCGCCTCGAGGCCACCGAGATCGATGTCGCCGCCAAACTGCCCGGACGCCTGCAGGACATCGCCGTCAACGACGGCGACTTCGTCGCCGCCGGCCAGGTGCTGGGACACATGCAGGTGCTGTCGCTGCAGGCCCAGCGCGACGAGGCGGTCGCCATGCACCAGCAGGCGCTGGCCGGGGTGGCCAGCGCCGACGCCATGGTCGCCGTGCGGCGCAGCGACCGGCAGGCGGCGCAGGCGCTGGTGGCGCAGCGCGAAAGCGAACTGGACGCGGCCGAGCGGCGCCTGCGCCGTTCCGAGACGCTGGTGCTCGAGGGCGCCTCGTCCGAGCAGGAACTCGACGACGACCGCAGCCGGGCGCGCGCCGCGCGCGCGGTGCTGCTGGCCGCGCGCGCGCAGGTGGCGGCGGCCGACAGCACCATCGACGCCGCCCTGACCCAGGCGGCCGGGGCCCGCTCGTCGGTAACGGCGGCGCAGGCCACCATCGAGCGCATCGACGTCGACCTGGCCGACAGCACGCTGACCGCGCCGCGCGCCGGGCGGGTGCAGTACCGCATCGCCCAGCCGGGCGAGGTGCTCGCCGGCGGCGGCAAGGTGCTCAACCTGGTCGACCTCGGCGATGTCTACCTGACCTTCTTCGTTCCCGAGCGGGCCGCCGGCCAACTGGCGCTGGGGGCGCCGGTGCGGGTGGTGCTGGACGCCGCGCCGCAGTACGTGATCCCGGCGCGGGTGTCGTTCGTCGCCAGCACCGCGCAGTTCACGCCGAAGACGGTGGAGACGGCCAGCGAACGGCAAAAGCTGATGTTCCGCGTCCAGGCCCGGATCGATCCGGCGCTGCTGCGCAAGCACCTGACCTTGGTCAAGACCGGCCTGCCGGGGGTGGCCTGGGTCCGGCTCGACGACCACACCCCCTGGCCGGCCGAACTGGCGGTGCGGGTGCCGCAATGAGCGCGGACGGGCCGGCCAACGTCGCCGAGCTGCGCGCGGTCTTCCTGCGCCACGGCAAGGCCTGCGCGCTGGCCGGCGTCGACCTGGCGCTGCCGGCCGGCCGCATGGTCGCCCTGATCGGCCCGGACGGCGTCGGCAAGTCCAGCCTGCTGTCGCTGCTGGCCGGCGCCCGCGCCGTGCAGCAGGGCGAGGTGATGGTGCTGGGCGGCGACATGCGCGACAGGCGCCACCGCGACGCCGTCTGCCCCCGCATCGCCTACATGCCGCAGGGGCTGGGGCGCAATCTGTATCCGACGCTGTCGGTGGAGGACAACCTGCAATTCTTCGGCCGCCTGTTCGGCCATGACGGGCCAGGCCGGCGCCACCGCATCGACGAGCTCACCGCCGGCACCGGCCTGGCGCCGTTCCTGGGCCGCCAGGCCGGCAATCTGTCGGGCGGCATGAAGCAAAAACTCGGCCTGTGCTGCGCCCTGATCCACGACCCCGACCTGCTGATCCTCGACGAACCGACCACCGGCGTCGATCCCTTGTCGCGCGCGCAGTTCTGGGACCTGATCGACGCCATCCGCCGCCAGCGTCCCGGCATGAGCGTGGTGGTGGCGACCGCCTACATGGAGGAAGCCGAGCGCTTCGACTGGCTGGTGGCGATCAACGCCGGCCAGGTGCTCGCCAGCGGCACGCCGCGGGCGCTGCGCCAGCGCACCGGTACCGCCACGCTGGAGGGCGCCTTCATCGCGCTGCTGCCGGCCGACCAGCGCGGCGACCACCAGGGCGTGACGGTCCCGCCGTTCCGGCCGGCCGCCGACGGCGACGACATCGCCATCGAGGCGCGCGCGCTGAGCATGCGCTTCGGCGACTTCGTCGCGGTCGACCGGGTCGACTTCCGCATCCGCCGCGGCGAGATCTTCGGCTTCCTCGGCTCCAACGGCTGCGGCAAATCGACCACGATGAAAATGCTGACCGGCCTGCTGCCGGCCAGCGCCGGCAGCGCCATGCTGTTCGGCCGCCCGGTCGACGCCGGCGACATGGCGACCCGGCGCCGCGTCGGCTACATGTCGCAGGCGTTCTCGCTGTACGGCGAACTGACCGTGGCCCAGAACCTGGTGCTGCACGCGCGCCTGTTCAGCGTGCCCGAGCCGGCCATCGCCGCGCGCGTGGCCGACATGGCGGCGCGCTTCGGCTTGACGGCGGTGATCGATGCGCTGCCCGGGCAACTGCCGCTGGGCGTGCGCCAGCGCCTGTCGCTGGCGGTGGCCATGGTGCACCGGCCCGAGTTGCTGATCCTCGACGAACCGACCTCCGGCGTCGATCCGGTGGCGCGCGACATGTTCTGGCGCCTGATGATAGACCTGGCCCGGCGCGACCATGTGACGATCTTCATCTCCACCCACTTCATGAACGAGGCCGAGCGCTGCGACCGCATCTCGCTGATGCACGCCGGCCGGGTGCTGGTCAGCGCAGCGCCGGCCGAGCTGGTGGCCGGGCGCGGCGTCGCCACGCTGGAACAGGCTTTCATCTCCTACCTGCGCCAGGCCGCGGGCGACGCCGCCGCCGACACCGGCGCGGCAGCGCCGCCCCCGCCGCCGCCGCCGGCCGCCGCGCGCCCGCGCTGGCGCCGCAGCCTGGGCCGCGCCTTCAGCTACACCCTGCGCGAGACGCAGGAGCTGCGGCGAGATCCGGTGCGCGCCACGTTGGCGCTGCTGGGCACGGCGATCCTGATGTTCATCATCGGCTACGGCATCAACATGGACGTCGATCACCTGCCGTACGCGGTGCTGGACCACGATCAGAGCGGCCTGAGCCGGAACTACGCGCTGAACCTGTCGGGCTCGCGCTACTTCATCGAACGCGCGCCGCTGGCCAACTACGACGAGCTCGACCGCCGCATGCGCAGCGGCGAACTGGCGCTGGCGATCGAGCTGCCGCCGGGCTTCGGGCGCGCCATCGCGCGCGGCGCGCCGGTGGCCGTCGGCGCCTGGGTCGACGGTGCGATGCCGATGCGTGCCGAGACCACCCGCGGCTACGTGCAGGCCATGCACCAGGGCTGGCTGGCCGACGTCGCGCAGCACCGCCTCGGGGCGAGCCTGGCCGGCGCCGGCACGCTGGAGACGCGCTACCGCTACAACCCCGACGTGCGCAGCCTGCCGGCGATGATACCGGCGGTGATCCCGATGCTGCTGATGATGATACCGGCCATGCTCAGCGCGTTGTCGGTGGTGCGCGAAAAGGAACTGGGGTCTATCCTCAACCTGTACGTGACGCCGGTCACGCGCACCGAATTCCTGCTCGGCAAGCAGATTCCCTACATCGGCCTGGGCATGCTGAACTTCGCGTTGCTGACGGCGCTGGCGGCCACCGTGTTCGGCGTGCCCGTCAAGGGCAGCCTGGCGACGCTGACCTTGGCCGCGCTGGTCTACGTGGTGTGCTCGACCGGCCTCGGCCTGCTGGTATCGACCTTCACCCGCAGCCAGATCGCCGCGCTGTTCGTCACCATGATCGGCACCATCATCCCTTGCGTGCAGTACGCCGGCCTGCTCAATCCGGTCTCGGGACTGACGGGCGCCGGCGCGCTGATCGGCCGGATCTATCCGGCCAGCCATTTCCTGACGATCAGCCGCGGCGTGTTCAACAAGGCGCTGGGCATGGCCGACCTGGGCGGCTCGCTGTGGCCGCTGCTGGTGGCGGCGCCGCTGATCCTGGCGGCGTCGGTCGCGCTGCTCGGCAAGCAGGAGCGCTGATGCGCCGCACCGCCCTGCCGACCCGGTTGGCCCATATCCATCGTCTCGGCGTCAAGGAGCTGTGGAGCCTGCTGCGCGACCCGGCCATGCTGGTGTTGATCGTCTATACCTTCACGTTGTCGATCTACGTGGCCGCCACGGCGATGCCGGAAAGCCTGCACGGCGCCGCCATCGCCATCGTCGACCTGGACGCCTCGCCGTTGTCGGCGCGCATCGCCGCCAGCTTCTACCCGCCGCATTTCAAGACGCCGGTGCTGCTGGACGCGGCGCGCGCCGACGCCGGCCTCGACAGCGGCGACTACACCTTCGTGCTGGCCATCCCGCCCGGCTACCAGCGCGATACGCTGGCCGGACGGGCGCCGGCGATCCAGCTCAACATCGACGCCACCCGCATGAGCCAGGCGTTCACCGGCAACGGCTACATCCAGCAGATCGTCGCCGCCGAAGTGGGCGAGTTCGTCCGCCGCCGGCAACCGGCCGCCGCGCCACCGGTCGAACTGGCGCTGCGCATGCGCTTCAACCCCAACCTGGAACAGGCCTGGTTCGGCTCGCTGATGGAAATCATCAACAACGTCACCATGCTGTCGGTGATCCTGACGGGCGCGGCCCTGATCCGCGAGCGCGAGCACGGCACCATCGAGCATCTGCTGGTGATGCCGGTGACGGCGGGCGAGATCATGCTGGCCAAGATCTGGTCGATGGGGCTGGTCGTGGTGCTGGCCGCGCTGGCCGCGCTGGTGTTCATCGTGCAGTGGACGCTGCAGGTGCCGGTGCGCGGGTCGATCGCGCTGTTCGTGCTGGTGGCCGTGCTGCACCTGTTCGCCACCACGTCGATGGGAATCTTCCTGGCCACGCTGGCGCGCAGCATGCCGCAGTTCGGCATGCTGATGGTGCTGGTGCTGCTGCCGCTGCAGATGCTGTCGGGCGGCAGCACGCCGCGCGAGAGCATGCCGGTGCTGGTGCAGGACCTGATGCTGGCCGCACCCACCACGCATTTCGTCGCGGCCGGCCAGGCCATCCTGTACCGCGGCGCCGGCCTGGCCGTGATCTGGCCGCAACTGCTGGCCATGGCGGTGATCGGCGCCGTGTTGTTCGCGGCGTCGCTGCGGCGGTTCCGGCGCGCGATCACGGGGATGACCTGAACGCGCGCCGGGGCGACGCCAGTCTGGCGCGCACCAACGCGACCAGTGGCCCGGCCTGTGACGCGCTCCAGCCGCCGCCGGTATCGACAGCAAGTGCATGCGCCAGCTCCTCGGGCTGCAACGGCTCGCGGATCGCCAATTGATAGGCGAGCACGTCGACGCCGGCATCGGATGCCTGGCCGTGCTCGTGTGCCCGACCGGCCAGCCGCGTCGCCAGCGCCGCGGGCGACGCGGTCAGGTCGAGCAATAGCCAGCGGGCCTTGATGCGCCGCGCCAGCCGGATCAGCAGCTGTCGCTGCCACCGCTGGAGGAATGCGGCGTCCAGCAGTACCGGAATGCCGGCGGCCGCCACGCTGCACGCCAGCCGCAGCACGCGCCCGTAGGTGCGTCTTCCGGCCTGCCCGGTATAGATCCCGGCGCCGGGGGCGGCGGATGCACGCTCGCCGGGGGGGAGTCCGTGCAAACGTTTGCGCTCCACATCCGAGCGCAATTGCACCGCCGCTAGCGGCTCGACCAGGCTATCGCACACCGTCGATTTGCCGCTGCCCGACAGGCCGCGGGTCGCCAGCAGCAGCGGCGCCGCCGGCACCGTCGCCCGCAGCGCCCAGGCCACGTAGCGCTCGGCCTCGGCTGCGCCGGTGCCAGCGTCCGGCTGCCGCTGGCCGGCGCGCAGCAACGCCACCTTGGCGCGCACCAGCGCCCGCTGGCAACGATAGTAAGGCAGCAGCGCCGCGCCATCATAGTCTCCGCTGCGCCCCAGGTAGGCGTCCAGCAGCCGCGCAGCCAGGTCGTCACGGCCCCGGTACTGCAAATCCATACAGACAAAGGCCACGTCCTGCTGCACGTCGGTCCAGCGCAAGCCGGCATTGAATTCAATGCCATCAAAGGCCAGGACCCGATCGCCCAGCGTCAGAATATTGCCACAGTGAAGGTCGCCGTGGCATTCGCGTACCCAGCCGCCGGCGAGACGGCGCGCGAAGCGACCGGCAAGCCGGCGCTGCTGGTCGTCGAACCAGGCAGCCAATTCACCCAGCGGTGCGCGCATCTGTGAAGCCGGCCCCAACAGTGCGGCGACCTCGGCCACATCGGCGCTGGTACGGGCGACGATCGCGTCCGCACCGCCCCAGGGTGTCGCCGCGGACGCGCGCGCGGCGTGCGCATGGAAGTCTGCCAGCAACTCGCCCAGCTGCCGCGCCTCGCCGCTGCCCAGCAGTCCGTGCGCCAATCTGTAATCCCACGGCGCCTGCTGGCCGAAACGCCGCATATGCACGGCGTAGTCCATCACCGCTGCGCGACCGTTGAGCCGCGGTTGTTGCGGGCTGCCGGTCACCAACGCCAGCCCCAGGTACAGGCCCGGCGCCAGCCGGCGGTTGAGGCGCAACTCCTCCTCGCAGCAGCGGCGCCGTGCGGCGGCGTTGCTGTAGTCGAGCCAACTGTTGCGAAGCGCCTTCTTGAACTTGTAGGCGTGCTCCCCGGTCAACAAGACCCACGAGATATGGGTCTCGACCAACTCGCCGTGCAGCCGCCGCGCCAGCGCGTGGATCATCTGCCGCTGGCGCGCGGCGATGCGCGCCAGCGACGGCTCAGCCGTCATGGCCCGCTACCGGCACCGGCGCGCCATCGAACGCATCGGCAACGACAGGCGGCAGCGCGCCTCGCCCAGCAGATGGCCGGGCGCGGGCCGGACCCGGGCTGGATGCGGTAGCGCGTGACATCCTGGCCAGCGCTGTCTCCCGCAGTTTTTGTTCGATAGACATATCGTTCCGCTGATGGATCGTTTGTACACATGTACCGGATCATGCTAACGCTTCGCGTCGAAGCTCGCCCCTGATCTGGATCAACATGCGCGGTGGTGGCGGCTTTCCGCCGCGGTACCGGCCCTGGCCGCCGGGCCAGGCGCCCGGCATCGTCGTCGTGCGCCGCGGTTAGCGGAACACCAGCACGGGAGTTTGGCCGTGAGTGAGCACTTTTTGCGTTTCGCTTCCCAGCAGCAGGCCCTTGACGCCGCTCCGGCCATGCGACGCCATGCAGATCAGGTCGCACCCCTGCTCGCGCGCGGTGTTGATGATGACCTCATACGGATGCTCGTCGGTATACACCAGGGTTTTGCACAGCACGCCGGCATCGCGGGCGGCCTCTTCGATCTCTGCCAGATAGCGCCGGGCGTGCGCCATGCTGTCCTGCGCATACTGCTCGCTTGTGGCCTCAAGCATTTCGGCCTGCGGGGTGAAGATGTGAAATGGCCGTATCACGTGCACCGCGGTGACCGTCGCTCCGCTTTGCCTGGCGAAACCGATGCATTTGCGGATGATGGCAGTGGAAATCGCCGAGCCATCGGTCGGCAGTAAGAAATGCTTGAACATCATATTTTCCTATGCAAAATTGTCGCGGCGCGGCCGCCGCGCCGGCGGCGCAGGCGCGCGGTGCGCCGACCCTGGGTGAATTAATTGACCACAATTTTTTTGGCGGCGTTGTTCGGCTTCTTCGGCAGCGTCAGCTCCAGCACGCCGTCCTGATATCTAGCCTCGGCCTTGCTGTCGTCGACATCCTGGTCCAGCGTGAAACTGCGGAACTGCTGGCCGACGTAGCGTTCGCTGCGCACCACGGTGTGCCCTTCCTTCTTTTCGCTCTCGCGCTTGATCTCGGCCGAGATCGAAACCCGATTGCCGTCGATGTCGACCTTGATGTCCTCCTTCTTCATGCCTGGCAGCTCGGCCTTGACGCTGTATGCCTGCTCGGTTTCGGAGACGTCGAGCTTGATCAGCGGCGCCGCTTCGAAGTCGCGCAACGCACGCTTGAGATGGAAGTCACGGAAAAAATCCTCCAGGCCGCGCAGCGGCTCAAACCGCGTCAGATCTCCAAACCGGTCGAACGGTGTCAGATTGTTAGCCATGTCATTCTCCTTGAAGTTAATGTGGGCCGGTGTCAGTCCCGACGGCGCGCCGGCGCCCGCGCCATCCGCCGCCGGCGCATCATGCGGGCGGCACTGCTCCCGGACTACTATGACCGAGAGCGCGCTGGCCGTCATCAGCAAGGTTTGATCCACATCAAGCCCGCCGCACATACGCCTGCCCATTGGAGCTGCCTCCCTCCATGTCCGCGAGCATCAGTTGCGCCGGCCGATATTTGTTCGGGAAAGAATTGATGCAGGTCAAACCAAGCCGCTGACAGCCCGCTCGTTCGCCCTTACTCTGGCTGGGACAACCACATGGCAGAATACGAAACGCATGGCGATCAGGAATTTCCGACAAAGCTTGTTGCCGGCGCTAACGCTGGCGGCGGTTCTGCTGGCCGGGGCGTGCGCGGCGGCATCGCCCGCCGACGAGCGTATCCGTGCCCTGGCGGCGGCCGCCGCCGACGGCGCGCGGGTTCCGGATTTGCCATATGACGAACGCGACTGGCTGATGCGCTTCTATGCCGGACGCGGCTACACGCCGGCGTGGTCGGGCGCCGGCGCGGCGCGGGCCATCACCGCGCTGGGTCTGCTACAGCGGGCGCGGGAACATGGCCTCGAGCCAGCGGACTACCATGCCGAGGAGCTGGTGCGCGAGCTGGGGGCGCAAGGTGGTCCGAAGGACGCCGCCCGCTTCGATACCGGACTCTCTTTGGCACTGCTACGCTATCTGGCCGATCTGCATGGGGGGCGGACCCGTAGCGGGCAGCTGCCCCATGGCACCGCCATGCTGGACGATTTCGATCCGGTGGCCGCGCTGCAAAGTGCGCTGGCCGGCGGGCAACTGGCCTTCGTCGCCGAGGCCGTCGAACCGAAGCTGGCCATCTACCGGCGTCTCAGGGCGGTCTTGGCAAGCTATCGTGAAATGGCCACACATGCGCAGGCACCGATGCCCATGCCGCCGGCCGGACGCCCGGCGATCGCTCCCGGCATGCCCTACGCCTTAGCGTCCGTGCTGCGCGAGCGCTTGCTGCTGCTGGGCGATCTGGATGCGGGCGCGGACGACGGCGAGCCTGGTTTCTATACGCCCGCCCTGGCCGCCGCGGTCGGCCGTTTCCAGGCGCGGCACGGGCTGGATGCCGACGGCAAACTGGGCCGGCACACGATCGACGCCATGAATGTACCGTTCGGTAAGCGCGTACGCCAGATCGAGTTGGCGCTGGAGCGCTTGCGCCGGCTGCCCGCGCTGCCAGCGGGTCCGCTGATCGCCATCAACGTGCCCTCCTACCGCCTGTGGGCATTTCGCACCACGGCCGCCGGCGCGCCGCCTGCGCTGGCAATGCGCGTCATCGTCGGCAAGGCCATGCTGCACCAGACGCCGCTGTTTACCGGCGCGATGCGCTATGTGGAGTTCAATCCCTACTGGAATGTCCCGCCCAGCATACTGCGCGCCGAGATCCTGCCCGCCGTGGCCAGAGACCCCGGCTATCTGGCCAAACACGAGATGGAACTGGTCGACACGCGCGGCGAGCCCCGCGAACCGGCCGGCGAGGCGGACCTGGAGGGCCTGCGCGCCGGCGCGTTACGGGTGCGCCAGCGCCCCGGCGCGCAAAATGCGCTGGGACCGATCAAATTCGGGCTGCCGAATGCGATGAACATCTATTTGCACGGCACGCCTGCCCCCCAACTGTTCCAGAGCCCGCAGCGTGATTTCAGCCACGGCTGCATCCGGGTCGAGGATCCCGCCGCGTTGGCCGCCTTCGTCTTGAGCGACCAGCCGCAATGGACCGGCGCCGCGATCGCGGCCGCAATCGCGGCTGGCGTCAATCGCACAATTCGTCTGAACACCGTGCTGCCGGTCGTCATCTTCTACTCGACCGCGATGGTCGACAGCAATGGACGCGCGCTGTTTCCAGGTGATATATACCGGCTTGACGCCGCACTGGATCGCGCGCTGGCACGGCGAACCCGCTCCCTGCGGGCCGCGGCCAGCGCGGCGAACATGCCTGGGTCGGCGCCAGGTGAGTCAAATGGGCCGGCGCGACCGTGACCGTCCTAGTCGCGCGTCAGATAAACCACGATCGCGCGGACCACCAGAACCAGTGCGGCGATGGACGCCGCGATCAGCAATATGGTCGCGGATGTCACGCCGCCACCCCGTCCTGCCGCGCGGCCCGCATGGCGGCGCCCGGCTGCGGCCGTTTTGCGACAAGCGGCTCGGCGGCGGCGAAGCCGCCGGCGAGCGCCTCGATACATGAACGGTCGGTGATCTCGATCGCGCGCTTGTCCACCTGCAGCCAGCCTTTTTGCTTGAATTTGAGCAGCAGCCGGCTGACGCTTTCTATCGTCAAACCCAGGTAATTGCCGATTTCCTCGCGCGACATTCTGAGCTGGAAACGGGCGGGCGAGTAACCGCGCGCCGCATACCGGACGGACAGGTTCATCAGGAACACCGCGAAGCGCTGTTCCGCCCGCATACCGCCGAGGAACAGCATGACGCTTTGCTCGCGCGTGATTTCGTGGCTCATGATGCGATTGAAGTGGCGCTGCAAATGCGGGACCTCGGCGGACAACTCCTCGAGGCGGGCAAACGGGATCTCGCACACCTCGCTGTCCTCCAGCGCGACCGCGGCGCTCTGGTGGCGCTGCGCGCCGATGGCGTCCAGCCCCATCAAGTCGCCGGCCATCTGGAAACCGACGACCTGTTGCCCACCGTTAGGACTGATGCGAAAGGTCTTGAAGTGGCCGAAGCGCACGGCATACAGGTTCTTGAACGGATCTTCCATGCGAAACAGGTTTTCGTCGCGGTCGACGCGGCGGCGGCGGCTAATGATCCTGTCGAGCAGCCCCGTCTCGGTTTCGTCCAGCCCCATGGGCAGGCACAGTTTGTTCAGCGCACAGGACACGCATTTGATCTGCCCCCGGCTGGGCAAGGTGGATAAGCAGGCAGGTTCGATAACAGGTAGCATTTTGTTGACTCCCCGATGGTATAGGGACAGTATCGGCGCTCGCCGCCCATGCCGCTATCGGGTAACCCGGCCAGTTGCTGTAGGGGGAAGTCGGACGCGGTGTAGGGTTTCCCCCACGCCGCGCGCTGCCTGGCTAGATGATACCGTTCTCCAAGGCATAGCGGGTCAAGTCCGCATTGCTGCCCATGCCCATTTTTTCCAGGATGCGGGCACGGTAGGTCGTTACCGTATTCGGACTCAGGTGCAAAGTCCTGCCCACGTCGACCAGCGACACGCCGGCGGCGATCAGCTTGAACACCTCCAGCTCGCGATTCGACAAGGCCTCATGGGTGCCGACGCCGCCGCCGCCAATCAGGCTGGCAAGCTTTTCCAGCAGCGCCGGACTCACGTGCTTGCCACCGGCGGCAGCCTTGCGCACCGCCGCTACCAGGGTTGGCGTCGACGCATCCTTGGTCAGGTAGCCTGCGGCGCCAAGCCTGAGCGCGCGCACCGCGTAGACCTCCTCCGAGTAGGTGCTGAGGATCAGGACGGCAAGCTTCGGCAGCGCCGCGTGCAGCGTTTTCAGCAGCTCGAGGCCATTTTTCCCGGGCATGGTGATATCGACCAGCGCCACATCGAAGTCGCCCTCCTCTGCCAGCCGCAGCGCATCCTGCGCATTGCCCGCTTCGCCGGCGACACGGATATCGTCGGCCGTGCCGAGCATCAGCCGCACGCCGTTGCGCGCAATCGCATGGTCGTCGACCAGCAGGACTTTAATGATACGGCTTGTCATCGTCGTGCTCCAACGGTAGTTCGAGGGACAGGGTGGTGCCAAGTGCCGCGCCACCCGTGACGGTGATTTCACCATGGAAGTGGCGCGCCCTTTCGCGCATGCCGCGTATGCCCCAGGATTCCTGGTTGAGCAGCCGCTCGGCATCGATGCCTTTGCCGTTGTCATGGATCCGTATCAGCAGGCCGCCATCCCTGCGGCCGACCCGCACGCTCACCTGCGACGCTTCGGCATGGCGTACCACGTTGGTCAGCGCCTCTTGCACGATCCGGAACAGCATCGTACCGCGCTCGTGGTCAAGTTCCAGCGCCAGCAGTGCCGGATCGATGCTGCAGACGCACTGCAGGCCGGAGCGCTGGCCGATCTGTTCGGTGTACCATTCGAGCGCGGACCACACGCCCAACTGGTCGAGCACGCTGGGGCGCAGGTCGGTGATGACCTTGCGTACCGCCGCCATCGCGTCCTTGGCCAGGCCGGCCGCGTCGACCAGCAGTTGGTCCGGCACGCCGCCCGCCAGCACCGAGCGCTCGATGGCCACTGAAATATAGGCGTTAATTCCGGTCAGCAACCCACCCAGTTCGTCGTGGATCTCCTGCGCGATACGCTTGCGCTCGCGCTCCTTGATGGTTTCCTGATGCGCAGCCAGCTTGCGCAGCTCGTCCTGCGTTTGTTGCAAGGCCTGCTCAGCGAGCTTGTTGCGCGTGATGTCGACCAGGATGCCCTGCATGAACAACTTCTCGCCAGCCTCGTCCACCACCACCTCGGCCTGGTCGCGGAACCACAGGACTTCGCCGTCGCGCGCCAGCAAACGGTATTCGTGGCGCAGCGGTTTGCCCTCCAGCCGGCTCGCGCCGATCGCGCGCAGCGCCGCCCCGCGATCGTCCGGGTGAAGCTGGCGCGCATGCAAGCCACGCGGGGCCAGCCATTCCGCAGGAGCGAAACCCAGTACCCCGATCTGCGGACTGACGTACAGCAGCCTGTCCTCCGAGCCGAGCGCCGCGATATAGGAGATCGCCTGGATCTGCTCGACCAGCGTGCGGAATTTGGCCTCGAGCTGACGCTTGTCGTTGACCAGGCGCTGCTCGCGCAGCATCCGGTGGACGGCCGTCGGCAGGAACTGGAGATAACGGCCGTCAACATCCTTCACCAGGTAATCGCGCGCGCCGCGCCGCATCGATTCCGCGGCGACCGCGGCGCTGTCGGCGCCCGTCAGCATCATGACCGGGCTTGCCGCGGCGCCCACATCGGCGCCGAGCCGTGTCAGGAACTCGAGACCGGTCAGGTCGGGCAGATGGTAGTCCAGCAGGATGCCATCGGGATGTTCGGCCACCGCCAGTTGCAGGCCTTCCTGCCCGGTGTCGGCCTCCAGTACCTCGAAGTCATGGTCCCGGTCGGCAGCCAGTGCACGGCGGCAGGCCATCCGGTCGACCACGTCGTCCTCGACGATCAACAAGCGTATTCGCTTCCTGTTCACGGCATTTCGCTGATGGACCAGTACGCGTCGACGAAGCGCATCATCTCCACGAAACGCCGATAGTCGACCGGCTTGGCCATATAGCCGGCGACGCTGAGGTTGAAACTGTTGACCTTGTCCTGCTGCTCCTCGGACGTCGTCAACACGACGACGGGTATCGACCGGAGTGCCCCGTCGCCCTTGGCCTGCTGCAGGAACTCGATGCCGTTCATGACAGGCATGTTCAGATCGAGCAGGATGATGCAGGGCCGCTCGCTGGCCGGATCGCGCAAATGGGCCAACGCCGCCTCGCCATTCTCCGCCGTCACGACCGGATTGGGCACCTGGATTTCCCTGAGCGCGCGCTTGATCGTCAGGATGTCGACGTGGTCGTCCTCCACCAGCAAGATCGGTTTGTTGCTTACTTTCATGAAGAGGTCCTTTGGATTGACGCCGTCACATTCATTTCCATGGGTAAGGTGAACCAGAAAGTCGTCCCGGCGCCGGGCGCCGACTCCACCCAGATCCGTCCACGATACATCTCGACGATCTTCTTGACGATCGCCAGGCCCACCCCGGTTCCTTCGACCCGGTCGCGCGGCGCCAGTGTCTGGAACAGCTGGAAGATCTTGTCGTAATGACGCGACTCGATGCCGGGGCCATTGTCCGTTACGCTGAAGCGCCACTCGCTGCCCGCATCGGCACAGCCGATGCGCACGGTGCCTTCGGGCTTGTCCATATACTTCACGGCATTCGAGATCAGGTTCTGGAATACTTGCTCGATACGCGTCGGTTCGGCGACGATCGTCGGCAGGTTGCTTGCCACGATGACCGTCATGCCGGGCGGCGGGGCGAGCAAGTCGATCACGCCGGCCAGCAGGCGGTTCAGGTCGATTGCCGCCGCCGTCCCCTTGACCCGGCCAACGCGCGAATACTGCAGGATTCCGTCGATGAGTGCGCCCATCCGGTGCACGCGTTGGATCAGCAATCGCATGTGTTCCTTGCCCTCGTCGTTGAACTTGTCGGCGTAGTCGGTCGACAACCAGTCGGCCAGTGTGCCGATGCCGCGCAGCGGGGCCTTCAGGTCGTGTGAGACCACATAGGCAAAACTGGTCAATTCCTCATTGGCGCTGCTGATCTCGTCCATGAGACTGCGGTTCTTCGCCTCGGCCAGCTTGCGCTCGGTGATATCGCGCACCATGCCGGTGAACATGCGGCGCCCGTCGAGGCGCATTTCGGTCACCGTCAAGTCCATGGGAAACACCGTGCCGTCCTTGCGCAAGCCCGCGACCTCCCGGCCCTTGCCGATGATCTTGCGCTCGCCAGTGTGCAGGTACCGGGCAAGGTAGCGGTCGTGGCCTTCGCGATGCGGCGACGGCATCAGCATGGAAACGTTATTGCCCGCCACCTCGGCCTCGGCGTAACCGAACATGCGCTCGGCCGCCGGATTCAGGCGCTCGAGCCGGCCGTGGTCGTCGATCGTAATGATCGCATCGACCGCCGTCTCGAAAATCGCCCGCATTCGCGCTTCGCTCTCCTGCAGCGCGGCCTCCGCCTGCTTGCGGCTGGTGATATCGTGGATGGTGGCCATTGCCAGCAAGCCCTGCGCAGTCTGCAGCGGTGACAGGCTCACTTCCACCGGAAACTCGCGGCCGTCGCTGCGCTGGCCGAACAATTCGGCGCCGCCCCCCATGACGCGCGGGCGCGGCTGGTTGAAATAGGCGTGGCGCTGGCCGCCGTGGGCGTGCCTGAAGCGGTCAGGCACCAGTCGCTCGACGGTTTGCCCGATCAGCTCGTTCTGCGCGTAGCCGAAAAGCCGTTCGAGCGCCGTGTTCGCCAATGCGATCCTGCCGTCGCGGTCGACGATGACGATCGCATCCGTTGCAGAGGCCAGCAGCCATTCGAGGCTCTGGCCCTCGAGAACAAGGGGTTTCACCGATTTTTCCCTGGCAATATCATGCGTTGAAGGGACTGCCGACTGGTCATTCTACATTTTTCACCCGCCTTTGAGCTACATCAATTGGCAGGGATGACTGCGGCGAGGTTCGCGCCTACAGTCGGATGCCAGTCCCCTCAATGCATCCAAGGCTTATTCTGGAGTTTATTGTGAACCACTTTTCAACCGACGACATCAAACAATTCGCGGACCAACTGCAGCTACAGCGCCAGGCGGTGCTGGAAGCGATCCGGCAACGCCTGCATCAGGCGGACGCGCCGGACGAACTGGCTCTGTTCAATTATTATAGCGACGTGCGCGAGCAATCCGAAGCCGATCTGTTGACCGACACCGACATTGGGCGGCTTCAAATCGAACTGGCCGACCTGCGCAACATCGATGATGCGCTCGCACGTATCGGGGCGGGTACTTATGGCATCTGCATCCACTGCGGGTCGCCGATCACCGCGCGCCGCCTGCGGGCCCATCCAGCGGCCCGGATGTGCCTCGGCTGCCAGGCGATCTTGGAGCAACACCGGTAAGCGCGTGACGCGGGGGTGTCGAGGCCTACGACACATCGACCGACAACAAGCCGGCAAATCCGGTATTTCAGGCTTTGATACCGGCCGACGATAATCCTTCTTGACACCAAGGCTTACGGTGGCAACTGCGCCATCGTCAGCGCGATCGCCAGCGCGGTATCGGCGGTAGCCAGGTGCAACTCGAACCAGGGCAGCACCAGCCCGATCGCGTGGCGCGCGGCGGGGATGTCGCCCGGCGCCAAGCCGTGCAGCGCGGCCAGCACCCGCGCATGCTGTTCGCGGTGCGACCTGATGGCCGGATAGTCTATCCGCTCCATCAGCGACTCTTCCATCCGGAAATCCTCCTCCAGCGCCTCGATCAGCGCCGCCGTGCCGGCCTCGATCTCCTCGTCGGGACCGTCAAGCAACTGTTTGACCTGCTCGGTCAACGCCTGATGCGCCTCGTCGAACAGCGGAATACCCAGCGCCATGCTAGCGTCCCAAGCTTTCGTTTCCATCATCGCCTCCGTTTCCATGTTCAAGGCTGCACCACGGAATGCCCCGGTGCCGGGTCCAGCACCCGGCCCAGGCCATCGCCGGCGGCGCGACGCGCCGCGGGGTCCGAATAACGCGCGAGCAGGGACGATTATGGTTTGCGCGGCTTCCCGAAGTATTTGATTCAGATCAAATACTTCGAAATCGCGCCCGCTGCACTGCCACACAGCTTCCGTTAGCGGCGGCGCGCGCCGGCCGGCGCACCTATTCCGACCAAGTTTGATCAACATCAAAAAAAATCCGGATTGTGTTTGCTAGCCTGAAGACATCCGAATCGCCTGCACCGGAGGAGCCCACCATGTCCTACAAAACCATCCTGGTCCACGTCGACCAGTCGCCGCACGCCGCCGCGCGCATCGAACTGGCCGGCCGCCTGGCGCGCAGTCATGGGGCGCACCTGGTCGGCGCGGCGCTGACCGGCCTGACCATGGAGTACTACCGCAACAGCGGCCTGGCGTCACGGTCGAGGTGCAACAACAGACGACCGATCCCGGCATCGATGTCGGCAACGCGCTGCTGTCGCTAGCGGCCGACACCGGCGCCGACCTGCTGGTGATGGGCGCCTACGGCCACCAGCGCTGGCGCGAGATCATCCTCGGCGGCGTCACGCGGCGCCTGCTGCGGTCGATGACGCTGCCGGTACTGATGTCGCACTGACCGTCCGCGGGAGGGATGCAGGCGGCTCTGTATGTGCGGGAATGGATACCTGCCTGGACTTTCGACGCTTGCGTGGAACTAGGGCAGTCAGGTTCGGTGTGCTACTTATTGCCTGGCCTTTTCTTCGTCCGCCAGTTGCTGTTTGTCGTGCTGGCGGGCGGCTGCCTTTTGCTGTTCGGCGGCCTCGATCTGCGCGATCTGCTGCTCCATCAATTGGATCGTGCGCTGCATGTCGAAGATCTGCTTGAACAGCAGCTTCTGCAGCTCCGGATCGCTGGTTTCACGCAACTGCTTTTGCAGCGCGGCGAGTTGCTTGCGCACGTTCTTGATCTGCGCCATGATCCGCATGATCTGGCCCTGCGTGCCGATACTGTTGCTGACGCCGCGGGCGCCGCTGCCGATGCTCAATACCATGATCCCTCCCCTGTCTGATGTGCCAAGATACTAATCCAGATTAATGTTTTAGGGCAACTACATCGTACATTCCTAACGGAAGTCTTGCTAGCGTTGGCGCTTGTGGGTCCTCACCAGCAGCGGCGGGCGACCGCGAACGCAGCTTTTCGCTGGAATACAACCTGCTCGATTTCGCCGTCCCCGGGCAACAGCGCCACAGCTACCGCCTAGGCGGCGCGGCCGCGTGACGAGGCCGTGCCTGTGGCGGTTCAGGGATTGGACGGCACGACGGTGACGATCACGCGCCGGTAGCGCGTCAGCGCCGGGCTGCCCTTGTCGGTCACCTTGACGATGAAGTGGGCGTTCTCCTGCCTGGCGACCGCTGGCGCCTGGCCCGTAACGGTATGGTGGTTTTCCGCATACCCCAGCTTGATCTCCTCCTTGTAGCTGCCAGCTTCCGGATACTGGAACCACAGGTAGCTCAAGTTGTCGCCATCGGGGTCGGAGCTGCCGGCCGCGCTCATCCTGAACACTTCGCCGGATTTGATGGTCAGCCGCTCGCTATTGCCGAGCTTTACGACCGGCGGATGATTCGCTCCCTTGTACGGCTTGGTGGTCCAATCCATCCGCGCCGCGAAATCGTTCTGGAAGTCTTTGCGCCAGCGCCAGATGGTGGTCCGGTACCCCGTCGTGACTTTGTCGTGGGCTTTCACGGTGCGGCCATAGTCGTTGTGGATGAACGGCCTGTAGCTATCGACGGCGTTGCTCCAGATGGCGCGCGGCTCTTGCGGGACGGGGACGTTGCCGGTGAAGCCTTTCGGATCGGTGGTCTCGAGCGCCGGCGTGTACAACTCGTAGCGCCCTCCCCAGCCGCCCCAGTCCGGATGCTCGGGTGCGTTCAGGCCGTTCGGTATCAGGGACAGGAACGAAGGCGTATCGCCCTCCACGCCAAAAGAGACATCCGGATAGATCGCGCCCAGCGGCCCATGGCCCTGTTGGATATGCGCGGCGATCCAGCTGTTGCTGATTTCCGTGCTGTCGAAGTCCGCTACGGTCGAGTGCATGCCGGTCCAGGCGCCGTTGCCATACCCGCCGGGGCTGACGATGTAAAACAGATCGGGAAACTTGGTGCGTATCCAAATACCGGAATCGTCCTGATCGGAGATCGTGTAGACGCGCAACTTGCCCACCAGGCGCGCCGTTTGCTCCGGCGTCTTGTCGCGGCCGATCCGGTACAACGCTTGGGCAAGCGTGTTGGCGCCGCCCCAGACCGCAACCCATAGCGGCCGCGCATCATTTTTCTCCAGGGCCTTGATGATGGCGTCCGATCCGGGCGTGTCCTTGCCCTCGCCTACACCTTGCATACCGTACAGTTGCGAGCCGGAGCGCACCAGCGTTTTCAGCGCCGCCGCCTTCGGAAAACCGGTTCGTGCTTCAGCAAATTAGCTTGTACCTGGCCGTAGGCGTCGATCATCGCATGCATGGATGCCGGTGCGATCCGCGACTTCTGATGCGTTGAGGTCGTTGCGACCAGGCCTTCGATATCGATCTGGTTCGCGTACAGCAGCAAGCGCACGAGCGACTGGCTGTCATCGGGATCGGCCTCGATATCACTGAGGACAATCAGGCGTTGTTTGGGCTCGGCGAGGCCTGCGGCGGGCCCGCAGGTCAGAAATGCCGCCACCATGGCGGTGATTGGAAGTAGTCGCATCATGTCTCACGTTTTAATTCGGGGGCTAGCCCGCAAGCAAGGATTGTGATTCACAACAGGCGCGAAGACAATTATCAAATCCGCCAATGGCGCCAATGATTTACCCTCGCCGAGGATCGGCCTTTCCACGAAAAAGGTTGGCGCGCCGGCGCCGGTACTTCCGCTTTGGTAGTGTTGCGGCGGTGTGATTTTGTTTCAACGCATCGGCAATTGCCGCGCAATACGCTTTATTATCTGATGTAATTTGTGCATCGTCGGCCATACCGAAGCTTTGGCAACCCCAGGAGGTGTCCATGGAAACAACTTCCCGTCTAAATCCCGACCACATCGACAAATGGCAACGTAGCCGCCAGCGCGCGTTCAAGGCGGTGCCCGAGGGCGGCCGCACCATGCACTATCTGGGCAAGTCGTTTCACGTCTACCCGGAAACGTTCTGGCCGTTCCTCGACAGCCAGCCGCTGGTGCGCAGCCTGCGCATCGGCGCCGGCGAAAGCGTGCTCGACGTCGGCACCGGGTCGGGCGTGATCGCCATCCACGCCTGTTGCCTCGGGGCGGCGCGCGTGCTGGCGCTGGACGTCAATCCGGCCGCGCTCAGGAGCGCGGGGCGCAACGCCGCCGAGCACGGCTTCGGCCAGGTGATGGAGGTGCGCTGCTCCGATCTGTTCGAGCAGGTGGGCGATGAGCGGTTCGACGTCATCACCGCCAACCTGCCCTTCCGCGACAAGCCCGCCCCCGACGTTGTGGCGCGCTCGCAATGGGACACCGGCTTCCAGACCAATATCCGCTTCTTCCGGGATGTGGGCCGCCATTTGAAGCCCGGCGGCCGGATCTATTTCGCCCACGCCAATTTCGGCGCGCCCGACGACGTCAAGCGGCTCGCCGCGCAGGCCGGCCTGACCTGCGAACTGCTCGCCACGAGCGGGCGCGGGCGGGCCGCGGCGCGTGAATTCTACGCCTTCCTCATGCAACGCGCGCCGCTCAAATAGTGCGCATGGATGAGTTACTGAGAACGATCAACGGCCTGCGGGCGGTTGCCCACACTTCGTGGCGGCACCGCGTGCGGCGCGTCGCCGTGATACTGACCGGTTCGCGCAGCGGTTCCTCGCTGTTCAAGGATTGCCTGGCCCAACATCCGGGCTTCGCCGCGCTCGATGGCGAGCTCGAGCCTTTTCTGGCGCTGACCGGCAACGGCTTCGGCCACCACCCGCACTGCGGCAGCGACGCGATCGGCGAGCTGGCCAACCCGGAGGCGCTGGCCGATAATATTTTCGACGGCCTGACGGTGGCGTCGGACGACCCGGTGCCGGCGCAGCAATTGCAGGCGCGCTGGCGCAAGCGCCTGTTGCTGCAGTTTCCGGCCGTGTTTTCCGCGCCGCGCGAGTGGGCCGCGTTGGAGGCGTCGCTCGCGCGCGCGTTCGACGCGCCGGATGCCGCCGCGCCGCCGCGCGCCACGCAGCGCATGGTGCTGCACAGCGTTTTCGGCCAGGCGCGCTGGCGCCTGAACTACTATGATGGCGGTTTCGGCCTGGAGGACGGTCGTCCATTCGACGAGGCCGCCAAAATCGAGGAGCCGCCGTTCGTGCTGCCCTCGCTCAGCCGGCGCAGCTACACCGAAGCCGACGTGCCCGATAAGATACTGCTGTTCAAGTCCCCCGCCGACGCGTTCCGCCCCGGCCTGCACCGGCAATTGTTCCCGGCGGCCACGGTGCAATACATCCACCTGACGCGCGGCTATGCCCAGAGCGTCAACGGACTGATCGACGGCTGGCTCTCTCCGACCGGTTTTTTTTCGCACGACATGCGACGCGCCGGCGTGCCGCTGGCGATCGGCGGCTATGCCGACCGCTGCGTGTTCGGCCGGCGCTGGTGGAAGTTCGACCTGCCGCCCAACTGGCGCCATTTCGTCGACGCCCCGCTCGGCGAGGTGTGCCTCAACCAGTGGCTGTCCAGCCATCGCCACATCCTGGCCGGCGACACGCGCCCGCAACGGGTGGCGTTCGAGCAGTTCCTGGCCGATCCGGCTTCGACGCTGGCGGCGCTCTGGCGCCGCCTCGACCTGCCGCCCGTCGCCGCGCCGGCCGCCGCGTTGCCGGTGATCATGGCGACGGCCGCGCCGAGCCCGGGCCGCTGGCGCCGGCGCGGCGCGCTGCTGCAGCCGATGGCGGCGCGGCCGGACGTGAGGGAGACCATGACCGAGCTCGGGTACGGGCTGCGGCCGGAGTCTTGGCAATGATCAAGCCGCTACTGGTGCCCTACCTGATGGGGCAGAGACGCGACCAGCTGCGCCGCCTGGCGCCGTTCGGCGACGCACCATGGCAGGTGCTCGATGTGCCCGAACTGGTCAGCGCCCACATCGCCGACCGCAACGAACAGATGCGCTGCATGGGGCTGGCCTACGCCCCGTTGGCGGCCGCGGTGCGCCAAGCGGCGGCGGCCGGCGAGATACCGCTGAGCGTTGCCGGCGACTGCGTCTCGTCGCTGGGCGTGCTGGCCGGCCTGCAGCAGGCCGGCCGCGCGCCGCAACGCATCCTGTGGCTCGATGCGCACGGCGATTTCCACACCTGGGCCACCACCCAGACCCGCTACGTGGGCGGCATGCCGCTGGCGATGCTGGTCGGGCGTCCCGACCGCCGCCGGGACCAGCGCGACAGCAGCACGGCGCTGCGCACCCTGACCGGCTGCCAGCCCTATCCGGAACACCAGGTGCTGCTGTCCGATGCGCGCGACCTCGACCCCGGCGAGGACGACGCGTTGCGCCGCTCGGCCATCGTGCGCTGTCCGCTCGACGAGGTGCTGCGCCACCTGTCGCCGCAGGAGAGCCTGTACATCCATTTCGACACCGACGTGCTCGACGAGGCCGAGCGGTTGCCGGCGCTCAAGTACCATGTGCCCGGCGGCCCGCGTCTGGAGCAACTGGGGCGCCTGTTCCGCCGGCTGGCCGGCTTCCGCCTGCTGGCCGTGTCGGTGTCGGCCTGGCATGCCGAGCACGACGACGGCAGCGCCGCCTTCGCCTGCCTGGAGCTGCTGCGGCAGTTGCTGCCGGCGCCGCGCGGATAGGATTGGAGAGTTTCTTGGCGGTTAACTCAGGCATAATCACTCACGCGGCCGAGCCGGCCGAGCGCCTGGGAGGGCCCATGTCCGACGTCGTTACCGGTTGGCGTATCGCGGTCGTCGACGACCAGTTGAACCATCTGCGCGCGCTGTGCGACATCCTCGGGCAGCACGGAGTCGAGGCCAGCGGCTTTGCCACCGGCGCCGAGGCGCTGGCGCGCATCGGGGACGGCGGCTTCGACCTGCTGCTGACCGACCTGGTGATGCCCAATATCGACGGCCTGGCGTTGCTGGAGGCGGCCCGCGCGATCGACGAGCACATCGCGTGCGTCGTCATGACCGGCGAAGGCAGCGTCGATTCCGCCGTCCGCGCCATGAAGATGGGCGCCTTCGACTACGTGGTCAAGCCGTTCAAGGCGGCCACGCTGCTGCCGATACTGCGGCGCGCGATCGAGTCGCGCCGGCTGCGCCTGCACAACGTGGCGCTGGAGGCGGCGCTGCGCGAGCGGATCGACGAACTCGGGCGCCTGAACCTGGTGCTTGACGAGGCGCGCCGCGAGGCCGAGCGCGCCAACAAGGCGAAGTCGACCTTCCTGTCGAGCATGAGCCACGAGGTGCGCACGCCGTTGAACAGCATCCTCGGCTTTTCGCACATACTGGCCTCGGACCAGTTTCCGATGGGCGCGGGCGACCGCCAGCGGCTGGCGCGCCATATCGTGCGCTCGGGGCAGCATTTGTTGCAACTGGTCAACGAGGTGCTGGACCTGTCCAGGATCGAATCGGAAAAGCTGACCTTGCACATCGGCCCCGTGCTGCTGGAGCCGGCCCTGGCCGAGGCGTATGCGATCGTCGCGCCGATGGCGAAGGAACGCGGCGTCACGCTGGCCGCGCCCGGCCCGGCCGGCTACGAGCTCAGCGCCGACCCGTTGCGGCTGCGCCAGGTGCTGGTGAACCTGCTGTCGAACGCCATCAAATACAACCGCGACGGCGGCGACGTCCGCGTCAGTTGCGGGCGCTACGGCGGCCAGGTCAGCGTGGCCATCGCCGACAGCGGGCTGGGCATGACGTCGGCGCAGCTCGACAGCCTGTTCCTCCCCTTTAGCCGCGCGGGCCGCGAGGAAAGCGACATCGAGGGCACCGGCCTGGGCCTGGTCATCACGCAGCGGCTGCTCGAAGCGATGGATGGCAGCATCCACGTCGAAAGCCAGCCCGGCGCCGGCAGCACCTTCCGTTTCGAGCTGCCCGGTTGCGCCGCGGCGTGCGCCTGCGCGGCGGGACGATGATGGCGCGCCCCCTGTCCCGCGGCCGGCGGCGGGCGGCGCTGCTGGCGCCGGCCGTGGCACTGGCGCTGGCGCTGGCCGCCGGCGCCTGGTGGCGTGCGCGCCCGGCGCCGGCGCCAACCATCGCGCTGACCATCGCCACCAACACCGAATACCTGGGCACCTGCCCGGTCATGGCGGCCCAGGCCCACGGCTATTTCGGCGCCGAGCGCCTGCGCGTGACGCTGCAGCCGCACAGCAGCGGCAGGCAGGCGCTCAACGCCGTGCTGGCGAACCGGGCGGAGCTGGCGACGGTGGCCGACATCCCGGTCGTGTTCGCCGCGCTCGACGGCCAGCCCGTGCAAATCCTCGCCACCATCTTCCGCACCGGCCAGGACCACGGGCTGGTGGCCAGGCGCGACCGCGGCATCGCGCGCGCAAGCGACCTGATCGGCAAGCGCATCGGCGTCACGCTGACCACCTCGGGCCACTTCGCGCTGGAGGTCTTGCTCAACCGCCAGCGTCTGGACACGCACGACGTGACGCTGGTGAACTATCCGCCCGAGGGCCTGCAGCCGGCGCTGGCCAGCGGCGCGGTCGACGCCGTCAGCGGCTGGGATCCGTTCCTGAGCCGCATCGAGGAGGCGCTGGGCGCGTCCACGGTGCGCTTTTCGGGACGCGACGTCTACGAGAGCATCTACAACATCGTGGCCCTGCGCGCTTTCCTGAGCCGTCATCCGGACACGGCCGTCAGGCTGCTGCGGGCCCTCGCGCAAGGCGAGCGCTATTGCGCCGCCCATCCGCAGCAGGCGGTCGCCTTCCTGCCCCATATGTCGCCAGGCGGCCGGGCCGCCGCCCTCGCCGCCTGGCCGGCGCACCACTTCGGCCTCGAGCTCGACCAAAGCCTGCTGCTGGTGCTCGAGGACCAGGCGCGCTGGGCGATCAAGAGCGGCCTGCGCGAGGGCGACCGCATGCCCAACTTCCTCGACTATATTTACCTCGACGGGCTCAAGACGGTCAGCCCGGCCGCCGTGACCATCTTCGACTAGGAGCGCGCGTGAAGATTTCCACCCGCCTCAGGATCGCCCAGGTGTGCTGCCTGGTGTTGTTGCTGCTCATGGGCGCGGTGTTCACCGTGACCACGCTGGCGCTGCGCCGCGAGGTGGCCAAGGCCGAGGTCACCGGCGAGATCCTGCGGGCGGCGCACGGCCTGCGCTATCTGTCGCTCGAATACGTGATGCACCACGAAACGCGCAGCCGCCTGCAATGGCTGCAGCGCCACCGGTCGCTGGGGCGCCTGCTGGCCGGCGCCGGCCGCTTCGACACCGAGGACGAACTGGCCCTGATGGCCGAGCTGCGCGGCCATGCGCGCTCGATCGGCGGTCTGTTCGACGAATTGCAGGGGCTGCAGGAGGAACTGCGGCGCACGCCGGCGCGGCGCCAGATCCTGCTCGAACTCGAGGCCCGGCTGACCGGGATGGTCATGCAGCGGGCGCAGAACATGATGTCGAACGCCGAGGAGTTGACGCGCCTGAGCAGCACACATATCCTGGCGGCGCAGCACCGCGCCATGCTGGCCGCCGGTGCGCTCGGCGCGATGGTGCTGGGGGTCGTGCTGTGGGCGATGGGCTTGACCATCCGCAGCGTGACGGCGCCGCTGACGCGGCTGCACAAGGCGACCGAGGCGGTCGACGGCGGCAGCCTCGACTTCGCGTTGCACCTGCATTCGAACGACGAGATCGGCAGTCTGGCGCGCGCCTTCAACCAGATGCTCGAACGCTTGCAGCAAAGCACGGTCTCGCGCAACGAGCTGCTGCGCGCCAACCAGGCACTGCAGCGCGAGATGGGCGAGCGCCAGGCCGCCGAGGCCCGCGTGCTGGCCCAGCTGAACCGCATGAATCTGCTGCAGCAGATCACCCGCTCGATCGCCGAGCGCCAGGACCTGCACAGCATCTTCCAGGTGGTGATCCGCAGCCTGGAGGACCAGTTGCCGGTCGACTTCGGCGCCATCTGCATCCATGCCGACGGCGAGCTGGTGGTCAGCTGCGTGGGCGTGCGCAGCTACGCGCTGTCGATGGCGCTGGCGATGACCGAGGCGGCGCACATCCCGATCGACCGCAACGGCCTGTCGCGCTGCGCGGCCGGGCAGTTGGTCTACGAGGCCGACATCGGCGCGGTCGATTTCCCGTTTCCGCAGCGCCTGGCCAAGGCCGGCCTGGCGTCGATGGTGCTGGCGCCGCTGCTGGCCGAAAGCACCGTGTTCGGCATGCTGATCGTGGCGCGCCGCACGGTCGGCGGCTTCTCCAGCACGGACTGCGAATTCCTGCGCCAGTTGAGCGAGCACGTGGCGCTGGCCGCCAACCAGGCCAAGCTGTATGCGACGCTGCAGCAGGCCTACGCCGACCTGCACCACAGCCAGGCCCAGATCACCAAGCAGGAGCGGCTGCGCGCGCTCGGCCAGATGGCCAGCGGCATCGCCCACGACATCAACAACGCCATCTCGCCGATCGGCCTGTACGCCGAGGCGCTGCTGGAGAACGAGCGGGCGCTCAGCGACCGCGGCCGCGCCAGCCTGCAAGTGATCGAGCGGGCCATCGACGACGTCGCCGCGACGGTCGGGCGCATGCGCGAATTCTACCGCCAGCGCGAGCCGCAGGTCATGCTCAGCACGGTGAACGTCAACCTGATGCTGCAGCACGTGATCGACCTGACGCGCGCGCGCTGGTCCGACATGCCGCAGCAGCGCGGCATCGTGATCGAGATGCGCCAGGACCTGGCGCCGGAACTGCCGGCCATCCTCGGCATGGAGGGCGAGATCCGCGAGGCGCTCACCAACCTGGTGTTCAACGCCATCGACGCGCTGCCCGACGGCGGCGTGGTGACGCTGCGCACGCGCCATCTCGCGCAGGGCGACGACACCGGCGCCGAACCGCAGGTGCTGGTGGAGGTGTGCGACGACGGCGCCGGCATGGACGAGGCGACGCAACGGCGCTGCCTCGAGCCGTTCTTCACGACCAAGGGCGAGCGCGGCACAGGGCTGGGGCTGGCGACCGTCTACGGCATGATAGAACGCCATTCAGGCCGCATCAATATCGCCTCGCGGCCCGGCGCCGGCACCGTCGTCGGCCTGTATTTCCCGGTGACGGCCGACGCCGTGCGGGGCGCGGCGCCGCCCGCGCCGGCCAGTCCGCCGGCGCCGCTGAAGATCCTGATCGTCGACGACGATCCGACGCTGCTGGCGTCGCTCTCCAGCATTCTGATGATGGACGGGCACGCCGTCACCGAGGCCGACGGCGGCCAGGCCGGCATCGACCTGTTCGCCGCGGCCCATGCGGACGGCGCCGGTTTTGCGCTGGTGATCACCGACCTCGGCATGCCGTACGTGGATGGGCGCAAGGTCGCCGAGGCGATCAAGCGGCTGGCGCCGGCCGTGCCGGTGATACTGCTCACCGGCTGGGGCCAGCGCATGATACCCGACAGCGACGAGGGGCCGGTCAACGTCGATCTCGTCCTGAGCAAGCCGCCGAAGCTGCGGGAATTGCGCGGCGCGCTACTCAAATGCACCGCACCGTCGCCTTGAACGCACGGCGGCCCTGTCCGGATTCGCGATGTCGGGCACGGCGAGCGCGGCGAGGCCGCCGGGCCGGATCCTCCGGCGCGCAAGTGCGATGCATGCGAGCAACGCCGGCGCCTGCCGGACGTGGCCGGCACCCACCCACTTGATTTCGCTATAATGCCCGTTTCATCGCAACGGATCACGCCATGACTTTGCTAGCCCATCAGCTCGAACTGCTGTCGCCCGCCAAAACCGCCGAGATCGGCCGGGAGGCCATTTTGCACGGCGCCGACGCCGTCTATATCGGCGGCCCCGCCTTCGGCGCGCGCCACAACGCCAGCAATTCGATCGAGGAAATCTCCAAACTGGTGGCGTTCGCCCACCGCTACCGTTCGCGCATCTTCGTCACGCTCAACACCATCCTGCATGACGCCGAGCTCGACGCCGCCCGCGCGCAGATCTGGCAGTTGTACGAAGCCGGCGTGGACGCGCTGATCGTGCAGGACATGGGACTGCTGGAGATGGATCTGCCGCCCATCCAGCTGCACGCCAGCACCCAGTGCGACATCCGGACGATGGAAAAAGCCAGGTTCCTCGGCGATGTCGGCTTCTCGCAGCTGGTG
This sequence comes from uncultured Duganella sp., assembly GCA_963511605.1. Lineage (GTDB taxonomy): Bacteria > Pseudomonadota > Gammaproteobacteria > Burkholderiales > Burkholderiaceae_D > Rugamonas. The sequence continues at coordinate 58,953 of CAUPJZ010000014.1, read as the reverse complement.
CTGGCGCGCGAGCTGACCATCGAACAAATCCGCAAGATCCGCGCCGAGGTCGACACGCCGCTCGAATACTTCATCCATGGCGCGCTGTGCGTGGCCTACTCCGGCCAATGCTACATTTCCCACGCGGACACGGGCCGCAGCGCCAATCGCGGCGACTGCTCGCAGGCCTGCCGCCTGCCGTACACGCTGAGCGACACCAAGGGCCGCGTGGTGGCGTACGAAAAACACCTGCTGTCGATGAAGGACAACGACCAGAGCCGTAATCTGGAGGCGCTGGTCGATGCCGGCATCCGCTCGTTCAAGATCGAAGGCCGCTACAAGGACATGGGCTATGTGAAGAACATCACGGCCCATTACCGCCTGCTGCTGGACGAAATCCTGGAACGCCGCACGGAATTCACGCGCGCCGCCAGCGGCCGCACCGAGATCCTGTTCACGCCGGATGTGGACAAGACCTTCCATCGGGGCCACACGGATTACTTCGCCCACGGCCGCGAAGGTGGAGAAATCGGCGCCTTCGACAGCCCGAAATACGTCGGCGTGGAACTGGGCACGGTCACGCGCATCGCCACCGACCACTTCGACATCACCACCAACGGGCCGATGGCCAACGGCGACGGCCTGAACTACATGTACAAGCGCGAATCGTTCGGCATCCAGGCCAACACGGTGAAGAAAATCGGCGCCAGCGCGGACGGCGAGCAGTGGCGCGTATTCCCGAACGAGACGATCGGGCTGCTGACCGGTTTCAAGGTCGGCGCCTCCATCCTGCGCAACCGCGACCATCACTGGGAAGGCGCGTTGAGCAAGAAGTCCTCCGACCGCAAGGTCGACCTGCACCTGGAACTGAGCGAACAGGACGACGGCCTGCGCCTGGCATTGCGCGACGAGGACGGCATCGTCAGCGTGACCGACGCCGCCATCGCCTACCAGCCCGCGCAGCAAGCCGAACAGGCTGAAGCCTCGCTGCGCGCCAGCCTGGGCAAACTGGGCGGCACGATGTTCTCGGCCGCCAGCGTGGAATTGCGCCTGTTCAAACCGTGGTTCGTACCGGCCGCCGCGATCAACGCGCTGCGCCGCGACGCCATCGAAGCGCATGAAGCGGCGCGCCTGGCCGCGTGGGACCGTCCAACGCGCAAGGCGAGCGCCGAACCGCCGGCGGTCTACCCCGACACCCAGCTCAGCTACCTGGCCAACGTCTACAACGAGAAGGCGCGCGCCTTCTACCACAAGCACGGCGTCAAACTGGTCGCCGCCGCCTACGAATCGCACGAGGAGCCGGGCGAAGTGCCGTTGATGATCACCAAGCACTGCCTGCGCTTCTCGTTCAACCTGTGTCCGAAGCAGGCCAAGGGCGTACAAGGCGTGCAGGGCCAGGTCCGTGCCGAGCCGATGACGTTGGTCAGCGGCGACCACACCTACACCCTGCGGTTCGACTGCAAACCCTGCGAGATGCACGTGGTTGGCGCCATGAAACCGAACATCCTCAAATCCCCGCCGCCGTCCAACATCCCGTACAGCCCGCTGGTCTTCCACCGCCAGCGCCCGCGCGCCACGACCTAAGCCCCGGGGGGGCAAGTCTGTCTGGCCGACTTGCTCCCCTGCGGTTATCCGCAGCAAATGGTTACGCTTATCACGCCGCCCGTCACACTTCGTTTCCCTAGCGCATAACACAGACCCGTGCCCCGTCGCCGCTAGTGTTGCTCAAAATGGTTGCGCTTATCAAATTTTGTTTGAAGTTGTTGACTTTGCTCAAGCCGCCTCCTAGACTTGGCGCTGTCGTGTTGAAAAAAAACAGGAAAAACACGCCAGTACCGATAAAAAACAGGAGACCAGCAATGAATCAACGAACGACCGCCAGCCGGCGCGCCGCGCTTGGACTGACCGTCATGGCCAGCATGATCGCCCAGGCTTACGCCCAGCAAACCGCCCCCGCCGCCGAAACCACCGCAGCCACCCCTGCCGCCACCGCCGCCGAGGCGCCGATCACCAGCGTCCAGGTCACCGGCTATCGCAACAGCTTGCTGTCTTCCGCGCGCGACAAGAAAGAAGCCGTCGGCTTCCAGGATTCGATCAACGCCGAGGATTTCGGCAAATTCCCGGACAAGAACCTGGCCGAGTCGCTCAGCCGCGTTCCCGGCGTCGGCGTGTCGCGCGACGTCACCGGCGAGGGCATGACCATCCAGATCCGTGGCCTGGGCTCGTCGTTCACCAAGATCCTGCTGAACAATTCCCCGATCGCCGTGGCCTCGTCCGGCCCTATTGATGGCGCCAACACCAACCGCGAAGTCGATCTGGACCTGTTGCCGACCGACCTGTTCACCAAACTCACCGTCAGCAAGAGCCCGACAGCCGGCCAGATCGAGGGCGGCGCCGCCGGCGTCGTCAACCTGCGCAGCGCGCGGCCGTTCGACAAGGAAGGCAAGCAGCTGTCCATGGGCCTGACCGGCACCAAGCAGCAGATCGCCGACAAGGCCGGCATGCGCGGCAATATCCTGGCCAGCAATACCTGGGGCGGCAAGTTCGGTGTCCTGGGCGGCATCTCGTTCTCGCGCCAGCAGGCCCGCACCACCGGTTTCGAGACCGTCGGCTGGACCAATCCCAACCTGACCGCGTCGCAGAGCAGCTCGCCAAGCCGCAACAACACCGGCGGCGGCAACTGGACCATCCCGGCCACCGTGCCGGCCGGCGCCGGCAACGGCCTGGTGGCGGGCACGCCGATCAACGAGGCCTTCCTGCTGGCGAACAATCCCGGCCTGACCATCGGGCAGATTGACAACGCTATCATTCCGCGCCTGGGCCGCACCATGGAGTATTACGGCACCAAGGACAAGATCTCCGGCGTGTTCGCCGCCGAGTACCGTCCGACGCAGGACCTGCACTTCTACCTGGACACCATGTACAGCAAGAAGGACGACGACATGACGCGCAACGGCTACACTTGGGCCGTGCGTAACAATGGCGTCATTCCGCTCAATATGAAGGTCGACAAGACCGATTGCACCAACGGCTGTACGGTGACCTCCGGCACCTTCGCCAACGCGCTCAACTTCATCGAGTTCGGCCCGCGCAAGGACAAGGTCGACCTGCTGGGCATCAACCCGGGCATGGAGTGGAAGATCACGCCCAAGCTGTCGCTCGACGTCGCCGGTAACTGGAACCGCAGCCGCTTCACCCACGAGGCGCCGACGGTCATGCCGATCACCGCGCCCAACAGCGGCAACACGATCACCTACGCCAACAACGGCGGCGTGCCGTCCATCGTCTCCAACATAGACTTGAACAACCCGGCCAACTACCAGTGGGTCGGCGGCCGCGTCAACGTGCAGAACGAGTTGCGCGAGACCGAGACCAAGGGCTTCCACACCAACCTGGCCTGGGGCGACAAGAAACTGACCGTCAAGGGCGGCTTCGCCTGGGACGATATCGACCGCACCATCCGTGGCCAGGACAATTCCGCCGCCTGGCAGGCCGCCGTCTGCGGCAACAATCCGTCGGTGTTCCTGCAAGGCCCGAACGGCGCCCCGCCATGCAACGGCGCCAGCACCCCGGGCGCCAGCGCCGCCGCGCTTTACCCCGGCTACGGCACCGGCTACACGGCCGGCCAGACCGCGCCGCTGATCTACCAGGGCTCGCTGATCACCAACGCCGCGCTGCCGAGCTATCTGACACCGGGCCAGTACGGCAACCTGGCGCTGGACTGGGATCGCTTCCGCAAGGATTCCAACTACGACTACTTCAACAGCAGCGCGCCGGACACGGGCGCCTCGTCGACCGGCGCCAGCGCCGGCTACATCCGCGAGAAGTCGAAGGCGGTCTATCTGGAGGCGAGCGGCGAACTGGCACCGGCCGGCTTCAATACCCGCTGGAACGTCGGCGTGCGCTACGTCCGTACCCAACAGCAGGTCGGTTCGCGCAACTCCTTCAGCGATCCGCGCAACGCCACCTTGCCGCTCAACGGCAGCAAGTATCCGAACATCGATTCGTGGGTTTACCAGGATTCGGAATACAGCAATACCCTGCCGTCCGGCACCCTGGCCGTCGACGTCATGAAGGACGTGGTGGTGCGCGCCGCCCTGTCGCGCAGCATGACGCGGGTGAATCCGAATTCGCTGCGTCCGGGTGTCAATTTCTCCGGCGTCTCGGCGGACACCGGCACCCAGGGCAATCCGAACCTGAAGCCTTACCTGTCGGATAACATCGACCTGGGCATCGACTGGTACACCGGCCGCGAAGGTTATGTGTCGGTGACCGGCTTCCAGAAGCGCGTCAACGGCTTCACCATCGACGAGAACGTTACCCTGCCGTTCTCCGCGCTGGCGCAGTACGGTATCAACTACGGCACCCTGATTCCGACCCAGCAGCTGGCGATCGATTCGCGCGGCGGCCCGGACGTGGCCACCGTCGTGATGACCCGTCCACGCAACGCCGACGGCATCCTGCGCATTCGAGGCCTGGAAGTGGGCTGGGTCCAGCCGCTCGACAAGTGGCTGCCGGTCAAGGGCTTCGGCTTCAACGAAACGCTGACCCTGATCAACCAGAAGGCCAGCGGCGAAGGCTCGAAAGGTTTCATCGCGCTGGGCGTGCCGAAGAAGACCAACAACTTCGGCGTCTACTACGAGAACCACGGCTACATGGCGCGCTTCATGCACACCTACTCGCAGGGCAGCCAGGTGGCGACGGCGAACCAGAGCGGCATCACCCAGGCGGCGCTGTTCAGCGACACGTACAAGCAGTGGGACTTCTCGTCGAGCATCGAGCTCGACCAGGTGTTCGACCGCGACGGACTGCCGATGATCACCTTCGACATCGTCAACCTGAACAAGGCCAAGCGTCGCGGTTACTTCCAGTTCCCGAACGCCACGATGTCGCAGTATGATCCGGGACGTACCTTCGCCCTCGGTCTGCGCATGAAGTTCTAAGGCCGCCGGTGCCGCACTTTTAGGGTTAATATGAAACAGAAGATCTTACTTGTCGCGGCACTGTGCGCGGTGTCGGCGCACGCCGCCGACACCGCTGCGAGCGCGCGCTTCGAGCGCTTCAGCTACGCGGGCAAATCGCAGGAGCAGGCCAAGCCGCGCGCCGGCGAGTTCCTCAATCCCATCCTGTCGGGATATTTCCCCGACCCGTCGATCGCCCGCATGGGCGACGACTACTACATCGTCAATTCGTCGTTCACCAATTTTCCCGGACTGCCGATCATGCATTCCAGGGACATGGTCACGTGGACGCAGATCGGCAACGCGCTCGACCGTCCGGAACAGGTCGACTTCACCGGCGTGCGCGGTTCGCAAGGCATCTACGCACCGGACATCTCGTTCCACAACGGGCGCTACTACATCATCACCACCTGCTCCAGCTGCCCCGGCGGCATGGGCAACTTCATCATCACGGCCGACCACCCGTCCGGCCCCTGGTCGCAACCGGTCACCATCAAAGGCTTGAACGGCATCGACCCGTCGATCTTCTGGGACGGCGACAAGGCCTACGTGGTCCACAACGACGCCCCCGTGGGCACGCCGCGCTACGACGGCCACCGCGCCATCTGGATCACGGAGATCGACCCGAAGAGCTTCCAGCGCATCGGCACGCCGAAGGTGCTGATCGACGGCGGCGTGGTCCCGGCCAGGAATCCGATCTGGATCGAAGGCCCGCATCTGTTGAAGAAGGACGGTTACTATTATTTGATGTGCGCCGAAGGCGGGACCGGAGACAACCACTCCGAAGTGATCCTGCGCTCCAGGGACATCATGGGGCCGTATGTGCCCGGACCGGCCAATCCGATCTTGACCCAGCGCGATCTGGATCCGGCCCGCGCCAATCCGGTCACCACCACCGGCCACGCCAAGCTGGTACAGACACGGCAGGGGGACTGGTGGGCGGTTTTCCTGGCCACCCGCCCCTACCCCGGCAATTTCTACAATATCGGCCGTGAAACCTTCCTGCTGCCGGTGACGTGGAAAGACGGCTGGCCGATGATCCTCGAACAAGGCAAGCCGGTGCCCTACACCTTGGCCAAGCCCGAACTGCCTGCCCAGCCGGCGCCCGCGCTGCCGATGAATGGCGACTTCAGCTACGTCGACGAGTTCGACAAGCCGCTCTCCGCCGCCTGGATTGGCATGCGCACGCCGCGCCGCCAGCTGTACAAGATCGACAAGGGCGACCTGGTGCTGAACTCCGGCCAGCCGCTGGGCAAGCTTGACGGCGTGCCGGGCTTTATCGGCCGCCGCCAGCAACACCATGACGCTACCGTGTCGACCGTGGTCGACTACGCGCCACGGCGCGACGGCGACCGCGCCGGCCTGGTCGCCATCCAGAACGATGCGAACTATCTGTTCATGGGCGTGACGCAAACGGCCGGCCGCCGCATGGTTGCGCTGTACAAGTACGAGGATGGCAAGGAAACCTTGCTGGAATCGGCGCCGGTCACGGACAAGCGTGTCGAGCTGATCATGGAGATGCGCGGCGGCCGTTCCGCCTACAGCTACCGCAGCGGCGGCCAGGTCAAGGCGCTGAAGAAGGACGTCGACGTGACATTCCTTTCGACGCAAAAAGCCAAGGGCTTTGTCGGCGTCGTCATCGGCCCCTACGTGCAGGCGGCCGGGCCGGAGTGAACCAGTGCGCGTCGCCGCGCTAGCGGCGACGCTGCGGGCCGGAGCCCGGCTTATACCGCATCACCGAACGGCTATATCGCGCAATACAACAGAAGATACTGCGTATCAGGTCAGAGCGGATTCTTTATAAACTCAAGGCCGCTTCAACTGGCCGATCACGCTCGCCACCTTGGTGGTGATGACATCGACCGCCGGGCCATTGGCGCCGTGCGGAATAATGACATCGGCGTGGCGCTTGGTTGGCTCGATGAATTGCTGGTGCATCGGGCGCACTGTTTCCAGATACTGGTCGACGACGCTCTCCACCGAGCGGCCGCGTTCGGTGATATCTCGTTGCATGCGGCGGATGAAGCGGACGTCGGAGGCGGTGTCGACGAAGATCTTCAACGACATCATCTTGCGCAGGTCCGCGTCATACAGGGCAAACAGCCCTTCGATGACGATGACCGGCGCCGGCTTGACCGGAATGGTCCGGTTGGAGCGATTATCCAGCGTGAAGTCGTACTCCGGCATCTCGATCGCTTCGCCGTTGCGTAGGGCTTTGACATGCTGCACAAGCAACGGCCAGTCAAACGCCTGGGGATGGTCGTAATTCTGCTTGCGGCGGACTTCAGGGGTGAGGTGGGATTGGTCGCAGTAGTAATCGTCCTGCATGACGACAGAGACCATGTCAGAGCCGAACGAAGCGAGCACTTGCTGGGACACCGTTGACTTGCCACTGCCGCTTCCGCCGGCGACACCAATAACAAAAGGATGGAAAGAAATCTTATTCATACCGAATGATACCGGAACCGGGATCGAACTGACAGGGACCGGATCGATTCCCCGCGCATCCGAAGGCCCCGTGACCCGCTGCTTTTCAGGCAACTATTTGGCTTTCGTCTTCGAACCGGCCGTCATTTTGTCGAGATAGGCTTGCAACTGCTCACCAATCTGGTCTTGGGCCTGGACCTTGGCGTTGGCCTGGGCCAGAAGCAACTCGAACTCGCGTAACCGCGCCTTGGCCGGTTCAAGCTGTGCCTCGGCGGCCTTCAGTTGCTCGCTCAGCACCTCGGCTTCGGCGATCTTGCTGACAAGTTGGCGTTGAAGGTCACCTGTGTGCAGGTGGGCGGCCTGAAGCTGCTCGATCTTCTGCTCCAGCTTGCGGCCATTGGTTAGCTGTTCGTAAAGCGACTGTTTGGTGTGCGACAACTCCAGGACCAGGCGTGCTCCCTCCTGATTGAGTTTGGTGACCTCGTCCTGCTTGCCCCGCACCGCCAGTTGCTGTTGGCGCAGCTCCAGCTTCGCCTGCTCAAGCCTATCCTTCAAATCGGCCACCTGCTGTACGGCCGTATGGCGCGCGACGGTTTCGGCCTGGAGGGTGCTACTTGTTTTGGCGTGGCCGGCAATTTCGGTTTGCAGGCGCTCCTCCAGCACACGGTTGGCCTCTTGCTTCGCGAGTAGTTCACTTTGCAGTTGCCGGAATGCCTGCGCATGGGCCTGTTCCTTGGCCTGGAACTCCTGTGTCACCTGCTCGATCCGAACGTCGGCTTCCTCGGCGAGGCGTGCCGCTAGCCGTTCAACCAGATCTTGCAATGCCTCGCTGATCGAGGCCTTCCGCCCGGCACCGCCGCCCTCTTCCTCTTCCAGCTCCCGGAGATACTTGTGGATCGTGGTCTTGGACCCGGTATTGCCGAGAGCGATGCGAACCGCGTCCACGGATGGGTACTGGGACTGCGCGATCAAACTGTCCCGCGCCTTCCTCACGTCCGATTTTTCCAGCCCTGCTCTCGCCATATCTCCTCCGTTTATTCGTACTGTATTACATACCACGTAATTATGTACTATTTTCGAACCAGAAGGAAATTTTATCCGCAGTACTCGCCTTTGCTGCCATGGCGTCACCCACCGCATGATCCGCTTGGGCTTTGAGCGCTTTGGCGGCGCCCGTATGGACCCGGCCGTCAATGGCAGGAGCTACCCCGCCTCACAGTTTGTAGAACTGCTCCCACTCCTTGCGGGGCGGCACGCCGTCGAGCAGCGAGTCGGCCAGCCGGTGGTTGGTCACGCGCCTGCCGACAGGATCGAACTCGATCGTCGCGTTCACGCGCTGGGCGATGACGCCGAGGCTCATCGTCTGACACAGCGGCCCGGCGACCGCGAAGCTTGAGCGGCAGGTTTCCTGTCCCATGCAGGCGCGCAGGAAGTTGGCGTAGTGGTTGGAGGGGCTGACCGGGACCGCCGGCAGGCGCGCGCGGATCGCCTCCGATTTTTCGCCCTCGAGGATTTGCAGCTCGGAACCATGCGTGCCGCCCTTGAAGGTCAGCCCTTCCCCGTAAATGACCTTTCCGGGAGCTAGCTGGTCGCCGCTGGCGTTCGCGCCTTTCGACGGCGGCGGAATCGACGGATCGACTACCGAAGCGCCCATGTTCGCCGGCAACGGCGGCAGATTGTCCTTGCCGTCATACCAGGTCAGGTCCAGCGGCGGCAGCGCCCCGCGCGCCGGGAAGTGGAAGCCGAGTGTCGACGCCTGCGGGAAGATGAACGGGCTGTGGCCGTCCAGCCTGACCGCGTCCACGCGGGTCGGCAGACCCAGCTGCAGGAACTCGTGGGCGGTGTCGAAGATGTGCGCGCCCCAGTCGCCGAGCGCGCCGTTGCCGAAGTCGAACCACGAGCGCCAGTCGCCGTTCACATAACCCTTGTTATAGGCGTGGAATCGCTCGGTGGCGAGCCAGCCGTCCCAGTCGAGCCCGTCCGGCAGCGGCTGCGCCGGCAAGTAGCCCGACACCCGCATCCCGTGCCAGCGGCGCGGGTTGTTCATATAGGCCGTGATGCGGGTGACATTCTTGATGACGCCGGCGTTGACCCAGGCCTGGAACTGGAAGTAATTGGGTCCGGAATGGCCCTGGTTGCCCATCTGGGCGGCGACCTTGTATTTCTTCTCGGCTGCCATCATCAATTCGATCTGGCGGAAACTCTGGCCCATCGGTTTTTCGCAGTACACGTGCTTGCCTTGTGACATGGCGAGCATGGCGACCGGGAAGTGCGAAAAGTCCGGCGTACCGATGCTGACGGCGTCGATGCGCTTGCCCATCTTGTCGAACATCTGGCGGAAATCGCGGAAGCGCGGCACGTCGGGGAACAACTTGAGGATTTGAGCGGTATGCGGGGCGCCCATGTCGGTATCGCACAAGGCCACGATGTTCGCCAGGCCGGTCGCGTGCAGGTCCAGGATGATCTGGGCGGCGCGGTTGCCGATTCCAACGCAAGCCAGATTGACCTTGTCGCCCGTCGAGGCGGCCTTGGCCAGGCGCGGGACGAGAAGCGCCGACGCGCCGGCCGTGAGCGCGCCCTGGACAAACGCGCGGCGGCGCGGCGAGTAAGGTGTGTGGGTCATGACGGTTCCAGTTCTGGTTGACAAATGTTTGACATGGCCGTGGTGGAGGACCGGCTCATTCGTAATTTCCCGGCCACAGGATTTCGCCGCCCTGCTCTACCGCGGCCAGGCCCATCAACGAGGCGACGCCGGCGCGGTAGGCGTGCTCGACCATCTGCGGGATCTTCCGGCCGGAACGGATGGTATTGGCGAAGGCGGCCAGGGAGACGGCGGTGCCGTCGTCGCCATTGGCGTTGCGGCGCAACGCCAGGCCCTGGGCGCTCTGTTTGAGCTCGGGATTCCAGGTGGGCGCGGCGACGGCCACGGTGTCGAACCGGCCCTGTTCAAGCTGGGTGACGAGCTTGGCGATGCCGGGCGCGGGCTGCGCCTGCTCGAAATAGGCCTTGGCGCTCTCCCCCTCGATGGTTCCCTTCGTCCCCATGATCTGCACCTCCATGCCATGGAAGCGATTGCTGCTCAGCGAGTCATACACCACGGAGACGCCGTCGGGATAGCGGTAGACGACATTCACGTTGTCGTGCACTTCGCGGCCGTCCTTCCAGTGGTTGATGCTGCCGTAGCCGACGCAGGACAGGGGCGCGGCGTCCAGGAACCAGTTGGCGACGTGTAAGTGGTGCGAGGCCAACTCGCCCATCAGTCCGGCCGAATAGGCGCGGTACAGGCGCCAGTTGAGGATGCGGTCCAGTTCCGCGCTGGCGGCCGGGTTGCGCCAACTGGTGTTGCGGTGCCAGTAGGCGCGGATCTGGCTGATGTCGCCGATCGCGCCCTCGCGCACCATCTGGTGCGCCTGCAGGAACTGGTTGCTGAACAGGCGCTGGTGGCCGATCTGGAAGGCGCGCTTGCTGGCGACCGCCGCCCGGGCGACGGCGCGGCACTCGTCGATGGTCAGCGCCAGGCTTTTTTCGCAAAACACATGCTTGTCGGCCGCCAGCGCGTCGAGGCATATCGGGGCGTGCTGATGGAGCGGCGTCGCGATCACCACGCCGTCCAGGTGCGGCGTCGCCAGCAGCGCGCGGTGGTCGGAAAAGGCCAGCGGCTTGTCGCCCGCAGCTTGCATGCCCAGCCGCAGATGCGGCGCGTAGTTGTCGCACAGCGCCACCAGCTCGACACCCGGGGTGCGCAACAGGTCCCGCATCAGCCGCCGGCCGCGCGAGCCGACGCCGATCACGCCGAGGCGCACCCGGTCGGACGCGGCCGAACCGAGCGGCGCCGCGCGCAACGGGGCGATCCACGGAAGCGCGCTCAACACGCCGGAGCCGGCCACGGTCGCCGCCAGCCGGGTCAGGAACCGGCGCCGGCGCCGGCGGTCCTCGTCGAGATCGCCGGTGTCTTCGGGAAAATCAGGATTCATCATGCCATCTCTTGTGCAGGCCGCGCGGACCGGCAGCCGTCGAGCAGACAAACTCGACGCCTTCCGCCCCGGGGTAGTTGTTCAATATGCGGGCGCGCTCCGCGCAGGGGGTGACCAGCAGTGCCGTGGAGAGCACTTCCGCGTCCGTTGCGCTGGCGCACGCCACCGACAGCACGCATCGCCCCTTGCGCCGCAGCCCGGTGCGCGGATCGACGGTGTGGCCGTCGTCGGTGCGGTTGCCCGAGGTGGACATGGCCGCGTCGCGCAGGTGAAAGCTGTGCAGCGCTGCATCGTCCCGCAAGGGATCCACGACGCCGACCGGCCAGTGGGGACCGGCCGGGTGTCCGCCGATGACGGCGATCGAGCTTTCACCGAAGCTCAGGAAGGCCCGCTCGATGCCACGCGCGCGCAGTTGCCGCCCCACCTCGTCGAGGGCGATGCCCTTGCCGACGCCGCCAAGGTCGAGCTTGACGCCGGGCGAGGCGAAGCGCACGGTGCGGTCGGCTTCGTCGAGCTCGACTTGTCGCATGCCGTTGTCCGCCGCGGCGAACGAGCTCCCGCCGATGCGGCCGCCCTGGGCGATATCGAAGGCGCCGCCGGTACGCCGCCAATGGTCGCGGCAGGCTTGCAGCACGTCCCAGGCGTCGCCGGCGGCCACCGCCGCTTGTCCCGCGCGTCGATTGATGCGCGCGACGGCGCCGTCCTCGACGAACCGGCTCATGAGCCGCTCCTGCCGGCCGACAAGCGCCTCCACCTCGCGCGCCAGCGGGGCGCCCTCGTCGGCGCCCACCGATGGCAGCACCATGGTGAAGCGGGTGTTCATCGCCGCGAACGTATGCTGGAAAACAGGCGCGCCCGGCATGGCTTATTTTCCGCCCAGGTCGCGAATCCTGATGTTGCGGAACGAGACATTGTTACCGTGGTCCTGCAGCAGGATGTGGCCGTCGGGCCATTCGCCAAACTGGGGAATCTCCTTGAACTTGCTGCCCGCGACGCTCGCGCGGAACGCCGGCGAGCCGCGTTCGAACTCGACCGTCTTTTTACCGTTGAGCCAGAACGAGACGAGCCTGCCTTTCGATACGATGCGCGCCAGGTTCCACTGGCCAACCGGCATCACGGTCTTGTCCCTGGGCGCGGGAATCAGGTCGTACAGGGAGCCGATGGTGCGGTTGCCGTCGCGGCCCAGTTTGGCGTCGGGATGGCGCTCGTCGTCGAGCACTTGGAACTCCAGGCCGATGGCCGAACCGATCTCGGTGGGCTTGCCGGTGACCTTGTCGATGGCGCTGAGGGTCGGCTGGGTAAAGATCTTGATGCCGCTGTTGGCGCCCGGCGTCGTCCTGAACTCGGCGCTCAACTCGAAATCGGCGTAGCGCTGTTTGGTGATGATGTCGCCGCCGCCTTGCGATTCCTCGCCGTCGTTGCCCTGCACGGACAGCACGCCGCCGCACATGTGCCAGCCTTTTTTAGGGAACTCATCCAATTTGACGGCGCGCCAGCCCTCGGACGTGCGGCCGTCCCATAGCATGCGCCAGCCTTCGGCCTTCTCCGCCGGCGTCAGGCTGGTTTGGGGGGCGCCGCCGCCACCGTCGGCACAGTTTCCCTGCGCCGGCATCGCCGCCATGGCCGTCGTGCCCGCCGCCAAGGCGGTCCCGGCGAACAACAGTATCGCTGCCAATTTGCTCATCGAACCCCCTCTTGGTGAATCGGATCGAAGCAAATGATAGCGCAATCTTTTGGTATGTGAAACAACTTTCTCGGGGCCGCCGCTAGCGCTGCAATCATCAGCATTAGCGGCGTGAATGGACGGTGAAAATTATTGACTGGACGGCCGGGAGGCGCGGCGCTATCTTGGCGCCAACATCACTTTGAAGCCGGCAACCAGCATGCACCATATAACGCTCGAGCAAGACCCGCATCCCTACGCCGTCAGCCGCCTCGCGCCGGACCAGGCGATCCCCGCCTGGGCCGACGGTGAAGGCTTTGTCACCATCAGCCGCTCGCGCCAGGAGTTGTCCATCGTCTGCCGGGCCGGGCGGGTGCCGGCGGGGATACAGTCGGAACCGGATTGGGTGTGCTGGCGGTTCGTCGGCCCGTTCGCCTTTGGCGCCACCGGCATCGTGCTGTCGGTGATCGAGCCCTTGTCGCGCGGCGGTATCGGCATTTTCGTGGTGTCGACCTTCGATGGCGATCATTTGCTGGTGCAGCGCGGCGATCTGGAACGCGCGGTGCCGCTATTGACCGCCGCCGGCCACCGGCTGGTCGTTTCCGGTGACGTACAGTGAAAAGCCGGCCTAGCCGGCCGAACCGGCATATAGTCCGTCGTCGTCCGGTACATATGCGTTGATGCGGTTGCGGCCGCCGCTCTTGGCTTGGTACAGCGCGCGGTCCGCGCAAGCCAGCAAGCGTTGCGAGGTCGCCGGCCGGGCTTGGCCGGCGGCGGCCACACCACCGGAAAACGTGTAGGCGAATCCCGGGGCGACCGCGTCCACGGCCTCCTCCGCCAATTGCTCCAGCACACGGCGCAACACAAACAGCGCCTCCTCGATGCCGGTCTCCGGCAATAGCACGGCGAATTCCTCGCCCCCCAACCGGCCCACCATGTCGGCCGCGCGCAAGCACCGAACCAGAAAATCGGCGAAGTGGCGCAGCACGGCGTCGCCGGCCGCGTGGCCGTAGCGGTCGTTGACGTGCTTGAAGTGGTCGAGGTCCAGTATCGCCAGGCACAGCGGAGAGCCGTGGCGGTCAGCCCGCTCCAGCTCGACGTCGAAGCGCGGGAAGAGCTGGCGCCGGTTCGGAATGCCGGTCAGCTCGTCGGTCAACGCCAGCCGCCGCAGCTCTGCGTGCGCGCGTTTGAGTTCGAACTCGGTCTGTTTCTGGCGCGTGATGTCGGTGCACATCACCACCATTTCGCCGTCGGCGTTCACCTGCTCGGTGATCAGCAGCCAGCGGCCGTCGATCAGGTCCACCTCGAAGCTGCGGAAACGGGCGCTGCGCTGCCGGCTATGCACGTAGCACAGCCACTCCTCGATGCTGGCCGCCTCGATCAGCGGCCCGCAGCGATGGGTGTAGGCCCAGATCATCATGTCGTCGTAGTGCTTGCCGACCATGGTGTCGTCGGCGAAACCGAACATCTGCGCGAAGGCTTGGTTGTGGTACAGGAAGATGTTGCCGGCGTCGAGCATGGCGATGCCGTTGTCGCTGTCGTCGGCGTTACGCAGCAGGATGGCCGACAGGCTGGCGGCCAGCCGCCGCTCGACGGTGAAGGAGGCGGCGCCGGCCTGCCCGGCCGCGACTGGCGCCGGGCAGGGAGGGTCCCGGCTGGACTTGCGTGATGTCATGCGGTGCTTTCCGTTCAGCGGGTTGCCGGCCGATCGCCCCGGGAGCCTGTTCGTATTTCCATTCAGGAAATAGGTTCCCAAAGCAATTACGGTACCACATCCGCGACCGCCGCGACACAAACATCCGCTCGATCCGCCGGGCCGAGTGCCCGCCAAACGACAACCGGCGCCGTCACCGCACCTTTGCAACACCGCCCGGATCAGCCCTCGGCGCGCGCGCGGCGGCGGGCCACCATGCCCAGCATCCCCAAGCCGGCCAGCAGCATGCCATAGGTGGCCGGCTCCGGCACGGTCGTGACGTTGATGTTGGCGTCGGGCGCGAAGTCCGCCAGACGGCCGAGCCCGGCGACGTTGGTATCGATGGACCACACGGTCCAGGTGTAATCCTTGAACGCCAGGCCGTTCGATGGCAGCAGCGATGCCGACACGGTGGCGAAGATCCGGTCGCCGACGATTTGCTCGGTGATCGGTGTCGCCCCGACCCCGGCGCTGCCGTTGGCGCGCAGGGTGACCGTGCGGTTGAACACCGCGCCCGGCAAGCCGACCGACGTGAACGGCGCGTTGGCCGTGCCGCCGGCGTTGAGGCCGAAGACGTAGGCGGCGCCGTTGACGCCGGCGATCGCGCCCGCCGCCGTCGTGCTGAACACGAACTCATTGGTGGCGGCGTTGAAGCTGACGTCGGCCGACAGCACGTCGAAGGCGGCGTCGCGGCTGCCGGTGTAGCCCGCCAGGAAATCGCCGGCCACGTCGGTCACGGCGTGGGCATGGGCGGTCAGGGCCAGCGCGGCCACTGCCAGCGTGTTCTTTAATAAATTTTTCATTCTTGTCATCCTTATCGTTGTGGGAGGCGCCACTCGGCTGCCTACCGTACATTCCGGGCAACTTGGAAATAGTTCAACAAACTTGCCATATTTTTACAATCCGTCCCCTCTCCATTCCGGTGGTGGACGGCAAGGTCCACCGGATGAGATACTTGCAAGCTCGACAATCAGCGGCGCGGACAACGGATTCTTATGGCACACGGCTTTCTCTTACACATGGTGTTTTATCTGGTGGCGGCCGTGGTGCTGGTGCCGCTGGCCAAGCGTGCCGGCATGGGCGCGGTGCTCGGCTATCTGGCCGCCGGCGCCCTCATCGGCCCGTGGGGCCTGTCGCTGATCGGCAATGTCGAGGACGTGCTGAGCGTCTCGGAGTTCGGCGTGGTGTTGATGCTGTTCCTGATCGGGCTGGAACTGGAGCCGAAAAAACTATGGTCGCTGCGCCGGCCCATCTTCGGCTGGGGCGGCGCGCAGGTGCTCATCGTCAGCGCGGCGCTCACGGCGGCGGCCATGGCGTTCGGCGTCGACTGGAAGATCGCCCTGGTCGCCGGCCTCGGCATGTCGCTGTCGTCGACCGCCATCGTGCTGGCCACCCTGGGTGAGCGCAAGCTGATGCCCAGCCCGGCCGGCTCGGCGAGTTTTTCCATTTTGCTGTTCCAGGATATCGCCGCGATCCCGATGATCGCGCTGGTGCCGCTGCTGGCCGGCGTGGCCGCCGAGCATGCAAGCGGCGGCTGGATGCGCGCCGTCAAGCTGGTGGCGGTGCTGCTGACTTTGGTCGCCTTCGGCCGCTGCCTGGTCAACCCGGTGATGCGCTTCCTCGCCCGCACCGGCCTGCGCGAGCTGTTCACCGCGTTCGCGCTGCTGCTGGTGATCGGCATCTGCCTGCTGATGGAATCGGTCGGGCTGTCGCTGGCGCTGGGCACGTTCACCGCCGGCGTGCTGCTGGCCGACTCCGAATACCGCCACCAGCTGGTCAGCGACCTGGAGCCGTTCAAGGGGCTGCTGCTGGGCCTGTTCTTCATGGCGGTCGGCATGTCGGCCGACTTCGGCGTACTGCTGGCCCATCCGTTGCTGGTGGCGGGGCTGACCTGCGGCCTGCTGCTGCTCAAGGGCGGCCTGCTGTACGGCATGTCCTTCTGGTTCGACATTCCGCGCGGCCAGCGCCTGTTCTTCGCGCTGCTGATGTCGCAGGGCGGCGAATTCGCCTTCGTTGTGTTCGGCACCGCCGTCGAGGCCAGGGTGCTGGCGCCGGAGACCTCGGCCATGCTGGTGATGGTGGTGACGTTGTCGATGGTGGCCACGCCGCTGTTGCTTCTGCTATACGACAAACTGGCGGCGCCGCGCCTGCGCACGGCGAAAAAGAAGCGCGAGGCGGACAAGATCACCGTCGAGCATCCGGTCATCATCGCCGGCTTCGGCCGCTTCGGCCAGATCATCGGCCGCCTCCTGTCGGCCAACCGCATCGGCGTCACGGTGCTCGACCACGATCCCGACCAGATCGAGTTGCTGCGCAAATTCGGCTACGAAGTGTTCTACGGCGACGCCACCCGCATCGACCTGCTGGAAGCGGCCGGCATCGGCAAGGCCACCACCTTGGTGATCGCGATCGACAACGTCGACGACAGCCTGGCGCTGGTCGACGCCGTGCGCGAGCGCTATCCGTCGCTGACGATCCTGGCGCGGGCGCGCAACGTCACCCACTACTACGAACTGCTCGACCGTGGCGTGACGCTGATCGAGCGCGAAACCTTCGAATCGTCGCTGCAACTGGGCGCCAAGGTGCTGCAACAGCTGGGCTTTGCCGCCGAGCGCGCCGAGCACGCCGCGCGCACCTTCCGCACGCACAACCTCAAGATGCTGATGGAAGTGTACCCGCACCAGCAAGACCAGGACGAGATGGTCTCGCTAACGCGCAAGGGACGCCTGGAGCTGGAGGAAATGTTCGCCGGCGACGCCGCCGCCTTCAAAAACGCCGAACCGGGGTCAGGTCCGACATTCGGACACGACCCCGACGCTAACCAGCCTTAGGGCTCAGTTCGTGTAGAAATGGTGGACCTGACCCCGGAGCGGCGAACCGTTGCAGCGCGGCGGCGTCGACCGGCCGCGAGATGTGGTATCCCTGCAGGTAGTGACAGCCCATCGCTTCGAGCGCCCGCGCCTGGCCGGCCGTTTCCACGCCTTCCGCCACCAGTTGCAGGCCGAGCCCGTGGCCCATGGCGATGATGGTCGCCACCAGCGCGTTGCTGCGCGGGCTGTCCACCATGTCGGTGACGAAGGCGCGGTCGATCTTGAGCGTGTCGATCCGGAATTGGGTCAGGTAGCTGAGCGACGAGTAGCCCGTGCCGAAGTCGTCGAGCGAAATGCTGACGCCGAGCTCGCGCAGCCGGCCCAGCGCCCCCCGCACCTGCGCGCCATCGCCGATGAGCACGCGCTCGGTCAGTTCCAGCTCGAGCCGCCCGGGCGCCAGGCCGTTGCCCGACAACGCCCGTTCCACCAGCCCGATGAACGCCGGATCGAGCAACTGCCGGGCGGAGACGTTGATGCTGACGACGAGCTCCGGCAGGCTGTCGCGCCAGTCCGCCAACTGGCGGCAGGCCTGGTCGAGCACCCAGGCGCCCAGCTCGATGATCAAGCCGCTATCCTCGGCGACCGGGATGAAGCGGTCCGGGCCGACCGCGCCCAGCGCGGCGCTGTGCCAGCGCAGCAAGGCCTCGACCTTGTCCATGCGGCCGCTGGCGGCGTTGACGATCGGTTGATACGCAAGGCTGAGCTCGCCCGACTGGATCGCCCCGCGCAGCGCGCCGTCGATCACCAGCGCGTCGCGCGCGTACGCGCTCATGGCGGCGTCGAAGAAGCGCAGCTCGCCCCGGCCGGTCTTTTTGACGTCGTGCATGGCGATGTCGGCGTTGCGGATCAGCGTGTCGGCGTCGTCGCCGTCGCCGGGAAAGCACGCCACGCCGATGCTGGCCGAGACGGTGATCAGCTGCCGCGACAGCTGGAAGCCGCCGCCCAGCGCGCGCAGGATCTGCTGCCCGCGTGCCGACGCCGCGCCGGCGGCGCCGCCCTTCGGCAGTCCCTGCAGCACGACGATGAACTCGTCGCCACCGAAGCGGGCCAGCAGGTCGCCATCGCCCGCCAGCCCGCGCAGCAGCTGCGCCATCTGGGTCAGCAACTGGTCGCCGGCCGCATGGCCGAAGCAATCGTTGACGCGCTTGAACTTGTCGATGTCGATGAACAGCACCGCGCAGCCGTTGCCGTCGCCGCCCGCCTGCGCCAGCGCGGCCGCCAGCCGCACCGACAGGCCGTTCCGGTTCAGCAAGCCGGTGACGCTGTCGTAATTGGCGGCGCGCTGCAGCAGGTCGTCGTTCTTCTTGCGCTCGGTGATATCCATCACCAGCATCATGCAATGGAGCTGGCCGCGCTCGTAGTGCGGCGAGGCGATCAGCTCGAGCGGCAGTTCGCGCCCGCCGCCGCCGTCGATGACCGCCGTCTCGACATAGGGATAGCGCGTGGCGGCGGCGAACCGCTGGAAGTGCTCGGCAACTTTTTGGCGGCTGATGGCCGGCATCCAATCGGCCATATGGGTGCCGAGCAGCTGCTTGACGCCGGACGCGCCGAGCAGGCGGGCGCTGCTCTCGTTGGCGGAGCGGATGCGGCCGTCGCGGTCGTACACCAGGAACCCCTTGCTCAGGCTGTCGATCGCATGGGTGTAGCGCTTCTGTATCTTTTCCTGCACCGCGTGGATCAGGCACAGCATCGAGCTCGCCTTGATCAGGAACGAGCACATGAACCAGACCTCGAACACGGGCGGCACCAGGTCCATGCCGTTCGCAAAGTTGAACACGCCGCGCGCCACCAGTATCAGGCCAAGCAACCGGTATTGGTTGCGTTTCCCCGCGAGGCGCCAGCCGACCCAGAGGAAGGTCAGGCCATAGGTGAAGGCGGTGATGGTCTCGACCGACCGTCCCAGCGTGGTCCACGCCGCATAGAGGGCGCAGCCGAACAGCGCGAACGACAACGTGGCGACGCGCACATGGCGGCGTTTGAGGTTACCAAGGAAAAATTCGGTGCCTATCCAGAATCCGGCCACGCTGACGGTGAGCGTGACGGCCGCCAGCGCGTGCCGCGGCCAGTCCGGCGGCCCCATGTACCAAAAAAGGCTGCCGGCGGTCATCGCCAGCTGGCCCGCCGCCCACGCGATCGCGTGCTTTTCATCGCTGTGCCGCCACCACAAAAACACCAGCACAGCACAAAGGATCAGGTCGGCGCCGAGCGAGAAGAGGATAAAAGTATGGGGCGAAACGTTCATAAAGAGGCAATATGCCTCAGCGTCGACGATTAATCAATGCCGAGGCCGCTTCAGCCCGTCGCCCCCTCTGCTTCCCGCCGGCTTTACAACACCTGTTCCAGCGTGACGACGCAACCGACGCCATAGCTCTCGAGGTCGCTCACGTGCATGCTGCGCAGCCGGATCGTGACGCTGCGACCGAAACCGACCCGCCCACCCGGGCGCGGAGCCGCCCGGCGACTCCGACAGCGCCTCCAGGTCGACGCCCGGTTTCATAGGGCAATTGCGCGCACTGAAAGTCATTTGAAAGCTTGGGGCATTTATAGTATTCGCATAACTTATGCAGCTTATGCATAAAAACTATAACGCCGGCAAGCCATCACGCCGGTGGATGATACTGAGGAGAATTAAATGTTGACCCTACTCGCCTACTCGATGGTCGTAGTCTTTATGTTTTTGATCATGACCAAGCGCCTGCCGGCGATGGTCGCGCTGATCCTGGTGCCGATCGGCTTCGGCGTGCTCGGCGGCTTCGGCGGTGAACTGGGCCCGATGATGCTCGCGGGCATCAAGCAGCTCGCGCCGACCGGCGTCATGCTGATGTTCGCCATCCTCTACTTCGGCGTCATGATCGACGCCGGCCTGTTCGACCCGGTCGTGCGCCTGATCCTCAAACTGGTCAAGGGGGACCCGATGAAGATCGTGGTCGGCACCGCCGTGCTGACGATGATCGTCTCGCTCGACGGCGACGGCGCCACCACCTACATGATCACGGTGTCGGCCATGCTGCCGCTGTACCAGCGCCTGGGCATCAGCCGCCTGGTCATGGCATGCGTGATCATGCTGGCCGGCGGCGTGTTCAACATCCTGCCTTGGGGCGGCCCGACCGCCCGCGCCGCCAGCGCCCTGGGCGTGGAGGTCAGCGACATCTTCGTGCCGATGATCCCGGCCATGATCGCCGGTGTTTGCTGGGTGCTGTTCGTTGCCTACGTGCTGGGCCGCAAAGAGCGCAAGCGCCTCGGCGTCGTCGAGCTGCTGCCGGCCAAGGCCGCCAAGGCGGTCGCGGCGGAAGTCGATGCCGTCGGCGTGCAGCCGGCCTACACCGGCGTCGCCCAGTTGCAGCAGGTGAACGCCGCCATGGGCATGGACGGCGCGATGGGCGGTTCCGGCCAGATCGGCATCGCCGGCCGTCCGCGCCACGTCGCCGTCGACCAGGGCGTCGCCTTCGGCAAGGTGGTGCACCTGCACGGCGCGCCGGCCACCGGCGCCGACGGCTCCGGCGACGACATCAACCTGACCGATCCGCAAACCGCGCGTCCGAAACTGATCTGGATTAACCTCGGGCTGACGCTGGTGCTGATGGGTATGCTGATCAAGGGCGTGCTGCCGCTGCCGGTGCTGTTCATGATCGCCTTCGCGATCGCCATCATGATCAACTATCCGAAGCTGGAAGATCAAAAGGAGCGCTTGACCGCCCACGCCGCCAATGTGCTGCCGGTGGTGTCGCTGATCTTCGCCGCCGGCATCTTCGTCGGCATCCTGCAAGGCACCAAGATGGTCGACGCCATCGCCGCCAGCGTGATCACCGCGATTCCGACCTGGATGGGGCCTTACCTGGCCATCGTCACCGGCATCCTCAGCATCCCGTTCACCTTCTTCATCTCGAACGACGCGTTCTACTTCGGCGTGGTGCCTATCCTGGCCAAGGCGGCCGCCGTCTACGGCATCACCGGCGCGGAAATCGGCCGCGCCTCGATCATCGGCCAGCCGGTTCACCTGCTCAGCCCGCTGGTGGCGTCGACCTACCTGCTGGTGGGGATGGCCAAGATCGAGTTCGGCGACCACCAGCGCTACACCTTGTTGTGGGCCATCTCCGCCTCGCTGGTGATGCTGGGCGCGGCGCTGGTGTGCGGTGTGATTCCGTTCATGGGACGTTGAGCACGCTTTAATGCCCTCCGGGCGGGTTGTCGTGGCAGAATGCAACATGCCCCGCCGTGACGCCCAGGAGTCGCCATGCAGAATGTGCTGTATCACTTCCGCTTTCCCGACGGCGTCACCGCCAGTTGCGCGGTGTCCGCCGACGGCGAGGCGGAGACCGCCGGCCTCCCCGCCTGGACCGCGCTGGAATTCGAGCAGTGCCCCAACTGTCCGCTGGTCCCCGCCACCACGCCACGCTGTCCGATGGCGGTGCGCTTCATCCCCCTGATCGCCATGATCGGCAAGCTGCGCTCCTATGAGCAGGTCGAGGTGCGCGTGCAGACGCCGCAACGCAAGGTTGGCAAGGTGACCACCGTGCAGCGCGGCGTCGGCGCACTGATGGGCCTGCTGGCGGCCGGCAGCGCCTGCCCGCACGCGGCCTTCCTGCGGCCCATGGCGCATTTCCACCTGCCGTTCGCGTCCGAAGAGGAAACCATTTACCGGGCCGCCTCGACCTACTTGCTGGGGCAGTATTTTCTCGCGCGCCAAGGCGGCACGCCGGACTGGGAACTCGACGGCCTGAAGGCGCGCTACCTGGCGCTGCAAACGGTCAACGGCGCGATGGCCAAGCGGCTGCGGCACGCGGTCGACGACGACGGCGCCATCAACGCGCTCATCGTGCTGGACCTGCTGGCCAAGGCGCTGCCCTATTCCATCGACGAACAACTGGACGACATCAAGGCCGTCTTCCTGGCCGCCAGCACGCCGCCAGGCTAGGCCTACAGCCGCGTAGGGCGCTCCCTACAACGTTGCGTGGCGCCCGCTAAACACGCAAGAAAATGCATGGTTAGCTTGAAAAACTGGTTTCCCAACGGTACATTTTAAGGACAAAAATGATACCTATAAGGAGACTGGTTATGCATACACGTCGCGCTTTCCTCACCGCCGTGGCGGGTCTGGCCGCATCGCTGCTGGCCCCGCCCCTGTTCGCGCAAGCGCTCGGCAAACCCTTGGTCGCCTACGACGACGGACTGGCGAACGGCTGGCAGAACTGGAGCTGGGCCAAGGTGGAACTGGCCAAGCCCATCGGCGGGGCCAAGCCGATCAAGGTCGAGGGCGATCCGTGGACGGCGCTGGCGCTGCACCACGACGCCTTTTCGACCGCCGGCTACAGCAAGCTGACTTTCAGCATCAACGGCGGCGTCGGCGGCGGCCAGCAGCTGCTGGTCAAAGCGATGGTCGACGGCAAGCCCGTCGAACCGGCGGTCGCGATCCAGCCCAAAGCCAAGGCCTGGGCCCAGGTCGAGATCACGCTCAAGGAACTGGGTGTCGACGGCAAGACCATCGACGGCATCTGCTGGCAAGGGCAGGCCAGCCCGTACAGCGCCTACTACATCACCAGGATCCAGTTCGAATAGCCGCCCGACGCGGGGCGGCGGCCGCCGTTCCCGCAGACATGTTTCCCCCTGCGCCTATTCTCCCGCTACCCGATGCGCCCTTGATGTGCCGCAGTCCGGTCGAGGCGGCCGCACCTATGATGAAATTTCGCGTCCGGCTTCCTGGTCAGCGGCCGCCATCACAGTGTGTGCAAGGAGGAAGGCAAAATGTCCCACATCACAGGCATCGTGCAAGTGCTTGGCGCCCCCGCCACGATCGGTCCCGACAGCGGAGCGCCGCCCTCCCCGCCGGGCGTGTGGGCGCTGGACTTCGCGCACGCGCCGGCGCCCGGCGGCACCAAGCTGGTCATGCTGCACTTCCAGAACGTGAACCTGCCCGGCAACAACCGGCTCGAGGTCGACCTCGGCTACGACACCGACGTCTTCACCGCCGCCGACGGCGGCACCTTCTGGACCCGTCCCGTCAACGTGCACGCCTTCGCCGGCGGCACGATCCCGGTGCGCTACATCGCCGACGGCGCGCCGGCCGGCGGCGCGCAAATCGACCGCTACGGCCGTGGCGAGCGCCATAACGGCGGCCCCGGCCATCCATCGTTCTCGAACAGCGATCCCTTCCTGCCCGACGCGGTCTACACCGAGCCGACCTACGATCCGTTCTGGTTCTGTTCGCCGCCGCCGAACTGGGAGAACGTGCGCTGCATCCCCGCCGCCGACCTGCGCGCCCAGGTCGCCAGAAGCGTCGGCATGATCGTCTCGGTGCATCCGGCCGACGCCTACTCGCCGGTCGAATACGTCTCCACCTGCACCGTCACCCTGGTCGACGCCGACAAGGTCCTCTCCGCCGGACATTGCCATTCGCCGGACGAGGCGCTGACCAGTTCCGTCATCTTCCACTACGAGACCGACTGCGGCGGCAACCGCCCCGCCGGCTACAGCCCGTATTTCCACAAGGTCGGCGCGGCGCTGTGGTTCCGCTACGATTCCGGCTACGACTACAGCCTGTTGCAGCTGCGCACCGCCCCGGCCGGCATCGCGCCATTGCAACTGCGCCACGACCTGCCCGGCGTCGGCGAGCAAGTGTTCGGCATCCACCATCCGAACGGCGCCGTCAAGAAGATCTCGCTGCCGCACGCGTCGTTCGCCACCGTCACCGCCAGCGGGCCGATGGGCATCAACGTCGGCACCGCCTTCCATGTGTCGGGCGGCAGCTCCGGCTCGGGCCTGTTCGACGCCGCCGGCCGCATCGTCGGCGTGCTGTCGAACGGGGCGCCGTGCTCGGGCGCCCAACTGCGCTACTTCCCCACCGCCACCATCCTGACGCAGATCGCCCCGGCGCCGCCGCCGCCCATCACGCGCGACGTCATGCTGGTCATCGACCGCTCCGGCAGCATGTCGGAAGGCGACGGCACCGGCCGCCGCAAGATCGACGCCGCCAAGGACGCGGTGTCCCTGTTCGTGCAGCTGGTGCGCGCCGACACGGGCAACCGCGCCGGCATGGTCTCGTTCAGCACGACCGCCGGCGCGCCGGCCTTCGCCATCGCCGCCGTCACCGGGCCCAACAAGGTCGCCCTGATCGGGCCGCCGCCCTACGCGGGCGGACTGGTCGGCACGCTGGCGCCGGGTGGCGCCACCAGCATCGGCGAGGGCCTGGACGCGGCGCGCGCCCAGTTCCCGATGCCGGGCGCCAACCCGCGCGCGATCCTGCTGCTGACCGACGGCCTGCAGAACCGGCCGCGCTACATCGAGGAGGTCGAGCCGGCGCTGGCCGGCATCGCCATCCACGCCATCGGCCTGGGCACCGAAGCCAACCTCGACGGCACGCTGCTCAGCACCTTGGCGGCCGCCCACGGCGGTCTGTACACGCGCGCCAGCGGCGGCCTGGCGCTGCTCAAGTTCTTCTCGCAAGCCTTCGGCAACATCTTCGAGGCGGGCGTGCTGCTCGATCCGGAATCCGACCTGCCGGCCAACCAATCGGCGCCGCCGCTGACGTTCCGCGTCTGCGGCGAAGAGCGCCTGACGGCCGTGGTCGGCTGGGACCGCACCGACGCCAGCCTGCTGGTGCGGCTGCGCACGCCGGGCGGCACCGTCATCCATGCCGGCACCGGCGGCGTCGACAGTTCGCACGGGCGCAACTGGACCTATCTGCGCGTGCCGCTGCCGCAGGGCGGCGAGCGCGACGGCGCCTGGCAGGTGGAAGTGCTGCGGCCCAAGGGTGGCGGCGAGTTCCCGCCGCCGGCGCCGGCGCTGCGCTACTTCGTCAGCGTGATCCCGGCCGGCGGGCCCCGCCTGCTGCGCGAGCCGGAGGAAAGCCCGCGCGGCTACACCGGCGACGCCATCTCGCCGCTGCTGCGCCTGCGCCAGGCCGACGGCAGCTGGCCGCACCAGCTGGCGATCGAGCTGACGGTGCTGCGGCCCGACGCCGGCATCGGCAACCTGCTCAGCGACGCCGGCCTGGGCGCCGGCCAGATCATCGACGGCGACGAACTGCCGCCGCGCCAGGCGACCCTGAAGGCGATCGAAAACACCAACGGCAAGCCGGCCATCCGCTACGTCGAGCATCAGTTCACGTTGCGCGAGGACGCCGCCAACACGCGCGGCGCCTTCGAGGCCGCCGGCTCGCTGGGCATCGCGCTGCCGGACTTCCTGCGCATGGAGGGCAACTACACCTTCCACGCCAGGGCGCGCTACGGCGAATGCGACGGCTCGCGCGAGCTGGTCTGGACCATGCACGTCGATATCGGCATCGACGGCGGGCGCACCTACGTCACCGTCACGCCGCTGGACCCGGGGCCGCAAGGCCAGCACTGCCTGCGCCTGACCTTCACGCCGCGCGACAGGTACGGCAACCGCTTCGGCCCCGGCCGCGCCGGCGACATGAACGTCGCCGCGCGCCCCGGCTCCACGCTGGGCGGCGCGGTGCACGACCTGGGCAATGGCAGTTACCGGGTGGACCTGTGCTGGGACATCGGCGCGGACCAGCCGCCGGGCATCGTCATCGGCCAGCCGGGACGGCCGCCGGTGTCGGTCGGCCCGTCGGAATTCCGCCTGTTCGTCTACAGCGTCGCGTTCGTCTGCGGCACGCAGGACGACAAGCACTGCGGCTGCGCGCCGGTGGGTCCGGGCCGCTACGCCACCGAGATCAACATCCACAATCCCGGCGACCGCGCCGCGCCGGTGCTCAAGCGGGTGATCCCGCTGGTGCTGGCCGGTAAAGTGCTGGGACGGGAGCCGAAGGCGGCAACCGTCATGGCCAGCGACGCCATCCTGCTGCCGCCGCACAGCGCGACCATGGACGATTGCTGCCGCCTGCATGAGCTGCTGCTTGGCGCCGCCGCCGATGGCGAGGCCGCGCTCACCACCGGTGTGATGGAAATCTACAGCACCGTCGATCTGGCGGTGACCGCGGTGTATACGACGGGCCATGGCGGCATCGATGTGCGGGAGATCAAGGCGCGCCCGCGTTGAACGCCGCCCCGCCGCCGCATTTGCATGGCTATCCTCCCAGTGCCTGGAACAGGGCGACGGTGTCGGTGTAGCGCGCGGCGCGGGCCGGTATCACGGCGATCGCCGCCTGCTGATATGCCTGCTGCGCCTGCAGCACGGCCGGATAGGCGATCGCCCCCAGCTGCCACTGCCGCCGTGCGATCGTCAGGCTCTTGCGCGCGGCCTGCTCGGTGGCGGACGCCGCCTGCAGGGTTTTGGCGTCGGCCTCGATCGCGTGCAGCGCCCCGGCCACGTTCTGGAACGCCAGCAGCACCACGGAACGGTACTGGGCCGCGCTCTGCTCGTACGTCGCCTCGGCGGCGCGTTGCTGGTGCATCAGCGTGCCGCCCCTGAACACCGGCTGCAGCAGGTCGGCGCCGATGCTCCAGAAACCGCCGCCGGCCTTGAACAGCGTGCCGGCGTCCAGCGCCGTGCTGCCCAGGGTCGCCGTCAGCGCGATATTCGGCAGTCGCGCCGCCTGCGCGATGCCGATCTGCGCGCTGGCCGCGTGCAACTGGGCTTCGGCGGCGCGGATGTCCGGCCGCCGCTCCACCAGCCGGGCCGGCATGCTGAGCGGCAAGGTGTCCGTCAGCGCCAGGCTGTCGAAGGCCACGCGTTGGGCGACGCCCTCGCTGGGCATGCGTCCGGCCAGCACGGCCAGCAGGTCGCCCTGCTGGGCCAACTGCTTTTCCAGCGGCGGCAGGCCGCCTTCCACCTGGGCCACCAGCGCCTCTTGCGCCGCGACGTCGGCCGCGCCCAACTGGCCGGCGCGCTGCTGCTTGCGCACGGCATCGAGCTGCGCGCGCGCCATGTCCGCCAGTTCGCGCGTGGCGTCGAGCTGGGCCCGCAGCGCGGCCTCGCCGATAACCGCCGCCACCAGGTTGGCGATCAGCGCCGACCGGGCCGCCTCGCGCTGGAAGCGCGCCACGTCGGTCTGCGCGTCCGCCGCCTCGACCTGGCGCCGCACGCCGCCGAAGACGTCCGGCGCGTAGCCTACGCTCAGTTGCGCCGTGTGCAGCGTGTACAGGTTGGCGCCCGACGCGGTCGGGCTGGATAAGGGATCGGCAATCCGCTGGCGCGTCGGCGTCAGATGCAGGTCGAGGCCGGGGAAGTAGGCGCCGCGCTGGGCGGCCGCGTTCTCGCGCGCCGCGCGCAGGGCCGCTTCGGCCGCCGCCAGGTCCGGATTGGCGGCCAGCGCGGCGTCGACCAGCTGGTTGAGGTTTTCAGAACCGAACGTGGTCCACCAGCGCGCCGGCACCTCCCGCCCTTCGGCGAAGCGCTGGGCCGCGCCGCCGCCGACCGGGGTGGAGGCGGTGTCCGGCGCCAGCGCTTCGGCGGTATAGCGCTGCGCCACAGGCGCGGCCGGACGTACGAAATCCGGGCCGGCCGCGCAGCCGGACAACAGGGCCGCCGACAGCATGGCGGCCATCTTTACTGGTAAGGTTTTCTTCATGCGCGTTTTCCTTCGGCCGCTTCCGCGGCCATATTGCCGTCCCGGCGCTGGCGCCGGACGACGTATTCTTCGATCAGGTAGTACAGCGCGGGCAGCAGGACCAGCGTTAGCACCGTCGCCGTCACCAAGCCGCCGACGACCACCGTCGCCAGGGGACGCTGCACGTCGCTGCCCAAACCGTGGGCCAGCGCCGCCGGCACCAGGCCCAGCGCCGCCACCGTGGCGGTGGTCAGCACCGGACGCACCCGTTCGCGCGCGCCGTTGATCACGGCGGACCGCAAATCGTCCGGCAGCAGCGCGCGCCAGCGGTTCAGGTTAGACAGCATCACCACCGCGTTCAGCACCGAGACGCCGAACAAGGCGATGAATCCGACCGCCGACGACACGTTCAGCGTCATGCCGCGCAGCTGCAGCGCCACCAGCCCGCCCAGCAGCGACAACGGCACCGCCAGCAGGATCAACCCCGGCTGGCGCAGATTGCCGAACGCCCAGAACAGCATCACGAACATCAGCGCCAGCACCGCCGGCACGATCACCGCCAGACGCGCCTGGGCGCGCTGCTGGTTCTCGAACTGGCCGCCCCAGGTGATCTGGTAGCGCGCGTGATCGTAGGGCACCTCGCGCTCGATCCGGCCCTGCGCCTCGGCCAGGAACGACGACAGGTCGCGGCCGCGCAGATTGGTGCGCACGGTCAGGTGGCGGCGGTTCATTTCACGCGTGATGGTGGTCTCGCCTTCGGCCAGGCCGATATGCGCCACCTGCGACAGCGCCACCTGCGCGCCGTTGGCGGCGCTCAGCACCAGGTCGCCGATGGCCTGCGGATCGTTGCGCGTGGCGCCGCTGAAGCGCGCGGCGACGTCGTAGCTGCGGTCGTCCACGTAGACCTGCGTGACGGGGCTGCCGCCGACGCCGGTCTGGATCAGCGCCATGATGTCGGCCACGTTGATGCCCACCCGCGCGGCGGCGGCCCGGTCGACGTCGATGCGCACTTGCGGCAGCGGCGGTTCCTGGTCGATGATCACGTCCTGCGCGCCCGGCACGCCGCGCAGCAGGTGCTCGACGGCGCCGGCCAGCTTGCGCGTCTCATGAAAATCCTCTCCATAGACCTTGACCACCAGATCGCTGTGGGCGCCGGCCAGCTTGTCGAGCACACCGTCGATCATCGGCTGGGAGAATCCCACCTCGGTGCGCGGCAGGTCGCGGAAGCGCGCGGCCAGCTTGTCGACCAGGTCCTGTTTGACCATCCCGGACGGCCATTCGCTGTACGGATGCAGGGTCACCGCGCATTCGATGTGCGATGGCGTGAACGGATCGGTGCCCTCGTCGTTGCGGCCCAGCTGCGTGACCACGTGCGCCACCTGCGGCTCCTTCAGCGTGGCTTCGCGCAGCGCGTCGGCCATGTGCGTGGCCTTGTCCAGCGAGATCCCCGGCGGCAGCGTCACCTGCAGCCAGATCGAACCCTCGTCCAGCGTCGGCAGGAAGTCGCGGCCGATGGCGCCTCCCAGCACGATCACCGCCACCAGCGTGGCGGCGGCCACCGCCAGCACCAGGCGCGTCTTGCCGACCAGCCGGCGCAGCAGCCCTTGATAGCGCGGCAACAGCCACTCCAGAACCGGGTTGTGGAAGATCTTGCGCGGCTTGCGGAAGGCCTGGTAGGCCATGCCGGGTATCAGCATGAGCGTCATCAGCAAGGCGCCCAGCAGCGCGAAGCCCACCGCGAACGCCATCGGCGAAAACAGCTTGTACTCGATGCGCTGGAAGGCGAACAGCGGCAGATAGGCGACCATGATCACCAGCATGCCGAAGCACGTCGGCTTCATCACCTGCAAGGCGGCGCCGGTCGCGTCCTCCTCGCTCATGATGCCCTCGGGCTGCTCCTCGCGGCGGCGCAGCACCGCCTCCAGCACGAAAATGGCGCCGTCGACGATGATGCCGAAGTCGATTGCGCCCAGCGACAGCAGGTTGGCCGGTATCTTAAAGTGGTGCATCAGGACGAAGGCGACCATCAGCGACACCGGGATCGCGGCCGCCGCGATCAGCGCCGCGCGCACGCTGCCCAGGAACAGCGCCAGCACCAGCGTCACCAGCACCACGCCTTCGATCAAGGTCTTGCCGACCGTGTGCACGGTGGCCTCGACCAAGGTGCTGCGGTCCAT
Organism: uncultured Duganella sp.; assembly: GCA_963511605.1. GTDB lineage: Bacteria > Pseudomonadota > Gammaproteobacteria > Burkholderiales > Burkholderiaceae_D > Rugamonas. Next base: position 28,759 of record CAUPJZ010000014.1, on the reverse strand, counting down.
GTACGGCACCAGCTTGACGTCCTTGGGCAGCAGATGGTCGTTCAACTCGCGCACCGCCTCGTGCACGCCGGCGATCACCCGCGACGGGTTCTCGTTCTTCAGCAGCAGCACGATGCCGGACACGGTGTCCGACACGTGGTCCTTGCCCAGCACCCCGTGCCGTTCCTGGTTGCCGAGGGTGACGTTGCCCAGGTCCTTGACCAGCACCGGCACGCCGTTCTTCTGCGCGACGACGATGTTGCCCAGGTCGTCCAGGCTGTGGATCAAACCCACCCCGCGCACCACCAGGCCCTGCTCTCCGCGCGTCATCACGCTGCCGCCGGCGTTGGCGTTGTTGGCGGCGATGGCCTGCGTGATCTGCGTCAGCGACAGGTGGTACTTCGACAGCTTGAGCGGATCGAACTCCAGCAGGAACTGCGTGCTCAGGCCACCAAAATTGGTGACATCGACCACGCCGGCCGCCTGTTTGAGGCGCGGGATCACCTTCCAGCGCTGCAGCTCGGACAATTCGCGCAGGTCGCGCGTCTTCGACTCCAGCGTATAGCGGTAGATCTCGCCGATCGGCGACGTCAGCGCGTCGAGCCCCGGCTGCGCGCCGTAAGGCAGGCCGACGGCGGCGATGCGCTCCTGCAGGCGCTGGCGCGACCAGTAGTCCTCGGCTCCATCCTCGAACACCACGGTGATCAGCGACAGGCCGAACGTGGACTTCGAGCGCATCACGTGCATGCCGGGCGTGCCCATGATCTCGCGTTCGAGCGGAATGGTGATCTGCTGCTCGACCTCCTCGGCGGCCAGGCCGTTGACCTGGGTGACCACCTGCGAGGTGGTGTCGGCGATGTCCGGATAGGCTTCCAGCGGCAATTGGGTCCAGCAGTAGCCGCCGTACAGCGTCACCAGCAGGAAGATCAGCGCGACGATGCCGCGCCGCTTGAAGCACAGGGTGACGAGACGGTCAATCATTGAGCAGCACTCCATCCTTGACGACGATGCGCTCGCCCGCCTTCAGGCCGCCCAGCACCTCGACCTGTTGGCCGATCTGGACGCCCAGCCTGATTTCACGGGGAGTGAAGCGCCACGGTCCAGCCTCGACGAAAGCGCGGCTCGAAAAGCCGCCCTGGATCACGGCCGCCATCGGCACCAGAATGCCCTGGCGCGGCTGCGACGACAGCGTGGCCTCGGCGAACATGCCGGGCTTGAGGCGGCCATCGCGATTCTCGAACGGCAGGCGCACCTTGACCGTGCGGGTATCGGCATCCAGCAGGTCGCCGACGTAGCGCACCTGGCCCGTAAGCGGCGCCGGATAGGCGTCCAGCTTGACGCTGGCCTGCTGGCCCACGTACAACCGCGCCAGATCCTTCTCCTGCGCGTTGGCGCTGACGAAGACGCGCGACAGGTCGGCCACCGTCATCAACGGCGCGGTGGCGTCGTTCCAGTACGCCCCTTCGGCGGCGGCCAGGTCCACCACGCGGCCGGCGATGGGCGAGCGCACCACCAGCTTGCCGTCACCGGTGGCGCCGGCCCGGGCGCCGGCCTGGCGCAGGCGCGTCTCGGCGCGGGCAGCTTCGCCGGCGGCCTGCGCGAAGTCGCTCTGCGCCTGCTCCAGGTCGCGGCGGACCGCGAGGTCCGACTTGTCAAGCTCACGCTGACGCTCCAGGCCATGCGCGGCCATGGTCAGCGCCGCGCGCGCCTTGACCGCGTCGGCGGTGGCCTGGGCGAAATCGGGAGAGTCCATGACGAACAGCACGTCGCCGGCCTTGACCTGATCTCCCAACTGTTTTTCGAGGCGCACGATGCGTCCCGCCAGCGGCGGCAGCACCTTGACCAGGCGGGCCGGATCGGCTTCCACCACGGCGGGCAGCGTGAACGGCGCCGCCACGGTCTGTTCGACCACGGCGGCGACGGCCAGCGATCGCCTGAGCGGCGATTTTTCCGGTATCAGCAGCGCATCGCCCTGATGCACGAAGGCGGGCGTGGCGGCTTCCGGCGGGGCTTCCCTGGCGTGGACGCCAAACAAGCCCCAGCCGGTCAGTCCGAATACGGCCAAGCCCAGCAGGCTTGGCAGGATGGCTTTGTGCAGTGATGTTTTCTTCATGTTGTTCTCCCTAGGGCCGGGATGGTATTAAATTTTGCTGCACCGCATCCTGAATTCTTCTTCAGGAAAGCCGGCCGGCAACGCTGCTATACTCCGGCTCTTGTCGAGGACGTTTCATGCATATTCTGTTGGTGGAAGACGATCACAAAGCGGCCCGGCTGCTGGCGCGCGGCCTGGAGGAGGAAGGGTTCCAGGTCGTGGTCGCGCATTCGGCGCAAGAGGCGGCGGCCCATACCCTGGCGCGGTTCGACATGGCCATCCTCGACTGGATGATGCCCGGCAAGGACGGCGTGGCCTTGTGCGCCGAATGGCGTGAGGCGGGACACCCGCTGCCGGTCCTGATGCTGACCGCGCGCGACGCCGTGGCCGACCGCATCACCGGCCTCAACACCGGCGCCGACGATTACTTGACCAAGCCCTTTGTCTTCGACGAGTTGCTGGCCCGCGTGCGTGCGCTGCTGCGCCGTACCGGGCGCGCGCGTCCCGCCACGCTCAGGGTAGCCGACCTCTGGCTCGATCCGGCCACACGCGCCGCCGGCCGCGCGGCCGCGAGCTTCGACCTCACACCCAAGGAATACGCCATCCTGGAATTGCTGATGCGACGCCCCGGCGCCATCGTCACCCGGCTGCAACTGGCCGAGCATGTCTGGCACGCCGACCTGATCGCCATCGACAATCTGATCGACGTCCACATGAAGAACCTGCGCCGCAAGGTCGACCCGCCGGAACTGCCGGCGTTGATCGAAACGGTGCGCGGGCGCGGCTTCCGTCTCGACGCCCCGCACGCGCCGGAGGCCGGCGATGCTTAGCATGCGCCGGCGCCTGGTGCTGCTGCACATGCTGGCGATCCTGGTCGCCGTCGGCGCCACGGCGGGCGCCGGCTGGTGGATGATGTCGCGCTCCGTCAACCGGCAGCTGGACGGCGCGCTGCTGGCCCTGGCCGAAGCCGAGGTGGCGATGCTGGCCGACGGTGACGGCGCTGCGTTGCCCATCCACGTCCACGAGGCGCCGGCCGGCAGCGCGCCGCCCTCGCTGACGCGGCTCGACCGGCTGGTCCAGATCATCGACGCCCGGGGCCGCGTGGTGGCCCGCAGCGCCAATCTGGGTTCGGAGACCCTGCCCGTCTTTCCGCATCTGGTGGAGCGCCTCGCGGCCGGCAAGACCGTGTTCGAAACGCTGCCCGACATGAGCGAGGAACCGCTGCGCATGGTCTCGCTGCCGACGCAGGTGCGCGGCCAGCGCTTCGCCGTGCAGGTGGCCGGCTCGCTGGACGACGTGAACCAGATCCTGCGCTCGGCCGCCTTGCTGTTTGCCTTGATGGCTGCGGCGTTGCTCGCGGCCCTCGGCTGGGCCGGCGCCCGCCTCTCCAGCAAACTGTTCGTCGCCATCGAGAATATCGTCGACCAGGCGCGCGAGATCGAGGACGGCAACCTGCACCGGCGCCTGCCGCACCCTGGCGACGACGACGAGATCGGCAACTTGGTGCAGACGCTGAACGCGATGCTGGAGAGGATCGAGCAGGCGTTCGACACGCAACGCCGGTTCACTGCCGACGCCTCGCACGAATTGCGCTCTCCTTTATCGCGCCTGCGGGCCGAGATCGAGATCACGCTGCGCCGCCCTCGCGACAGCGGCGACTACGTCATCGCGCTGCGTTCCTGCCTGGAGGAAGTCGAGCGCCTGACCACATTGGTGGAGGAGCTGCTGATGCTGGCCAGGATCGACGCCGGCCAGGAACGCGAATCGGCCGTCCTGGTGTCGCTGGCCGCGCTGGCGCGCGACACCATCGAACGCCTGGCGCCGCAGGCGCGCGAACGCGATATCAGTATCGTCTTGAGCGACGAGTCGCCGCAGACCGTGGACGTCGACGGCGCGCCGGTTGGCCTGGTGTTGCGCAATGTACTCGACAACGCCATCAAATTCTCGCCGGCGGGAGGACATATCAACCTGCGCATCGTCGGCGGCGGACACGGAACGGTGTTGACGGTGGCCGACCAGGGACCGGGAATCGGCGCCGACGAACTGCCTTTCCTGTTCGATCGATTCTTCCGGGGCGACGGCGCGCGCGCGGACGGCATCGACGGCGTCGGCCTCGGGCTAGCCCTGTGCCAGGCCATCCTGCGCGCCCACGGCGGCAAAATCGAGGTATCGAACCAGCCGGACGGCGGCGCGCTATTCAGCGTATGGCTGCCGCCAAAAAAATAGCGACCGCGTCGGGCTGGCGATTCAAGCGGGCACCGCCTCCGTGCCGGCGTCGACCGGATGCAGGCGCGGATGCACGAACGCTTGCCGCATGCTGCGCACGAGCGTCTCGTGGTCCCAGGGTTTGGTGTAGAACCGGTCGATGGTTCCGCGGTTGACCGCCGCCATCATCTCCTCCAGGCTGGCCTGGCCGGACAGGACGATCCTGAACGTGCCCGGATACATGGCGCGCACGCTGTCGAGAAACACCGTGCCCTTCATTTCCGGCATGCTCTGGTCGCACAGGACGACCTGGACGTCGTGCTGCGCCAGCGTCTCGAACGCCTCGGCGCCGGAGCGCGCCTGCAGCACACGGTATTGTTCGCCGCCCAGTTCGCTGGCCAGCAAGGCCAGCATGAACGGGTCGTCGTCGACGATGAGCAAGGTTTTGCGCGACGGGTCCGGCGCGGCCGGCGGCGCCATGGTTTTGCGCAACTGGATCAATTTGGTCATCAGCGGGGCCGGCAGCGGCCGGCTGACCAGGTAGCCCTGCATCTGGTCGCAGCGGTGGCGCCGCAGGTAGGACTGTTGTGCCGCCGTTTCGACGCCCTCGGCGATCACCTCCAGGTTCAGGCTGTGCCCCATGGTGATGATGGCTTGCACGATCGCCGCGTCGTCCGGGTTGCTGGTGACGTCGCGGATGAAGGCGATATCGATCTTCAGCTTGTCGATCGGGAAGCGGCGCAGATAGGCCAGGCTGGAGTAGCCGGTACCGAAATCGTCGATCGACACCTTCACGCCGCGCCGGCGCAGGTTGCCCAGGCAGGCCATGGTGCGCTCGGTGTTGGCCACCAGCGACGTTTCCGTCAGCTCCAGCTCCAGCAGGCCGGCCGGCAGATCGTTGTCGGCCAGCGCGCGCACCACATCGCCCTCCAGGTCGCCCTCGATGAACTGGCGGCCGGCGACGTTGACCGACACCTGCATCGGCCCGACCTCGCCCAGTTGCCATTCCTTGATCTGGCGGCATGCCTCGGCGATGACCCAGCCGCCGACCCGCACGATCAGGCCGCTCTCCTCCAGCACGGGGATGAACACGCCCGGCGCCACCAGGCCGTGGCCGGGCCGCGCCCAGCGCAGCAACGCCTCCAGGCCGACCACCGCGCCGGTGGCCAGCGACACCTTCGGCTGGTAGTGCAGCACGAACTCGTCGCGCTCGATGGCCTTGCGCAGCGCGGTCTCCAGGTCCTGGCGCTGCAGCACGTCGGCGTTCATCTGCGCGGTGAAGAAGCGGTAGGTGTTGCGCCCGGCGTGCTTGGCCTGGTACATGGCGGTGTCGGCGTACTTGATCAGCACGTCCGGATCGTCGCCGTCGTCGGGATAGATCGTCACCCCGATGCTGGCGGTCATGATCACCTCGTAACCCTGCAGGTCGAACGGCTGGTGCAGCGCGTCGCGGATCTTGACGGCGACCTGGGCCGCTCCTTTGTGGCCATGCTCCATCACCAGGATCACGCCGAACTCGTCGCCGCCCAGCCGTCCGACGGTGTCGCGCATGCGCACGCAGGTCATCAACCGGTCGCTGAAATTGACCAGCAGTTCGTCGCCGATACCGTGACCCAAGGTGTCGTTGACATTCTTGAAGTGATCCATGTCGATGAACATCACCGCCACCTTCCAGCCCTGGATGGCGGCCAGCGTTATGGTCTTGCGCAGCGTCTCATAGAAATACGTGCGGTTCGGCAGCCCGGTCAGGGCGTCGTGGTTGGCCTGGTGCTGCAGCTTTTGCTGCGCCTGCTTACGCTCGGTGATATCGCGCACCACGCTGACGATGATCCAGTCGTCGCCGGACAACATGGCCTGGCGGCTGACCTCCACCTGCAGCGACGAGCCGTCCTTGCAACGCAGCGTGGCCTCGTTCAATTTCTTGCTGGCCTCGCCGGCGATCACCGTGTCGTACACATGTTCGAGCGCCTCGCGCGTGACCGCGCCCAGGGCCACGGGACCGAGCTCGAGCATCTCGGCGCGCGTGTAACCGAGCATCTCGCAACTGGTGGCGTTGACCTCGACGAAGCGCATGGTGTCGCGGCTGACCAGCATGATGGCGTCGGCGGTGGCGTCCATCGCCGTGCGGAAGCGCTGCAGGTCGGCGGTGCGCGCGGCTACCTGCTGTTCCAGCACGAAACTGTGCTCCTGCAGGTCGCCGAACGACTTCAGGCGCAGCAGGTTGCGCACGCGCAGCCACAACTCGGTGCGGTCGACCGGCTTGGTCAGGAATTCCTCGGCCCCGGCCGACAGGCCCGCGAGGCGGGCGCCGCGCTCGCCGTGCGCGGTCACCATGATGATGGGGATGTTGGCCGTGGCCGGATTGCCCTTCAGGATGGCGGCGACCTGGTAGCCGTCGATGCCCGGCATCATGATGTCGAGCAGGATCAGGTCGGGGGGCGAATGGGCGATCGCGCTGAGCGCCTCGGCGCCGCTGGCCACGCTTTCGGTGTGATAGCCCTCGGGGCGCAGCAGCACCGCCAGCAGGCGGCGGTTTTGCGCCTCGTCGTCGACGATCAGGATGGTCGGGGCGGACACGCTCATGACACGCTGCCCGCGCACAGCAGCGAGTCGATCGTCGCGTACAGCTGGCGGTAGCCCAGCGGCTTGGCGATATAGGCATCGCAGCCGGCCTGGCGGCTCTTTTCCTGGTCTTCCTTCATCGCCATGGCCGTCAGCGCGATGACGGGAATGCCGGCCGTCGCCCGGTCGTGCTTGAGGATGGCGGTGGCGGCCAGGCCGTCCATCCCCGGCAGCTGGATGTCCATCAGGATCAGGTCCGGCAGCTCCTTGCGGGCCACCATCAGGCCGGCCTCCGCGTCGACCGCGCACAACACGCTGTGGTGGGCGTGGCGCAGCAGCAGCGACGCCAGTTTCATGTTCGCCACGTTGTCTTCTATTACCAGTACTTTGGCCATGTCGATACCTCGTTTTAGAGCTGTGAGCTGGCGTGGGACTCGGCGCGCAACGGCAGCCACACCGCGAAGCGCGAGCCCTGGCGCTCGGCGCTGGCGACCGCGACGGCGCCGCCTTGCAGCTCCGTCAATTGTTTGACCATCGCCAGGCCGAGGCCCGTGCCCTCGAACTTGCGCGCCAGGCTGCTGTCGATCTGGCTGAAGGCCTGGAACAGCCGCCCCATGTTGTCCTGCGAGATGCCGATGCCGTGGTCGCTGACGCAAATTTCAACAAAGTCGTTGTACTCGTTGTCGGCCTGCGGGAAACGGTGCGTCGGCCACGCCCCGTCCAGCACGCCGACCGCGTCGCGCCGCACGCGGCGCGCGCGCAGTTGCACCGGCCCGCCGCTGGCGCTGAATTTGACGGCGTTGCTCAGCAGGTTGTAGACGATCTGCTTGGTCTTGCGCATGTCGAGCTGCACCACGCCCAGGCCTTCGCCGATGTCGAGTTCGAGTCCGATACGCTGGGCCGCCGCCTTCTCGCGCACAATGGTCAGGCTGTTTTGCAGCAGGCTGCGCAGGTCGACCGCCTCCAGTTCCAGTGCCATCATGCCGGCTTCGACTTTGGAGAGGTCGAGGATGTCGTTGATCAGCGACAGCAGGTGCTGGCCGCTGGTGAAAATGTCGTCGATCGATTCGTGCTGGATGGCCGTGGTTTCCCCCATCAGGCCGTCCCTGAGCGCCTCGGAAAAGCCGATGATGGCGTTCAGCGGCGTGCGCAGCTCGTGCGACATGGTGGCCAGGAATTCGGACTTCATCCGGCTGGCGTGCTCGAGCTCGATGTTCTTGTCCTCCAGCGCCCGCTCGAAGCGCTTGCGGGTGGTGTTGTCGGTGCCGATCAGCAGATAGCCGATGATGTCGTCGCGCGCGTTGCGCAGCGCCGTCACCGACACGATCGCGGGAAAGCGGCTGCCGTCCTGGCGGATGTAGGTCAGCTCGTAGATGTCCTCGATGCCGCGCGAGGCCTTGAACACCAGCGCGTCGAAGCCGGGCGAGATCGGCGTGTCGAGCTCGTCGCTGAGCGAGGCCGCGCGTGCGATCAATTCAAGCGGGTCCGAAATATCGGCCGGTGTGATGCGGTTGACGACGTCGACCGCCTTGTAGCCCAGCATGCGCTCTGCGCCGACGTTGAAGATCTGGATCACGCCCCGTTCGTCGGTGGCGATACTGGAGAAATAGGCGCTGTTGAATATCGCGTCTTGCAAGGCGCCCGTCTTGAGCAGGCTGGCCTGCCGCGTGTGCTCGGTGTGTCCCGCCGCATGCCCGGCGCGCGTGGTGTCGCCCCGGCCAAATCCGTTCGTATGCATATGCGCCTTCAGAGGAAATACAGCCAGGCGCGATGCGTGTGGTGGATGGCCGCCGGGCGGGCTCGCAGATTGGCGCCGAACAGCGCTGGATGACGAACAGGCCGGTGGCAAGGTGGAGGAGGAAATTCAATATAACACGTGGAAACCAAGGAAACGACAGGATCCCGAGTTTGTCGGCCGTAAGTGCACACGTGGCGGGAAGACCGGTCCCGATCCCGGTGGCGGCGGCGCGCGCCCGCCGCCACCCTCCCTCGCCGCTAGCCTAGAAACAGACGTCGGCCTGCACGCCGATCATCGAGCCCGATCTGGCCACGCCGAACGCGCCCGTCGAGGACAGCGCGCTGCCCGGCGCGGCGCTGTCGGCGGCCAGCCGCGCCGCGTCGTTCCACTTGGCGTAGGTGTAGAACAGGCGCAGGTCGGGCCGCGCGTTCAGGCCCATGCCGGACGAAATGGTCGGGGCGATGGTGAACTTGGTCATCCTGCGCGTGGGGCCGTCGTCCGGCCGGATGGTATCGACACCCAGGTCCATGCCGATCTTGAAGCGGCGGGAAATACCGTAGACCAGATGTCCGCCCAGGCTGGTCCACACCTTGTTCTCGGCCACGCCCAACACGGTGCGGTCGGCCGTGTAGCCCCTGTCCTTCTGGTAGATCGCCACCAGCTCGGCGCCCCAACGCGGGGTGAACTGGGTATATAAGCCTTCGACCACCCGCAGGCGGCTGATGTTTTTGTCATCGCCCAGGTTGCCGATCGCGCCGATGGCCTGGTCGGCGCCGCCGGTGCCCGGCCCCTTGCCGTATTGAAGCGCGAACTTGTTTTCGCCATCGCCGTTGATGCCGGATTGCCGGTGCTGGACCGTGACCCCGTAACCGGAGTGCAGGCGGTCGGCCGGCTCTTCGGCGTTGCCCTTGGCGTCCTTGACGATGAAGCTCATGCCCAGCTCCAGCGCGCCGCCGCTGTTGACGGGAATGCCGCGCAACTGGAAGTCGTGACGGGTGGCCGAGTTGCTGCCGTTGTCGGCCAACGCGCCCGTCGCCGGCAGCAGGCCGCTGGTGGTGGTCACCAGGTTGTCCTTGCGCAGCAGGGCGTAGCTGAACTTCAGATCGCCGACCACCGGGATGTCCTGGACGCCGCCGCCGAAGCCCCGGCCGCTCCAATAGATAAAGTCGTTGGCGCCCAGGCCTTCGCGTTTGTAGTATTTGCGTCCCAGCCAGACGCTGCCGCCGTTAAGTTCGGGAATTTTGTCGCCTTGGACGTAAATCTGCGGCAGGTCGGCGTCGGACTTCGACGACGCGTTCGGGCTGTAATAGGACAGCATGATGTTGGCGTTGAAGACGGCGCCATCGTCATCGGCCTTCCCTACTTGCTGGCCCAGCCAGAACTCGCCATAGACCTCGCACTCGTTGCCGAGGCGGTACTTGGCCAGCGCGCCGGCCAGCTGGAAGCAGCTGGCGCCGCCGTGGGACGAGTTGGAACCGGCCAGCGCCCGGAAGTAGCCCTGATAGTCCAGCGCGGCCGCCGGCAGGCAGCATGCCATGGCGCCGGCGGCCAGCGCCGTTTGCATCAGCGGGAATTTGGGAGCGATGCGTTGGATGATATTTTTCATTTTGTCTGGTCTCCAGTGTTTGTTGTCTTGTCTGTTGTTGTGTTTTAGTTGTGTTTGGCGCGTCCGCGCCGGATACAGCTGTGCTACCGAAATTCAGGCGTAGCGCTCCCCCTGGCGCACTCAAGGCCATTTTTTTGATTGGTCATTTAATCGCGATTTACGTAGGGCGGATTAGCGCAGCGTAATCGGCCATCTATGCGCCGTCGGCGGCTCATGGATGGCCGATTACGGCGTTCCGCCTAATCCGCCCTACGTGTCTGCGAATTGCACGGTTTGCTCCCAGGTGGCCGGGTCGCAACCGGCGCGCGTGACGTTGACGCTGGCGGCGCAAATCGCGTGCTTGAGCGCGCCGTGCAGCGTTTCCTGGCCGAGCTCCTGCAGCGCGGCCGCGCCGGTCAATACACCGGCACGGTACAGATAGGCGATCAGGCCGGCCTGGAAGCAGTCGCCCGCGCCCACGGTGTCGACCAGCGCCAGGTTGGCCGGTGTCGGCAGCTCGATCCGGCGGGTGCGCGACATCAGCGCGGCCGCCTGTCCGCCGCGCGTGACGGCGATCAACCGCACCGGCGAGTCGTGGAACAGCGCCTCGGCGACCTGGTCAAGATTGGCGGCGTCCAGTCCCAGATGCGCAAGATCCTCGTCGCTGACCTTGACGATGTGGGCTCGCTTCAACGCCTGCCTGACGGCGTCCAGGTAGCGCGGCAAGTCGTCGGCCACCAGCGGCCGCAGGTTGGCGTCGATCGAGATCAGCGCGCCGCGTTCGGCGGCGGCCCCCAGCGCCGGGACCAGCTTTCCGCAGTCCTCCGGCACCAGCGCCAGGCCGCCCGTGTGCAGCAGCGCCATGTGCGGCGGGAAGCTGCCGATCAGCGACGCGGCGCTGACATCGCGGTCGGCCACCCGCTCGCGGTGGAAGGCGTAGGTCGGCGCGCCGTTGTCGTCGATGCTGACGATGGCGAGCGAAGTCGGCCGTGGACTCTGCGCGCGAGCGGCCGGCAAAACGTCGCTGGCGCGCAGCAGCGCGGCAAATTTTCCGCCGAATTTGTCCGTAGACAGCGGGTTCAGATAGGCGGTGGGTACGCCCTGCCGCGCCAGCCCGATGGCGGAGTTAAATACCGAACCGCCCAGGCATGCCTGGAAGCGCCCGTCGGGCTGTTCGATCATGTCCACCAAGGCCTCGCCTAAGGTTGCGATCATCATGTCCTCGTAAGTTGCATTAGGAAAATTACTCTAGCCGGCACGCCAGAAAGCGCGTATCGAGCCGGCCGCTTAATTAATAAAACAACTTGATTTATTAATTTGTTGCGAATATATTCCTATTCGGTTCGGTAGTAAAGCGTTATCACTTTCTGCCGGATCACGCCCCGCCGACAGGCGCGGCCACCTAGAAAATCAGAGGAGACATCGCATGAGATTGAAATATTTCCTGGCGCTGAGCGCGCTCGGCACCGTCACGGCCATGGCGGCCGAACAGCCGGTGATCGGCTTGATCACCAAGACCGAAATCAACCCCTTCTTCGTCAAGATGAAGGAAGGCGCGCAACAAGCGGCCCAGGCCGGCGGCGCCAGGCTGCTGACCGGCGCCGGCAAGTCCGACGGCGACAACGCCGGCCAGGTCACCGCCATCGAGAACATGATCGCGGCCGGCGCCAAGACCATCCTCATCACCCCGAGCGACGCCAAGGCGATCGTGCCGTCGATCAAAAAGGCGCGCGACAAGGGCGTGATGGTGATCGCCATGGACAGCCCAACCGAGCCGATGGAGGCCGCCGACGCCCTGTTCAGCACCGACAACCACAAGGCCGGCGTGCTGATCGGCCGCTATGCCAAGGCCGCGTTCGCCGGCAAGCCCGTCAAGATCGCCGCGCTCGACCTCTTCCCCGGGCACCCGGTCGGCATCCAGCGCCTGGCCGGCTTCCTGGAAGGCTTCGGCGTCAAGAAAGGCGACGCCAGCATCGTCTGCATGCAGGACAGCTACGGCGACCAGGCCAAGGGCCAGACCGCGATGGAAAACTGCCTGCAAAAGAACCCCGGCATCAACCTCGTGTACGCCATCAACGAACCGGCCGCCGCCGGCGCGTTCAAGGCGTTGAAGGCGGCCGGCAAGGACAAGGGCGTGCTGCTGGTGTCGGTCGACGGCGGCTGCACCGGCGTGCGCGACGTCAAGAGCGGCAAGATCGCCGCGACGGCCCAGCAATACCCGCTGAAGATGGCGGCGCTCGGCGTCGAGGCAGGTTTGGCGTACGCCAAGACCGGCAAGAAGGCCAGCGGCTATGTCGACACCGGCGTCACCCTCATCACCGACAAGCCGGTGGCGGGCGTGGACAGCAAGGATACCCAGGCCGGCCTCGACGCCTGCTGGGGCAAGAAATAAAAGGAACACTGACCATGAATACTCGCCTCCAGGGCTCGCTGCCCCTCACCAAGGACGCCGCCATGACCGCCCGCCTGCTCGACCGCCTGCCACCCGTCTCAACCCTGGGGCCGTTCATCGCCCTGGTGGTCGCCTCGCTGTTCTTCGCGTCGCAATCGGACCGCTTTTTAAGCGGCCAGAACTTCTCGCTGATCCTGCAACAGGTGATGATCGTCGGCGTGATCGCCCTCGGACAGACCCTGATCGTGCTGACCGCCGGCATCGACCTGTCGTGCGGCATGGTCATGGCGCTCGGTTCGGTCGTGATGAGCAAGTTCGCCGTCGATATGGGTATCGATCCCTATGTCGCCATCGCCTGCGGCGTCGCCGTTTGTACGGCCTTCGGCGCGCTCAACGGCGCGCTGGTGACGCGGATCAAACTGCCCGCCTTCATCGTCACCCTGGGTACGATGAACATCGCCTTCGCGCTGACGCAAATCTACTCGGGCGCCCAGACCGTCACCGACGTGCCGGATTCGATGATGTTCTTCGGGAATACCTTCCAGCTGGGACAGACCTCGATCACCTACGGCACGGTGCTGATGATCGCGCTGTATGTCGTGACCTGGCTGTTCCTGCGCGACACGGCGCCCGGACGCCACGTCTACGCGGTCGGCAACAATCCCGAGTCGGCGCGGCTGACGGGAATCGCCACCGGCAAAGTCATGCTGGGCGTGTACATGGCGGCGGGCCTGTTCTACGGCATCGCCTCGATGTTGTCGGTGGCCCGCATGGGCGTCGGCGATCCGCAGGCCGGCGCCACCGACAACCTCGACAGCATCACCGCCGTCGTCATCGGCGGCACCAGCCTGTTCGGCGGACGCGGCTCGATCGTCGGCACCTTGATTGGCGTGCTGATCGTCGGCGTGTTCCGCAATGGTTTGACGCTGATGGGCGTGCCCTCGGTGTATCAGGTACTGGTCACGGGTGTGCTCGTGATCCTCGCTGTGGCCACCGACCAACTCACCCACAAGAAGGGTTAATCATCATGACGATCTCCAACGCTACCCCAGTGTTCCAGGCGCGCGGCTTGACCAAGCGCTACGGCAACGTCACCGCCCTCGACGGCACCGACTTCGAACTGCGCGCCGGTGAAATCCTCGCGGTGATCGGCGACAACGGCGCCGGCAAGTCCAGCCTGATCAAGGCGCTGTCCGGCGCCATCGTGCCCGACACCGGTGAACTGCTGCTCGATGGCAAAGCAGTCCACTTCGGCTCGCCCATCGACGCGCGCCGCCACGGCATCGAGACGGTCTACCAGGACCTGGCCGTCGCGCCGGCCATGACCATCGCCGAGAACCTGTTCCTCGGCCGCGAGATCCTCAAGCCCGGCATCATGGGCAAGTGCTTCCGCGTCATCGACAAGAAAAAGATGCTGTCCGAGGCGATCCGCCACATGCAGGATCTCAAGATCGGCATCCGCTCGATGCAGCAGGCGGTGGAAACCCTGTCCGGCGGCCAGCGCCAGGGCGTGGCGGTGGCGCGCAGCACGGCGTTCGCCCGCCACGTCGTCATCCTCGACGAGCCGACCGCCGCGCTCGGCGTCAAGGAAGGCAATATGGTGCTGGAATTGATACGGCGCGTGCGCGACCGCGGCCTGGCGGTGGTGCTGATCAGCCACAACATGCCGCACGTGTTCGAAATCGCCGACCGCATCCACATCCAGCGGCTGGGCCGGCGCGCCGCCGTGGTCAACCCGAAGACGATCAGCATGTCCGACACGGTCGCCGTGATGACCGGCGCCAAGGACCCCGCCCACCTGCCGGAAGATGCCCATGCTTAAAGGAATCGATGCCGCGCTCACGCCCGAGTTGCTGAAGGTGTTGTGCGAGATGGGGCACGGCGACGAGATCGTGGTGGTGGACGCCAATTTCACGGCCGCGTCGCTGGGCCGTGGCAAACCCGTCATCCGCATGCCCGGCATCGACCTGCGCCGGGCATGCGAGGCGGTGCTGTCGGTGTTCCCGCTGGACCAGTCGGTGCAGCAGCCGGTCGCCTACATGAAGGTCGAGAACACGCCGGACGGCTACGCGTCCGCCGTGCAGCGCTCGGTCATCGCGCTGGCCGGCGAACTGGCCTCGGCCGCGCCCGGGCAATGCGAGGCGGTCGAGCGCTTCGCCTTCTACGAGCGGGTCGGCGGCGCCTACGCCATCGTGCAAACCGGCGAGGCGCAACCGTATGCCAACTTCATTTTTAAGAAGGGCGTGATCGGTGCCGCTCTGGCATAATTAAATAATGCCAAACAATAAAAAAGTTCAGATTGAGACCGGGCCCGGTGGCGTTCCCACCGAGGATGACATCAGGAGGTTGCGGCCGCGCGGCTCCAACCAGATCGGCATGAGCCAGTTCAACGAACGGGTCGTGCTGCAAACGATACGCCTGCACGGCCCGATGCCGAAAGCCGATCTGGCCAGGCAAACCAACCTCAGCACGCAGACCATCTCGCTGATCATCAACCGCCTGCTCGAGGAAGGATTGGTGCTCAAGCTCGAAGCGCTCCGGGGCAAGGTCGGGCAACCGTCGGTGCCGATCGCGCTCGACCCGGACGGCGCCTTCTCGATCGGCATCAAGATCGCGCGGCGCAGCCTGGACGTGCTGCTGATCGATTTCGTCGGCAAGACGCGCGAGCGCTCGTCGCTGTCGTACACGTTCCCCGATCCGGACACGCTGTTCATCGAAATCGAAAAGCAGCTGGCGCTGATCCACGAGCGGCTCGGTCCGGCGCGCGCCAAGCGCGTGAGCGGCATCGGCATCGCCGCCCCGCTGGCGCTCGGCGGCTGGCAAAAGCTGCTCGGCATCGCCCCCGAGCAGGCCGAGAAATGGAACCGGATCGACATCCGCGAGCGGGTGCAGGCGATGACCGCGCTGCCGGTGCAATTCGTCAAGGACACCGCCGCCGCCTGCGTGGCCGAACTGGTCGCCGGCCGGGGCCGCAGCATCAAGAGCTTCCTGTACGTGTTCGTCGACACCTTCATCGGCGGCGGCCTGGTCATCGACAGCAACCTGCGCGGCGGACTGCACGGCAACGCCGGCGCCATCGGCTCGATCCCGCTCGGGCTGGCGCGGCGCGGCGACACCGCGCAGCCGGAGCAACTACTCAGTGACGCCTCGTTGTTCAGCCTGGAGCAATCGTTCATCGCCGCCGGTCTGGACGAGGCGGCCTGTTTCGACGGCCGCGCGCTGCGCGAACCGTGGCGTGCGCACACGATGGCATGGCTGGACCACGCCGCGCGCGCCATCGCGCTGACGATCAACAGCGCCGCCTGCCTGCTCGATCTCGACAGCGTGATCATCGACGGCTCGTGCGAGCGCAGCCTGCTCGACGAGCTGCTGCCGCAGGTCGAGGCGGCGCTGGGTTATTACAGTTGGGAGGGTGTGTCGCGGCCGTCGGTGCTGGGCGGCACGATCGGTTCGGACGCGCGCGCCATCGGCGGCGCCCTGCTGCCGCTGTACGCCAACTTCGCCCCGGACAGCGACCTGTTCCTCAAGTCCGACAAGTAGGCGTACGGCTTGCGCGGGCGCTAGTAGATCGACGCCTTCTTCGCGGTGTTGGCGATGCCGTACTGGCCGTACCACACCGTGTTGCCCCAACTGGTGGTGGTGGACCAATTCGTCATCAGATCGAGCCAGGCGTTGGCGGCATCGTTGCCTTGCGTTGACCAAGCGACATAGCCGACACCGAACTGCTGCGCATACTGCATCAGCAGCGGCGCGTCGACCTTGGAGCCGAGGTTGTTGTTGCCGTTGTTATAGTTGTAGCCGAACTCGCCGATCAACAAGGGCAAGTTGTTGCTCTTGTAGTTGTTCATCATGTTGTAGATATCGTTAGGGTTATTGAACCGGACATACGCGTGCACCGAGAACAGCAGGTTGTGCCTCGGGTCGTGGTTGAGCAGGTCCCAGCCGTACAACAAGCCGGCGCTGGCGTCCTGGCCCCAGGCGGGACTGTCGATGACGATGGTCGTGGTAAAGCCGGCGTTGCGCAGGGTCGTGATCGGCTGCATGTAGGCGTTGCGCCACTGCAGCGGCGTCATATCGTTATCGCCCCATTCGTTGGCGATGTTGATCATGGTGCTGCGCTCGTGTTTCTTGAGCACGGCGGCGACATCGCTGCGCACCCAGTAGTTGGCCATGTTCTGGAGCACCGTGGTGCTGTTGCTGCCGGTGCCGTCGTGCAGTTCGACGATGGACACCATCTGCTGCGCCTCGATGGCCGTCAAGATCTGGTCCAGGCGCGAGGCGGTGCCGTTCATGGTCCAGACGACGCGTATCAGGTTGGTCTTGCGCGCCGCCAGATTCGGCAAGACGTTGTAGGCCTGGGTATCGAACCACGCATGCGGGTTGTTGACGCCACGGGCGATGAAGGCGTTGCCGTTGGCGTCCTTGAGCACGCTGCCGGACACCGTGAAGCCCTTCGATGCGCTGGCGACAACCATGCAGGATTGGTTATTCTCCCAGCCCCAGCCGTCGCCATCCGGGTCCGATGCGGCGCTCGCGCACTTGGGGGCGACCTTGCAGGATTGATTGTTCTCCCAGCCCCAGCCATCGCCGTCCGGATCGGACGCCGCGCTCGAACAGGTCGGCGTAGCCTGGGCTTGGGCCTGCCCCACCGCCGACAACACGATCGCGCTCGCGATCAACAGCTGCTTGATGTACTTTTTCATCCATGCTCTCCAGTATTGTTATTGAGGGGAAGCCCCTTGTTTAATTATATGGAAGCAAATGATGTGACTTTTCAATGAGTCGTGTTTTACAATCAGTTTAGCGTCCGGTGTGCTAAACGCGGGCCGGATCGCGCCGTATGCTAAACGTGGGAACCACGGCCGCCTTACGCCGCCACCCTACCGCATCGAATGCGGCATGTCCGCCTTCGAGATGCCATTTTCGATAATGGGCAGGAACGTCGATCCCGATCATCTCCCATCACCGGTGTATGCCGACTTTTGCCTTCTCCGAACATCAGGCTCATGAAGCGCGACCTATCTTTCGCGACCTCGATGTTCAAGCTTCTTTCGTCCGTGATTTTTACTTTTTCGCGTCCGCGAAAATTTCCTTAGTCGGTAATTGCGCGCAACCTGGCGAGCGCGTCTTCCACCACGGACTCCGGTGCCGTCTCGACTCGCTTTGCTTTTCTTGCTTCCAAGTCCAGCATGCGAATCTGATTAACCAAAGCTACACCTTGGGTCTTCGTGCCGGCACCGCTTAGGGAAGCTGCGAAGCCTGCATGCCGTGCGAAGTCGCCGCCTTGTGTTATTGGCGCGACCAAGACCACGCCCAGCGCGTTGAACGCGCTGGTGGACAGCACTAAGGCGGGCCGCACACCTCTCTGCTCGTGTCCTTCGGTCGGATCGAGGCTGACCATGACAATGTCGCCGCGTCCGAATTTACTACGGCTCACCACGCTTCACGCCCCACCGGCTTGATTTGGGACCACACTGCCATATCGGCCGGTTCCGCCGCAGAAAGGTCACATTGCGCCACCAGGTCAACCAGGGAATACGACGGGCGCGCAGCTTTCAGCAGCACGCCATCTGGTTGCACATTGACAGTTAGCTTATCGCCCAAAGTAACCTTGAGTATGCTCAACAACTCGGTGGGCAAACGCACTGCTGCGCTATTGCCCCATTTCTGAATCGACAATTCCATGAAGCCTCCCAATGTAGATACATTGTATATTCCGCCAATGGGCCTAGTCAACGTCATTGTTTATACAATGTATCACCAATCGACTTGCAGAACGTCCACAAAAGCCTGCGGCAACCTTTTCTTGTCCACGTCCAGGTACGGCGGCCACGGCCGGAACGACGCGATTTTTTCGAAACCCATTCCCGCCGCAACAACCGAATGCACGGTCAAGGCACCCCAAGCACGCGGCGGCGGAATCCAGATCATTTGCAAGTGGTGAACCGCCACCGGCGCCGCATGACTTTACTTCGATACCGCGGGAAAGGACACCTTACGGACAAAGTTGATCACCTCGGTACGCGCCTGCGTGGCCGCCGCCTCGTTGCGCCCGGCATGCGCGCCGAATTTCGTCGTTAAGAGAATGTTAAATCGGAAAAATTTATTTACCCCAGGCCACCTGAAGGAATAGTTATGTTCCACTTGCCCGAGCGGCGCGGCGACGGCGCGCCGCGGCGCCGACCAGGCCCAGGCCGGCCAGCAGCATCGCGTAGGTTTCCGGCTCGGGTACGGCCGCCACGCCCATGGTCCAGGTGCCCGGGGCGGTGATCGCCCCCTCGAAGTGGTAGTAGCTCTCGGTCCCGCCGACGACGCTGTCGCCGTTGTTGGAGGTGGCGATTCTGCTGATGTCTTCCCTGCCCTCCGGGGTGTGCAACTGGCGCAGCAGGCTGATGTCCCACACGGTGGGCAGGCCGTTGGCGTCGACCGCGCCGATGGCCAGGTTCACGATCCAGTTGGGATTCCACACCGAGCCCGGCGGACGGGTCGGGTCGGCGTCCGTATTGGGATAGAGCAGCGACTGCGGGTGGGTCGGATTATCGTTCGAATAGCGGTTCATGTAGATGACCGTGTCGGGTGACCAGGTGGAGCCGGCCGTCAGCAGCGTTGGCGTGAAGATCTGCACCGTGATGACGCTGTAATGGGTGAACGTGATATCGCTTCGATACGCGACGTGCTCGACCGGAATCACCTGGCTGACATAGTTGTACTGATACGCTTGGGCGGCGCCACCGAACAAACCGGCTAGCGAAATGCACATAACAATCAACAAGTTACGCATACTGCCTCCTGTATTTTTTGACGCGTCGAATGGCGCAACGCGAGCTTAATACAGTTAGCAATTCTGCATGATAGTTTTTTTGTTCAGGATCGCTGGGCCGCGCAAGGATCATGCAATCGAGCCCATCCTTGGCCGGACGGACCGATCAGGCGCGGCGCGCCAGCAAACGTTGGCACGCCCCGTGGAACAGGCGCCGGGCCGGTGAGATCATGCGCTCCCTGCGCCGCCCGTCCCCGCCGACGGCCTCGCGCTCGACGGCGCTGTCCGACCCCAGCACCGTCAGTTTGTCGCAACACTCGTACACCAGGGCCGCCAGCACGACGTCGACCTCGATCCGCCCCTGCGAGACCTGCGCCTGCATACGCTCGGTGATATGGATGAAGGCCGTCACCGCGTCCTCGCCCAGCAGGTTGCGGCGCGCCGCAATCGCGCCGGCCGTATCCAGGCCGCGCGGCGCCACGACCTGGTCGATCAGGTGCAAGACCGAGCGGTACTCCCTGACGTATTGTTCATAATGTTCGTACAGTGGCACTGTGTTCATTTCAAACCCCTCCCTCGATACCCACACAATGCATCAGTTCGCATTGCGGGACTATCAGCCGCGTCGGATAGTGGTGTAGGGATTTGCGCGGTATCTTGTAGGGCAAGCGGCACACCACACGCACCACACGCAACAGACGTACCAGTCCGCCGGCCTGGTCCCGCAGCGCGGCGGCGGCCGACGCCTCCTCCACCAGCGCCGCGCTCTGCTGCGTGAACCGGTCCGTCTGGACCATGGCTTGATTGATCTGCTCGATGGCGGCGCTCAGCTCCCGGCTGGCCGGGGTGATCTCGCCCATGATCCCGCCCATGAGATCGGCCGCGCTGCGGATGCTCTACCGATGGCCCGCATCGTCGAGCCGGTATGGCCGACCAGTTTGGCGCCGGCGTAGGGCAAACCCGACCGGGCGGCGGGGGCCGCCGCCGCGCCGCGCGCGGACGGCTTACGCGAGGCCGGCCTCGGGGGCGTATTCCAGGCGGTTGCGCCCCAGCGCCGCCATCAGGGCCAGCGGCGCGAGCCGCCGGCCGTGCGCTCACGCCATGTCCAGCGGCAGGCGCACGACGATGCGGGTGCGCCCGCCGGGCTGGCTGGCGATGGTCAACTGGCCGCCCAGGCTGAGCACGCGCTCGCGCACGCCGAGCAGGCCGAACGAATGGGCCCGCGTGCGTGCCGGGTCGAAGCCGCGGCCGTCGTCCTCGACCTCGAGCTCGCACACGGCGCCGTCGCGGCGCAACGTCACGGCCGTCTCGCTGGCGTCGGCGTGGCGGGCGACGTTGGTGAGCGACTCCTGCACGATGCGGAACACGGCGACGGCCTGCGGCTCGCTGAGCTGGGCCTCGCCCAGCGCAAGGGTCAGGCTGCAATCGAGGCCGCTGTGGCGGCGGAACTCGTCGACCAGCCATTCGAGCGCCGAGGCGATGCCCATGTCGAGCACGGTCGGACGCAGGCTGGTGGCGACGTTGCGCACCACGCCGATGGTGCGGTCGACCAGCTCGGTCATGGCGCGCACCTGGTCGTTGAGGCCGGGTATCTCGGCGCCGAAGCGCACCCGCAGCAGCGCCGCCTGCATGCGCAGCGCCGTCAGCGACTGCCCCAGCTCGTCGTGCAGCTCGCGGGCGATGTGCTTGCGCTCGCTTTCGCGCGCGCTTTCGCGGTGGGCGCCGAGCTCGCGCAGCTCGGCGGTGCGCTCGGCCACCTGCAGCTCCAGGCTGTCGCGGTACTGCTGCAGCACGCGCTCGGCGGCGCGGCGCTCGCGGTTCTCGTCCTCGAGCAGGGCGTTCTGCCTGACCAGCTGCGCCTGCATCGCGGCCAGGCGCAGGTGGGTCGTCACGCGCGCCAGCACCTCTTCGGCGCGCAGCGGCTTGGTCACGTAGTCGACCGCGCCGGCGGCGAAGCCGGCCACCTTCTCGGCCGTGCCGGTGAGCGCCGTCATGAAGATCACCGGCACGGCCGCGCCGGCGGCGGGGCCGGCCTTGAGCGCGCGGCACACCTCGAAGCCGTCGATGCCGGGCAACATCACGTCGAGCAGGATCAGGTCGGGCGGGGCGAAGGCGACGCGGCGCAGCGCCTCGTCGCCGCTGTGGGCCACGGCCAGGCGCAGGCCGTGCTGCTGCAGCATGGCCACGGCCAGGGTCAGGTTGGCCGGCGTGTCGTCGACGATCAGGATGGTGCGGTCGCGCAGGTCGGGCGGCATGCTCATCGTGTTCTCCGGCGCGCGGCGGGGCCCCGGGCTACTGGCCCAGCGCGTGGTCGATACCGTAGCGCAGCATGTCGGCGTTGCTCTGGAAGCCCATCTTCTGCATCAGGCGCGCCTTGTGGGTGCTCACCGTCTTGTTGCTGATGGCCAGCTCCTCGGCGATCTGGTTGACGCTCTTGCCGCCGACGAACAGGCGGAAGATGCTCAGCTCGCGGTTGGACAATTGCTCGTGGGGCCGCTCGGCCTGCCCGCCCTCGCCCTCGAACACCATCTGCTCGGCCAGGCCGGGATCGATGTAGCGCCCGCCGGCGGCGACCTTGCGCACGGCCAGCAGCAAGGTCTCCGGATCGCCATCCTTGGTCATGTAGCCGTTGGCGCCGGCCTTGAGCGCGCGCCGCACCACCAGCGCCTCGTTGTGCATGCTCAGCACCAGGATAGGCAGGGCCGGCGAGTGGGCGCGGATGCGTCCGATCAGCTCGATGCCGCTGATGCCCGGCATCGACATGTCCAGCAGCACCAGGTCGCACGGCTCGCCGCGCAAGCTTTCGATCACCTGCCCGCCGTTGGTGGCCTGCGCCACCACCGTCACGTCGCCGGCCAGCGCGAACAATTGCAGCAGGCCGCCGCGCACGATCGCGTGGTCGTCGGCGATCAGGATTCGTATCATGATGGGGAACGGCTCTCCAGGGCAAATCGCAACATTCGGAGCGATCATGCTACCAGACAACACGCCGGTTTCGTTTTCCTGTTCCATTGTTACAACAATCCTCGCCGGCGGGTGCGGGCCGGGCCCGGTGCGGCGCGCATGGCGGTGTTGTGCATCGTTTTCTCCTCATTGGTTTCGGCGTTCGTATGCCACAGCATGCCCGCGCGGGCGCGGCCGCGCCATCGGGCATTCTTGATTGTGGCGTAGGGCGGCGACGTAGGCGCGGTAGGGAAATCCCTACCGTGGCCGGGCGCTGGTGGCCGGCGAAAATCAATAGCGCCACTGCGCGGTCAGCTCGGCGTGCCGACGCTCGCCCAGCAGGTACTGGCTGTCGCTGTAGGAGGTGCTCGCGTACAGCTTGTCACCCAGGTTGCGCAGGTTCAGCTGCACCAGCAGGTGACGGTTGACGCTCCAGCCGACGGTGGCGTCGAGCGTGGTGTACGCCGGCACGGCTTGGGTGTTGCCGTTGTCGACGAAGCGCTTGCCGACGTGGCGCAAGCCGGCGCCGGCGCGCCAGTCGTCGGCGCGGTAGCCCAGCCACAGGTTGGCCGAGATCTTCGCCACGTCGGTCGGGCGCTTGCCCGCGCGCGAGACGTTGCCGGCTTCGACCAGATTGTCGTACCTGGCGTCGGTATAGGCGGCGTTGGCGTCGAGCCGCCACGCGCGCGCCAGGCCGACGCTGGCGCTCAGCTCGGCGCCGCGCGACGATTGCGAGCCGCCCTGCACCGACAGCGCCGGGTTGGCCGGATCGCGGGTGACGATGTCGTCCTTGCGTATCCGGTACAGCGCCACGGTCCATTCGGCCTTGCCGCCGGCCAGCGATTGCTTGACGCCGCCCTCGAGCTGGCGCGAGCGCGTCAGCTTGTAGCGGCTGTTGGCCAGGTTCATCGAGAGCAGGCTGGTCAACGGATCGCTGCCGGTGCTGACCTGCCCATACAACGCTGTGTCCGGCGCCACCTTCCAGCTCAGGCCGAGGCGCGCCGCCGTCGATTGCAACGTCGTGGTGAAGCCGGCGGCGCCACGCAGGCTGGCCAGCGCGACCCGGTAGCGGTCGTGGCGCACGCCGCCCAGCAGCAGCAGGCGCTCGGTGATGCTGTACGCGTCCTCGACATACAGCGCGTTGGTGGTGGTGTCGGTGGCGAAGTTCGGGCGCAGCGCGTCCGGGCTGTCGAAGCGGCCCGGATCGAAGCCGGTCGGCGCCACGCTGGAGGCGCCGCCGTACGGCGAGTTATTGGTGTGGGTGAAGTTGATGGTGGCCGCCTCCCAGCCGGCGACGACCCGGTTGGCGCCACCGCTCCAGCGCGCCTCGAGCCGGTTGCCGGTCTGTTCCTGGTCGTGCTTGATGGCGATGTAGTCGCTGCGATTGACCACGCCGGCCAACGGATCGTAGACGTAGGTTTCGACATTGCGCCAGTTGCGCCGCGCCTTCATGTAGGCCAGCTCGTTGCTGACGGTGAGCGCCGGCGTCGCTCGCCACGTCAGCCGCGCCACGGCCTTGTCGTCGGCGAAATCGATATCGGCGTCGGCGACGTTGTAGTTCTGGTCGCGCAGTGCGCGCGACAGGCCGCCGTTCACCAGCGGCGTGCCGAAGTAGCGCTGCGGTTTCTGTTGCAGGTGGTCGAGCTGCACGTCGAGGTCGACGTCCGGCGTCAGCGCATAGGTCAACGCCGTCAACAGCTTGGCGTGGCGCGCCTGGCCGCGGTCGATGAAGCCGTCGCTGTGATCGGCGTAGGCGTCGACGCGGAACGCGCCCCGCTCCCCCAGCGCGCCGCTGCCGCCGACGCCCGCGCGCAGCGCCCGGCCGCCGCCGGCACCGGCCATCGCTTCGAACGCGGCGTCGCGGCTGGGCGCCTTGCGCACGGCGTTGATGGTGGCGCCGGTGGTGCCGCTGCCGTAGACCACCGAGCCGGGTCCGCGCAGCACCTCGATGTAGTCGTAGCCCCACGGGTCCGATGGATGCGTCGCCGTGCCCGAGCCCACCAGCAGCCGCTGTCCGCCCTCCAGCATGGCGACGGCGTTGTTGCCGCTGAATCCGCGCGCCGAGTACGCGATGCCGTTGCCGGGCGAACTGATGTCCGTCAGGCCGGTGGTGCGGGTGATGGCGTCCTTGACCTGCAGGTCGCCGCGCGCCTGCATCGCCGCCGCGCTGAGCGACTCGACGCTGGCGGGCAGCTCGCCGGCGCGCAGATCCAGGCGGCTGGCGCTGCCGTTCCGACGCGCCAGTCCCAATCCCTCGCCGTCCCGGGCCGCCTCCCCCGTCACGGTGACGGTCTGCATGAGCTGGGTCTGCTGCGCGGCGGCGCAATGGGCGCATAGCAGCGCGATGGCCGCCACGATGGGACGGGGGGACGGGAAGTGGGCGAGGCGGGAAGGAATCATAAGCATGTCTACGTGGTCGAGTGCCGGAAACTCCGGACGGTCAAGCCGCGACGGCGCACGCGCGCAGCCACGCGTGCGGCGCGCGCGGCCGTAACGGCGGCGCGAACGAACACACGCGCGGCGGCGCGCGACTGCTGTGGCAACAACGGGAAAAAACACATATCAAGTAAAACCACACCCCGGGTTTTACGTAACGCATCGTGACTGGCCGGTCTTCTGGCTCGCCGTCATCCTTCCCCGACCCTGCCTTCCCGTGCGGTGCACAGTGGCGTACGATCGACGTCGTCAGGCTTACAGCAGCGGGGGCTGCGCCGGACTGGCGCGCGATGCAAATCGCGCGCGTCACCGGCTTCCCGTTTCACCCTCCCGCCGACAAGCGGGAGGACACCATTCACGTATTCAGCGCGCATTCTACACGCGGCCGCGCCTCGCTGTACAGGCCGCCGGACGGGAGACCGTGGCGCCGCATCGTCGAATCCGTTCGCGTCCACGATGCAAGTTGTGGCATTTACGCCCATCGAATAAATATCTTACGCAAGCTTGACTTTAAACTACCACCGCGATTACTCTTGACCCTGAGTTGCACGGCTCCAACCGGCCCAAAAGTACGGGGGCACACCTTCCGCCGCGTCACGATCCGCGTCCGCACGCTCGCTGCCGGACGCGCTCAAATGATCAAGCGATCATCGATCGCTTTTTTTCGAGGCGAATATGAAAACGATTTCAATTCCTCGTTCCGCGCGTCATCTTGAAGACCGCTCTATTTTCCGACAGCGTTAGCCCTCCGCCCACGCCTCCATAACAACACGCGTTTCACAGCACCGGCCCGACCGGCGCTGTCGTCTCTCGTCGGGCATTTTTTTGCCCGCCGGTGTCCCGCTGTCGCCGCGCAATCGGCGAAGGCGTGACAACGTGCCTGGCCGTGCGCGCATGCATGGGCCGGTGCACGCGCTGCAAGCGCTCGTGGTCTCACGCGCGCCATGGATGTTCATACTTTAATTTGAAAATAAAGGGAGACAACATGCACACCCCATCGATTCCAACCACCTTCACGCCAACCACCGCCCCCTCGTTCGCGCCGCCCGGCCGCAAGCTCCGGCGCCAGGCGCGGCGCTGGGCGCGCGGCCTCGCGCGCGGCCTGCTGGCGCTGTCGCTGACGACCGGGGCCGCCGCCGTCGTCGGCCTGCCGCTGGCGACCTCCGCGCACGCGGCCGACGCCGAGTACACCAAGCGCTTCCTGGCCCAGTACCAAAAAATCAAAAATCCGGCCAACGGCTACTTCAGCCCGGAGGGCGTGCCCTACCACTCGATCGAAACCCTGATGGTCGAGGCGCCCGACCACGGCCACGAGACCACCTCCGAAACCTACAGCTTCTGGCTGTGGCTGGAGGCGCAGTACGGCCGCGTCACCGGCGACTGGGCGCCGCTCAACGCCGCCTGGGCCAATATGGAGAAATACATCATCCCGGCACCTGCCGACCAGCCCACCAACAGCTTCTACAACGCCGCCAAGCCGGCCACCTACGCCGGCGAGTTCCCGTTGCCGAACCAATACCCGGCGCCGATCTCCAGCGGCGTGCCGGTCGGCCAGGACCCGATCAGCGCCGAGCTGTTCAGCACCTACGGCAACCGCGACATCTACGGCATGCACTGGCTGCTCGACGTCGACAACTGGTACGGCTATGGCCGCTGCGGCGACGGCACCACCCGTCCCGCCTACATCAACACCTTCCAGCGCGGCTCGCAGGAATCGGTGTGGGAAACCATTCCGCATCCATCGTGCGAAACCTTCAAATGGGGCCGCACCGGCGGCGCGCAGGGCTTCCTGAGCCTGTTCATCGGCGACTCCAGCTACGCCAGGCAATGGCGCTACACCAACGCGCCGGACGCCGACGCCCGCGCCGTGCAGGCGATCTACTGGGCCTCGGAGTGGGCCAAGGCCCAGGGCAAGAGCGCCGACGTGGCCGGCCTGGTCAAGAAGGCCGCGAAGATGGGCGACTACCTGCGCTACGCCATGTTCGACAAGTACTTCAAGAAGATCGGCAATTGCATCGGCACGCAGGCCTGCCCCGGCGGCAGCGGCGCGGCCGACGCCCAGGGCATGCGCGACAACCAGCATTACCTGATGAGCTGGTACTACGCCTGGGGCGGCGCGACCGACAGCAGCGCCGGCTGGGCATGGCGCATCGGTTCCAGCCATAACCATTTCGGCTACCAGAATCCGCTGGCCGCGTGGGTGCTGTCGACCCAGGCCGAGTTCAAGCCGCTGTCGCCGACGGCCGCCGGCGACTGGGGCAAGAGCCTGGGCCGCCAGATCGAGTTCTACCGCTGGCTGCAATCGGCCGACGGCGCCATCGCCGGCGGCGCCACCAACAGCTGGGGCGGCGGCTACGGCACGCCGCCGGCCGGCACCGCCACGTTCCACGGCATGTTCTACGATGAAAAACCGGTCTACCACGATCCGGCCTCGAACACCTGGTTCGGCTTCCAGGCCTGGTCGATGCAGCGCGTGGCCGAGTACTACTACACCAGCGGCGACGTGCGGGCCAAGGCGGTGCTCGACAAGTGGGTGGCGTGGGCCTCGGTCAACACCACGCTCAACGCCGACGGCACCTACACCATTCCGAGCACCTTGTCGTGGAGCGGCCAGCCGGACAACTGGAACGCCGCCGCGCCGGGCGCCAACGCCGGCCTGCGGGTGACGGTGGTCGACGGCACCGGCGACGTCGGCATCGCCGCCGCCTTCGCCCGCACCCTGATCTACTACGGCGCCAAGGCCAACAACGCGGGCGCCAAGACGCTGGCCAAGGAACTGCTCGACCGCATGTGGGCCAAGCACCAGGACCCGCAAGGCGTTGCGGTCGACGAGAAGCGCACCGACTACCTGCGCTTCACCGCCACGTATAACGCCGCCACCGGCTCCGGCGTCTATGTGCCGCCGGGCTGGACCGGCACCAACGCCCAGGGCGCCACCATCGACGCCAGCTCGACCTTCCTGAGCATGCGGCCGAAGTACCAGCAAGATCCACAATGGCCGAAGCTGAAAGCCCACCTGGACGGCGGCCCCGCCCCGACCTGGCGCTACCACCGCTTCTGGGCCCAGGCCGACATCGCCATGGCGCTGAACGACTACGCCAACCTGGTGGAGCAAGCCGACTCGCCGGCCATCCTGGCCGATTCCACCGGCGTCTCCGTGCCCGAGGGCGGCACGGCCAGCGTCGCCATCTCGCTGTCGAAGGCGCCGGCGGCCAACCTGACGGTGGCCATCGTCAAGGCGGCCGGGGGCGATCCCGACCTGGGTACCGAGACGGCCGCGCTGACGTTCACGCCGGCCAACTACAACGTGGCGCAACCCGTCGCGCTGCGCGCCGCCATCGACGCCGACCAGTTGAGCGGCAGCGCCACCTTCGGCTTCAGCGCGACCGGCTACCTGTCGACCAGCGTGACGGCCACCGAGATCGACAAGGACGTCGTGGTGCCGGTGGTGCTGTCGGTCAGCGGCGCGCCGGTCACGGTGCCCGAGGGCGGCACCAAATCCTTCCAGGTGCAACTGGCCAGCGCGCCGGGCGGACCGGTGACGGTGGGCGTGGCGCGCGCCAGCGGCGACGCCGACCTGAGCGTTTCGGGCGGCGCTTCGCTGAGCTTCACCACGGCCAACTGGAACGCCGCCCAGACCGTCACCCTGGCGGCCGCCAACGACGCCGACAGCGTCAACGGCACCGCCAGCTTCCGGGTGTCTGCGCCGAATGCGACCGATGTGCTGGTCGCCGCCACCGAGGCCGACAAGGACGCCCTGCCCGGCGGCTGCGCGGTCGACTTCGACACCAGCAGCGACTGGGGCAGCGGCCAGGTGCCGCGCGTGGTGCTGCGCAACACCGGCGCCGCCGCCATCAACGGCTGGTCGCTGAGCTGGACCGGGTCCAACGACGTCACCCTGGTCAACTCGTGGAACGCCACCCTGGCGACCTCGGGCCGTGGCTTCGTCGCCACGCCGCTGGGTAACGCCACGGTGCCGGCCAATGGCAGCGTCGAGTTCGGCATGCAGTTGGGCTACAGCGGCGCCAAACCGGTGCCGGTGGGCCTGACCTGGGCCGGCCGCAGCT